>NZ_CABPSC010000001.1 GCF_902459585.1 Pandoraea nosoerga
CGAACTCTTCTATCTCGACAAGACGATGATGGTCTTCGGCGACGCGAAGAAGGTCGTCGAGGAGATGGTCAAGGCCGTCGACTGACGTTCGTCTTCGCGGTGAGCGCGCCGACGCGGGGTCGCCGAGGGCCCCGCGCCCGAGCGCTCACTGCAACACTCACGCCAACACTCACGCCAACACTCACGTCAACACTCACTGCAGCAATCACTGCCACGCGCGCTACAATGCGCGCTTCGCTTTGCCCTCGGAATCCGCGCCATGACGCTTGGCATCGTTGCCGCCCTGCATGAAGAAATTGCCGACCTGCTCGCCGAGATGGCGCCTGGCGCGCGCGTGGAGCATGTCGGCATGCGCGACTACCACGTGGGCCGGCTGCACGGCCAGGGCTGCGTCATCGTGCTCGCGCGCGTGGGCAAGGTCGCGGCCGCCGCCACGGCCACCGCGCTGATTCATCGCTTCGGCGTCGAGCAGATCGTCTTCACCGGCGTGGCCGGCGGACTGGCCCACGGACTGAATGTCGGCGACGTCGTCGTGGCCGACTCGCTCGTGCAACACGACATGGATGCCAGCCCCCTCTTCCCCCGTCACGAAATCCCGCTGCTCGGACGCGCCGCGTTTTCCGCCGACGTGGCGCTGCGCGACGCCCTCGCGAAGGCCGCCCGCGACTGGCTCGCGCAGCACATGGCGAGCGAGGTGCGCCCGGAGTGGCTGTCCGCCTTGCATCTCGGCGCAGCGCGCGTGCATGTCGGGCAGATCGCCAGCGGCGACCGCTTCGTGTCGAGCGCGCAGGAGGTGGCGCGTCTGCGCGAGGCCCTGCCGAATGCGCTGGCGGTGGAAATGGAAGGCGCGGCGGTGGCGCAGGTGTGCCACGAGTACGGTGTGCCGTTCGCCGTGATGCGCACGCTCTCGGATGCCGCCGACGACACCGCGCACGTCGACTTCCCTCGCTTCCTGCGCGACGTCGCGAGCCACTACTCGCACGGCATTCTCCGCCAGTTTCTGAGCGCGCGATAGCCGCCATGGCCCGCCACGGCGGGCGATGACGTCGAATACACCAGATACGCCAGATAACGAGGGCGCCCCGGAGGCCCCAAGGACCGGCCAACGACCGGTCTTGCCCTGCGGGCGGCGCCCTTCTCGCGAAGGCGTTATGCCCCAGGCGCGCCGTGCGCCGGTTTGCCGTCGGCGTCTGCGCGCCTGCGCACCGGTCCGGCGATCAGATCGAAGCGAAACAGGCGGCATTCGAGCGCGCCGTTGTACAGCGGCGTGCGGCGCGACTCGCGCAGGCGCATCTGCCCCGGCAGGCTCATGTCGGCGGTGAGCAGATACGCGCTCCAGCCCGTGAAGCGCTGCTTGAGCACGTCGCCGAAGGCGCGGAAGAATTCGGCGTCGACACCGTCCGGCTGCTTGCGCTGGAAGCCGCCGCGGTTGCCGTGCATGTCGGGCGAGTCGCGCTCGTCGTCACGTCCGTCACGATCGCGCGATGCGCGGCGCCCGCGCACCTCGATGCGCTCGCCGTATGGCGGATTCGCCACGACGATGCCCGGCCGGTCCACCGGCGGCGACATATCGCGCGCATCGACCTGCTTCAGACCGATGTCGCCCACGCCCGCGCGCTCCAGGTTGGCGCGCGCCTTGGCCAGCATGTCGCCCGAGATGTCGCTGCCGAAGATCGTCGGCGGCGCGCCACGCACGCGCGCGTCGCGCTGGGCGTCCATCGCCTGCACCTTCAGGCTCTGCCAGGCGGTGATGTCGTAGCCCTTGAGCTTTTCGAAACCGAAGCGCCGCCCGGCGCCGGCGGGCACGCCCAGCGCGATTTGCGCCGCTTCGGCGAGAAACGTGCCGCTGCCGCACATCGGGTCGTACAGGACCATGCCGGCGGCCGTATCCGCGCGCCAGCCCGCCAGGCGCAGAACGCCCGCCGCGAGGTTCTCGCGCAGCGGTGCCGCCCCCTTGTCCAGACGCCAGCCGCGCTTGAAGAGCGCTTCGCCGGACGTGTCGAGATAGAGCGTGACGTCGGTCGCCGTCAGGAAAGCGAACACGCGCACGTCCGGCTGCGCCGTGTCGATGTTCGGACGCGCGCCGGTCTTCTCGCGCAGACGATCGCAAACGGCGTCCTTGATGCGCAGCGTGACGAACTCGAGGCTGCGCACGGGCGCCTTCACGCCGGTGACGTCCACGCGCAGCGTCTGCTGATACGAGAACCAGTCTTCCCAGCGCTGGGCGAGCGCGAAGGCGTAGATGTCCTGTTCGGTGCGATAGCCCTGCTGTGCCACGCGCAGCAGCACGCGACTGGCAATGCGCGAATGCAGGTTGGCTGCCATACCGGCTGCCCACGGCCCGGCAAAGTGCACGCCGCCCGGAACCTGCTGGCCGACCGACACCGGGGCAAGGCGGCCCAGCTCTGCCAGCTCGGCGGCGAGCGCCTCTTCCAGCCCACGGGGGCACGGCGCGAAGAATTCGAAGGAAGCCATTTCGATGCGTACAGCCGGCGCGCAACGCGCCGGCAGAGGGAATAAACCGCTATTGTACGCGTGCCGAGGTGGCCGACGTCAGGGGTGCGCCGCCCGGACAGGCGGCGAGCTTGTGCAGCAGGATCTCCACGATCGCCTCGGGCGTCTCGCGGATGTCGATGGTCAGCGCGTCCTGCGGCTCTTCGAGGGTATTGAACTGGCTCTGCAGCAGTGCGGGGTCGAAGAAATGACCCGAGCGCGAGGCAAGGCGCTCGCCGATCACTTCGGGCGCCCCCTTCAGATAGACGAACACGACGTCGCCGTCGTGCTCGCCAAGGACATCGCGATAGCGGGCGCGCAGCGCCGAACACGCGAACACATGATGACGTCCCGCCAGGCGGCGCGCGACGATGGCCTCGCGAATGGCGGCCAGCCACGGGGCGCGGTCCTCGTCGTTGAGTGCCTCGCCGCGGCGCATCTTCTCGATGTTCGCTGCACTGTGAAAGGAATCCGCGTCGGAAAACCCGCAGCCCAGCCGGTCGGCCAGCATCTGCCCGACCGTGCTCTTGCCGCTGCCCGATACGCCCATTACCACGACGATCATGGCTCGTCTCCTTGTAACCTGCTGACTCGCGTCAGTGTGTTGCCGGTGTTGCACGCCCTGCATCGCTGCCTCACACCACCGTTGCGAGGGCCAGCGTCAGCAGCAGCGCCACCACGGAAATGATCGTCTCGCAAACCGTCCAGGTCTTGAACGTCTGCGGCACGGTCATGTTGAAGTACTCCTTGACCAGCCAGAAGCCACCGTCGTTCACGTGCGACAGGATGAGCGAGCCCGCTCCCGTGGCGAGCACCATCAGCTCCGGCTTGACGGTTGCGCCGGCGGCCGCCGCGATCGGCGCGACGATGCCGCACGCGGTCGTCATCGCCACCGTGGCCGAGCCCGTCGCGATACGAATGAGCACCGCCACCAGCCAGCCGAGCAGCAGCGGCGAGAGGTTCGCATGCGTGGCCACGTCGACGATCGCCTTCGACACGCCGCTGTCCATCAGGATACGCCCGAAACCGCCGCCCGCGCCCACCACCAGCGTGATCGTGGCGATCGGGGCGAGACATTCGTTCGTGAACTTGAGAATCTGATCGCGGTTGAAGCCGCGCTGCTTGCCGAACGTGAAGAAGCTCACGAGCGTGGCGATGAGCAGCGCCATCACCGAGTTGCCGATCAGGCGCAGGAAGTCGTTGGCGAACGACTTCGGCGCGAAGAACAGATCGGCCCAGCTGCCCACGAGCATCAGGATCACCGGCAGCAGAATGGTGAACAGCGTGATGCCGAAACCCGGCAGCGCTTCCGTCTTGCGATCGGCTTCGACGAACTGTGCCAGCAGGGGGTTGTCCGGGTTCGGCACGACGTAGCGCGCCATGAGCTTGGCGAAGAGCGGGCCGGCGATCGCGGCGGTGGGAATGCCCACGATCAGCGCGTACATGATGGTGTGACCAATGTCGGCGTTGTAGGCGGTCACGGCCAGCAGCGCCGCCGGGTGCGGCGGGATCAGGCCATGCACGACCGACAGGCCGGCGACCATCGGAATGCCCACGAGCACCATCGACGTGCCGGTGCGCTTGGCCACGTTGAACGCGATCGGGATGAGCAGCACGAAGCCGACCTCGAAGAACACCGGCAGACCGACGATGAACGCAATCACGACCATCGCCCAGTGCACGTTCTTCTCACCGAAAAAGCCGATGAGCGTTCGCGCGATGCGCTCGGCCCCGCCGGACTCGGCCATCATCTTGCCGAGCATCGTACCCAGGCCCACCACCAGCGCGATGTGCCCCAGCGTGTTGCCCACGCCCGTCTCGAAAGCCTTGACGATGCCGCCCATCGGCATGCCCACCGCCAGCCCGAGCACGAGCGAGACGACGATCAGCGTGATGAACGGATTCAGTTTGAAGCGCGCGATCAGCAAGATCAGCGCAATTACCGCGACAAGCGCGTACACCAGCAGCAAGTTGCCCTGCACCGCGACCATGGGGGTCTCCTCGTTTGGCTAGATGGGCGGATGCCCGATGGGCCTTGTGGGCCCGATTATTGAAATCCTGTTATTCGATGAATCCTGCGTGGTGTCGGCGGCACGCGCTTCTGCGGCCCCTTGCCTGCACCTTGCCTGCACCTTTCCCGAACCTCTCCGATACGGCTTCCCGGCGCTCGCTCACCCGCGCGGCAACGCGCTCGCCGTGCGCGCCAGACGCGTAATGCCGTCCCAGTCCTTCGCGTCGACGAGCGCCTTGGGCGTGAGCCACGAACCGCCCACGCAGACCACGTTCGGCTGTGCGAGATACGACGGCGCCGACTCTGCGCTGATGCCGCCCGTCGGGCAGAAGCGCACCTGGCGGAACGGTCCGTACAGCGCCTTGAGCATCGGCACGCCGCCCGAGGGCTCGGCCGGGAAGAACTTCACGGTGTCGTAGCCGTCGGCCAGCGCCGTGAGGATGTCCGAGGGCGTGACCACGCCCGGCAGCAGCGGCAGGCCCGCGGCCCTGGCGGCCGCGCCAAGCGCGCTCGTGTAGCCGGGCGAGACGCCGAAGCGCGCGCCGGCGGCCACGGCCTGCGCCATTTCCTCGGGGCGCGTGAGCGTGCCCACGCCGACGATCAACTCGTCCGACAGACCCGCCACGTGACGGATCACGTCCATGGCCGCCGGCGTGCGCAGCGTGATCTCGAGCACCCGCACGCCGCCGGCGAGCAAGGCGCGCGAGACTTGTTCGCCCTGCTCGACGTTGTCGAACTGAAGCACCGGGACCACGGGGCCGGCACGAACGATGTCATTGATGTCCATTACGTTTTCCTTGAATGCATGAGCGCGGCGCCAATGCGGCCTGCACGTCACTCGATACCGAAGAACACGGAAGCGCCCGCCTCTGCCGCGCCGACCGCCGCGCGCATGTGGCCGAAGAGCAGCCGCCCGGTGTCGTCGCCGGAGGCCGGCACCGGCGCGATCTCGCGCGAGGCCCAGTCCTGCGGCGCCACCTCGGCGTGCAACATGCCGGCGTTCGCGTCGAGCAGGATCAGATCGCCATCGCGCACGCGGGCGAGCGGGCCGCCGCCGGCCGCCTCGGGCGACACGTGAATCACGGCGGGCACCTTGCCCGATGCGCCCGACATGCGGCCGTCGGTCACGAGCGCCACGGCAAAGCCTTCGTCCTGCAAGACGCCGAGCAGCGGGGTGAGGCGATGCAGCTCGGGCATGCCATTGGCGCGCGGACCCTGGCCGCGCAGCACCACGACCACGTCGCGACGCAGCTCGCCTGCATCGAACGCGGCCTGAACCGCTTCCTGCGAAGTAAATACGCGTGCCGTTGCGGCCACGCGCCGATGTTCCGGCTTGACCGCCGACACCTTGATGACGCCGCGTCCCAGATTGCCGTGCATGAGCCGCAGTCCGCCGTCGGGGGCGAACGGCTCGGCATGGCCGCGCAGGACGTCACGATCACCACTGTAGGCGCTCCCGGCGCGCCACGCCAGCCCCTGTGGCGAAAGCCACGGCTCCTCGCGGTAGCGGGCAAGTCCCGGGCCGGCCACGGTCTGCACGTCGCCATGCAGCAGGCCGGCGTCGAGCAGCTCGCCGATCAGGAACGCCATGCCGCCGGCGGCGTGGAAGTGATTCACGTCGGCCTTGCCGTTCGGGTAGACGCGCGCCATGAGCGGCACCACGGCAGAGAGCGCATCGAAGTCGTCCCAGTCGATGAGCACGCCCGCCGCGCGGGCCATTGCCACGAGGTGCAGCGTGTGGTTGGTCGAGCCGCCCGTGGCGAGCAGGCCGACGATGCCGTTGACCACCGAGCGCTCGTCGACCACATGGCCGATAGGGGTGTATTCGCGCGTGTCGGCGCCGATGGCGAGCACTCGCGCGAGTGCAGCGTCGGTGAGGGCGTCGCGCAGCGGCATGTGCGGATGGACGAACGCCGCGCCCGGCAGGTGCAGGCCCATGATCTCCATGAGCAGCTGGTTGCTGTTGGCCGTGCCGTAGAACGTGCAGGTGCCCGCACCGTGGTAAGCCTGCGATTCGGCTTCGAGCAGCGCGTCGCGCCCGACCTGGCCGGTCGCGTACTGCTGGCGGATCTTCGCCTTTTCGTCGTTCGACAGCCCGCTCGACATGGGGCCCGCGGGGACGAAGATCGTCGGCAGATGGCCGAACTGCAACGCGCCGATCACGAGTCCCGGCACGATCTTGTCGCACACGCCGAGCATGAGCGCGGCGTCGAACATGTTGTGCGAGAGCGCCACGGCCGTGCTCATCGCTATGACCTCGCGCGAGAACAGCGACAGTTCCATGCCGGCGTTGCCTTGCGTGACGCCGTCGCACATGGCCGGCACGCCGCCGGCCACCTGCACCGTGGCGCCCAGCTTGCGCGCCGCTTCGCGCAGCCGTGTGGGGTACTGCTCGTAAGGCTGATGTGCCGAGAGCATGTCGTTATAGGCGGTCACCACGCCGACGTTGGGCCGGCGCTGCTCGCGCAGCACCAGTTTGTCGTTGGCCGGCATGGCGGCGAAGCCGTGCGCCAGATTGGCGCAGGACAGCGCACCGCGCTGCGGAAACCGGCCGGCACTCGCCGCAATCCGGGCCAGATAGGCGGCGCGCGTGTCGCGGCTGCGCGCGGCAATGCGCGCGGTGACGGCCCGGACGGCCGGATGCAGGGGCTTCGTGGAGTCAGACGTCATGCCGGAAGACGGATTGCGACGCACCCAGGAGGGGTACGATTGGGAGCGGAGTTTAGTAGAAATTCTACATCCCATCAATCGGAAGTACGCCGCATCCGGGGTTTTACTGATTACTTTCCGACAGTTAACTGTATTTTTGCCACATTGAGAAATAATCGCCCATAATGCGAAATGTCGTATTTTTGTAGTTTTTGTACATTTCGCCAGTCGTCCGAGGCGTGCCCGGCGAAAAGCCAAGCGCGCCGTGGCGCGGATGCCGGGTGCTATAGTGGGCGCCTGACAAGCCGACTCGCCGCGCCCCCGGGGCAACATGGGGCAAGGCGTCGAGGCAACACGGGGAATGGCGCGAGGCAGCGACGGCCGCGCGCCTGTTTTTGTTGGTGCCTGCCATGCTGAACCGAATCGAAGCCATGCTGACCCAATTGCGCCCATCCGAGCGCAAGCTTGCGACCTACGTGCTGGACGCCCCGCGCGAAGTCGTCGACCTGTCGATGAACGAACTCGCCGAGCGCGCCAACGTCAGCCAGCCCACGATCGCCCGGTTCTGCCAGGCGGTGGGGTGCAGCGGCTATCGCGAATTCAAGATCCGGCTCGCGCAAGGCATTGCGCAGGGCGTGCCGTTCGTGCATCGCGACGTGCGTCCCGACGAGCCGGTACCGGGCATCGCGAGCAAGGTGCTCGATCGCACCATCGGCAGCCTCATGCAGGTGCGCAACAATCTGTCGCCCGACAGCATCGGGCAGGCCATCGCACTGCTTGCCGCCGCCACGCGCATCGAGTTCTATGGCGCGGGGGCGTCGGGCATTGCGGCGCAGGATATGCAGCACAAGTTCTTCCGCCTCGGCATTCCAGCCGTGGCGTACAACGATCCGCACGTCTACGGCATGTCGTCCGCACTGCTGCGCGAGGGCGACGTGGTCGTGGCCATCTCGAACACCGGACGCACGCAGGACCTGCTCGAAGCGGTGCAGCTCGCGCGCGCCGCGGGCGCGAGCGTGATCGCCATTACACACAGCAACTCCCCGCTCGCGCGCATGGCGAGCGTGGCGCTCTTCGCCGACGTCGACGAGGACACCGACGTGTACTCGCCGCTGACCTCGCGCATCGCGCATCTCGCGATCGGCGACGTGCTGGCCGTGGGCATGGCGCTGCGGCTGGGCGAGCGGCTGCCCAAACAGCTCGCCCGGGCGAAGGAGGTCATCAATCGCCGCCGTATGGCGAGCGACGGCCGTTAGACGTCAAGCCTTGGACGTCGGGGGAACCCGTCGCGCGCGCTTCCCCCACGCTTGAGCGTCTCAACGCTGCTGCGCCTGCGGGTTCACCACGTTGCGCAGCGGCTGGCCCGTGAGCGCGGCAATCAGATTGTCCGCGGCACACGCCGCCATCGCATGGCGCGTCTCGTGGGTGGCCGAGCCAATATGCGGCAGCGCCACCACGTTATGCATCTTCAGCAACGGCGAATCCACCGAAACCGGTTCACGCTCGAACACATCGAGTCCCGCGGCGCGCAGATGCCCCGAGGCCAGAGCGTCGATCAGCGCGGACTCGTCGATCACCTTGCCGCGCGCCGCGTTGATGAAGATCGCCCCGCGCTTCATCTGCGCGAATTCCCTCGCACCGATCAGGCGCTCGGTGGCCGGCGACAGCGGCACCAGCGTCACCACGAAATCGGCCTGCGCGAGCAGCTCCGGCAGCGCGCGGTATTGCGCCCCGTAGGCCTTCTCGGCCGCCTCGTTGCGCGTGCGGTTGCTGTAGAGCACCTGCATGCCGAAGCCGAGCGCGGCGCGGCGGGCGACGGCGCCGCCGATGCGCCCCATGCCGACGATGCCGAGCGTCTTGCCTTGCACGTCGGTGCCGAAGTACGCCTCACCGAGGCTGCCCTTCCATCCGCCCGCCTTGACGAGTTCGGCCAGCTCGACCACGCGCCGCGCGCTCGCGAGGATCAACGCGAACACGGTGTCGGCGGTGGTCTCGGTCAGCACGTCGGGCGTATTCATCAACACGATGCCCCGACGCGTGAGATCGGGCACGTCGAACTGATCGTAGCCGACCGAGATGGTGGCCCATGCCTTCAGTTTCGGGGCCGCGTCGAGCATCTCGGGCGTGACGTTCACGCCGACGCCGATGGCCCCGTCCGCACGCCCGAGCGCCGCGTAGAACGCGGCCCGGTTGGCGTCGTTCACGCCATTGAACTCGGTAAGCTCGAACGCCTCGGCCAGACGCGCGCGCACCTCGGCCGGCACGCCCTTGTACAACACCACCTGGGGACGACTCATTGCTGCAGACTCCTTGGTTTGCCGCCGTCCGGCCACGCCGGCAGCGGGCATCACGAACGCTTCACGAACGATTCGGGAGCGCTTCGGGAACGAAAGAAACGGGCTCAGCGCTGCGCGGCGCGCGCCTGCGCAAAAGCCCGTTCGAGAAAGTCGAGACGATCCTGCCCCCAGTACGGCTCGCCCTCGAACACGAACCACGGCGCGCCGAACACGCCGGCGTTCATCGCGTCTTCGGTATTCGCATCGTAGGCGGCCTGCACGCTCGCACCGCTCGATGCGGCCACGAGCGACTTGCCGTCGAACGACAGGCCGTCCGCAATGGTCTGCAAGGTGGCGTCGTCGGCAATATTGCGCTCCTCCACCCACAGCGCCTTCGAGATCGCGGCGGCCAGATCGAGCGCGCGCCCGGTGCCATGCGCGAGTTGCGCGGCGATGATCAGGCGCGCGGCCGGGTCACCCGCCACGGGAAAGAACTTCGGCTGAAGATTGAGCGGCATGCCCAGATACCTGGACCAGCGCGCGAGCTCCACCAGACGATAGGCCTGCCGCTGCGGCGCGCGCTTGGCCAGCGGCAGCCCGCCCGAACTGGAAAAAATGCGCCCGAGATCGACGGGCTTGAGCTGGATCTGTACGTCAAAACGACGCGCCAGTTCGACGAAGCGCGCGTGCCCCATGTAGACGTAGGGCGACGGCGGCGCCAGAAAGTAATCGCAGGTCAGACTCACGGCATACTCCTCAGGGCAGGACGTTTCGCGACGCGCAACGGCGCGCCGCGGCAGATTCTTATGCTGGACGACGGGCATGACGCCCGTTCAGGCACGCATTCGATCGCAGGCGCGCAGGCGCCCCCGGTCGGGAGGCGCAGGACGGGCTCAGGACGATCAGAACGGCTTGACGACCGCGAGAATCGCCGCGCCGAGTAGTCCCAGCACCGGAAATTCGTTGAAGTAACGATACCAGCGGTGCGAACGGGTGTTGCGACCGGTTTCGAACTTGCGCAGCAGGCGGCCGCACGCATGGTGGTAGCCGAGCAGCAGCACGACGATGAGCAGCTTGGCGTGCAGCCAGCCGCCGTGTCGGCCGATGCCGTAATACAGCCAAAGGATCAGTCCGAAAGCGAGTGCCGGTACGGCGAGGATCGTCATGAAGCGGTACAGCTTGCGTGCCATGAGCAGCAGGCGCTGCGTGGCGGCGGCGTCGCTCTCCATCGCGAGATTGACGAAGATGCGCGGCAGATAGAACAGGCCGGCGAACCACGAGGCAACGAAAACGATGTGCAGCGCTTTGATCCAGAGCATCGGCAGGCAGGCGGTCCGGCGACAGACCGTCGAATATTTTGAACAGCAAACAATGTACAACAATCCGCCGCCTCGCGACGCCCGCCGCCGCCCCCGGCGGGACGCACCCCTGCGGCAAATCGACGCGAGGCGCGCCGGAGCCGCCATCGGGGGGCGTGCCGCGGCGCCTCCCTGCCTGCGTCATTCCTCCTCTTGCGGTCCGTCCGCTCCTGTCTCGCCCCGGTCTCGTCGCATAAAACACGACATGAGCGACGCCCCGGTCCGGCTGTGCCAGAATACGGGCCATATCCGTTGACTTGCCCCGCGCCGGCGCCATGTGCCGCGCCTCTGGCCTCCGCATGAGAATTCTTGGTATCGACCCCGGCTTGCGCGTCACCGGCTTCGGCGTGCTCGAAAAGCACGGCAGCCGCCTGCAATATGTGACGAGCGGCGTCATCCGCACGGGCGAAGGCACGCTGCCTGCCCGGCTGCGCATCATCTTCGAGAGCGTGGCGGAGCTGGTCGAAACCTACCGTCCCGATCAGGCCGCCATCGAAAAGGTGTTCGTCAACGTCAACCCGCAGTCCACGCTGCTGCTCGGGCAGGCGCGCGGCGCCGCGATTACCGCGCTGTCGGTCGGCGGGCTCGAGGTCTTCGAATACACGCCGATGCAGCTCAAGCAGGCCGTGGTCGGCTACGGACGCGCCCGCAAGGAGCAGGTGCAGGAGATGGTCACCCGCCTGCTCACGCTGAGCGGCACGCCCGGCAAGGACGCCTCCGATGCGCTCGGCGTGGCCATTTGCCACGCGCACAGCGGCGAGATGCTCGTGTCGCTGGCCGAGGCCGGTCCCGTGCGCTCGCCCGCTCTCGCGGCGAAGGGCCTGCGCATGCGGCGCGGACGCCTGGTCGGCTGACGAGCCGCCGCGGGCCCGCACGACGCGCCGCGAAATCCCGCCGGCCCGCCCGGGCAAGCGACGCCTGAAGCGCTACAATGCAGCCATGATCGAAACCGATAAACTCGCCGCCGAGCGCATTATCGCGCCAACGCCCGCCTCGCCCAACGAAGAAGCCTTCGAGCGCGCACTGCGCCCCAAGCTGCTCGACGAATACGTCGGCCAGCGCAAGGTGCGCGACCAGCTGGAAATCTTCATCGAGGCGGCCCGCAAGCGCTCGGAGCCGCTCGACCACGTGCTGCTGTTCGGGCCGCCGGGCCTGGGCAAGACCACGCTCGCGCACATCGTTGCGCGCGAGATGGGCGTGCACCTGCGCCAGACCTCGGGCCCGGTGCTCGAGCGCCCGGGCGATCTCGCGGCGCTGCTCACCAATCTTGAAGCCAACGACGTCCTGTTCATCGACGAAATCCATCGGCTCTCGCCGGTCGTCGAGGAAATCCTGTACCCGGCGCTCGAGGACTATCAGATCGACATCATGATCGGCGAGGGACCGGCGGCGCGCAGCGTCAAGCTCGATCTGCAGCCGTTCACGCTCGTTGGCGCGACCACGCGCGCGGGTATGCTCACCAATCCGCTGCGCGACCGTTTCGGGATCGTGGCACGCCTGGAGTTTTACTCCGCCGACGAGCTGGCGGGCATCGTGCGTCGCTCGGCCGGTCTGCTCAATGCCTCGATCGCCGACGACGGCGCGCACGAAATTGCACGCCGCGCGCGCGGCACCCCGCGCATCGCCAACCGCCTGCTGCGGCGCGTGCGCGACTACGCCGAAGTGAAGGCCGACGGACGCATCACGGCGGCGGTCGCCGACGCGGCCCTGCGCATGCTCGACGTCGACCCGGTCGGCTTCGACGTGATGGATCGCAAGCTTCTCGAAGCGGTGCTGCACAAGTTCGACGGCGGCCCGGTCGGCGTGGACAACCTCGCCGCCGCGATCGGCGAGGAGCGCGACACCATCGAGGACGTGATCGAGCCGTATCTGATTCAGCAAGGTTTTCTGCAGCGCACGCCGCGCGGCCGCGTAGCGACGCTCGCCGCGTATCGCCACTTCGGTCTGGCCGCGCCGGGCAACGCACCCGAGAGCGGCTCGCTCTGGGCGTCCGACATCAACGGCGGGTAAGCCGCGCGGATCGGCGCTCGCGCCTCTCGCCATCGTCACTCGGTACGGATCGACGCATGTCTTCGCACGACGACCTCCCCACGCCGCCCCCTGCCACGCCGCTGCGGCCGGCCGGCCCGGTCGTGGGCGTGTCGGGGCGCATACGCCATGCGATCGCCATGCGGCTCGTGAGCCTGACGTCCGGTCCAGGCGCCCCGCGCCTGAACTACGACACGCCGCCGGGCGACCCCGGTCTGTTCGGCCCCGGCGCCGCGTGCTGGCATGTGCATGGCGACTTCATGTCGATGATGATCGGCGGGGTCAGCGCCCTGCTGCTGCAGTCGCTCCATCCGCTCGCCATGGCCGGCGTCTGGGACCACTCCACCTTCCGCCAGGACGTGATCGGCCGGCTGCGCCGCACCGCCACGTTCATCGGCGGCACCACATTCGGCAACACCGCCGATGCCGAAGCACTGCTCGAGCGCGTGCGCCGCATCCATCTCCAGGTGAAGGGCACCGCGCCTGACGGGCGTCCATACGCGGCGTATGACCCCGACCTGCTCACCTGGGTGCATGTCGCCGAGACGTCGAGCTTCCTTCGCAGCTATCTGGTCTACAAGGACCCGACGTTCGCGCGCGGCGAACAGGATCGCTACTACGCGGAAGTCGCGCGTATTGCGATCGCGCTCGGCGCGCGCGACGTGCCGACGAGCGTCGCGCAGATCGACGAGTATCTGGCAGCCATGCGTTCATCGCTGCAGACGAGCGAGCGCACGGACGAAGTCGTTCGCGTGCTGCGCAATCTGCCCGCGCCGTTCGCCGGTGCTCGCATGTTCAGTGGATTGTTGTTCAGCGCCGGCGTCGATCTGCTGCCGGAGTGGTCGCAGGCCATGCTCGGGTTCGCCGACGGTGCGGCCGTGCGTCGCATGACGGTTCGTGCGGCCGTGCGGCATACGGCGCGACTCGCCCGCTGGGCCATGCGAAACAGCGTGGCGCATCGCGCGCGACGCCGGGCGCTTGCCACCCCCGATGCCGCCAACGTGCAGCCGTCGCTGGAACGCTGAACCGGCGGCGCGCCGCGCGCGGTGAAACGCTCAATGCTTGCCGCCGCAGCCGGCCGGCGTTACACCACGCGCGGATCGACGCGATCCGTCACCGCTGCAGCGTTCGCTTGCGCCGCCCCTTCCGCTGCCCGGGGCTTGTCGTTGCTCTCGTCGCGCACGGCGTGATCCAGATGCGAGACGTCTGCCCAGCTCAGAACTTGCCAGCGCTCGCCGTCGCAGGCCAGACGATTCACGCTCGCATTGAGCAGCGGATACGAGCGCGGCTCGCTCAACGGCAAGCCGGTCGCGAAGCGGTAGCAGCAGTCGAGTACGCCGCCGTGCGCAACGAGTGCGAGATGCTGCCCCGCGTAGTCGCGCAACAGTTGCGAAACGAACTCGGTGATGCGGGTGTAGAAGGCGCGCGTCGATTCCCCGCCGGGGATCGTGAAGTCCGGATCGCGGCTCTGCCAGCGCGCGTAGTCCTGCGGGAACTCGGCCTCGATCTCGTCGGGCACGCGCGTCTCGAACACGCCGTAATGCCGCTCACGCAGATTCGCGGTGCGTACCAGCGGCAGGCCGCAGGCACGCGCCACCGGCTCGGCGGTCTGCACCGCACGCCGCAGATCGCTCGTGAGCACATGGTCGAACACGCGCCCATGGGCGGCCACGTCGCGCGCAATGCGCTCGCCCAGCCGCGCCGCCTGACGCTCCCCTTCGACCGACAGCGGAATGTCCGTATGCCCCTGAATGCGCTTGACGCGGTTCCAGTCGGTCTCGCCGTGGCGAATCAGCGTGAAGGTGGTCGTCGTGCGGTTCATCGATGCAATGGCAGTGTGCGATTGAGAGTGGCGCGCCGGGCGTCAGGCCACCTTTGGATTGAGCGTGTAGGTGCCCGTCACGGTGGCGCTGGCCAGCACGTGCGGCTTGATTGCAGCGAGCACGTCGTCGCCGCCGAAACGGCCTTCGAGCGGCACGCGCGCGATGTCGAGCGCATAGACCGTGAAGTGATAGTGGTGGACGATCGTGTCGTTCCACGGCGGGCACGGGCCGTCGTAGCCGTAGTAGTCGCCCTTCATGGCTTCGTCGCCGGCGAACCACGCGGTGTAGTCGTTCACGCCGTGACGCATGCCGTCGAGCGCGTCGGGCCCGAACTTGCCGCGCGGCGTGACATGATTGCTGTGGCTGGCCGCGGGAATTTCCGAGACCGACGCCGGCACGTCCACCAGCACCCAGTGATAGAAGTCGACGCGCGGCAGGTCGGCCGGCACTTCGCGCCCCTCCTTGTTGACGTCGTCGCCGCGGCTCGGCACGTCGCTGTCGGTGCAGATCACGACGAACGAGCGCGTGCCCGCCGGCACGTCCGACCAGGCCAGATGCGGGTTCTTGTTCTGCGACAGCGCCACGTGCGACTGCGCATCGGGTTTGCCAAAGGCGAACTGTGCATCCATCGCCGCGTTGTCGGCAAACGAGTCACTCCAGACTTTCATCGTTTTCTCCCGTGCTTGTCATTGCGAAACCCGTTGACGGTATCACACCGGTGCGAATCGCGTGCAGTCCGGCGGCCGCCCCGCAGCCAATTGCGGCGATTTCAGACGATTCCGAGCAATTTTCGAGATGCCTCCGGGGCGTCCCAGGGCCGCGCCTGCCGCTCCTGCCGCGCGGTCGCATCGATCGCATCGATCGCATCGGTCCGACGCCGCGACGCCCCATGCACGGCAGGACCGGTGTCCCGCACGAGCGCATGGGTATGGCGCAGAGGGTGCGCGTGGCGTGCACGGCCGGACGTGCACCGGCGAGGGCGCAATGCGCGACGATGGGTGGCGCCGCGCGAGTTCGCAGCCGTCCGAATCCTCCGGGGAAGCCGCGTTGAGCCGGCCCGGAGCGCTCCAGGCCGCTGGCCCCTTCAGGCGCTTCGAGGCGGATCCCCCGGGTTCAGGCGGACCCGGCGTGCTCAGGCCGGCTCTGCAGCCAGAAAGTCACCGGGCCGTCGTTGACCAGCGAGACACGCATGTGCGCGCCGAATTCGCCCGTCTCCACGATCGGGTGGCGCTCGCGCGCCTGGGCGACGAAGTGGTCGAAAAGACGCTTGCCGTGTGCGGGACTCGCCGCCGGCGTAAAGCTCGGTCGCGTGCCGCTGTTGGTATCGGCCGCCAGTGTGAACTGCGAGACGAGCAGCAAGCCGCCGGCCGCGCCGTTGCCGTCGAGGTTCGACACGCTGCGGTTCATCTTGCCCGCCTCGTCGGAGAACACCCGATAGCCGAGCAGTTTCGCGAGCAATTTGTCGGCGCTCGCTTCAGTGTCGCCGCGCTCGGCGCACACCAGCGCAAGCAGCCCGGGGCCGATGGCGCCGACGGTGCGGCCATCGACCGTCACCGCGGCTTCGAGCACGCGTTGAATGAGCGCGATCATGGCGTGATGCGCGGGAACGGCGCGACGCGCACGCTCAGGCGAGCGTCACGCGGGCAAAGCGGCGCTTGCCGACCTGCACGACGTAAGTCCCGGCCTCGATCTTCGCGCCCTTGTCGGACACCGTCTCGCCATCGACGCGCACACCGCCTTGCTCGATGTTGCGGTTGGCCTCCGAGGTCGACGGCACCAGACCGGCTTGCTTGAGCAACTGGGCAATGCCCAGCGGCGCACCGTCGAGCGAGACTTCCGGAATGTCGTCCGGCACGCCGCCGCGCGCGCGCGCGTTGAAGTCCTCGAGCGCGCGCTCGGCGTCGGCCGGCGAGTGGAAGCGCGCCACGATCTCCTGCGCGAGCAGGACCTTCACGTCGCGCGGGTTGCGCCCGCCCTCGACGTCCTTGCGCAACTGCGCGATCTGTTCGAGCGAGCGGAACGACAGCAGCTCGTAGTAACGCCACATCAGCTCGTCCGAGATGCTCATGAGCTTGCCGAACATCTCGCTCGGCTTCTCGCTGATGCCGACGTAGTTGCCCTTGGACTTCGACATCTTCTCGACGCCGTCGAGCCCTTCGAGCAGCGGCATCGTGAGAATGCACTGCGGCTCCTGACCGTACTGCTTCTGCAGCTCGCGGCCCACGAGCAGGTTGAACTTCTGGTCGGTGCCGCCCAGCTCGAGGTCCGACTCCAGGGCGACCGAGTCGTAGCCCTGCATGAGCGGGTACAGAAACTCGTGGATGGCGATGGGCACACCGCCCTGGAAGCGCTTGGTGAAGTCCTCGCGCTCGAGCATGCGCGCCATGGTGTAGCGCGAGGCGAGCTTGATCATGCCGTCCGCGCCAAGCTTCATCGACCACTCGCTGTTGTAGCGGATCTCGGTCTTGCTGCGGTCGAGCACCAGCGCGGCCTGCTCGAAATAGGTCTTCGCGTTTGCTTCGATCTGCTCGCGCGTGAGCGGCGGACGCGTGCTGTTGCGGCCCGACGGATCACCGATCAGCGAGGTGAAATCGCCGATCAGGAAAATGACCGTGTGGCCCAGGTCCTGGAGCTGGCGCATCTTGTTGAGCACCACGGTGTGGCCGATGTGGATGTCGGGCGCGGTCGGATCGAGGCCGAGCTTGATGCGAAGCGGTTTGCCGGTGGCCTCGCTGCGCGCGAGCTTCTGCAGGAACTCCTCTTCCACCAGCAACTCGTCGCAACCGCGCTTGGCGATCGCCAGTGCGGCCCGCGTGGCGTCGGTCACAGGGTACTGCTTATCCGAGGTGAGTGCGTGTTCACTTGTCATAACATCATTGTCCGGACTGGATCGGGGGTTCCCCCTAATCAGTCAGTAAAGGCGGAGACGGCGATGCGTCTGCTATAATCGCCGCTCAATTCTCGGCTCGGGCCGAAGCGACGCCGGGTTGCCCCGGAAAATCCGACAGGCAATCGCGAAGCGTGTCGCTCCGCCCGGGCTTTTTTGTAAGTTGCGCAGAATTTTACGTGATGTGGCCCAAACTCCGTGATTTTTTTGCGCGTGAACTGCTGACCCTGATCGATCCCACGCAGCCGAAGCACCGCCGAAGAAAGGTGCAAATCGTGGCGACGGTCGGCTCGGCGCTGACGTTGGGAATGGTGACCGCTTTCGGCGTGGCGCCCATGGTGCCGGAATCGGCGCGCAACGGTGCGAGCGTGACGCTGCCGCTCACCTTTCCCGACCTGGCCCGACAGATCCAGCAGCTCGACGCGCAATCCCAGACCTATATCCATCAAGTGGCAATGCGCCGCGGCGAGACGCTGGGCGACATGCTCTCGCGGCTGTCGATCCAGGACCCCACCGCCGAACGCTTCATCCGCGAGAATGCCGTTGCGCGCCGTCTGATCGGCGTGCCCGCCGGTCAGGTCGTGCAGGCCGAGACCGACGACGACGGCAAGCTCGTCTCGCTCTCCACCGTCCTGTCCACCGGCAGCGCCACGGCGCAGCAGCTCGTCATCGACCGCAACGACGACGGGCGTCTGCGCGCGCGCATGGAGCAGCTTGCGAACGACACCGAATGGGCCATGCGCTCGGGCGCCATCACGGGCAACTTCTTCACCGCGATGGACGACGCCGGCGTGCCCGATGCGGTCGTCGCGCAGATGGTCAACATCTTCTCCGGCGTGATCAACTTCCAGCGCGACGTGCGCCGCGGCGATCGCTTCCGCCTCGTCTATGAGGTGATCAAGCAGCAGGACCGCACGGTTCGCACCGGACGCGTGCTCGCCATCGAGTTCATCAACCAGGGCAAGACGCATCAGGCCATCTGGTACGCCGACCCGCAAGGCTCGCCCGAAGGCGCGTATTACGGCTTCGACGGCCGCAACCTGAAGCAGGCATTCCTGCGCACGCCGGTCGAGTTCTCGCGCATTTCGTCGGCGTTCGGCGGCCGTGAGCATCCGTTCCAGCATCAATGGAAGAAGCACGAGGGCGTGGATCTGGCCGCGCCCATCGGCACGCGCGTGTTCGCGGCCGGCGACGGCGTCGTCACGTTCGTTGGCAAGCAGAACGGCTACGGCAACCTGATCGAGATCGAGCACGCCGGCAACTACCAGACACGCTACGCGCACCTCTCCGGCTTCGGCCCGGGGGTGAAGCCGGGCACGCGCGTCACGCAGGGCCAGGTCATCGGCTTCGTCGGCCAGACGGGCTGGGCGACCGGGCCGCACCTGCACTACGAGTTGCGCCTGAACGGAGTGCCGCGCAATCCGTTCGCGACCGACGTCGCCGCCGTCGCGCCGCTCTCGGGCGCCCGCCTGAAGCTGTTCGACATGTACGCGGAAAATCTGCTCAAGCGCATCGACCTGATGCGCACCGTCCAAGTCGCCGAGCGCGATTGAGGTATGCTAGGGGCCGCACGGCGCGGGCTCAGCGAGCGATTGGCTCGCGAGCCCGGGCGGTGCGGCAGCCGATCGGGGCACTTCGTCGTGTCGCCGTTTTGTTGTGTCGCCGTGCCGCCGTGTCGCCGTGCCGCCGTGTCGCCGTGCCGCCGTGTCGTCGCCCCGCCGCCGCTATTCGCGCTATCCCTTCGCCCGCGCTTCGCTCATGACTGACCTTTCCGCTCAAGACGCCCGCTCGGGCGCCACCGCGCCCTCCCCGCCGTCCCCGCCGTCGTCCCATTACATCGGCCTGATGTCCGGCACCAGCCTCGATGGCGTGGATGGCGTGCTCGTGGCTTCGCCCGGCGGGCAAGTGCTGGCCGAAGCGTACATTGCATTTGCGCAGCCGCTGCGCGAGACGCTGATGGTGCTGCAAGCCCCGTCCGACAATGAGCTTCATCGCGAAGCGCTGGCTGCGAATGCGTTGGCTCGACACTATGCCGAATGCGTGAGCGAGCTGCTCGCCAAGGCTGGCTTGCCGGCGTCCGCGGTGACCGCCATCGGCGCGCATGGCCAGACGATCCGTCATCGCCCCGGCGAGTTCGACGGCGTGGGCTATACCCGCCAGCTCAACGCCCCCGCACTGCTCGCCGAACTGACCGGCATCGACGTTGTCGCGGACTTGCGCAGCCGCGACGTCGCGGCCGGCGGCCAAGGCGCGCCGCTCGTGCCGGCCTACCATCAGGCGCGCTTCGCCGAGGCCGGCGAGACGCGCGTGGTCTGCAACCTCGGCGGCATCAGCAACGTCACGATCCTGCCGGCAGCCGCCACGGGCCGACCGGTGTCGGGCTTCGACTGCGGCCCGGGCAATGCCCTGCTCGACGGCTGGGCCGCGCGCCATCTCGGCAAGCCCTATGACGACGGCGGCGCATGGGGCGCAAGCGGACGCGTGGACGAGGCGCTGCTCGCCGCCCTGTTGAGCGAGCCGTATTTCACGCAGACGCCACCCAAGAGCACCGGACGCGACCTGTTCCACGCCGCGTGGCTCGACGGCAAGCTAGCCGCATTTCCCAACGTCGCCCCCGTTGACGTGCAAGCCACACTCGTCGCGCTCACGGCGCAGTGCGTGGCCAACGACGTGCTGGGTCATGCCTCGGACTGCAGGAGCTTCTACGCCTGCGGCGGCGGCACGCGCAATGCCGCGCTCATGCAGGCGATTGCCGAACGCCTGCCCGGCGTCAGCGTCGCGACGACGCAAGCGCTTGGCGTGCCCCCGCATCAGGTCGAGGCACTGGCGTTCGCCTGGCTCGCCGAGCGCTGTCTCGCGCGCGAACCGGGGAATCTTCCGTCGGTCACCGGCGCGAAGGGCCCGCGCATTCTGGGCGCCATCTATCCCCGCTGACATCCCGTGACCGTGGCGCGACCGGCACCGCGCCACCTTTTGAACGGACAAAAAAATACCCCTCCGGGGAGGGGTATTGCGGGATATTGCCTGCATGCCCGCGCGCCTCGTCGCCGATGCGCCCCCGGCATTGCCTCCCGTCAGTCCTGTTCGCTCAGACCGAGAACGACGAGCCGCAGCCACACGTCGTGGTCGCGTTCGGGTTCTTGATCACGAACTGGGCGCCGTTGATATCTTCCTTGTAGTCGATCTCGGCGCCGACGAGGTATTGATAGCTCATCGAGTCGATCAGCAGCGACACGCCGTTCTTGTCGAGCACGGTGTCGTCTTCGTTGACGTCTTCATCGAAGGTGAAACCGTACTGAAAGCCGGAGCACCCGCCGCCCTGCACGAAAACGCGCAGTTTGAGCTCGGGGTTGCCTTCCTCGTCGATCAGTTGCTTGACCTTGTCCGCGGCGCTGTCGGTAAAGACCAGGAACGCGGGCATTTCCGTGACGGCGGCCTCAAGCGGTGCGTTCATCGCAAATCTCCAAAAATCGTTTCGGTACCATTCTAGTCCCTAATCCCAAATCGTGCCGGGTGCCGAAAAATCAAGGGCTTAGAAACGATAAATACCGTTACGGCAGTACGGGAATATGGGTGAGGCCCGTATTCTCCGGCAAGCCGAACATCAGGTTCATACACTGCACGCCCTGACCGGACGCGCCCTTGACCAGGTTGTCCTCGACCACGAGGATGACCAGCGTGTCTTCATTGCCCGGACGATGCACTGCCACGCGCACGTAGTTCGAGGCGCGCACCCAGCGCGTCTCGGGCATCGAACCGGCCGGCAGCACGTCCACGAACGGCTCGCCGGCGTAGTACGTCTCGAACAGCGCCTGGAAGTCGGTGTCGCGGGCCTCGGGAAGGATCGTCGCGTAGAGCGTCGAATGAATGCCGCGGATGGTCGGCAACAGGTGCGGCACGAACGTCAGGCCCACCTCGTAGCCGGCGATCGCCTCGAGCCCCTGCTTGATTTCCGGATGGTGACGGTGCCCCTTCACGCCGTATGCCTTGAAGTTGTCGGCCGTCTCCGCGAGGATCAGCGACGTCTCGCCCTTGCGGCCGGCGCCGCTCGCGCCCGACTTCGCGTCGGCGATCAGATGCTTCGGGTCGACGAGCTTGCGCCCCCCCGCGAACAGCGGTGCATAGCCGAGCTGAACGGACGTCGGATAGCAACCCGGCAGGCCGATCACGCGCGCGCTCTTGATCTGCTCGCGATTGATTTCGGGCAGGCCGTAGACGGCTTCTTCGAGAATGTCCGGGCAGGCGTGCGGCATGCCGTACCACTTCTCGAACGTGGCCGTGTCCTTCAGGCGGAAGTCGGCCGCCAGATCGATCACGCGCACACCGGCGGCGAGCAGCTCGCGCGCCTGCGACATGGCCACGCCGTGGGGCGTGGCGAAGAACACCACGTCGCAGTCGGTCAGACGGGCATCGTCGGGCGTGACGAACGCCAGATCGACACGGCCTCGCAGGTTCGGATACATGTCGGCGACCGGCGTACCCGCTTCCTTGCGCGAGGTAATCGCCGTCAACTTCACTTCCGGATGCTGCGCGAGCAGACGGAGGAGCTCCACACCCGTATAGCCGGTGCCGCCTACGATACCTACCTTGACCATGTCCCACCCCTTTGAATCGGAACCGCGATTCTATCAAGCTTCCACGACACGTGTGACGCGGCGCCACGCCGGCCGTCGGGCGGCGCCGCGCGCGTGAGCGTGGCGCCGTAAATGAAAAAAGGCCGCGCGAGGCGGCCTTTCCTGCATCTGCTTGCGGCAGATGCGAACAAGCACTCGTGCGATTAACGCTTCGAGAATTGCTTGCGTCGGCGGGCCTTGTGCAGACCAACCTTCTTACGTTCGACTTCACGGGCATCGCGCGTGACGAAGCCAGCGGTCGACAGCGTCGGCTTGAGCGTCGCGTCGTAGTCGATCAGTGCGCGGGTGATGCCGTGACGAACCGCACCGGCCTGACCCGTTTCACCGCCGCCCGAGACGTTGACCTTGATGTCGAACGTTTCGGCGTGGTTGGTCAGCTCGAGCGGCTGACGGACGATCATCAGCGACGTTTCACGAGCAAAGTACTCTTTGATCGGCTTGCCATTGACGACGATGTCGCCCTTGCCAGCCTTGATGAACACACGAGCGACGGCGCTCTTGCGACGGCCGGTGCCGTAATTCCAATCGTTTTTGAACATGGCGTGGCCCTTAGATCTCGAGCGACTTCGGTTGCTGCGCTTCGTGCGGATGGTTGCCGTCGGCGTAAACCTTCAGCTTCTTGATCATCGCATAGCCCAGCGGACCCTTCGGCAGCATGCCCTTCACGGCCTTCTCGAGCGCACGGCCCGGGAAACGCTCCTGCATCTTGCCAAACGTGGTTTCGTAGATACCGCCCGGATAACCGGTGTGGCGGTAGTACTTCTTGTCAGTTTGCTTTGCGCCCGTGACTTTCAGCTTGGCAGCGTTGACGATGATGATGTAGTCACCAGTATCAACGTGCGGCGTGAATTCAGGCTTGTGCTTGCCGCGCAGACGGCGTGCCACTTCGCTGGCGACACGGCCGAGGACTTTGTCCGTCGCGTCAATCACAAACCATTCGCGCGTCACCTCTGCCGGCTTAGCGGAAAACGTCTTCATGATCGATCCAAAAAAAATACTGTTTGCCCCATAGACACCAACTTCCTGCTTGTCTGCCGGCCGCGTCCTGGCAACACTTCGGTCGCATGGCGCAGTCCTGTGCTTGCAGGCTCTCCCTGATGCATTTTCCGTGGGCATTTCCGGAAAAGCCGTTGATTATACAGAAAAAAGCTGTCGCTCGGTAAACGCCGTTTCCGGCAACACAAAAAAAAAACCCGAACCTCGAGGGTCCGGGTTAAATCCACCAAAGGAGGAGGGTGGAGGAGACACTTGCAGCGTTGCTGTGAAGCACAACAACCAATGACTGAAGTGTAGCAAACGTCATGGTGCAATGCAAGAAAATTTATAGTGCGAAATACAACACCATAATATGAAATTCAAAACGAAAATCACCAGAACAGAAAAATCGTTAAAATTCAACGACTTAATAGCATTCAACGTCTCGGCATCGATCTCCAACTAGCGGGATCGACCTGAATTTAGGGTTTCTCCCCCTGAAAACCCGATCAAAAAAGCGCCAATATTGCGACGCAGCAACCCGCACCGAAAACGTCGGCGCCCTCGGTTGCGGGACGGTACGCACGATTGCGGAAGCCGCTACAATTTTTGCTTGAACGAGAAATCGGGGTTTCGAGATATGGAATGCAAGGTTAGCTGGATGGGCCAGGACGGCATGGCTTTCGTCGCGCAGACGGGCAGCGGTCACATCGTCGCGATGGACGGGGCGCCGGAGGGCGGTGGGCACAATCAGGCGCCACGTCCGATGGAAATGCTGCTGGTCGGCACCGGCGGCTGCACGGCATACGACGTGGTACTGATCCTGAAGAAGAGCCGTGCCGAGGTAAAGGGGTGCAGCGTGACGCTCAAGGCCGAGCGCGCCAGCGAAGATCCGAAGGTGTTCACCAAGATCCATTTCCATTTCACCGTCACGGGGCGCAACCTGAACCCCGCCACGGTCGAGCGCGCGGTGACCCTGTCGCATGACAAGTACTGCTCGGCGTCGATCATGCTCGCGAAGACGGCGGAGCTCACGCACAGCGTGGAAATCGTCGAAGGCTGATCGCGGCTCGCGCCGCAGATGCGCAAAAGGCTCCCTCGCGGGAGCCTTTTGCATTCATCGGGATGCAGAGCCGGCCGATAAGCCGGATTCTGTGAGCGCGACTTGCGCCGCGCCTGACAATCATTCCTCTAGGCGACGCATCACTGCGCCGCTCAAGCTTCCTACCCGCAGGCTCCCGGGGGCCCCGTTGCCGGCATGCACACGAGGCGCATGCCGCTCACCTGCCTATTTGGAATTGCTCCGGGTGGAGGTTACCGTGCCGTGTGCGTTGCCGCACGCCGCGGTGCGCTCTTACCGCACCGTTTCACCCTTACCTGATCCGCCTGGCTTGCGCCAGGGGCCATCGGCGGTCTGCTCTCTGTTGCCCTGTTCCGCGTCTCACGACGGATGGCCGTTAGCCATCACCCTGCCCTGTGGAGTCCGGACTTTCCTCCCCCTTCCCGAGGGAAGGCGGCGATTGTCTGGCCGACTCTGCGGGCCGAAGTGTATCACGCGTGCCGGCGTCGACGCCGCAACGCTCACGCCCCCACTGACGCCCCCACTGACGCCCCGCCCTCCGGCGGCGCCCGCCGCCGCTACGGCTTCCGGCGCCTCCCGGTGCGAAACACCGTCGTATCGAGATAAAAGCCCGGATCGGCGTTGGCAGCCCACCATCCGGGAATGCCCAACACCGGCAGCGGCGCGAAGTCGCGTGTGGCGAGCGGCGCGACCGCGAGCGTCGGGGCGATCCGGTCGTCGAGCCAGCGGCGCCGCTGCGGCGGGGCCCAGCCGAAATAGTCGGCTGGCACGTCGACGATCCACGCGTGCGCGGTGATCGACTTGTACGGTGCGACCAGCTTCTCCAGCAAGGCGTGCCCGAACGGCTGGACTTCGCAGGCGAGGCCCCAGTGGGCGCGGCGTTCGACGAACAACGTGTGCCAGTCGAAAGCGCGCAGCGCCGCCCCGAGCGACGAGTCGCTGCATGCGAAGATGACGGCGTTTTCATCGAAAAGCGTAGCGGCGTCGCGCGTGGCCCCGCGAGTCGGCTGTACGCCTCGCGCAGCGAGGGCCGCCGCCTGGCGCGCATTGAGCGCCGCTTTGCCGCGCGGATACGTCAGCCAGATGAGTGCGTTGAAGAAATCGTGCAAATTGCGGCGCGTCGGCACGCCTCCCGTCGCGGCAATGAACGCCTCGTAGGCGGTGCCGGCCGGCAGTGCCTCTTGCGCGACGAAACGAAGCGGGCACCCCTGCCCGCTCGTGAGTCCGGCAGCGGCGGCCTGCGCGGCCAGTGCCTCGCGCCAGTCGGACGCGGCGAGCGCGTGCTGCCCGAGCGCCGACACCGCGGCGAACCACGGTGCGGCCCAGTCGATCTGTGGCAACCCCGCCGTCATGGCAACACCACCGGCGCTCGGCGCCTCGTTGCCCTGCCGCCTGAGCGGCCTGCCGCGACATACGGCAATCTGGTGCGCGCCACTCAGCCCTTGAGCTTCCAGCCGATGACTTCGCCGCCGCGCAGCGGCACGACCGTTGCGTCACCCATCGGCAGTTCAGCCGGCAACTCCCACGCCTCGCGCACGAGCGTGATCTTGTCGGTGTTGCGTGGCAGCGCGTAGAAGTCCGGGCCGTGGAAGCTCGCGAAGCCTTCCAGCTTGTCGAGCGCGCCGGCCTTGTCGAACGCTTCCGCATACAGCTCGATCGCGTGCAGCGCCGTGTAGCAACCGGCGCAGCCGCAGGCGGCTTCCTTCACGCCACGGGCGTGCGGCGCGCTGTCCGTGCCCAGGAAGAACCGGCGGCTGCCCGAGGTGGCCGCCTTGACCAGCGCCTCGCGATGCGTCTCGCGCTTGAGCACGGGCAGGCAGTAATAGTGCGGGCGAATGCCGCCGGTGAAGATCGCGTTGCGGTTGTACAGCAGGTGATGCGCGGTGATGGTGGCGGCGATCGGACCGTCGGCCTGAGCGACGTACTCGGCCGCGTCCTTCGTGGTGATGTGCTCGAAAACGACCTTCAGAGCCGGGTAATCGCGGCGCAGTGGCGTCATGACGCGGTCGATGAAGACCTTTTCGCGATCGAAGATATCGATGTCCGCGCTCGTCACCTCACCGTGCACCAGCAGCGGCATGCCGACTTCCTGCATCGCTTCGAGCGCGCCGCGGCACTTCGCGAGGTCGGTCACACCCGCGTCGGAGTTCGTCGTGGCCCCGGCCGGGTAGAGCTTCACGCCGTGCACGAAGCCCGACGCCTTGGCGCGGCGGATCTCGTCGCCCGGCGTGTTGTCGGTCAGGTATAGCGTCATCAACGGCTCGAACGTGTTGCCGGCCGGGCGCGCGGCGAGGATGCGCTCGCGATAGGCGGCGGCCTGCTCGGTCGTGGTGACCGGCGGCTTGAGGTTCGGCATGATGATCGCGCGGCCGAACTGGCGGGCGCTGTCGGGCAGCACACTCCTGAGCACGTCGCCATCGCGTACGTGCAGATGCCAGTCATCGGGGCGGGTGATGGTCAGTTGGGTCGTCATGGGCGTTTTCCGGGGCTTGGGGGACGGCTGGCCCATGAAGGCCGCGGCGGCGCGAGATGACGCGTGCGCGCGACGGACTTTTTGGGCGGGAATGTACGTACACAGGGGCCGATGCTATGCTTGTGCAACCCCATATTGTAACGGTTGCGGCGCTCCGACACGACGTGCGCAGCCCATCATCGATTTGCCCGTCCCATGTGCCAACTGCTCGGAATGAATTGCGCGGAACCGACCGACATCACGTTTTCATTTACCGGTTTTGCGGCGCGCGGGGGCGGCACGGATCACCATGCCGACGGCTGGGGTATCGCGTTCTTCGAGGACAAGGCCTGCCGGCTTTTCATCGATCACCAGGCGGCGGCGAACTCGCCCATTGCCGAGTTGGTGAAGAAGTACCCGATCAAGTCGAAGAACGTCATCGCCCACATCCGCAAGGCGACGCAGGGCGTCGTCGAGCTGGAGAACTGCCACCCGTTCCAGCGCGAACTGTGGGGCCGCCACTGGATCTTCGCCCACAACGGCGATCTGCACGATTACGACCCGTTTCTCTCCGGCGTCTACCAACCGGTCGGTACGACCGACAGCGAGCGCGCGTTCTGCGACATCATGCAGGGCCTGCGCAAGCGCTTCCCTGGTTCACAGCCGCCGCTCGACGAGCTTTTCCACGCGGTGGAAGACATCACCCGCACGATCACGCGCCACGGCGTGTTCAATTTCGTGCTGTCCAACGGACAGGCGCTCATCGCCCATTGCTCCACGCGACTGCATTTCATCGCGCGGCAGTGGCCGTTTACGAAGGCGCATCTGATCGACGCCGACTGGGAAATCGATTTCGCGAAGTTCACGACGCCGGCCGATCGCGTGGCCGTCATTGCGACCGTGCCGCTTACCGACAACGAAACCTGGACGACCTTCGAGCCGGGCGAGCTGATCCTGTTCGAAAAGGGCGCGCCGTCGCTGCGCACCGTCGTGCCGATCCCTGAGGCCGTGCGCCTTCGCAACGCGCAGAACACGGCCTGTCAGTAAGGGCCAGGAAGCGCCTGCCGCCGCGCGCGACCGATGGCGCTGGCGGCGCCGGCAGGCGCCCACAAAAAAAGCGTGCCCGAGGGCACGCTTTTTCGTTCCGGCGCGATGTGCGGCGTGATGTGCGGCGTGATGTGTTCGATGTCACGCCCGCCGGCATCGATCAGTGCAGGATCTTGGCCAGGAAATCCTTGGCGCGATCCGACTTCGGGTTCGCGAAGAACTCTTCCTTCTTGTCGTCTTCGACGATCAGGCCCTGGTCCATGAAGATCACGCGGTTCGCGACCTTCTTGGCGAAGCCCATTTCGTGCGTGACCACCATCATGGTCATGCCTTCCTGAGCCAGTTCGACCATCACGTCGAGCACTTCGTTGATCATTTCCGGATCGAGGGCCGACGTCGGCTCGTCGAACAACATGGCGATCGGGTCCATGCACAGGGCGCGGGCGATGGCCACGCGCTGCTGCTGACCGCCCGAGAGCTGTCCCGGGAACTTGTGCGCATGCGCCTTGAGGCCCACGCGCTCGAGCAGCTTGAGGCCCTTCTCGGTGGCCTCGTCCTTGCGCCGGCCGAGCACCTTGACCTGCGCGAGCGTCAGGTTCTCGGTAATCGACAGGTGCGGGAACAGCTCGAAGTGCTGGAACACCATGCCCACGCGCGAGCGGAGCTTGGCCAGGTTCGTCTTCGGGTCGGCGACCGAGGTGCCGTCGACGATGATCTCGCCTTGCTGGATCGGCTCCAGACCGTTGACGGTCTTGATGAGCGTGGACTTGCCCGAACCCGACGGGCCGCACACCACCACGACTTCACCCTTCTTGACTTCAGTGGAGCAGTCCGTGAGCACCTGGAACTGGCCGTACCACTTGGAGACGTTTTTCAGGGTAATCATTTCGCCAACCTCTTTTGAAGACGTTTAACCAACATCGAAACCGTGAAGCAGATCACGAAGTAGACCGCTCCGGCAAACACAATCATCGCAGGCAGAGTGCCGTCACGCTGGCCCACCTGGTACGCCATGCCGAAGAAGTCGGCCAAGGCGATCGCGTACACGAGCGACGTATCCTGGAACAGAATGATGCCCTGCGTGAGCAGCAACGGCACCATGTTGCGGAACGCCTGCGGCAGCACCACGAGGCCCATCGCCTGCCAGTACGACATGCCCAGCGCGAAGGCGGCGGACATCTGGCCGCGCGACACGCTCTGGATACCGGCGCGGATGATCTCCGAATAATACGCCGCTTCGAACAGCGAAAAGGCCACCAGTGCCGAGACCATCCGGATATCCCAGGTCGGCGGCACGTCGAGCAGCGAGCGCAGCACCTGCGGCACGATCAGGAAGAACCACAGCAGCACCATCAGCAGCGGGATCGAGCGGAATACGTTCACGTACAGGTCCGCGAACCACTTCAGGACCGTCACCCCCGACAGGCGCATCATTGCGAGCAGCGTGCCCCAGATGATGCCGACGATCACGGCGAGCACCGTGATCTGCAGCGTGGTGACCATGCCCTTGACGAGCAGCGGCATCGCGTCGATCGCGCCGCCCCAAGCGAAAATCTCACCCATTATTTGCCCCCGATGTAGCCCGGCAGGCGGGTCTTCGATTCGAGCCAACGCATGAGCATGAGCACGACGATGTTGATGAGCATGTACGCGATCGTCACAGCGATGAACGATTCGTAGCTATGCGCCGTGTAGTCGATGAGCTGCTTGCCCTGACCGGTCAGCTCGAGCAGGTTCACCGTCGAGATCACGGCCGAATTCTTGAAGATGTTGACGAACTCCGAGGTGATCGGCGGAATCACCACGCGAAACGCCACCGGCAGCAGCACGAAGCGATACGTCTGCGGCAGCGTGAGTCCCATGGCCAGACCGGCATTCTTCTGGCCCCTGGGCAGCGAATTGATACCGGAACGCACCTGTTCACACACCCGGGCGGCCGTGAAGAGCCCCAGGCCGACCACACCGGTGAGCAGCGAGACGTTCGAGGGATTGAGCGAGAACAGCCACTGGCGCACGCCTTCGGGCAGAAAGTCGGGGGCTACGTAGTACCAGAAGAACAACTGCACCAGCAACGGGATGTTCCGGAACAGCTCGACGTAAGCCGTCGCGAAGCCGGAGATCCACTTGTTGGGGACGGTGCGCATCACGCCGAGCACGGAGCCGACGATGAGCGCGATGATCCAGCCGCCGAGGCCCACCTCAAGCGTGAGCTTGAAGCCCGAGACCAGCCACCCGAAGTAGGTGGTGTCCTCGCCGGTGGCCACCGGCTGGAAGAAGAAACTGAAATCGAGACCGAGAGCCATGATCTCCCCTTTTTCTACTTGTCTTGCTTAAAAAGAAGCGGAAGGATCGACTCCTTCCGCTTCAGCATTACGCACCGATAATGTTCAGCGATCCGTCAAGCCGATGTCGGCTTACTTGGCGCCCTGAACGTCGGCATTGTCGTTCGGCGACTTCCAGAGGGCTGCCATTTCGGCCGACGGCGGGAAGTCCATGTTCGTGCCGCCCAGCGCCGGGATCGGCGACTGGAACCACTTTTTGTAGTCGGCCTGTGCCTTGCCCGACTTCTGGTAGTCCGCGACCGCCTTGTCGACCAGCTTCTTGAAGGCCGGATCGTCCTTGCGCATCATGCAGCCGTAGGCTTCATACGATTGCGGCTTGCCGACGATGCTGTAGTCCTTGGCATCCTTGAACTTGGCGCGCTCGCCGGCGAGCAGGGCGTCATCCATCATGAACGCCACGGCGCGGCCCGAGTGCAGCGTAATGGCTGCCTCGCCGTGATCCTTGGCGCTGATGATGTTCATGCCCATGTTTTCCTTCTGGTTCATCTCGCGCAGCAGACGCTCCGAGGTCGTACCCGCCGTGGTCACGACGTTCTTGCCCTTGAGGTCGGCAAAATCCTTCACGCCCGAGCTGTTCTTCGTCAGCAAGCGCGTGCCGATGATGAAGAACGTGTTCGAGAACGCAGCCTGCTTCTGGCGCTCGGCATTGTTCGTGGTCGAACCGCACTCGATGTCGATGGTGCCGTTCTGCACCAGCGGAATACGGTTTTGCGACGTGATCGGGGTCTGCTTGACGTCCAGCTTCGGCAGGTTCAGCTCTTTCTTGACTTCCGCCACGATGGCCATCGCGACGTCGTTGGCATAGCCCACGACATTGTGCTGGTTATCGTAGAACGAGAACGGGATCGACGATTCGCGGTTACCCAGCGAAATAACGCCGCTGTCCTTGATCTTCTTGAGCGTACCGCTTTCCTGAGCCTGCGCAGCACCTGCCATCAGGCCCACACAGCACATCGCCAATGCAATTTTCGAGAGGGTCATTCCTTGGTCTCCTTGGCACAAAACGAATGCATTCTAGCACTGCAATTGCCTATTTTTTTATTCTCGAATGCTCGGAACGTCCGCCTTTTTTGACGTAAATCGCCCCGAACATTCGGTTTTACGCATTAATGCGTATTACTACTTAGTGCCGCAGCGCCCACGATCAGGGGTACAGGCCACGCATTTCACGGGCCTGAAGAATCCGGCTGCACGCCACGATGAACGCCGCCGTGCGCAGCGACACCTTGTGCTCCTGGGCCACGTGCCACACGCCGTCGAACGCTTCGCGCATGATGCGCTCCAGACGGTGGTTGATTTCTTCCTCGGTCCAGAAGAAGCTCGAGAAGTCCTGCACCCATTCGAAGTACGACACGGTCACGCCGCCGGCGTTGGCGACCACGTCCGGCACCACGAGGATGTTCTTGCTGCGCAGGATGTCGTCGGCCGCCGTCGTCGTCGGGCCGTTCGCGCCTTCGACCACGACCTTTGCGCGGATCTTGTCGGCGTTCTTCTCGGTGATCTGGTTTTCCAGCGCCGCCGGAATCAGGAACTCGCAGTCGAGCGACCAGAACTCCTCGTCCTTGATCGATTCGGCCGCCGCGAAACCGCCCACGCCGCCGGTCTCGGCCACATGCTTGAGCAGGTTCGGCACGTCCAGGCCGTCCGACTTGTAAATCGTGCCGGTGTGGTCTTGCACGCCGATGACGTGTGCGCCGGCCTCATGGAACAGGCGTGCGGCGATACCGCCCACGTTGCCGAAGCCCTGCACGATCACGCGCGCGCCGCGCACGTCCATGCCCAGGCGGCGGGCCGCTTCGCAGCTCACCACGAACACGCCGCGGCCGGTGGCCTCGCGCCGACCGAGCGAGCCGCCCAGCGAGATCGGCTTGCCGGTCACGACACCGGTGGCGGTGGAACCCTCGTTCATCGAGTAGGTGTCCATCATCCACGCCATGATCTGTTCATTGGTGTTGACGTCCGGCGCCGGAATGTCCTTCGTCGGGCCGATGATGATGTTGATCTCACTGGTGTAGCGGCGCGTGAGGCGCTCGAGCTCGCCGCGCGAGAGCTTGCGCGGGTCCACACGGATACCGCCCTTGGCGCCGCCGTAAGGCACGTTCACGGCTGCGTTTTTGACCGACATCCACGCGGACAGAGCCATCACTTCGGAGAGCGTGACGTCCTGATGAAAGCGCACGCCGCCCTTGCCGGGGCCGCGCGAGGTGTTGTGCTGCACGCGGTAGCCCTCGAAGTGCGCGATGGTGCCGTTGTCGAGCTCGATCGGGCAATCGACGATCAGGATGCGCTTCGGGCGCTTGAGGGTTTCGACCCAGCGCGAGAGCGAGCCCAGGTAGGGCGTGACGCGATCGACCTGCTGAAGGTAGTTGCCCCACGGGCCGAGGTCGTCGGCCTGAAGGTAGGAAGGCAAGGCATGTGACGTTTGAGACATCTCTGGATTCTCCGGCTTCAATCAGTGCCCGCACGCAGGCACGACACGAATGGCTCGCACTTTACAAATAACCGTCGAAAACAATCCAATGCCGAAAAAACATGCAACTATGCAATTCCTGCATAGTTTCCTCATTTCACCGGTTCGTCACGCGAATGGCGGCGAACGCGCGCCAACGCTGGCACCGGGGTCTGTCAACCAATGGGAATTCCCTGAGGAGCCCCTACTACGCTCCCGGTTTTTTTCCCGGCTTTCCTCCCCTTCCCCTTTCGCCCCTTTCGCCCCTTTCGCCCCCTATTACCCCTTTTCTCCCCTTTTCACCCCCCTTTTCACCCCCCTTTTCACCCCTTGACCTGATCGCGCACCGCCTGCCAGAACGCCTCGACGGCATCGCGCTTGGCGCGCTCGCGCCGGTGGCTCGCGTCGGTGTAGGCGAGCCGGTCGCGGTACAGGCGGATTTCCATGTCCAGATGCCAAGGCGCGCCCGCCTTGCCGGGCGGGGCGAGGTCCACCAGTTCGCCGCGCGCAATCGAGTCGACCACGGCGCTCTGCGGCAGGAATGCCACGCCATGCCCGGCGAGCACCATCGCCTTGAGGGCCTCGGCCATGTCGGTCTCGTAGACCTTGTCCAGATGTGGCGGGTTCGCCGTGTCGCCCACGAGCAGATCCGCCATGCGTCCGAGGTAGGCGTTGGACGTATAGGCGAGATAGGGCACCGGCGCTTCGGGCGTGCCCGGCAGCCTGAAGCGGGCGCGCTTTTGCGGCGTGGGTGCGCTGTACGGGCTGAAGCGCTCGCTGCCGAGCACCACCATCTCGTAGCGCGAGGCGTCGAGCTGCAGCGGCTGGCTCGGGTGGTAGTAGCACATCAGCAGATCGCAGCCGCCATCCGTGAGCGACATGGCCGCGTCATGCACGTTCAACGCGCGCAAGCGGCTGCGCAAGAGGCCCAGACGCTTTTCCAGCGTCTTGAGCCAGCGCGGGAAGAAGGTCATCGAGAGCGTGTGCGGCACGGCGAAGTCCAGCACCGAGTGGTCCGCCGAGCGCTGCTCGCGCAGCAGCGCCCGCGCTTCCTGCGCCTGGGCGAGCAGTGCGAGCGCCTGCTCGTAGAAGACGTCCCCCGCCGGGGTCAGGCGCGTGGGGTAGCTGGAACGGTCGATCAGTTCGCTGCCCAGCCACGCCTCGAGTGCCTGGATGCGGCGCGAGAATGCCGGCTGCGTCACATGGCGCAGCTCGGCCGAACGGCTGAAACTGTTCGTCTTGGCGAGCGACACGAAGTCCTCGAGCCACTTGATTTCCATGCGGTGCTCCCGCGTCGGCGATGTCAGCGCGCTAGTCTACTCAATCGGCGGCGCGGATGACAAACGTGCTCCCGGAGATGCCCGCGCACGGGGCTGCCAGGCCGCTCAGGACACGACCGTGGCGAAGTGCGACGCCTCGGCGTCTCCCTCGCCGCCACGCCGTTGCTGCTGCAGCGCCCACATCTGCGCGTACAGGCCCTCGGCGCGCAGCAGTTCGTCGTGCGTGCCGCGCTCCACGATGCGCCCCTTGTCGAGCACGATGATCTGCGCGGCGTGCACCACCGTCGAGAGGCGGTGTGCGATGACCAGCGTCGTGCGCTCGCGCGCGATGTTGCGCAACTCCGCCTGAATCGCCTGCTCCGAGCGCGAATCGAGCGCCGAGGTCGCTTCGTCGAAAATCAGAATGTGCGGATTCTTGAGGATGGTCCGCGCAATCGCCACGCGCTGCTTCTCGCCGCCGGAGAGTTTCAGGCCGCGCTCGCCGACCATCGACTCGTACCCCGCGGGCAGGCTTTCGATGAAATCGTGGATATGCGCGGCGCGCGCGGCCGCGATCACCTCGTCGCGCGAGGCCGACGGATTGCCGTAGGCGATGTTGTAGTAAATCGTGTCGTTGAACAGCACCGTGTCCTGCGGCACGATGCCGATGGCCGCGCGCAGCGAGTCCTGCGTGACCTCGCGGATGTCCTGGCCGTCGATCGTGATGCGACCAGCGGGCACGCCGGGAAAGCCCACGTCGTAGAAGCGAAACAGCAGGCGCGAGAGCGTGGACTTGCCCGAGCCGCTGTGGCCCACGACGGCCGTGGTCGTGCCCGCCGCAACCGTGAAATCGACGTCGTGCAGAATCTGGCGTGTCGGCTCGTAGCCGAAGTTCACATGCTCGAAGCGCACCGTCCCGCCGCTGCATGCGAGCGAGCGGGCGCCGGGCGGGTCGGCCACTTCGCGATTGACGTCGAGCAGCGTGAACATGCGGTCCATGTCCGTCATGGCCTGCTTGAGTTCGCGGTAGATCACACCGAGGAAGTTCAGCGGAATATAGAGCTGGAGCATGAACGTGTTGACGAGCACCAGATCGCCCAGCGTCATGCGTCCGCTCATCACGCCCTGCGTGGCGTGCCACAGAATCAGGATGAGGCCGGCGGCGATGATCGCCTGCTGGCCGAAGTTGAGCACCGAGAGCGAATTCTGCGAACGGATGGCCGCCGCGCGGTAGCGCTTCAGGTTCTCGTCGTAGCGCTGCGTCTCGAACGCCTCGTTGCCAAAGTACTTCACCGTCTCGTAATTGATGAGCGAATCGATGGCGCGCGCGTTGGCCTTCGAATCGAGTTCGTTCATCGTTCGGCGAAAGTGCGTGCGCCACTCCGTGACCTTGACCGTGAACGTGATGTAGAGCACCAGCGCGCCGAGCGTGACAATTGCGTAGAACGCGTCGTAGCGCGCCACGAAGAAGCCGAGCACCAGCGCCACTTCGATCACCGTGGGCAGGATGCTGTAGAGCGAGTACGAGATCATCGACTGGATGCCTCGCGTGCCGCGCTCGATGTCGCGGCTCATGCCGCCGGTCTGCCGCTCGAGATGAAAGCGCAGCGAGAGCGCGTGGAGATGCCGGAACACCTTGAGCGCGATCTGCCGCACGGCGCTTTCGGTCACCTTCGAGAACAGGATTTCGCGCAGCTCGGTGAAAAGCGACGTGGACAGCCGCACGAGCCCGTAGGCGATCACCAGCAGGCCAAGGCCGCCCACCACGATCAGGCTCGGGTCGGCCGACGCCCGCGCGGCGGTCGAGAGCGCCGCCACCGGCCCGAGGGCGTCGACAATGTGCTTCATGAGGATGGGCACGCCCAGGTTAGCCACCTTGGCGAGCACGAGGCACGACAGCGCGAGCGCGACGCGTGCGCGAAATTCCAGCAGATACGGCAGCAGCGACTTGATGACCTGCCAGTCGCCGCGGGCCGGCCGGGCATGGTTCCGAGAACCGGAGGCCGCCGGCGCGGGTTCGGCCGCAGTGAAACGTCTCATGATGAAGTGGGGGGGCGGCGTCCGGCTCGCGCGAGGGCTTTCCGCTAAAATCGTCGATGGCGTATTTTCGCAGAACCCGGCGTCTCATGCTGAGCCGGCGCCGGGTGAGCTCCCGCCTCGGCGGGCTGCGCAGCGGCCCTCCGAGGCCCGCGCCAGTCCGGCCGTCGGGTATGACGCGCGCTTCGCCGTGTTTCCCGGCCCGCCGGACTTTTCCGGCTCCCCCGGCTCACGCAAGGAATCTCATGAGTACCCCGACCCCTGCCCTCACGGCCCTGCCCGAAGAAAAACAACTGGCGTTGCGCGTGATGCCGATGCCCGCCGACGCCAACGCCCACGGCGACGTCTTCGGCGGCTGGATCATGTCGCAAGTCGACATCGCCGGCTCCATTCCGGCGGCCCAGCGCGCCAACGGCCGGGTAGCCACCATCGCCGTCAACTCGTTCCTGTTCAAGGAGCCGGTCTTCGTCGGCGATCTGCTGAGCTTTTACGCGACCATCGTGAAGACGGGAAACACGTCGATCACCGTCTACGTCGAGGCATATGCGCAGCGCATGCGCCTGTCGCACGAGATCGTCAAAGTCACCGAGGCGATGGTCACCTACGTGGCCACCGACGAGGACCGCCGCCCGCGCCCGCTGCCCAAGCTCGACGCACCGGCGTGAGCGCGCTGGCATGCCGGCCCGGCCGAGCGGCGGGCGGGCTCACGAGAACTGGCTGAAATCCGGTTTTCGCTTCTCGAAGAAGGCCGTGAACGCCTCGCGCGCCTCGGGCGAGATCAGCCGCTTGCCGAACTCCAGCGCTTCCTCGCGGATGCGCTCCTGCACGTCGCGCGCGCTGTCGCCCTTCATCAACTGCTTGGTCGCGTGCAGCGACGCGGCCGGCATGGCGGCCAGCTGTGCGGCCCGTCCGGCCGCATAGTCGGCGAGCTCGGCGGCCGGCACGATGCGATTGACGAAACCCATGGCCACCGCCTCACTCACGTCGAACGGCTCGCCGAACAGCAGCTTCTCGGCGGCGCGCTGATACCCCGCCACGCGCGGCAGCAACCAGCTCGACGCTGCTTCGGGACACAGCGCCAGTTGCGAGAACGGCAGCGAGAACCGCGCCGTCTCGGCAGCGTAGACGACGTCGCAGTGCAGCAGCAGCGTCGTGCCCACGCCCACGGCGTTGCCGGCCACGGCGGCCACGATCGGCTTGCTCGCCTGGCTGATGGCGCGCAGGAACTGGAACACGGGGGCGTCCTCGTCCTTCGGCGGATGCTTGAGGAAGTCCTCGAGGTCGTTGCCCGCGGAGAATGCCTCGGGCTGCCCCTGGATCAGGATCACGCGCAGCGAGGCGTCGGCCTCCGCCTCGTTGATGCCGTCGGCCAGCGCCTGGTACATCGCGGCGGTAATTGCGTTTTTCTTGTGCGCGCGGTTGAAGGTCAGCACCTGCACCGCGCCCTGGCGCTGCACCAATACGTCTTCCATCTCGTTTGTCTCCTTGGGGGAACGCCCCGCCGCCGGCCCATGCGCCGCCTGCGGTATGAAAAAACGCCGGGGGCGGCTGCGCATTCGCACGGCCACACCCCGGCGCCTCGGATCGTCAGTGCCGGGTGCCAGCACAGCACCACGGCATCGTGGGATGCATGATCGCGCTTGCTCCCGAGCGGTGACCGGCTTACATGCGCTCGAGAATCCCCGCCGCGCCCATGCCGGTGCCCACGCACATCGTGACCATGCCGTACTTCAGGTTATGACGGCGCAGCGCGTGCACCACGGTCGCCGCGCGAATCGCCCCGGTGGCGCCAAGCGGGTGACCCAGCGCAATGGCGCCGCCCATCGGGTTGACCTTGCTCGTGTCCAGGTCGAGATCCTTGATGACGGCCAGCGCCTGTGCGGCAAACGCTTCGTTCAGCTCGATCCAGTCCATCTGGTCCTGCGTCAGCCCCGCGGCGCGCAGCGCGGCCGGAATGGCCTCCTTGGGGCCGATGCCCATGATCTCGGGCGGCACGCCGCGCACGGCGAACGACACGAAGCGCGCGAGCGGCGTAAGGTTGAATTGCTTGAGGATCTTCTCGCTCACGACGAGCAGCGCGCCGGCGCCGTCCGACGTCTGCGAGCTGTTGCCCGCCGTGACCGAACCCTTGTTCGCGAACACCGGACGCAGCTTGGCCAGGCCTTCGATCGACGTATCGGGGCGCGGCCCCTCGTCGAGCGAGAGTGTGCGCGTCTTGACCGCAACCTCGCCCGTCGCGAGGTTCGGGAAACGCTCGACGATCTCGATGGGCGTGATCTCGTTCGCGAACTCGCCGGCCTGCTGCGCCTTGATGGCCTTCTGGTGCGAGGCCAGCGCAAAGGCGTCCTGCGCTTCGCGCGACACGCCCCACTGCTGCGCGACCTTCTCGGCGGTCAGCCCCATGCCATAGGCAATGCCCACGTTCTCGTCGCGCTCGAAGATCGACGGAGAGAGCGAGGGCGTGTTGCCCATCATCGGCACCATGCTCATGCTCTCGACGCCGCCCGCGATCATCGCGTCGGCTTCACCCACGCGGATGCGGTCGGCGGCCATGGCCAGCGCCGTAAGGCCCGAGGCGCAGAAGCGGTTGACGGTCACGCCGCCCACCGTGTTGGGCAGCCCGGAGAGCAGCGCGCCGATGCGCGCCACGTTCAGGCCCTGCTGCGCTTCGGGAATGGCGCAGCCAATGATCGCGTCCTCGATCACTTTCGGATCGAGATCGGGCACCTGCGCGAGCGTGCTCTTCAGGATGGTCGCGAGCAGGTCGTCCGGACGCGTGTTCTTGTAGCTGCCCTTCGGTGCCTTGCCGATCGGCGCGCGGGTGGCGGCAACGATGTAGGCGTCTTGCAGTTGTTTGCTCATGTCAGTCTCCGATCGGCTTAGTTGCGCACCGGCTTGCCGGTTTGCAGCATGCCCATGATGCGTTCCTGGGTCTTCGACGTGCCCAGCAGGTCGATGAAGGCGCGACGCTCGAGCGCCAGCAGCCATTCTTCGTTCACGAGGCTGCCCGCTTCGACGTCGCCGCCGCACACGGCTTCGGCGATGCGCGAGGCGATCAGGAAGTCGTGCGCCGAGATGAAGTTGCCGTCGCGCATGTTCACGAGCTGGGCCTTGATCGTCGAGATGCCCGAGCGGCCCGCCACCGGAATGCCGGCTGGCTTGAGCGGCGGCCGATAGCCGGCCATGGCCAGCGCGCGCGCCTCGTTGCGGGCGACCGACAACAGTTCGTGCACGTTGTAGACGATCGTGTCCGACGGCTTGAGGTAGCCCATCTCGCGTGCGTCGAGCGCGGAGCTCGAGACCTTCGCCATGGCCGCATTGGTAAACGACTTCGTCACGAACTGGAGGTATTGCACGCTGCCGGCTGCCTGCGCGGCCTCGGCCGCGCGAATGGCGGCTTCCTTCAGGCCGCCGCCGCCCGGCACGAGGCCCACGCCGACCTCCACCAGACCGATGTAGCTCTCGAGCGCGGCCACGCGCTTGGCGCTATGGAGCAACAACTCGCAGCCGCCGCCCAGCGCAATACCGGACACCGCCGAGACGACCGGCACCTGCGCATACTTCACGCGCATCATGCCGTCCTGGAATTTCTTGATGAAGGGCTCGATGCCCTTCGCACCGCCCATCATGAACGCCGGCATCGCGGCGGCCAAATCGGCGCCGGCCGAGAACGGACCGCCCGGCGCGCCGAGCTGCAGCGACGTCGGCTGCCACACCACCACCGCGCGGTACTGCTGCTCGGCCAGATCGATGGCGCGCGTCAGACCGTCGATGACGTCCGGGCCGATCGTGTTCATTTTCGACTTGAACGAGACGATGAGCACGTCGTCCTGGCCCGGCGTGTCGTCGACCCACACGCGCACGGCGTCGTTCTCCTCGATGGTCTTGCCGAACTTGCGCGGATCGTTGCCCGCTTCGCCCACGAGCGAAGCCGGGAACACCTGGCGCTGGTACACCGGCAGCGTGCTGCGCGGCACGAAGGCGTCTTTCGCCGGCGCATAAGCGCCCTGTGCGGTATGCACACCACCGGCTTCGGCGACCTTGCCGCTGGTGACCCACTTGGGCAGCGGCGCGCTCGACAGGGCCTTGCCCGCGTCGATGTCTTCCTGCACCCACTGGGCGACGTCCTTCCAGCCGGCGGCCTGCCAGTCCTCGAACGGCCCCGTGCTCCAGCCGAAACCCCAGCGGATCGCAAAGTCCACGTCGCGCGCGCTCTCGGCAATCTGCTCGAGATACACGCCGATGTAGTGAAACACGTCGCGGAACACCGCCCACAGGAACTGCGCCTGCGGGTGGGTCGATTCGCGCAGCAGGCGCAGCCGCTCGGCCGGCGCCTTCTTCAACATGCGTACCACCATTTCGTCGGCCTTCTTGCCCGACTCGACGTATTCGCCCGACTGCGGGTCAAGGACCTTGATGACCTTGCCTTCCTTCTTGTAGAAGCCCGCCCCCGTTTTCTGCCCCAGCGCGCCCTTCTCCACGAGCGCCTTGAGCACCGGCGGGGTGGCGTAGGTCGGGTAGAACGGGTCGTCCTTGAGGTTGTCCTGCATCGTCTTGATGACATGGGCCATCGTATCGAGACCGACCACGTCGGCCGTGCGGAACGTGGCCGACTTGGCGCGGCCGAGCTTGCTGCCGGTCAGGTCGTCGACGACGTCGAACGCAATGCCGTACTTCTGCGCCTCGGCGAACACCGCCAGGATCGAGAAGATGCCCACGCGGTTCGCGATGAAGTTCGGCGTATCCTTTGCGCGCACCACGCCTTTGCCGAGCGTGGACGTGAGGAACGTTTCGAGCTGATCGAGGATCGCCGGCTCGGTGGCCGCCGTCGGGATCAGTTCGACCAGATGCATGTAGCGCGGCGGGTTGAAGAAATGCACGCCGCAAAAGCGCGCCTTCAGGTCGGCGTCGAAGCCCTCCGAGAGTTCGGTGATCGACAGCCCCGACGTGTTCGAGGCGAAGATCGCATGCGCGGCCAGGTGCGGCGCGACCTTCTTGTACAGGTCGTGCTTCCAGTCCATGCGCTCGGCGATGGCTTCGATCACCACGTCGCATTCGCCCAGCCGGGCGAGGTCGTCCTCATAGTTGGCCGCCTCGATGTACTGCGCATCGGCCTTGTCGGCGAACGGCGCCGGGCTCAGCTTCTTGAGGCCTTCGATGGCGCGCGTGACGATGCCGTTCTTCGGGCCTTCCTTGGCCGGCAGATCGAACAGCACGACGGGCACTTTCGCATTGACCAGATGCGCGGCGATCTGCGCGCCCATCACGCCGGCGCCGAGCACGGCGACCTTGCGGACGACCAGGGGTTTGTTGGTTTGGCTCACGGTAATCTCCTCCGCTCTCAGAACAGGTCGACGTCGATATCCATCAGCGTCTTCGCGCCGGCACGGGCCATGCGGATTTGCGACGCGGTCTCCGGCAGCAGCTTGGCGAAGTAAAAGCGCGCCGTGGCGAGCTTCGATTCGTAGAACTTGTCGCCGCTGCCTTGCTTGTCGAGCGCAATGCGGGCCATGCGCGCCCAGAAGTACGCGAACACGAGATGGCCGACCACGCGCTGATACGGCACGCTCGCCGCGCCCACCTCGTCCGGATTGGCCATCGCCTTCATGCCGATTTCCATCGTCAGCTTCTGGACCTTGTCGCCGATGTCCGCGAGCGGGTTGACGAACTCCTGCATCTCTTCCTTCACGCCTTCGGCCTCGACGAAGTCCTGCACGATCTTGCCGAACTTCTTGAGCTTCGCGCCCATGTCGCCGAGCACCTTGCGGCCGAGCAGGTCGAGCGCCTGGATCGAGTTGGTGCCTTCGTAGATCATGTTGATGCGCGCGTCGCGCACGTACTGCTCCATGCCCCACTCGGAAATGAAGCCGTGGCCACCGTAGATCTGCAGCGCGTGGTTCGTGCACTCAAACGCGTTATCGGTCAGGAACGCCTTGATGATGGGCGTGAGCAGTGCGACGAGATCGGCGGCCTCCTTGCGCTGCGCTTCGTCGGCATGCGAGAGCTCCTTGTCGATGTGCAGCGCGGTCCAGTACGAGAACGCGCGGCCGCCTTCGACATAGGCCTTCTGCGTGAGCAGCATGCGGCGCACGTCGGGGTGCACGATGATCGGGTCTGCAGGCTTGTCCGGCGCCTTGGGGCCGGTGAGAGAGCGCATCTGGATGCGCTCCTTCGCATAGGCGAGCGAGTTCTGATAAGCGACTTCGGTGAGGCCGAGCCCCTGCATGCCCACGCCCTGGCGTGCGGCGTTCATCATCACGAACATGGCGTTCAGGCCCTTGTTCGGCTCGCCCACGAGCCAGCCCTTCGCGCCGTCGAGATTCATCACGCAGGTGGCATTGCCGTGAATGCCCATCTTGTGCTCGATCGAGCCGCACTTGATGCCGTTGCGCTCGCCCGGTGCGCCGTTCGCGTCCGGGATGAACTTCGGCACGACGAACAGCGAGATGCCCTTCGTTCCCGGCGGCGCATCGGGCAGACGCGCCAGCACCAGGTGAATGATGTTCGCGGCCATGTCATGCTCGCCGGCCGAGATGAAGATTTTCGTGCCCGAGATGCTGTACGAACCATCGCCGTTCGGCTCGGCCTTCGTGCGCAGCATGCCCAGGTCGGTGCCACAGTGCGGTTCGGTCAGGCACATCGTGCCGGTCCATTCGCCCGAGACGATCTTCGGCAGATAGGTCGCCTGTTGCTCCGGCGTGCCGTGCGCGTGCAGGCACTCGTAGGCGCCGTGCGAGAGGCCCGGATACATCGTCCAGGCCTGATTGGCCGAGTTGAGCATTTCGTACAGGGCGTTGTTCACGACCTGCGGCAGACCCTGACCGCCGAACTCCGGATCGCACGCAAGGGCGGGCCAGCCGGCTTCGACGTATTGCTGGTAGGCGGCCTTGAAGCCCGTGGGCGTGCTCACCACGCCGTCGCCTTCGTACTTGCAGCCTTCGCGATCGCCCACCTGATTGAGCGGGAAGATCACTTCGCTACAGAACTTGCCGGCTTCTTCGAGCACCTGATTGATGGTATCGGCATCGATGTCCGCGTGTTTCGGCAATGCCTTCAATTCGTTTTCCACGCCCAGCAGTTCGTGCAGAACGAATTGCATGTCGCGCAGCGGCGCGTTGTACTGTCCCATGACCTACTCCTCCGAACAAATCGAATCGAATCGCGGACGGCTCGCGCCTTACCCGCGCTGATAAGACGAAATCAGTTTTTCCAGTGCCACCCGGGTCATCTCCACGGCGCCCGCCTCCCGCAGGAAGCGCGCATCGTGATGCAGGCCGAGCGTCAGGCTGTACATCTCGAAGAGCATCAGACGCGGATCGGTGTCCGCACGCAGATGCCCCTCCTCCTTCGCCTGCGTGATCGCGCGCAGCAGGGCCGAGCGCCACAGCCGCACACTCTTCACCAGGGCTTCGCGCACCGGACTGGCCGCGCGATCGTCGTATTCGACGGCGCCGCTGATGTAGATGCAGCCCGTCGTGACTTCGCGAATGCGCTTGTCCATCCAGCGATCCACCAGCGCCCTGAGTCGCGGCAGCCCGCGCGGCGCCTCCATGCTGGGCGCGAACACCTCCTGCTCGAAGCGCCGCTGGTATTCGCGCAGCACCTCGATCTGCAAGTCCTCGCGCGAACCGAAATGCGCGAAGACGCCGCTCTTGCTCATTTGCATGCGATCGGCCAGCAAGCCGATCGTCAGCCCTTCGAGTCCGTCCCGCCCCGCCAATTCGAGCGCGGCATTGAGGATCGCGGCACGTGTCTGTTCACCCTTTCGCATGTGTATGGCATCGCTTTGGTTATCCGTTCTCCGATGCTAACCAAAAAATCGAACGGCCGTCCTATTATTGGGGGACGCCCATGGGCGAACAAGGAATTTATTAGATCGGAATACCTAATCGATTTCGGGCGATACGCTGCGCCCGAGCGGCCGCAGGCACGCCGATTCAGTCGTATTTCCAGCGCGTGAGGACTTTCATCGCCAGCCGATACAGGCGATAGGCCAGCCATTGGTGAAAGCGCCGCCAGCGCGAGCGCTCGCCGTAGCGGGCGGGATCGATCAGGCGCGCGTCGGCGAACGCCCGCCGGATGTGGTCCCGCAACTGGATGACCACGGGGTCGTCGAGCACGACCACGTTGGCCTCGTGATTGAGGAAGAGCGACAGCGCGTCGAGATTGGAGGAGCCCACCGTCGCCCAGACGTCGTCGACCACGGCAACCTTGCCGTGCAGTTGGCGCATATCGTACTCGCCGATACGCACGCCGGCGTCGAGCAGCTTGGCGTAGAGCCAGGGCACCGCCGTATCGAGCAGCCGGAATTCCTTGCGGCCGATGAGCAGATGCACCGCCACGCCGCGGCGCGCGGCTTGCGTGAGCGCACGCCGCAGGCGCCGGCCCGGCACGAAATACGGGTTCGCGAGCCAGACCTCGTGGCGCGCGCGCCCCAGCGCCATCAGATAGGCCTTTTCGACGGCGCGGCGATTGTGCAGGTTATCCCGTGCGACGAACGCCGCCTGGCCGGCGTAGGGCGCGTGCAGGCGCCCGCGCAATCCGTGGTGCCGATGCCGGAACGGCGTGCCCAGATAGCCCGGCGCGAGACGCAGCCACTGAATATGGAACGCGATGGCGATCTCGGCCACGATCGGGCCGCGGCATTGCACGGCGAAGTCCCAGCGCGGGTCGTCCATGCGCACGCCGCCCCCGCCGTTGTAGTCGTCGATGATGTTGATGCCGCCCACGAACGCCACCGCATGATCGATGACCGCGAGCTTGCGGTGCGTGCGCGAAAAACCGAACCTGCCAAACAGATGCGGGTTGTAGATGCGATGCATCACGCCGGCTTCGCGCCAGTCGTTGAAGTACGCAAGACGCCGGCTCGTGCCGATGCCGTCGGTGATCACGCGCACGGCGACTCCCCGTTGCGCGGCGCGCTGCAGGGCAGCCGAGACATTCTGGCCGGCATCGTCCGCTTCGAAGATGTACGTCTCGAGCGCGACCTCGCGCGTGGCGTTGTCGATGGCGTCGATGAGCGCGGTGAAGTATTCCTGACCGAGATAGAGCAGCGTCAGGTGATTGTCGTGCGTGAACGGCAGGTATTTGCTCATCGGCGCGCAATGCGGCGGCTAGCGCACGCGCGAAGGCAACTGCAGGATGGCGTCGCCGTTCGATGGCGAGAAGCACCGGGCGGCGGCCGCCTCCCAGGGCATCCACGCATAGGCGACGTGCTCGCGCGGCGCGAGCGTGACGGGCGTGTTCTCGGGCACGCACAGCCCGAACCAGTGCTCGGTGTTGCGCGTGACGCCCGGCGCATAGCGATGCGCCCATCGCTCGTAGATGTTGTATTGAATCTGGTGGCGCCAGTCGGTGAGCGCACTGGCGGGGACGGCCCCGCCGGCGCCGACGCGAATGCCGGTCTCCTCGAACACTTCACGCGTCGCCGTCTCGGCCAGCGGCTCGTCGATGCGATCCTTGCTGCCGGTCACGGACTGCCAGAAGCCCGGCGCATCCGCGCGCTCGATGAGCAGCACGTCGAGCGACGGCGTATAGATCACGACGAGTACGGATTCGGGAATCTTGAACGGCTTCATGCGGGCAGCGATGACTCGATCGGAATCGGCTTGGGTGCCTCATTGTAATGGGCAAATGCGCGGCGTCGATGCCGTGATGCGAGGTATCACGGCGAATCGTCGGCAAAAGAAAAACCCCCTTGCCTTCCGGCACAGGGGGTCGGGAATGCGGTGCGTCGGCCTTGGGGAAGACCGGCGCCAGGGCATTCGTCAGGCCTTCGGCGCTTCCGGCTGACGCAGACGGATGTGCAGCTCGCGCAGTTGACGCTCGTCCACGGGCGACGGCGCCTGCGTGAGCAGATCCTGCGCGCGTTGCGTCTTCGGGAAGGCGATCACGTCGCGGATCGAATCGGCGCCGGCCATCATCGTGATGATGCGGTCCAGACCGAACGCGATGCCGCCATGCGGCGGCGCGCCATACTGCAGCGCGTCGAGCAGGAAGCCGAACTTCGCACGGGCTTCTTCCTCGCCGAGCTTGAGCGCACGGAACACCTTGCTCTGCACGTCTTCCTGGAAGATTCGGACCGAACCGCCGCCGATTTCCCAGCCGTTGAGCACCATGTCGTAGGCCTTCGCCAGGCACTTGCCCGGATCGGACTCGAGATAATCGATGTGCTCGTCCTTCGGGCTCGTGAACGGGTGGTGGCACGCCACCCAGCGGGCGTCTTCCTCGTCGTACTCGAACATCGGGAAGTCGACGACCCACAGCGGACGCCAGCCCGCTTCGAACAGGCCGTGGCTCTTGCCGAACTCCGAGTGACCGATCTTCAGGCGCAGTGCGCCGATACCGTCGTTGACGATCTTCGCCTTGTCCGCGCCGAAGAAGATGATGTCGCCGTCCTGCGCGCCGGTGCGCTCGAGAATCGAGGCGATGGCGGCGTCGTGCAGGTTCTTCACGATCGGGCTTTGCAGACCGTCGCGGCCCTTGGCCACTTCATTGACCTTGATCCAGGCCAGGCCCTTCGCGCCGTAGATCTTCACGAATTCGGTGTACGCGTCGATCTCGCTGCGCGAGATCTCGGCGCCGCCCGGCACGCGCAGCGCGACCACGCGGCCGCCTTCGGTCGTGGCCGGCACGGAGAACACCTTGAAGTCCACGTCGGCCATCACGTCGGTCAACTCGGTGAATTCGAGCTTCACGCGCAGGTCCGGCTTGTCCGAGCCGAAGCGGCGCATGGCTTCGGCGTACTCCATGACCGGCACCTTGGCGTCGAGCTCGACGCCGATGGCTTCCTTGAACACATGACGGATCATGTTCTCGAACAGATCGCGAATTTCCTGCTCGGAGAGGAACGAGGTTTCGCAGTCGATCTGCGTGAACTCCGGCTGACGGTCGGCACGCAGGTCTTCGTCGCGGAAGCACTTGGTGATCTGGTAGTAGCGGTCGAAGCCGGCGACCATCAGCAGTTGCTTGAAGAGTTGCGGCGACTGCGGCAGCGCGAAGAACTGGCCCGCGTTCACACGCGAGGGCACCAGGTAGTCGCGCGCGCCTTCCGGCGTGCTCTTGGTGAGCATCGGGGTCTCGATGTCGATGAAGCCTTGCGCGTCGAGATACTTGCGCACTTCCATCGCCACCTTGTAGCGCAGGCGCAGGTTGTATTGCATCTGCGGGCGGCGCAGATCCAGCACACGATGCGTCAGGCGCGTGGTCTCCGACAGGTTCTCGTCGTCGAGTTGGAACGGGGGCGTCACCGAGGCGTTGAGCACCTGGAGTTCGTGGCACAGCACTTCGATCTTGCCGCTCGTGAGGTTGGCGTTCTCGGTGCCCGCCGGGCGGGCGCGCACGAGACCCGTGACCTGCACGCAGAATTCATTGCGCAGGCCTTCAGCGGCCTTGAACATCTCCGCGCGATCCGGATCGCACACGACCTGCACCAGACCTTCGCGATCGCGCAGGTCGATGAAGATGACCCCGCCGTGATCACGGCGGCGATTGACCCAGCCACAAAGCTTGACCGTTTGGCCCAGTTGTTGCTCGGTCACCAGACCGCAGTAGGAGGTACGCATGGACATTTTGCTGTTCCGATTTTCAAGAAATGACGCCGGTGAATCCCGGTGGCTCACAGGAGCGGGCCGGGACGTTGCTGGCGCGGGTTGTGGGCGGGCGCCACCACGCCCATCGATACGATGTACTTGAGGGCGGCGTCGACGCTCATGTCAAGCTCGACGACGTCGCTCGCCCGCATCATCAGGAAGAAGCCCGAGGTCGGGTTGGGCGTCGTCGGCACGTAGACGCTTACGTACTCGCCCTGCAAGTGATTGACCACGTCGCCGCCCGGCGCGCCGGTCAGGAAAGCGATGGTCCAGGAATCCGCGTGCGGGTACCGCACGAGCAGCGCCTTGCGAAACGCGTTGCCGCTGCTCGACAGCAGCGTATCGGAGACCTGCTTGACGCTGCCATAGAGCGGTCCGACGATGGGAATGCGCGTGAGCACGGCCTCCCACCAGCCGACCAGCTTCTGGCCAATGAAATTATGCGCCAGAAGACCGACGACGAACACGAAGGCCAGCGTGACCACCACGCCGAAGCCCGGCACGCGCATGCCGATGAGGCGCGACGGCTGCCATTCGTCGGGCAGCAGGAGCAGCGTCTGGTCCATCGTGCCGATGATCAGGCCCAACACCCACAGCGTGATCGCGAGGGGCACCAGCACCAGCAGGCCGGTGAGGAAAATCGTCTTCAACGCGGGTTTTTTGACGCTCATGGCAGGACTCGCGAATGTGGGCGGGGCTAGGGAATTCGGCGCGAACGTGCGCGCCGGGTCAACTGGCCGGACGCGCCGGCCAATCCATTGTCGGCAGGCTCAGTGACAGGCACAACCGCCGCCGCACGAGGCCGCCGAGGCACTCGACGACTCGCCGCCGGCCGACGACGCGCTCTCGCCCGAAGGCGCCGCGGCCGATGCCGCCGCCGGGCCGGACGCCGTAGCGCTTGCGCCGCCCGAACCGCCGCGGAAGTCGGTCACATACCACCCGGACCCCTTGAGCTGGAACCCGGCAGCCGTCACCTGCTTGCGAAACGAGTCCTTGCCGCATTCCGGGCATTGGGTGAGCGGGTCATCGCTCATTTTTTGCAGCACATCCTTGGCGAAACCGCATGTTTCGCAACGATAGGCATAGATAGGCATGATTCTTTCTTCTTTCCGACGGAAAAAGACACGCAAAGCCTTGAATTATAACCGCTTCACAAGGCTTTCGGGATTTGTCCGGAGAATATGGGGGCGCGGGCGGGCGAGATCAAGAGATGGCGTCAGTGCGGCGATCGCCGCAATCGTCGGGAATGCCGCGCGACGGCCCGCCCAAGATGTGGCGAAGGACGGCGCCGGCCGCCCTTTCGCCTTCATGCCCGCCGACGGCCGACGTGCGACTGGCGAACCCCGTCATATTAGCGGGCACTCACTTTCCGCCTGAAGACCTCAAATCGTCGAGATCTGCTGCTCCGGCTCACGCTGCGACGCCGGCTGCACGAGGGAGCCGACGACCATCCCCGTGATCGAGGCCAGCAGGCCGGCCAGTTGCGGCGGCACCAGCGCGTCGGGCGCGAACATTTCACAGCCGATCCACACGAGCAGGCCGGCGAACACGGCCAGCGTGCCGCCCAGCGAGCTCGAACGCTTCCAGTACAGGCCGAACGCGAGCGGGACGAAGCAGCACACGAGCGTGACCTTGTACGCGCTCTCCACCATCTGGAAGATCGACGCCTTCGAATTGAGCGCGTAGACGAGCACCAGCGCGGTAAAGCACAGGACCACGATCCGCATCAGGCGCAGCAGGTGCTTGTCGTCGATGCGACCGGGCAGCATCGGGCGGATGATGTTCTCCGCGAACGTCACCGACGGCGCGAGCAGCGTGGCCGAGGCGCAGCTCTTGATCGCCGAGAGCAGTGCCCCGAAGAACATCACCTGCGCGAGCACCGGCACGCTGGTGAGCACCAACTGCGGCAGAATCTGCTGCGGATCGGAGCCGATGTACTTCTGCACCATCGACGGCACAATGAGCAGCGCCGAGTACGCCAGGAAGATCGGAATGAACGTGAAGAAGAAGTACAGCACACCGCCCGTCACCGAGCCGGCGACCGCCACGTTCTCGGACTTGGACGACATGACGCGCTGGAACACGTCCTGCTGGGGAATCGAGCCGAACATCATGGTAATGCCCGCGGCGATGAACGCGAGCACGTCGGCCGGGTTCATTTCCGGCAGAAACACGAACTTGCCGGCCTCCGAGGCGTGGGCGATCACGGCGCTCGCGCCGCCCGGCACCATGCCCGAGACTTCCACGGCGATGTACACCAGCCCCACGACGATGATGATCATCTGGATGAAGTCGGTCACGGCCACCGAGATCATGCCGCCGAGCAGCGTATAGGCGAGCACCGAGATGGCGCCGATGATCATGCCGGTCGGCTCCGACATCGCGCCGCCCGACACCGTGTGGAACACGAGGCCGAGCGCCTTGATCTGCGCGCCGACCCAACCGAGGTACGAGATCACGATCGCAATACTCGTCACCACTTCGACCGTGCGGTTGTACTTGAGCTTGTAGAAGTCGCCGATCGTCATGAGGTTCATGCGATACAGCTTGCGCGCGAAGAACATGCCCACGAGCACCAGGCACATCGACGAGCCGAACGGATCGGCGACCACGCCGCGCAGACCTTCGCCGATGAACGTGGCCGGAATGCCGAGCACGGCTTCCGAGCCGAACCACGTGGCAAACACGACGGCGATGACCATGCCGTAGGGCAAGCGGCGGCCGGCGACGGTGAAATCCTTGGTATTGCGGACCTTGAGGGCGGCCAGCAGCCCGATGGCCACCGAAATGACCCAATACAGAATGACAAACCAGATCAGCATAACGCGGCCCCAGCCAAGCCCCAGGGCGGCGAGCGCGGCGAGGCAACGCTAACGGCGAGGGCGTGATCCGGCCGCATGAGGGCCGCCGCGCGAGCTAACCGAGCCAACGTTACCGAGCCATGGGCCGCAGCCTTCCGGGCAACAGAAAATCAGGTCGTGCATGACGGGGCTGATGCGATTCAGCGCTCGGGGGCGCCCGTTTTTGCCACCTGGCGAAAAAATTTTCGGCCGATTATAGCGGCGTGGGCGGCGCGCGGGGAAAAAATCACAATTCCGATGTCAGATCGTGGCAAATATCGGGAAATACCCAGGCGCTTGATGAGGTTGCGCGCAGTTGGCCGCAAAGCTGCGGCGCCGTCGCGCTCGCCCCTTGCAGTCGTCCCCAAGGCGCAGGCGGGCGTCACCGCCGCCGCCACACCATCCAGTGCTCGGCGCCGGCGAAGACCGGCACCGAATCGGTGACAAGCCGGTCGACCTCGCAGACGAAGTCCTTGCCGAGCAAGGTCTCGAGCGCCTGCGGGGCGATCCCGAACGGCGGACCTTTCGGCGTCTCGCGCAGGAAAAAGAAGCCGGCAAGGCGAGCACCCGACGGCAGCAGCCGGGCCATGCGCACCGCGTAGTCCTGCCACATCGTGCGCGGCAATGCGCACAGAAATGCGCGCTCATAGACCATGTCGAGCGCGAACGGCGGCGTGTAGGTGAAAAAGTCCGCCTGTTCGACCAGCGCCGCACGCGGACCCAACTGCGCCCTGGCGGCGGCCACGGCTGCCGGGGCGAAGTCGATGGCGCGAACCGGCCAGCCCTGGGCGTCGAGCCAGGCGGCTTCATACGCGGCGCCGCAGCCCGGGATCAGCGTCGCGCGCGGCGCGGGCTCGCCCGCCACGAAGTCGCGCAATGCCTGCGGCACGCCGGCGGCGTCCCAGGGCATGAAGGCGTTGGCGAAGCGCTCGTTCCAGAACTCCGCGCGCGACGGATCTCGCGTCGCAAAAGCAGGGGCAGCCGCTGGCGGGCATCCGGCGGCCCCAGCAGCCCCAGCGGACCCGGCGGCGGAATTGGCCGAGCCGGCGGGAACGCCCGACGCGCCGCCCGCAGGACGGTCCTCGTCCCTGGGAGCCGCAAGCGGCGTGCGGAACTTGTGCAAGACAGCCATCGACGACACCTTCCGACGAAAAATCGGCCGACAGAGCCGGCCGACGCATGATTGCAAATTCGATTGCCGTCCGGTCGCAGGCAAGCCGGACGGGCCGCAGCGCCCGCACGCGAGCGGCGGGTTCAGCTGTACAACCAGACGAACGCCATCAGCACGCCGATGGCGATGCCGCCCACGAGACAGAAGGCGCCGGTGAGCAGGCGGTTGGTGCGGCGTTGCTCCTGGAGCAGCGCAAGCAGCAACGTGTCGTCCTGCGGGCGGGCATGCGAGGCCAGTGCCTGATGGATGAGCCGCGGCAGCTGCGGCATCGTCTTGCTCCATTGCGGCACTTCGGCCTTGAGGCGCTCCAGCCAGCCGCGCGGCCCGATCTGCTCGGCCATCCAGCGCTCGAGGAACGGCTTGGCCGTCTTCCACAGATCGAGATCCGGATCGAGCTGGCGTCCCAGCCCTTCGATGTTGAGCAGCGTCTTTTGCAGCAGCACGAGCTGCGGCTGAATTTCCACATTGAAGCGGCGCGACGTCTGGAACAGGCGCATGAGCACCAGTCCCAGCGAGATTTCCTTGAGCGGACGATCGAAGTACGGCTCGCACACCGCACGAATGGCCCCTTCGAGCTCCTCCACGCGCGTATCGGGCGGCACCCAGCCGGACTCCAGGTGCAGCGACGCCACCCGGTGATAGTCGCGACGGAAAAACGCGAGGAAATTCTGCGCGAGATAGTTCTTGTCGAACTCGGAGAGCGCCCCGACGATACCGCAGTCGAGCGCGATGTAGCGTCCGAACGTGTCGGCATCGAGGCTCACCAGAATGTTGCCCGGATGCATGTCGGCGTGGAAGAATCCGTCGCGCAGGAACTGCGTGAAGAAGATCTCCACGCCTTCGCGCGCGAGCTTCTTCAGGTCGACGCCCGCCTCGCGCAGCACGTCGATCTGACTGATCGGCACGCCGCGCATGCGCTCCATCACGAGCACGGAGCTGGAACTGAATTCCCAATAGATCTCCGGCACCATCAGCATGCCCGAATCGATGAAGTTGCGGCGCAGTTGTGCCGCGTTGGCGGCCTCGCGCATCAGGTCGAGTTCGTCGTGCAGGTACTTGTCGAACTCCGCGACGACTTCGCGCGGCTTCAGGCGCTTGCCGTCCGGCCACAGACGCTCCACCCAACCGGCGAGATCGCGCATGAGCGCCAGATCGCTGTCGATCACGCCGAGCATGTTCGGACGCAGCACCTTGACCGCGACTTCCTTGCCCGCGTGCTCGCCGTCGCGAATGCGTGCGAAGTGCACCTGCGCGATGGACGCGCTCGCGACCGGCGTGCGCTCGAACTCCACGAAGACTTCCTCGAGCGGACGCCCCAGCGACTTCTCGATGCTCGCGCGCGCCACCTCGGGGTCGAACGGCGGCACCTGATCCTGCAGGCGTGCCAGTTCGAGCGCGATGTCGGGCGGCATCAGGTCGCGGCGCGTCGAGAGCACCTGGCCGAACTTGACGAAGATCGGGCCCAGCGACTCGAGCGCGAGTCGCAGGCGCGCGCCGCGCGGCGCGCGCAGCCCGCTGCGGCCGAACGACAGCACGCGCAATAGCGCCCGCGTGAAGGGGTGGGGAATGCTCGAGAGCACTAGCTCGTCGAGCCCGTATCGATAGCAGACGAAGAAGATCTTGATCAGACGCAGGAGGCGCATCGGTCAGCGGCCTCCCTTGCCGCGCTCGAGACCCACGCCCGGCTGCGGCGCGGTGCGCACGCCACGCGTGCGCTCGAGCTTCTCGATGCGCTTCTCCAGTCGGGCGAGGTCGTCGCGCAGCGTGCCGATATCGGCGCGCATCGCGTCGAGCCGCGCACGCGCCACGAGCATCGGGTTCTCTTCCACGAGGTAGTCGGCCAGCGAACGGGCCATTGTCTCGCCCGTGCGGCGCGCGCCGGCCACCGCCGCCTTGCCCGTCTCGGTGACGCGATGCGCGGCGGCGTCGCCGATGATCCGGCTCAGGTCTTCGGCGACTTCCCAGCGCAGATGCTGCGCGAGATACGACACCGTGTTGGCGAACTCGGCGTCGCCCTCGATCTTGACGTGGCGCATGACGGCGGCCTGCCCGCCGCTCGCGAAGTCGGCCAGCGCTGCCGGCGGCACCGAGATGCTGACGTCGCAGGGGACGGCCCCGTCGGCGGCGGCAAGAAAACCGTCCTCGCCCACACGCAGGCGCAGATCGATCGCGGACATCGCCAGCCGGGCGGACGCGCCGATGTGTTGGCGCAAACGATCGCGAGCCCACGGTTCGCGGGCAAGCAGATGATTCACGGTGGCGGCAAAGGCTTTGGCGGCTACGGTCATGAGCTTGGCGGCCGGCCGGCGCGGGGCGCCGGTCGCACCGAAAGACGCCGCCCGGCATGCACAGGCGGACGGCAGAAACAAAAGAGCCCGCGCTTGCGGCGCGGGCTCTCATTGTAAGGCAGGTTACGGCAAAAACGTCGCCAGCTTAGCTGAGTTGCTGAATCCCGGCGAGCACCCAGCCACCGTTACCGGTCACCGGCTTGGTCAGGTTCCACACTTCGTTGAACGGCTCGGCCGGCGCACCCTCGGCTTCGCGGATCAGCCCCGAGAAGCGAACGCTCGCCATGTATTCGGTGGCCGACTGCTCGATGCCGAGCAGTTCGGCGTCGAGTTGCACGACGTCGGTACGGTTGGTCGCCTTGCCGCGCTCTTCGAGATCCATCTTGATTTCCGCGAACATCTGCGGCGTGGTGAACTCGTTGATGTCGGCCTGATCGCCCTTGTCCCAGGCGGCCTGCAGGCGGTTGAAGTACACCTTCGCGCTGCGCAGGAAGCCCTCGGTATCGAAGTCGGCCGGCACGCCGAACGGCCCCGTAGCGGCGGCACCGGCGGCGCCCGCCGCCGCGGCTTGCGGCAGCGACGACAGTTGCGCCGGTGCGGCGGTCTGCGACGGCTGGGCCGACGGCTGGCTCTCCCACGACTGGCGCAGCGAGCCGTTCGACGCGTCGTTGCCGGCGCCGGCGTAGGCCGGGGTCTGCGACTTGTTGCCGCGCAGGCGGCGGATGAGCCACATCACGGCAAAGGCGATCAGCGCAATCACGATGATGTTGGCCATCATGCTCGCGAACGCCCCGCCCAGACCGAAGTGCGACAGCAGTGCGGCGATCCCCAGACCGGCAGCCAGACCGGCGATCGGTCCGAGCCAGCGGTTGGCGGGCTTGGCAGCGGCGGCCGCACCTGCGGCGCCTGCGCCGGCAGCGGCCGGGGCGGCCTGTTGCGGCGCGGCGCCCGGCGTCTGGGCCGGTTGCTGCGGCGTGGCCTGGCGTTGCGTCACGGTGTTGGACTGCTTGCCGATGCTCCGGCCGCCGCCAACGCGTTTGGCGTCTGCGTCCGCGATCGTCATGCCGACCGCCACTACGCCGGCCACAACGCCCAACAACAGCTTGTTTTTCAGGAACTGGAACATCGTTCTGGTCTCTCCGTGGAGTTGTAGGTTGCTGTCTACTGACAGACGTCGACCCGATTGGTTCAGTGAAATTTCACGTATCGAAACCAAGCGACCGACGTGCGCGATTCTTCCACAGAAAAATTAGGCTGCACTTAGAGAAACGCCCCGGCACGGAGATCTTCCGCCAGCCGGGGCGCGGTCCATCGCGGCGGTGCCGCGCGGCGAATCGCTATGGGCTCAGAACTTGCGTCCGATGTGCAGGGCGACCACGCCCGCCGTCATGTTGTGATACTCCACGCGCTCCAGACCCACGTCTTCCATCATCGTCTTGAGCGTTTCCTGGTCCGGGTGCATGCGGATCGACTCGGCCAGGTAGCGGTAGCTGTCGGCGTCGCCGGCAATACGCGATCCCAGCCACGGCAGCACCTTGAACGAGTAGGCGTCGTAAGCCTTTTCCAACGGCTGCCAGACCTTCGAGAACTCCAGCACCATGACCTTGCCGCCCGGCTTGATCACGCGGCGCATTTCCGCGAGCGCCACGTCCTTGTGAGTCATGTTGCGCAGGCCGAACGCCACGGTCACCACGTCGAAATAGTCGGACGGGAACGGCAGCTTCTCGGCGTCGCACAGCAGCGCCGGCGTCACGATGCCGGCGTCGAGCAGGCGGTCGCGGCCCACGCGCAGCATCGACTCGTTGATGTCGGTGAGCCAGACTTCGCCGCTCGGGCCGGCCGCGCGCGCAAACGCCTTGGACAGATCTCCCGTGCCGCCCGCGATGTCAAGCACCTTGAAGCCCGGGCGCACGGCCGCGCGGCCGATCGTGAAGGCTTTCCACACACGGTGCAGGCCGCCCGACATCAGGTCGTTCATGATGTCGTACTTGCTCGCGACCGAATGGAACACCTCGGCGACCTTGCCGGCCTTTTCCTTCTCGTCGACGGTTTCGTAACCGAAGTGGGTCTGTTCACCCATTGCAATCTCCCAGATCATGTGTGCGGTGCGCCCCACCGGGAGCGCGCCGCCGGGGCCTCAATGGTGGTGGCAGCCGTGGCCGCTGGCCGGCGAGGGCATCGGCGTGTCGCGCTCGACGCCCGCCGCCGCGAGCTTGTCCAGGTATTCCTGCCACAGTGCGTCCTGACGCACGCACAGCTCGTAGAGGTAGTCCCACGAATAGATGCCGGTGTCGTGCCCGTCCGAGAAGACGGGGCGCACCGCGTAGTTGCCGACCGGCTCGAGACCCTTGAGGTCGACGTCGCGCTTGCCGGTCTGCAGCGTTTCCTGGCCCGGGCCGTGGCCGCGCACTTCCGCGGACGGCGAGAGCACGCGCAGGAATTCGAAGGGCAGCCGGTAGTGCTTGCCGTCTTCGTAACCGAGTTCCAGCACCTTCGACGCGCGATGCAGCGTCAGCGAAACGGGAATCGGCGTGTCTTTCTCCAGCCCAGCCATGGTCTTGCTCCAGAAAAATCGTTCGACGTGCGGCCGACGGCGGCAATACGCGAGGCCCGCGGCAACCCGGCGCGACGAAGCGCGCGGCACACCGGCCGGCAGTATAGCCGCTCGGACCTCCGCGGTCAGCCCGCGCGGCGGCCGATGCGTGCATTGGTCGCAGCCGGGTGCGGCGGCTTGCCCCTCTGGCCCGGCCGCTCACACCGGCCAGGCCGGCATACGGTCCAATTCTGCCACGATGGCCTCACGCAGCGCCGGCCGCCAGGCGCAGCGCTCGGCGAGCACGGACTCGGGCACCTCGCGCTGCCGCGCGCTCCACACCGAACCGGGGAAATGCGCGTCGTCCCGATAGCGCGGAATGACGTGCCAGTGCACATGCGGCACCATGTTGCCCAGGCTCGCGACGTTGATCTTGTGCGGCGACATCACCGTGCGCTGCGCGGTCTCGACGGCGAACACGGCGCGCATCACATGCTCGCGCGCCGCCTCGGGCAGGTCGCTCATCTCGGCCACATGTGTGTGCCAGATCACGCGCGCGAAGCCCGGATAACCGTCCTCGCTCGGCAGCACCACGCGCAGCACGGCGTCGCGCCACACGACTTCGCCGCCATCTGCGTTGCAAAACGGACATTCCATGATCGTTTCTCCCTGCCCTTCCCGGCGGTGATGCCACACGCCGGACACGCCGGATACGCCGGCCGCGCCGGCGCGCATCGGCGCCAATGTCAGTCAGTGTTTGTATCGCTTCGTTCGTTTGCCGGTGGCCGGATCGACCGGCCCCAACGCCAGTTCGGCGAAGTCGATTTCGCTGAGCAGCTCGCGCAGCGTCTCGTCGTTGATGCGATGCGTGATGCGCAAACGCGAGAGCTCCACGCGCTCGGCCTGCAGCGCCGCCGCGCGCAGGCGCCGCTCCACTTCCACCTCGCGCACCGCACGTTCGCGCGCTTCGTCCGACGCGCTCGAGGCGTTGAGCGAGCGGCGATAGCGCCCCATCACGCGCGCGGCGGCTTCGGCGCACACGGCGGTGTCGAGCTCGTCGCCGGACTTGGCGATCACCTTCTGCAGCGACTCCACGGCCCGGATCGCCGCCTCGGACGCCGCCAGCCGCGCCTCGCTCATTTCCCGGTTGCGCGGATCCTCGGCGGGCCAGCGCACGCCGCGCAGCAGCACCGGCAAGCCGAGGCTGCCGCCGATGAGCGAGAGCAGGATCACGCCGGCGGCGAGGAAAATCAGCAGATCGCGGCCCGGGAAAGGCGCGCCGTTGGGCAGCGCCAGCGGCACCGAGAGCGCACCGGCGAGCGTGACTGCCCCGCGCACGCTCGAGAGCGCGGTCACACCGGTAAAGCGCAGGCCCGGGCGCGTGGTGATTTCGCCGCGTCGCATGCCGAGGAAGTACATCACGCGCCACGCCACCCACACCCAGCAAAAGCGCAGCACGATGAGCACCGCCGAAATCGCCCCGACATAGCCCATCAGCTCGGCCAGGTTCACCAGCGTGCCCCACAGGTGTTCGCTCGGGCGCAGCGCCGCGCGCACGATGTCGGGCAGTTGCAGGCCAAGCAGCACGAACACCGCGCCGTTGAACACGAACTCGAGCATCGACCACACGCCGTTGCCGAGAATGCGCGTGGCGGTGCGGCTGTTGAGCAGATCGGTGGAGCTGACCGTCATCCCGGCGGCCACGGCAGCGAGAATGCCCGAAAAGCCGAAGTGTTCCGCGAGCAGATAGGCGGCAAACGGCATGAGCAACAGCAGCAGCACCACGGTGGCGGGCTCTTCGCTGGTCGCGTCCATCACGCGGCGATGGAACTGCGTGAAGAGCCACGTGACCGCCCAGCCGGCCAGGAGCCCGCCGATCGCGATGACGAAAAACGAGAACGTGGCGCTGCCGATGGAGAAGAGGCCCGTGGTCGCCGCCACCAGGGCGAATTTGAAGACGACGAGCCCCGACGCGTCGTTCATCATCGCTTCGCCCTCGAGCACGTGCATGAGCCGGGCGGGCATGCGCATGCGTCCGGTGAGCGCGGACACGGCCACCGCGTCGGTCGGCGAGAGCACGCCGCCGAGCGCGAACGCCACGGCCAGCGGGATCGAAGGAATCATCCAGTGGATGAAATAGCCCACGCCGACCACCGTGAAGATCACCAGGCCGAGCGCCATCGCGATGATCGGCACGCGCAGGTGCCAGAATTCGCGTTTGGGCATGCGCCAGCCGTCGGCGAAGAGCAGTGGCGGGATGAACAGCAGGAAGAAGATCTCGGGATCGAGGTCGATGTGCAGGCCCGCGCCCGGGTATGCGAGCGCCGCGCCGACGGCGATCTGCACGAGCGGCACGGGCAGGAATCGGACGAAGCTGGCCAGCACGCCGGTCAGCGCCACCACGAACAGCAGAATCAGCGCCGTGTAGACTACCTCCATGCCGCCTCCATGGTCCGTCGGTCAGGCATCGGCCGCGTTCCCGGAACAGGCATCAGACCAGCACGCGCTCGATACCGCCGTTGTTGGCGTCCTTCACGTAATCGACCAGCCACCCCTCGCCAAGCACATGCTTGGCGATTTCGACGACGATGTAGTCGGCCGTGACGTTGGCGTCCTCGTTGTAGCGCGACAGGCCTTGCAGGCACGACGGACAGCTCGTGAGGATCTTCACGTCCTCCACCTTGCCGTCGGCCCGCAGTCTGGCCGCGCCCTTGCGCATTTCCTCTTCCTTGCGGAAGCGGATCTGCGTCGAGATGTCGGGACGCGTGACCGCCAGCGTACCCGATTCGCCGCAGCACCGATCGTTCTTCTCGATCTTGTAGCCGTCGTTCTCGCTGCCCATGAGCTGGTTCACGAGCTTGACCGGGTCCATCGTCTTGATCGGCGTGTGGCACGGGTCGTGATACATGTAGCGCGTGCCGCTCACGCCATCGAGCTTCACGCCCTTCTCGAGCAGATATTCGTGGATGTCGACGATGCGGCAGCCCGGGAAGATCTTCTCGAATTCATAGCCGGCGAGCTGATCGTAGCAAGTGCCGCACGACACGACCACCGTCTTGATGTCGAGATAGTTGAGCGTGTTGGCCACGCGGTGGAACAGCACGCGATTGTCCGTGACGATCTTCTCGGCCTTCTCGCCCTGTCCCGAGCCGCGCTGCGGATAGCCGCAGCACAGATAACCCGGCGGCAGCACCGTCTGCACGCCCACATGCCAGAGCATGGCCTGCGTGGCGAGCCCGACCTGCGAGAACAGGCGCTCCGAGCCGCAGCCCGGGAAGTAGAACACCGCTTCCGAGTCGACCGTGGTCGCCTTCGGATTGCGGATGATCGGCACGATCTTGTTGTCCTCGATGTCGAGCAGCGCGCGCGCCGTCTTCTTCGGCAGGTTGCCCGGCATCTTCTTGTTGACGAAGTGAATCACTTCCTCGCGCAGCGGCGGCTTGCCGACCGTGGCGGGCGGACGGGCCGTCTGCTTCTTCGCAAGCTTCTTGAAGATGTCCGCGCCGAAGCGCTGCGCCTTGTAGCCCCAGTCGATCATCACCTTGCGGGTCACGTTGATCGTCTCAGGGTTGGTCGCATTGAGGAAGAACATGCCCGCGGCCGCGCCCGGGTTGAACTTCTTCTTGCCCATCTTGCGCAGCAGGTTGCGCATGTTCATCGTCACGTCGCCGAAGTCGATCTTCACGGGACACGGCGTCACGCACTTGTGGCACACCGTGCAGTGATCGGCCACGTCGTTGAACTCGTCCCAGTGCTTGATCGACACGCCGCGACGCGTCTGCTCTTCGTACAGGAATGCCTCGATGAGCAGCGACGTCGCGAGAATCTTGTTGCGCGGGCTGTAGAGCAGGTTCGCGCGCGGCACGTGCGTGGCGCACACCGGCTTGCACTTGCCGCAGCGCAGGCAGTCCTTCACGCTGTCGGCAATCGCGCCGATGTCCGACTGCTGCATGATCAGCGACTCGTAGCCCATCAGCCCGAAGCTCGGCGTGTAGGCATTGCGCAGATCGGCAGGCAGGTCCGGCATGTTGAGCAGCTTGCCCTTGTTGAAGCGTCCCTGCGGATCCACACGTTGCTTGTACGCGCGGAATTCGCCGATCTCGGCCTCCGTCAGGAATTCCAGCTTGGTAATGCCGATGCCGTGCTCGCCCGAGATCACGCCGTCGAGCGAGCGGGCAATGTCCATGATGCGCGCCACAGCCTTGTGCGCGTCCTGGAGCATCTCGTAGTTGTCCGAGTTGACCGGGATGTTGGTGTGCACGTTGCCGTCGCCCGCGTGCATGTGCAGCGCGACGAACACGCGCCCGTGCAGCACGCGCTTGTGGATCGCCTGCGCTTCGTCGAGGATCGGCTTGAATTCGGCGCCGGCGAAGATCTGACGCAGCTCGGCACGGATCTCCAGCTTCCACGACACGCGCACCGTGCGGTCTTGCAACAGGTCGATGAGGCGCGTCTCGGGCTGCTTGTTCAGGCGTTCGTTGAGCGCGACGTCCAAATCGCGAATGCCGTAGCGGTTGAGCAGGGCAATGGCGTTCGCGAGCGGCAGCTCGAAGTGATCGCGCAGGAATTCCCAGCGCGCGCGCACGTCGCGCAGCAGCGTGAGCGCCGTCTGCACGCGGTCCTCGAGCAGCTCGGCCGAGGGAATCTCGTTTGCGTCGTCCGTCTTGCCGAGCGGCAGGTTGCCGGCTTCGAAGAACGCTTCGAGGGCGTCGACCAGTTGCAGCTTGTTCTTGAGCGAGAGCTCGATGTTGATGCGTTCGATGTGATCCGTGTACTCGCCCATGCGCGGCAGCGGGATCACCACGTCCTCGTTGATCTTGAAGGCGTTGGTGTGGCGCGCGATGGCCGCGGTGCGCGAGCGGTCGAGCCAGAACTTCTTGCGCGCTTCGGCCGAGACCGCGACGAAGCCTTCGCCGCTCTTGCCGTTGGCCAGACGGATCACCTCCGAGGTGGCCTGCGCCACGGCGGCGTCGTCGTCGCCAACGATGTCGCCGATCAGCACCATCTTCGGGAACGCGTTGCGCTTCGACTTCGTGGCGTAGCCGACGGCGCGCAGATAGCGCTCGTCCAGATGCTCGAGGCCGGCGAGAATCGCGCCGCCCGCCGCCGTCTGCGCGAACATGTAGTCCTTGATTTCGACGATGCTCGGAATCGCTTCCTTCGCCTGACCGAAGAACTCCAGGCACACCGTGCGCGTGTGCGCCGGCATCTTGTGCAAAATCCAGCGTGCGCTCGTGATCAGACCGTCGCAGCCCTCCTTCTGCACGCCCGGCAGACCGGCAAGAAACTTGTCCGTGACGTCCTTGCCAAGGCCTTCCTTGCGAAAACGCCGGCCTTCGATCTCGAGCCGTTCCGTCTTGAGCAGCACGGCGCCGGGCGCCTGATTGCCGTCGTACCACTTCAGTTCGAAGCGGGCGACCGGAATGTCGTGAATCTTGCCCAGGTTGTGATCGAGACGCGTGACTTCCAGCCAGTTGCCCTGCGGGTCGACCATGCGCCACCAGGCCAGGTTGTCGAGCGCGGTGCCCCACAGCACGGCCTTCTTGCCGCCGGCGTTCATGGCGACGTTGCCGCCGATGCACGAGGCGTCGATCGAGGTCGGGTCCACGGCGAATACAAGCCCCGCGCGCTCCGCGGCTTCGGCCACGCGGCGCGTGACGACGCCCGCGCCCGAGAAGATCGTCGGCACCGGCTTGTCCACGCCGGGCAGGTGCGAGTATTCGACCTCGCCGAGCTGTTCGAGCTTTTCCGTGTTGATGACGGCCGAGAACGGCGTGAGCGGAATCGCGCCGCCCGTATAGCCCGTGCCGCCACCGCGCGGGATCACCGTGAGCCCCAGCTCGAAGCAGCCCTTCACCAGCGCCGCCATTTCCTCTTCCGTGTCCGGCGTGAGCACCACGAACGGGTACTCCACACGCCAGTCGGTCGCGTCCGTCACGTGCGAGACGCGCGACAGGCCGTCGAACTTGATGTTGTCGTGGGCAGTCGTGCGGCCCAGCACCTTCTTCGCGCGACGGCGCAGTTCCGCCATCTTCTCGAACTCGCCGGCGAACTCGGCCACGGCGCGGCGCGCGGCGTTCTCGAGCTGCTCGACGCGCGCGGCGCGCTCGCGGCCGTGGGCGTCGGCGTGTTCGGCCACATCGGCGCGTCGGCGCTTGTCGATCTCGTTCAGGCGGTGCTCGAGTGCGTCGATCAGCAGCTTGCGCCGCTTCGGATTGTCGAGCAGATCGTCCTGCAGATAGGGATTGCGGCGAACGACCCAGATGTCGCCGAGCACTTCGTAAAGCATGCGGGCCGAGCGGCCGGTGCGGCGCTCGGCGCGCAGTTCGTCGAGGATGGCCCAGGCGTCGGCGCCGAGCAGGCGCATGACGATCTCGCGGTCCGAAAACGACGTGTAGTTATAGGGAATTTCGCGCAGGCGCGGCGGTTGCGCGGCTACGGCGTGCTTTGCGTCGTGCGGCTCGAAGGCAGGCAAGGGTGCGTTCATCTTGTCGGGCTCGTCAGTGCGGCGGTGCATCCGCCGTCGGCGTTCGTCTCGCGGGACGCGCCGAAAGTCAAAATCGGAAAATGCGCTGGGATGCCGGCGGGGGACGCGATAGGTGCGCGCGAGCCGGCAAACGGACGATCTGCGATCAGCGAGATCGGCGACTGCCGTGCGAAGACGTCGATGACGAATCGTGTCCGGTCATCGAGAAGAAGCACTGAGGGGTGAGGCAGTTGTTGCGCATGCCCAGATCTTTCTTCCGGCTTGGGAAAGTGTTGGTAGGGGAATGTAGGCCGAATTGTACTTCATTGCACCGCAACACGTCGGCGCCGCTCCGGATTCGCCCTTCCCGCGCAGGGATCCACCACGAATTCCCGGCGAGCGCCCTCTTCTGACCGCCCCGGCCCGGCTCATCGCCGCGTTGACGACAAATTAACGACCCGGGGCCACCATGGCTTCGACGCTTGCAGGTTCCGACGCTGGTACAGCGCTATATCCCAATAAACACAACGGTTCGCGGCGAATTCGTGCGCTGAAAGTTCCAACGAATGGGAGTATGTTTGGCCGATCCCCGATCCATCCACCCGTCAAGAGGTGTCTTTATGGTCTCGTTTGAACTGAACGGCCGTCCCGTGCAGGTCGATGTCGATCCTGCCACCCCACTTCTCTGGACCTTGCGCGACGCGCTCAACATGACCGGCACCAAGTTCGGCTGCGGCATGGCGCTGTGCGGCGCGTGCACCGTGCATATCGATGGCGCGGCCACGCGAAGCTGCGTCACCCCGGTTTCCGCCGTGGCGGGCAAGAAGGTCACGACCATCGAGGGCGCGGGCACCGACCCGGTCGGGCGCGCGGTGCAGGAAGCCTGGGTCAGGCACGACGTGCCGCAGTGCGGCTACTGCCAGAGCGGCCAGATCATGTCGGCCACCGCGTTGCTGCGCGAGAACAAGAAGCCGAACGACGAGCAGATCGACGCCGCGATGGCCGGCAACATCTGCCGTTGCGGCACCTATGCCCGCATCCGTGCGGCGATCAAGGACGCCGCGGCGTCGCTGGCCTGAACCGAGGAGGATCGACATGCGCGAACTTCGTTTCTCCCGCTTTGCCCCGTTCCAGGGTGTTGCCGTGGGCGACTACGCCGGCGTGTCGCGCCGGGCGTTTCTCAAGACTTCGGCGCTGGCCGCGGGCGGCCTGATGCTCGAGATGTCCGTGCCGGGCGCCATGCGCACCGCGAGCGCCCAGGGCAGCGCGCCTGCACCGGTCGTACCGTCGGCGTTCGTGCGCATCGCGCCGGACGACACCGTCACCATCCAGGTCAACCGCCTCGATTTCGGCCAGGGCGTGCAGACCGCGCTGCCCATGCTCGTCGCCGAAGAACTCGACTGCGACTGGAGCAAGGTGCGCAGCGAGCTGGCGCCAGCGGCGGACGTCTACAAGGATCCGCTGTTCGGCATCCAGATGACCGGCGGCTCCGGCTCCGTCGCGCATTCGTGGCTGCAATACCGGCGCATTGGCGCCTCGGCGCGGGCCATGCTGATGGCGGCGGCGGCCCAGCAGTGGAACGTGCCGCCGGCGCAACTGCGCACCGAAAACGGCGTAGTGCTGGGGCCGAACGGACAGCGCGCCACGTATGGCAGTCTGGCGGCAAAGGCCCAGACATTGCCGGTGCCGGCCGAGGTGGCGCTCAAGGACCCGTCCCGGTTCCGCCTGCTCGGCAAGCCCACCGGACGGCTCGACGCACGCGCGAAGTCCACCGGCGCGCCCATGTACGGCATGGACTTCAAGCTGCCGAACCTCAAGGTGGCCGTCGTGGCGCGCCCGCCCGTCTTCGGGGCGAAGGTCAAGGGCTTCGACGCGAAGGCCGCGCGCGCCGTCAAGGGCGTGCGCGACGTGCTCGAGATCCCCGACGACCGGGGCGGCACGGCGGTGGCCGTCATCGCCGACGGCTACTGGCAGGCCAAGACCGGGCGCGATGCGCTCAAGCCCACGTGGGACACGGCGGGCGTCGAGCATGTCGACACCACGGCACAGTTGACCAAATACAAGGAAATGGCCAGGACGCCGGGCATCGTGGCGCTCGACGCCGACGTGTCGGCGCTCAAAGGCGCGCCGAAGACCCTGGTGGCCGAATACAGCTTTCCGTATCTCGCGCATGCCCCGATGGAGCCGCTCAACTGCACGGTGCAGCTCACCGAGCACGGGGCCGAAGTGTGGACGGGCACCCAGTTCCAGACCGTCGACCAGGCGGCCATTGCCCGCACGCTCGGCCTCGAGCCCGGGCAGGTCAAGTTGCACACGCTCATGGCCGGCGGCGGCTTTGGCCGGCGCGCGGTGCCCACGTCCGACTATGGCGTCGAAGCCGCGCAGGTCGCGAAGGCATGGAAGCGCGCGGGCCATCGCGAGCCGATCAAGGTGATCTGGAGCCGCGAGGACGACATCCGCGGCGGCTACTATCGCCCGATGTACGTGCATCGCGCCGAGATCGGCCTCGATGCCAAGGGCAACGTGCTGGCGTGGAATCACACCATCGTGGGGCAGTCCATTTTGCAGGGCACGCCGTTCGAGAAGATGCTGGTGAAGAACGGCATCGACGGCACCAGCGTCGAGGGTGTGTCCGGAACCCCATACGCGGTGCCATTGCGCCTGACCCTGCACAGCCCGCAGGCCAACGTACCGGTGCTGTGGTGGCGCTCCGTGGGCAACACGCACACGGCTTTCGTCATGGAAACGTTGATCGACGAACTGGCGAAGAACGCCGGTCAGGACCCGGTGGCGTACCGCTATGCGCTGATGGGCGACAAGCACCCGCGTCACAAGGCGGCCTTGGCGCTGGCGGTCGAGCGTTCCGGCTACGGCAAGACCCAGCTGCCCAAGGGACAGGCGTGGGGTGTGGCCGTGCACGAGTCGTTCGACTCCGTGGTGGCCTACGTGGTCGTTGCCGAGATTCGCAACGGATCGCCGCGTCTGGTGAGTGCGACGGCGGGCGTGCATTGCAACTTTGCGGTGAATCCGCTGACGGTCGCGGCGCAGGTCGAGGGTGCGGCGCTGATGGGTCTGGGCACGACGCTGCCCGGTGCGGCGATCACGCTAAAGGACGGCGAGGTCGAGCAGAGCAACTTCCATCAGTACACGGTGGCGCGCCTGACTGACATGCCGGCGATCAGCGTGCACATCGTAAGCTCGGGCGACGCGCCGACAGGCATGGGCGAGCCGGGATTGCCGGCGCTGGCGCCGGCGTATGCAAACGCGCTGTTCACATTGACGGGCAAGCGCCAGCGCGCCCTGCCGTTCGACATGACGACGACAGCATGACGGCGGCATGAGGGCGAGGCCCGACGCATCGCGGCCGAAGTAAGAGCACCGCACGCTTTCTCATGGGCGTGCGGTTTTTTTTCATGGCCGCCCTCACCCGACGAGCAGATGCCTGAAGGGTGCGAAGATACCTTGCCAGAAGGACTCTGGCACACGCAGCATCAGGTAGGTGATGAGCAGATAGCGCAAGGTCTTGCCGATGGCGATGTAGACGAGGCAGGCGCGCCATGACAGACGCAGCCAGCCGGCGAGCGTGCAGAGCGGATCGCCGACGACGGGCAGCCACGAGAGCAGCAGCAGCCGGGGGCCGAAGCGTCGCATCCAGCGGTGATAGCGTTCGCTCATGGGGGCCTTGCCGGGGGTGTCGTCCCCATCATGCCCATCACGCCCATCACGCCCATCGCGCGCAGGCGTGCAAGCGAGCGAGCACTGTGCGCTGTCGTTGCCCGCGCCGATACTGGCCGCGCTCGCGCCGGCCAGCGCCGCCGCCCGGGCATGCGCGCGCCGGCGCGCTTTCAGGCGAACGAACGCCCGCCGCGCGGCCAATCCCATCCACCAGTCCAGCATGCCGCCGGCCGTGTTACCGACGCTCGCGAGCGCGACGGCCGGCCAGAACATATGGGGATTGAGCGCCACGTAGCCGAACAGCGCGGGCTCCGAGCCCATGGGCAGTAGCGTGGCCGACAGGAACGAGACGATGAAAATGGCCGGCAGGCCGACGCCGGGCAATGCCAGCGCGCCCAACAGCCAGGCGATGAACGACTCCATACCACTCCGGGAAAAGATCCATCCGCGACGGGCGCGGCCAATACGGCGACGCCGCGCGTGCTCTGCCTCCGAGCTCGTCCGACCGACCGGACGGTCGGCGGTTCCGGCGCCGTGGCGGGCACGCGGGTTTGGCACAAACGAAAAGACTGGCGCATAATGCACACCCTATGACCCGTCCCTCGACGCCGCCCGTGGCCATTCTACTGGCAGGCGGACTCGGTACCCGCTTCGATGCGGCTGGGCGCCGGAACAAGCTGCTTGCGCCGCTGCCCGGAGATCCCCTGAACCGACCCGTTGCCCTCGCCAGCGCGCATGCGCTGCTGGCGGCATTGCCGCGCGTGATCGCGGTGGTGCGGCCGGACTCGGCGGAGCTGGAGAACGTGCTGTTGCAGGCGGGTTGCGAAGTCGTGATGAGCCACGCCACCAGGCGCGGCATGGGCGCGACGCTCGCGGCGGGCATCCGCGCCGGCGCCGACGAAGCGCCGCCCCCGGGGCTCGAACATCTCGACGGCTGGCTCGTTGCGCTGGCCGACATGCCGTACATCCACACCAGCACCATTCGCGCGCTCGCCGGCGGGCTCACCTCGTCCGAGGCCATCGTCGCGCCGAGCTATCGCGGACAACGCGGCCATCCCGTCGTGTTCGGTTCCGCCTATACCTCGCGTCTGGCCGCCCTCGACGGCGACACCGGCGCGCGCGACCTGTTGATTGGCGAGCACATTACGATCGTCGATGTCGACGACGACGGTATCGTGCGCGACATCGACACCCCAGACGACCTCCGCTAGGGCGCGCACCCCCTTTCACGTTTTCCCGAGAAACCAAGCGCGACCGCCCCGGCGGAAGCGCTGGTCTATCATTGTCCTTTTGTTCCTCGATGTGCCTAACCTGAAGAAACCTTAAATCATGTCCGACGCAGCTCCCGATTACCTGAAGAAGATCCTGACCGCCAAAGTCTACGACGTCGCCAAGGAAAGCGAACTCGAACTGGCACGCACGCTCTCCATGCGGCTGCACAATCGAATTTACCTGAAGCGCGAAGACAATCAGACGGTGTTCTCCTTCAAGATTCGGGGCGCGTACAACAAGATGGCCAACCTGAGCGACGCCGAACGCGAGCGCGGCGTGCTCACCGCCTCGGCGGGCAACCATGCGCAGGGCGTCGCCTATTCGGCCGCGCGCCTGGGCTGCAAGGCCGTCATCGTCATGCCCGTGACCACGCCGCAGGTCAAGATCGACGCCGTGAAGACCCACGGCGGACGCGCCGTCGAAGTCGTGCTCGCGGGCGATTCGTACAGCGACGCCTACGCCCACGCCATGACGCTTCAGGAAGAGCGCGGCCTCACCTTCGTGCCGCCGTTCGACGATCCCGAGGTCATCGCCGGCCAGGGCACCATCGGCATGGAAATCCTGCGTCAGCATCAGGGCCCGCTGCACGCCATCTTCGTGCCCATCGGCGGCGGCGGCCTGGCGGCCGGCGTGGCGGCCTATGTCAAGGCCGTCCGCCCGGAAATCAGGATCATCGGCGTGCAATCCGTCGATTCCGACGCGATGGCGCAATCCATCCACGCCGGCGAGCGCGTGCTGCTCAACGATGTTGGGTTGTTCGCCGACGGCACGGCGGTCAAATACGTCGGCGCAGAGACCTTCCGCCTGTGCGAGGCGTACCTCGACGAAGTCGTGCGCGTGGACACCGACCAGTTGTGCGCGGCCATCAAGGACGTCTTCCAGGACACGCGCAGCGTGCTCGAGCCGTCCGGCGCGCTGTCCGTGGCGGGCGCCAAGCTCTACGCCGAGCGTGAAAGGCTCAAGGGCGAAACGCTCGTCGCGATCACCTCGGGCGCCAACATGAACTTCGACCGGCTGCGTTTCGTGGCCGAGCGCGCCGAGGTCGGCGAGGCCCGCGAAGCCGTGTTCGCCGTGACCATCCCGGAGGCGCGCGGCAGCTTCAGGCGCTTCACCGAAGTGGTCGGCAGCCGCAACGTGACCGAGTTCAACTACCGCATCAGCGAAGCGTCGAGCGCCCATATCTTCGTGGGTATACAGATGCACAACCGCGACGAAGGCGCGCGCATCAAGGCCGGCTTCGAGCGCCACGGCTTTCCCACGCTCGATCTGTCCAACGACGAACTGTCCAAACAGCACATCCGCTACATGGTCGGCGGCCGTTCGCCGCTCGCGAGCAACGAAGTGCTGTTCCGGTTCGAGTTTCCGGAGCGTCCGGGCGCGCTGATGAAATTCCTCTCGGCCATGAGCCCGAACTGGAACATCAGCCTGTTTCACTACCGGAACCAGGGCGCCGACTACAGCAACATTCTGGTCGGCATGCAGGTACCCGACGACGAGAAGGCCGCCTTCCGCGACTTCCTCGCCACGCTCGGCTATCCTTACTGGGACGAGAGCGACAACCCCGTCTACAAGCTGTTCCTCGGGTAAGTTGCGCTCATCTGCGATTCACGCCACGTAACGACAGGACACCACCCCGCCGCCATGCCGATCACGCTCGAGAACAAGCTCGTCGTCGCGATATCCTCGCGCGCACTGTTCGACTTCGAAGAAGAGAACCGCGTGTACGAGGCCGGGGTGGCGAGCGGCGACGATCAGTCCTACATGCGCTACCAGCTCGATCGCCTCGACGTGCCGGCGCGCGTGGGCGTGGCCTTCCCGCTCGTGCAGAAACTGCTCGCGTTCAACCGCGACGATGCGCACCGCGTGGAGGTCGTCGTGCTCTCGCGCAACGACCCCGTGAGCGGCTTGCGGGTATTTCGCTCGGCACGCCAGGTCGATCTCAAGATCGAGCGCGGCGTGTTCACGCGCGGGCGCGACCCGTTCCGCTACCTCAACGCCCTGGGCGCTCACCTGTTCCTGTCGGCCAACGAAAGCGACGTGCGCAGCGCGCTGGCCGCGGGCTTCCCTGCCGCGCGCGTCTATCCGGACTCGGCGAAAAAGGCCGAGCTGCATCCCGACGAAATCCGCATCGCCTTCGACGGCGACGCGGTGCTCTTCTCCGACGAGGCCGAGCGGATTTTCCAGCGCAACGGCCTGGACGCGTTCCAGCAGCACGAGACCGAGCGCGTGGCAACACCGCTGCCGCCCGGCCCGTTCAAGCCGTTGCTGCTTGCGCTGCACCGGTTGCAGACCCTCGCAGGCCACGAAGTGCCGGTGAAGATTCGCACCGCGCTCGTCACGGCGCGCTCGGCGCCTGCGCATGAGCGCGCCATTCGCACGCTGATGGACTGGAAAATCGACATCGACGAGGCGATGTTCCTGGGCGGGTTGAACAAGGGCGCGTTCCTGCGCGAGTTCGAACCCGATTTCTTCTTCGACGATCAGACACACCACTGCGAATCGGCCGCCGGCTTCACACCGACAGGCCATGTCGTCAGTGGCATTGCCAATCATGACAACGCCTGACCAATCCCCGCTCGGCAAGGAAGTCTCCTACACCGAGCAATACGCCCCCCACCTGCTCTTCCCGATCGCGCGCGCGCCGGCGCGTGCGGCCATCGGCGTGCCCGACACGCTGCCTTTCTTCGGCGCCGACATCTGGAACGGCTACGAGCTGTCGTGGCTCAACGAAAAGGGTAAACCGCAGATCGCACTGCTCACCGCCATCGTGCCTGCGGACTCGCCGAACATCATCGAATCGAAGTCGTTCAAGCTGTATCTCGGTTCGTTCGCGCAGACCCGGCTCGCCAATGCGGAGGCCGCGCGCGCACTGATCCAGCAGGACCTCTCGGAAGCGGCAGGCGCACCCGTGCAGGTGCGTCTCGTGGAGCCGGGCGGTTTCGGCAAACTCGAGCTCGACGAACTCGATGGCCTGCTCGTCGACCGGCTGGATATCGAAACGGACATCTACGCGCCCGACGCCGCGTTGCTCAAGGCCGCGCACGATGAACCGCACGTCGACGAGACGCTCGTCTCCAACCTGCTCAAGTCGAACTGCCCCGTGACGGGTCAGCCCGACTGGGGCAGTCTGCAGATCCGCTACATCGGCCCGCCGATCGATCAGGAGGGGCTGCTCAAGTACGTGATTTCGTACCGTCGCCATACCGGCTTTCACGAGCAGTGCGTGGAAGGCATTTTCATGGACATCATGCGCCAGTGCAAACCGAGCCAGCTGGCCGTGTATGCGCGCTACACGCGCCGCGGGGGGCTCGACATCAACCCGTTTCGCACCAACTTCACGTTGCCCATGCCGGACAACGCGCGCACGGCGCGCCAGTAAAGCGCGCGGCACGCGGGCCATAAAAAAGGTGGCGAGGGGCTGCGCGCCCGTCGCCACCAACAGCTTCACTCACTTCCCTCCGAGGACCGGCGTATTTCAGCGCAGCGCGGCCTGCGCCATGATGCTGCGCGCTGCATTTCGTACCTTCTCGTATCTGGGCTCCCTGCCGCAGCGATCGAGCGTCTCCTTCATCGCCTGGCAAGCCGCGTCGCGATAATCGAGCGCCAGCAGGCACTCGCCCACGCGATACATCGGACCGGGCGCATCCTGGTCCAGCAAGGCCGCCGCCATGAGTAGCGGCAACGCGGCCTTTGGTTCGCCGTGGCGCTCCAGCGACAGCGCGAGCGCCACGGCGTAATCGGCATGCATGGGGCATGCCGAGAGCAATGGCGCGAAGCATTCGATGGCCTGCACGTAGTCGCCGCGCTCGAATGCCCCGTAGCCGCAGCGATAGGCCGCATCGCACTGCGCGGCGTCCCACTCGCCGGGCCGCGGCATGCCCATCGCCTCGCGGTGCTGCACCTCGTCGCGCACCAGTGCGAGCGCCGCTTCGATTTCCCCGGCGATGTGCGCCGACGTCGGTGCGCCGTCATTGCCCTTATCAAGCGGGATCATGGGCTCGGCCCCCAAGCGGTGCGTAATGCGCGCTCAGGCTCAGCAAGCGCATATGCTCCGCCGCCTCGCGGCGCTTGCGCAAACACGCGCCCACCTGATGCAAGCCGATCGAGATCGAAATCGCCGCCATGCCGACCAGCGTCCCGCCCACGGCGTAGGCGGCCCACGGCTCCCTGCCGGGGGCGCCGTCGGCGACGTCCGAGGCGGCATCGAGGCACAGGTACGCGCCACCGGCAAAGCTTGCAATGCCGAGCACCGTGCAGGCTACGCCGGCCAGGCCCGCGGCGCACCCCGCGCGGGCGAGGCGGCTGGCCGTGCGCGAGTGCAGCCGAACCTCGTCGGGCGCCACGGGGAAGTCGAGGGTCACGCGCGCGGCATCACGGGCATCGGGGACATCATGGGCATCGGGCGCGGCCTGAGCGGCCGGGACGAACGGGGCGGATGTGGTCGAAGCGGGGTCTAGTCTCACTGCCGTCTCCTCCTCATGGATAGGTGGGGAGAGATTGCGCGCCCGCGCCGGCATCGGCCATCGAAGGTGGCCCGCCGACTTTGCGAAACGGGAACCGCCGTATCCGTCAACGGAAATGCGCGAGCTGAAAACGAAAACGGCCGGCGAGTTCGCCGGCCGCTATTGTCGATATTGTCGCTATTGGTCGAGCCCGCGTCCGCCGCCGCGCCGGGCGCCGCGAGGGACATCACGCTCGCTGCGGCTGCGGCGCCTGCCGCGCCGCGTTTGCCGCGCGACTTGCCCTCAAGCCGCGGGCTTCTTGTATGCCACGCAGTCGATTTCGACCTTGCAGTCGATGACCATGCTCGAGACCACGCACGCGCGTGCCGGCGGATGGTCGCCGAAATACTCCTTGAACACCTTGTTGAACGATGCGAAATCACGCGGATCGTCGAGCCAGACGCCGATGCGCATCACGTGCTCGGGACCGTAGCCGGCTTCGGCAAGAATCGCCAGCATGTTCCGGATTGCCTGATGCGACTGGGCGACGATGCCCCCGTCGATCACTTCGCCGTCTTTCATGGGCGTCTGTCCCGACACGAACAGGAAGCCATCGGCCTCGGTTGCGCGCGCAAAGGGCATGCGCTGGCCGCCCGTACCCTGCCCGCCTTCTACGCCGTATCGTTTGATGCTCATCATCACTCCTTGATCAAAATCTCGATGAATCGACTTCCACTCTCGCTCAGAGAACCGGTTGCGGCGTGCCGCGCCGCACGAAGCGCCCCGCACGCGCGCCGCCGGTGGGCGCGCGATCCTGCCAGGACAGCACGCCGTTGACCCACACCGCCTTGATGCCGTAGGCCGGCTGCATCGGATCGGTGAACGTGGCCGCGTCGGCCACCGTCGCCGGGTCGAACAGCACCAGGTCGGCCCAGTAGCCCTCGCGCACGAAGCCACGGCCCGTCAATCCGAAGCGTTGCGCGCAAAGCCCCGTCATCTTGTGTACCGCTTCGGCGAGCGGAAACAACTGCTGGTCGCGGCTGTAGCGACCGAGCACGCGCGGGAACGCGCCCCACAGGCGCGGATGAGGCAACGGATCGTTCGGCAGGCCATCGGACCCGACCACCGTCGCCGGATGCCGCAGAATGCGACGCACGTCGTCTTCTTCCATGCAGTGATAGACGGCCCCTGCCGGCTGCAGGCGCCGTGCGGCTTCCATCAGGTCGACGCCCCACTCGGCCGCGATCGTCGCAAGCAGCTTGCCGCCCTGATCGGGATGCGGCTGAGACCACGTCACGAGGATGTCGAAGTCGTCGGTGACCTGCTTCAGATCGAGCGTGGAGGAGCTCGCGGTGTACGGATAGCAATCGCAGCCGACCGGCTGAAAGCGCCGAGCCTTGTCCAGCGCGTCGAGGATCTCCGTGCTGCGCCCCCAGTTCTCGACGCCCGCGCATTTCAAATGCGAAACGACCACCGGCACCCGTGCGTGGCGCCCGATGCGAAACGCTTCGTCGAGCGCCTCCAGAATCTCGGCAAATTCCGTGCGCAGATGGGTCGCATAGAGCCCGCCGGCCTCGGCGAGCGGCTCGGCCAGCGCGAGCACCTCCTCGGTCGGCGCGGCGTTGGCGTTGGCGTAGGCCAGTCCGGTCGACAGCCCCAGCGCGCCGTGTTCGAGCGCTTCGCGCAATTGCGCGCGCATGCCGTCGATCTCCGCCTCGGTGGCGGGCCGATCGAGCCGGTCCATATGGTTGTTGCGCAGTGCCGTGTGGCCGATGAGCGCCGCGACGTTGATGGCCGGCTGGGCCTTTTCCAGCGCCTCGACATACGCCGCGAACGTCGGGTAGCGGAACGCGTCGGCGTCGCCGAGCAGGTTCATGGGATCGGGCGGCTCGCCCTTGAGGGAAACCGGCGAAGCGCTGATGCCGCAATTGCCCACGACGACCGTCGTCACACCCTGCGAGAGCTTCGGCGTCATCTCGGGCGTGCGCACCACGTTCGTGTCATCGTGCGTGTGTACGTCGATGAAACCGGGGCTCAGCACGAAGCCTGCGCCGTCAATCCGCTGTGCCGCCTGCCAGCCGCCGAGTGCGCCGGCCGGCGCGATGGTGTCGATGCGGCCGTCGAGCAGCGCCACGTCAAAGCGCTCGTCGGGCACGGGCGCGCCGGAGCCGTCGGCGAGCCGCACACCGGCAATGAGGGTGTCGACCGTTCGTTTTGCGAGGCAGTCCGTCATGTCAGTCTCCCAGAGGCTGGCGATCGCCGCCGCCCCGATGCGTGTCGAGCACGTACTTGATCCGCCGCAACAGCGCCTGGCTCTGCGGCTTGGCGAGCAACGCCAGCTCCGTGGCCAGGACATCCATCGCCAGCAGCATCGCGTAACGCGACGACGACGGTTTGAAAATGAAATCCGTTTCGAGTGCACGGATCGGCAGCACGTCGTCGGCCAGCGCCGCGAGCGGCGAGCCCGTCGCCGTGACGGCCACCACCTGCGCGCCGTATTCCCTGGCGATCTCGCACGCCGACACCAACTCCGGCGTGTGGCCGCTCACCGAGAAGGCCAGCACGACGTCGTCCCGGCCCAGCGTGCCGGCAACCATGCGCATGAGCACCGCATCCTGATAGCTGGCAACAGGCCGCCCCAGGCGCACGAGCCGATAGCGTGCCTCGTCGGCCATCAGCGACGAGCCGCCGCCCATGCCGAACGCGTACACCATGCGCGCGGACTGCAAACGCGCTGCCGCGCGCCGCACCGCGTCCGGCTTGATCAGGCCGCGATGCACCTGGAGCGTGGTCTGGATGTCGTCCGCGATGCGGTCGATGGTCTCGCCTGCGCCGTCCTGTCCATTGGCCGCGTTTGCGCCAAAGAAGCGCTGGCCGACCACGGCGGCCTGCGCGAGGCGCAGCTTGAGGTCGCGCACATCGCGGCAGCCCATCGCCTTGGCAAAGCGGGTGACGCTCGCTTCGCTTACGCCGGCGCGCTCGGCCAGGACATTGATCGACGCGGCGGCAGCGCCTGCCACGTCTTCCAGCACGATCTGCGCAACTTTTCGCTCCGCCTGGCTCAGCGTATCGCTGCGCTCGGCCACGCGCGTCACGATGTCGAAGGTTTCCGCCATAGTTCCGGTCATCGCGGCGCCAGGTGCGAGCGGCGCGCAAACGCGTCACCGACAAGGCGCCTTTCTGAATGTGAAGGGTTTTCCGATTTTTTGTTACTTTATAACAAAATTGTCAAACGCGGGTCATTAAACGCTAATATAGGGGCCACTGGGAAATGCACCGTCCCATCGACGTGCCCTTTCAGCCCATGCTTCGCGGAGAATTCTCGATGAATGATACAAACTATCAACATGGCATGATCGATACCCTCAACAAGGGTCTCGGCGCGCTGCAGGCCCCGCTGGCGCCCTCGTCCACGAAGGGTCTGGGCTGGAATCTGCTCGCGGAGGATCTGAGCCTGCCCACGGCGGTGCTCTATGAGGAGAAGATCCGCCACAACCTCGCGTGGATGCAGCGCTTCGTGCACGAGTACGGGGTCAAGCTCGCGCCGCACGGCAAGACGACGATGGCGCCCAAGCTTTTCCGCCGCCAGCTCGAGGGCGGCGCCTGGGGCATCACGCTCGCGACCGCGCAGCAGACGGGCGCGGCGTATCACCACGGCGTGCGCCGTGTGCTCATGGCGAACCAACTGGTGGGCAAGCGCAACATGGCGCTCATCGCCGACTTGCTAAAGGATCCCGACTTCGAATTCTTCTGTCTGGTGGATTCCGCCGCCGCGGTCGAGCATCTCGGCCAGTTTTTCCGCGCGCGCGGCCAGTCGATCCAGGTGCTCGTCGAGCTGGGCGTGGCGGGCGGGCGCACCGGCGTGCGTGACGCAGCCCAGCAGCAGGCCGTGCTCGACGCCCTCGCGCAATATCACGACGCGGTGAAACTGGCCGGCGTGGAAGTCTACGAGGGCGTGCTGAGCACCGAGGCGGACATTCGCGCGTTCCTGCAGCGCGCCGTCGGCATCACGCGCGATCTGGTCGCGGCAAGGCGCATCGAGCGCACGCCCGCGGTGCTCTCGGGCGCGGGCTCGGCCTGGTACGACGTGGTCGCCGAAGAGTTTTCGCACAAGGACGTGGGCGCGCCGCTCGACGTGGTGCTGCGCCCGGGCTGTTACCTCACGCACGACGTGGGCATTTACAAGGCGGCGCAGGCGCAGATCGCCACGCGCAACCCCATCGCCAGGCAGATGCGCTCGCAATTGCAGCCGGCGCTGCAACTGTGGGCCTACGTGCAGTCGGTGCCCGAGCCCGAGCGCGCGATCATTGCGCTAGGCAAACGGGACGCGGCGTTCGATGCGGGCATGCCGGAACCGGCGCAGCACTTCCGGCCGGGGCAGAGCAAGGCGCCGAAGGCCACGCCGGGGCATTGGGAAGTCACCGGCATGATGGACCAGCACGCGTATCTGCGCATCGCGCCGGGAGACGACATCCGCGTGGGCGACATGATCGCGTTCGACATCTCGCATCCGTGCCTGACGTTCGACAAATGGCGCCACCTCCCGGTGGTCGACGGCGATTACAACGTCGTTGACATCGTGCAGACGTTCTTCTGATAGCGCGCGGCGCGCCGGCCCTTGCCGCGCCCCGTGGCAACGTAAGGGCGGTCAGTTTCGCACCACGCTTCGAAAGGCCGCGCAAAGCGCGCTCAGCGCATCGCGCGCTCGGCCGTCCCTGACCCTTGTGTGAAGCACAATGGGCAGCCGCGGCAGCTCCGGCAGTGCCAGTCTGGAGCCTACGTCGACCGCCCCAAACGGCACCATGCGCGCGGAAAGCGCCGCAACGCCGAGCCCGGCCATGACGGCGGCGGCGACCGCCATCACGCCGCCGCCAACGAACACTTCCGTCCACGGTATGCCGGCCTCGTCGAGAAGTTGCCCGGCCATGGCCCGCACGCCACAGGGTTCGGCCATCGTAGCCAGCGGCAGAGGCTCTCCCGCGCGATGCTGCCAGCCGGGCGTTGCAAACCAGCCGAACTTTTCTTCGGCGAGGATTTCGCCATCGCTTCGCCCCGCGTGGAAGCGAACGATCACCGTATCGAGTTCCCTGCGCTCGAAACTCTGAAGCAGTTCCCCTGACGACCCGATCCGGATTTCGATCAGTAGTTGAGGGTCCTGTGCGTTCATGCGTCCAATCAGCGCAGGCAGTTCCGGGCCTGCCACATGGTCGCTGATGCCGATGGTGAGGCGCTGCCGGGCTACCGCAACCACCGAGATCGCCCGGTCATGTGCCTCTATGAGCTTGCGCGCATGCTCGAGAAAGGTCGCGCCGTGGGCCGATAGCTCCACGTATCGGGGCGTTCGTTCGACAAGCCTGAAACCCAGCCTTTCTTCGAGCCGCTTCAGCTTCAGGCTGACCGCCGCCTGTGTGGTCCGCAACGCTTCGGCAGCGCGCGTGAAACTTCCCAGTTCCGCAATGCGGATGAAGGCTCTGACGGCTTCCAGATCGAGGGCGCGCTCAGCCATTTCAAATCGTTATCACTGAAATAAAGATACATACGTTATCAGAATAGCTAGTATGAAGCGGGACAACCAGGAAGGGAACTCACGATGCCACTCGCTCATATCTCGTTGCGCGCCGGAAAGTCGGAGGCTTACAGGCAGGCGATCTTCGACGGCGTTTATCGCGCGATGCGCGAAACATTCAACGTTCCCGAAGACGACCAGTTCATGGCCTTGACCGAACATGCGGCTGCGAACTTTCGCTACGGCGCGTCTTACCTCGGTGTCGCTCGAAGCGACGATCTGGTGTTCATTCAGATCACCGCGAACAACACTCGCACGGTCGAGCAAAAGAAGGCGCTGTTCCGGCGGATCGCGGAATTGCTTGGTGAAAATCCCGGCATCCGCCCGGAGGACGTGTTCGTGAGCCTCGTCGAGGTCGTGAAAGAAAACTGGTCGCTGGGACACGGGCTCGCGCAATACGCCTGAACCGCGAGGCTTGAACGCGTGCCTCGTCGCACTTCGTCATGAAGGCCGCTGAGGTCGACTTCATGCCGACGCCCGGGGGCTCGGCGCTCGGTTCGCACTGAGGGCGACGTTTTTACCTTCTGTGGGCAGCAGGCGCGTGCGGCTCTGCCGGCCGCTTCGCTCGCGCGCCCGACCTCACCGCCGCATCGCCCGCCGAGCCCGCCTTAGCGCGTGCGACCACCGCCTTGAACTGCGCTTCCAGATGCGTGAGCGCGCTCTCCAGCGTCGCGATTTCCTCGGGGGTCATGCCGGCGAGCGCGTCGTCGAAGAACGCCTGCCGGCGCGGCGTCGCCTCGTCGTGCACGGCCATCCCGGCGGCCGTCAGCGTCACATTGGTAAGACGGTTGTCGTCCGGGTCCGTCGCCCGCGAGAGCCACCCGAGCGCCTCCATCGACTGCAACTGGCGGGTGAGCGAGGCCGGATCGAGACGGCAGTGTTCCGCGAGGAATTTCTGCGAGCAGGTGCCGCGCTCGGCCAACGCCAGGATGATGCGCCAGCGCGGCAGCGGATGGCCGACCTGGGCGTCGAAGGCGAGCATCATCGCGCGATAGGTCAGGCTGAGTTGCTGGATGACATTCCGCTTCATGGGTGTGGCCATGGCGTCACTCCCCTGCGGGCGGCTGCGGCTTCGCGCCGCGCGTGAGCCGGATGAGCGGCACGCGCCGCACGAACCAGAGGCCGGCCAGCGCTGCCGCGAGCGACACCATCTGGCCGTTGTGAATCGACGCGACGAGCGCGTTGCGGGCCGACTCGATGAACAGCGCGCCGTTCTGGTTCATGTGCGCGAGCGTCATCAGGAAATCGTTCCGCGCGTCGGCGTTGACGAGAATCTGCGGGTCCGAGAGCCGTGCCGTCCACTGTGCGCCGCCGCCGGCGGCGAGCGAATCCTTCACACGGGACGTGTAGCTGTGGTTGACGAGCGTCCCCACGATCGCCGTGCCGAGCATCCCGCCGATCATGCGCAACGATTGCATGACGGCGGTGGCGATGCCGAGATGGGCGCGTCCGGCGACTTCCTGCGCGAACACCGTCAGGTTCGGCATGACGAAACCGAGTCCGAGACCGGCGAGCAGCATATAGGCGGCGATCAAGCCGTGCGACGTGCCGCGATGCGTGGTGATGACGCCGGCGCAAGCGAGCGCGAGCAGCACGAAGCCGCCGTAGAGCATCACGTTCGGATTGGGCAGCCGTGTGATGAGCCGGCCGTTCACGATGCTGCCCACGGTAATGCACACGACCATCGGCGTGACCAGCAGGCCGGTCTCGCGCGGCGAGAGTCCGAAGCCGCCCTGCAGCAGCAGCGGCGCGTAGAACAGGATGCCGAACATCGAGAAGCCCGCGAAGACCGACAGCACGAAGAGCGGCGCGAGGCTTTTGTCCCGGAACATCTCGAACGGCAGAATCGGGTGCGACGTGCGCTGTTCCCAGCGATAGAGCAGGTAGGACGAAATCACCAGCACGACGATGAGGGCGAGCACGCCGCGCGAGAGGCCGTCGGCAGGCAACCATTCGACGAGCATCTGCAGGCTGCCGAGCGCGGCGGTGATGAGCAATGCGCCGAGCCAGTCGATGCTCGCCTTGGCATGCTCCTCGGCGCGCATATGGGGCAGGTGGCGGCCGACGAACCACAGCCCGGCGAGGCCGACGGGCAGGTTGACGTAGAACACGGAGCGCCAGCCGAAGCCTTCGGTGAGGAAGCCGCCGAGCGAGGGGCCGATGGCGTTGGCGATGCCGAAGGCCGAGCTGAGCATGACTTGCCAGCGCAGGCGAACGTGGGCGTCGGGGAACAGTTCCGGGACGCAGGCGAACGCAGTGCCGACGAGCATGCCGCCGCCGATGCCTTGCAACGCGCGAGCGACGACAAGGAACGGCATGCTGCTCGCCGCGCCGCACAGCACGGAAGCGGCGGTGAAAACGACGATGGCCGTCATGACGAAGAGCTTGCGGCCGTAGAAGTCGCCCAGCCGGCCGAAGATCGGCACGGTAATGACCGACGTGAGGAGATAGGACGTCGCGACCCAGGCGTAGTACTCGAACCCTTTGAGTTCAGCAACGATGGTTGGCAGCGCGGTACCGACGACTGTCTGGTCGAGCGCGACCATCATCGTGCAGAAACAAAGGCCGAGCATCGCCACGAGCGACTGCCGGAAAGGCAATACCTGCCCCGCCGAATGCGGGGTGGTCGGAGTGGGGGCCATTTTTTGGACGGATCAATGTTTGATCAGTCAATGATCTTAGCACGAACAGCGCATGAGGCCGCCGGGCACAGGCCGCGCCGGATTTTTCAAGCGTCTTCGGCATTGCGGGCGAGGGCGCCGCGCATGGGCGTTTGCCGCACAGGCGCGTCGCCGCCGATTCAACAGCCCGGCACGATCCGCTGTTCGATTTCTCCGAACGGGGCGCCGCCGGCGGCATCCAGCGCGACCATTCTCACGCGCTCGCCAAACGCCAGATAGCGGGTACGCGCTTCACCATGCGCCAGGATCTCGATGCCGCGGCGCTCGGCCAGGCATGCCGAGCCGGCCTCACGCGCCACATTCGAGACCGTGCCGGAACCGATGATCGTACCCGGGCTCAGTTGGCGCGTGCGCGCCGCGTGCGCGATAAGCCTGCCGAAATCGAAATTCATCTCGCTGCCGCTGGGCTGCCCGATCCACTCGTCGTTGCGCTGCACGTGCAAACGAAGGTGCACCCGACCGTCGCGCCAGTCGGCCCCCAGTTCGTCGGGGGTGAGCGCGATCGGGGCAAAGCTCGTGGACGGCTTGGCTTGCAGGAATCCAAAGCCGGTGCGCATTTCGCGCGGGCCCAGTGCCCGCAAGCTCCAGTCATTGAGTTGCACGAGCAGCCGCACGTGCCCGAGCGCGTCCGACGCGCTCACGCCCATCGGCACCCGGTCGACAATGACACCGAACTCCCCCTCGAAATCGATGCCGTCGGCCTCGCTCGCCTGGGGCACATCGACGTGAGGCCCCAGAAAATCGTCGCTGGCGCCCTGGTACATGACCGGGATCGTGTCGAAATCCGGGATCGGAGCCGTGTTGAATGCCCGCTCCATCAGACGTCCGTGATTGAGGAAGGCCGATGCGTCGCACCATTGGGGGCTGCGCGGCAGCGGCGCGGCACAGGCGCGCGCATCGAACGTCCTCGCCTGAGCGCTGTGCATGGTGCTGCCCGTGTCGTTCAGCGCATCGTAGCGCCGTTGCAGTGCGGCCTCGACTTCCTCCCAGCGCTCGATTGCCTCGATCAGACTCGACGCAATACCGTCGGCCGGCACGGCGCGCGTGAGGTCGCGCGAGACGATCAGCAGTTGCCCGTCGCGGGTGCCATTGGCCAGCGTCGCGAATTTCATTGCTCCACCTCGTCCAGAATGGCCACCGCGCGGGTCCAGCCGGCCGAGGCGGCACGGATCTTGTGGGGGAAACAGCTCACGGTAAAACCGAAGGCAGGCAGCGCTTCGAGATTGTGCAGTTTTTCGAGATGGCAGTATCCGATCTCTCGTCCGGCCTTATGTCCCTCCCAGATCAGCGATTTGTCGCCGGTCTGCGCGACACGCCGTGCCGTGTAGCTGAACGGCGCATCCCAGCTCCACGCGTCGGTCCCCGTCAGGCGAACGCCTCGCTCGAGCAGGTACAGCGTGGCCTCATGGCCCATGCCGCACCCCGCGTTCACATAATCGGCGTGTCCGTAGCGACTCCCGGCGCGCGTGTTGACCAGCACGATGTCCAGGGGCTCGAGCGTGTGCCCGATACGCTCGAGCTCGGCAGCCACATCGGCGGCCGTGACCACGTACCCGTCCGGAAAATGACGAAAGTCGAGCTTCACACCGCTTTGGAAACACCATTCGAGCGGCACCTGATCGATCGTGATCGAGGGCTTGGCCGGCCCCAGGCGCGCGTCCATGGTCGAGTGGAAGTGCCATGGCGCATCCAGGTGTGTGCCGCTATGCGTGGTCAAGGTTACCCATTCCGCAGCGGCGGCCTCTCCGTCGGGGTAGTCCTCTGCCCGCGTCCCCGGGAGCATGGCCATGAAGTCGGGCAGCGTGTCGGCATGCTTCTGGTACGTGATTTTCGGCGCGAGCGGCGGCGGGTCTGACAGCACGTCGTTTTCGAGATAGATCGACAGGTCGATGAAGCGGTGTTTGACTTTCACTTTGGGGCCTCCGGCTGGCCGTAACGATGGGGAATGCGTGAGAAGCACATCAGGGCGATAGCGCCGAAAAGCATGCCGGCGTATCCGAGGCTCGCGAGCGAGACGAACTTGACAAGCGTGCCGCCGAGCAACGGCCCGATGGCCGCACCGGTCATCACCATGGCGGGCGTAGCCGCCACGGCTCGCCCGGTGGGATCAAGCCGCGCGAGCATCCCAAAGGCAAAGGTGTGGCAAAAGATCATCACCGCGGAGAGCATCGCGCTGGCCGCCGCCCACGCGGCGAACCCCGCGTCTGCGGTGATAAGTACGCCCAACCCGGCCTGCACGATAGGGCCGATGCACAGCACGGCCCGGGCATTGAGCCGCCGCTCGAGCAGCGCGGCGGCTGGCGCGGGCACCAGATTGATCATTCCGAGCGTAACGAGCACGGCGGTAATCGCCGTCTCGCCAAAGCCGCGCACCGTGCCGATGTGTACGACAAAACTGATCAGCATCGCCTGGGTGAGCGCCATCGCGCACACCCCACCGATCCCGAACCAGACGTGAGCGGCAAGCCTGGGCCCGGCGCCGCGTGCCGCACCGTGGCCGTCCGCGGTGGCGGCGGACGATGCCGAGGCCGCCGTGAAGGGAAGACCGAGCGCGCTGACCACCGCGGCCACACTCATGACAGCACACAGGATCGTGAAGAATGTGCCGCCCCCGTGCGCCTGGATGAGCGATGGCGAGATGCCCAGAAACGCGATCGAAACCAGCCCCAGGCTCATTCCCGCCAGCGCAAACACGCGGTGCGGACGCTCGCTGCGGCCGATGATGCCGTGCGCAAGGCTCAGGCTCGCCCCCACGGCCAGACCGGCAAGGGCATGCAGTGCCGCCAAGGCCGGGTAGAGGCTCGTCGTGCGCGCGACGAAGAATGCCGCGGCGGCGATCGCGAAGCCGGTCGGCACGATCGCGCGCGCAGGCAAGCGTGCGAGCAGTGGGGAACAAGCCATGCTGCTCAGCACCACGCCGGCGAGAAACAACGTGGGCAGCGCGCCCGCGCGTTGCGGGTCGAGGCCGTAGTGGCCTACCAGCGTCGAGATCCACAGCGGCAATGCCGCGAGATCGATCATGCCGGCGCAGTGCGCAATCATCAGCGAGAACACGCCGAACCTGCGCAAGCGAGCGGGCGTACCCGATACCGCCTCGGGCGTGGCGGCAGGCGCCATCGTGTGGGGTTTCATCACGCGCTCCCGGCTCAGATGGCTTGCGCCAGATACTGATGCGTCTCGCGCATGATGCGCTCGTGCTCCGCACGGTCGCCGCGTGTGATCTCGATCTCGCCTAGACGAGCGGAGTTTTCGACAACCACCCGGCAACGCTCCCAGCGACGCGCCTCGAATGCCTCGAGACCGTCGATCATCGTTGCGGCGCGCGCGAGCTCCTCGGCCAATACGATCGCGTCCTCGATGCCGATGCCGGCGCCCGAAGCCATGTGCGGTGTGGTGGCGTGAACGGCGTCACCGACCAGCACGATACGGCCCCGATGCCACGGGCGACGCAGCAGCAGGCGCTCGAGGGGACGGTAGATCACCGACGCGTGCTCGTCGAGCGCCTGGCTCACGGCTTGCAGCCGCGGCGCCGCGAACTCGGCAAGCAGCGCCTTGAGCATGTCCGGCGCCTGCTTCGGGTCGACGAATTTGCGAGTCGGCGCGTCTTCGGTCACGAACAGGTACATCCGTTCGGCGCAGACCGGATTGATGCCCGCCTTCACACGCGCGCCGAGCCACATTTCCGTGCCTGTCACGTCCTCCGGGCGCGGCACGACGGCGCGCCACACGCCCTGACCGGTATAGCGCGGGGGTTCGGCGTCGGCAAAAATGGTCTTGCGCACGTTCGAGTAAAGGCCGTCGGCCCCCACGACGAGCTCGTAGCTCCCGGCAGTGCCGTCAGTAAACGTCACATCGACCTGCTCGCCGCTGGCGCACAGGCTGGCAAACGTTATGCCAAGTTTGACCTTCACGCCGGCCGCCAGCGTGGCCCTGGCGAGAATGTCGGCCAGCACCGGGCGCATGATCGCACCGCCGCCGGGCACTTCGTCACCGGCCAGGCGCGGCGTGGGGATCTGCGCGATCGGCGCGCCGTGCGGCGCGAACAGCTTCAGCCCGTCGGCGAGCGCCCCCCGCTCGAGAAAGGCGTCAAGCACGCCAAGCGTGCGCAGCGCTCGCAACGTGGGGCCACTGATGCTGATCCCCGCGCCATAGGAGCGCCAATCGCGATCGATCTCCACGAGATCGACCTTCATGCCGCGCCTGGCGCCCTCGATGGCCGTGGCCATACCCGAGAAACCGCCGCCGATCACGAGCATGCGCTGGGTTGTCATATCCATTTGATGTCTCCTTCTTTGTACGTTTTTTGCCCGTGTTGGCGACGCCTGAACGCGGTTACGGTAAGCCACGCTCGCAAGCCACGAGGAACACCTCACCCCGTGCGTTGACCTTCAGGGCAAGTTGCGTGAGCGACTGGCCCAGACAGGGTCCCGCCAGGCACGCGCCGCTCACCGGATCGAACTGTGCGGCGTGGGCGTGGCAGACAATGCGCGAGCCGTCGTGATTCAGGTAGGCGTCCTTTCGCCAGGCCATCGGCGTATCGCCATAGTGGGGACAGGCGTTGCGCCACGCCCGCACCTCGGTCCCGTTGCGTACTACGAACATCGTGTCGTGCCCCGCGCCATGCGGATCGAACCCGCGAGCACCGGGGTTCGGTATGGCGTCGAGATGCGTCAGGAAGATCGGTGAGCTCACAGGCAAGCTCCGGCCCGAATCGATGATTGACCGGCCGCCATATCAGGCTTTCTCCCCATCGGCCGGCGCACCGCCTGCCGGCGAGCCGCCCGGCACCCATTTCTCGCGCGGGTGCAGCAGGAACAACTGCGAAGCGTCGGCGCTCATCGGCGCAATACGGGCGCACCACTGGTCGTCGTGCTGGTCCATGTCGGCGTCGTACTCGACATGGCACCCCAGAGGGCTATTGAAGTACCAGAACCAGTTCGAACCGAAGCGGTGCCGGCCCGGCCCCCAGAACGACTGATAGCCCTTTTCCACGAGACGCGTGCCCGCATGCATCAACTCGGTCGGGCCGCCCATGTGGAACGTGAAGTGCTCGCACCCCTTCATGAACGGCGGCGTCTGGATAAAGAAGAGCGTGTGGTGATCGAGCGTGCCTGCCGGGCGCAGGAACCCGCCCACGCCCTCGAAACGATCCGTGCAGCGAAAGCCCAGGCGCTCTACATAGAACGCTTCGGCTCGTGCGGCGTCCGGTACGAAATAGACCACATGCGAGAGTGTGCGCGGCGTGAGCGACATGTCGTCGCGCACCGCCACGACGTTGGGTCGGCGTTGCGCCGGTGCCCCCGGCGCGTTGATCGCTTCGGCGGGCATGTTCAGCGCCTTCCTTCGGGTGACGACAAAACCCAGCGCGAAGCCCATATCGTCCACGGTCTCCAACGAGCCGTCGGCGAGTACGCGCACCTCGCGATCGCGCCTCAACTCCTCGCCGATTTGCGCAAGATCTTGCGCGCCGGCCACGCCATAAACGGTCTTGCGCAATTGACTCGTGGTGCCCAGTGCCGGAGGCAGGCGCGAGTCAGTGGCAGACCACACTTCGATCGCAGTGCCGTCAAGCGCGGTGAACCGCCCGGCCTCGCCGGGGGGTTGCTGTGCGACGAGGCCATAGTCGACCAGATATTGGGCAGCACTGGCGATGTCGTCAACGCCAAACACGAGGTATTCGAGTCCGAGGATATTCATGAATGCATTCCAGCTTGAGGAAGAAGGCGAGGCATCGGCGCGGGCGCTAGCGGCGGGTGCGACCGCCGAGTGTTTCGGCCACCCAGTCGGCGATGTAATGGCCCGCGTTGATCGAGTTATCGAAGCTCGCATGCTGCACCCCGCCCTCCCGATCGGTGAAGATCTTCAACTCGCGCTTGGGGCTGTTGACCAGTTGCTCATACGTGCGATACGCCCACGAGAGCGGGATCTGCGAGTCACGCTCGCCGTGCGTTACGAGAAACGGCACCCGAATTCGATCGAGCACGCCATCGAGATGCACGTCCTCGGCGATGCGCATGAAATCGTCGATGTCCTTGGCTCCCCACACCCAGCACACGTGATTCCAGTAGTGCGGCACAGGGAAGTCGCCCTCGCGCTTCAAGCGCTGCTTTTGCACGTCGCGCCAGTCGTGGTTGGCTCCCCACGCCACGCCGCACGCAAAGCGGGGCTCGAACGCCACCGCACGCGGACAGTAATACCCACCGAGCGAGACGCCCTCCATGCCGATACGCTGCGCGTCGATATCCTCGCGCGTCTCGAGCCAGTCGACCACGCGGCTTGCCCAATGTTCGGCATCGAAGCGTGCATGCATGCCATGCAGGCGAAGCGCCTCGCCGGTGCCGGGCTGATCGACGATGAGCGACGACACGCCGCGCTCGGCCAGCCACCCGGGCAAGCCGACGAGGTACTTCATCTCTTTCATGGAGTCCAGACCATTGACCTGCACGAGCACCGGCGCGCGCGCGACGCCCGGCGCACGCACGAGCAACGCCGAGAGATGCTCCTCACCGTAAGGGATCTCCACGCGCTCACAGTTCTCGCCCGTGAGCGCAATACCCGTGGCGAAAGACTTCAGCGCGCGCTGATAGAGCTCGACGCGCCCGGGCGAATCATGCGCGAGCATGCGCTCGCAGGTGATCATGTAAGCGCTCGCGCGCTTGTATTTCTGGCCTGCCGAGAATTGGCGACCGCGGGCCTCGTCTTCGGCGGCAAGCGCTTGCAGCCGATCGGCCATGGCCACCCACGCCTGGCGAAATGCATGGGTTCCCTCAGCATCGGGTTGTTTGGCGGCGTCTTGCAGCGGTGCGCAGATCGTTTCGATCTCGCCCATGCGTGCCCCCATCTCGATGGCCAGATTGACGGAGAGATTCCAGACGTAGTTGGTCGGAAAATAGCGGAACATTGTCTAACCTTGTGAGCGTAAAGAAGTCAGTCGCAGCGCATGCGTGCTGCGTCAGAGCAGCGGGATGGCGATGTTCAGCCACACGCTGCTCGATTTGGCGGTATTTGCCGCGTAAAGGCCCTGCTGGTAGTTCACGGCGACGTTGAACCAGCGGCCGTCATAGGAGACCGACGGGCCCATCGCGAAGCTGCGAGCGCGATTGCCGGCGCCGACGGTCACGCCGGACTGGGCGTCGTCGGTGAACTGGTTCAGGTAAGCGCCCACGGCGCCGACTTTCCACGGCCCGAAGTTCCAGCCGACGGTGAATTCGCCAACGTAGGCGCTCCCCGAGTGATAGTTCGTGTCGCGATTGGTCTGGTTGATCATGAGCCGGTTGGACAGCCCCACGTCGAATCCATCGGGGTTGTTGTAGCGAATCGCAAAAACCGGCTGCAGGGACGAATAGCCCACGGCAACACTGTTTTTCGAGGGGCTGTAGGAGCCCGAGGCCGTCATGAGGTCAAGGCCCGTGGCAAGCGTCAAGGTCGACGACGGGCGCCACTGCAGGATGACCGGCGAGACCGTGATGTTGGCCAGGCCGTTTTGCGTGCTGCTTTGCCCGGCGATGTTCATGTGCAGCGAGACCACCGGCAGGACGAGTTGCGAGTAGACATCGGCGCCCAGGAACTTGACCGGGTAGGCGGCGATGAGGCGGGTCGTTGCGACCGGGGCGCTCGAACGGAATTGAATCGGTAGTTTGTTGCCGTCGTTGCCATATAGCGCGTTGGCAAACGTATAGCTGAATTGCTGCAGCATGAAGAGCCCGGGGATCGGAGGCAGCGAGGCAATGCCGTTGGCCGTCGCTCCCGCCGGGTAAGGCGACACGTAGTTTTCGAAGGCATGCGCTTGCTGTGTCGCACAAGCGGCAATGAGCGCGCAGCCCGACAACAGGCTCCTGATCTTGAGGGTCATCTTGTCTCCTGATCGATCTCGCGGATCGAGTTATTGGTGGGACTTCTTTTTTGTTCCGATCAGGTTAAGATGCCTGCTTGCATGTGAAAAATTGATTCGATCCATTCGCGAAATCGATTCGCCGAATACATCAAGGGAAAACCCGAAGGTTGGCGAATACGCGATCGACGCATCGCCACCGGGCGCGGTGTCCGACGAAAAGAGCATTCCCCATGCGTTTCAACAAGCTCGACCTCAATTTGCTCGTCGCGCTCGATGCGCTGCTCAGCGAGCGCAGCATCAGCCGCGCTGCGGAGAAGGTGCACCTGAGTCAGTCGGCGATGAGCAATGCGCTCGCGCGGCTACGCGAGTATTTCGACGACGAGTTGCTCGTCCAGGTCGGCCGGAAGATGGAGCCCACGCCGCGCGCGGAGGGTCTGGCGGACGCGGTACGCGACATTCTCGTGCGGGTCGAGGCGAGCATTTCCACGCCACCGACGTTTGTGGCGGCCGAGTCCACGCGCGTATTCCGCCTGCTGGTCTCCGATTTCACGTTGTCGACGCTGATCCCGCATTTTCTGAAGCGGGTCTACGCACATGCACCGAACGTAAGAATCGAACTATGCCCGCAGGTCGCGCAGGCTGCGCGCTCGCTCGAGCGAGCCGACGTCGACATGCTCATCATCCCGATCGATTACTGCACGGGCGAGCATCCGACCGATGTTTTGTTCGAGGAGGATTACTGCTGCGTGATGTGGGACAAAGCCGCGCTCGCCGGCACTGCCATCACGCGAGACCAATATCTGGGGGCGGGACATATCGTCGTCACGCCCGGGCACGTCGATACGACGCTCGGCGATTGGTTCGGAGAGCGCATCGGGGTGCAGCGCAAGGTCGAGGTCACTACCTTCAGCTTTGCGGCGCCGGCGCAACTGGTGGTCGGAACGCAACGTGTCGCCACGATGCACCGCCGACTTGCCGAGCTTGCGAGGCGCAGCCTCCCGATTGCGATCTGCGACCTGCCCGTCACGATCCCGAAGATGAAACAGGCGATGCAGTGGCACTCGCATCGAAGCGCGGATCCCGGTCTGCGCTGGCTGCGCGAAACCCTCAAGGCGTCCGTGCTGGACATGGACGGTGGGCAAGAGCCGCACGCGGGCGCGACCATGGCGCTTCGCTGAGCGGCAGGCGGCACTCCCGTCGTCGCCTCACCGTCGCAACGCGTCGATAGCACTCAGGTGGTCTTCGAGGACCGATTGCAGCGTTCGGATGAAGGCGCGCCCGGCGTGCGACAGCGGCTCGGCCTGCGAGTACACGGCATGCACCCGAAGCTTTCTGGCCGGGCGAATTTCGTGGACGTCGATTCGCTGGAATGTCGATGCATCGATGCAGAACGGATCGACGATCGCCACACCCACGCATTCTTTCACCAGCACTCTCGCGCTGATCGCCGAGCGCACCTCCACGATGGGCGACGGCCGACGGTGCTTGCCGAAAATGTCGCCGACGATCGCCCCCAGCGGCGTGTCGTGCCCATAGTCGATCCACGGGTGCGGTGGTAGATCGCTTACCCTTACGCTCCCACCCGGCGCGAGCCACCCCGGCGGACTGATGCACATCATCGGGCCATCGACCAGCGCTTCGGTCTTCAGATGGTTCGAATTCACTCCGAACATCGACACGCCCAGATAATCCTTGCCCAGCAAAACGCGAGGGATCAGGTTGTTGTGGGTGAGCGGCTCGAAGTGGATCTGCAAATCCGGATACCGCTGATTAAACAACGCAATCGCGCGCGGCACCAGCTCCGCCCCCAGGCTCGGGCTGCAAACGATATTGAGCTTGCCGCTCCTGCCCTCGATGATCGCGCGCACCAGGTCGTCCACACGCTGCACGCCCGCGTATGCCGTCTCCACCTCGTTGTAGATGCGTCGTGCCTCGGGCGTGGGAAAGAGCCGCCCTTTCGAGCGCTCGAACAGCGGAAATCCGACGCGGGACTCGGCCGCGGCCAGAATGCGGCTGGCCGAGGGCTGCGTGATGAACAGCATCTTCGCCGCTTCCGTGATCGAGCCGGTGATCATGATCGCGCGAAACGTCTCGATCTGGCGAAGGCTCATCGCCAGCGGGCGCTGTATGGGGGCGTCGGATGCCACGTCTGTCACCTGTCCGGTAGGGTCTGGATGGTGCAAGAGCTTACCTCAGGCACCTCCTTGGTGCGAATCCATGCATTGAGTCTATAAGGTCCGAAAATCGTTCTATTGGACCCGTCCTCCATGCGGTTGCTATCGTGAATCCGTCACATTCGCCGTGTAGCGGACTCGCGCATGCAACCTACCATCCTCGTTCTCAATCCCAATTCCCTGTCCGGGGTAACACGGCGCATCGCCGAGACGGCGAGCGTTCAGTTTCGTAACGCGCCGGTGCGGCTCGCGTATGCGACCCTTGCCGATGCCCCGCCCGGCATCGCCACCCAACGCGACGCCGAGCGCGCCGCGGTGCTGGCGGTGGACGCCATCGAGCGGAATCTGCGGGGCGCCGACGCCGCGGACGCCTTCGTCCTCGCGTGCTACAGCGATCCCGGTCTCGCTGCCGCGCGCGAAGTGACCCGTCGGCCGGTGATCGGCATCGGGCAAGCAGCGCTCGGCGCGGCAACGGCGCTGGGCGAGCGTATCGGCGTCGTCGCCATTACCGCCGGCAGCATCGCGCGGCATTGGCGAGCCTATCGCGCGCATGGAATCGCGCAAAAGATCGTGGGCGAGCGCGCCGTCGATCTGACGGTCGCCGAGTCAGGCGACGACGCGCTGGCCATACCCCGTATCGTCGACACCGGCCGCGCGCTCGTCGAGCAGGATGGCGCCGACGTCATCGTGCTCGGATGCGCGGGCATGGCCGCACTGCGTGCGCGCATCGAAGATGCCCTCGGCGTTCCCGTCGTCGAGCCATGCACGACGGCTATCTCGCTGGCGTGCAACGTCCTCGCCGGAGTGCCGCGATGAACCCCACTTCCCGGACATGGCGGACGCCGCTCGTCGTTGCGCGCACGGCGGTTATCGTGATCGCGCCGGCGCTCACGCGAGGAGGTGGGCAATGACCGCGTCATCGCCGATCCTCGGCGTGCTCGGCGGTATGGGGCCGCTCGCCACGGCGGACTTCATGCGCAAGCTCGTGGAGGCGACGCCAGCCGCCAGAGATCAGGACCACATGCCGGTGTTCGTCCACAGCGTGCCGCAGATTCCCGATCGCAGCGAATCGTTCCTCGCCGGCTCCGACGCCCCGTGGCCCTTCCTGCTCTGCGGGCTGCGCATTCTCGAGGCCGCCGGCGCCAGCGCCATCGCCATACCGTGCAACACCGCGCATCTCTGGCACGCGCGCCTGGCTGCGGCCACCGGGCTCGAAGTGCTGCACATCGGGCACGCGACATCCGCGGCCGTCACGTCGCATCCCGCGGCATTCAAGCGTGTGGGCTTGATGGCCACGTCCGCCACGATCATGGGACGCATTTATCAGGACGCGCTGTGCGCCGCCGGCGTGGACGTCATCGTCCCATCGGCTCACGATCAGGTCGAACTCGTCACCGCGGGCATTGCCGCCGTCAAGGCCGGCGACCTCGCGAGCGCGGCGCCGCGGCTTCGGGAAGCTGCGGCGCATCTTGTCGAGCGCGGCGCGCAAGGGGTCATCCTGGGCTGCACAGAACTGCCGCTGGTCCTGCACGGCGATGCATCGGACGTGCCCCTCTTCGACACAACCCATTTGCTGGTGAAGGCTTGCATTTCCTGGTGGAGCAAGTCGAAGGCAGCCCAACGCAGGAGCGAGACGTTTTCACAATGAGCGACTTTGATCTCATCATTCGCGGCGGCACCGTCGTCAACGACACGGAAACGCGCCGGGCCGACGTCGGCGTCAAGGGCGACAGGATCGCGGCCATCGCGCCACGCCTGGACGGCGAAGCCGCACGAAGCATCGACGCAACGGGGCATCTGGTAATGCCCGGTGGCATCGACACGCACTGCCATGTGGAGCAGTTATCCGGTATGGGCAGGATGGGCGCCGACGACTGGTATTCCGCGAGCGTTTCGGCGGCCTTCGGCGGCACCACGATGATCGTGCCTTTCGCCGCGCAACATCGCGGCAACTCGTTACGCAAGGTCGCGGACGACTACGCCGATCTGGCGCGACGCAAGTCCGTCATCGACTACAGCTATCACCTCATCCTCTCGGAAACCGATCCGCAGACGCTGCACACCGATCTGCCTGAGCTGATCCGCAGCGGCATCACGTCCTTCAAGGTCTACATGACCTACGACCAACTGAAGATCGACGACTACCAGTTGCTCGACGTGCTCGCGGTGGCCGCCCGGGAACGCGCGCTCGTGATGGTGCACGCGGAGAACAACGATGTCATCCGTTGGGTGTCGCAACGCCTGCTCGAGCGCGGCTACACCGCACCGAAGTTTCACGGTGTGAGCCACGTCGCGCTGGCCGAAGCCGAAGCGACCCACCGCGTGATCCAGCTCTCGCGGCTGTTCGACGTGCCGGTGATGATCGTCCACGTGTCGGCCGTCGAAGCGCTGTCGACCATTCAGGCCGCGCAGAAGATCGGCGCGCAGGTGTACGGAGAAACCTGCCCGCACTACCTGGTGCTGACCGAAGACGACATGGACCTGCCCGGCACCGAGGGCGCGAAGTATTGCTGCAGTCCGCCGTTGCGCGACGCGCAGGCGCAGGAAAGTCTGTGGAAGGGGCTGGCCAACGGCACGCTGCAGACGCTCTCGTCCGATCACGCGCCGTATCGCTACGACGAAAGCGGAAAGATCCCCTTTGGCGACAAGACCACGTTCAAGCAGATGGCCAACGGCATGCCCGGTCTCGAGGCGCGTTTGCCGCTGCTGTTCTCCGAGGGCGTGGGCGGTGGACGCATTTCGCTGCAGCAATTCGTGGCATTGAGCGCGACCAATCACGCAAAGATGTACGGCATCTTCCCGCGCAAGGGCCGTATCGCCGAAGGCGCGGATGCCGATATCGCCATCTGGAACCCCGAGCGTGAGGTCACGCTGACGGCGTCCATGCTCCACGATCAGGTCGGCTACACGCCGTATGAGGGCCGCACCGTCAAGGGCTGGCCGGAGATCGTCGTCAGTGCGGGGCGCGTGATCGTCGCCGATGGCCGCCTCGACGCGGCGCCGGGCAGCGGGCGCTTCATCGCACGCGGCGCGCCCGAGCCGCATACCGTCGAACGCGAGATCTCGGAAGGCGCGAAGTTCTTCCGGACGCTGGCGCTCACGAACGAAAAGCAGAAGAACTACTGATCTGCCGACTTACCGGTTTTGTTTGTTAATTCAAGAGAGTGGATATGAGCAAGAGTCGAAAACTCGGTTTGGCCGTCGCGCAGATGGGCCCGGTGAATCTCGCACACGATCGCCGCGCGGTGGTCTCGCGACTGGTCGAGATGTTGCGCGAGGCCGCCGGCCGCGGCGCGAAACTCGTCGTCTTTCCGGAAATGGCGCTGACCACGTTCTTCCCGCGCTACTGGATGAGCGAGGAGGAGGCCGTCGAGCGCTTTTTCGAAAAGTCGATGCCCAACGCCGACGTGCAGCCGCTGTTCGACGCCGCGAAACAGCTTGGCGTGGGTTTCTATCTCGGCTATGCCGAGCTCACGCCACAAGGCCGTCGCTTCAATACGTGCGTGCTGGTCGGCGCCGACGGGAACATCGTCGGCAAGTACCGCAAGATTCATTTGCCGGGTCATGCCGATCACAAGACTGACGCGCCGTTCCAGCACCTCGAGAAGAAGTTCTTCGAAGTCGGCGACTCGGGGATTCCGGTGATCGAGTCGTTCGGCACGCGCGTGGGCATGTGCCTTTGCAACGACCGCCGCTGGCCGGAAACGTGGCGCGTCATGTCGCTGCAAAGCGCGGAGCTCGGGCTCGTGGGCTACAACACGCCGTCGATCAACATCCACTGGAACGAGCCGGTGCATTTGCGCATGCTCACGCATCTGGTGTCGCTGCAGGCAAGCGCGTACCAGAACGCGATGTTCATCGGCGCTGCGGCAAAGTGCGGCAGCGAGGACGGCCATCACATGATTGGCGGTTCGGTAATCGTGGCGCCGACGGGCGAGATCGTGGCGCAAGCCGTGACGGAAGAAGACGAAGTGATCTTCTCGTCGATCAATCTCGCAGTAACTGAAGGGTTCCGCAATCACGTCTTCAACTTTGCGAAGCATCGCCGGCCGGAGCATTACCGGCTGATCGTCGAGCGCACCGGTGCAGGTGCGCCGCTGCCCCGGGAAGACTTCTGACAGACACGTCCATTTCTCGTGCTGGCAGCACGAAGGAGACCTCATGAGCGGCTATGAATCAAACAGCCTGAGTCCGGCACAAGGGGCTCAAGACCGACCTGCGGTTGCCGCGGGGCAACCGGGCAGCGGCCCGCTGCGGGCGCTGATCGCAGCGGTGTCCGGCTATGCCATGGACGGCTTCGACCTCCTCATCCTGGGCTTCATGATGAGCGTGGTGAGCGCGGACCTGGGCCTGAGCGCAACCGAAGGCGGATCACTGGTGACAGCGACGCTGATCGGCGGCATCTTCGGCGGCGTGGGTTTCGGGATTCTCAGCGACTACTGCGGCCGCGTTCGCGTGCTGACGTACACGATCCTCGTGTTCGCGATTTTCACCGGCCTGTGCGCGTTTGCCACGGGCTACTGGGACTTGCTGGTCTACCGCTTCCTGGCGGGACTCGGGTTGGGCGGCGAATTCGGTATCGGCATGGCGCTGGCGATCGAGGCGTGGCCGGCCGAAAAGCGTGGCCGCGTGTCCTCGTATGTCGGCATGGGATGGCAGTTGGGCGTGTTGCTCGCGGCGGTGCTTACGCCGCTGCTGCTGCCGCATATCGGCTGGCGCGGGATGTTCGTGGTGGGCGTGGTGCCGGCGCTCGGTTCCTTCGTGATCCGCAAGGTCATCGGCGAATCGGAGCTCTTTCTCGAATCGACGCGCAAAAAGCGCGAGTTTCCCATCAAGACGCTGTTCCGCGACGCACGCACGACCAAGCGCAGTATCGGCGTGATGATTCTGTGTTCGGTGCAGAACTTCGGCTACTACGGACTCATCGTATGGATGCCGGCCTATCTGTCGAAGATGTTCGGCTACAGCCTCGCGAAGTCGGCCGTGTGGACCGGCGCGTCGATCATCGGCATGCTCGTCGGGATCTGGATCTTCGGACAATTGGCCGATCGCATCGGGCGCCGCCCGACGTTCATTGGCTACCAGATCGGCGCGTTGGCGATGGTTTTCGTGTACTCGCAACTGAGCACGCCCGAAGCGCTGCTCATCGGCGGCATTGTGATGGGCGTGTTCGTGAACGGCATGATGGGCGGATACGGAGCGCTGATGGCCGAGCTGTATCCGACGCATGCGCGGGGTACGGCGCAAAACGTGCTGTGGAGCATCGGCCGCGGGGTTGGCGGGCTGAGCCCGCTCGCCATCGGCGTCATCGCCGCGCACTACTCGTTCGAGATCGCAATCGCCGCGCTCGCCGGCATCTACGTCATCGATATCCTGGCGACGATATTCCTCATTCCCGAACTCAAGGGTGTGGAGCTCGAATGAAGGACGTCGAGTCCGGTTGAAATCGATGGACAGGCCTGCGGGCCTGTCCTCGTTTTTTCATGATGGGAACTGCGAGTGGAAATCGACTTCGGAAAATTGACGCCCTACGAACGCTACAAGCTGATGAGCAGCCTGATCGTGCCGCGGCCGATTGCGCTGATCACGACGCTGAGCGCCGGCGGCACCGTCAACGCCGCGCCGTTTTCGATGTTCAACATGCTGGGCGAGGACCCGCCAATCGTCATGGTGAGCATCAATCGGCATGATGACGGCGCGCTCAAGGACACGGCCGTCAATATCGATCGCGACGGTGTTTTCGTCGTACACCTGTGCGACGAGGCGATGGCCCTGAAGATGCATCGCTGCGGCGAGCGACTACCGTCGGACGTGAGCGAGCTGGCGGAGGTCGGGTTGACGACGACGCCGAGCGCGGACGTTGCGCCGCCGCGCATCGCCGAGGCGCCGGTGGCGTTCGAATGTACGGTGTGGGAGACGTTGCGCTCGGACAGCCGGCGGATTTTCATAGGGCGCGTGCTGCGCCTGCATGCCCGCGACGGGCTGGTCGATCGCAAGACGTGCCGGATTCGGCTCGACGACTACGCGCCCGTCGGGCGGCTCGGCGGAGGCTTCTACACGAAGACGCGGGACCGCTTCACCCTGTGAATCGCGATGCCGGTTCGACGCCATCCTCACCAGGGCACCGTCCGTCCGAGATAGTCGAGATATTCGAGGCCGGGTCTTCCCCGCTTGGCCAGCAGCACATCGACCACGTTGGGAATACTCTCTTCGATGCTCAGCCGCCCCTGCGGGCCGCCCAGCGCGGTCCGCACCCAGCCGGGCGCCATGGCGACCATGGCGCGCGGTGTATCGGTCTCGCGCGCCGCGAAGCTGCGCATGAACTGATTCAACGCCGCTTTGGTGCCCCGATACAGTTCTCTCTGGCCTGTCTCGTTGTTCGCAATGCTGCCCTGCCCGGAGGACATGACGCCGATGAGCCCGTCCGGCAGCACATGCTTCGCCAGACGCTCGATCACGCGCATCGGACTCAGGGCGTTCGTGACCATCAGTTCGACGAAATCCGACGTCGAGACTTCACCGATGGTCTGTGTCGGATCGGGGTTGGTCGTGCCGGCATTGACGAACAGGATGTCGAAAACGCGGTCCGTCAGCCGGCCGGCGAGCGCCTCCAGTTGCCCGGACATCGTGATGTCGAGCACCTCGATCTCGACGCGGCCCGGGTATTCCCCGGCCAGCGCATGCAGGGGTGTCGCGGGCTTGTGGCGGCGTACCGTGCCGACGACGTGCCAGCCCCGCCTCAGAAACTCCTCTGCCATCGCGTGGCCCAGCCCGCGCGAAGCGCCGATCAGCAAGATGGTGGGCACGCGGCCCGCGTTCGGTGTCATGGTGTGCTCCCGGATCATGGTTACCCCATGCATCGTAGATACGGCCTGCCATTTGCACCAGACGCTCCACCATCAATCATCGATTGCATCAGACGCCATAGTCGAACGACTTGCGTCTACAATCGAGCGATGCCAGACCTCGACCTGAACCTGCTCCTCGCGCTCGACGCGCTGCTCGCCGAGCGAAGCGTAACGCGCGCCGCCCGGCGCCTCGGCCTGAGCGTGTCCGCGATGAGCCGAACCCTTACGCGGCTGCGCAATGCCACCGGCGATCGACTGCTGCTGCAGGCCGGTCGGGAGTTGGTGCTCACGCCCTATGCCGAGCACCTGAGCCAACACGTCCCGCTGTTGACCCGTGAAGTCCAAAGCGTGTTGCGCCCCCCGGATCAGTCGCTCGATCTCGAGACGCTGGCGCAACGTTTCACGATTCGGGCCAGCGAGGACTTCATCGATTTGCTGGCGTGGGCATTGATCGAGAGAATTCGACAGGCGGCGCCCCGGGTTCAGCTGCGATTTGCCCCCAAACCGGATTGGGATGCGCGGCCGCTTCGGGAAGGCGCCATCGATCTGGAGATCGGCACCGTCCAGACCGAGGCGCCCGAAATACGTACCCGAGGGCTGTTTCAGGATCGCTATGTCGGCGTATGCCGCCGCGACCATCCGATTCTGCGAGGGGTGCCGCGAGGAGCGGACATTTCGTTGGCGCGGTACGTGGAATTCGGGCATGTCGTCGCCTCTCGCACCGGACGCACGACCACGCCGCTCGATACCGCATTGGAAGCGCAAGGGCTGAGGCGAGCGGTGCCGGTCGTCGTGCCGGCCTATACCAATGCCATGCGAATCGTCCGGCATACGGACCTGCTCGCAGTCATTCCGCACTCCTGCCTCGGCAATCCCTTCACGCCCGACTACGCCGAGATCAACGGACTTGGAACCTTCGCCCTGCCGGTGCCCGTGCCCGAGTTTCAGGTGTCGGCCATCTGGCACCCGAGACTGGACAAGGACCCCGCGCAGGCATGGCTTCGTGCGCAGGTGCTCGACCTCTGTCAAGCGGCCTACCCGCCGCAGGCGCGCGGATAGCCGTCCATCGCCATGGCGCCAGGACGCGCATCTGCCACACGGTCGCCGGCCGGTAAAATACGCCCCTTCGCGCCGGCCCTCGAGGCCCATGCCCCAGATGCAAGGCAACGCAAGGCAACGCAAGGCGGCGCAGCTCGGTCGCGACCGTCGGTCCCGGGCGTCACCCGCTCACGATGGCACAGGGCCTTGCAGACCTTCCCGAACCGCAAACAGGCAGTGAAGTATGGATAGCAGGCACAGGAACCGCGCAACGCTCATCGGACTGGTGGCCGTGGTGCTGTGGAGTTCGATCGTCGGACTGATTCGCGGCGTAAGCGAGAGTTTCGGCGCGACCGGCGGTGCGGCGCTCATGTATACCGTGGCGTCGGTGTTCCTGCTCTTCTCCGTCGGTTTCCCGCGCCTTGCGACTTTTCCGAAACGATATCTTTACCTCGGCAGTGCGTTGTTCGTCGCCTACGAGATTTGCCTGTCGCTCTCCATCGGCTACGCGAACACCGCCCGGCAGGCCATCGAAGTCGGCATGGTGAATTACCTCTGGCCGACCTTTACCCTGGTCGCGGCGATCGTCTTCAACAAGCAGCGCGCCAACCTCTGGGTGGTGCCCGGCTTCCTGCTTTCCATGCTCGGCATCTGCCGGGTGTTGGGCGGCGAGCGAGGGTTCGATCTCGCCGGCATGGCCGCGAACGTGCTCGACAACCCGATGAGCTACGGCCTTGCCTTCGCGGGCGCGCTGATCTGGGCGGCATATTGCACGGTGACGGCGCGTCACGCCCGGGGCAAGAACGGCGTGACGTTTTTCTTCATGCTCGTGGCCGCCGCGTTGTGGCTCAAGCTCGCGCTCACGGGCAACGGCGGCGACATGCGCTGGAGCGCTTCCGGCGTCGTCTTCCTGCTGCTCGCGGCCGGCGCAATGGGCTTCGGCTACGCAGCGTGGAATGTCGGCATCCTCGGCGGCAACGTGACGCTGCTCGCGGGCGCGTCCTATTTCATTCCCGTCTTCTCCGCCGCGCTGTCGGCCATTCTGTTGCACGCGCCGCTGTCCTACCCGTTCTGGCAAGGCGCGGCGATGGTGTGCGGCGGCTCGGTTCTGTGCTGGATCGCGACACGAGCGAAGCGCGTGCGGCCCGAGCCCGCCGCGGCCGTCGATACGCCCGAGTAGGCGGGTGCCAGAGGTACGCGCTCAGGCGTCGCCCGCCCCGAGCGACATCGTGCAAAACGCGTAACGAAGCCCCAACGCAACACCGCCGAAGCGCCGCCCGTCGAGTCTTACGGCTCGAGTACCGCCCCAGGCGTATTGCGGAAGCTGATCGCCATGCGGTTATAGGTGTTCATCAATCCGATCGCGATCGTGAGATCCACGACCTCGCGTTCGTCGAACACCGTGCGCACGGCTTCATACGCCTCGTCCGGCACGCCAGTGACGGCGACGAGCGTGACCGACTCGGCCCAGGCGAGCGCAGCGCGCTCACGCTCGTCGAACAGCTCGCCAGCCTCCCGCCAGGCCTGCAGGAGCGCCAGTTTTTCCACTTTCACGCCCCTCTTCAGCAGGTCGCGCGTGTGCATGTCGAGGCAATAGGCGCAATTGTTGATCTGCGACACGCGAAGATAGACCAGGTCGACGAGAACGGGCGACAGGCCGCTCTGCGCGACATACCCATAAACGCCGCCCAACGCCTTCACGCCGGCGGGCGCAATCCGGTTGTAGTCGAGACGCTTGCTCACGAAATAGCTCCTGGTGCGATGAGATTATCATGTCCCTGCATTTTCATGCGGGAAGGCAGCACGCAAAAGCACCAGGAATGAACATTTTCGATGCACCAAGAATCGCCCGCGGCGCCCGGACGCGAGCCCGGCCGCTCACTCCCCGCGAACGAGGTCGAGCAGCCGTTGGCAGTCTGCGCGAAGCGTGCGCTCGTTCAGATTCGTCACACCTAGCAGCAGCCCCTGTTGCCGGGGCGCGCTCATGAACCAGGGCGAGAGGGGAACCGGACACAGCCCGAGGCGCTGCGCCCGTGATGCGATATCGACGTCCGACAGCGACTCCGGAAGCGAAGCCACCACGGCCGTACCAGCCGTCGCCAGCACCCGGATCGCATCGGAGTCGAGTTCATGCAGGCAGCGAACGAGCGCCTCGCGCCGCGCGGCGTAGAGGCGTTTCATCCGGCGCAGATGACGCAGATAGTGCCCGTCGTGCATGAACTCCGTTACGGCATGCTGCGCTGAGGCCGCCGGCGCGGGCGAGAGGCACGCGGCAACGTCGCCGAAGCGGTGCGCGAGGTCGGCAGGAACGACGAGAAAGCCCAGCCGCAGCGCCGGACTGATTGTCTTGCTGAAGCTGCCGATGTGCATCACTCGGCCGGCCTGGTCGATCGAGGCGAGCGCCGGCGCCGCGCGCCCCTTCAACTGCAACTCGCCGAGGTAGTCGTCCTCGATGATCCACGCGTTGCTCTGCCGCGCCCAGTCGAGCAGCGCCATTCGCCTTGCCAGCGACATCGTCATGCCGAGCGGCGCCTGCTGGCCCGGCGTCACCACCGCCACGTCCGCTGCGCGCCATGCCTCGCCTTGCCTTGCGTCCCCCGCTCTGCCCGCTTCGCGAATGCCCGCCCCGACATCGAGCCCCTCGGCGTCCACAGGCACGGGCATCACGTCCAGCCCCGCCAGTTCGAGCGCGGTGCGCGTGAGCGGAAAGCCCGGGTCTTCCATCCAGGCTCGTCCGCCCTCCAGGCGAAGCCCGCGAATCGCGAGATTGAGCGCGCCGGAGAAACCCGCGGTAACGAAGACCTGTGACGGGGTACACCGGAGTCCGCGCGCGACGCCGAGATACGCCGCAATCTCGCGGCGCAAATCCGGGTCACCGCGTGGATCGGGGTAACCCACGGGGGCGGCCGCCGCACGCCGGGCCGAGCGCGCCTGGATGCGCGCCCACAGCTTGAACGGAAAGGCGTCCTGCGACGGCACGCCCATCTGGAAGGCCAGCGGCGCCACGCCGAACTCGTGGAACAGACGGGGAAGCGGCGGCGCCTCCGGCGACCAGCGCGATATGACCGTCGGCGCCGGACGCTCGGCAACGCGAGTGCCCGCCGCTCCCAGACCGCGCACGTACTGTTCGTCGGTCAGGCGCTCGTATGCCGAGCGCACGGTGCCTCGGGAAACGCCGAGCTGTGCGGCCAGATCCGACCACGAGGGCAGCCGCGCGCCGGCGGCGAGCTGCCCGGACTCGATCGCATCGCGGATGGAGCCATAGATCTGCGCGGACAGCGACATGCCTCTGGAGCGATCGAGGCCAATGGACAGGGGCGTCTTAGCGTCCATGGTGCATTCGGATTGTTCGATCTTGGGACTGTTCTATGGTCCGTGAGAAGCGTAGCTTTGTCCCGTGACCCAGTCAATCGACCGCGGTCGCGCCATTCCGAAAGCCCGAGAGACGAGAAATGCAGACGAACGGACCGATCGACGACATGATCCCCGACAGCCAACTGACGCGCGAGGTCACCGAGCTCGTTCGCGACACGCACAGCGAGTTGCTGTTCAGACACTCCACCCGCGTGTACCTGTGGGGCGCCATGCTCGGCCGGCAAAGGCGTCTGCCCTTCGACCCGGAGCTGCTTTATGTTGCGTCCATGTTCCATGACATTGGCCTGACCCCGCACTATCACGACAGCCAGTTGCGCTTTGAAGTGGATGGCGCAAACGCCGCTCGCGATTTCCTGCGCAGTCACCGGGTCCCGGAGGCGGATGTGCAGAAGGTCTGGACCGCCGTGGCGCTGCATACGACGCCGGGTATTCCGGAGCACATGCACGCCGAGATCGCCCTGGTCCATGCCGGCGCCGGCATGGACGTGGCGGGGCGCGGCTTCGAACAGTTCACCGACGCCCAGCGGGCCGCCGTGGTCGGCGCCTACCCGCGCGGCGACAATTTCGCCAGCGAGATGATCGACGCGTTCTATGAAGGCATGAAGCACCGCCCCGCGACGACGTTCGGCACGTTCAACGACGATTTCCTCGCACACAAGGACCCGGCCTTCGCCCGAATCGACGTGTGCAGCATCATTCTCCGCTCGCGCTGGGGCTGACGACTCCGTAGCGGCAGGCCGCAGGGCTGCCACGGACGCCAGCCGTGCCGTGCCGTGTCGTGCCGTGCCGCGCCGCGCCATGCCGCGCGGCGCCCGCCATGCGCTATCGGGCCTCGCGAAGCCGCGCGCGAGCGCCGGCCTTGCGATAGCCGAGCAACAGCGGCGGCACCAGCAGGTACGCCGCCGCGCCCACCGCCCACACGATCCCCGGGTGAATCTCGCGACTGGCGGCATACACGCCGGTGACGATCAGCGGCCCTGCCACCCCGAGCAAATTCGTCACGCTCGCCAGCGTGCCCTGTAGTTCGCCCTGGCGAGACTCGTCGACCTCACGCGTGAGCATCGCCTGAAGCGCCGGCATCGCAATACCGCCGAACGCGAACAGGGGCAATAGGGCGAACGGCGCCCAGCCGGCACTCGCTATGCAGAGCAGCGCCAATCCAAGCGCATCGCAGATCACCGCGAAGACGAGCGCGCGGACTTCCCCCATGCGGGCGACCAGCGGGGCGATGACGAGCGCCTGTGCCAGCGAATGGCAAACGCCATAGCCGGCCAGCGACAGTCCCGCGATCCCGTTGCTCCAGCCAAAGCGGTCCTGCCCGTACAGAATCCACAGGGTCGCCGGCCATTGCGACACCAGCGCCACCACACCGAAGATGCCGGCAAGGGGCAACACTGCCGGCTCGCCTCCGAGCCTGCGTAGCGCCGAAAAGGCATTGAGATTCACCCTGGCGGAACGCTCGGCGGCTGGCTTGCGCGATTCAGGAAGGACGAGCCCCGCCATCAGCAGATTCAGACCGTTGAGCGCCGCCGCCAGCAGGAATGGCGCGCGCAGCCACATGTCCCCGAGAACGCCGCCGATCACCGGCCCGGCAATGAAACCGATGCCGGCGGCCGCGCCCATCTGTCCGAAACGCGCGGCGCGTTGGCCATCGGGCGTGATGTCCGTGAGGTAGGCCGACGCCACCGCCATGTTGGCCCCCGTGACGCCGGCGAGCATCCGGCCCACGTAAAGCCAGCCGAGATCCGGCGCGAACGCCAGCATCAGATAGTCGCCCGCCGCGCCGGCCAGCGAGACGAGCAACACCGGGCGTCGCCCGAAGCGGTCGCTCAGCGCGCCGAGCACCGGCGCGCACAGAAACTGCATGAGCGCGTACACGGCCACCAGCGCTCCGTAGTGAAAGCTGCTGAGCGCGCCGCCGCTCACCTCTCTCAACAGGCTCGGCAGGATGGGCATGATGAGCCCGATGCCGGCCGCATCGATCAACAGGATGGCCAGCAGAACATATAAGGGTTTCGTCATTCGATGTCGCAGATGGCATTGGCTTCCCTATCATCGATAGGGAGAGGTATTATTCCACATTCCCTATCAGCGATAAAGCCTTGAAAGACGCTACTCCACCCAGACTGAGTCGCGACGCGGTCATGCAAGCGGCGCTGGCGCTTCTCAACGAAGCGGGCATCGACGCCTTGAGCACGCGCCGGCTGGCAGAGCGCTTGGGCGTGCAATCACCCACGCTGTACTGGCACTTCAAGAACAAAGCGGAGCTTCTCGAAGCGATGGCCGAGGCCATCATGCTGGAGCGGCACGTGCAGACGCCGCCCGGCCCCGGCGAGCGCTGGCAGGACTGGCTCGTGGCAAACGCGCACAGTTTCCGGCGCGCCCTGCTCGCGTATCGCGACGGCGCACGGCTGCACGCGGGGACGCGGCCGCGCCCCGCGCAGCTCGGGAACATCGAGGCCAAGACGCGCGTGTTGTGCGAGGCCGGCTTCACGCCGGATCAGGCGATCGGCCTGATGATCGCGATAAGCCGCTTCGTCGTGGGCTGGGTGCTCGAAGAGCAGGCCTCGAGCGCCGCGCCCGCGAATGCCGCACGGGGCGAGGACGTCGATGCAAAGGCCTACCCGCTGCTGCGCGCCGGCTGGTCGGCGTTCGACGCGCAAGATCCGGATCAGGCGTTCGACGATCATGTCCGCCTGTTCGTTACGGGAGCGGAGCGTCGGCTAGGCAAGGCGCCGAGCCGCAGGTGACTGAATCGTCAATGCATGAAACCCGCGAACGTCATCCCGCTCAACCGTCCAGTCAGACGAGAAAATCCAAAATGCTTCATCATGTGGCCTCGCGCGCGGCGGCAGCCCCCCTTCGATGGCGGCGGGCCGGTGCCCGCGCTTCACGACACACGGCACACGACAAAAACACAAGACGCATGACGCATGACCCATGACGCACCCGTCTTCGATTTTCCCGGCGCAAGGTCGTGTGCCGGTCGGCTTGACCCGGAGTTGCTGATGAAACCGTTGTACTCAATCGCCGGCTTTGCTGGCATCGCTTCCATCACTCGCATCAATTGCATCATTCGCATGATTCGCCCTGGCCGCTTCGCCCGCCTCGCGTCCCTGTCCCTGCTCGCACTGGCCGCTGCGCTCGCGCTGCCGGCCCCGCGCATGGCCCGCGCCGAAGAGATTTCCGTTACGCAGTGGGGCAGCAGCCTGTACGGCCTGCCCTACGCCGTGGCCATGGAGCGCGGGCTGTTCCGCAAGGCGGGCGTGGACATCACCGGCATTCTCAGCTCGGGCGGCGGCGGCACCACGGTGCGCAACATTCTCGCGAGCAAGACACCATACGGCGAAGTCGCCGTCGCGGCCGCGCTGGCCGCCGCCCGCCAGGGGCTGGACATCGTGATCGTGAACGTCGGCACGCGCAGCGTCGCCGAAGCGTCGATGGTCACCCTGCCGGACAGCCCCGTGAAGACGCTCGCCGATCTCGTCGGCAAGAAGGTCGCCATTACGTCGCCCAAGAGCGTGTCCGAAATGCTCTTCCTGATGGTGCTGCGCGAAAAGGGCATCGACGCCGCGAAGGTCACGCGCGTCGCCTCGGGCGGCTACGTGAACGGCATGACGATGCTCGAACAGGGCGCAGTCGCCGGCGCGGTCGCCATCGAACCACTCTCGATCGTGCGCAAGTCGCAATACCGCACGCTCTATCGCGCCGGCGACGTGCTCAAGCCGATGACGACTTCGGTCGGCATCACGACGCGCGCTTTCGCGCAATCGCACCCCGACACGCTGCGCGCCATCATCGCCGGACGCCGCGCCGGCGTGGACGCCACCTACGCCGACCCGGCCGGCGCCGCGAAGCTGCTCGCCGCGCAGTTCAAGCTTTCCCCCGAAGTCGCCAGGGAAGCCGTGGACAACATGGTCAAGTCGCACATGTGGAGCCAGGGCCAGTTCGATCGCGCCGAGCTCGGGCGCGTTGCCAGCGGACTCAAGCTCATCGGCGAGATCAAGGAAGACGTGGATTGGGCGAAGCTGGTCGATTCGCGCTTCCTGCCGGCCGACGTGCGGGCAAAGGGCCAGCTATGACGCCACCGTCTCCCGGCTCGCGCCTGCATCTGGTCGACGAGGCCGGTGCGCCGCACGCCAGCCACGGGCCGCACGTCGTGCTCGCGGGCGTGACGAAAGACTACAGGGCGCCCGATCCGAAGACATCGCGAAAAACGCGGATGCAGGCGCTCGGCCCGGTCGACCTCACATTGCGCAAGGGCGAGTTCTTCTCCGTGGTCGGCCCGTCCGGCTGCGGAAAATCGACGTTGCTCGAACTCATCGCGGGGCTTGCTGCGCCGAGCGACGGCCTTGTCCAGTTCGAGGGACGACCGGTCACGGGCGTGCCCGAAGGCGTCGGCGTGGTGTTCCAGGAAGACGCCTCGTTCCCGTGGCTCACCGTGCGCGAGAACATCGGCTTCGGCCTTCGCATGGCGGGCGTGGACAGCGCGGAGATCGAGCGCCGCGTGGCCTACGCGCTCGGCTTCATGGGCTTGCGCGAGTTCGCCAACGCACGCCCGGCGCAGCTCTCGGGCGGCATGCGTCAGCGCATGTGCATTGCGCGCACGCTCGTCATCGCGCCTCGCCTCATCCTGCTCGACGAGCCGTTCGGCGCACTCGATCAGCAAACGCGCATGCTCATGGGCGACGAACTGTTGCGCCTGTGGCGCGAGACGTCGGCGACCGTACTGCTGATCACCCATGCGCTCGACGAGGCGGCCGTCCTCTCGGATCGCGTGGGCGTGATGTCGTCACGGCCAGGGCGCTTCATCGACGTGATCGAAACGGGCTGGGAGCGCAATCGCGACAGCCGCATCGTGGCCGCCCCGAGGTTCGGCGAAATCACCGCACGCCTGTGGGACACGCTGCGCGCCGAATCGCTCAAGGCGATGGAGAGCGGCGAACGCCCCGCTGGCGCAAACGGTGCGCCAGGCGCCGGCCTGCGCCGCCAGTGAGCTCATGATGCGATTGCCATGATGCGCCCCGAACGCCTCATTCGCACGACCGTCGTCGCAGGTCTCGTGCTGCTCGTGGAGTGGCTGTGCCGCACCGGCGCGATTCCGGCCGACGTCATGATCGCGCCGAGCGCGATGGCGCTGCACGCGGCCGAACTGCTCCGCGAGGGGCGCTTCACCCGCGACATCGCGACGAGCTTCGCAAGCGTCGCCATCGCGTCGATCTGCGCAGTGGTCTTCGGCTTTGCCGCCGGCCTCGTCATCCATGCGCTGCCGGGCGTGCGCCGCGCGCTGGAACCACTGATCGCGAGCTACTACGCGGTGCCGACGTTCGCGTTCTATCCGGTGTTCATCGTGCTGTTCGGCGTCGGCGCGCTGCCGATCATCGCGATTGCCACGTTGCTCGCGGTCGTGTCGATGATGACGGCGACGATGACCGGTCTCGACCGCATCCCGCGCTCGTATTCGAAGACGGCCCGCGTCATGCGGCTCACGCGCTGGCAGGCGGTATGGCACGTCAAACTGCCGGCAACCTTGCCGCACCTCTTCAGTGGCGTGCGGCTCGCGGTGTCGCATGCGTTCATCGGCGTGATCGCCTCGGAGTTCATCCTCTCCGGCTCCGGCATCGGCTACGCGATCAGCTACGCCTACAACAACTTCGAGAACGCCGACATGTATGCGCTCATGCTCACCGTGCTCGTCGCGGTGACCGTGGTCAACGGCATACTCAACCACATCGACGCGCGCTTCCAAGCGCGCAGTCGTCGCTGAACCGGCCGCTGCATATGGACTTCAGGAAACCCAACCCGCTTGGCACGCTCGCCGTCGTGTTCGTGCTGATCGGCCTGTGGCAGACGGTCCACTGGCTCAATGGCTCGGCCCTCGGCTCGCCCGCCGCGACCGCGCGGGAACTCTGGGCGATGATGGGCACGGCGTCGTTCTGGGCAGACGCCGCGCAGACCGGCGAAGCACTCGCCTTCTCGCTGGTGATCGCCATCGCGGGCGGTGTTGCGCTCGGGCTGGTGCTCGGCGCAAATCGCCTGGCGGCGAACGTGGCCGAGCCGATCCTCGTCAATCTGTACTCCCTGCCGAAGGTCACGTTGTACCCGCTGGTGCTGCTGATCTTCGGCCTGGGCCTGGCCGCAAAGGTGGCGTTCGGCGTCATGCACGGCTTGATCCCGATTCTGATCTTCACGATGAACGGCATCCGGCAGATCAAGCCCGTCTACTTCCGCGCGGCGCACGCGATGCATCTGTCGCGGCGCCAGATCGCCCTGCGGGTCGTGCTGCCGGCCGTCCTGCCCGAGGTGCTCTCCGGCGTGCGGCTGGGTTTCTCGCTCACGCTGCTCGGCGTGTTGATCGGCGAGATGTTCGCGTCGCAGAAGGGCCTGGGCCACCAACTGTCCAACGCGATGAACCTCGGCAACATCGACACGATCATGGCGGTCGCGCTGTTCCTCATGCTGTTCGCGCTCGCGGGCAACACGCTGCTCAGCGCACTGAGCCGGCGCCTTGGCGCCGCGGCGGCGTGACCTGCCAGGCTCGCGAGCCCGACCGCCCGCCACCGCCGCCCGCCGCCCGTCGCCCGTCGCCCGTCGCCCTCGTCTCGTCTCGTCTCGTCTCGTCTCGTCTCGTCTGTCAATTGACCGCCCGCTTTGTGACGTTTTGTTTTCAGGCCAATGCGGCGAATGCGCCGAACCGGCCGCCAACGGAAGCCGCATCCGGCCGTAACGCCCCGCCGGGCGGCCTCGCGCGACGCGCTCGACGCCCGAGCGGCGACGTCCACGGTTTGCCGCGATCACAAAACTCGACAAAAACGGCATACAACGCGACACGGCAAGCCATATGGCATGGCTACCATGCAGCGGTTCTGAGAGAAGGCCCTGTGCCCGGCGTCAGCCCTCCATCACCCGCGAGCACTGCGATAGCTGAAAGTCATGGCGTTGCCCATTTCCCCGGTCCGGTCCGCCGAGGCCGGCACCGATTCCGTCCCGCTGCCCTTCGGCAAGGCGCCCCGCGCCGCCCTGGGCGCACACGCGTGGGAGCGCCTGTGGGTGCAGTACCGTGCGCCACTGATCTACGTCGCGTTCTTCGGCCTGATCTGGACGCTCGTGAGCGGCGCGCTCGACCCCACCGTGCCATACGACGCCGTCGAAGCGCTCAACTGGGCCCGCAACGCCGAGTGGGGCACGCCCAAGAACCCGTGGCTGACGGGCCTCGCATTCTGGCCGGCCATCGGGCTGCGCGGCCCGGCGCAGGGCGTCTACTGGTATGCATCGCACTTCGCCGGTGTGGCGATCGGCCTGCTTGGCGTCTGGCAGCTCGCGCTGCGCCTCACGCACCGGCGCGATCTGGCGTGGCTCGCCATGCTGAGCCTCAATGTGTCTGGCGTGCTCAACATCGACATCCTGCCGTACAACGACAACTATCTGCTGGTCATGCTCTGGCCGTGGATGCTGTACCTGCTCGTGCGCGCCGTCTTCGACACGCCAGCCGCGTGGCCGCTGTTCGGCGCCGTGGCCGGTCTGGCCGCCATGACCAAATATTCGACGTTCGCGATCATCGGCATGGCGTGCGTGCTCGCGCTCGTCTCGCCGGCGTTGCGTCGGCGCTGCCGAACGCCGTGGTTCGCGCTCGCGGTGGCGATGTTCCTGCTGCTGGTCCTGCCCAACCTCTGGTGGCTCGCGCATCACGACTTCGCGGCATTCCGCTGGGTCGGCGATCAGATCCGCGAGCGGTTGAACCCGCGTGGTGCGAAAGCCGCGGCCTGCGCGTTCTATCCGGTGGCCGTGCTCGCCATCGTGGCGCTGTTGTGCGGCGCCCGGCTGCGCTGGCCACCTTCGGCCGAAGCGCGGGCGCCGTTGTGTCTGCTCGCCCAGGTGCTTCTTCTGCCGCTCGTGCCGATCCTGGCGTATTTCACGGTGTTCGACGGCGGGCGCGTGACCGAATGGTTGCAACCGTTCGTCGTGCCGGCGCCCGCGCTGCTGGTCGCTTGCCTTGCCGGCGCCGGCCCCGGAAGAGACCTCTGCGTGCGTCGCGCCATCGCGGGCTTCGCAGGCGCTGCCGCGGTGGTCCTCGTGGTCTATGCATTCTTCCTGTGCGCGAACGTCAAGAACGCCGGGCAGAAGTTCTCGGGCCTGAAGACGCTCGGCGTTGTGCTCGAACAGCGCTGGCACGACCGGTACGGCGCCCCGCTGCGCTATGTCGGCGGCCATCCGGTCTCGCACTGGCTGACGTTCTACGTGCCGGGCAATCCGCAACTGCTCGCCGCATGGTCGAGCGCGACGCGGCCCAACATCTACACGCGCGGTATCGACGAGGCGAGCGTGCGGCGCGACGGCGCACTGCTCGTCGGCACGCCCGAGGTGCGCTGCGACGACGCCGATTTCGGCTCGGTGCTCGCGCAGTGGCCCACACTGAAGATCGACGCCACCGAGGACGTCCTGTTCTCCTTTCATCGGAACGCAAAACAAAGGCAGAAGCATCTGTGCGTCGCGTGGGTCGCACCGGCCGCATCGGCACCACCGGCCTCGCCTGCCGCACCTGCCGCGGCGCATTGAATGGTGCGCCGGCCTTGATGGTCGGACGCGTCGCCCATGGGCCGCTCGTCACCGGGGGAAGGCGCAAGCCATTAGAATCCACAAAGACACGGGAAACCGCTGTGCGCGCGCACCGGCCTCGACGCCGGCTCCACCATGACATCGCAAGCCTCGCGAACGCGCCGCGGCCGTTTCCGGACAATCGAAATCACCACCATGCCTACACGGATCCTGCTTGTCGAAGACGATATCCGGCTCTCCGCGCTGGTCGCCGAGTACCTGCGTAAGCACGACTATCAGGTCGACACGGTACTCGACGGTGCGCTCGCCGTTCAGGCGATCGTCAGCCGGCGCCCCGACCTCGTCATTCTCGACGTCAACCTTCCCGGCAAGGACGGCTTCCAGATCTGCCGCGAAGCCCGACAGCATTACGACGGCATCGTCATCATGGTGACCGCCCGCGACGAGGAGTTCGACGAAGTGCTCGGTCTGGAACTGGGCGCGGACGACTACGTACACAAACCCGTGCAACCGCGCGTGCTGCTCGCGCACATCAAGGCGCAGTTGCGCCGCACCGTGCAGCGGCACTCGCCCGTCGCGCAGCCCGACGCCATCACCCTCGGCAAATTCACCATCGATCGGGAAAGCCGCACCGTCACGCTGCCCAACGGCCGCACGCCGGACCTGACGTCGGCCGAATTCGACTTGTTATGGGCGCTGGCGCGCTCGGCCGGCAAGGTCGTCACCCGCGACGAACTGCTCAAGGAGTTGCGCGGCTTCGAGTTCGACGGACTGGACCGCTCGATCGACGCCGGCATCTACAAGCTGCGGCGCAAGCTCAACGACGACACGGCGGCGCCCCATCGCATCCTTACCGTGCGCGGAAAGGGCTATCAGCTCAACAAATCGGGCTGGGATTGAGCGCCGGGATCGGGACAACGCATGCCATCGACCAAGTTTCGGCCCTATCGCCACTATCGATTGCGCTGGCTGCGCTTTCGGCGCTCCTGGACGGACACGCGCGCCGACCGGCGCCCGAGCTGGTCGCGTCTGTACGTGCGCACCTACACCGGCATGCTGCTGCTCTGTCTGTCCATCTGGATCGTGCCCGCCGCAATGCTCTTCGCCGCGCCGGCGGGCGCCGTGTCGCGCGATTTTCTGCTCTCCGCGCGGTTCCTGCTGCCGGGCATCGCCGCCACGCTGATCCTGCCGGCGATCGTCGCCTATCGCTGGATGCGCCCCGTGTGGGTCGACCTCGTCATGGTGCGCGAGCGTGCCATCGACTTCAGCGGCGGACGCTTTCACACACGCGCGCGCGAGTCGCACAGCGTCATCATCGGCCCGCTTGCCCGCACGCTGAACGCGCTGGCGATTCGCATGGAAAAGCTCATCGCCACCCAGCGCGACCTGACCAACGGCATTTCTCACGAGCTGCGCACGCCGCTCGCCCGGCTGCGCTTCGCGCTGGAGATTCTGCGCGACCCCACGTCGTCGGCCGATGCGCAACAGCAGGCGCTCGCCGGCATCGATCAGGACGTTACCGAGCTCGACGAACTGATCGACATGAGCCTGACGTATGCACGCCTGGAATACAGCTCCCTCCAGTCGAACATCGAGAAAACGTCGGTGGCGAACTGGTTCTCGCAGCAGGTGCTCGACGCCACGCTGCTATACGCGGACAGGGAAATCACGCTGGCCGAAACGCTCGAGCCCTCGGTGCTCGTCGCGATGGACAAGCGCCTGATGTCGTTCGCGCTGCGCAACCTCGTGCGCAACGCGGCCCGGCACTCGCGCTCGCGTATCAATGTCGGCATGCGTTTGCAGCACGGCAACGTCGAGGTGTACGTCGAGGACGACGGTCCGGGCGTTCCCGAAAGCGAGCGCAAGCGCATCTTCGACGCGTTCGTCCGTCTCGACCGGCGCGTGGGCGGCCACGGGCTGGGCCTCGCCATCACGCAGCAGGTCCTCCAGGCGCACAATGGCCGCATCGTGGCGACCGACCCGCTCGTCCTTGGCGGAGCACGCTTCGAGATGAGCTGGCCGGCGGGCCAGGTCTGAGCCGGCACGTCGTCCGGCATTGCGCGTCAATATGTCCGACCCAGCTGGAAGTAGAGATTGTTGCGCCCGCCAGGCGCGAGCGCGACGCCCAGATAGATTGGCCCGAAGGCCGTGGTGAGCGCCGTAAAGAGCGTCGCGCTGCGCTTGAGCGAGCCGCGGCCGAAGCCCGTGCCGAAGTCCCACACGTTGCCCGCTTCGAGACTCATCCCAACGAACAGGCGCCGGATCGGCGAGGCGGTGAAGGTGGCGATCTGGTTCATGTAGGTCACCTGCCCGTACAGCATGGACGCCCCCGAGAGTTGATCGGCCGCGTAGGCAGACAGATGCTGGAAGCCGCCCAGTGTGAAGCCGAGCGGATTGGCGAGGTTCGGGCCGCCGAAGGTGTTGCCGGCCTCGAGGCTCGCGCTGATCGTGTGCCGGCCGAAGCTCGCCGCACCGAGCGCCTTGCCGTAGACCTCGGTCGTCTTCTGGTCGGCGGACACCAGCGACTGCTCGGCGCGCATCTCGAGGAAATAGCCGCGGCGCGGAAATTGCGGGTCGTCCAGCTGATCGATGAGCAGCCGTGCGCGGGCGCTGAGCTGGCGGCCGTAGATGTCCGGGAACAGCAGACCGCGCGGCACGTCGTTGTCGTCCGTGATCGGCAAGTTGAACTGCGGCGTGGCGTTCGCATGCGTGTAGGCGACGCCGAGGCGGAACTCGCCGTAGTGCGAGAGCGGAATGCCGAAATCGACGCCGGCCCGCTCGGAGGTGATCCGATATCGCGTGACTCGCACGTCGCCCGAATCGTCGTAGACGTTGGCGTGGCGCCGCTGCACCTCGACATATGGCGCGACATACGCGCCCCACGCGTTGAGCACCGGTTGGCGCAACTCCATGTGCAGATTGAGCAGATCGCTGCCGATGGTGCTGTCGACGCGCGCTTCGAGCCCGTTCTGCGTGAGCCACGGACGGCGATAGCCGACGTGCATCCGGAAGTTGCCTTCCTCCTTGCTCGTCGCCGACAGCCCGAGCCCGAACAGCAGGAAGTTCGGCCCCCAGCGCTTTTCCTGCGCATCGATGACGAGCGTGTTCTGCCCGCTCTCATCCACGAGCTGCTGCGTAACGCTCTCGAAATCGCCCTGATTGGACAGCGCGATCAGGTCCTTGTTGATTTGCGAGGGATCGTAGACGTCGCCCTCCTTTACGTGCACGGCGCGTCTGATCTTCTCCGGCGAGACCACGCCCCGCGAGCGAATCTCGACCTTCGCAATGCGCGGCGCCGGCAGGCCCGGCGACCGGCGAGCCTCGTGCGCTTCGCGCCACGCGGCGTAGTCGGCCGGGGACACCGCGAGGTGCCGCAACTGGGGCAGCGCGGCTCGCGTGGCGGCCACGCCTGCGTCGATCGCGCGCCCCGCGTCCTGGAAGTCCGCGAACGTCAGATTGCCGAGATCGGGCTGGATCAGCACGTCGCCGGCATTGAGCTTGTCGCGCTGGCGGGCCACGTTCTGCCGGATCAGAATGCCGATCATCTGCTGCATCACGTCGGCGGGCGAGGCCAGCGCGTCGAGCGGACGCAGCCGGGAACCGATGTCGACGGCGATGATGATATCGGCGCCCATCTCACGCGCCGTCTCGACGGGCAGATTGCTGACGATGCCGCCGTCGACCAGCGTGCGCCCATCGACCTCGGCTGGCGAGAATAGTCCGGGCAGCGCCATGCTCGCCCGAATCGCCTGCGAGAGCGAACCGTGATCGAGCACGACCATCTCGCCGGTGCGCAGGTCCGTGGCGATGGCGCGAAACGGAATCGGCAGGCTGTCGAACTTCACCCTGCCGGCAAACCGGGCCGTCCAGTCCTGCAGCAGCGCCTGCAGACGATTGCCCTGCACGAGGCCGGCCGGCAGTTGAAAGCCGTTGTTGCCGAAGCCGAGCGAGAAGCTGTTGACGTAATAGCGCTGGTCCTCGCGCTCGGACTGCGGCAGATCACTGCGCTCCACGATATCGAACGCGATGTCGGCCAGATTGATGTTCTCGAGCCGGTGGCGCATGTCGCCAGCGCTCATGCCGCTCGCGTAAAGCCCCCCAACGATGGCGCCCATGCTGGCCGCGGCGATGCAGTCGACAGGGATACGGTTTTCCTCCAGCACCTGGAGCACGCCGAGGTGGGCATACCCGCGCGCTCCGCCGCCGGACAGCACGAGGCCGATCGAGGGGCGCTTCGCGCCGGTGTCGGCGGCGCCGGCGGGTCGGCATGCGCCGGCATACACCGCACCGGTGGTGAGGAGAACGGTAATCAGGCTTGCCGACAGACAGGTGCAGACGCGGGCCAACCTGTCCATGCCGTGGTGACGAATCATCGACTGCGCGGGGCTGAAAAAACGAAGAGATTACCAGTTTTCCAAACCCTTTCCTTCGTGCTCCCAACGACACGAGATCCTTGATTTTGCGCTTGATTTCCCGATGGAATTCGGCGCCGCCTGAAGGCTTCGCGCTCCGCTGCCCCCACAGGCACGGCGTGGCGCCCCCCCGGCTTTTGCGTCCGGTCCGGCAAGGCGCCGCCGCGAGCGAGCCGCCGATCGGCAGGCGAATCGCGGCGGCAGGACGTATCCCCGCGCGCGCGTGTTTGCCCTGTTCCGCCCGCAAGCCTCGAATCTGTATCTGTTGCCGCCCGCGCCCGGCCCCTAGAATCGAGCTCATCGACCTACCTTTCGAGGTTTCGCATGCTCCGCATTCTCGGCCGGCCCAATTCCATCAACGTGCGCAAGGTGCTGTGGCTCTGTCACGAACTCGGCATTGCGTTCGACAACGAGCCGTGGGGGGATGGCGATGCCTCACGCAGGCTCGACGCCCCCGCCTTCACCGCGCTCAATCCCAACAGGATGGTGCCGGTGATCGACGATGACGGTTTCGTCATGTGGGAATCGAATAGCATCCTGCGTTATCTCGCCGCGTCGCGCGAGCGCACGGACCTCTACCCGGGCGCCCCGCGCGAACGTGCGCGAGTCGACCAATGGGTCGATTGGCAGGCGTCCGATCTGAACGCGGCGTGGCGCTATCCGTTCAAGTCCCTGGTGCGGCGTATGCCCGGCTACGACGACGCCGGCACGCTTGCCGCCGATATCGCCGGCTGGACGGCCCTCATGCGCGTGCTCGACGCGCAACTGCAGGCGACGCAGGCCTTCGTCAGCGGCGAGGCGTTCACGCTGGCGGACATCCCTATCGGTCTGTCCGTGCATCGCTGGTTCAGCACGCCGATCGACCACCCGCGCATGGAAGGCGTGTCGTCGTACTACGAGCGTCTTTGCGCGCGCGAAGGCTTCCGTCGGTTCGGCCGCAACGGCATGCCCTGAGGTACGCTCGCCCCCGGGGGCCGGCGGCACTCACGACGCCGGGCGCCCCGCCTCCGCCAATGTCTCGCGCAACACGTCGGCGAGCGCAATGACGCCCGCCTCGATATGCTCGAGCCGTATCGAGGAAAAGCCGAGCCGGAACATGTTGCGCGGGGGGGCGTCGCCCATAAAGAACACGTCGCCCGGCTCGATCAGAATGCCGCGCGACTTCGCGCGCGCCGCCAGCACGTTGGCGTTGAGCGCCTGCGGGCCGCGCACCCAGCACGACGCGCCGCCTTTCACATGCACGAACGACACTTCGGGCAGATGCGCCGCAAGCGCCTCGCTCAGTACCTCCGCGCGTCTCGCATAGGTGTCCGCCAGACGGCGCAGCAGCGCGTCGTGATGCCCCAGCGCCAGGAACATCGAGAACGAACGCTGGATGAACGCCGACGGGTGCCGGATCATCAGCCGGCGCAACGCCCGCAATTCCGCCACAAGCGCGGCCGGCGCGACGATGTAGCCCAGCCGCAGGCCCGGCGCGAACGACTTCGACAGACTGCCGATGTAGATGACGCGATCGCTGCGATCCAGGCTCTTGAGCGCCGGGATCGGAATGTCGGAATAGCTGTTCTCGCTCTCGTAATCGTCCTCGATCAGCACGAAGTCGTCGGTCTCGGCACGGCGCAGCAACGCCTCGCGATGCGCAAGCGGCATGGTGGTCGTGGTCGGGCACTGGTGCGACGGCGTCACGTACACGTAGTCGCACTGCGACAGACGCTCGTCGACCGGCACGCCATGCTCGTCCACGGGCAGGCCGATCAGCTTCGGCGTGCGCATTGCGAAAATATTGCGCGCGTCGGGATAGCCGGGGTCCTCGATACCGACGGTCGTGCGTGCCCCGACGAGCAGATCGGCGAGCAGATAGAGCGCCTGCTGCGCGCCATTGGTGAGCACGATCTCATCGGCGTCGGCCCACACGCCGCGGCGCGGCAGTACGCGCGTGCGGATCTGCTGGATCAGCGTCTCGTCGTCGCGCGCGATCATGTCCGGCGCCCAGTCGCGAATCTCCATGACGGTAAGCGCCTTGTGGCAGCATTCGCGCCAGTCCGCCGTGGGGAACATGGTCGGGTCGAACTGCCCGTAGATGAACGGGTACTGGTACTGCTGCCAGTCGATCGGCTTGACGATGTTGCGCTGCGCGGACGGCCGCACCACGTAGCGGCCCTCCCAGTCCGGCGTGAGCGGATCGAGCGGGGGCATGGCGCCGGGCGCGGCTGCGCGGGGCGCTGACGCGGACGTGTTCTGCGTGCCCACGCGAGGCGCCAGAATGTCGCCATTCACGAAATACCCGCGCCGCTCGCGCGCGATCAGGTAACCCTCGTCGACCAGTTGCTGGTAGGCCAGCACCACCGTGTTGCGCGCCACGCCCAGCCCTTCGGCCAACTCGCGCGACGACGGCACCGCCGCGCCGCGCATGAGACGCTCGTCCAGGATCGCCGAGACGAGCATCTGGCGAATCTGGCTCTGCAATCCCATGCCCGCGCGCGCCGACATCAGAAACAACTGGTTCCACATCGCCGCAGAAATCCGGCTCGACATTGCGTCCCCTCGTCTTGTCACTTCCAGAACGTCAATTATTACTCATCAGACGGTGACGTTAATTCCGAATTCGGGTTTATCCGCAGTCGTGGAAATCCAGGGCCGAATCGAGCATTCATGCGGTTTGCAAGGCCATTCCGGGGGATCTGGACCAGTTGGCATCATCAAATGCGGCCAACTGGCTCTAACGAACAAAAAGACGCGCGGCAATGATGCAGTCACTTGGCGCCGATTCGTAACCCCTGGTGCGTCAAACCCTCGCGTTCCACCGACAACTTACCGATTAGAGGTGAACCATGAATGCAATTCCGAACCGGCTGCGACGGGTGTTCGCCGCCACGGCGCTGGCGGCAGCCGCGCTGCCCGTGGCCCTCGCCTCGGCGTTGATGCTGCCTGCGCCGGCCCGGGCGCAGGAAAAGGAGGTGACGATCGCGTACCAGCAGATCGTCGACCCGTGGCTGGTGTCCATCGCGAGCGGTGAATTCGAAAAGGCGACCGGCTACAAGATCCACTGGCGCCAGTTCGAGTCGGGGGCAAAGGTGGCCACGGCGCTCGCGTCGGGCGACATCAAGATCGGCGTGCTGGGCTCGAGCCCGATGGCGGCGGCCGTCTCGCAAGGGCTTGACCTGCAGCTGTTCTGGATTCTCGACGACATCAACAAAGCCGAGGCGATGGTCGTGCGCAACGCATCGAACATCAAGGGGCCGGCCGACCTCAAGGGCAAGAAGATCGGCGTGCCGTTCGTCTCCACCACGCACTACCACACGATGTTCGCGCTGCAGCAGTGGGGCATCAAGCCGAACGAGGTCACGGTGCTCAACATGCAGCCGAACCAGATCGTGGCGGCATGGGAGCGCGGCGACATCGATGCGGCCTATGTATGGGATCCGGCGCTCGCCCAGATCAAGCAGAGCGGCCATGTGCTGATCACCTCGGGCGAACTGTCGAAACAGGGCAAGCCGACATTTGACGGCATCGCGGTCGATCGCAAATGGGGCGAGGCGAACGCCGAGTTCATGGCGAAGTTCGTCAAGGTGATTGCGGACGCCGACGCCGCCTACCGTCAGAACCAGGCCGCCTGGACCGCGGCGTCGCCGCAGGTCAAGGCCATCGTGAAGATGATCGGCGGCAAGCCGGAGGACGTCCCCGGCGCACTCTCGCTGTACGCCTATCCGTCGGCGCAGCAACAGGCGTCGGCCGAATGGCTCGGGGGCGGCAAGGACAGCCGTGCGGCCAAGGCGCTCAAGGACACGGCCGAGTTCCTCAAGGGCCAGCAGAAAATCAACGCCGTCAAGGCCGATTACGCGCCATACGTGACCTCGCGCTACGTCGACGCCGCACTGAAACTGAAGTAAGCCGTGCCGGGGCCGCTACGCCGGAGCGTATTCGCCGGCGCGGCAGCCCTCCCCGATCGCAGGATCGACAGGAGAAGGGCTTCATGGAACAACTCATCGTCAACGACGTCAGCGTCGTATATCCCGGCCGGCGTCCCGGCGAGCAGGTGCAGGCGCTCGCGCACGTCGATCTGACCATCGCGCCCGGGGACTTCGTGGTGGCGCTCGGCGCCTCGGGCTGCGGCAAGACCACGCTGCTCAGTCTGATGGCCGGCTTCATCGCCCCCACGTCCGGCGAACTGCTCCTGGGGGACGCCCCCATCGAAGGCCCGGGCGCCGATCGCGGCGTGGTGTTCCAGAAGCACGCACTGCTGCCCTGGCTCAATGTGATGGAGAACACCGAATTCGGTCTCAAGCTGCAAGGCGTGCCGAAGACCGAGCGACGCGCCCGCGCCGCGCGCAACCTCGCCCTCGTCGGCCTGCAGGACTTCCACAATCACATGATCTATCAGCTCTCGGGCGGCATGCAGCAGCGCGTCGGGATCGCGCGGGCGCTCACGTGCAACCCGTCGATGCTGCTCATGGACGAGCCGATGGCCGCGCTCGACGCGCTCACGCGCGAGACCATCCAGGAATTGCTGCTCGACGTGTGGCGCGAGACCGGCAAGATGATTTTCTTCATCACGCACAGCGTGGAGGAGGCACTCTTCCTCGCGAGCCGTCTGATCGTGATGTCTCCGCGCCCGGGGCGCATCACGCACACCTACGAACTCGACTTCAACAAGCGCTATCTCGAGTGCCGCGACGCGCGCGCCATCAAGTCGAGCCCCGATTTCATCGCGATGCGCGAAACCGTGCTCAGCATCATCTACGGCGACGAGCGCGCCGGCCAGGCGACAGCGCCGGCCGCCGGTGCGGTCGCCGCCTGACTTACCCGCAGGAGACGTAGCCATCATGATGACCAAACCTGTCGCCACCTCGCATGCGTCGCCGACCGGCGCCGCCGGCCAGCCGCCCATGTCAGCCACTACACGTGCGCGTCCCGCGCGTCAGCGCGGCGTCTTCGCGCACATGTTCGCACCACGCCCGGTCAAGGCGGGCGAATCGTTCGGCGCACCGGGCCAGGGCCCGAGCCTCGCCATCAGCATCGTCACCGTCGTCGCGTTGCTGCTGTTGTGGGTGGCGATCACCTCGTCCGGGCTCATCAAGCCGCTCTTCCTGCCGGGACCGCGCGCCATCGTGGAGAAATTCGTCCAGGTCTCGACGGAAGGCTTCGCCGGCTCGACGCTGTGGCAGCACACGCTCGCGAGCCTCTACCGCGTATTCGGCGCCTTCGCGCTCGCCTGCGTCACGGCGATTCCCGTGGGCATTCTGATGGGTGTGTCGCGCATTGCGCGCGGCGTGTTCGACCCGCCCATCGAGTTCTACCGTCCGCTGCCGCCGCTGGCGTACCTGCCGCTCGTGATCATCTGGTTCGGCATCGGCGAGTTCTCGAAAGTGTTCCTCATCTATCTGGCCATTTTCGCGCCGCTGGCCATCGCAGCTCGCGCCGGGGTGCGTTCGGTCTCGATGGAACAGATTCACGCGGCGTATTCGATGGGGGCATCGCCGCGTCAGATCGTCATGCACGTGATCGTGAAATCGGCGCTGCCGGAGATCTTCACGGGCATGCGTATCGGGATCGGCGTGGGCTGGACCACGCTGGTGGCCGCCGAAATGGTGGCGGCATCGAGCGGTCTCGGTTTCATGGTGCTCAACGCGGCGGAGTTTCTCGCGTCGGACATCGTGATCATGGGGATCATCGTGATCGGCTTCTTCGCCTTCGGCTTCGATCTGATCATGCGCTATCTCGAGCGCGTGCTGGTGCCGTGGAAGGGCAAGGTTTGACGAGGCAAGGCAAGACACAGGCGGTCCGTTGGTCATCACAAGAGACGCAGGGCGGTTCCCCCGGCCGCACCTGCGTCAAACAAGGCATTCAGGAGGTTGTGTGGCAGTCGAGACATTGCACGGGCGGCGTGGCGTCGCTCATTTTTTCCGTTCCCCCCGGTTTTTCCGTATCCCCCAATCCCCCGACATTCTCTGCCGCGCCGCGCGCCACGTCATGGGAGGTCGCCATGGCCAATCGTGACAATACGCGTTTGCAATCGAGCCTGAAGCAACGGCACATGAGCATGATCGCGCTGGGCGGCGTGATCGGCGCCGGTCTGTTCGTCGGCAGCGGCGTGGTGGTACACGCGGCCGGCCCCGCCGCGGTGCTGTCGTTTCTGATCACGGGCGCGCTCGTCGTGCTGGTGATGCGCATGCTCGGCGAGATGGCCTGCGCGCTGCCCGCCGTGGGCTCGTTCTACGAATATGCTCGCCTGGCCTGGAACGACAAGCCCGTCGGCGGCGAGCTGGCCGGCTTTCTGACGGGATGGATGTACTGGTACTTCTGGGTGATCGTGGTCGCTGTCGAAGCGGTGGCGGGCGCCAACCTGATCCAGTTCTGGCTGCCCGACATTCCCGCATGGGCCATCAGCCTCACGCTGCTGGTCGTGCTCACGCTGACCAACCTCGTGTCGGTAGCGTCCTATGGCGAGTTCGAGTTCTGGTTCGCCTCGATCAAGGTGGCCGCCATCATCGTGTTCCTGTTCCTCGGCGCACTGTTCGTTGTCGGCATGTGGCCCGGCGCGGTCGCGAGCACCGGGCACCTGCTCTCGCACGGCGGCTTCATGCCCAACGGCATCGGTCCCGTGATGGCAGGGGCGGTCGCCGCAACGGGCTTTTACTTCGGGGCGGAGATCGTCACGATTGCAGCGGCCGAGGCGGCCGAGCCCCAACAGGCCGTGGCGCGCGCCACGAACTCGGTGATCGGCCGCGTGCTGTTCTTCTACATCGGCTCGATCCTGCTCGTGGTGATGCTCGTGCCCTGGAATTCCGCCGGGATGGCCACGCCATACGTGAGCGCGCTCGAAGCGATGCGCATTCCCGCCGCCGCCCACATCATGAACGCCGTGGTGCTGACCGCCGTGCTCTCGGCGCTGAACTCGGGCCTGTATGCGTCGTCGCGGATGCTGTTCGCGCTGACACGCCGCGGCGACGCGCCGCGTTCGCTGGCGAAGCTGAATTCGCGCGGCGTGCCAGTGCGGGCGATTCTGGTAGGTACGCTATTCGGCTACGTCGCGGTGGTGATGTCCTACGTTTCGCCCGACACGGTGTTCGCATTCCTCGTGAACTCCTACGGCACCGTCGCGATCTTCGTGTACGTGCTCATCGCATTCTCGCAACTGAAGCTGCGCAAGCGGCTGGAACGCGAGGCGCCGGGCAAGCTGAAGGTGCGCATGTGGGGCTTCCCGTACCTCACCTGGGTGGCGATCGTCGGCATGCTCTCCATCGTCGGCGCGATGGCGTTCATTCCGGATCAGCGCACGCCACTGGCACTCGGCGTCGTCAGCCTGACGGTCCTGCTCGTGGCGTTCACCGTTCGCTCCATCTGGCGCAAGCTGCGCGCGCCCGATCCGGAGTTCGACCTCTGACGGTCGACCTCTGACGTTCGACCTCTGACGTTCGACCTCTGACGTTCGACCTCTGACCCACGCCGGGGCCCGCCAGGACCGCCGGCGGGCCGCCTGCGAAATCCCGCGAGGCAGATAGAGAAGCAAAAGCGACGGCGCCATGCCGTCGCTTTTTTTTGCGGTGCTGTGCAGGGAAAGCGATCGACGTCGCCGGCGATTAACGTCACCGGCCGCCGAAGCGGACGGCCCCGGTCAGACGATGGCGTCTTGCAGGGCGCCCGTCAGGCTTGCGATATCCGCGTCCGAGAGCATGCCGATGAAGACGAGCGTCGTCCCTTGCCGCGCCAGACCGGGGTGTCGCGTGAATGCGACGCGCTTGCCGGCGACGTGAACCTCGACCGCGCTGCCGTCGGCGGTCACGGCAAAGCCCTTGGCCCGGAGGAGTTTGTCGGGCAACAGCGCGAGCGCCGCCTTCAGACGTGCGCGGTCGAGCGCACGCGTCGTCTGCCAATCGAAGCTGCGCAGTCCTGCCGGTAAAGCGCCGGCCGCGGCGCGCAACGGCCGTGGACTCAGCAGCCCGGGCAGCGCGATCGCTTCGTCGGGAAAGAGAATGGCCGGCGGCACCGCACCATGGTCAGCGGTGACGACGATTCGCGTCGTCTCCAGCGCGCGCAACCGGGCATGTACCGCTTGCAGCGCCTGCGGCGCGACAAGATCGGCTTTGGTGATGACCAGCGTGCTCGCCGCCGCGAGCTGCCTGCGCACGATATCGCCAACATAGCGATCTTCGAGCGTTTGCTCGATGCTGCTCGCATCGACGGCCACGACGATGCCATGCAGGCGAAACGCCCGGTCGAGCAACCCGACCTGCGCGATCCTCAGGGGATCGGACACGCCGCTTGCCTCGATCACGAGTAGATCCGGTCGATGATCGCGCTCGCCGAGCGCGATCAGCGTCTCGACGAGCCGGCCGCCGATGGTGCAGCACACGCAGCCGTTCTCCAACCCAATCACGTCGTCGCTGCGCTCGCGGATGAGCGCTTCATCGACGTTGAGCGCGCCGAAATCGTTGACGAGCACGGTCACTCGCATGCCGTGCGCACCGCGCAGCAGGGCGTTGACGATGGTTGTCTTGCCGGCGCCGAGATAGCCGCCGAGCACGATCATGGGAATCGGCGGGCGCGCCGCCGCCGTGGCGTCCACGGCGTCAGGCCGGCGAGCGAAACAGCTTGCCGCCCAACACGGTGCCCCACACCGGCAGCGCCCGCAGGCGGTCGAGCGGGACGGCCGACGGGTCCTCGTCGAACACGGCAAAGTCGGCGTACTTGCCCACTTCCACACTGCCGATCAGGTGCTCCATGCCCAGCGTGAAGGCGGCGCCCAGCGTGATTGCGTGCAGGGCGTCGGCGATCGGGAGCTGTAGCGACTCACCGAGAATGCGGCCCGACGACGTCTGGCGCTTCGCCGCGCACCAGGCGGTAAACAGCGGATTGAGCTGCGTGATCGGGGCGTCCGAGTGCAGCGCGAACGGCAGGCCGATCCGCCGTGCGAGCTCGGCCGGGTCCATGCGGTTGGCCCGGTCCGGCCCCATCGTCTGCGAGTAGTGCGCGTCGCCCCAGTAGTAGACGTGGTTCGCGAAGAAGTTGACGCACATGCCCAGGCGCTTCGCCCGGGTCAGTTGCGCCGCGTCGGCCATCTGGCAGTGCTGCAGCGTATGCCGGTGGTCCACGCGCGGATGCCGCTCGAGCAGCTTCTCGATGGCGTCGAGCACGACCTCGGTCGCTTCGTCGCCGTTCGTGTGGATGTGCATCTGCAGCCCGGCCGCATGAAACGGCAGGAACGTTTCGACCAGTTGCGCCGGGGGAATCAACCACAGGCCGTTCGGCTTGCCGTTGAAATATCCCGGCCAGCGCAGACGTGCCGTAAAGCCTTGAATGGAGCCGTCGACGATGAACTTCACGGGGCCGTAGTGCAGCTTGTCGGTGTTGCCTTCGCGCGCGCCGAGCACGCGCTGCGGCCCGCCTTGCGGGCAACGCTGCGGCGCAAACGCCGGCACGATGCGAATCGGATAGTCGGGGTGGCCCGTGGCCTCGTGAAGATTGGCGTTGCCGCTCGGCGTCAGGTCGTTGACCAGATCGGTGGCCGTCGTCACGCCGGCCAACTGCGCGACGCGCCCGAAATTCCAGATCGCGCGCACGCTCTCGCTCGCGGCGATCGACAGCCCTTCGCCGATCACGCGGTATACCGGGAACATCGCCGCGAACTCCTGCAGCTCGCCGGTGGGCTCGCCGTCCTCCCCGAGCACGATGCCTTCGACATCGGTATCGCCATCGATGCCCGCGAGTGCCAGCATCGCGGTATTCACGTTCATCAGATGCACGCTGGCGTGCAGAATCGCGATGGGGCGCGTGATCGACACGGCGTCGATGTCGCGCGCGACCAGCGGCGCGCCCTCGAAGAAGATCGGGTCGTAACCCCAGGCGAGCAGCGGCTTGTGGTCGTCGGTCATTGCGCGCTGCGCCTCGCGCAGCCGCTCGAGTACCGCGGCGGGCGTCTTGAGCCCTTCCCACAGGCGTCCGTCGGGGCCGCGCCGGTCGTAGTAGCCGACGTACACGGCGTCCCACATGGCCCCTTCCATCAAGTGGCAATGCCCTTCCACGAGGCCGGGCATCAGCACCTTGTCGCGCAACGTCTCGTCCGGCGCGACGCGGGTCCACGCGCGCATGTCGTCCGCGCCGCCAACCGCGAGGATACGGCCGTCGCGCACCGCCACGTGCGTGGCTACCGGCTGCGCGGGGTTCATCGTGAGGATCTTGCGGGCGACATAGACGCGAACGTCGCCCGGTACTTCGGTCTTGCTGTCTCTGTCTGTCATCGTCACTTCTTGTAGGTGGAAAGCGCGCCCACGCCGGCGTCCATCGTGTGTGCGGGACGGCCGCCGAGCAGCAGGTTGAGCATCGACATCACCGCGACGTTGACCACGAGACAGATCAGCCCGAGGTTCACGCCGCCGAGGTCCGGGTTGCGGTAGTACAGCACGAGCGCCAGCCCCTGGCCGGCGAGCACGCCGGCGGCCACCGCCAACGCGCGCACGCGCAGGCGGAACACCACGGCAATCACGCCCGGCAGGAACTGCGTCACGCCGTAATAAGCCATGTTGATGAGCGTGAGCATGAGGTTCGGCGTGAGCAGCGTGAGCACGATGGAGCCCAGCAGGTACAGCACGATCACGACCTTGGAACTGGCCTTCTGGCGATGCTCGGGCATGCCCGACAGAATGTTGCGCGTGACGATCGGCCCGAGCGCCAGGCAGATGCCGGCGAGTACGAGCAGGCCCGAGAGCGCCGCGCCGGCCGCCACCAGCCCGACCAGCCACGGCGGCAACAGTTGCGTGACAGCGGCGAAGAACGCTTCGTTCGGCGATGCCAGCGTGATGTTGCGGCTGATCGCGTAATACGAAGCGAGCACGAGGAACGGGTACATGAGCATGTAGAGCGGCATGGCCACCTGCGTGCGCCGGATCGTCGCCGCGCTCTTGGCGGTAAAGAAGTTCTGCACACCGAACGGCATCACGTACATGCCAAGCGACTGAAACACGATGGTCGTCATCGCGAACGTCAGTTGCTGCGTGTTCATGGCATTGCTCACATGCTGGCTGGCCGCCTGGAACACCGGCGTCACGCCCGCCTCCCATGCCACGGCCACGCCCGTGACGACGATGGCCGCGACCATCAGCACGTCCTTGAGCACGGCGATGTAGGCCGACGCGCGCACGCCCGCAATGGCGATGTAGACGAACGCCAGCAACGCGGAAAAACAAATGAGCCACAGCGGCTGGAAGTTCCACCCGAGCCCCTTGAGCGCCGCCACCAGACCGGTGAACTGCAACTGCCCCCACGGCAGCAGAAAGATGATCGCCGTTATCGCCACGACGAGTTCGAGGAAGCGATTTCGGAAGTGTCCCTTGAACAGGTCGGGCAGCGTGATGGCGTTGTACGTCTTGCCAGCCTCCCAGATCCGCGGCCCCAGGAAGTAACCGACGGGATAGGCAAGCAGGATGTAGCCGAGAAACCACACGCCGTAAGTCGGCCCCTTGGCGTAGATGCCGCCGGGAAAGCCGACCATCGTGCCAATGCTGTAGATCTCGCCGGCGGCGAGGAAGAACACGAGCCAGGCGCCGAACTGACGCGAGGCGACGAAAAAATCGTGCACGCTTTGCGGACCGCGCCCGCCGCGCGCTCGCAGCGCGAGATAGACCGACAACAGGATGAAGCCGGCAAAGATGAGGGTTGCCATCGACGCAATCTCCGGAGATTCGCGGGTGAGACCGCGGGTGAGACGTTAGTAGGCGAGAGGCGCTGCCCGAGCGATCGGCGCGCAGCCCGCCGAAGGGCGTTCGCGTGCGCGGGCGCAGGCGGCAAATCGCGCGCTTGTCGCGAACGAGGCGCGGCCTGCACCGGGCCTCACGCCGGGTCTTCGGCGGCGTGACGGTCAAAGAGCGTCCAGCACAGCCACAAGCAGCCGGACGTCAGCACGAACCAAAGAAAAATCCAGCCGTAAATGAACGGCACGCCCAACACGTACCGATCGACGGAGGCCGCCCAGGGCAGCAATCCGACAACGCCGAGATACGGCAATCCAAGGCCAATCAACACTCTGAGCATGCTCTGTCTCCGCTTGGCTGCGCGCGGTACCAAGAAGGTCTTAAGGAAGTACCAAGGCGCACGGTCCGGTCCAGTATCCCCGGCCAAAATTCTCGGGGTTTAGAGCCACATGGCAGGAAACTGTGGTGCCAGAGGGCCGCGGCACACCGCGCGAAAACGCGGCTGCGGCGCCGCTTCTGACTGGCACCATCACAAAGCGGCGGTGGTACTAATCGCGGAAAAATGTTCTTGGCAGTATGAGCGCAACTTTGTCAGGAGCCTAACGTGGGTACGATTGAATCCTTCGCGCTGGATCGTCGCTCCGAAGCTGCGCCATACGATCCGCTTTACGATCCGTTAGTCTCGTCCGGTCCCGGGCTGGGCATGGAATATGCGCCCACGTACTGGGTCGCCACCGCGGGCGAGCCGCCGGAAGACGACGGTCCGCTGCCCGGCGACGCCGACGTCGACGTGGTTATCGTGGGCGCCGGTTTCACGGGGCTGTCGACGGCGCTGTTCCTCGCCCGCGAACATGGCATCAAGGCGACGGTGCTCGAGGCCAACCGCACATGCTGGGGCTGCACCAGCCGCAACGGCGGGCAGGGCCAGAACGCCAGCGGGCGTCTGTATCGCTCGCAGTGGATCGACCGCTGGGGCAAGGCGACCGCGCTGCGCCTGGACGCCGAAATCCGCGAGGGCTTCGAGACGTTCAGGTCGCTCGTCGCCGAAGTGCCCGCATGCGAGCCGCAGCCCGGCGGCCATCTCTACATCGCGCATCGCGAGCGCAAGATGGAATTCCTGCGCAACGAGGCGAAGGTCATGCGCGACGTGTTCGGCTACGACGCGCGCATCCTGTCACGCGCCGAAGTGAGCGAGCAGTACGTCGACGACCAGGAGAACTGCGGCGCGCTGCACGAACCCGACGGCATCGGCGTGCATCCGCTCAAGCTCGCGTTCGGCTATCTGCGCATGGCACGCGCGCTCGGCGCACGCGTGCATCCGTCCACGCCGGTGCTCGGCGTGGACACGATCAACGGCGTGCATCATGTGCGCACGCCACGCGGCGTCGTGCGCGCAAAAGCCGTGGCGTTCGCAACGGGCGGCTACACGCGCAACGACGTCACGAAGGCGTTGCGCGCGAAGATCATGCCGATCCTGTCGAATTCGCTCGTCACCCGCGTGCTCACGCCGGAGGAACTCGCCGCGACGAACTTCCGCACGCGTGAAGTCATCACCGATACGCGCACGCTGCGCTACTACTACCGGCTCCTGCCCGATAACCGCGTGCAGATCGGCAGCCGCAGCTCGATTACCGGCGCCGACGCGCAGAACCCGAAGCACATGGCAGTGCTCGTCGAAGGGCTGCATCGCAAGTTCCCGGCGCTCAGGGGCATTCGCGTCGATTACTCGTGGTGGGGCTGGGTCGACGTGAGCCACGACATGATGCCGCGCGTCACGCAGCCCGATCCGCGGCAGAGCCTGTTCTACGCCGTGGGCTATGGCGGCAACGGCGTGTCGTTCTCGGCGCATGCCGGACGCCGTCTCGCCCAGCGCATCGCGGGGCAGCGCGACCCGTCGTGGGATCTGCCGATCTACGATTCGGCGCTGCAATACCCGAACGTGTTCGGCACCGTGCAATGGCGCGGCTTCGCGCCGTTCCGCCGCATCGGCCAACGCTTCCTCTATCACAAGTATCACGCGCAGGACGAGGCGTCCTGATTCGTTCGCGCGCCCCTGGCGCCGGCGCGGGAAACGCCCCGGCCCTCCATGCATCGACTGCTTTGTTTGTTTCATCTGAATTCAGGAATCTGCAATGACGACCCAGAACGACGCCACCACCCTCCGCTTGCTCGAGACCTTCAACGACGCGTGGAACCGTCACGACATCGACGCGCTCATGGCGTGCATGACCGACACGTGCGTATTCCACGCGGTGGCCGGCCCCGAGGCGATGGGCCGCACCTTCGAAGGCCGCGAGGCCGTGCGCGCCGCGTTTCAGTCGGCGTGGGAGAACTTCCCCGACGCCTCGTGGACCGAAGGCGTGCACTTCGTGAGCGGCAACCGCGCCGTATCGGAGTCGACGTTCCGCGGCACGAAGGCCGACGGCACGCGCGTGGAAGCGCGCATGGTCGACGTCTTCACGCTGCGCGACGGCAAGATCGAAGTGAAGAACGCCTTCCGCAAGGACCGTCCGGCGTTCTGACGTTCTGAGCGAGCGCCACGACGACACCATGTCCGCGTCACCCGCCCGGCTTCCTGCCCCGCTTGCCGGGGCGTTTTTTGTTTGGAGACGGCGCACACGTCGCGCGCGCCTATCGGTTTCTCGCCCGAAATTTGTATTTTTCAATACAAAACGTACCAGATAATAAAAATACTGATTGACGATGGCGATTCTATCGCCTAGATTTTCACTTACGCGCACGAAATCGGAATTATTTGTTCCGTTTATTTTTCACTGGAGACACCCCATGAATGCCAAAGATCCGGCTACGGCCACCCAGCAACTGACCGCCTCCGACGCCGGCCCGCAAGCCATGACGCCGTCCGAAGCGTTCGTCGAAACGATGGTCGCCAATGGCGTGACGGAGATGTTCGGCATCATGGGCTCGGCCTTCATGGATGCGATGGACATCTTCGCGCCGGCCGGCATCCGCCTGATTCCGGTCGTGCACGAGCAAGGCGCGGGACACATGGCCGACGGCTACGCTCGCGTGTCGGGCCGCCACGGTGTCGTAATCGGTCAGAACGGCCCGGGCATCTCGAACTGCGTGACGGCCATCGCCGCGGCCTACTGGGCGCACAGCCCGGTCGTGATCGTGACGCCGGAAGCCGGCACGATGGGCATCGGCCTGGGCGGCTTCCAGGAAGCGAAGCAGTTGCCGATGTTCCAGGAGTTCACGAAATATCAGGGTCACGTCACGCACCCGGCGCGCATGGCCGAATTCACCGGCCGCTGCTTCGACCGCGCCATGTCGGAAATGGGCCCGACGCAGCTCAACATTCCGCGCGACTACTTCTATGGCCAGATCAAGGCGGAGATTCCGCGTCCGCAGCGGCTGGACCGCGGCGCCGGCGGTGAAGAGCGCCTGAACGAAGCGGCCGAACTGCTGGCGCAAGCCAAGTTCCCGGTCATCATCTCGGGCGGCGGTGTGGTGATGGCCGACGCCGTCGAGGAGTGCAAGGCACTCGCCGAACGCCTCGGCGCCCCGGTGGTCAACAGCTACCTGCACAACGACTCGTTCCCGGCGAACCATCCGCTGTGGTGCGGCCCGCTCGGCTACCAGGGGTCGAAGGCGGCCATGAAGCTGCTCGCGCAGGCGGACGTGGTCGTCGCGCTCGGCTCGCGCCTCGGGCCGTTCGGCACGCTGCCGCAGCACGGCATGGACTACTGGCCGAAAAACGCCAAGATCATCCAGATCGACGCCGATCACAAGATGCTGGGCCTCGTGAAGAAGATTTCGGTCGGTATCTGCGGCGACGCGAAGGCCGCGGCGATCGCGATCACGCAGCGTCTGGCCGGGCGCACGCTCGCTTGCGACGCCACGCGCGCCGCGCGCGCCGACCAGATCGCCACGGAGAAGGCCGCGTGGGAGAAGGAACTCGACGAGTGGACCCACGAGCGCGATCCGTACAGCCTCGACATGATCGAAGAGCAGAAACACGAGAAGACGTTCAACGGCGGCCACTATCTGCATCCGCGCCAGGTCCTGCGCGAGCTGGAGAAGGCCATGCCGGAAGACGTGATGGTGTCGACCGACATCGGCAACATCAACTCGGTGGCCAACAGCTATCTGCGCTTCAACAAGCCGCGCAGCTTCTTCGCGGCGATGAGCTGGGGCAACTGCGGCTATGCGTTCCCGACGATCATCGGCGCCAAGGTGGCCGCACCGCACCGTCCGGCGATCTCGTATGCCGGCGACGGCGCCTGGGGCATGAGCCTCATGGAAACGCTCACCTGCGTGCGCCACAACATTCCGGTCACGGCGGTGGTCTTCCACAACCGCCAGTGGGGCGCCGAGAAGAAGAACCAGGTGGACTTCTACAACCGCCGCTTCGTGGCGGGCGAACTCGACAGCCCGAGCTTTGCCGGCATCGCGAAGGCGATGGGCGCCGAGGGCATCGTGGTCGACCGTCTGGAAGATGTCGGCCCGGCGCTCAAGAAGGCCGTCGATCTGCAGATGAATCACGGCAAGACGACGATCATCGAAATCATGTGTACCCGCGAGCTCGGCGACCCGTTCCGCCGCGACGCGCTGTCGAAGCCGGTCCGCCTGCTCGACAAGTACAAGGACTACGTCTGACGCGATCGAGGTAAGCCGTGTTACAGCGCTCCCGGCTCTGTGGGTGCCGGGGGCGCTTTTTTATTTTTTCGACATCATGAAAGCCATCAATCGCATCATCGATACCGCGCGCCGCGCACCGATGCGCATCGTGCTGTGCGAGTCGGAAGACGAGCGGATCCTCTCGGCCGCCGCACGGGCCACGCGCGAGGGCATCGCCCGCATCGTGCTGGTAGGCGACATCGCCCGCACGCAGCGCGCCGCGCAGGCTGCGCGAATCGATCTGAGCGGCATGGAGCTCGTCGATCCGACCACGTCGCCCATGACCGACGCGTTCGCCGAGACGTGGTTCGGCATGCGTTCGAAAAAGGGCATGACGCGCGCGCAGGCCGCCGAGGAAATGCACGCCCCGCTCGGCTTCGCCAACATGATGGTGCGGCTCGGGCACGCGGACGGCTCCGTGGCCGGCGCCGTCAACACGACGGCCGACGTCGTGCGCATGGCCATCCAGATCATTGGCGTGCAGCCGTCGTTCAAGCTGGTCTCGAGCTTCTTCCTGATGATGCTCTGCGAGCCGTTCCACACGATGAAGGGCGGGCTGATCTTCTCCGACTGCGCGCTCGTCGTCGACCCCGACGCCACCCAGCTCGCGCAGATCGCACTGGCCGCGGCCGACAGCGCAAGCGCGCTGCTCATGGAGCCGCCGCGCGTGGCCATGCTTTCGTTTTCGACGAGCGGCAGCGCCCGGCACGCCGCGGTCGACAAGGTAGTGGAAGCGACACGCCTGGTGAAGGCGGCCCGACCGCGGCTGGCCATCGACGGCGATGTACAGCTCGACGCGGCCATCGTCGCGGAGATCGCACAGCGCAAGGTCGTGCATTCGCAAGTCGAAGGACACGCCAACACGCTGATTTTCCCCAATCTCGATGCCGGCAACATCGGCTACAAGCTGGCCGAGCGCATCGGCGGCGCGAAGGCGATCGGACCGCTGTTGCAGGGCCTGAATCGTCCCGCCAACGATCTGTCGCGCGGCTGCAGCGCCGACGACATCTATTACGTGATCGGCGTGACCTGCGTGCAGGCGCAGGCCGCGCGCGCCAAACTGACGGGGACGTCGCCGCTCGCGATCCAGCCATGACGTGGCACGCAGTCCTGGCCTCGCTGCCGTTGATGGCGCTGCTCGGCTTTGCCACGTACTTTCAGACGGTCACCGGCTTCGGGCTCGGCATGATCGTGCTCGGCGGCGCAAGCGGCTTCGGGCTCGCGCCGGTCGCGAGCGTCGCCATCCTCGTGAGTCTCGTCACGCTCGTGAACAGCGCGCTGGCGCTGCCCGGCACCTGGCATCACATCGACTGGCGCGCGGTGCGCGCCGCCACGCTCGGCATCCTTCCCTCGGTGGTCGTCGGCGTGCTGCTGTTCGACTACCTGAATGGCGCGGCATCGAACGTGCTGCATCTGTTGCTGGGCGCCGTCATCCTCTATGGCGGCATCGGCTCGGCGCTCCGGCCCGCGCCAAAACCCGAGCGTGCGAGCGACATGGGCTTCTTTTTCAGCGGAATCTTCGGCGGCTTGCTAAGCGGCATGTTCGGCATTTCGGGGCCGCCGCTCATCTTCTATTTCTATCGGCAGCCGCTCACGCTGGTCCAGATTCGTTGCGCGTTGATTCTGCTGTTCGCGGTCACGGCGCTGGTCCGCACGGCTTACAGCGCCGCAGCGGGTCAGTTGTCGCCGGCAATGTGGTGGCAAGCGGCGGCCGCACTGCCGGTCGTGACCTTCGCGACGCTGTTCGCACGGCGCCACCCGCCTCCGCTCTCCGGCACGACGACGCGCCGCCTCGCCTTCCTCACGCTGATCCTGCTCGGCGTGCACTTGATGGCAAGCGCCGTGCTGGAGATGGTCTGAGCGCCCGGCGCAAGGCTACTGGCCACGACGTCCGCCGCTGCCGATCCATTCGACGAGTCGGGCAAACATCGTCATGTCGGGCGCGGACGTCAGATCCAGCGCGAGCGAATTCCGGTAATACGGGCTCAGGTCCAGCCCGACGCCCAGACCGAGCACCTCCACGTCGCCGCGCGCGTGCTGCTGCGCCACCACTTCGCGCAGATGGTGGTCGAGATAGTGCTCGTCGTTGACCTGATTGGTGGCGGCGTCCATGGGACTGCCGTCCGAGATCACGATCAGCACACGCCGGTTGGCCACGCGCGAGCGCAAGCGCTCGCACGCCCAGTCGACCGCCTCGCCGTCCACGCCCTCCCGAAAGAGATCCGCCTTGAACAGCGACGCGATATCGGTGCGCGCGCGCCGCCAGCTCGTCACCGCGTCCTTGAAGACGAGGTGCGAGACTTCGTTCAGGCGCCCGGGGAACGGCGGCTTGCCGCGGGCGAGCCAGTCGGCGCGAGCGCGTCCGCCGTTCCATGCGCCGGTCGTGAAGCCGAGAATCTCGTTGGTCACGCCAGCCGCGTCGAGCGCCCGGGCGAGCACGTCGACGATCATGGCCACCGACTCGATCTGCGCCTTCATCGAACCGGAACAGTCGATGAGAAAGCTCACCATCGATTCGGCAATCAGCGTGTGCTTCTCCAGCCGGAACAGCCGCCGCTCCGCAGGCGAGCTGACCAGTTGCGCGAGACGTCTGCCGTCGATACGCCCCTGCTCTTCGCCGAACGACCAGCCATCGCGCTGCGGCACGGCCAGCGCCGCCTTGAGCGCGCGCGCCAGACGCGGCACGTTGATGGCCTGCGAGACGATCCGCTCGTCGAGCCGTTCGCGCAATTCCGCGAGCAGCGCGCGGCGCACGAGCGTGCCCGCATACAGCTCGCGGTCGTAGCGGTTCGTGAAAACGCGATAGCCTTGCTCGGACGCCTTGAGCACCCGGCTGTCGCCGGAGTGGGCAAGCGTGATGCCGTCCTCCTCGTTTTCGTCGAAGTCGAGAAACAGCGAGAACGCGTTGCGCACGCCCTTGCGTTCCTCGTCGTCCTTTTCGGCGTCGTCGGCACGCTCGGCGCCGGCCGCCCGGATCAGGCCGGCAATTTCGGCGGTCAGCTCACGCGCGTGCGCCGCGAAGGCCCGCTGGTCCCCCCTCGCGCGCCGCATGCCCGCGAGGGCGCCGCCGATGCGCGGCGCGATCGCCATGCGCGTGGCTTCGATGAGCCCTTCGGTATCTTCGATGACGGGGTAGCCCGTCAGTCGCGACCAGCTCATCTGCGCCACGGTGTAGAGCAGCAGGCCGACATGGCTGTCGGCCACGCCCGTGGCATGCATGGCGCGCGACCACGCCTCGAAGCGCTCGCGCAGGTTCCGTGCGACGCCCGGCATGCCGGCGGGAACGAATGTCTCGCAGCGCAGTTGCTCGAGCAGTTCGAAGAGCAGGCGCTCGAGCGGCGGCTCCGGCTGCAGGTTGCGATGCAGCGCCGCATCGCTGTGGCGCAGGCGTAGCGCCGCGCCATCGGCCGCGCCGCGCAGCGTGGCAAGCGTGGCCGAGACGTCCGACTGGCCGGGCAACGTCTGCAAATGCGGCGCGTGCAGCGGTAGAGGACGCATGTTCCGGCACAGCCGCGCGCCGCTGTAGTGCAGCGCGGCGTCGCCGGTCATCGCACGCACGCTCGCACCGCACAGCGCCTCGCGCCGGGCGGCGCGTTGGGCGGCTTCGCGCTCGGTGATCGTCATGACGCATCGGCCAGCAGCGAGCGGCCAGCATCGGCCGAGGGCAGCTCGCGGCCAAAGGCGCGCTGGAAATACTCGCCCACGACCGGCCGCTCGGCTTCGTCGCACTTGTTCAGGAACGTGAGTCGGAAGGCGAGCCCGGCATCGCGAAAGATACCCACGTTCTCCGCCCAGTTGATCACCGTGCGCGGCGACATCAGCGTGGACAGATCGCCGGTGGCGAACCCCTTGCGCGTGAGTTCCGCCACGCTGAGCATCGAGTCGACGAGCGCGCGCCCGGCCTCGTCGTCGAGTTCGGGTACGCGCGCGAGCACGATGCCGGCTTCGTCCTCGCGCGAGAGATAGTTGAGTGTCGCCACCACGTTCCAGCGGTCGATCTGGGCGTGATTGAGCACCTGCGTGCCGTGATAAAGACCATTCAGGTTGCCCAGGCCAACGGTGTTCGTGGTGGCGAACATGCGAAAGGCCGGGTGCGGATGGATCACACGATTCTGGTCGAGCAGCGTGAACTTGCCGTCGCGCTCCAGAATGCGCTGAATCACGAACATGACGTCGGGACGTCCCGCGTCGTACTCGTCGAAGATGAGCGCCACCGGACGCTGCAGCGCCCACGGCACGATGCCCTCCTGGAATTCGGTGATCTGGTGCCCGTCGCGCACGACGATGGCATCCTTGCCCACGAGGTCGAGCCGGCTGATATGGCCGTCGAGATTCACGCGCACGCACGGCCAGTTCAACCGCGCCGCGACCTGCTCGATGTGAGTGGATTTTCCGGTGCCGTGCATGCCCTGCACCATCACGCGGCGGTTGCGCATGAAGCCGGCCAGAATGGCCAGCGTCACGTCGGGATTGAAGCGGTATGCCGTATCGATCTCGGGCACGTGATCGTCGCGCTCGCGAAACGCCGGCACCTGCAGATCGGTATCGATCCCGAAAACGGTGCGGGCGTCGACCAGGTGGTCCGGCTGTTGAATTGCGGTCTCCATCACGTGCTTCTCCTATCGATGTGCGGCGGTGCGGCGGTGCGGCGGGGGCGGGGGGCGGGCCGCCTTGCGCGTGTGCACAGGCGTGCGCGGCCCGGCCTGATGTCGGTCAGGGCATCATAACGTTAACCATTTTTAGAAACAATTCGTTCCGAATAATTAAAACACGGATTGACGGCCGTTGGTCCGCTCGTCTACATTCGAGCGAACTGAAACGCATCGGAACCTGCCAATGTCGCTCGAAAACCCGTTTGGGTACAATACCGCTGATCCATTTTCCGGAACGGCGCATATGACCGAAGCAGCGAACCAGCACGACGCATCCACGGAGAACAAGGCGGATACGCCCACCCTGCGCGCCTTCGCGCTGCTCGAGTATCTCGTCGCCGCCGACGCCCCGGTCTCGCTCGCCGACATGGCGCACGACATCCAGATGCCCAAAGCCTCGCTGCATCGCATGCTCGGCTCGCTCGAAGCCGGCGGGCTGGTGATACGCGAACCGGGCCAGAAGAACGCCTACGTGATCGGCCCGCGCCTGGCGCAACTGAGCCTGGGCGTGATGATGCAGGCCGGCGCGCGCCGCATGCGGCATGCGATTCTGGGCCGGCTCGTCGCCGATCTCGGCGAGACGTGCAACCTCACGATGCTCCATGAAACCGAGGTGCTCTATCTCGATCGCATGGAAGCGCCGTGGCCGCTGCGCCTGGACCTGAAGCCGGGCTCCCACGTGCCGGCGCACAGCAGCGCGAGCGGCAAGCTGCTGCTTGCGATGATGCCGCGCGAGCAACGCGCCGCACTGCTGCGCGCGATGAAGCTCCAGCGCTTCACCCCCAATACGCTGACCGATCCCGAACTGCTCGAGAGCGAGCTCGATCGCATAGCGCACAAGGGCATAGCCGTCGATAACGAGGAGTTCGTGCTCGGCATCGCCTGCGTGGCGGCGCCCGTGCTCAAGGACGACGGCCAGTGCATCGCGGCGGTGGCCGTCCATGCCCCGGTCTCGCGAACGTCGCTCTCTAAGGCGATGGAGTTCGTGCCGCGCCTGCAGGAAGCCGCCAAGGAACTCGCGAAAACGTTTTGAGTGTTTGATCCGCTTGCGCCGGCTACGGATCTTTCCGATGCACCGAGCCGGCTTTCCTAGGCCCGCTCCGCCTCCGCCTTCTTCGCCAGCGCCTCGAGCTTGCTCGAGCGCTCCCAGTCGAGCAACGGCGCGAGCGCCGCTGCCGTCTCGCGCAGCGTCGGCACCAATCCGACCAACTGTTCGAGCGTGACGCGCGCCGTCGGCCCGTGCACGGCGAGCACCGCGCGCACGTGGCCGTCGTCGAGCGAGCGCACCGGCACGCCAACGGCGACCATGCCGCGCACGAACTCTTCGTTGTCGATGCCGATGCCACGCGCGGCGAGCCTGTCGAGCTCAGCCTCCAGCAGGCTCACGTCGGTGATCGTGCGCGGCGTCATACGCTTGAGCGCCAGACGCGAGAGCACCGCGCGACGCTCCGCTGCCGGCATCTGAGACAGGAACAGCTTGCCGCTCGCGGTGCAGTGCAACGGCACACGCATGCCCGGGTGCATCTGCATGCGCAGCGGCTCGCTCGTCTCCACGCGCTCGATGTAGAGCACCTCGTCGCCGTCGAGCGCCGTAAGATTGACGGTCTCGCCCACGCGATCGACCAGCGTGCGCAGCAACGAGCGTGCCGCGCGCGTGAAATTGTTGTTCGCGAGTGTGACGAGCGCCAGGCGCGCCGCACGCGGGCCCAGCGACAGTCCGCGCTCCGAGCCGCGCGAATCCGGTACGTGCGACACGTACCCGCACAGTTCCAACGCCTCGATCAGACGCATGAGTGTGGCCTTCGGGATCGACAGGCGCGTAGCGAGCTGCGAGAGCGTATAAGGCTGTCCGGCCATCGCCAGCCGCTCGATGACGGCCAGCGCCCGCAGGTTTCGCGCCTCCTCGCTCGCGCGCAGATCCCGTTCGTCCAGCGTGCCCGTCTCGCGCATCGCGCCTCCTCGACTGTCACTCACGCAATAAAAAGAAACAAAATATACCAATTATTTAAATTCCATCAGCCTCGGGATAACCCCCGGGGAGCGCCGCTGCCGCCCCGGCGCGCGTAGCGCCGATGCACTCGACGCACGCCGTCACGTCCCTAGTGAAACCCCGCAGATGCGCTGCAGCAATTGCATTTTTCTGAGACGGCTAGCGCGAATTCCGTTTCAGTTTCCCGCGAGATACGCGTTTTCGCTTGGCATTTGCCCGATGCTGGCCGACATTGAAGCGAAATATTCCGAAACGAATCGTTTCACCCCAGAGAAGCGAACGCAACGCAGGAGACAGGCGGTATGGAACATGAGGTCGACTATCTGATCGTGGGCGCGGGCTCGGCCGGATGCGTGCTCGCCAACCGGCTGAGCGCGGATCCGGCGAACCGGGTGCTGCTGCTCGAGGCGGGCGGTCCCGATAGCAATCCGTGGATTCACGTGCCGGTCGGCTACTTCAAGACGATGCACGATCCGCAGCTCGACTGGTGCTACCGCACCGAGGCGGACGCCAACGTCGCGAATCGTCGGATCGACTGGCCGCGCGGCAAGGTGCTGGGCGGTTCGAGTTCGCTCAACGGCCTGCTGTACGTGCGCGGGCAGCGCGAGGACTACGACCGCTGGGCCGCGCTCGGCAACCGCGGCTGGCGCTACGACGACGTGCTGCCGTACTTTCGCAAGTCGGAAGACCAGGAGCACGGCGCGAACGAGTATCACGGCACCGGCGGGCCGCTCAAGGTATCCGACCTGCGGCTGCGCCGTCCCATCGCCGAGCACTTCATCGCCGCCGCGCGCGACATCGGCATTCCGTTCAATCCCGACTACAACGGCGCGACGCAGGAGGGTGTGGGCTACTTCCAGCAGACGGCCTTCAAGGGCTTTCGCTGGAGCACGGCCAAGGGCTTTCTCAAACCCGCCCGCAAGCGACGCAACCTGATCGTGGAAACGCACGCGCAGACGTGCCGCGTGCTGTTCGAAGGCAAGCGCGCCGTGGGTGTCGAATACCTCCAGAACGGCGAGCGCAGGAAGGCCCGGGCGCGCGTCGAGGTGATTCTGGCCGCGGGCGCCATCGGCTCGCCGCAACTGCTGCAGAACTCCGGCGTCGGGCCGACCGCTGTGCTGGCGAAGGCCGGCGTGGCGCTGCGTCACGCCCTGCCGGGCGTCGGCCGGAATCTGCAGGATCACCTGCAGGTGCGGCTCGTCTTCAAGACGCGCGAGCGCACGCTGAACGACGAGGTCAACCATCCGCTGCGCAAGGCGCTCATCGGCTTGCAATACGCGCTGTTCCGCACCGGGCCGCTCACGCTTGCCGCGAGCCAGGTGGCGATCTTTACACGCTCGCGGCCGGAGGTCGAGCGCCCGGACATCCAGTTCCACATGCAGCCGCTGTCGGCCGACAAGCCCGGTGAGGGCGCGCATCGTTTCTCGGCCTTTACGTCGTCGGTCTGCCAATTGCGGCCGTTCAGCCGCGGCAGCGTGGAGATCCGCTCGAACGACCCGCTGCAGTATCCCGCGCTGCACGCGAACTATCTGTCCGACGAACGCGACCATCGCGTGGTGATCGACGGCATCAAGGTCGCGCGCCGCATTGCCGCGGCGCCGTCGCTCGCGCCGCACATCGTCAGCGAATTCATCCCCGGCGAGAACTACCGGAGCGACGACGAACTGCTCCAGGCCGCACGCCAGTTCAGCCAGTCGATCTACCACCCCGCGGGCACCTGCAAGATGGGCCACGACGCCATGGCCGTCGTGGACGACCGTCTGCGCGTACACGGGCTCGCCGCCCTGCGGGTGGTGGACGCCTCGATCATGCCGGAGCTCGTCTCGGGCAATACCAATGCCCCGACCATCATGATCGCGGAGAAGGCGGCGGACATGATTCTCGAGGACAGAAAGCAGCGCTCGGGCATACCGGAGGTCCGAGGCAGCGAGGCGCAAAGCGCGCCGGCGGCCCAAGTTGCCGTAGCCCTCTAGCCGCAAACGTCAGCCCCCATCACGACAAGATTCGGAGACAACCATGAATGCATCGACACAGTCCGACGCCCGGCAGATGCGCCGTGTCGTCGTCGCCAGCCTCATCGGCGCCACCATCGAGTGGTACGACTTTTTCCTCTACGGTGTCGTCGCGGGCATCGTGTTCAACAAACTCTACTTCCCGGGCGGCGACCCGCTCGTCTCCACCATGCTCGCCTACGGCACCTTCGCCGTCGGCTTCCTGAGCCGGCCGCTCGGTGGCGTGATCTTCGGTCACTTCGGCGACAAGCTCGGGCGCAAGAGCATGCTCGTGATGACGCTCACCATCATGGGCGTGGCGACCATGCTCATCGGCATGGTGCCCACCTACGCCCAGATCGGCCTGTGGGCGCCCGTGCTGCTGCTTATGCTGCGCGTGCTGCAAGGCATCGGGCTGGGCGGCGAATGGGGCGGCGCCGTGCTGATGGCGTTCGAATACGCGCCGAAGGAAAAGCGCGGCTACTACGCGAGCATTCCGCAGGTCGGCCTGGCGCTCGGCCTGTGCCTCGCCTCGGGGGTGGTGGCGGTGCTGTCCTACGCGCTCACCAGCGCACAGTTTCTCGCGTGGGGCTGGCGCGTGGCGTTCTTCCTGTCGGTCGGGCTCGTGGCGATCGGCATGTATATTCGCCTGAACGTCATGGAGACGCCGGAGTTCTCGAAGATCAAGAAGGCCGGCGCCGAGATCAAGATTCCCATTGCGGAAGTGCTCACGCGCAGCCCCGGCAACGTGCTCGCCGGCATGGGCGCCCGCTTCATCGACGGCGTGTTCTTCAATATTTTCGGCGTGTTCTCCATCGCCTATCTCACGCAAACGCTCAAGCTCTCGCAGACCGAGGCGCTCACCGGCGTGATGGCCGCCGCGTTCGTGATGATCTTCACCATCCCGTTCTTCGGCAAGCTCTCCGATCGCATCGGGCGCACGCGCATCTACTTCTGGGGCTCGCTCGCGACCGGCCTGTCGTCGTTCGCCGGGTTCTGGCTGATGAAGGCGAGCGGCGGCAACGTCATGATCGTGTGGCTGTCGATCGTGATTCCGCTCGGCGTGATCTACGCGTCGGTGTACGGGCCGGAAGCCGCGCTTTTCTCCGAACTCTTCGACGCCAAGGTGCGCTACACCGGCATTTCGTTCGTCTACCAGTTCTCCGGCATCTTTGCGAGCGGACTGAGCCCGATCATCGCGACCTATCTGCTCCAAAAGAACGGCGGCGAGCCGTGGATGATCTGCATCTACGTGCTCTGTGCCGGCCTCGTGAGCGCGCTTTCCGCCGCCTGGATCGGCAGCCGCAAGCGCCGTGAGCAGGTGTGGCACGGTGCGAGCGTGACGGAACACTGACGACGACGACGGCGGCGGCGATGGCGGTCGGGCGGCAGCCGCTGCCGCGCCATCCCGTGCGATGATTCGGGGTATCGCTCACGCTGCCGGCCCACGCCTGCGGCTGCATTCCGTTTTGCAGTGCAAAGCACCGGCCTTGGCTGGCGCGTCGGGCGCGAATTCGCCTGTTGCCCATTCCTCTGGCCGCGAGACACGATGCAGCGAGACCCGTCGCTTGATGCCGCCCCTGCCGAAGACGACGCCGATCGTCCCGGCCCATTGTCCGAAGGCGCCCTGCTAGGCGCGCCGTCGCCCGCGCCCGGCCCCGCCCCGGCAGACGCCGTACCGCTGCCCCTGAGCGTCTATCCGGCGCTCATGGGCATTTTGCTGGGCTATGGCGTGCTGGTCGTCGGCAACGGGCTGTTCGCCACGGCCATTCCGTTTCACGCGCTTCAATACGGCGCGTCGACGTTGACCGTCGGCGTGATCCAGTCGTGCTACTACGGCGGCTTTCTGCTCGGGGCGTTCTACAACCGCTCGCTCATCGAGCGCATCGGGCAGCATCGCGCATTCGTCGCGTTCACGGCCCTTGCCGCGCTGTTCGTGATGGGCTTCGCGGTGAGCGAATCCATGCTCATGATGTGCGCCACGCGGCTCGGCACCGGCTTCGCACTGATGGGCATGTACACGACGGTGGAGAGCTGGCTCAACGGCTCGGTGCCGAACGCCATGCGCGGCCGCGTTTTCGGTTCGTATCTCACGATCAACTATCTCGCGCTCGGCGCCGGTCAGTTCCTGCTCAATGTCGGCGAGCCGGGCAGCGAAGGACAACTGCTGCTCGTTGCCGCGCTCTTCGTGGCGGCCATCCTGCCGATCACCCTCATGCAGGGCTGGCCCACGCGTGTGGCCGACGAACGGCTCGCCAGGCAACCCGCGCTCAGTCTCTTCGAGGGCATCGCCGAGATGGCGCGCGCCACCCCCATCGCCATTCCGGGGTGCATCCTCGCGGGGTTTCTCTACAGCGCCTTCTATGCCATCGTGCCGATCTACCTCGCGCGCATCGGCTTTTCGATCGGCGCCCTGTCGGCGCTCATGGGCGTGGCGCTGTTCGGCGCCTTGCTGATGCAATGGCCGGTCGGACGCTTGTCGGATCGCATGGATCGGCGCGTCGTGTCGCGCCGCCTCGCGCTCGCGTCGGCGGCATTCTGCGCGCCGCTCGTCGTTTTCCAGGCCCACTGGCTCGTGGTCGTGCTGATGTTCCTGTTCTCGGCCGTCAACTTCACGCAGTACGGGCTGATCGTCTCCCATGTCAATGACCGCACCGCCGCCGAGCAGCGCGTCGTGGTGAGCGCCACGCTGCTCATCCTTTTCTCGGTCGGCGGCATGCTCGGGCCGATGATCGCCTCGGCCGCGATCACGCTGCTCGGACCGGGCGGCCTCCACGTATTCAACGTGGTCTGCGCCCTTTCGCTGGCGCGGGTCGCCGCGCGCGCCCAGCGACTTGCGCCGTGACGGGCGCACGAGGATGCACGATCGGCGCACGCGTCGGGACCGCTCCCTGCGGCCCCATTTCGGTGCACTGACAGCCGCAGCCTGGTGCGATGCGACACAACGGGGCCTAAAAATCGCGGACAATAGCGCCGGCGCCGCCGGGCGCCTTTGAGCACGCTTCTTGCTCGCCTATCCTTTACCTATCGCTGCCGCCCCCACGCCACGCGCTTGCCTGCCATGACCATGACCGATCTCGACGCCCCCGGTTTGCTGCCGCCCCGACTGACCGCGGCCGAAGACGGCCGGCGCATCGTTCTCTACGGCGACTTTACGATCTGCAGTGTGTTCCAGCCGGTGTTTTCCGTCTCGCACCGGCGTGCCATCGGCTATCACGCCTCGCTGCGCGCGCACGACCCCGAAGGTCGCCATGTGCCGTCGCACGAAGTCTTCGCGATGGCGGCGCGTCATGGCGACATGCTCGAACTCGGCCGTCTCGCCGAATCGCTGCACCTGGACAACTTCCGCGAATTCGACAGCCGCGACGCGTGGCTTTTCCTGAACCTGCACCCTGCCGCGCTGATGGACACGGTCTACGGCGACGCGCTCATCGCCACGCTCAAGGCGAGCGGACTCTCCCCGCAGCGCGTGGTGCTCGAAGTGCCGGAACAGGCCGGCGGCGACACGCCGCGCTTCGGCGCCATCGTCGGCAGCCTGCGCAAGGCGGGCTTCCTGATCGCGCTGGGCGGCTTTGGCGCGAAGCACTCGAACATCGACCGGGTGTGGGATCTGCGTCCCGATATCGTGGTGCTGGACCGGGGCATTCTTGCGCAGGCCACGGAGCAGACCCATCTGGCCCGCGTGCTGCCCGGCCTCGTTTCGCTGCTGCACGAGTCGGGGCAACTCGTGATGATGGGCGGGCTGACGACCGACGTCGAAGCGCTCATCGCGCTCGAATGCAACGTCGACTTCGTGCAGGGACAGTACTTCGCCGCGCCTGACGTCGACCCGGTGCCGCCGAAGATCGCGGCCGAACGCATGGACGCGCTCTCCGCCGCCCTGCGCACCCAGCTCGTGGAGCGCGAGCGCGCCCAGCATGCGCGGCTCGCACCGTATATCGCCGGTATCGAGTCGGCGGCCGCGCGCATGGCGCAGGGGCAAGGCCTCAAACAGGCGGCGCAGGAACTGCTGGCGTTGCCCGACGCGGCGCGCTGCTTCCTGCTCGACGCGGCCGGCCGGCAGATCGGCGACAACGTGCTGCCCGACAGCCATTCGTCGCAACGCGCCAAACGCTTCCGTCCGCTGCTGCATTCGGAAGGCGCGAACTGGGCGCGCCGGCCCTACTTCATCGAGGCCATGCGCGCGCCGGGCGAAGTGCACTTCACCGCGCCCTATCTCTCGATCAATGAAGCACACCTGTGCGTGACCGCCTCCATTGCCGCACCGGCGAAGCAGGGACTGCACGTGCTGTGCGTCGACATCAACTGGTGACGGTGCGAGCGCCCGCGGCGTGCGCCGCGGCGCAAACGACGACACCCCCGCACGTCGTACAGCGGCGGGGGCGTTCGATGCCGGCGCCGCGAGAGTCGCGATGCGCGGCGATGCACGGCGATGCCTAGGCGGCGCGCTGCACCGAGTAGCGCTCGAGCCAGTGCGCATACGGGGCGGGCAGCACCCACGACGGGCGCGCCACGCCAAGCTCGCGTGCGGCATGGTAGGGCCAGTGGGGATTGGCCAGCAGCGCACGGCCGATCATGACCAGATCCATCTGGCCGTCGGCGACCACGCGCTCAGCCGCACGGGGGTCGTCGATGCCCCAGGACGACGCCACCGCAATCCCCGCTTCCTGCTTCACACGTTCTGCGATCGGCGCGAGAAACGCCGAGCCCCAGGGAATCTTCGCGTCGGGCGTCGAGAAGCCCACGCTCACGTTGAGCAGATCCAGGCCGCCGTCGCGCATGCGGCGCGTGAGTTCGATCGACTCCGCAAGCGTCTCATCGTCGCGGCCGTCGTATTCGAGCACGCCGAAGCGCGCCGTGAGCGGCAGATGCTCCGGCCACACTTCGCGCACGGCGGCGAGTGTCTCGAGCAGGAAGCGGCTGCGGCCGGCGAGGTCGCCCCCATAGGCGTCGTCGCGGTGGTTCGCATGCAGCGAAAAGAAGCTCTGCGCGAGATAGCCGTGCGCGAAGTGCAGTTCGAGCCATTCGAAGCCGGCGGCCAGCGCGCGGCGCGCGGCCGCCACGAAGTCGGCCTTCACGCGCGCAATGTCGTCGAGCGTCATGGCACGCGGCACCTTGCCCAGATGCCTGCCGTAGGCTACGGCGGACGGCGAGATCGTCGGCCAGCCGCGCGGATCGTCTTCGGCGATATGGTCGTCGCCCTCCCACGGACGGTTCGCACTGGCCTTGCGCCCGGCGTGCGCAATCTGGATGCCCGGCACCGCGCCGTGCGCCTTGATGGCCGACGCAATGCGCGCCATGCCCTGCGCCTGCTCGTCGTTCCACAAGCCGGTACAGCCCGGCGTGATACGACCTTCAGGCGAGACGGCAGTCGCCTCGACGATCACCAGACCGGCGCCGCCGCGGGCGAGGCTTGCGTAGTGGGCCAGATGCCAGTCGTTGGTAAAGCCATCGACGGCGCTGTACTGGCACATCGGCGGGATCGCCACACGATTGCGCAGCTTGACGCGCTTGAGTTCAAACGGGGAAAACAGGGCGGACATGAGAATTTCTCGTTGAGTCGGGACGCAGGGCATTCGCGGGAAGCCAGAATGACGGCGGCTTGCGCGGCACCTCGACCGGAAATCGGTCGACAGAAGCGATGGTAGTCACTGTTAGCTATAATGAAAACCATCTACCGATTATCGGATCGATAACAGTTCATTATGGTCAATCCCCAATGGCTCAAGTCGTTCTCCACGCTCGCCGAGCTGGGTAACTTCACGCGCACCGCCGATCGGCTGGGCCTCACGCAGGCCGCCGTGAGCCAGCACGTGAAGCATCTCGAGGCCGAATTCGGACCGCTGCTCGTGCGGCGTCCGCGTGCCATCGAGCTCACGCCGGCCGGACAGGCGCTGCTCAGCTACAGCGTGGAGGTGGAATGCGCGGCACGGCACCTGCACTCGAGGCTTGCCGATGCGAACGAGGAATGCGGGGAGATCACGCTGATCACGCCGGGCAGCATCGGGCTGTATCTGTGTCCGATTCTGCTCGACATGCAGAAGGCCAATCCGGCCATGGCGGTGCGACACCGGTTCGCGCCGGACCGCGAAGTGCTCGAAGGCGTGTTGCAGAACCACTTCGAGCTGGGCCTGGTGACGCTGCGCCCCGAAGACCCGCGCCTGGCCGCCACGCCTTTCACGCAGGAACCGCTGGAGCTCGTCGTGCCCGCCGGCGAAGACGTACACAGGTGGGAGGACTTGCGGCGCATCGGCTACATCGACCATCCCGATGGAGAAGCGATGGCCACGCGTCTGCTCAGCCGCCGCTTCCCAGGCAATCCGGGGGTGCGCAGCCTGCCGTGCAAGGGCTGCACGAATCAGATCAGCCTCATCCTCGAATACGTTGCGCGCGGGCTCGGGTTCACCATCATTCCGCAGTACGCGCGCCAGGCGTTCGCCACGCAGGAGGCCATTCGCGTGGTCGACTGCGGCCCGCCGGTGGTCGACACGCTGTGGCTCATCCATCGCGCGGAGTGGCCGCTGTCGGCCCGGGCGCAACGCGCCGTGGCCCTGCTGCGCGAACGCGTGGACGCGCCGCGCCCGCGCGCGTTCGGCGGCGGACGCGTCCTGCAACGGGCGAACGCCTGAGCCCTCAGGCTGCCGCCGCCGGCGAGGTCCGCCCACCCTCCGCCCACACCCTGCCCGCATCATGCCGGCATGCCCGCCGACGTCGCCATGCGGCTATCGCACCGCCTGCGTGAACTTGTTGAACGACGTATCGAACAGGCCGCGCACGTCGAAGCTCCGCGTGAGCGTGCCCGTTTTCACGAAGTCGTCCACGCTCTTCTGCGCCTCGGCGATGGCCGCGTCGGTGAGCGGTTCGTAGCGAATGCGCGAGGTGCTGAACCACTGGTGCGCGAGCTTCGGATCGACGCGCGACTTCGCCGCCCATACGTCCGCGTAACGCTCGATGTGACGGGGGTCGGCGAGCGACCATTCACGCGCGCGCTGATAGCGCTGCACGAAATCCCCCAGCAACTCGCGCTTGGCATCGATGACCTTTTGCGTCGTCGACAGATAGCTCTGCGCCGCGATCAGCCCGCGCGCCGTCACCACGGTGCGCGCGCCTGCCTGGCGCAAGCGCGTGACGTAGGGCTCCCACGTCGCCGTCGCGTCCACCTTGCCCGCCTGCAGCGCCGCCGCCGAATCCACGGAGGCCAGATACGAGTACTTCACCGAGTCCAGCGGCAGGCCCTTCGACGCCAGCGCGGCCTGCACGAGCTGTTGCGACCAGCCGCCGCGCGTGAGCGCAACGGTCTTGCCTCGCAAGTCCTCCACCGACTTGATCTGCGTGTGCGCTCCGGCGAGCAGCACCACGCTGTCCGGGCTGTCGCGATAGATGCCGATGACCTTCACGGGTGCGCCTTGCGCTGCGAGAAACAGTACCGGCCCGTCGCCTTGCAGACCGATGTCGAGCGCGCCGGCGTTCACGGCCTCGATTACCGGCGTGCCGGCCGGGAATTGCTTCCATGCGACGGTGTACGGCGCGTCGCGCAAGGCGTCCGACGCTTCGAACAGACTCTGCGCGTTGTAGGCCTGATCGCCCACGACGAGCACCGGTTTGTCGGCCGCCTTGCCGGTGAAGGGCAGGATGGCGGCCACGCTCAGCGCTACCGCAATGCCACGTCGAAGGCCGGCGCGCACCTGCGGCCAACGCTCTCGCAGCCGCGCATGCCAGCGCGTGCGCACTTCGCGTCGGGTGGAGCGCGCCAGCGTCGTGCGAATGAGGGCGGCGCGCGAGGGCGCCGACACATAAAGTCCGAAGGCGATGGCCGAGGCCGCGATGAACGCATCGATCACGGGACTGATTTCGGAAACGGTACGGGAAGCGGGATTCGTCATGTTGTGACGCCACGTGCGAGCGCGGCAACAGGAGTGAGCGGACATGTCAGTGTAGGGAGGCCGCCGGCCGCGCCCAACCATCGAATATTGCGATCCATAGCACCCGCGCGAGGGGTTTGCTTATGCCGGATCCGGTGTCGTGCTTATCGAATTTCGTTGTTTGTGCGCACACCGCTCGCGCCCGTATCGTGACGGTCTGCCGTGGCCTTGCGCGCGACGTATTTGCGCGCGCGACGCCGTTCATCGAATCCTTGACGCGCAACCGCGCAAGAGAGCGTGCTCATGACCCAACCCGCCCGCCAACTCCGACTCGGCGCCTACATGTCGGGGTCCGCCGTGCAAGGCGACAGCTGGCGCCATCCCGACACCGACACGGACGCCGACTCGCAATTCGCCCGTTACCGTCACTACGCACAGGAACTGGAGCGCGGCTGCTTCGACGCGCTGTTCTTCTTCGACAACCTCTTCATGTCGACGGACCCCGTCGCGCTCGCGCACAGCCCCGGCGCGCCGCGGTGGGACCCGGTCGTGCTGCTCGCCGGTCTGGCCGGCGCGACGAAACACATCGGCCTGGTCGCCTCGGTGAGCACCACCTACAGCGAGCCCTACAACGTCGCTCGCGCATTCGCGTCGCTCGATCACCTCTCGGGCGGACGCGCCGGGTGGAACCTGGTGACGTCGACGGGCGGCGGGGAGAATTTCAATCGCGACGACCACGTCGACCATGCGCTGCGCTACGAGCGCGCCAACGAGTTCTACGACGTGGTGACGGGCTTGTGGGACAGCCACGCAGACGACGCCTTCCCACGAAACAAGACGACGGGCCAATGGGCCGATCCCTCGCGAATTCGCACGCTCGATCATCGCGGCAAGCACTTTCGCGTGCGCGGACCGCTCAGCGCGCCGCGCCCGGTACAGGGCTGGCCGGTGATTGCGCAGGCGGGCTCGAGCGAGGCAGGCCGCGAGCTGGCCGCGCGCGCGGGCGAGCTGCTCTACACCGCCGCGCAGGACATCGAAGACGCGCGCGCCTTCTATGCCGACGTCAAGACGCGTGCGCTCAGGTACGGTCGGCGTCCCGAGCACATCGTCATCCTGCCCGGCGTTTCGCCCATCGTGGGACGCACGCAGGCCGAAGCGCAGGAAATCTACGACTCGCTGCTCGCGCATCGCGATCCGGCCGTCGTGCTGCACGCGCTGGCGAACTATGCAAGCCTCGGCATCGACCTCGGCAGCCTGCCGCTCGACGCGAAGGTGCCATTGCCCGAGCACGTGCCCGAGACGAACTCGCACAAGAGCCGTCAGAAGCTGCTGGTGGACTGGATTCGCCGTGAACAGCCGACCGTGCGCGAGCTCTACACGCGCTTTACCGCCGGGGGGCACCGCGTGCTGGTCGGCACCCCCGAGTCGATCGCCGACGACTTCCAGCACTGGTTCGAGACGGGCGCGGCCGATGGCTTCAACATCATGTTCCCGAGCGCGCCCGCAGGCATTACATCGTTCGTGGATCTGGTCGTGCCGGAGCTGCAACGGCGGGGCCTGTTCCGCACGCGCTACGAAGGCCGCACGTTGCGCGAGAACCTCGGCGTGCCGGTCGTCCCCAACCGGCACTTCGCCGCTCGCCCCACGTCACCGGCATCGTCGCCCGCCACCCCGCCGCAACCGGAGAATCAGCAGTCCCTGCAGACTCAGCCCGCACTCACGACGGCGGCGATCGCCTGACCGACTTCGGTCGTGCTCGCACGCCCGCCCATATCGCCGGTGCGCGGACCGTCCTTGATGACCTGGGTGATTGCCGCGAGGATCGCGTCGTGCGCGTCGCGCGCACGGCCTTCGCCGTGACCGAGGAAGTCGAGCATCATCGCGGCGGTCCAGATCATGCCGATCGGGTTGGCGACGTTCTTGCCGGCGATGTCCGGCGCGGACCCATGCACCGGCTCGAACAGCGACGGGAACCTTCGCTCCGGATTCAGGTTGCCCGACGGCGCAATGCCGATCGTGCCGGTGCATGCGGGGCCCAGGTCGGAGAGAATGTCGCCGAACAGGTTCGATGCGACCACCACGTCGAAGCGATCCGGATTGAGCACGAAGCGCGCGCACAGGATGTCGATGTGCTGCTTGTTCCACGTCACGTCCGGATATTTCGCCGCCGTCTCGGCCGCGCGCTTGTCCCACCACGGCATCGAGATCGAGATGCCGTTGCTCTTCGTGGCGACCGTCACGTGCTTGCGGGCGCGCTGCTGCGCAAGATCAAAGGCGAACCTGAGCACGCGCTCCGTGCCGTGACGCGTGAACACCGACTCCTGCACGACGAACTCCCGCTCCGTGCCCTCGAACATCACCCCGCCGACCGACGAATACTCGCCCTCGGTGTTCTCGCGCACGATCAGAAAGTCGATGTCGCCCGCCGCACGGCCCGCGAGCGGCGACGGCACGCCGTCGAACAGTCGCGCCGGGCGCAGGTTGATGTACTGGTCGAATTCGCGTCGGAATTTGAGCAGCGACCCCCACAGCGAGATGTGATCGGGCACGGTCTCGGGCCAGCCCACCGCGCCGAACAGTATCGCGTCCACGCCATCGAGCTGCTGTTTCCAGTCGTCCGGCATCATCTGGCCGTGCCTGGCGTAGTAGTCGCAACTCGCCCATTCGATGTGCCGGTAGTCGAGCGCGATGCCGAAGCGGCTGGCCGCCGCGTCCAGCACGCGCAGGCCTTCGGGCATGACTTCCTTGCCGATGCCGTCGCCGGGGATTACGGCAATCCGGAACGGGCGCTGCGCTGACGAGGGGGGCGTGGCGGTCATGTCTGTCTCCTGATGAGGGCGGATGAGCGGCAAACCGGGCAAACCGGTGAACTGCGCGGTTCGCACAATGTCGGTAGGTTATTCCATTGCACCGCGGATAAAATCCCACAATCGGTTAATCCACTATCCACGAATCGTGAACAAACGCCTGCCCGTCAACCCGAACCTCGACGATCTTCGCGTGTTCTGCCAGGTTGCCCGCCGCGCGAGTTTCTCCGCGGCGGCCGAGGCGCTGGGCGTCTCGCCGGCCTATGTAAGCAAGCGCGTGAGCATGCTCGAAACGGACCTGGGCACGCGCTTGTTGCATCGCTCGACGCGGCGTGTGGCGATCACGGACGCCGGGGAGCGGGTCTACGCGTGGGCGGAGAAGATTCTCGACGACGTGGACCGTCTCGTCGAAGACGTGTCGAGCACGCGTCAGGTGCCGCGCGGCACGTTGCGCGTTTCCAGCAGCTTCGGGTTCGGACGCCATGTGGTGGCGCCGGCGATGTCGCGTCTGCGCGCGCTGCACCCGCAACTGAACGTCCGTCTCGACCTGTTCGATCGCCTCGTCGACGTCGCCGCCGAGGGCTATGACCTGGACGTGCGCATTGGCGACGACATCGCGCCGCACCTGATCGCGCGCAAGCTTGCCGACAATCATCGCGTGCTGTGCGCCTCGCCGGCGTATCTCGACGCGCACGGCACGCCGCGTCAGTTGAGCGATCTCGCCGGACACGCGTGCATCGTGATCAAGGAGCGCGACCATCCGTTCGGCGTGTGGCGGCTGCAGCAGCGCGGCGAGGCGGTGTCGCTCAAGGTCACCGGCCCGCTCTCGACCAACCATGGCGAAGTGGCGGTGCAGTGGGCGCTCGACGGGCAAGGCATCGTCCTTCGCTCGATGTGGGACGTGGGCGCGCTCATCGCGCGAGGGGACCTGGTACAGGTGCTGCCCGAGGTCACGCAGCCGGCGAACGTGTGGGCGGTGTACCCGTCGCGAGTGGCGTCGTCGGCCAAGGTGCGGGCCTGCGTGGAATTCCTCGCGGGGCAATTCCAGCGGCAGGCGGTGTGACCCCTTCGTCCCGCGAAGGCGGTTATTGCAGCGTGAAAGTCGCTTGCTCGACGTGCTGGGAATCGAGCCCGATCTGCACGTTGAAGTCGCCCGGCTCGGCCACGTACTGCAGCTTCGCGTTGTAGAACTTCAACAGGCTTTCGTCGATGGCGAAGTGCACCGTGCGCGCTTCGCCCGGCTCCAGGCTGACCTTCTGGAAGCCCTTGAGCTCCTTGTTCGGGCGCACGATCGATGCGGCCACGTCCTGCAAATAGAGCTGCACGACGGTCTCGCCTTCACGCTTGCCGGTGTTGCGCACGGTGACGCTGGCATCGAGCGTGCCGCCGCGCGCGAGGGTCTTCGCCGAGAGCTTCACTCTCGAGACTTCGAACGAGGTATAGCTCAGCCCGTAGCCGAACGCGTACAGAGGGCCCGAATCCTCTTCGAAATACTGCGAGGTGTAGTTCGCCGGCTTGCCCGGCGTGAACGGGCGACCGATGCGCAACTGGTTGTAGTACGTCGGGATCTGGCCGATGGAGCGCGGAAACGAAATCGGCAACTTGCCCGACGGGTTGTAGTCCCCGAACAGCACGTCGGCGATCGCGTGACCGCCTTCGGTGCCCGTGTACCACGTCTCGAGCAAGGCGTCGGCATTCGCCTGCGGCCAGTTCAGATCGAGCGGCCGGCCGTTCATCAGCACGACGACCAGCGGCTTGCCGGTCGCCTTGAGCGCCTGCAGCAGCGCGAGCTGGCTGCCGGGCAGCGAAAGGCTCGTGCGGCTCGACGCCTCGTGCGACATGCCACGCGACTCGCCCACCGCCACGATGAGCGTGTCGGCCTCGCGCGCGACCTGCACCGCTTCATCGATCATCTGCTGCGGCGTGCGCTTGTCCTGCACGACTTCCGGATTGTCCCAGTCGAGGAAGTTGAGGTATTCGACGACGCGCGGATCGTCCGTGACGTTCGCGCCGCGCGCATACGTCACCTGCGCCTGCGCCCCCAGCACGTCGCGCACGCCCTGCAGCAGCGTGACGGCCTGCGCCGACTTGCCGGCCGCCGACCAACTGCCCATGACGTCGATCCTGGCGTCGGCGAGCGGGCCGATCACGGCGACCTTGCCGGCCTTTCTGAGCGGCAGCGTGTCGTGACGGTTCTCGAGCAGCACGACCGACTTGCGCGCGGCGTCGCGTGCCGCGGCGCGGTGCAGGCGACTCTCGGCGTTTACGTCCTTCGGATCGCGCGACGCGTCGCCGATCCGGCGATAGGGATCGGCAAAGAGGCCCATGTCGTACTTCGCGCCGAGTACCTCGCGCACGGCCTCATCGATCTCGCGCATGGGGACCTCGCCCGACTTCACCAGGTCCGGCAACTGCCTGAGGTACTGCACGTCGGCCATGCTCATGTCGACGCCCGCCTCGATGGCGAGCTTCGCCGCTTCGCGGCCGTCCTTCGCCACGCCGTGGCGCATGAGTTCCTCGATCGCGCCGTGATCGCTCACCGTCACGCCCTTGAAGCCCCACTCGTCGCGCAGCAGATCGCGCAGCAGCCACTTGTTCGACGTGGCCGGCGTGCCGTTGATCGAGTTGAGCGCGATCATCACGCCGCCCGCGCCCGCGTCGAGGCCGGCGCGATAAGGCGGCAGATAGTCCTGATACATGCGCATCGGGCTCATGTCCACTACGTTGTAATCGCGCCCGCCCTCGACCGCGCCGTACAGTGCGAAATGCTTCACGAACGCCATCAGGCTGTCCGGATTCGCGGGCGACGTGCCCTGGAAGCCCTGCACGCTTGCCCGCGCGCATTGCGAGACGAGATACGGATCTTCGCCGAAGCCTTCGGAGGTGCGGCCCCAACGCGGGTCGCGCGAGATGTCGACCATCGGCGCGAAGGTCGCGTCGATGCCGTCGGCACTCGCTTCGATGGCCGCCACGCGCGCGGCATTCTTCACCACCGACATGTCCCAGCTCGACGCAAGGCCGAGGCTGATCGGAAACACCGTGCGGTGACCGTGCACGATGTCGTATGCGAAGAAGATCGGTATCTTCAGGCGGCTTTGCCTGAAAGCGGCGTCCTGCAGCGGACGATTGTCGGCCGGCGTGACCGAATTGAACGTGCCGCCGACGCGCCCCGCGGCAATTTCCTTGATGAGCTGGGCCTGCGGCATGTCGGCGCCGATGCTGATGAGGCGCAACTGGCCGATCTTCTCGTCGAGCGTCATGCGCGCGACGAGATCATCGATGAACGCCCGTTTCGCCGCCGCCGACGGCATGGCAGCGGAGGTACTCCCGGCAACCGGGGCGTCGGCGAAGGCCGGCGCCACGACGAGACTGGCGGCAAGCGCCAATGCGCAGAACATTCTCATGACAAAGCGATCCAATGAGGCGCGACGCATGGTCACCGGCAGGCGGCGGCCTGGGCCCGGCACGTCCGGGGAGCCACGCCGCGGCCTGCACGCGCGTCGGCTTGACGATTGGTGCCGCACACGAGAGCCGTGGCCCTGTGAACGACGCGAAATGCGATACTTTGCCACAATGTGAGCTTCACGCCGCCATGCAGTCCCGGCGACGGCGTTCCGTCCGGTGTCGAGCCACCGTTTTTTTGGAGAGATTCTTGGTTCTGTTTTCCTCTGCGATGTCCTGGCGCAAACGCGTTCGAGCGTTCGCCCCCGTGATCGTGGCGTGCACGGCCGTGCTGAGCGCCGCGCAAGCCCATGCCTTCTCCCTCGATGACGTCACGGCCCGCGCGAAAACGCTGGCCGACAAGCCCTACACCGCGCCGGCGAGCAATCTCACCCCCGAGTTCGCCCGGATGCAGTTCGGCGACTACATCAAGATCCAGCCGCGCCGCGAGGCGTTCGAATGGAACGATCAGCCCACGGCGTTCCGCCTGGGTTTCTATCACCAGGGCATGCAGTTCAGCACGCCGGTGAAAATCAACGAAATCGTTGGCAACGGTCCCAACGCGAAGATCGACGAGATCAAGTACGACTCGCGCCGCTTCGACTTCGGCGACCTCAAGCTCGAGCGCAGCGCCACGCACAACCTCGGCTATGCGGGCTTTCGCGTGCTCTACCCAATCAACGAACCGGGCAAGCTCGACGAAATCATGAGCGTGCTCGGCGCGAGCTACTTCCGCGTGATCGGCAAGGGACAGGTCTACGGGCTTTCCGCGCGCGGGCTGGCCATCGACACGGGGCTGCCCATCGCCGAGGAATTCCCGGCGTTCCGCGAGTTCTGGATCGAGCGGCCGGCCGCCGGCGACAAGCATCTCGTGTTCTACGCACTGCTCGATTCCAGACGCGCCACCGGCGCCTATCGCTTCGACCTCACGCCGGGCGAAGACTCGGTACTCAAGGTCGAAGCGCGCGTTTTCCTGCGCGAGAAGGTGACCAAGCTGGGCATTGCGCCGCTCACGAGCATGTTCCTGTTCGGCCCCAACCAGCAGCGCGATCCCTACAACTTCCGTCCGGCGCTGCACGATTCGAACGGACTGGCCATTCATGCCGGCAACGGCGAGTGGATCTGGCGTCCGCTGAACAACCCGCGCAATCTCGCCATCAGCCAGTTCCAGGTAACGAACCCGCGCGGCTTCGGCCTGCTCCAGCGCGGCCGCGATTTCGCGCAGTACGAGGACCTCAAGGATCGCTACGATCTGCGCCCGAGCGCCTGGGTGGAGCCGCAGGGCGACTGGGGCAAGGGGCACATCGAGCTGGTCGAGATCCCGTCGCCCGACGAGACCAACGACAACATCGGCGCGTTCTGGACGCCGGATCAACTGCCGCCGAAGGGCCAGCCGCTCAAGGCCGACTACACGATCCGCTGGACGATGAACGAGCGCGGCATCATCGAGCGCAACCTCGCCTGGGTGAAGCAGACGCTGCGCACCGCCGGCGAGATCACGCAGGCGAACCTGATTCGCCACTTCGACGGCAGCACCGGGCTCGTGGTCGACTTCGACGGCGGTCCGCTCGCGTCGCTGCCGGCCGGCGCGCTCACGCCGCAGGTCAGCGTGAGCGAGAACGCCACCGTCATCGAGCAGACGCTGCAGCCGAACCCGGTCACGCGCGGCGTGCGCCTGAACCTGCGCGTGATGGTGAAGGACCCGTCCAAGGTGGTCGAAATGCGCGCGGCGCTCGTCTCCGGCGGCAAGGCCGTGAGCGAAACGTGGAGCTATCAGCTTCCGCCCTTCTCCGTCACCAGGCAATAAGTTGCACCTTTTCTGACCGTGCGGCGGCGTCCTGCCGCCGCACAACCCGCCTGCGCCTCGTCTCGACATGGCGCCATCGACCACGATTAAACAAGTACTTACGTGCGTCGTTGTGTCATGTAAAACCCTTAGACGCGTAAATTACCCTTGCGGTCGCGCGGCATTTCGCGTTTACTTCATGCACAATATTTCATAAAAATCCGCCATTCGGTCCTCGAATCGGCGGTTGGCTGCATTGGCGTCGGCTCCGGCCGGGCCGGTGCGGTCCGGCCAGGTGCCGCTTGCGTCGGTCAAGACAAAGACTCTCCGCGTTTCGACGGAGGGCGAATCGTTATGGAGACAACGCATGCGACACATCGATGTGCATCATCTGGCCGACGAAGCGCGCTTTAACGGCTATCACGGCCGCATCCTGCTCTGGTGCGCGCTCATCATCATCTTCGACGGCTACGACCTCGCGGTGGCGGGCATCGCCCTGCCCTCGATCATGAAGGCAATGAACGTGGACGCCACGAGCGCCGGCTTCATGGTCAGCGCCGCGCTCTTCGGCATGATGTTCGGCGCGATCGTGATGGGCATGGTCGCCGACAGCATCGGCCGCCGCAAGGCCATTGCCATCTGCGTGCTGATGTTCTCGCTGTTTACCGCCGCGGCCGGGCTGACGCATGAGCCGGTCAGCTTCTCGGCGACGCGCTTTCTCGCCGGCGTGGGCATCGGCGGCGTGATGCCGATCGTGGTCGCGCAGATGACCGAATACTCGCCGCGCCGTCTGCGCGGCACGCTCGTCACCCTGATGTTCTCGGGCTACTCCGTCGGCGGCATGCTCGCCGCGCTGCTCGGCAAGGGTCTGATCGAGACCTATGGCTGGCAGTCCGTTTTCCTTGCGGCGGGATTGCCCGCGCTGCTCGTGCCGTTCGCGATGAAGGCGCTGCCCGAGTCGATGCCGTATCTCATCCGCACGGGTCGCGTCGATACGCTCAAGCAGGTGCTTGCACGCCTCGCGCCCGCCTACGCGGCGCAGCCGGGCGATCAGTTCGCGCAGGCGTCGGGCGAGCGCAAGCCGGCTGCACCGCTCTCGCGTCTGTTCCAGGACGGCCGGGGCTTCTCCACGATCATGCTGTGGGTGGCGTTCTTCATGTGCCTGTTCATGGTGTATGCACTCAGCTCGTGGCTCGCGAAGCTGATGGCCGGCGCCGGCTACAGCCTCGGCTCGGCCCTCACGTTCGTGCTCGTGCTGAACTTCGGTGCCATGCTCGGCGCCATCGGCGGCGGCTGGCTCGCCGATCGCTTCAACATCAAATACGTGCTCGTGGGCATGTACGCACTTGCGGCCGCGTCCATCACGCTGCTCGGCGTGAAAGTGCCCACGCCGGCGCTCTTCGTGCTGGTCGGCCTCGCCGGTGCATCCACGATCGGCACGCAGATCGTGACATACGCCTATGCCGGTCAGTTCTATCCGATGGCCGCACGCGGCACGGGCATCGGCTGGGCCTCCGGCGTGGGTCGCAGCGGCGCGATTCTGGCGCCCATCGTCATCGGCGTGCTCGTGAGCCTACAGCTCCCGTTGCAGCAGAACTTTATGGCAATCGCCATTCCCGCCGTCATTGCGGTCGTTGCCGTGTTGCTGATCGACCACAGGAAGTCGGCCACGGTGCAGCAGCAAGCCGCGGCGCGCTCGCACGAGAATACCGCGGGATTGGCCGGGCGGGCGGGAGAACCGGCGTAGGCTCGCGCGTCGAGGGCGAAAGAGGGCGAAAGAGGGCGAAAGAGGGCGGGCGACGGAGGGCGACAGAGGGCGGTCGATAGCGGGACGTCGGCGGTCGTGCATGGGTGCGAAGCTCGCGCCGCCGTGCGAGAATTCGCGCCGCAGCGCGGAAGAATCGGCCCCGCTGCATTTCGGTGACGCCGCTCGTTCCGGTGCAGGGGCAAAGCCAGGACTGTCCGGTCCGGACGCGCACGCGAAAACTCATTCAACCCAAGCGCCTCTGGCGCCGATATCCAGGTATCTGTCCCAACGGACATTCTGGGGAAGACAAACATGCCGCGACTTGCCCTGCTGGGTTCCCTCGTGCTGGCTGCGGTCGGCGCCACGGCCTTGGCCACCCCCTCCGCCGCCCGGCTCTCCACCCGCCAGACCGTCACCGGTGACGCGGTGTTTCGCGGCAGTCCCGTCGCGGCGCTCGGCGCCGACGCCCTGCGCAGCGCGCACGGCAACTTCGGCGTGAACGTCGCCGCGGGCGCGCTCAACGTGCAGTCGAACCAGATCGTGCAGGCGGCCGCCTCGCAAGTGAGCGTCGACACCCGTCAGGTGGTTCGCAGTGCCGCGGCGATTGCCGGCGCCAGCAGCGCAGCGCTCGGCGAGCGCGCGCTAATGGGGGCCTCGGGCAACATCGGCGTGAACGTGGCGGCCGGCGCCGCCAACGCGCAGGCGAACGCACTGGCGATTCACTGAGTCCGCAGCGCGGCCTTCGCGCGCCGCTCGGCCGTCGGGCGGAAAGCGGCCCTGAAGCCTGCGGGTCAGCGCGCGCCGGTGCAACAGGTGAAACCCCGGTCGGCGCCGCACGAGACGGCGTACTTACGGATTCGCCCGGCTCAGCGCACGCCGTCGAGGCACGCCGGGGACAGTGCCGCCCTGGCCCGCTGCGAGAAGTCCTGCCAGCGGCAGCTCTTGCCGTCGGAACCGGCGTTGCATTCGGGAACGGCGATCGTGATTCGCCTGGCCGGTTCGTCGAGCGAGAGCGCGCTGAGATGCCGCAACTGGTGCATCGACTGGTAAACGAACTCGACGCGCACAAACGCCTCGCCCGCCGGGTTGCGCCACAACGTGAACACCAGCGCGCCATCGGGCGGCGTATTGTCCGGCTGATCGGACAGTTGCCAGTCGAGCTTGAGCATGCCCGCGAGATTCGCGACGTTGGTGTCGTGGCCCGTGAGGACGTAGACGCGATTGCCGACAGGCAGTACCGGCCCCCGCACGGGCGCGGCCGGCGGGGCCCCCGTTTGCATCTGCGCGCGAGCGAGCGCATCGAGCACGACGGCGAGCAGCGGCGTGCCGTTCGTCGCGGCAAGATATGGCGTGCGGTTGAGCAAGTCGCGCTGCGCGTTATGGGCTTCGAGCAACCGCGCCCAGTCCTGTTCGTCGCGGATGCGTCCCCATGCGACGTCGTTCTGCGGCAGACCTTCGGCGTATTGCAGGAGAAACACTTCGGACGCCTTCGCCGCGCTGCCCAGCCCGCCGCGCAACGCGACGCCGCTGCCATCGCTTTCCACGCGCAAGCGCGTCGGCACATCTTCGAGCTTGCATCCGCCCGATGCGCCGCAGGCGGGGCTGCGCCCGTAGTCGAGGACTTCGCCCACGCGGGCGATCGTGGCGGCATAGCGTGTGTTCAGTCCCGCAACGCCGCCGGGCGCGAGACGCGCCTCGATCGCACCGCGCGCGGCGCCTGGATCGAGCGGGCAGTCGCCGGCCGCCACCGGCTGGAACACGGCGTCGTAGGTGGTGAGATCGGCCTGGTGCGAGGTGCGCATGTCGCAGCCCGGCGCCATGCCCTGCAGCAGCGCGTTGCCCGTCTCCCGCGTGCGCTGGTCGATGTCCGCCCACCCGTAGACAGTGCCCGGTGCGGGGCACGCATTGTCGGGAAGCACGCGTCGCGCGCGCAACCAGTCGCCGTAGTACCGCCCAATGCGCTCGGCGAGCGAACCGCCCCGGGCGGTGAGATAGCCAGCCGGCACGGGCCAGCCCGGCCACGCATCGGGGCTCAGCTTGTCCAGCGGGGGATGGGCATGGGTGGGCGATCGCACGCCGTGGCGACTCACGATCACCGTGGAGACGAGCGTCCAGTCCACGGGCATGCCGTCGATACGCCCCGCCGATTCGGTCGGCTTCGCCTGTCCCGGCGACGGGGGCGCGCCCGTCGTGCATGCGCTCAGAACGCCGGCAATGGTCAGCGCGGCCAGACACGCGCGCCAACGCCCGCCATTGCCGCACGCACGCCGGGCAGCCATGGGGGAAGAAAGCGGGCGGGCAAGGCGAACGGGCTCACGCGTCATCATGCGGGTCATGGCAGGCGTCATGGCGGCAGGTCGAGTGACAGATTGACGGGGCTACAGGGCTACAGGGCTACAGGGTGACGGGGTGACGGGACGGCGTCGATGCCGCCCATCTTACCGTGCGTTTCCGGCATCGCCCAAACGCGTCCGGAACCGTGGCGCAAATACGTCGCGCGCAACGAACGCTCCCCGCCGCCGCACTACCGCAGCACTACCGCGACAATACCGCCGCGCCCCACCGTGCGCCTAGCGGGCCGCGCCCATCACACCGACCACGCCGTGCGTGCGGCCGATGGCGCCGAACCGCCACGACAGCCGGCGCGCCGCGGCGAGCAGCGCCTGCGCGGGCGCCGCATCGAGGGCCGTCTCGAAGCTGCCCGCCGACCCCATGAGCGCGAGCACCAGCGTCACCTCTGCCGTGTGATCGAACACCGGCACGGCGACCGTGTCGATGCCGGGCACCGGATTGCTCAACGCCGTATCGAATAGCTGCGCGCGAATGGCAGCGAGGCGATCGGCGTAGTCCGCGGGCGGCGTGGCGGCACGCCCTTCCGCGCCGAGGCCTGCCATTCTTACGGACTCCTGCGCAAGCAGGCCCTCGAGCACCGCCGCCGGCAAGAAGGCGGCAAACGTCCGGCCGATTGCCGTATTGACGAGCGAGAGCACCGTGCCGATGCGCAAGCTCACGTGCTGCGGGCGCATCGCTTCCTCCAGACGAACCACCGTCGGGCCGACCGGCCCGAGTACGGCCATCGCCGCCGACAGCCCGGTCGCCTGCGCGAGCGCCAGAATTTCGGGCTCGGCCTCACCGGTGGGAGAGAGCCGTTGCAACGCCATCAGCCCCAGTTCGAGGCTCAGCGTTCCCGCCTCGAAATTGCCGCCGGCGTCGCGCGAGAGCAGTCCGGCGCGCTGCAGGCTGACAAGATGCGGATGCGCCTTGGCCGGCGACATGCCCGCCTCGCGCGCCAGGGCGTTGAGCGGCAGCGGGCGCCCCGCCGCCGCGAGCGCCTCCAGCAGCGCGCCGGTGCTCTCGAGCGCCTGAATGCCGCGTTGCGGCTTCGCGGCCTGCCCGGTCGATGCCGCCTCGTCCGGGCTCGACGTCACGTTGCCGGCGTTCGTGCGTTGTCGCGTCGCGCTCATGCGCTCACCTCGCGATCTGCCGCGCCCGCGTCGACCTGCGCGGCGGTGGCGGCCGCCGTCGCGCGCAACGCGTTGGCGGCGGCCCCGTCCCACGCAACGTCGAGCGCCGCCGTCGGACCGATGGCCGTGAGCGCGAGGCGCAGCCGGCCGCTCGCATCGAACACCGGCGCGCACAGGCTGCTCACCGACGGACTCGGCGTGTTCACGCTGCGCGACATGCCGTGCGTGCGCGTCTCCTCGAGCAACGCCTCGAACGACGCGCGCGCCGGCGCGTCGGCCGGCATCTGCTCGTGCCAGGCCTGCGGCCATTGCGTCTGGGGCGTGAACGCGCAAAAGGCGCGTCCGGTCGAGGTGGTCGTGAGCGACATGACCGACCCCACGTGCAGATTCACATGCAGCGGGAACGCCGCGCGCTCGAAATACACGACGAGCGGCCCCTGCGGCGCCAACGTACTGAGCGCCACGCAGAAGCCGGTCTCGCGCGCGAACGCGACCGCGCGCGGCACCGCCGCCCGATATGCGGGGTCGTTCTCCAGATGCAGGAGGGCGAGTCGCAACGCCATGGGCCCCGGCGCGTAGTCGCCCGACATCGGGTCGCGCTTGAGCAGGCCGAGCCGCGTGAGGCTTACCAGATAAGGATGCGCCTGCGCGGGGGGCAGCCCGGCGAGTGCGGCGAGGTCGCCCGGCCCCAGCGGCCGGCGCGCCTGCGCCAGCGCCTGCAGCACGCGTGCGGCGACGTCCACGCTCTGCACGCCGCGCGAGGCGCGCTGCGGACTCGCGTCGGAGGTGCCGTCCATCGGAATTCGGTTCATGCCGTCGTGGGGGGAGCCCCCCAAAAGAAAATGGCCTAGATTCTAAACAAGTCGGCGATCCGAACCCTCTGGGCGATTTTTCCGAGGGTTTACCCGCGTCCAAGTACGCACGCATCGCACACGCCGTCACATTAGCAAATAACAATAAGATTTGTCATTGACAAATATTTAACGGCTTTCGTAAGATGCCCCCATCAAGCAGCACCTTCCCCGCAGACGAGACAAGAGAGAGACAAGCATGGCCAAAGCATTCGCTTCGCAAGCCGACCTGGAAGCCAAGAAGGTCACCTTCACCCAACTGTCGGAGAACGCCTGGGCGTACACCGCCGAGGGCGATCCGAACTCGGGCGTCATCATTGGCGACGACGGCGTGATGATCGTCGACACCACGGCCACGCCGGCCATGGCGCAGGACCTGATCGCCAAGATCCGCACGATCACGGACAAACCCATCAAGTACGTGGTCCTTTCGCACTATCACGCCGTGCGCGTGCTCGGCGCCTCTGCCTATTTCGCCGAGGGCGCGCAGCAGATCATTGCGAGCCGCGGCACCTACGAGATGATCGTCGAGCGCGGCGAGGCGGACATGAAGTCGGAGATCGAGCGTTTCCCGCGCCTGTTCGCCGGGGTCGAGACCGTGCCGGGCCTGACCTGGCCGACGCTCGTGTTCGAGAAGGAAATCACGCTTTTCCTCGGCAAGCTCGAAGTGAAGATCGCGCACCTCGGCTCGGGTCACACGAAGGGCGACACGGTGGTGTGGCTGCCGTCGCAGAAGGTGCTGTTCTCGGGCGACCTCGTCGAGTACGACGCCGCCTGCTACACCGGCGACGCGCAGCTCGCCGAATGGCCCGCCACGCTCGACGCCCTTGCGGCCCTCGGGCCCGAGAAGCTCGTGCCGGGCCGGGGGCCTGCGCTCACCACGCCGGAGGAGGTTGCCAAGGGTCTCGCATACACGAAGGACTTCGTGACGACGCTGTTCGAAGCCGGCAAGCAGGCCGTCGCGCAGAAGCTCGACCTGAAGGGCGCAATGGCGCTCACGCGCAGCAAGATGGACCCGAAGTTCGGCCATGTGTTCATCTACGAGCACTGCCTGCCGTTCGACGTGACGCGCGCGTTCGACGAAGCGAGCGGCATTACGCATCCGCGTATCTGGACGGCGCAGCGCGACAAGGAAATGTGGGCCGCGCTGCAGGACTGATCGCCGGTCCCCGGCATCCGCCGGCAGAAAGGGGGGCAGAAGGCCGGCAGGAAGGAAGCGGAAGGGGACAGGAAGCGGCGCGCGCAAAGGACCGCGCGCCGTCGGCAAGCCAGGCAAGACATTAGAAAGCAGAAAGTAGAAGGCGGCCTGCGCTGGCGCGACGACGCGCCGGCGATAGGCCGACGATGGAGACATTGCATGAGCAGCATCGATTACCAGCGCCTCACGTTCGATTACCGGCCATGCGCCGAGCAGTCCGGCGGCCACGCAAGCGCCACACATCCGGTCATCGTCGTCGGGGCCGGCCCGGTCGGCCTCGCCACGGCCATCGATCTCGCGCAACAGGGTGTGCCCGTGATCGTGCTCGACGACGACTGCACGCTCTCGACAGGCTCGCGTGCGATCTGCTTCGCCAAGCGCACGCTCGACATCTTCGACCGGCTCGGCTGTGGCGAGCGCATGGTGCAAAAAGGCGTGTGCTGGAACGTTGGCCGCGTATTCCTGCGCGATCAGGAGGTCTACAACTTCGATCTGCTGCCCGAGCCCGGACACCACCGCCCGGCGTTCATCAACCTTCAGCAGTATTACGTCGAAGGGTATCTGTTCGAGCGCGCGCAGCAGTTGCCCAACATCGAGATCCGCTGGAAGAACAAGGTCGTCGGGCTCGTGCAGCAGGGCACGCCCGGATCGGCCGATGCGAGCGTCACGCTTACGGTGCAGACGCCCGACGGCGAATACCGGACGAGCGCACGCTACGTCGTCGCGTGCGACGGTTCGCGCAGCCCCGTGCGCAAGCTCATTGGCGTGGACAGCCACGGCCGCACGTTCAAGGACCGGTTTCTCATCGCCGATGTGAAGATGACGGCAGACTTCCCGGCCGAGCGCTGGTTCTGGTTCGACCCGCCGTTCCATCCGAACCAGTCGGTGCTGCTCCATCGTCAGCCGGACGACGTGTGGCGCATCGACTTCCAACTGGGCTGGGATGCCGACCCGGTGGCCGAGAAGGCGCCGGAGCGCGTGATTCCGCGCGTGCAGGCGTTGCTGGGCCCCGACGCGAAGTTCACGCTGGAGTGGGTGAGCGTCTACACGTTCTCATGCCTGCGCATGGACGAGTTCCGCCACGGGCACGTACTGTTTGCCGGCGACTCTGCGCACGGCGTGTCGCCGTTCGGCGCGCGCGGCGCGAACAGCGGCGTGCAGGACGCCGAGAACCTGGCGTGGAAACTCGCGCTCGTGCTCGCCGGCCGCGCCCCCGATGCACTGCTCGACACCTACGCACGCGAGCGCGAATTCGCCGCCGACGAGAATATCCGCAACTCCACGCGCTCGACCGATTTCATCACGCCGAAAAGCGCGGTCTCGCGCGTGTTCCGCGACGCGGTGCTGACACTGGCCCGCGACCATGCGTTCGCGCGGCAACTGGTCAACAGCGGACGATTGTCGGTGCCGGCCGTGCTGCACGCGTCCACGCTGAATACACCCGATCGCGACGCGTTCGCCGGCCGCATGGTGCCGGGCGCCGCGTGCGTCGATGCACCGCTCTCTCGCGAGGGGCAGGACGGCTGGCTGCTGCCCCGGCTGGGCGGCCGCTTCGTGGCGCTGGTCTTCGGCACGCCGGCGTCGCTCGACGCGAGCGCGCTGGCCGCACTCGACGCGCTCGCTAACGACGACGTGCCGGTCGTGCCGGTGTTCGTGACGCCGGACGCTCACGCGGACGACGGCGCACACGGCGAGCGCAACGTGTGGCACGACGTGCAGGGACTGGCCGCGCAACGCTACGACGCCGCGCCGGGCACCGTGTACCTCGTCCGTCCGGACCAGCACGTATGCGCGCGCTGGCGCACGATCGACGGTGCGGCCATTGCCGCCGCACGCGAGCGCGCCCTCGGCCGCACGGCCCCGGAAGCGGCGCCAATGCCATGCGCCGCATAGCGCGCGCGAACACCGCTCACGGCATCGAACAGGCAGGAGACATTCAAATGACACTCGACACGCAAGCGCGGCTCACGCGACCGGACGACTTCTACGAAGCGTTGATCGACATGCACCGCGATCTGAACGACGCGCAGAGCCAGGCCGCCAACGCGCAGCTGATTCTGTTGCTCGCCAACCAGATCGGCGATCACGACACGCTGCTCTGCGCGATTCGTCTGGCGCGAGCCGGCGCGCTGGGTACACCGGCGCACTGAACCGCATCGCGGCGAAACCCGGGCGCAGCCGGGGAAAAAGCGGGGCGTCCGGCCAGCGGCGCCTCGCCTACACGACCACCATCTGCGAGATCTTCCGCGCGGCCTGCTGCAGCGGCCCCAGGAACTTCGCTTCCATCTCGGCGGCAGACGTGCGATTGGCCTGTCCGCTCACGTTCATCGCCGCAATGACCTGCCCGGCGCGGTTGCGAATCGGCGCGGCGATCGAAATCAGTCCTTCCTCGAGTTCCTGATCCACGAGCGCCCAGCCCTGCGAGCGCACAGCGCGAATGCGCTCGCGCAGCACATCGACGTCCGTCACCGTGCGGTCGGTATGCGCGCGGATGTCGGCGCGGCCAAGCGCGGCGTCGAGTTCGTCGTCGGGCAGCGCGGCGAGCATCACGCGGCCCATCGACGTGCACCACGCCGGCAGGCGGCTGCCGATGGACAGGTTGATGGACATCACCTTGCGTACCGGCACGCGAAGCACGTAGACGATGTCGTCGCCGTCGAGCACGGAGGCGGAACTGCTCTCCTGCACCTGCTGGACCAGCGCTTCCATGAACGGCTCGGCCAGATTCCACAGCGGCATCGACGTCAGATAGGAGAAGCCGAGATCGAGAATGCGCGGCGTGAGACGGAACAACCGCCCTTCGCTGCGCACGTAGCCGAGCGATTCGAGTGTGAGCAGAATGCGGCGCGCGCCCGCGCGCGTGAGGCCGGAGGCCTGCGCGACTTCGGAGAGCGTCTGCGCCGGACGCGCGGCATTGAACGCCTTGACCACCGCCAGTCCACGCGCGAACGACTGGACATAGGAGTCGCCCGGCTTCTTGTCGGTCGGTTCGCTGGCGTCGTTCGGCACTGGAGTCATGTGTGGCTTCTTCGAGAACTTCGTTGAACGGGACGCCGGACAGCGCTCCCGTACCGCTGCGGCCATCCGGGCGCGGCGACATCGGAGGCGCGAACGGCAAGCGTAATGGATTTGCGCTGTCTGTTCCACCGCGCGGCACACGGCAAGCCCCGCACAACGCCCTCGCATCCTCGCATCCTCGCATCCTCCCGTCCTCGCGCCGGGCGGGCGCGCGAGGTATGGCGAGGCCACTGGGGCCGGCGTCGCTTGACGGCCGACACCCCGAGGGTTACGCTGACTGCTGTTGTTCTCATAGCGAATATTTGTTCGCATAAAGAACATTGTGAACCAGACGATGCCGCCTGACAAGACGCCATCGCCGGGAGACAGCCAACAGGGGGCGCTCGGCCGCGAGCCTTTCGCCCGATGGAGATGCCCAGGAGGCACGTGTGATCAACAAGATTTACGATTCGCTCGCCAACGCGGTCGCCGACGTCCACGACGGCGCGACGGTCATGATTGGCGGCTTCGGCAACGCCGGCATGCCCTCGGCGCTCATCGACGCGCTGATCGATCAGGGCGCGCGCGAGCTGACCATCGTCAACAACAACGCCGGCAACGGCGAGACGGGCCTGGCCGCGCTGCTCAAGGCGGGCCGCGTGCGCAAGATCATCTGCTCGTTCCCGCGTCAGACGGACTCGCAGGTGTTCGACGCGCTCTATCGCGCGGGCAAGATCGAGCTGGAACTGGTGCCGCAGGGCAACCTTGCCGAGCGCATTCGCGCCGCGGGCGCCGGCATCGGCGGCTTCTTCACCCCGACGGGCTACGGCACGCTGCTCGCCGAAGGCAAGGAAACGCGCGTGATCGACGGCAAGCCGTATGTGCTCGAATCGCCGATTCACGCCGACTTCGCGCTGATCAAGGCGCTCAAGGGCGACCGCTGGGGCAATCTCGTGTATCGCAAGACCGCCCGCAACTTCGGCCCGATCATGGCCACCGCGGCGAAGTGCGCCATCGCGCAGGTGAGCGAGGTCGTCGAGCTGGGCGATCTCGATCCGGAAGCCGTGGTCACACCGGGCATCTTTGTCCAACGCATCGTTGCGGTGCCTGGCGCCGCGCGCGCCTGAGCCCCATCCGAACCGGAGCACTCCATGAGCAATGTGAACCGACTGACCCGCGACCAGATGGCCGCCCGCGTCGCCCGGGACATTCCCGACGGCGCCTACGTGAACCTCGGTATCGGCCTGCCCACGGCCGTCGCCAATCATCTGCCCGCCGATCGCGAGATCATTCTCCAGAGCGAGAACGGTGTGATCGGCATGGGCCCGGCCCCGGCCAAGGGCGAGGAGGACGAAGACCTCATCAACGCGGGCAAGCAGCCCGTCACGCTCAAACCCGGCGGCGCGTTCTTCCACCATGCCGACTCGTTCGCGATGATGCGCGGCGGTCACCTCGACTTCTGCGTGCTGGGCGCGTTTCAGGTCTCCGTCACCGGCGACCTTGCCAACTGGCACACGGGCGCCCCCGATGCGATTCCGGCCGTGGGCGGCGCCATGGACCTCGCGAGCGGGGCGAAGCAGGTGTTCGTGATGATGGAGCATCTCACCAAACAGGGGGAGAGCAAGATCGTGGACAAGTGCACGTATCCGCTCACCGGCGTGGGCTGCGTCACGCGCATCTACACGGACCTCGCCGTGCTCGACGTGACCCCCGAGGGCCTGCGTGTCGTCGATAGGGTCGACGGCCTCACGTTCGACGAGCTGCAGCGACTCACCGGTGTCGCGCTGCTGCCCTCGCCGGCCATTGCCTGACACGCGACCGAAACGCCACAGAACGACACCATCGCCGGGGCCCTCGCCTCACGTGCGCCGGCGAATTCCATTGAGGTAGAGAACATGAGTGAAGTTTTCATCTGCGACGCCATACGCACCCCGATCGGCCGCTACGGCGGCGCGCTGTCGTCCGTGCGCGCCGACGACCTCGGCGCGATCCCGCTCAAGGCGCTCATGGCGCGCAACCCGAACGTCGACTGGACGCAGGTCGACGACGTGATCTTCGGCTGCGCGAACCAGGCCGGCGAAGACAACCGCAACGTGGCGCGCATGTCGTCGCTTCTCGCCGGTCTGCCGCAAGACGTGCCGGGCGCGACGATCAACCGCCTGTGCGGCTCGGGCATGGACGCCATCGGCACCGCCGCACGCGCCATCAAGGCCGGCGAAGCGGGCCTCATGATCGCCGGCGGCGTGGAGAGCATGAGCCGCGCTCCGTTCGTGATGGGCAAGGCGGCGAGCGCGTTTTCGCGTCAGGCCGAGATTTTCGATACGACCATCGGCTGGCGTTTCGTCAATCCGCTCCTGAAGGCGCAGTACGGTGTGGATTCGATGCCCGAGACGGGCGAGAACGTGGCGACCGAGTTCGGCATCAGCCGCGAGGACCAGGATCGCTTCGCGATGCGCTCGCAGGACAAGGCGGCGCGTGCGCAGGCGAGCGGCACGCTGGCCGAAGAGATCACGCCGGTGTCGATCGCTCAGAAGAAAGGCGAGGCGATCGTCGTGGATCGCGACGAACACCCGCGCGCGACGAGCTTGGAAGCGCTTGCCAGACTCAAGGGCGTGGTACGCCCTGATGGGACCGTGACCGCCGGTAACGCTTCTGGCGTCAACGACGGCGCCTGCGCTCTGCTGCTGGCAGACGAGGCGAGTGCGGCGCGCTTTGGCCTGACGCCGCGCGCCCGGATTCTGGGCATGGCGACGGCAGGGGTGGCACCGCGCATCATGGGCATCGGTCCGGCTCCCGCAACGACGAAACTGCTCGCACGGCTCGGTATGTCGCTCGATCAGTTCGATGTCATCGAACTGAACGAAGCGTTCGCGAGCCAGGGCCTGGCCGTGCTGCGTCAGCTCGGCGTGGCCGACGACGACTTGCGCGTCAATCCGAACGGCGGCGCCATTGCGCTGGGCCATCCGCTCGGCATGAGCGGCGCACGTCTGGTCACGACGGCGACGTATCAGCTCAAGCGCACGGGTGGTCGCTTTGCGCTGTGTACGATGTGCATTGGGGTCGGCCAAGGCATCGCTATCGCCATCGAAGCAGTGTGACGCGGCAGCGCCGCCCATCTCACTGCTTGCGTTGCGGGGCCGGGGCGAAACGCGCCGCACTGGATAAGTGCCGCCGCGCCGCTCCGGGCGCCCGCCGGCACGATCAGTGCCGCGCGGGTCGCGTCTGCCCCATGTCTCCTTCCTTTCCCGCCTGAAGTGTTGGCTTTCACAGCGGCTTTCACAGCCGCTTGCGTGGCCGCTCGCGTGTCGCGCTTGAGCGAGCTCAGGTGCTCGTTTCGCTCACCGGCCGGCTCAGACGGCCTTGGCCACGTCGCGCATCACGGCGTCGAAGAACCCGGCCCGGGCGTCGGCATCGCTGCGCGCATAGGCGCGGTTGATACCGCTGATGACCGCGCGGATCGAAGCCGTCGTCAGATTCGCGTCGATCCCCACGCCGAAGGCGCTGCCCACGATCGCCTCGCCCGCCATTTCGGCAATGGCGATGGCGCGGGCGTCGGCGCCCTGCGTGAGCGCCCGCTCTTCGTAGTGCTGCACGCGCACCGGCGTGCGCATCGCGTTCATCAGGGCGTCCAGCGGACCGTTGCCGGTGCCCGAGACCGTCGTGCGCTGGCCATGGATGTCGACGGTCACGGCGATGTGCTGACGACCTTCGCGCTCGGAGAGCGTATGGCCGACGTAGGCGACGGGCTCGTGCGACCTCACGTATTCGCCCTGGAACAATTGCCAGATCTGTGCCGCCGTGACTTCGGCGCCCGTCTCGTCGGTATAGCGCTGCACGGCCGAGCTGAAATCGACTTGCAGGCGGCGCGGCATCTGCACGCCGTATGACTGCTCGAGCAGATAGGCGATGCCGCCCTTGCCCGACTGGCTGTTCACACGAATGATCGAGTCGTAGGTGCGACCGAGGTCGCTCGGATCGATGGGCAGGTACGGCACTTCCCAGATCGCGTCCGGCTGCTGCGCGGCGAGGCCCTTCTTGATGGCGTCCTGGTGCGAGCCCGAGAACGCGGTGAAGACCAGATCGCCCACGTAAGGATGGCGCGGATGCACGGGCAGTTGCGTGCATGCCTCGGCCGTGCGCGCGATGTCGTTGATGTTCGAGAAGTCGAGCCCCGGATCCACGCCTTGGGTGTAGAGGTTCAGCGCCAGCGTGACGAGGTCGACGTTGCCGGTGCGCTCGCCGTTGCCGAACAGGCAGCCTTCGATGCGATCGGCGCCGGCCATGACGGCCAGCTCGGCCGCCGCGACCGCGGTGCCGCGGTCGTTGTGCGGGTGCACGGACAGGATCAGCGAATCGCGGCGCGCCAGATTACGGTGCATCCATTCGATCTGATCGGCGTAATAGTTCGGCGTACCGATTTCCACCGTGGCCGGCAGGTTGACGATGCACTTGCGCTCGGGCGTGGGCTGCCAGACGTCGAAAACGGCATCGCACACTTCCTTGGCAAACTCGAGCTCCGTGCCGGTAAACGTCTCCGGGCTGTATTGCAGCGTCCATTGCGTCTCGGGCGCGGCGTCCGCACAGCGCTTGATCGTCCTGGCGGCAGCCACGGCGAGCGCCTTCACGCCCGGCTGATCGAGGTTGAAGACAATGCGCCGGAATTCCGGAGCCGTGGCGTTGTACAGGTGAACGATGGCCCGGGGCGCGCCCTTGAGCGCCGCGAAGGTGCGCTCGATGAGGTCGTCGCGAGCTTGCGTGAGGACTTCGATGGTGACGTCCTCGGGAATATGGCCGCCTTCGATCAGTTCGCGAACGAAGTTGAAGTCGGTGTCGGACGCCGACGGGAACGCCACTTCGATTTCCTTGAAACCGATGGCCACGAGCGTCTTGAACATACGCATCTTGCGCTGGGCGTCCATCGGCTCGAACAGGGCCTGGTTGCCGTCGCGCAGATCGGTGCTCATCCAGATCGGCGCGCGCGTGATGGTGCGGCTCGGCCATTGTCGGTCCGCAATGTTGACCGGCGTGAACGGGCGGTATTTCGTGGCAGGGTTCTTCAGCATGGCGTTGTCTCGATTGTCGGCAAAAGTGGCAACCGGACGACGCATGAGCGCAAAGCAGCTACGACCTCCGGTTGGATGAACCGGGGCTCAGGTCGGCGTAACTGGGGAAAATCAGCGGTGCTTCAGTGAGGAATTCAGACGATGCACGCGCGCAGCAACGGACCAAGCCCGGTGGAGCGGGCTAGTAGTCGTAGCGAGAGGGTGAATTGCGCGGTGATCATGTGGCACATGAAAGCACAGATTTTCGGAACCTGTCAACCATGATGTGTCGCCTCGTGGATCTCGCGACGGACGGCCTGCCCCCTGCCCTGCCCCTGACCCCACTTCTCAGGTTGCGGCGCGGCGATGTCTTCGATATGGTGTGAGCCTATGGGATAACCGAAGCTCAGCCTCGAAACCCGACGGATCGACATGCTCAGCCGTCGGCGCCAATCCCGGTGTCGTGCGGGACATGTCACGACATCGGAGACTGCTGTGGCATCCGTGCGCGCCTCATCCCCTCCTGCCTCGTGCGCCGCCGGCGCATCGAGCGCGCCCATCGCCCACGACAACAGGGTCGCCGCGGACGCGGCGCCCTCCTCGCCCCGGCCGCGCGGCGCCGCGCAGGTCGGATGGCTCGCGCTGACGGTGTTTCTCGCCGGCATTGCCGAGAACATCTGCACCGGCATACTTCCGGCGCTCTCGGCGGGCCTCGGCGTATCGACGGCCTCCGCCGGGCAGCTCACGACGGTCTTCTCGGCCGTATTCGCGCTCTGGGCGTTCGTCATGGCCGCGTGGCTATCGCGCTTCGAACGCCGTCGCGCCCTCCTCGCGGCGATCGCGATCTTCAGCGCGAGCAACCTCGCTGCTGCGGGCGCACCGGGTTATGCGGCGCTGTTCGCCGCGCGCATCGCCATGGCGGCGAGTTGCGCCACCATTGTGCTGCTGTGCTCACGCCTGGCCGCGGAAATCACGCCGCCGGACTATCACGGGCGCGCCGTCGGCATGATCTTCATGGGAATCAGCGCGTCGCTGGTGCTCGGCGTGCCGCTGGGCATGACGCTCGAACACTGGGCGGGCTGGCGCAGCGTGTTTGCCGCCATCGGACTCGCGAGCGCGCCGCTCGTCTTCGTGCTGTGGCGGGTGTTGCCGGCTCGCACGCCGCCCGCGGCGCTCACCCTGCGCGCGTATGTGCGGGCGCTTTGCCAGCCGCGACGCCTTGCCGCGCAGGGCGTGACGATCGCGATGCTCGGTGGGCACTTCACGCTGTTCGCTTACCTCGCGCCATATCTCCAGTCGGTCGTCGCGCCGTCAGCCGGCGAAATGAGCCTGTGGTTTCTTGCGTTCGGCGTGGCCGGCGTGGGCGGCGCATGGCTTGGCGGATGGGCTGCGGACCGGGCCGGGCCGATGCGCTCGCTGCGCGGCTGTCCGGCGCTGTTTCTCGCCGCGATGGCGTGCGTGCCGCTTGCCGCCATGGGCGTCGGGGCGGCAGCAGGCGCCCTGCCCGTCCTGTTGTTGCTGGCCGCGATGATGGTGTGGGGCTCGCTCTCGTGGTCGATTTCGCCGGTGGTGCAGAACCATCTGATCCGCGTGGCGCCGCACGATGCCGACGCCAACGTGGGCGTGAACGTCGCCGCCATGCACGTGGGCGTGGCGCTCGGCGCGGGCGTCGGCGGTGCGCTGGTGGGCGCCGGTGCGCTCGCGCTCACGCCGTGGGTCGGCTGCGCACTCGTCGCGCTGGCGGTGGGGCTCGCCTGGAGCGCCACGCGCGAGCGCCCCTGAGCGCCGTGCCCGCCAGGGCGGCGCCGGGGCTCAGGCCGAGAGCGGCACGGCGGAGGTGCATTTGATTTCGTCGAGGCAGACGCTCGACTTCACCGCGCTCACGCCGGGAATGCGCATGAGCGTGTCGAGCAGGAATTCGGACAGCGCCTTGAGGTCGCGCGCCACGACCTTGAGCACGTAGTCGATGTCCCCCGTCACCGAAAAACATTCCTGAATCTGCGCGAGTTCGGCGACGAGGCCCTTGAAGTTCGACAGGTCGCGAATGTGTCCGCGCTCCATCGTCACGTGAACGAAGGCCACGACGCTAAAGCCAAGACGCTGCGCGTCGAGCCGCGTGTCGTAACCCTTGATCACGCCCATCTCCTCGAGCCGCCGGTGGCGCCGCAGCGTCTGCGCCGGCGAAAGCTTGATCGCCTCGGCCAGCTCGAGGTTGGAAATCCGCCCGTTCGACTGCAAAATGCCGAGCAACCGGACGTCGATCCGATCGATCTCGATGTTGTGCATCTTAATTTCTCCACATATCGATATGGAGAAATATTAATGCACAACCTAGGGTTTGCCTGTGTTCGTAACGAAATCCTATTTTGCGACGCACCACTTACACTGGGCGCCGTAAACGGTCGCAAACGCGCTCGCGCGAGCCGCAGACAGGCGAGTTTCGTCGCACGGAACGGCGGGAAAGCCATTTCCCGACCCATCGGTCAGCAAACCACAATTTTGTTGCACCCTCCGCGCCCATACCCAAGCGCTTCGGCGCCAAACCGCCGGGCAGTGCAATGCGTCCAACGAATTCACCACCTCACAAACTCATTGAGCCGAGACGATCATGGCCGACCTTTTTGACAACCCGATGCAACTGATGGGCTTCGAATTCGTGGAATTCGCCTCGCCCACGCCGAACGTGCTCGAACCGATTTTCGAGAAGATGGGCTTTTCGCTCGTCGCACGTCACCGCTCGAAGGACGTGCTGCTCTACCGCCAGGGCGACATCAACTTCATCGTCAACCGCGAGCCGAACAGCGAAGCCGCCTACTTCGCGGCCGAGCACGGCCCGAGCGCGTGCGGCATGGCGTTCCGCGTGAAGGATTCGCACAAGGCCTACGCGCGCGCGCTCGAACTGGGCGCCCAGCCTGTCGAGATCGCCACCGGTCCGATGGAGCTGCGTCTGCCCGCGATCAAGGGCATCGGCGGCGCGCCGCTGTATCTGATCGACCGTTTCGAGGAAGGCAAGTCGATCTATGACATCGACTTCGAATACATCGAAGGCGTGGATCGCCATCCGCTCGGTCACGGTCTGCGCCTGATCGATCACCTCACGCACAACGTCTACCGCGGCCGCATGGCGTACTGGGCCAATTTCTACGAGAAGCTGTTCAACTTCCGCGAGATCCGCTACTTCGACATCTCCGGCGAGTACACGGGCCTCACGTCGAAGGCCATGACCGCCCCCGATGGTAAAATCCGCATTCCCCTGAACGAGGAATCGGCCAAGGGCAGCGGCCAGATCGAGGAATTCCTGATGGCCTTCAACGGCGAAGGGATTCAGCACATTGCATTCCTCACGGACAACCTGATCGAGGTCATCGACAACCTGCAAATGGCCGGTGTCGAACTCATGAGCGCACCGAACGACTTCTACTACGACGCGCTCGAGACCCGTCTGCCGGGCCACGGCCAGCCGGTCGGCGAGCTCAAGTCGCGCGGCATCCTGCTCGACGGCACGACCGAAGGCGGCAAGCCGCGCCTGCTGCTGCAGATCTTCTCGAAGACGCTGCTCGGCCCGGTGTTCTTCGAGTTCATCCAGCGTGAAGGCGACGACGGCTTCGGCGAAGGCAACTTCAAGGCGCTGTTCGAATCGCTCGAGCGCGACCAGATCGAGCGCGGCACGCTCAAGGTCTGAGTCCTGGGGAGACAACCGGCGGCCTGTGCGCCGGCACATGATCCTCGCCGGCGAGCGGGGATCCCAAAGGACACGGCGGCGGCGTCACGAGCGCCGCGCCGTGGCGGCTCAACGGTTCCGGTTCGCTCGTACAGGGCGAAAACAGAGAAGCGCGCCGCTTGGCAAGGAAGGAGGGTCTGTTCGCGGACCCTCGGGTAAGGAACAGACATGTCCCGCAACGCAGCACAAGAAGGGTCGCTCCACCGCGGCCTGAAGAATCGTCACATCCAATTGATCGCGCTTGGCGGCGCGATCGGCACCGGCCTCTTTCTCGGCATCGCCCAAACCATCAAGACCGCCGGCCCCTCCGTTCTGCTCGGCTACGCCATCGCGGGCGTCGTCGCCTTCTTCATCATGCGCCAGTTGGGCGAGATGGTGGTCGACGAACCGGTCGCCGGCTCGTTCAGTTACTTCGCCAACAAATACTGCGGTCAGTTCGCCGGCTTCGTATCGGGCTGGAACTACTGGGTGCTCTACGTGCTCGTGTCGATGGCCGAGCTCTCGGCTGTCGGCATCTACGTGCAGTACTGGTGGCCCGCGATTCCGACATGGGTCTCGGCGCTCGTGTGCTTCGGCATCATCAACGCCATCAACCTCACGAGCGTGAAGTCCTACGGCGAGATGGAATTCTGGTTCGCCATCATCAAGGTCGCGGCCATCGTCGGCATGATCGGCTTCGGCGGCTACCTGCTGCTCTCCGGCAACGCCGGCCCCGAGGCGAGCGTGGCCAACCTGTGGCAGCACGGCGGCTTCTTCCCGAACGGCATGTCCGGGCTCGTCATGGCGATGGCCGTCATCATGTTCTCGTTCGGCGGCCTGGAGCTGGTCGGCATCACGGCGGCAGAGGCGGACGATCCGTCGCGCACCATCCCGCGTGCGACCAATCAGGTCATCTACCGCATTCTGATTTTCTACGTGGGTGCGCTCGGCGTGCTGCTCTCGCTGTACCCGTGGGAGAAGGTCGCGACCGGCGGCAGCCCGTTCGTGCTGATCTTCCACGAGCTCAACAGCAACTTCGTCGCGAACGTGCTCAACGCCGTGGTGCTCACCGCCGCGCTGTCCGTCTACAACAGCGGCGTGTACTGCAACAGCCGCATGCTCTACGGTCTGGCCGGTCAGGGCAACGCGCCGCGCGCGCTGCTCAAGGTCAACGCCCGCGGCATTCCACTCGTGGCGCTGGGCGTCTCCGCCGCGGCCACGGCCGTGTGCGTGGTGATCAACTACTTCATGCCCGGCAAGGCGTTCGAACTGCTGATGGGCCTCGTCGTCTCGGCACTCATCATCAACTGGGCGATGATCAGCGTGATCCACCTCGCGTTCCGCCGCGCCAAGGCGCGCGCCGGCGAGACGACCTCGTTCCGGAGCGTCGCCTATCCGCTCACGAACTACCTGTGCCTGGCCTTTCTCGCCGGCATCCTGGTCGTGATGTACCTGATCCCGGATCTGCGCATTTCCGTGTATCTGATCCCGGTGTGGCTGCTCGTGCTGGGCGTGGGCTACCGCCTTCGCACGAAGCACGGCGCCGTGCCGGTGCCGGCCGGCGTCACGCGCTGAGGCCGTGTCCCGGGCCGCGCGCCCGGGATAACGCGCAACGCACCCAACGCGCCGGCTGACCGGTCGGCCGGTGGCCGGCCGCCCACGCCCGGGCATACCCGGCAACGCCACACTAGCGGTATCATCAGTCGTTTGGCGCCATCGGCATTGCGCCGGGCGACCCGCTCCGCGGGCCCGCGGGGCCGCCGCACCGACTTTCTCTCGTTATTCCAGGAACTGCCATGTTCGAACATATCGATGCCTACCCCGGCGATCCGATCCTCTCGCTCAACGAGAACTTCGCGAAGGATCCGCGTGCCAACAAGGTCAACCTGAGCATCGGCATCTATTACGACGACGATGGCCGTCTGCCGGTCATGCAGGCCGTGCGCGAGGCCGAAGCGCTGCTGCTCGCCGAAGTCGGCCCGAAGCCTTATCTGCCGATGGCGGGTTTCGCCAACTATCGCGACGTGGTGCAGGGCCTCGTCTTCGGGGAAGATTCGCCCGCGCGCGCCGACGGCCGCATCGCCACGGTTCAGACGCTCGGCGGCTCGGGCGCCCTGAAGGTCGGCGCCGACTTCATCAAGCGCTACTTCCCGGACTCGCAGGTGTGGGTGAGCGATCCGACGTGGGACAACCACCGCTTCATCTTCGAGCGAGCCGGCTTCACGGTAAATACGTACCCGTATTACGACGAGGCGACCGGCGGCCTGCAGTTCGAAGCCATGGTCGACGCCATCGACAAGCTGCCGGCGCGCAGCGTGGTGCTGCTGCATGCGTGCTGCCACAACCCCACGGGCGTGGACCTGAACGATGCACAGTGGGTACAGCTCATCGAGGTGCTCGGCAAGCGCGAACTGCTGCCGTTCGTCGACATGGCCTATCAGGGCTTCGGCTCGGGCATCGACGCGGACGCGTTCGTCATCCGCGAGCTCGCGCGTCGTGGCCTGCCGGCCTTCGTCGCCAACTCGTTCTCGAAGAACTTCTCGCTGTACGGCGAGCGCTGCGGCGGCCTGTCGGTCATCTGCGAATCGGCCGAGGCGGCCGAGCGCGTGCTGGGCCAACTGACGAGCGCGGTGCGCTCGAACTACAGCAACCCGCCGACGCACGGCGCAAAAATCGTCGCGAAGGTGCTCGGCACGCCGGAACTGCGCAAGTCGTGGGAAGACGAGCTCTCGCAGATGTGTCAGCGCATCACCCGCATGCGCGGCGCGATCCACGAAGGTCTGCGCGGCCGCGTGCCCGAGACCATGCTCTCGCGCTATCTGGAGCAGCGCGGCATGTTCACCTACACGGGTCTGTCGTCCGCGCAGGTCGATGTGCTGCGCGAGCAGCACGGCGTGTACCTGATCCGCTCGGGCCGCATGTGCGTGGCCGGCCTGAACGAGAAGAACGTGGCGGTCGTGGCGGACAGCATCGCCAAGGTGCTTGGCAACGCTTGAGGCGCAGCCCCGGAGCGCTCACCGAGACACTTGCCGAAGCACTTACCTGAGCACTTACCTGAGCACTAGGGGTCGGCGCTGCCGGCGGCACGAGAAGGGACGGCGAATGCCGTCCCCCGTCCCTTTCTCATTGGCGCCGAGCCAAAGACGCTCAGCCGCGCAGGAACGCCAGCAAGTCGGCGTTGACCTTGTCGGCGTCGATCACGCACATGCCATGCGAGCCGCCGGGATACACCTTGAGCGTCGCGTGCGGAATGATCCTGGCGCTGAGCATGCCCGCGTCGTCGATCGGCACGATCTGATCATCGTCGCCGTGCAGCACGAGCGTCGGCACGTCGATCTTCTTCAGATCCTCGGTGTAATCCACCTCAGAAAACTCCCTGATGCAGAGGTATTGGCCGAGGTGCGAGCCCCACATGCCCTGCAGCCAGAACGCGTCGATCACGCCCTGCGACGGCTTGGCGTGCGGCCGGTTGTAGCCGTAGAACGGCATGGCGAGATCGCGGTAGAACTGCGAACGGTTGTTCGCCACGTTCGCCCGGATTTCGTCGAACACACCGATGGGCAGGCCGCCCGGGTTCCTGTCCGACTTGACCATGACGGGCGGCACGGCGCCGATGAGCACCGCCTGCGCCGCGCGGCGCGTGCCATGCCGGCCGAGATAGCGGGCGACCTCGCCGCCGCCGGTCGAGTGGCCGACGAACGTCGCTTCCGTCAGGTCGAGCCGTTCAACGAGCTCCGCCAGATCGTCGGCGTAGGTGTCCATGTCATTGCCGGTGCCGGGCTGCGCCGAGCGGCCGTGCCCACGTCGATCGTGCGCGATCACGCGGTACCCGTGCTGCACGAGAAACAGCATCTGCGCGTCCCAGGCGTCGGCCGAGAGCGGCCAGCCGTGCGAGAACACGACCGGACGGCCCTCGCCCCAGTCCTTGTAGAAAATCGTGGTGCCATCTTTCGTCTGAAAGGTGCTCATGGTGGGATCCTTGCGCGATGCGCGAATCGAAACGGCAACGAAGAACGTCGGACGCGGCACTGTGAAGGCGGGAGGCAGCGCCACGACGCGACACGGCGGGAGGCGCGGTGCGTCGCACCGGCCGGGGATCGAGCTTCACGCGCCGACGTGCGATTCGAGGGGAGGGGGGCGGCGCACCTGAAGGCTTTCATTTAATGCCGTGCGCGGCGCGCGTTCAAGGGAAGAACGCTTGATGTCGCCGTGAGCCAGATTCATGCACGAACCCACGCTGCCGTCATATGCACGGCACATAGGCGCGGCCTGCAGGCGCCGGCGCCCGGTTGCGGCGCAGCTCTGCCGCACGCGCGGGCGACGCGAGCGAGGGGGGCGGCCAGTATGCGCCGATGTGCGCCGGCACGCGCTTGCATGCGTCGGAATGCGTCGGAATGCGCGGGGTCGTTGGGCAAGCTTGCGCGCTTGGCGTTATATTGGCTGTCCCGCGGCGTTTCGAGCCGCTCGAACCGAATACGTCGATCCCCATGACCGATCTTTCCCAATTTCCGATCACGCGCAAGTGGCCCGCTGCGCACCCCGACCGCCTGCAACTGTACTCGCTGCCCACGCCCAACGGCGTGAAGGTGTCGATCATGCTCGAGGAAATCGGGCTGCCTTACGAACCGCATCTGGTGAATTTTCAGACGGACGACCAGTTCTCGCCGGAATTCCTCTCGCTCAACCCGAACAACAAGATTCCCGCGATCCTTGATCCCGACGGCCCCGGCGGCAAGCCGCTGCCGCTGTTCGAGTCGGGCGCGATCCTGTGGTACCTGGCCGAGAAGACAGGCAAGCTGCTGCCCTCGGACCCGGCCGCGCGCTACGAAACACTGCAATGGGTAATGTTCCAGATGGGCGGCGTGGGACCGATGTTCGGCCAGGTCGGCTTCTTCCACAAGTTCGCCGGCAAGGAGTTCGAAGACAAGCGCCCGCGCGAGCGTTACGTGAATGAAGCGAAGCGCTTGCTGGCCGTACTGGACGGACGCCTTGCCAATCGCCAGTGGATCATGGGCGACGAGTACACCATCGCGGATATCGCCACGTTCCCGTGGATTCGCAACCTCGTCGGGTTCTACGAGGCGGGCGAGCTGGTCGGCTTCAGCCAGTTCAGGAACGTGCAGCGCGCGCTCGACGCGTTCGTTGCGCGCCCGGCGGTCGTTCGCGGGCTCGATATTCCGAAGCGCCCCGCGTAAGTTATGCCGGGGCGCGTGCCGCGAGATGCCAACACGCCGCGGTAAAACGCACCTCGTCGCCTTCGATGAACGGTGTGAAGGCTTGCACGACGACATCGGCGACGCGCTCCCGTTCCGGCGGTGAAAGCCCGGCGAGCGCCTGGCCGACCGGTCCTAGTCGCGACACGTAGTCGCGAAGATCGGCCCGTGCGAACGCGCACTCGAACTGGACCGGCGTGAGCGCGACGTCCTCCCATCCGCCCGCCGTCAGTATCGCTTCGACACGCTCGCGCTGCGCGAAGCCGAACTGGCCGGGCGCGCCCGGCTCACGCGGCGGCAAGGCCGGCAGCAGTTGCACGGCGGCACGCTCGGCGGTCGTCATGAATGGATTTTCGGCGGGACTGCGCCAGGCGAGCGCGTGCAGCCATGCGCCCGGCTTCGCCGCGGTGCGCAGGTTGTCGAAAGCCGCGACGGGATCGTCGAAGAACATCACGCCCAGACGCGAGACGACGAGATCGAACTGCCCGGCGGGAAAGTCATGCGTTTGCACGTCGGCGGACAGAAACTCGATGGGAACCCGTGCATGCGCGGCGCGCGAACGTGCCGTGGCGATCATCGGCGCCGAAATGTCCACCCCCGTACATTGCCAGCGCTCGCCCAGCGCGCCGGCGATGGCGAGCGTCGCGCCGCCAGTGCCGCAGCCGACGTCGAGCAAGCGGCCCGATGGCACACGCCGCGCCGTCTCCCTCACCCGGTCGATGAGAAATCGCGCCAGCGGCGCAAACATCCGGTCTATCGCGACACGGTTGTCGATCCAGGCGTTGCCCGATCGGCCGTTCCATAGCGCGGATTGTTCCTGATTGGCCTGATGCGTCATTGCAAACCTCGTTGCGTGCTCGCCGGGAGCGCCCACGCGATCCCCATGATGTCGTGATCTGCGCTCGGCACGGCTGACCTCACACAGTTTGCCAATTCAAGTCGACTTCAGGTCAAGCACTTTTCAAAGTCTTTCGCCGGGACGTTTTCGCGCCGCTTCACGCGCTCGCGCCGAAGGCGTCGTGATATGCGACGGCGCCCGAAGGCATGGCGCCGTCGAAGCGCACGATCTGGAAGTACTCGGCGGGTGCGCCCGGCAGCGTGACCTCTGACGCTGCCTGAAAGCCGAAACGTCCGTAGTAGGCTGGCTCGCCGAGCACGACGCACCCTGCTGCGCCAAGCGCGCGCAGCGCGCCGAGCGACGCGCGCACGAGTTGGCTGCCGATGCCGCGCCCTTGTTTTTCCGGGGCCACGGAGAGGGGGCCGAGGCCGTACCAGCGCGCGCTCCCGTCGGAGATCGTCACCGGCGAGACGGCCACGTGACCGACGATGTCGTGGCCTTCCTGAGCAACGAGCGAGATCGTCAGTTGGCCCGCGCGACGCAGTGCATTCACGATGAACTGCTCCGTGTGAGCGGTATGCGGCGCATCTCGGAAAGCGGCGACGGTCAGCGCTTCGATAGCGTCGACGTCGGCCGGGGTTTCACTTCGGATATGGAGGGTCATGGACGGCATTGTATGCCGTGACAGCGCAAAGCACCGACTTTGCCGACGTCGGCGGGCGCGGTCGACGCGCCCGGAGGTCGCGCCGCCCACCGCACGGCGGGCGGTGGATCACTGCGCGGGCGCCGAAGCCGAGGGCGCGGGAGGGAGCGCAAGGTTTTGCGGTGTTGCCGACGGGCTCGCCGGCACTGTCGGCGCGGAGGGCCCCGCGGACGCGGGCGGCGGCGCTCCGCCTGGGCCATCCCACTCGCCGGGCACGCCGGGAATCGTGGTGCCGTGCGGCACGCTCGCCGGCGCCGCGTATTCGGGCTGCGCCAGCACCGCGGACGCGACCGGCACGGGCAGCGGGGCGGCATCGCTTGCCGCGTCGGGCAGCACCGCCGCCGGTGCCGAGCTCGGCGGCGGCGCCTGACGCTTCACTGGCGCCTTCGGCTTGTGTTCCGTCGCCGGCGCCTTCGCGAACCGTTGCCTGATCCATTCCGACGCGCGCGCCCACCAGTCGCTGTACCAGTGGTGGTGGTCCGGCGCCTCGAACTTCGCGCTGGCGTCGATGATCCTGGCGCGCAACGCACGCGAGAAGACATCGCCCACGATCGGCAGCGCGCTGTGCGCGCCCTGCCCCCAGTAGTCGCTGAGCAGCGTGATGCGGCTGTCGTTGAAGCCGACCCACGCCCCGGCCACGAGCTGCGGCTGCATCAGGATGAACCAGCCGTCGGCGTTGTCCTGCGTCGTACCGGTCTTGCCCGCGACGTCGGCGCGAATGCCGAAGCGGGTGCGGATCGCGCTGCCGGTGCCGCGATCGATCACGCCGCGCATGGTGTCGAGCAGCGTGTAGTCGTCGTCGGCCGACAGCGCGCGCTCCGGGCGCGCCGGCGAGAACGTCGCGAGCACGTCGCCTTCCGTGTTCGTGATCTGCGTGACCATCGTCGGCTCGCGGTACTCGCCGCCGTCGGCGATCGTGCCGTAGGCGGCCACCATTTCCTTGAGCGACACGGGGCTCGTACCGAGCGCGAGCGACGGCACCGGCTCGAGCTTGCTCTCGCGCACGCCCATGGCGCGCGCCAGCCCCACGACGCGGGATGGCCCGACGTCCTGCATGAGCTGCGCCGTGACCGTATTGCGCGACTGTGCGAGCGCGTCGCGCAGCGTCATCGGCCGGTTCGTCGGCGCGCTGTCGTCGCTCGGACGCCATATCTCGCCACCCGCGAGCGGGATTTCCACGAGCTGATCCACGATGGTGTCCTCGGGCTTGCGCCCCTTCACGAACGCCGCGCCGTACACGAACGGCTTGAACGTGGAGCCGGGCTGACGGCGCGCCTGCTGCACATGGTCGAACGGGTCGGTGGTGAAGTCGCGGCTGCCGACCCACGCACGGATCTCGCCGGTGCGCGGATCGACGGCCAGGAAGCCGGCTTGCACGCGCGTTTTCGTCGCGCGCAGACTGTGCATGAACGCCCGGTCGGCCAGAAGGCGCTTCATGGCGACCTCGGGCGCCTCGCCGCCGGCCACTGCGTTGCGGTACTCCGCCGACTCGCGCACGAACGACTGGACGAGCGCCGCGCTGTCTCGCCAGCCGCCTCGCGCGGACCAGTTGGCGTCCGCGATGCCCTGGAGCTGATTCGCCTGTCGCGTGAGCGCCTGCGTTGCCATCGTCTGCAGGCGCGAATCGAGGGTCGTGTGCACGACGAGGCCATCGGAGTAGATGTTGTAATCGTTGCGATCGGCCCAGCCGATGAGCCATTTGCGCAACTGCTGCGCGAAGTGCGGCGCCGGGCCGGGCTCTTCCGCCTGGCGCTCGAAATCGATGCGCAATGGACGCTTTTGCAGCGCTGCGAGCCTGGATGCGTCGAGATCCCCGAACCTGACCATCTGGGCGAGCACCGTATTGCGGCGCTGCAACGCGCGCTCGGGATTGATCACCGGGTTGTAGTAGCTGTTGCCCTTGAGCATGCCGACGAGGGTTGCCGCCTCGACCACGTCGAGCTGATCGGCCGACTTGTCGAAGTACGTTCGCGCGGCCATCTCGATGCCGTAGGCGTTGTACAGGAACGGCACGGTGTTCAGGTAGGTCTCGAGAATCTCCGGCTTGGTGTAGAGCGCCTCGATCTTGAACGCGGTGATCGCTTCCTTGAGCTTGCGCGTGAGCGTGGGCGCGCGGCCGATCTCGTCCGGATACAGGTTTCGCGCGAGCTGTTGCGTGAGCGTGGAGCCGCCTTGCCGATCGCCCGAGAACGTATGCAGCGCCGCCGACGCCGTGCGCTTCAGGTCGATGCCGTGGTGTTCGTAGAAGCGATGGTCTTCGGTGGCAACGAGCGCCTTGACGACGTTGGGCGACACCTTCGCGAGCGGCACCCATTCGCGGTTCGACGGACGAAACTCGGCGAGTAGTTTGCCGTCGGCCGACAGCACCTGTGCGGGACGGTCCACTTTCGCTCGCCGGATGTCGCGGATACCCGGCGTGAAAGGAATCAGGATCAGCGCGTAGGCCACCAGCAGGCAGGGCCCGGCGGCGATGGCGATGAGCACGCCGCGGCGCGTGGGATGACGCAGGTGATACCCGGCGCGAGACACGTAGGGGCGCAGGGGTTGGGCAAGTCGAACCGCGTGCCGGCCGGCCTGGGCGGCGGCGCGCAGCAGTGACGCAAACAGCGACGAAATCGGGCGCTTCACGATGCGAGAACGCGTAACAAAGTCCGCATCCTACCAAACCGGGAGGCCTTGCCGGCCGTTTCAGCGCTGGCGGGGCTGCCGGGGTGTCAGGGCACGATGGGCACCGGCGAATCGGGCTCCAGCTTGCGCCACACGAACCCGATGTGCTCACGCATGACGCGGCGCGCCTCTTCCGGCTGGCGCGTGCGGATCGCCTCCCACAGGGCGAGATGCTGCGCGAGGATGTGCTCCGACGCCTGCTCGCGCAGCTCCACGAGTCCTGCGTTGTTGAGCGAGATGTGCTCGTAGAGCATCTTGACCACGCTGCCCTGCAAATGCCGCAGCATCGCGTTGTGCGACGCGTTGGCAAGGGCGGTGTGGAAGTCGCCGTCGAGCCGCGACTCGAGCACCGTATCGCCGCGCTGGTGCGCGTCGACCAGGCCGTCGACCAGTTCACGCATTCGCGCCAGATCTTCGTCGGTCGCACGCACCGCGGCGAGATACGCGGTGGTGCCTTCGAGCATCAGGCGAAATTCGAGCATGTCCGGACGCAGCTCCGGGTGATCGCTCACCAACTGCCGCCACGGCGAAATCAGCCCCGTCTGCAGGCGATCCGACACGAACACCCCGGAGGCGGCGCGCGTCTTGAGCAAGCCGCGTGCGACGAGGCGTTGCAGCGCGGTGCGTACCGTCGAGCGGGCCACGCCGAGCGATTCGGCGAGTGCACGCTCGGACGGAAGGCGCTCGCCGGGCGACCAGACGCCCTCGATCAGACGGGTCTCCAGCTCGCGCGTGATGCGCTCGGTCAGGTTGGGGCCGCTCACGGTGGCGTCTCCTGCGAATGACGGTATGCGGTGGATGCGCCGGTGCGAGCGCGTCTCCCATGCCGGGAGAGTCCGGCGATTTTGCCCGCCCCGGCGCATGCCGCGGCAACTGGTACGACCAGTTTGCCCGAACGCTTCTCGAGTGTCGATCATCGCGGCAGCCGGACGACAGGTCCGCGCGAATTGCCGCGCCCCTCGCGCAACGCGTGGCCACGCGCACGGCACCAGACCGTAGAGAAATCGACCGCCAAATCGAGGAGGCGTAAGTGCAAGTGTGGGTTCAGGACTACGTGCCGGGTGGCACGCTATGGATCGCGGCGCGCGGCGAGGACTTCGTCGCCGTAGGAGAAACCTCATGAAGGTGGCGCTGTTCGTCCCCTGTTTCATCGACGCCCTCTTTCCCGAAGTCGGCGTCGCCACGCTCGAATTGCTCGAGAAGCTCGGCCTGAGTGTCGAATACCCGCGCCGACAGACCTGCTGCGGGCAGCCGCTGGCAAACAACGGCTGCGAGGCGGATGCCGCCGGCGCAGAAGCGCTCTTCGTCGAGAACTTCGCCGGGTACGACTACGTGATCGCGCCATCGTCGAGTTGCGTACATCACGTCCGCAAGCACCTGAGAGCGGCCGGCGAGTCGGAGCGCATCGCCGCCGTGCGGGCAAACACCTACGAGCTCACCGAGTTCCTGCACGACGTGCTCGATGTCCGCAAGTTCCCCTGGGCGGACTTTCCTCACACGGTGGGCCTTCACGACAGTTGCAGCGCCATCCGTCATCTGCACGCGGCCTCGGCCAGCGAAATTCCCGGCCAGCCATGGTCGAAAGCCCGCACGCTGCTCGAAGGCGTGCGCGGCATCCGCTTCGCGGCGCCACGCCGTGCCGACGAATGCTGCGGCTTCGGCGGCACGTTCTCCGTGTCCGAGCAGGCCGTGTCCGTCAGAATGGGGCAGGACAAGGTGCGCGATCACCTCGAGGCCGGCGCGCAAGTCATCGTCTCGGCCGACATGTCGTGCCTCATGCATCAAAAGGGCTGCGCCGCCCGCAACGCGATGCCGATGCGCTTCGTGCACATCGCGCAGGTGCTCAACGGCGCGCGCCTCGATGCGCCTCGGGCCCTGGCAGCGACGCACGCGACGAACGGAAATGCCGGGGTGCGCGCATGAACACGAGCAAGCGGGTCGATCATGCGAAACACGCCGAGGCATTTCTCGCCAAGACGGCGCACGTCGCGTTCCACGACAAGCGTCTGTGGGACCTGCGCATGAAGCGCGACGCGCAGGCCGCTTCCATCGACGAATGGGAGACGCTGCGCACGCTCGCCTCGCAGATCAAGGAACATACGCTCTCGCGGCTCGGCGACTATCTCGAGCAGTTCGCGACGCAAGCCGAAGCCAATGGCGTGAAGGTGCACTGGGCGCTCGACGCGGTATCCCACAACGCGATCGTGCACGGCATTCTCGCCGCCCACGGCGTGCGCACGCTCGTCAAGAGCAAGTCGATGCTCACCGACGAGTGCGAGTTGCGCGAATATCTCGAGCCGCGCGGCATCGAGGTCATGGAGACCGATCTCGGCGAACGCATCCAGCAGTTGGACAAGCAACCGCCCTCGCACGTGGTGGTGCCGGCGGTGCACAAGCTGCGCGGCGACGTCGCCCGGCTCTTCGGCCGCACGCTCGGCACCGACCCGACGAACGACGACGTGCATTATCTCGCCGAGAGCCAGCGGCGGACCACGCGCCCGGCGTTTCTGGAGGCCGGCGCCGGCATGACGGGCTGCAACTTCGCGGTGGCCGAGACAGGGACCGTCGTCGTCTGCACCAACGAAGGCAACGCCGACCTGTCCGCCAATGTGCCGCCGGTCCACATCGTCTCCATCGGCATCGAGAAGCTGATTCCCCGCATGGCCGATCTCGGCGTGTTCGTCCGGCTGCTCTCGCGCAGCGCACTGGGCTCGCCGATCACACAGTACACGTCGCATTTCCGTGCGCCGCGGCCCGGGACCGAGATGCACTTCGTCATCGTCGACAATGGCCGCTCGGCGCGTCTGGCGATGGACGACTTCTGGTATTCGCTCAAGTGCATTCGCTGCGGCGCGTGCATGAACACCTGCCCCGTGTACCGGCGCAGCAGCGGCCTGTCGTATGGCAGCACGTATGCGGGCCCCATCGGGGCGATTCTCAATCCGGCCTCCGATCTGAAGCGTTACAGCGCGCTGCCGTTCGCCTCGACGATGAACGGCAGTTGCAGCAACGTCTGCCCGGTGCGCATCAACATCCACGAACAACTGTACAAATGGCGCCAGATCGTCGCCGAAGAAGGCGAGCTGCCGCGCGTCAAGCGACACCTGATCAAGCTCGCCGGCAAGCTGCTCGCCAGCCCGGCGCTGTATCGGGCATCGGTCAGGTCGATGAACGCCGCGCTGCACCGGCTGCCCAATCTCGTGCTCTACAACCCGCTCAACACGTGGGGCAAGGGCCGCGACTTGCCGGAGGCTCCCACGCAGACGTTCCGTGACTGGTACGACGCGAACCGTCGCGCCAGCGATACCGCGTCGGCAATCGACGACAACCAGGAGGCACGATGAGCACATCGCGCGAGGCATTCCTGGTGCGCGTGCGCGCCGCCCAGCGGGTGGCGTTGCGCGAGGACGATCATCCGGCGCCCGGCGCCCGCGATCCGTTTGCGCTGCCCCCGCTGCCCGTGTTCGACACGCCGGCCGGTGATCGCACCGAGCGCTTCGGCACGAATCTGACGACGATGGGCGGCGAGCTCGTGGCGCTTGGCGACGCCCGCGAGTTGTGCGAATGGCTCGCCGAGCGGTTCCCCGGGGTTAGGCCTGTGAGCGCCGCGCCAGAAGCCGCAGTTGCCGAACGGATCGACGTGCTGCGCGCACCGGCGTCGCTGCACGACGTCGACGTCGGCGTCGTGCGCGCCCGCTACGGCGTGGCGGAGACAGGCTCGGTGTGGCTCTCGGAGCGCGAGTATGGCGTGAACGCGCTCGGCTATCTCGTACAGCATCTTGTCGTGCTGCTCGATCCGCGCGACATCGTCGATGGCCTGCAAGACATCTACCGCAAACCCGACTTCGCGCAGGCGCGTTATGCGGTGCTCGTGACGGGGCCGTCTGCGACGGCCGACATCGAAGGCGTACTCATTCGGGGCGCGCAGGGCGTGCGGTCCTTGACGGTCGTGCTGCTGCCACGCGATTGATCCGCCCCGGCGCGCGCGACAGTTTGTCGCGTCGCGCGCCGGGGGGCGTGCACGCTTGACGCGCGTCAAGTCGCGTGGCGGGTGCTGCTTCTACCATCGGCCGTGCTCACTCACGACTTTGGAAATCATCATGAAGCACACCCTCGGCGCCAAGGCCATCGCCGCCGCGCTCGTCGCAGGCGCCGCGCTTTTCTGCGCCGGCGCATCAGCCCAGTCCGCCGACACCCCCATCGAATCGCCGAAGACATTCGGCTTCATCAAGGACAGCTCGCAAGGCATCTACGCCGGTGACGTTCTCGCGCGCGTGCGCGCGATCGGCATCATGCCGGACTCGCACGCGAGCGGAAGCGTATTGCCGACGCTCGGCGTCACGGTGAACAACGCGATCGTGCCGGAGCTCGACTTCACGTACATGGTTCTCGACAACGTCGGCATCGAACTCATCCTCGGCATGTCACGGCATCAGCTCACCTCGAGTCTGGGTCACCTGGGCGGCGTGAACGTGCTGCCGCCGACGCTGCTGCTGCAATACCACTTCAATCACGCCGGCAGGGTGCGGCCGTATGTCGGCGCCGGCATCAACTACACGCGCTTCTGGAACAGCAATCTGAACGCGGGCGGCACGCCGATCTCCATCCGGAACCACAGCGTCGGTCCGGCCCTGCAGGCTGGCGTCGACATTCAGATGACCAAGACGGTGTTCTTCAACTTCGACATCAAGAAGATCTGGATGAAGACCGATACGTCGCTCGCGGGCGCGGATCTCGGCACGCTGCACATCGATCCGCTGATCGTCGGCGTCGGGCTCGGCATCAAGTTCTGAGCGGCGCCGCGCGATCAACGCACGCCTCGGCGGGTGCCGAGCGCCGGGTTCCGAAACGCTGGCAATCCGGTACGCCGGCGAGGGGAGCCGGGCGCCACGCAAGCCCGTCTGTGGCGTCCCCTTTTCTTCCGGCGCGTGGGTCCCCTTGATGCCGTTGATGCCGTTGATGCCGTTGATGCCGTTGATGCCGTTGATGCCGTTGATGCCGTTGATGCCGTTGATGCCGTGGGGGCGACGGGAGCAGCAGAGGCGCCTCGGGGCGTTTGCCTTGTCCTAAAACGCGATGCGGCATAAAGGGCGATGCGGCAAATTGTCGCGCAGCCCCTACATGAGAACGCAAGTCATTTACGCTGCGCGACGACAGCGCCTACAATGCCTGGTTCCCTGAATTTTTCACATTCGTACCCGGCCCAGGCATGCGCAAGCTCCGTCAGCATCGCGTCGCAATCGGGATCGCCTTGACGGCGATCCTGCTGGCAGCGCTCATGCCAGCGATTGCGCAATGGCGGGCCGCCATGCAGCGGGACCCGTTTGCGGTCTACTGCACGGTGCAAGGCGCGCAAGCCGCGTTGGGCGCGTCCACCGCGCCACGCGTCGATGCGCAGCGCGAGCCCGCGCACGACGGGCACTCGGGCCACGACGACGCGCAGGCGCCACCCATCAACGCCGAGGCCGCAAGCCTGCACGGCCAGTACAGCGAGCACGGCGGCGGCGATCATTCGCTCGCGTCGGCGCAACACTGGGAAAAGTGCGGCTATTGCACGCTCTGGTCCCATCAGCCGCTCGTCACCACCGACCTCCTTTCTCTCCCGCCCGCGTCTGCGCCCGGCGTCTCCACCGCCCCGCGGGTGCTGGTGCCGCACTACCCGCGCGTCCGCTTCTACGCCGCGCTCGCACGCGCACCGCCCGCCCTCTCGGTCTGATCTCACGTCGACTTCCGGTCGATGCCGGAAGCCTTTACCGAACGTGCCGCGCCTTGCGGCAAATCATGTCGCTCATGCCACGCGCAGCGGGACTCGTCCATCGCGTCTGACGGACGCGCTTGGCCCACAGGCGGCCGCGCGTCGGTGCGCGTGCGGCCCGCGCCGTGCGTGGCACCGATGCCGCTCCGGGTAGCGTGACGACGCGTCGCCTTATCAGGCCCGCACCCCGCGCCCCGCGCCGCGCCCATTGACCCACGTCAGCCGGGCAGGGCCGAGCGAGCGAGGCGAGCACGTTCGACACCTACGATCACCAGGCGGCCGGCCACCGGCCGCGAGAGAGACATTCATGTCACGTTCCATGCCACAGAAGCCGTTGCAAACGGCCATTGCACTCGCCCTCGCTTCGCTGGGCGGCACCGCGCACGCGCTCGCCACCGACCCGGAGACCACCGGCATGCGTGTGGCCGCCGAAGCAACCCATGCCGCCACGCACACCGGGGCGCATGCCAGGAATCGCTTGTCGGAGACAGACAGCGCCTCGGGAGCCGGCGCTACCCCAGTGGCGTCGTTGACGCTCGCACAGGCGATCGTGCCCGACGCGACGCGCACGGCGCCCCCCTTCGCCGCCACGAGTTCGGGCTCGGCAGCAACGACACTGCCCGCCACGACCGTGACGGCGACGCCCGAGTCGCTCACCTCGCCCAGCATCGAAGACCAGAAGGCCGCGCTGTTCCAGACGGCGGGCTCCGTCGGCTTCGTCGACGCAGGCAGCTATCAGGACACTTACGCCTTCAACTTGCGCGACGTGCTCAAGGACAGTCCCGGCGTCTACGTGCAGAACCGCTACGGGCAGGAAATGCGCGTGTCGATTCGCGGCTCGGGCATTGCCCGCGGCTACCACGTGCGCGGCCTCGAGATCCTTCAGGACGGCATTCCGACCAACTCGGCGGACGGCAGCGGCGACTACTACCAGATCGACCCACTCGGCCTTCGTTCGACGGAGATCTACAAGGGCGGCAACGGCCTCGCCTACGGTTCGACGACGCTCGGCGGCGCCCTGAACTTCGTGACGCCCACCGCTTACACGGCTGAGGCCGCCAATCAGTTCCGCATCGATGGCGGCAGCTTCGGCACCGTGCGGGCGAGCGCCCAGATGTCGCGCATCTTCGGCCCGCTCGACGCACTGGCGACCGTCACGGTCAACCGCGCGGACGGCTATCGCGATCACGCCAAGGGCAACTACGCGCAGATCAACGCGAACGTCGGCTATAAATTCTCTCCGCGCGTGGAGACCCGCTTCTTCTTCGGTGCTTACGTGGTCGACCAGAAGCTGCCCGGCACTCTCTCGCTGTCCGACGCGCTCCACAACCCGACCAAAGCCGCCGCATCGGCCATCTCCGGCGACCAGGCGCGCAACACGCGCACGGAGCGGCTTGGCAACCTCACCACGATCCGCCTCGAGACCGGTCAGCTCGACATCGCGTCCTGGGTCATTCACAAAAGCCTGTACCACCCGATCTTCCAGGTACTGGACCAGGACGGCTGGACGTATGGCGTTGCCCCTCGCTACACCGCCAACCTCACGCTGGCGGGCATGCGCAACGACCTGATCGTCGGCGCACGATTCTTCGGCGGCAACACGCGTGCCGATCAGTACGTCAACGTGAACGGCAACCGCGGCGCCCAGACCCTGGCCTCCCGGCAGAGTGCTTACAACTACGAGGCATACTTCGAGAACCGGCTGTTCTTCCTGCCGACGATCGGCCTGATGATCGGCGCCAAAGCCTATCGCGACGTCCGACAGTACGTCGACTACGGTGGCATGCCGGGCGACACCAACTATCGCTCGACGAGTGCGGCGTACTCCGGCGTCAATCCGAAGATCGGGCTGCTCTGGGAGCCGCGCAAGGACGTGCAGGCGTTCCTCGACGTTACGCGCAGCGCCGACGTGCCCGACTTCACCGACCTGTCGCAGACGTTCGGCGCCACCTCGCGCTTCGTGCCGCTCGCCTCGCAGCACGCGTGGACGATCGAGGCGGGCACGCGCGGAAAGCTCGATCGCTTCGCGTGGGACGTCACCGCCTACCGCTCGCTCGTGCGCGACCAACTGCTTCAGTACACGACCACACCGGACGTCCCGGCGGCCACGTTCAACGCGAACAAGACCGTGCTGCAGGGTCTGGAGATCGGCGCCTGCGTCGACCTGTTCAAAAACGTGATAGCGACAGGCGATCGCGTAACGCTGGCGCAGATCTGGAACTACAGCGATTTCCGGTTCCGCGATGATCCGCAGTACGGCAGCAACCGGATTGCCGGCGTGCCGACAAACGTCCTGCGCACTACGCTGGGCTACGCGTTGTCGAACCGCTTCCAGATCGCTGCGTCACTCGACTGGGTACCCGCGGGCGCCTACGTCGACTACGCCAACACGATGCGCGTACCCGGCTACACGTTGCTTGGCGTGCAGGCGTCGTATCAGGTGCAGCGCGGCGTTACGTTCTATGTCGACGCCCGCAATCTGACCGACAAGCGCTACGTCACCGACTTCAGCACCGTGACGGATGCGCGCACCGCCAACACCGCCGTGTTCTATCCGGGCGATGGCCGCAGCGTGTTCGCCGGTCTGCGATTTGCATTCTGATTTGCGTTCTGATTTTGATTCGCGTCCTGACTCGCTTCTTGACTCACGTCCCTACTCGCGTTCTGATTGCATGCTGATTTGCACCACGATCGCGATCGGCGTTTCGGCGATGGGTTCGGTGGGCATTTGAGTGAGCATTTCAGTGGGCATTTCAGTGGGCATTCCGGCCGGCGCCTCGGCGGGCGCCGCGATCTGTCGGCGGTCGGACCGGTGCGCCGGGGACTCAGGACTGCGGACGCACGGCCAGCCCGCGGGCGGGTCGCGCGCGGTGCAGCCAGTCGCGCGCGCCGTCCGGCCAGCCGATGGCCAGCCTATGCTCAGAGCATCCGCCGCAAGGTGTCGTCGCGGCGGAAGTAGTGATGCCACAGCGCCGCCAGCGCGTGCAAACCGATGACCCAATAGAACGCGTTGCCCACCGTCTCGTGAATATCCTTGATGGCGCGGCGTGCAGCGTCGTCCTGAGCGATGAACTGGGGCAGCGCAACGTCGAGCCCGGGAATCGTCAACACATGGCCACCCGCATTGAGTGTGAGATAGCCGAGGACGGGCTGGGCGAAGATGAACAGGTACAGCAGCAGGTGCACCACCGCCGAACCCGCACGCACCATCCAGCTTTGGCCCGGCAATGCCGCCGGCGCCCCCTTGACGAGCCGCCACAGCAGCCGCGGCACCGCCAGCAGCAGCGCCAACGTCCCCGCCCATTCGTGAATCGTCATGGACAATGCACGCGGAGCACTGCCCTTTGGCAGATAGCCCTTCGTGATCACGGCCGCGTACGCGATCACGATCAGCAGCGCGATCGCCCAGTGAAAGAAGATCGCCGGCGGGGCATAGCGTCCGACGGGCGATAACGGCGAACCGGGCGAGCGAAACTTGATCGCGTTGTCCATTTTCGTGGCACTCCTCTTTTCATCGGGGACTGACGCATTATCGCCTTCCGGTCGTTACGCGAAAAGGTCACAAAACGTCACAGTTGTTACGCCGCGTTTCCGATTGATATTTGGATTCCTCCTCACATGAGCCGTCGACCAATGCCGGCTTGCGCCCGGCCCGACGCACACAGCAACCGCCGCCACCGAGCCGTCTCGCTGCGGAGCAACATTCGCTGCGTGCATCGGTGAGGCAAGCTTAGCCTCGCGGATCGGCGAAAGGCTTGTGAACTATCCGAGAGAATCGACGACCGAACGCCATAGCGGAGATGTCCGGGCCATGGCCAGGACGAATCCGACCCAAAAGATAGGACGACACCGCGAAGTGTTGCGCCAAGCCCTCACTGCACTGGTCAGAGTTCGACGTGCAGGCCGATAATGGACGCAAAAATCGAGGAGGACACATGATGCGAAACATCTCTCTACCCGGCGGCGAATCAGTACCGGTGCTCGGTCAGGGCACGTGGATGATGGGCGAGAAGCCCGAGCGCCGCCGCGGCGAGATCGCGGCGCTGCGGCTTGGCGTCTCGCTCGGCATGACGCTCGTCGACACGGCCGAAATGTACGGCGAGGGCGCGACCGAGACCCTTGTCGGCGAAGCGCTCGACGGCCTTCGCGACGAGGTATTTCTCGTGAGCAAGGTGTACCCGCACAACGCATCGCGCCGCGGCGTGATCGACGCCTGCGAGCGTAGTCTCTCGCGCCTGCGCACGGACCGGCTCGACCTGTATCTTCTTCACTGGCGCGGCGCAGTGCCGCTCGAGGAAACGATCGCGGGATTCGAAACGCTGCGCGACGCGGGCAAGATTCGCTATTGGGGCGTGAGCAACTTCGACACTGACGACATGGAGGAGCTGTTCGGCGCCGCGGGCGGCAACGCATGCATCACCAATCAGGTGCTCTACAACCTGTCCCGGCGCGGGCCGGAATACGACCTCGTCCCCTGGCTCGCCCGGCACGGACTACCCATGATGGCCTACTCGCCCATCGAGCAGGGGCGGCTGCCCACGAAAGGCGTGCTCGGCGACATCGCACAGGCACGAAACGTCGCCCCATTGCAGATCGCCCTCGCCTGGGTGCTGAACCGCCAGCGCGTCATCGCGATCCCGAAGGCTGGCTCCGAGGACCATGTGCGTGCCAATCGCGCGGCGCTCGACATTACCTTGAGCGCCGAAGAGCTGGCCATGCTCGACCATCACTTCGAGCCGCCGTCGCGCAAGCGCCCGCTGGAGATGATCTGAGCGCATCGCCGGCCCGTCTCGCATACAGGGAGGATAGCGAATCAATTTAGCGAATCAATTTTCACGACCCCGTTTTTCGCATCCGCCATTTTTGACCGTCCCTCGGGCTGACGCGGCCGACGCAGTACACTTAGCGTTTTCGTTTTTCGCAGGACGGCTTCATGAACGATTCGCGTCCCGTCGTCGTCATCGGGGGCGGTTTGGTCGGCGTGTGTACCGCCGCATATCTTCAGCGTGCCGGGCACACCGTTGTCATCGTCGATCGGCAGTCTGCGCGCCAAGCGGCGTCGCTCGGCAATGCCGGGTGCATCAACGGATCCTCTGTCGTTCCGATCGCCATGCCCGGCGTGCTCTGGCAGGTGCCGGGCTGGCTGATGCAGCCCGATGGTCCGCTGGTGCTGCGCTGGCGTTATCTGCCGCGCATGATGCCCTGGCTGCTGCGGTTCATTGCGGCGAGTCAGCCCGATCGGGTCGCGGCACAGGCACGTGCATTGCGCGCGCTCCTCGGCCCGGCGCTCGAGGCCTATCAGCCCTTGCTCGACGACGCCAACGCAAACGACCTCGTCACGCGTCGCGGTTATCTCATTGCGTATTCGACGGAAAGCGGCATGCGGGGCGACGAAGGCGGCATGGCGCTGCGGCGCGAGAACGGCGTGCTGATCGAGACGCTGGACGCTGCCGCGCTGCGCGAGTTCGAGCCGACGTTATCCCGCGACTTCGTCGGTGCACGCTACATCAGCGAGACGGGACATACGCTCGATCCGGGCGCGTTGCTCGCCCGGCTGACAGCGCAGGTGACGGCCCGCGGCGGGCGCGTGGTCGACGGCTCCGCCGTGGCCATCGAGACGAACGACGCGCGCGCGGTTGCCGTGCATACCGATCGGGGACGCGAAGTCGCGAGCGCAGTCGTCGTGGCCGCCGGTGCCTGGTCGGCGCCGTTCGCGCGCCAATTGGGTGACCGAATCGTTTTCGACACCGAACGCGGTTACCACGTTGAAATTCCTGCGCCGGAGGAAATGCCGTCGCGGCCAGTGATGTGGGCCGAGGGCAAGCTGTTCGCCACCCCGATGAACGGACGCCTTCGCGGCGCCGGCACGGTCGAGCTCGCAGGCTTGCAGGCGCCGCCGAACTGGCGTCGCGCGGACCTGCTACTGCGCCAGTTGCACCAGATGTTCCCCGGCGCAGCGCCGGGCGCGAAGTCGACGGCGTCGGTGGACGGCGCGCGGTGGCAAGGCTTCCGCCCGAGCACGCCCGACTCGCTGCCGGTGCTGGGCGCGGCCTCCAAGGTACCGAACGCGTTCTATGCGTTCGGCCACGGGCACGTGGGTCTGACCGCCGCCGCATCGACGGGCCGCACGATTGCGGCGCTGGTAAGCGGCGAGCGACCGACGATCGACCTGTCGCCGTTCTCCATCGGCCGCTTCCGCTGAGCCGAGACGGCGGCGCGCGGCGCCACGCCACATCGGGCCACATCGGGCCACATCGGGTCACATCGGGTCACACTACGCCACGCGCCGCCCGTCAGCGACGCATTACGCATTACGCCTTCCACACGCTCGCCACGATGTCGCATGAGCGCAGGCGAAGCGCAGGGTCGTAGACGTCGGTAACGAGCATCAGCTCGTCCGCCCGCGTGCGCTCGACCAGGTGCGACAGTCCGTCCTGCACGCGCTGCGGACCGCCAACGACGGCCACGCCGAGGAACGCCTCCACGGAGTGCTGCTCGGCCGGGTCCCAGCGCTCGTCCATGTCGTGCACCGGCGGTTGCAGCTTCAGGCTCTGTCCGCGCATCAGCGCAAGGATCTTCTGCTGTGCCGAAGTCGCGAGATAAGCGGCCTCTTCGTCGGTCGGTGCTGCAACGACCGGCACGCCAATCATGACGTAAGGCTTGTCGAGGACGGCGGACGGACGGAAAAGGTCGCGATAAAGACGAATCGCATCGAACATGAACCGCGGCGCGAAATGCGATGCGAACGCGTAGGGCAGACCCAGATGCGCGGCCAGTTGCGCCGAGAAAAGCGATGAACCGAGCAGCCACACGGGAATGTCGCTGCCCGCGCCGGGCGTCGCCACCAGGCGCTGCCCAGGCTGCGCCGGCGCCAGGAGCGCACGCAACTCCGCGACCTGCTCCGGAAAATCGTCCCCATCGGACAGACGATCGCGGCGCAGCGCGCGCATCGTCGCCTGATCGGCGCCCGGAGCACGGCCCAACCCGAGGTCGATGCGCCCCGGATACAGCGCCGCGAGCGTACCGAAGTTTTCGGCAACGACCAGCGGAGGGTGGTTCGGCAGCATCACGCCACCCGAGCCGACGCGAATTCGCGACGTCTTGCCCGCGACGTGGCCGATCAGCAACGCCGTCGCCGAACTCGCAATGCCATCCATGTTGTGATGTTCGGCCAGCCAGAACCGCGTGAACCCGAGACGCTCGACGTGTTGGGCGAGTTCCGTGGACTGTTTGAGGGCTTCGGCTACCGTGCCACCGGCGCGTACAGGCACCAGGTCCAGCATCGAGAGGGCCGTTTTCGACAGACTGCTCATGGGATTCTCCATTTACGTGCGCATACTGGCAGGGCCATCGCCCGGCCGCGCCATGTCCTCGCGCGGGGCGATCACGCTCCCGGGGTGACGCGCACTACCGGCAGAAAGTATAGTGACGAAGGTGCCAAATCCCCAGTAGGCACCCTTTAGTTGAATAGTCACCATTTGGTTACCATGAGCAAACCCGAACCGTTCGTTTTCGAAGAGACGTGTGTGCCGCGCCGCGTGCTGGAACTCTTCAGCGTGAAGTGGACGAGCATGGTGCTCTACGCCTTGCAGTGCGGCACCACGCGCACCGGCGAGTTGCAGCGCCGCCTGCCTGGCATTTCCAAGAAGATGCTCACGCAGACGCTGCGCGAGCTCGAGCGGGATGGTCTGATTCACCGCGAGGTCTACGCGGTGGTCCCGCCCAAGGTCGAATACTCGCTCACGCCGCTGGGCGAGCTCTTCATCGAGCCGATCGAAATGCTTTACCGATGGGGCAACCAGCATGCAGACGTCCTCGCACAATTGAGTCTGCGCCGCGGTAAGCGCAGCCCCTCTCCCGCGGTTGCCGATTTCACGGTTATCTGACAGAGTGGCCATGTTGCAGCGCAAAGTGCGTCGCGCCTGCAGCCGTACTCTCGTCACGAACTCCGCGGCCGGCGCCGACTGGCCTCGCGCCGCATCGCCGAGGGATCATGCCAAGCCACCAGAAAGCCCGTGCCGCCACGCGGGCGTCAGCGAACGCCCGCGCAACGGCGCGCGCATCCGGCACCCTGCCCGTCGACCTTGCGCTGCAGGGCGGCGGCGCGCACGGCGCGTTCACATGGGGCGTGCTCGACCGACTGCTTGAAGAGATCTCCCACACCTCGCCCTTTCACATCGAAGGCATCTCCGGCACGTCGGCCGGTGCCATGAACGCCGCAGTGCTCGCGACCGGCTATGCCCGTGGCGGCCCAGACGCAGCGCGCGGCGCGCTCGAGCGTTTCTGGCGTGACGTCGCTCACGCCGGCCGGTTCAGTCCGTTGCGTCGCACCCCTCTCGACATCGTGCTGGGCCGCTGGTCGCTCGACAATTCACCGTTCTTCATGTTTTTCGATCTGGCTGCACGCGTCGTGTCACCCTACGATCTCGCACCGCTCGAATTCAATCCGCTGCGTCGGCTGCTCGCCGACCACATCGATTTCGACGGTATCGGCGCCTGCCCGATTCAGCTTTTCATCACCGCGACGAACGTGCGCACCGGACGCGGGCGCGTCTTTCGCAACGCCGAGATGACGGCCGACGTGCTCCTCGCATCCGCGTGTCTGCCAATGCTCTATCGCGCCATCGACATCGACGGCGAATCGTACTGGGACGGCGGCTACGCGGGCAATCCGTCGATCACGCCACTGGTGCGCGAGACGGTGTCGTGCGACACCATTCTCGTACAGGTCAACCCCGTCGAGCGCGCCGAAGTGCCGCGCTCGGCGCGCGACATCCTGAACCGCGTCAACGAAGTGTCGTTCAACGCCACGCTGCTCAAGGAATTGCGCATGATCGCAGTGCTGCGCCAGGTCGTGGACGCGGGCAGCGACGAAGGCAGGCGCTGGGCGCAGATGCGCATGCATCGCATCGCGAGCGACATGATGACCTCGCTCGGCTACTCGTCGAAACTCTCCGCCGAATGGGATTTTCTGGTGATGCTGCGCGACGAGGGGCGACGCTGCGCGGACGCCTTCCTGCAACGGCACGGCGCAGACATCGGGCGTCGCGCGACGCTCGATCTGGACATTGGCCTCGATCCGCTCGCACAGGCGCCCTGAATGGAGCTCGCCGGCATCCTGATCGGCCTGGGGCTACTCGTCTGGCTCGCCTATCGCGGCTGGACCGTGCTGCTGCCGCGCCCGCGGCGGGCGATCTCGCAGTGGGGCTGGGCGGTGCGTTCGTCACTTACGGCGGCATGAGCCTGTTCGCGGCCTTCTTCGTGCTGGCCCCCACGGCGCACTCTTTCGCGAGGCCGACATCCCGGTGCGGTTGATGCCGGCTGCCATTGCGCTGGGCGCCTCTACCTTCACGATGTCCGCCATGCCCGGCACGCCCGCCCTCCAGAACGCCATTCCAATACTTTTTTTCCGGCACGACCCCGTTCGCGGCACCGGGACTCGGCCTGATGGCCTCGGGCTCAGCGATCGAGCAGGCGTCCCAGACGCATCATCGTGACATTCACGCCGAGATGGCGCATCGACGGCTGCACGATCACGCAGTTGTCGTAGGGCGTGACGATGATCTCGTCGCCGTCGCGCGCGATCTCCGTGCCGGCCTTTTCGATCACCTCCAGTCCCTTGAACGGCTGCGAGAAGCGGAAGTCCATCGAGCGCGCCACCACGGGCTGCGTGATTTCCACGAACTTCTGGCGCGCCGGCTTCGGCAGCGTGAGCCACGCTGCCACGTCCTGCGCCGACACCACGCCCGCGTGGAGCAGGAAACGCGCGGCCGCGTCGAGCGCGACGTCGCGCGCGCTGGCCGCAAAGTGCTGGCCCGTCTCGATGAGCAGCGCGTTCTTCGGGCTTGCCGGATCGCCAAAACCGCCGTAGTCGCGCATGCGCGTGCCGTTGGCGTGTCCCTTGTCGATGATCACATGCTCGGGCGTGCCGATCTCGGCGGCCAGTGCGATGGCCTTCTCGAGCGGGCCGGTCATCATCAGCGGCGCCGAGGCTTCGTGCATCGAGTGAATGTCGAGCAGCAGATCGACCGTATCGATGAGCGCACGCATGGCGCGCGCTCGCGCCAGCTCACGGCTTTGGCGCTCGCCGTCGAGCGCCGCCGGCGACCAGACGCGGTTCATGTCTTCATCGAGAAAACGGGTCGCATCGGCGTTCTCGGCATTGAACGCTTCATACGCGCCGACGTTGCCGAAGCCCAGCGACAGACGGCCGGCCGAAGGGCGCACGCCCGCGGCGAGCAGCGCGTCCACGGCAATGGCGCCGCTCACTTCGTTGCCGTGCGTGAGTGCAAGAATCATGACGTGCCGGCCGGGCTTGCCGCTATCGAACGTATGCAGATAGTCGATGCCGGTGTTGCCTTCGCGCCAGCGGGTGATGTCGGGAAACGAGACTTCGATGGGGTACGCCGGCAGGGCGGCGCGGATGGCTTCAAGCGTGGTCATGGAAAATGCTCCGCAAGGGGATGCCGAAAAAAAGACGACGTCGCGGCAGCAGAAGCGGCGGACGTCGTCGTTGCGGCGAAAATCAATCAGTCGATGGTCGGTGCGCCGGCCGGTCAGGCCTTCGATGCACGCGTCGAACCGTGCGCAATGCCGACGATCTTGCCTGCACGCACGCGGCGCCCCAGCGAGATCACGGCGCAGATGCTGAGCACGGCCGTCGCCATGACGTAGAAGCTCGGGGCGAGTTTGTTGTGCGTGGCGTCGATGAGCCAGGTCACGATCAGCGGGGCAAAACCGCCGAACACCGTTACCGAAAAGTTGTACGACAGCGCCAGGCCCGTGCCGCGAGTGCTCGTCGGGAAGATGTCGGCGAGAAGCGCGGGCAGCGGCGCGAGGCTCACCGCGATGAGCAGGCCGACGAGCGCCTGCACCATCAGCAGCGTCTGGAACGTCGGATAGCGATTGAGCAGCACGAACAGCGGATACGTCGTCACGCCCACCAGAATCAGCGCCCAGAGCATCACGCGAATGCGGCCGAACCTGTCGGACAGATGGCCGACGACCGGCGCCGCGATCATCAGCATCACGCCGGTCACGACCGCGCCGAGGAACGACGACGTCGCCGGAATGTGAAGTTGCTTCACCGCATACGTGGGCATGTACAGCTTGTGGACGTAGTTGAACGCGGTGGCCGCGGCCACGACGCCGGCGCCGAGCAGCATGTTGGCGCGATCGCGGCCGAAGACTTCGCGCAGCGGCGACTTCTCGCGCTGCTTCTCGCCGAGCTTCTTGAAGTCGGCGGTTTCGTCGATGTTGCGGCGAATGTAGAGGCCGACCGGGCCGATAAGCAGCCCCACGGCGAAGGCGATGCGCCAGCCCCACGCGCTCAGTTGGTCGGCGCTCAGCAACAGGCTGAGCAGCGCGGAGACGCCGGCGGCGAGCACCGTGGCCAGCCCCTGCGTAGACATCTGCCAACTGGCGAAGAAACCGCGGCGCCTGGCGTCGGCGTGCTCGACCATGAACGCCGTGGCCGCGCCGAATTCACCGCCGGTGGAGAAGCCCTGCAGCATGCGCGCCACGATGATGATGAGCGGCGAGGCTATGCCGATCTGCTCATAAGTCGGCGCAAACGCGATCATGGCGGTGCCGAGCATCATCAGGCCGATGGAGACCGTGAGCGAAGCCTTGCGGCCGGCGCGGTCGGCGTAGCTGCCGAGAATGATGGAACCGAGCGGACGCGTGACGAACGAGATCCCGAACGTGCCGACGGACAGCAGCAGCGAGGTGGTCGCGTCGTGCGCGGGGAAGAACAACTGGCCGATCACGATGGCGAAGTAGCCATAGATCAGCAAGTCGTAGAACTCGAGTGCATTGCCGATGCTCGCGGCGCAGATTTCGCGCCACGGATTGTGTTGTGCCGGTTTGGCGGTGCTACTGGTCATACCCTGCTCCTCTGGGGGTGGCTGGCATTGAAGTCGAAGTGTGTGGCGGCCGCACGCGCGGCGCATGAGGCGCATGAGGCGCATCAGCTGCATGGGGCCCATTCATGAGGCGCGCGGGCCACCGGCCAGTCTCAGGAAGCGGAGTGTAGGCGGGAGAAATTCGGGCTTCGTGCCGTTTCGGCACGCAAATGTGCTGATTGCAGCGCAACAGGTCGAGCGCCCGGCGACCTGCCAAAAAAACGCCGCGGGCAAGCCGCGGCCAAGAGGGAACCGTATTCTCGCCGCGCTTGAGCCCGTTGGGGGCCGCCGCAGTCCCGGCGAGCGCGAACGACCCGCCAGCGCACGCGGCGTGGCGATTTATCGCTTCGCCGAGTCTTCGTCCATCGCGTCACGCGTGAGATATGCGCCGGTCACGTGCGGCAGATGCTCGAGCAGCCACCGCGCCATCTCGACTTCCTGGGGCAAGATCATTTCGCAGGTCTCGCGCACGTCGTCGCGCCCGCAGGTGCGCGCGGCGGCGATCAGTGTCGTGTACGCCGCGATCTCGATGTTCTCGAAGACATAGCCGGCCATGGCCCCCTTGACCACCTCGTCCGAGGCGAGGCCGCCGCCAAGCGCCTGCCCGAAGGCGCCGATACGTCCGGCAAGGTCCTTCATCGTCGAAGGCGAGCTGCCCATGCTGTCCAGACACGCTTCGAGCGACTTCTGCTGCCCGATCGTCTCTTCGATGTGCTGTTCGATTCGCGCCTTGAGTTCGGGGTAATGCTCAAGACGCGACGCCTGCGCCTTGAGCATCGTCTCCGCATGCTTTTCCATCGCATACGCATCCCGGAGCCAATCGATCAGATGATCCTGTGCTTCGTTCATGAATCTCTCCTGTTGGATTGAATGAGCGCCAGACGGCGGCTGCCACACTCGCCGCCCTCCCGAATCTCCGAAGGTCTCGTCGAGGGATAGGCGCGACCTCGCTGCCGAAGCACGCAACGGGCGTGCCAGCACGCCGCCGACGCTACCCGCCCGCCGCGGCGGCGCGCCGGAACGGAGAATGTGCACAAGTCTGTAGAAATCACCTCTTTCGCAAGCGCGCACCGACGCGGCCAGACGGCAAGCGGCAAGCGGCAAACGGCAAAACGCCGCGCGCGACGCCCGGCGCGGCGCGCCGTCGGAACAGGGGGCCGGTTCGCCCGCTACGTCGACGAACCTGCGGGGCGTCGTGGGCTACCACGGTGGCAACGGCCCACGGGGCACGCAAAGGCACACAAAGGCACACAAAGGCACACGAAGGCACACGAAGGCACGCAACTTGCCTGATGCAGAACCGGACGGCCAGCCGGCCGGCTTTGCACTCCGGAAACCCTGCCACGGATCGACCATGCCGAGACCCGGGAAACCCTTTCGCACCGTCAATCGGCTGCGACGCACGTTGATGCTCGCCTTTGCCGGCACGGCCGCCGAACTGGCCTTGCGCGGCAGTTCATGGGCGTCGCCGTCGAGCGCTGCGACGCCGGGCGCCGGTGCGGCCAGCGCTGCGGCGGCGGGCAATGCCGTCGATGCCGCGGCGCTGCGGCAATTCGTCGCGTTCTCGACAGCCATCACGGGGCATAAGACGCTCGACACCGAGACGGCCCGCCGCATCTATCTCGCGTTTCGTGCGCATTCGGACACGTTCGCGAGCGACGCCCGCCGGCTGGCCGATCTCGCGGCGGCGGCCAATGACGACGCCAACGCGCTACTGGCGGCAGCGTCGAAGGAAGGACTTCGCGACGCGTGTCTGTCGGTCGTGGCCGCGTGGTACACGGGCACCGTCGGCGAGGGCGCGGACGCGACCGTCGTCGCGTATCACGACGCGCTGATGTACCAGCCCGTGGCCGACGGTCAGAGCCCGCCGACGTACTGCCGCGGCGGGCCCGCCTGGTGGACGGAGGCGCCGCCGGCCGCGGGGGTATCGCCGCCGGTCAACCGCCCGGTAACCCCCGCGCCGACGACCGGCTTCCCGGTGCCGACGACGGACCAGCCCGCCCCGCCGAAGACCACCCCGACGCCGTCGAACCGCCAGAAGGAGTCCACGCAATGAAGGCACGCTCCCCCGCATTCAGCGCCAACGGCGACGCACAGGCCGACGTGGTCGTCGTGGGCTCCGGCGTGGTCGGCGCAATGATCGCCGCGCGCGTGAGCGCGCAGGGCTATTCGGTGCTCGTGCTCGAAGCGGGCCCGCGCATCGAGCGCGGGCGCGCCGTCGAGAACTGGCGCAACCTTCCGTTCGCGCAGCGTGTGGGGTCCGACTTCCAGAGCCCTTTTCCGCAATCCCCGCTCGCGCCGGCCCCGCTCTATTTTCCGAAGAACAACTACGTCGGCCTGAGCGGCCCGAGCGGACAGGGTTTTCAACAGGGCTACCTGCGCGTGGTGGGCGGTACCACATGGCACTGGGCGGCGTCGTGCTGGCGGCATCTGCCCGTCGACTTGCGAATGAAAAGCACCTATGGCGTGGGCCGGGACTGGCCGATCGAGTATCGCGAGCTCGAGCCGTTCTATTGCGAGGCCGAGCGCGAGATGGGCGTCGCAGGTCCGCATGACCCGGCGCTGCAGTCGCCCCCGGAGCGCAGCGAGCCGTATCCGATGGACATGATCCCGTGGGGATACGCCGACCGGCGTTTCGCCGAGATCGTGAATCCGCACGGCTATCGCCTCGTGCCGATTCCCCAGGCGCGCAACGTCGTGCCGTGGGACGGCCGGCCCGCTTGCTGCGGCAACAACAATTGCCAGCCGATCTGCCCGATCTCGGCGATGTACAACGGCATCCACCATGTCGAGCGCGCGGAGCGGCTGGGCGCGAAGGTGCTCGATCAGGCCGTCGCATACCGCGTGGACACCGACGAGACCAATCGCGTGACGGCCGTGCATTGGTATGACGCCTCGCGCAAGTCCCGCAAGGCCACGGGCAAGTGCTTCGTGCTCGCGTGCAACGGCATCGAGACGCCGCGCCTGCTGTTGCTCGCGGCCAACGCGCGCAATCCGAACGGCATCGCGAATGCATCCGATCAGGTCGGGCGCAACATGATGGACCACTCCGGCTTTCACTGCACGTTCCTCGCCGGCGAGCCACTATGGACGGGCCGCGGTCCGGCGCAAAGCAGCTGCATGGTCGGCGCGCGCGACGGCGAGTTCCGGTCGCGCTACTCCGCCAACAAGATCATCCTGAACAACATCACGCGCGTGGGGCCGGCGGCGACACAGGCGCTCAAGCTCGGGCTCGTGGGCAAGGCGCTCGACGACGAAATCCGGCGGCGCACCATCTTCGGCGTCGATCTGTCGATCAGCCTCGAGCCCCTGCCGAACCCGACGAACCGCCTTACGTTGAGCCGGACCCGGCGCGACCCGCTGGGCCTCGCCTGCCCGGACATCTACTACGACGTCGGCGAGTACGTGACGCAAGGCGCCCAGGCATGCAAAGCGCAGCTCGAGCATATCGGCAGCCTGTTCCATGCGGTCGATTTCGAGATCACGCAGCAGCTCAATGCAAACAACCACATCATGGGCGGCACGATCATGGGCGCCAGCCCGAAGGACTCAGTCGTCGACGGCAACTGCCGCGCGCACGACCACGCCAACCTGTGGCTGCCCGGCGGCGGTGCGATGCCGTCCGCCAGTGTGGTCAACAGCACGCTGACGATGGCTGCGCTCGGCCTGAAGGCCGCCGCCAACATCCTCGCCACGCTCGGGCGCACCTAGCATGAAGCCGACACCACGCCTTCGAGCCGGGCGGCGCGCGTGCGTCGCGCGTGTGGCCCTGAGCCTGGCGCTCTTCGCAATGGGCGGCGCCGCGCTTGCCGGGCAGGCCGCCAGCGCGCCGGCCGACAACGCCACGCTCGCCCGTGGCAAGTATCTGGCCATCGCGGGCGATTGCGCGGCATGTCACACCGCCCCTGCCGGCAAGCCGTTCGCGGGCGGCTACAGCCTCGAATCGCCGCTCGGCGCGATTTACGCGACCAACATCACGCCGTCGAAGCAGGCCGGCATCGGCAACTACACGGAAGCGCAGTTCGCACGCGCGGTGCGAGAAGGCGTTCGGGCCGACGGACAGCATCTCTACCCGGCCATGCCCTACACGTCCTATGCGAAGGTATCGGACGAAGACATCCACGCGCTCTATGTCTACTTCATGCATGGCGTCGAACCGGTCGACGTGCGCGCGGCGCAGACGCAGCTCGCCTTTCCGTTCAGCATGCGCAGCACGCTGGCGGCGTGGAACGTGCTGTTCCTCGATCGCGAACGCTTCCGGCCGGATCCATCGAAATCGGAGCAGGTCAATCGCGGCAACTATCTGGTCAACGGACTGGCGCACTGCGGCGCGTGTCACACGCCGCGCAGTGCGTTCATGAACGAGATGTCATCCAAGGCGCTCTCGGGCGCCCAGGTGGGGCCGTGGTTCGCGCCGGACATCACCTCGGGCGACTCGGGCATCGGCCGCTGGCGCGACGAGGCGTTGGTGGAGTACCTGCGCACGGGGCGCCTGGCCGGCAAGGCCAATGCCGCGGGACCGATGGCCGAGGCGGTGCAGAACAGCCTTCAATATCTGACGGACGCCGATCTGCACGCCATCGTCGCGTATCTGCGTACCGTGCCGTCCGTCTCGCCACAGGCCGCCCCTCAGACGGCCGCGTTCTCGCTGGGCGGCCCCTATAGCGACGAGGCCCGACAGCGGGGCGCCGAGAAGAGCAACTCGCACGACGCGATCAGGGGCGGCGCGCGACTCTTCAGTGCGTACTGCGCGAGCTGCCACCGTCCCGACGGCGGCGGCAGCCGCGACGGACAATACCCGGCGCTGTATCACAACACCACCACAGGGCATCCTGATCCGACGAACGTGGTCGCCACGATCCTCAATGGCGTCACGCGCACGGTGGGCGGCAAGACCGTGGCGATGCCGCGCTTCGACGAGAAGTCCGTGGTGGCATCGCTCTCCGACGAAGACATCGCCGCCATCACGAATTATGTGACGGCGCACTACGGCAACCCGAAGGCGCAGCCCGTGTCCGCCGAGCGCGTCTCGGCGTTACGGCACGGCGGTCCGCGTCCGCTGATCGCGCGCCTGCCTCCGGCAGCGTGGGTGACGGCGCTGGCGCTCGCGCTCGCCATCATGCTCGCGGCCGTGGCATTTATCGTGCGCCGGCGCCATAGCCGCACGCCGCCCCCCCGACCGCCTGCGCCGTCGGGCTCGCGGTAACGCCCGACCCGGTTTCGCAGCTTTGCCGACACTCCCGGTTGGGCGCCGCCTCGTCGGTCAGTCCGAGGACGTCCGGCGTGGCGGCGGCTGCGCCCGAGGGCGTATGAACGCCCCGGCGCACGGCCGGTGGCGCTTACGATCGGGATAAACCCGGAGCGTCACCATGCCCCGCGCCCGGAGTCTCACGTCGGACGGGGCCTTCGGCCTTCGGGGACCGCCAAGGCGGGGGGATCGGTGCAAATTGGGGTGGCGCACCGCCAATCACGGACTACACTTCCTAAGTACGGAAGTTGCACAAAGACCGCGCAAGACGATTCGTTGTGCGAAGGTAGAAATTGGGCTCGTGATGTAGGGGTTTCATTCCTTCACGGGAGGCATGTCCATGACGTGCCTGAACAGGTGGATGGCCAGCGGTTGTATCGGCGCCTGTGTCGCCGCCCTCACCGGCGTGGCGACGGCGGAGGGCGTCAGCCCGGGATCATCCGAAAAGATGATGTTGGCCAACGTTGGCCCCGCGCCGCTGCCGGTCAGCGTGCCGCCAGCGTCGGCCCCTGTGTCTGTCGCCGCGGTGCCTGCCGTTCCCGTCACGGTATATCCGTTTGGCCGCCCTGGCCCCGACGTGAGCGCGCGGGCTGACGACAGCGCGCTGCTCTACACCCGTATCGAGGCCATCAACGGCGCCGCGTCCGCCGATGGGAGCATCCGGCACGCCCGGTGGGTCGACACCACGCCCGCCGAGCCCGCCGCCAGGCCCGCGCAGCGCTATCTGGCGATCGGGCCTTCCACGTCGCCACGGCTGTCGCTCGTGCAATGGGACAATGCCGACGACAAGCTCGGCTCGGATCCCAAGCGAGGCCTGTCGCTCAAGACCGACGACTGGACCGTCTCGGCCAGCGCCAAGATCCCGGTGCTGGGGCAGCATGACATCGGCGCGTCGGTGTACGTGAAACGGCGCTTCTGAAAGCGCATCGCCCGACGAGAAGTGGCCGGGGGTTTCGCGCCGGCCCTCGTGAGGCCCTCACGACCCGCAATCTCTTCACTAAGCAAAGCAAAAACGGTCAGTTGGGCGTGGGCGTCAACGCTCCTAGAATGGACGAGTCGTCCAATTTTGCCGGGAGCTGTCGTGTTCAGCCGTTTTGCCCAAGGCGCCGCCGTCGGTGCTGTCGCCCTCACCGTCATTAGCGCCATTACCTCCGTCGCCGCCACCGCCCGACATCCCCATCACCGCAACGGAGGCCGGGCATGAGCCAGATTCCCGCCCCGGTGCTCGACCATGTGGTCATCAACGTCAAAGGCGAGCTCGACGCGTCCGTCGACATCTACCGCCGTCTCGGTTTTTCGCTGACCGAACGCGGCCATCACTCGCTCGGCACCAGCAACCATCTGGCCATCTTCGGCGAGAACTACCTCGAACTGCTCGGCTACGAGGCCGGCAAATCGATGGCTCGCCCCGACGTGACGCAGGCGCCGCTCGGTCTCACGGGCCTCGTCTTCAAGACGCAGGACTCGCACGGTCTCTTCAGCGCCCTGCAGGCGCGCAACATCGGCGTGGAAACCCCCGCCGAATTCTTCCGGCCGGTGCGCCTGCCCGACGGCGCCACGCAAGAGGCCCGCTTTCGCACCGTGCGTCTGGCCGCTGAACTGGTGCGCAACGGCCGCACGTTCTTTTGCCATCATTTCACGCCGGAGAACGTCTGGCGCGACGAGTGGCGCGATCATCCCAACGGCGTGACGGACATTGTCGGCTTCGTCATCAGCTCGCCGAACCCCGCCGTGACCGCCACGCTGTACGAGCGCGTCTTCGGACCCGGCGTGCTCACGGCCACGGGCTCACAAGGCTATTCGTTCGCCGCCGGTCGCGCACGCGTGCATTTCGTCACACCCGCCGAAGCCGAGCAACGTTTCGGCAAGGTCGAGACGACCGACGATGGCAGCGAGCGCAACGTCGCGCTCGTCCTGCGCACCCGCTCGCTCGTGCAGACCCGGGCCACGCTGCGCGAGAACGGCGTGCCATTCACGGCGCCGGGCGAGCGCTCGGTGCTCGTCGCCGCCGCGGACGGCTTTCGCGTGGCACTGCAGTTCGTCGAAGGGGACGCCGCATGAGCACGCAGCCGACCTGGTGGCAGGCGTTCGGCGTCGACTATAGCGACGCCCGGCAACGCTTTCGGCGCGCCGCCGACCACGCGGGCGCGAGCCTCACGACCTACGTTCACCCCAATGCCAAGGCGCCGGACGGCAGCGAGCTCAGCATCGACGTCGCGCGCCTCGGTCCGGCGCACGCACCGCATCAGTTGCTCGCCATCAGCGGCACGCACGGCCTCGAAGGTGGCGCGGGCTCGGCCGTCCAAACCGCATGGCTCGCACACGCGGCCAGCACGTTGCCTTCCGGCGTGGCCGTGACTTTCGTGCACGCGCTCAACCCCTACGGTTTTGCCCACGCCACGCGGACCACGGAAAACAACGTCGACCTGAACCGCAACTTCATCGACCACGCCCGCACGCCGCCGGCCAATGCGCACTACGCGTCGCTGCACGATCATCTGATTCCCGAGGAATGGACGAGCGAGGGTCTGGAAAAAAGCGCCAAGGCCATCGACGCCTTTCGCGAAACGCACGGCGCCGACGCGCTTTTCAACACGCTCGCGAGCGGCCAGTACACCCACGCCGACGGCCTCATCTACGGCGGACGCGCACGGGAATGGTCGAACGTGACACTGCAGACCATCGTCGAGCGCGACCTCGCGCAGGCGCAGCGCATCGGCCTGATCGATTGGCACACCGGCATTGGCGAGTACGGCGAGCCCTTCTTCCTTTGCTTTAACGTCGAGAACAGCGCAGAGCAGCGTGAAGCCGCGCGCTGGTGGGGCGAGCAACGCGTGCTCGATCAACGGCCGCACGGCCTGCGCCGCCCCGACTATCAGGGTCTCGTCTTCCGCGGCGTCGAGCAGTTCGCAAAGGGACGTCCGGTGATCGGCGCAGTCGTGGAATTCGGCACGCGCGGCGCGAACGCCAGCCTCGCGAATCGCCTCGATCAATGGCTGCGCTCACGCGCAGGCGCACAGCCCGACGCCGCGCGCGACCGTCAACTGCGCGCCGACGTGCTCGACGCCTTCGTACCGGTGTCCTCGGTGTGGCGCAACAGCGTGCTCGCGCACGGCCTGCAGATCACGCAGCAGGCGCTGCAGGGACTCGCCACGGCGGCTTAGCGAGGCGCAAGCACGTATGAACGCAAGCCCATGACCGGCTGACGCCCGACCCTGGGCGTCGCGCGGCTGCCAGGGCGGTCCGCGCCGGCGCCACGTTTTCCGTTTTCAACACTGATCGGCGACTGCCCGAGGGCGTCGCTCACCCTGAATCGACCGAGAAACGACTGACAAACGACTGACAAACGACATGAAAGCCATCGTATTGCGTGAACACGGCGACAACGACGCCCTGAGACTCGAGACCGACTTCCCCGACCCCGTTGCCGGCGAAGGCGAAGTGGTCCTGCGCGTGCGCGCCTCGTCGCTGAACTACCACGACGTATTCACCCGTCGCGGCATGCCCGGCATCAAGCTGCCGTTCCCGGTGATCATCGGGCTGGACGTGGCTGGCGAGATCGCCAGCGTCGGCCCGGGTGTCGAAGGTTGGTCGGTCGGCGATCGCGTGCTCGTCGATCCCATCAACCGCGTCACGGGCGGCCTGGTCGGTGAAACGACCCACGGCGGCCTGGCCGAGCTGTGCCGCGTACCCGCGCATCAACTGGTGCGCCTGCCCGACGCTGTCTCGTTCGACGCCGCCGCCGCCCTGCCCGTGGCCTACGGCACCGCGCTGCGCATGATGCACCGCATCGGCCAGATCAAGGCCGGCGAACGTGTGCTGATTCTCGGCGCAAGCGGCGGCGTGGGCGTGTGCGCCGTGCAACTGGCGAAGCTCGCCGGCGCGCATGTGATCGCCTGCGCGGGTTCGCGCGAGAAGGGCGAGCGTCTGCGCGAGCTTGGCGCGCACGACATCATCCACTACACCGAGGAAGACTTCGTGGAAGTCGTGCGGGCCCGCTACGGCAAGGCCGCGCGCCGCCGCGGCGCGGCCGAGAACGGCGGTGTCGACGTGGTGGTGAACTTCACCGGCGGCGACACGTGGACGCGCTCGCTGCGCACCCTGCGCCAGGGCGGACGCGTGCTCACCTGCGGCGCCACGGCGGGCTTCGATCCCAAGGAAGACCTGCGCTTCATCTGGACGTTCGAGCTGCAGATCCGCGGCTCGAACGGCTGGGAGCGCGAAGACCTCCACGAACTGCTCGAACTCGTTGCCAGCGGCAAGCTGCGCGTGCTGATCGACAAGAAGTGGCCGTTGGAACATGGCGCGCAAGCCCTCGCGACGCTGGAGAACCGCCAGGTCATCGGCAAGGTGCTGGTGGCCGCATGAGCACGTCCGTCCAGCCCCTTCGCGCCGAACAGGTCCAGCAGGCGTTCGACAAGTCGTCGTTCATCGCGTGGCTCGGCCTGCGTGTGACGGCGCTCGATCACGACGCACAAACCCTCGACGTGCGCGTGCCGTTCCAGCCGGCCTTCGAGCGCGGCGCGGGTACGCGCCAGTGGCACGGCGGCCCGCTCGCGGCGGTCATCGACACGGTCGGCGACTTCGCCGTGGGCATGCTCGTCGGCCGCGGGCTGCCGACGGTCAACTTCCGTGTGGACTACCTGAGACCGGCCGTCGACACCGATCTGCGCGCCGTGGCGCGCGTGCGCCGGCTCGGCAAGAGCATCGGTGTCGCGGACGTCGATCTTTTCAATGACCAGGGCGCGCTCGTGGCGATCGGCCGGGCGAGCTACGCCACGCTGGCGCCCGCCTGACGCGCCGGACATTCGCTGGGGTTTCATCGCCAAGACGTTGCAAGGCACTCGCGCGCACGCACGAGTGCCCAGCCTTACCGGAGTTCATCATGCGTAAATCACGGGGCCTTTCCCGACGTCAGTTCCTCTATCGCAGCGCGGGCGGCGCCCTGGCCGCCTCCACGACGCTGGCCGGCGCCGCCGGATGGCTTGTCTCGCCCACGCGCGCCAATGCAGCCGGCGCGACCAATGCCGGCGGCGCAGGCACGATCACGGGCGGGACACCACGCCGCGGCGGCACGCTCGTGGCCAGTTGGGGCGGCCTCGAGCCGCAGGCGCTGTTCGTGCCGGGCGGCGGCGGCTCCAGCCCGTTCATGACCTCGACGAAGATCCTCGAGCGGCTGCTCAAGATCGACGAGAAGCTCGCCTTCCAGCCGGTGCTCGCCACCGACGTGCGCGCCTCGGGCGACTTCAGGACCTACACCGTCTCGCTGCGCAAGAACGTGCTATGGCACGACGGCAAGCCCTTTACCGCGGACGACGTCGTCTATAACGTGCAGGAACACTGGAAGCCGATCTCGGCCGGCGTCGCGCTCAAGGCGCTCAAGCGTGTGAGCGCGCTCGACGCTCACACCGTGAAACTGGAATTCTCCACGCCGGTGCCGGAGTTCTTCTTCAAATCGATCCTGGCGGGTCAATACCAGGTGCTCGTGCCCAAACACCTCTATGCGGGCAAGGACATCATCACGAACCCGCTCAACAACGCGCCGGTCGGCACCGGGCCGTGGAAGTACGGCCAGTGGGTGCGCGGCAGCCACGTCGCCTACTCGCGCAACGAGCAGTACTGGAACAATGCGCAGCCGTATCCGGACAAGCTGATCATTCGCTGGTGGAGCGATCCGGCGTCGCGCTCGGCCGCACTGGAAACGGGTGAACTCGCGGTGGCGTTCTCCAACCCGGTGCCGGCGCGCGACATCGACCGTCTCGTGAAGACGGGCAAGATCGCGGTGGAGACGAAGGGCTACGAAAACGCCGCGTGGGCGGTCACCATCGAATTCAACCAGCGACGCGAGCACGTCAGGCGACGCGAGGTGCGTCAGGCGATCCTGCATGCCATCGACCGCAAGTTCATCATCGACACGATCTACTTCGGGCGCGGCAAGCCCGCCGTCTCGCCGATTTTCCGCAGCAATCCGCTGTTCTTCACCGACGACGTGCCGAAATACCCGTTCGACCCCGCCAAGGCGCGCGCGCTGCTCGACACCGCAGGCCTGCCCCGCAAGAACGGCTCGCGCTTCACGGTCAACCTTGTTGCCGCCGCCTGGTTCGAGGAGAACGCCAAGCTCGGTCAGTACGTGAAACAGGCGCTGCAGGACATCGGCATCACCGTGAAGCTCGACTCGCTCGACCGGGCCACGTCGCTCAAGCGCATCTACGGCGACTACGACTACGACATCGCCATCTCGAACTTCACCGCCCCGCTCGAACTCGTGCCAGTGGTCACGCAGTTCTACACGACGGACGGCATTGTTAAGGGCGCGGCGTTTCGCAACGCCACCGGCTATTCAAACCCGGCGATGGACGCGCTCGTCGATCGCCTGACGGTGGAGACGGACAACGCGAAGCGAATAACGCTCGCCCATGATTTCGCGCGCCTTGCCTCGACCGACGTGCCGCACGTGCCGCTTGTGGAAATGGAATCGTTCACGCTCTCGCGCACCAACGTGCGGCGCGCGACGACCAGCGCCAACGTGCAGGGCGACGCGCTGGCCGACGTGTGGCTCGCGTAAGGCGGGAGGCGACTGTCATGGTGACGCGTCTGTTGTTGCGCCGGGTGCTGCAAGCCGTGCCGCTGCTGCTCGGTGTGATCGTCATGAACTTCTGCCTGATCCAGTCGGTGCCCGGCACACTGCTCGACGTGATGACCGCCGAGCAGCAGGTCACCGACCCGGCGCTGATCGAGCGGCTGCGCGTGACTTACGGCATGGACAAGCCGCTGTGGCAGCAACTGCTGCACTACATCAACGCGGTGGCGCATCTCGATCTCGGCTACTCGTACCGCCACAACCTGCCGGTGTTCGACGTGATCGTGGCGCATCTGCCCGCCACGCTCGTGCTGATGCTGGCAAGTCTGGCCATCGCCGTGCTCGTGGGCGTGAGCGCCGGCGTCGTCGCTGCCGTGAACGTGAATACGTGGCGCGACACGCTCGTGTCCGTTGCCGCCGTGGTGTGCTTTGCCGCACCGAGTTTCTGGCTCGGCATCATGCTGATCATCCTGTTCTCGGTGAAGCTCGGCTGGGCGCCGGTGGGCGGCATGACCACGATCGGCATGGACTATGGCACGGGCCTCGCCGGCGTGTGGCGCGCCACGCTCGACGTGCTCCACCACCTGGCGCTGCCCGCGCTCACGCTCGGCCTTTTCTATGCGGCGACGTATGCCCGCGTGATGCGCGCGTCCATGCTCGAAGTGGCGCGCCAGGATCACGTGCGCACCGCGCTGGCGAAGGGGCTCGCGCGCCGCACCGTGATCGTGCGGCACATGGTGCGCAACGCCATGCTGCCCGTAGTCACGCTGCTCGGCCTGCAACTCGGCACGGTGCTCGGCGGCAGCATCGTCGTGGAAGCGGTCTTCAGCTGGCCCGGCATCGGGGGCGTGCTCTTCGACAGTGTCATGAGTCGCAACTACCCGGTCGTGCTCGGGCTGCTGGTGCTCAGCTCGGCCCTGGTCATCGTCGCGAACATCGCCGTCGATCTGATCTACACGCGGCTCGACCCACGCATACGAACTCAGGCGCCGTGATGTCGCCGGCGCGCCCCGTGCACGCCATCCGTTTTCCCATTGCTCCACCGTAACGAACCGTTTTTTCCCATGACGCCTTCCGCAGAACCTGTACTCGACGCGCTCCGTCCGGGCCGTGGCGCCGCCTCGCTTCGCGACGGGCGGCGCCGCCCCCGCGCTTGGCGGCAATTCACGCGACACGGCGGCGCCGTGGCCGGCGCGGCGCTGCTCACCCTCATCACCGTGGTCGCGCTATGCGCGAACTGGTGGTATCCGGGCGATCCGCTGCGTATCGTGGCCGCGCCGGAGATCTGGCCGTTCGAGCAATGGCAATACCCGCTTGGCACCGACGCGCTCGGGCGCGACATCGCCGCCCAGCTCGCGCACGGTGCGCGAGCCACGCTCCTCATCGGCATTACCGCCAGTGTCGCGGCCACGCTCATCGGTGTGTCGATCGGCGCGCTCGCCGCATGGTGGGGCGGGTGGATCGACGAAGTGCTCATGCGCCTGACGGAGTTGTTCCAGATCGTGCCGAACGTCGTCTTCGTGCTCACGGTCGTCGCGATTCTCGGCCCGCGCATCGAGAACACGGTGCTCGCCGTGGCCCTGGTGTCGTGGCCTGCCATCGCGCGCCTCACACGGGCGGAGTGCCTGTCGTTCAAGTCGCGCGAGTTCGTGCAGGCATGCCGCACCGTCGGCCTGTCGCCATGGCGAATCGCGCTGCGCGAGGTGCTGCCCAATGCGCTGCCGCCGGTGCTCGTGATGGGAACACTCGTGGTGGCCGGCGCGATTCTGTACGAATCGGTCGTGTCGTTTCTCGGGCTCGGCGATCCGAACGTGGCGAGCTGGGGCCGCCAGATCGGGGAAGGCCGCACGCTCATCCGCTCATCCTGGTATCTGTGCGCGGAGCCCGGCGTGGCCATCATGCTCGCCGTGCTCGCGCTCAACCTCGTGGGCGACGGCCTGAACGACGCGCTGAACCCTTCGCTGCGCAAGCGCTGAACACGCCTCGCGCCAGTTTCACGACTCCCTCATCACCCGACCGAATCTCATGACTCACCGCTGGCACAACCTCGGCGACCTCATCGACCGAACGCTCGATCTGAACGCCACCGCGATCGTCGATCTGCGCGACGGCAAGCTGCCGCATCGCTATACCCACGCCGACATCGACCGGCTCGCCGGCGGCGTGGCCGCCCTATTGCGCGACCGGCGCCTGCCGCCCGGCGCCCACGTGGCCATCGCCTCGCTCAACCGGGCCGAGTATCTGATCGCCTACTTCGGCATCATGCGTGCGGGCTACGTCGCCGTGCCGATCAACATCAAGCAGTCGCGCGAAATCCTCGATTACGTGATCGACGACGCCGGCATCTCGCTCGCGTTCGTCGACGGTGCACGCCGCGAAGCATTCGCCTCGCGCGTGCCGGTCATCGATTTCGACGACGACGGTCCCGGGGGTTTCACCGCGCAGGTCCGGCCGACCGACTTCGAATCCGTGCGTCCCGCGCACGACGACATTGCCCAGATGCTCTACACGTCCGGCTCCACCGGCAAACCCAAGGGCGTGCCGCTCACGCACGCCGGGCAGCTCTGGGCGCTTGGGGCGACGCACGTCCCGCCGGAAGATCCGTCGGCCGAGCGCTATCTGCTCGCGCAACCGCTGTTTCACATGAACGGGCTCTTCATGGCCAAGCGCGCCTTCGCGGCGAATGCTTCGCTCGTGATATTGCCGTCGTTCGACGTGGCCTCGTATGTCGATGCGCTGGAGCTTTATCGCATCACCGTGCTCACCGCCGTGCCCACGATGTTCGCGCGGCTCGTCAAGGACCCGCAGACGCTGGCGGGCCGCGACGTCTCGTCGCTGCGGCGCGTGATGCTCGGCTCCGCGCCGATGAGCGCCGCGCTCCTCGCCCGAATCCAGACCGCATTCCCGCACACGCATATCCATCACGGCTACGGCACGACCGAAGCCGGCCCGAGCATCTTCGGCCCGCACCCCGATGGCATTGCGCTGCCGCCGCTCGCCCTGGGCTATCCGCTCTCGCCGGACGCCGTCAAGCTCGTCGACGGAGCGGACGCCGATCACGGCGTACTGTGCATGCGCAACCCTGCCGTGATGCGCGGCTATCACCGTTTGCCGGAAAAGTCGGCGCAGGTGCTCAAGGACGGCTGGTACTACAGCGGCGACGTGATGCGGCGCGACGCGAACGGCTTCTTCTATTTCGTGGGGCGCGCGGACGACATGTTCGTCTGCGCCGGCGAGAACATCTATCCCGTGGAAGTGGAAAAGCTGCTCGAGGCGCACCCCGAAGTGCGCCAGGCGAGCGTTGTGCCGCTGCCCGACGAGGAACGTGCCGCCGTGCCGGTCGCCTTCGTCGTGCGGCAGCCGGGCAGCACGCTCGGCGTCGACGCCCTCAAGCAGCATGCGCTCGCCAATGGTCCCGCGTATCAGCATCCGCGACGCGTGGCGTTCGTTGCCGAACTGCCATGGGCCGGCACCAACAAGGTCGACCGTCACGCGCTGCTGGAACTGGCGCGCAAGCTCGAAGCCGAGCACGGCTGGAGCGATGACCGAAGCCACACATCCGTCCTCTGCGGAGCCCGCGCCTCATGAATCTTCTGCCTGAATCTCGCGACCCGATCCGTCTCGACGGCAAAGTCGCCCTCGTCACCGGCGCCAGCCGCGGCATCGGTCGTGCCATCGCTATCGCGCTGGCCGCGCGCGGCGCAACCGTCGCCGTGCACTACAACGCCGCGCAAGACGACGCCGAGACGCTCGTCGCAGCGCTGCACGCGAACGGATCGCGCGCGTTTGCGGTGCGCGCGGACCTGGCCTCGCCCGACGGCGCGCTCGCGCTCATCGAGCGCTTCACCGGCGCACTCGCCGCGCACCATTTGCCGCCGCGGTTCGACATTCTCGTGAACAACGCGGGTGTGGGCCTGCGTGCGCGCATCGACGCCGTGACGCCCGAGGCGTTCGACCGCGTCTTGCAGGTCAATCTCAAGTCGCCGTTCTTTCTGATCCAGCACGCGCTTGCCTACCTGCGCGACGGCGGGCGCATCGTGAACGTGTCGTCGATGGGCACCCGGGCGGCATATCCCGAGATGAGCGTCTACGCGCCCGCGAAAGCGGGTCTGGAAGCGCTGACCCGGCTGCTCGCCGCCGATCTCGGCGCGCGCGCCATCACGGTCAACGCCGTGCTGCCCGGTGCGACGGCCACGGATCTGAATCGCCGCGCGAGCGACCCCGTCGAGCGCGAAGTCATCGCAAAAACCGTAGCGCTCGGCCGTGTGGGCGAGCCGCGCGACATCGCCGACATCGTGGCGTTTCTCGCCAGCGACGCCGCCCGCTGGATCACCGGCCAGTCGCTCGACGCGAGCGGCGGTCAGCGCCTCTGAACGTGCGGCTGGCCGCCGCCTTCACGGACTTGCATCATGACGACACTGCTCGACGTCCAACACCTCACTCTCGATCTGCCTGCCGGGGCGGACCGCCCGCACGCGCTTCACGACGTGTCGTTCTCCCTCGCACGCGGCGAAATTCTTTGCATGGTCGGAGAAAGCGGTTCGGGCAAGTCGATGACCGCGAGCACGCTGCTCGGATTGCTGCCGCCGGGTGTGCGCGTGAGCGCGGGGCGCGCGGCCTGGCACGGCGAAGGGAATCTGCTGGCGCTGCCCGAAGCGCAGCGTCGCCGCTGGCGCGGCGCGCGCATCGGCATGATCTTCCAGGAACCGATGACGGCGCTCAATCCGTTGCGCACCATCGGCGATCAGATCGCCGAGGTCTATCGCACGCACACGCGCCTGTCCGGCAGCGCGATTCGCGCGCGCACCCTGGAATGGCTGGAGGCGGTGCATATCCCGTCGCCGCCCGACGCCGCCAAACGTTATCCGCACGAACTGTCGGGCGGCCAGCGCCAGCGCGCGATGATCGCGATGGCGCTCGCCCTCGAGCCGGAGCTGCTCATCGCCGACGAGCCGACCACCGCACTCGACGTGACCACGCAAGCGCAAATCCTCGCGCTCATTCGCGAACTCCAGCAGCGCAAGGACACGGGCGTGCTGTTCATCACGCACGACTTCGGCGTGGTGGCCGAGATCGCCGACCGGGTCGCAGTGATGCGGCACGGCGAGATCGTGGAGCAAGGCCCCGCGCAAACGCTGCTCACCCGGCCTTCGCACGAGTACACGCGAGCGCTGATCGCGGCGGTGCCGGCGTTGCCCCGGCCGGGTCCGGCGACGTCCGGCGTGTCAGGCGTGTCCGGCGTGCCGGACGCGTCGGGCATGCCCCGCCGCGAGAGCAGCGGCACGCCGGCGGTGCTGCGTGTCGAGCAGGTGCGCAAGACGTACCGGCGCCATGGCTGGCCCGGCAAGGCGCAGGCACACACGGCCGCGTTGCGCGACGTGAGCCTGGAAGTCGGCGCAGGCAAGACGCTGGGCATCGTCGGCGAAAGCGGGTCGGGCAAGTCGACGCTCGCGCGCGCGATCCTTCGGCTGATGACGCCTGACGCCGGACGCATCCTCTATCGCGACGCCGACCTTGCCGCCGGTACGCTCAGCGCCGAAGCGCGCCGAGCGGCCCTCGACATCCAGATGGTGTTCCAGGACCCGTTCAGTTCACTCAACCCGCGACGCCGTGTGGGCGACATCGTCACGCAAGGGCCCATCGCACGCGGCGAGCCGCCCCGCGAGGCACGGACGCACGCACGTGAGCTGTTCGAGCTGGTGGGCCTGAGCGCCGACGCGCTGGATCGCTTCCCGCACGAATTCTCCGGCGGTCAGCGACAGCGCATCGGGCTCGCGCGCGCGCTCGCGATGCGCCCGCGCGTGCTGGTGGCGGACGAACCCGTCTCCGCCCTCGACGTCTCCGTGCAAGCGCAGGTGCTGCGCCTGCTCGCGCGGCTGAAGACGGAACTGGGCCTGTCGATGATCTTCATCACGCATGATCTGCGCGTCGCCGCGCAGCTGTGCGACTCGCTCGCCGTCATGAAATCGGGCAGCGTGGTCGAGTACGGCGACACGGCGTCGATCTTCCGCGCGCCGTCACATCCGTACACGCGCGCACTGCTCGACGCGATTCCGGGGCGGCGTCACGAAGACGCGCGCGCTCGCACCGCGGCATGAACGACATGAACGACATGAGCGACATGAGCGACATGAGCGGCACATGAGCGGCACATGAGCGGCAGGGGCAGTGGGCATGCGCCAGCTACTTTCTTAGCTCGGCAATGGAAAAATAGGGAAGCCACGTGCCCGCACTGGAGAGGCTCGCGAACACCTGCTCCTTGGTTTGCTGCAGGAAGGTCTCGATATGCCGGCGGGCGAGCGCTTCGGCGCGCGCGCCATTGCCGGCCGCGAACGCCTCGATGATGCCCTCGTGGTCGTGTTCGATGCCGGGGCGCACGCCCTGCACGCCGAAGCCGAGTGACACGAGCCGGGCCATGTCGTCCATCAGGCCGGCCAGCGTGCGGTATAGCCGCGCATTGCCGCTCGCGGCCGCGATCGTCAGGTGAAACTTGCGGTTGGTGTGCAGGAACCACGCGATCTGGTGGCCGATGGGCTTGTGGGCGTAAGGCGCTTCGCAGGCCTGGTCCAGCCGCGCGAGCAATTCGGTGTCGACGTTGCCGCACGCAAGCCGCGCCGCCATCGGCTCGAGCTGTGCGCGCAGGGTGAAGATTTCCTCGACGTCCGCCAACGTGATCGGCGAGATGCGATACCCCTGACGCGGGATCGCTCGCGCGAAGCCTTCGTGCACGAGCCGCACCAGCGCCACCCGGCAACTGGTGCGCGCGATGCCGTAGCGGCGCATGAGCTCGGCCTCGCTCACGATGGCGCCGGGCATGATCGCGCAAGTCAGGACGTCGTGCCGGATGCGCTCGTAAGCGTCGTCGCCGCGCGCGGTGGCGGCGGCGTCTTCACTCGCGCGCAAGTCGCTCGTCATGATGTCAGTACCCCCGCGCAGCGTCGTAGACGAATGGCAGCGGCGCGCCGCGCAAATGCGCGCCAAGGACGTCGGCCACCTGCCGGGCGCGAGCGGCATACGACACCGTCGATGCGATGTGCGGCGTCACGAGCACCTTGGGATGGCGGCGCAGCGCATCGTCCGGCGGCAGTGGCTCGATGTCGAAGACATCGACCACGGCCCAGCGCAGGCGTCCGCTGTCGAGGGCGTCAAGGAGCGCATGACGATCGAGGTGCGCGCCGCGTCCCACCTGAATGAGGCTGGCGCCCGCGGGCAGGCGAGCGAAGAGGCGGCGGCCGAGAATGCCGCGCGTGGCCGGCGTATCGGGCAGGAGGTTGACCAGGATGTCCGTCTGCGCGAGCAACGCGTCGAGTTGCCCTTCCCCCGAGAACACCGGCACGTTCTCCGCCGGCTTCGCCGTGCGCGTCCAGCCGTTCACCCGAAAGCCGTTGGCGCGCAGCCTCGCCGCCACTGCACGGCCCAGCTCGCCGAGTCCGAGCACACTCACGCGGGTGTCACGCGCGAGGCGCCCGGTAAGGTCGCAGGCCCACTGGCCGTCGCGTTGTGCGGCCACGAGCGCGGGCATGTCGCGCACGATGGCCAGCGCCGACAGGGTAACGAAGTCGCTCATGCGCTCGCGCGTCTCCTCGGTGACCATGCGGACGATCGGCACGTTGGGCGGCAGCTTCGGATCGGCGAGAATGTGATCGACGCCCGCGGCCGCGCTCAGGATCAGACGCAGCCGGGGATAGCGAGCGAGGCGCCCCGGGTCGGGTTGCCAGACGAGCGCATACCTGACATTGCGCGCATCGACGAACGGGTCGTCCCATCCGCACACGCGCAGACCAGGCATCAGCCGCGCAAAGTGGTGCTGCCATTCGGGCAATGCGGCGGCGCCGCCCGACTTGATCAATAACGTATCGCCTTGCATGACTTCTGGAGTGGCGCCTCGCGACAACACGCGAGGGCTTCGGGAGAGAGAGCGGCCTCCCATGCTACCGGCCGCTTCCCGGCCGGCTAAGCATTTCTTATCGAATAGCTTATGAATGCACCGCGCAAATGTACGTGGCGTCCGGGCATAAGCGGCGACGCCCGCGCCCGGCTCTCGTCCGGCGAGAAAATTTCGGAAAATTTCCCCCGGCTTTCCCTGCGGCCGGGACGGATCTTCATCCGACGGGGAACGCCGCCCGGCGGGCGTGATCGCCATGCTGCACAGCAACAATTCCGTCGATTGTTTCCATATTCACAATAATGGATCTGGCGCCCGGGCATTGTGCGGTCCCGCCCATACCCGCTATAGTGGCCCCGCCCCCGCGACGCGAGGCTCCGCCAACGAGACCCGGTGTGAACCGGATATGACGGCGGGCGTTGCGCGTCGTGTTGCAAACGTAGTCAACGCGGTGCCCCCATCGCCAGTAGAAATGAAAGAGACAGCTACACTCAACGCCGAAATCGGCGCCAAGCCCCCCACCCCCGAAGAAGTCCGCAAGCGCGTGTTCGCGATCGTCGCTGCATCGTCGGGCAATCTGGTCGAGTGGTTCGACTTCTATATCTATGCGTTCTGCGCGATCTATTTCGCGCCGGCGTTCTTCCCCAGCTCGGATCCGACCGCGCAGCTACTCAACACGGCCGGCGTGTTCGCCGCGGGCTTTCTCATGCGCCCCATCGGCGGCTGGCTGTTCGGCCGTATTGCCGATCGCAACGGCCGCAAGAACTCGATGGTCATCTCGGTGATGATGATGTGCTTCGGCTCGCTGCTCATCGCCGCGCTGCCCACGCACGCGAGCATCGGCAACTGGGCGCCCGCGCTGCTGCTCTTGGCGCGTCTGCTGCAAGGCCTGTCGGTCGGCGGCGAGTACGGCACCACGGCCACTTACATGAGTGAAGTGGCGCTCAAGGGCCGCCGCGGCTTCTTCTCGTCGTTCCAGTACGTCACCCTCATCGGCGGCCAGCTACTCGCCGTGCTGGTGGTCGTGATTCTCCAGCAACTGCTGGACGAGGCCGAACTCAAGGCATGGGGCTGGCGCATTCCGTTCGTGGTCGGCGCGATCACGGCCGTGGTCGCGCTGCTGCTGCGTCGCACGCTGCACGAAACGTCGACGACGGCGAGCCGCACCAATCGCGAAGCCGGTACGCTCGCGGGCCTGTTCCGCCATCATAAGGCGGCGTTCTTCACGGTGCTGGGCTATACCGCGGGCGGCTCGCTGATCTTCTACACGTTCACGACGTACATGCAGAAGTACCTGGTCAACACGGCCGGCATGCCGATCAAGACGGCCAGCTACGTCATGACGGGCTGTCTGTTCGTGTACATGTGCATGCAGCCGCTCTTTGGCATGCTCTCGGACCGCATCAGCCGCCGCAACAACATGCTGCTCTTCGGCGCGCTCGGCGCGATCGCCACGGTGCCGATCCTCACCGCGCTCAAGACCGTGCACAGCCCGGTCGTCGCCTTCGTGCTGATCTGCGTGGCGCTGGCGATCGTGAGCTTCTACACGTCGATCAGCGGCATCGTGAAGGCCGAGATGTTCCCGACGGAAGTGCGCGCCCTGGGCGTGGGTCTGGCCTACGCCGTCGCCAATGCGATCTTCGGCGGTTCGGCCGAATACGTGGCGCTGGGGCTGAAGAAGGCCGGCATGGAGCCGACGTTCTACTGGTATGTCACCGGCATGATGGTGATCGCATTCCTCGTGAGTCTGCGTCTGCCGCGCGAAGCCAGGTATCTGCATCACGAACACTGATCGTGACGGCCGGGCGGCAAGGCGCATGGCCGAGCCTGCCCGGCGAGCGCGCGGGCGTCAGGCGTCGTCCCCCGAGGCCTGGCGCGTGCTCTGCCAGATCGCGTCGAGCACCGGATGCGGTTGATGGCGGCGGCGGTACAGCGCAATGTCGAAGCCGATCTGCCAGTCCTTGCCGCCGACGATGGCGAGCGTGCCGCACGCGACGTCGTCCGCCACGAGGCGCTGCGGCAGCCAGGCAATGCCGGCGCCGCGGCGCGCCATTGCGAGAATCGCCTCATACGAATCGGCCTGATAGACGGGCCTGAGCGTGGGCCGGTTCGGCATTTCGGCGAGGTGGCGCGCGAGCACCGCGCGCAGTGTGAGCGTGCGCGTGAACGCCAGCCATGGAATCGGCGTCGGCCCGGCCGCCAGCCGGTATTTGGCGCGTCCCTGGGCGTCGAGGGCGCTGACCGGCACCAGCACCTCGCGCGCCACGCTCAACCAGTCGAAACGGTCCTGATCGATGAGCAGCCGCGTGTGCGCGCTGGAATAGACAATCAGCAGATCGACTTCGCCGGCGGCGAGCCGCAAAATCGCCTGCTCCGCGCCGCCGGTGGACAGCGTGGCGGTGAAGGCGCCGATGCGCGCCACGGTTTGGTCGTACCAGTCCGGGAAAAACGTGGCGGCGAGCGTGCGGCCCGTGGCGATCTTCAGGTTGTTTTCGAGCGTGGGCGCGGCGTCCTGCAATTGGGTGCGGGCGCTGTGAAGGATGTCGAGCGCGTTGGTGGCCGCGTCGAGAAAGACGGTGCCGGCGGCGGTGAGCTCGAGCGGCTTCGTGCGCTCGATGAGCCGGGTGCCGACCCATTCTTCCAGCGCGCGAATGCGCCGGCCGAAGGCCGGATGCGTGACGAAGCGATTCTCGGCCGCCCGCGTGAAACTGCGCGTGCGTGCGAGTTCGACGAAGTCTTCAAGCCATCGCAGTTGCATGCCGTCTCCCCACCGCTCCCCCTGCCGCCGTATTGCGCATGGCCCTCGGCGCGCCGCGCCTGCCATACCCTTTCGGCCCGCAGTGGCGGCCACATTCGGTTGCGCTTACCGTTGCGCTTCCGGTCTCGCCCTTCGCCCGCACTCGCGTCAAGCCTTGGAAAGCGACTTGAGCGCATGCTTGATGCCGTCCGACACGCTCGTGCCTTCGGGCACGGTCTTGACGGCCGCGATCGCTTCCTTGTCGGAATAACCCAACGCGAGCAGTGCGTTGACGACGTCGCTCTTGTGATCATGCGGCGTCGCCGCGCCCGGCACGGTGCCCAGTTGTGCGCCGAGCTTGCCCTTGAGTTCGAGCAGTAGTCGCTCGGCCGTCTTCTTGCCGATGCCCGGGATCTTGGTGAGGCGCCCCGATTCCTGCAGCGTCACGGCCTGCGCGATGTCGGCCACGCTCATGCCGGAGAGGATGGCGAGAGCCGTGCGTGCGCCCACGCCGGAGATCTTGAGCAGTTCGCGAAAGGTGTTGCGTTCGTCGGGCGAGCCAAAGCCGAAGAGCAGCTGCGCGTCTTCGCGCACGATGAACTGGGTGAGCAACGTCACGCGCTCGCCCACGTTGGGCAGGTTGAAGAAGGTGCTCATGGGCACCGAAATTTCGTAGCCCACGCCCTGGCAATCGACCAGGATGTGCGGCGGGTTCTTTTCCAGCAACGTGCCGGAGATGCGGCCAATCATTGACGCCCCGAGAGAGTGACTTCGACAGGCGGCAAGTGTAGCAAACGGCGACGTGGCGGCGCGCTCGGGCAGGTCGCCGCGCCGCCACGGGGGCTCACCCCTGCCCTTCGACGCCCGCGACGGCGTCCCCGGTCGATCGCGTGGCCGCCGCGCGCAGGCACTCGAGCGCCGCCGCGACGGCCGCGCGGTTGGCGCCATCGTCGCGCCAGTACATCGAGATCGCACCGAAGCCAGCCAGACGCAGCGGCACGATGCGCAGCGCGCCGAGCGCTTCGAGCCGTCGAGCGGTTCGGTGCGAGGCCAGACCGATCATGTCGCTGTTGTTGAGCAGCGTGAGATTGAGAATCGTCGAATTCGATTCGACCGTGTCGTTCGGCAGCGGGTATCCCGCCTCACCGAGTGCTGCCTCCAGCGCGTTGCGAATCGGCGTGCCGCGCGGCCACACCACCCACCGATAACGATGAATGTCCGGCCAGTCGACGCTGGCGAGCGAGAAGACGGGGTGCCGGGCGCGGGCGACGAAGTGCAGCGGCTCCAGATACAGCGCCTCGGCGCGCACGTTGCGATCCTGCAGTTCCGGCGCCGAGCGCCCCACGACGATGTCGATCTCGCTGTGCGCGAGCTGGTTCATCAGCCGGTCCATGGTGTTTTCGATGACACGCGCCTGCACGCGCGGCATGCGCTGGAGCAACAGCAGCACCGCGAGCGGCACAGTGTCCGCGGAGGACGCGCCCGACGTGCCGATCGCCACCAGCCCGCTGCCACCCTCGCGCATGGCGTCGAGATCGTCACGGGCCGTGTCGAGCTGCGCCTCGATGCGCCGGGCGTGCTCGATCAGGGCTTCCCCGTAGACCGTGGGGCGCAGGCCGCGCGCCTGACGCTCGAACAACGGCAGGCCGATATCGTCCTCCAGGTCCTTGAGCCACTTCGACAAACCGGGCTGCGTCGTATTGAGCAAAGCCGCGGATTGGCTCATGTTGCCGGTCTCGGCAAGGGTCAGCAGCATCTGCAGATTGCGCAGACGCAGGCGGTGGGTCCAGTCCATGCGCGCTCTCCGGGCACCCGGGGATGCCTTTCAGATCGGTCGATCCATACGATTTTTCGTATGGATTCGATGATTTTTTCATTTCAAAGATTATGTCTCGCCGAGTATAACGCTATCCATAGATCAGCCGGCGGCCCGTTTCCCGGGCCACCCGACTTCATAACCATACGGAGCCATACGGAGACACGCATGTCCGAACGCGCCCCCAGCGCCGAGCGCGCTGCCTACTACGAACACATTGGCCGCAACCACATGGCCCCGCTGTGGGAATCGCTGCATAGCCTCGTGCCGCCCCAGCCGCGCCCGCGCGTGGTGCCGGCGATCTGGAAATACCGCGAGGTGCGCCCGCTGGTGATGGAAGCGGGCAATGTGATCAGCGCCGAAGAGGCCGTGCGCCGCGTGCTCATCCTGCAAAATCCGGGCACGCCAGGCTCGTCGAGCATCACCGGCTCGCTCTATGCGGGCCTGCAACTGATCCTGCCGGGCGAGATCGCGCCGAGCCACCGTCACACGCAATCGGCCCTGCGCTTCATCGTGGAAGGGCGCGGCGCATGGACCGCCGTGGACGGCGAGCGCACGACCATGGCGCCGGGCGACTTCATCATCACGCCGTCGTGGACCTGGCACGACCACGGCAACCCGGCCGACGGCGAGCCGGTCGTGTGGCTCGACGGCCTCGACATTCCGCTCGTGCAGTACTTCGACGCCGGCTTCGCCGAGAACTACCCGCAGGCGCAGCAACCGGTGCAGCGCCCCGAAGGCGACAGCTTCGCGCGCTACGGCTTCAACATGCTGCCGGTGCATCACAAGGTCAGCGACCCGACCTCGCCCATCTTCAGCTACCCGTATGCCCGCTCGCGCGAAGCGCTCGACACGCTGTACCGCAACGGTGAACTCGATCCGTGGGACGGCATCAAGCTGCGCTACGTCAACCCGGCCACCGGCGGCTGGCCGATGCCGACGATGGCCACGTTCATGCAATACCTGCCCGCCGGGTTCCAGGGCAAGACCTATCGCAGCACCGACGCGACGGTGTTCTCGGTCGTGGAAGGCCGCGGCACGGTGCGCATCGGCGACGAGGTGTTCCAGTTCGAGCCGCGCGACCACTTCGTCGTGCCGTCGTGGGCGCCGGTGCAGCTCGCTGCGCTCGAAGACGCGGTGCTGTTCAGCTACTCGGACCGCCCGGTGCTCGCCGCGCTGAACCTGCTGCGGGAGTCGCGCACCTGAGCGCGGCCTCATTGCCCGCCCATCGCGGGCCCGACGAACGCAACGAACGCAACGGACACCACGAACGCCTTCGCTTCATTCATTCACGAACCGGCGTCGCCCCGCATCGGCGACGCCCCAACGTTTCCCTTTTAGTCGAGTCAAACACCATGTCCTTCGTCTTCGCTCCACCCGCCACCGTCGCCATTCCCGTTGCCGGCAGCAACGACCAGTTCGCCGTGCGCCGCGTGTACTGCGTCGGCCGCAACTACGCCGCCCACGCGCGCGAGATGGGCTTCGATCCGGACCGCGAGCCGCCGTTCTTCTTCTGCAAGCCGGCCGACGCCGTGCTCCCCGTCGCCTACGGCGACACGCTGACGCTGAAGTATCCGGCCCAGACGAACAACTACCACTACGAGGCCGAACTGGTGGCCGCGATCGGCAAGGCCGGCTCCGACATCCCGCTCGAGCAGGCGCTCGAGCACGTCTGGGGCTACGCGGTCGGGCTCGACATGACGCGCCGCGATCTGCAGATGAAGATGCGCGAGATGGGCCGGCCGTGGGAAATCGGCAAGGCCTTCGACGCGTCGGCGCCCATCGGCCCGATCCATCCCGCCTCGGTCGTCGGCCACATCGAAAAGGCCGCGATCTCGCTCACGGTCGATGGCGTGCAAAAGCAAAAGAGCGACATCACGCATCTGATCTGGTCGGTCGCGGAAACCGTGTCGTATCTATCGCAGTTCTTCCGCCTGGAGCCGGGCGATCTGATCTACACCGGCACGCCCGAGGGCGTGGGCCCGGTCAAGGCCGGCGAGACGATGGTCACGGCAGTCGAAGGGCTCGGCGAAATCAAGGTGCGCGTGGTCTGAGGTCGTCATGCAGCTCTACAGCTTCTTCAACAGTTCGACGTCGTACCGCGTGCGCATCGCGCTTGCGCTCAAGGGACTGGCGTTCGACACGATCCCGGTGAACATTCGCTTGGGCGAGCATCGGGCCAGCACTTACGTCGACGAAGTGAACCCGTCGGCGGCCGTGCCCGCGCTCGTCGACGGCGAGATGACGCTGGGCCAGTCGCTGGCGATCCTCGACTACCTCGACGTGAAGTATCCGCAGGTGCGTCTGGTGCCGCAGGACACCGAAGCGCGCGCCCGCGTGCTCGAGCTGTCGATGCTCGTCAGTTGCGATATTCACCCGGTCAACAACCTGCGCGTCCTGAAGTACCTGCAAGGCCCGCTGGCGCTCACGGCCGCGCAGAAAGACGCGTGGTATCGGCACTGGGTCGCTGAGGGCATGGCCGGCGTGGAGCGCCTGCTCGACAAGCACGGCCAGGGCCCGTGGTGCTTCGGCGAGGCGCCCACGCTCGCCGACATCTGCCTCGTCCCGCAGATCGCCAACGCCCGGCGCATGGGGTGCGACCTGTCGGCCTACCCGAAGGCGATGGCGGTGTTCGAGCACGCGTCGGCGCATCCGGCCTTCCGCGCGGCCGCCCCCGACCATCAGCCGGACTACACGGCGTAATCCCGATTCACGGCTGGAAGGGCCGCAGGAGACAACATGACACAAACCCATCAACCCAAGGCGCTCGTGGTCGGCGGCGGTATCGGCGGCCTCGCGGCCGCGCTGGCCCTCGCCAATCAGGGCGTGCGCATCGAACTGCTCGAGCAGGCCGAGACCATTGGCGAGATCGGCGCGGGCATTCAGCTCGCCGCCAATGCGTTCGCCGCGCTCGACGCGCTCGGCGTGGGGGAGGCGGCGCGCGCACGCTCGGTCTTCACCGACCACATCACGCTGCGCGACGCGATCGACCGCAGCGTGATCGCCGAGGTCGACGTGGGCGCCCCGTATCGCGAGCGCTTCGGCAACCCTTACGCTGTGATCCACCGCGCCGACATCCATCTGTCGATTCTCGAGGCGGTGCAGCGCAATCCGCTCATCCGGTTCCGCACCGCCACGCGCGTCGTCTCGCTGGAGCAGGACGACGCCGGCGTGACGGTCGTCGACCAGCATGGCGAGCGCCATACGGCCGACGCCGTGATCGGCTGCGACGGCGTGAAGTCCGCCGTGCGCGCCGTGCTCATCGGCGACGAGCCGCGCGTGACGGGGCACGTGGTGTACCGCGCCGTGGTCGACGTCGAGAACATGCCGGAGGACCTGCAGGTCAATGCGCCGGTGGTGTGGGCCGGCCCGCACTGCCACCTCGTGCACTACCCGCTGCGCGGCGGCAAGCAATACAACCTCGTGGTCACGTTCCACAGCCGCGAGCAGGAAGTCTGGGGCGTGCGCGACGGCAGCAAGGAGGAAGTGCTGTCGTACTTCGAGGGCATCGACCCGCTGCCGCATCAGATGCTCGACCGTCCGACGTCGTGGCGCCGCTGGGCCACCGCCGATCGCGACCCGGTCGCGCAGTGGAGTTTCGGCCGCGCGACGATTCTCGGCGACGCGGCGCACCCGATGACGCAGTACATCGCGCAGGGCGCGTGCCAGGCGCTCGAAGACGCGGTCACGCTCGGCGCGGCGTATGCGGCGGCCAACGGCGATTTCGTCGACGCCTTCGGCCGATACGAACATGCGCGCATTCCCCGCACCGCGCGGGTGCTGTACGGCGCGCGCGACATGGGCCGCGTATATCACGCCAAGGGCGTGGATCGCTGGGTGCGTAATTCGCTGTGGAAAGGCCGAACGCAGACGCAGTTCTACGACGCGCTGCAATGGCTGCACGGATGGCGCGCCGAGCACTGCCTGTCGCAAACGCCCTGGCTGAGCGCCGAGTAAGCCCCCGCATCGCCACAGGATCACCACAAGAAAACCGGCAGCACGGAGCCGGTCGGACGGCAGCGCGGCGTGTGGGTATGCGCCGCCGCGCTGCCGCCCGCCGCCCTGCCCGACATTGCGTCGCCTGTCGTCTGGCGCGCGCGGGCAGCGGCGGCCTCATCACGACAATCGCTGCAACGCAACCGCGACGCGGGCCCTGTGCCTCGCCGCGACTGGCACCTTCGAGGAGACAACCTATGCCAGCCACCCCCATCAACGTGACGGCGTTCATCGACCGGCATCGCATTTCGCCGTTCCAGGTGATGATCGTCGTCCTGTGCTTCCTGATCGTGGCCATCGACGGCTTCGACACGGCGGCCATCGGCTTCATCGCCCCAGCCATCCGCGCCGAGTGGTCGCTCACGCCGGCGCACCTCGCCCCGCTCTTCGGCGCGGGGCTCGCGGGCCTGATGGCGGGGGCATTCCTGTTCGGCCCGCTCGCCGACAAGTTCGGCCGCAAGTCGATCCTGGTCTTCTCCGTGATGTTCTTCGGACTGGCGAGTCTCGCCTCGGCGTTCTCGGCCGAGCTGTGGCAACTGATTGCACTGCGCTTTCTCACCGGCCTCGGGCTGGGCGGCGCCATGCCCAATGCCATCACGCTCACGTCCGAGTACTGCCCGGACTCGCGCCGGTCGTTCCTCGTGACGACGATGTTCTGCGGCTTCACGCTCGGCTCGGCGCTGGGCGGTCTCGCGTCGGCCGGGCTGATCGACGCGTTTGGCTGGCGCTCGGTGCTGATCGTCGGCGGCGTGGTGCCGCTCGCGCTGGGCGTGGTCCTGATGCGTGCGCTGCCGGAGTCTGTGCGCTATCTCGTGATGGCGGGCAAGTCGCCGCAGCGCGTGGCCGCCGCGTTGCAGCGTATTGCCCCGCATGAGGATCTGCGCGGCGCGACGTTCAACATTGCATCGAAGCCGTCCACGACGTCGCCGGTGGGTCATCTGTTCAAGCCGGAGCTGCTGCGCGGCACGCTGCTGTTCTGGGTCACCTTCTTCATGAGCCTGCTCGTGATCTATCTGCTCTCGAGCTGGCTGCCGACGCTCCTGCGCACGAACGGACTGACGCTGCGCAACGCGGCCATCGTCACGGCCATGTTCCAGGTCGGCGGCACGCTGGGCGCCATCGTGCTGGGCTGGCTGATGGATCGCTTCAATCCGCATTACGTCCTGGCCGGGGCCTACGTGCTGGCCGGCATCTGCATTGCGGCCGTGGGACCGCTGGCCAGCTCACCCGTGCTCGCGTCGGTGGCCGTGTTCTGGGCCGGCTTCTGCGTGTCCGGCGGGCAGGTCGGCGCGAATGCGCTGTCCGCGGAGTTCTATCCGACCGACTGCCGCGCGACAGGCGTGAGCTGGGCCAACGGCGTGGGACGTCTGGGCTCGGTGGTCGGCTCGGTGGGGGGCGCGTCCATGCTCGCGATGGGCTGGTCGATGCCGGCGCTGTTCGCCGCCATCGGCGTGCCGGCCGTACTCGCCGGCCTGACGATGCTCACGCTGGGCCGCTTGCGCCACCGTCAGGCGTCGCGCGCGCTGGAAATCGCGGCCTGAGCCGTTTCGGCTGACGCCACGCCCGGCCCGGCATTCTTCGGGCGCCATTCGCGGCATGCGATGGCGCCCGTCGTCGTTTGTGGCGCGGATGGCGACACCCGCGGCGAGCGCATTGAATGCTGCGGCGCAAACCCTCGCAAACAGGAATACAGTGTCGGATGGCGCGCGGGTGCCGCTGCTGCGGCCGAGCCGATGTCCGGGGGGACCGATCCCGCATCGTGCGCTCCTCGCGTTCTTTTTTCATTCCTGTCACGACTTCCGTGGAGATTGAAGGTGTCACTGCCCCCGCTTCTCGTCCTGATTCCCCTGCATTCGGAACAGTTGGCCGAACTGCGACCGCACTTCGACGTGGTGTACCGGCCAGGTCATCAGCCCGTGCCGGAGGGCTGGGGCGCCGAAGGCGAGCGCGCGCGCTTTGTGCTTACCAACGGCGCGCGGGGGTTGAGCGCCGCCGAGTTGGCGCATCTGCCGAACGTCGAGCTGGTGTGCGCGTTGGGCGCCGGGTACGAGAACCTGGACCTCGCCGCGATGCGCGCTCGCCAGATCGCGGCGGTCAACGGGGCGGGCGCGAACGCGGCGACGGTGGCGGACCAGGGTTTTGCGCTGCTGCTGGCGGCGGTGCGTCGCATTCCCGAGTACGACGCGGCGTGCCGCAAGGGCGTATGGCGCGATGCGCTGCCCATGCAGCCGGGCGTGTCGGGCAAGAAGATGGGCATCGTCGGGCTGGGCGCGGTCGGTCGCCAGTTCGCCCGGCGGGCCGAAGGGTTCGACATGCAGATCGGCTACCGCAATCGCAATCCTCGCAACGACCTGCCGGCGCATTATCGGTATTTCGACAGCGTGCTGGCATTGGCGCAGTGGGCGGATTATCTCGTGGTGACGGCTCCGGGCGGAGAAGCTTCGCACCATCTCGTGGACGCGCAAGTGCTGCGCGCGCTGGGCAAGGACGGCTTTCTGGTGAACGTGGGCCGCGGCAGCGTCGTGGACACGGCAGCCCTTGCGAACGCGCTGCGCGCGGGCGTCATTGCGGGCGCGGGCCTGGACGTGTACGAGGGGGAGCCGTCACCGCCCCAGGCGCTCATCGACTTGCCGAATGTGGTGCTCAGCCCCCACGTTGCCGGCCGCTCTCCCGAAGCCGAAGCCGCGACCCTCGCCATGTTCCTCGAGAACACGCGGCGCCACCAGGCAGGCGAGGCGCTGTTGACGCCGTTGTGACGACAGGCACCAGGGCCGCCCGGGCTGCGTGGGCTATGGGCTATCACTGGCGTCAGTGATTATCCAGCCCGTCGATGCTGCGCTCGGGCGACGGCGAGAGGGTCTCGCCGTCGTTCACGGGCTCGAGTTCGATGCTGCTCTTGGCATGGCTCGTGAGGAACGCGGTGTCGCATGTCGGGCAACGGACTTGTGCATCGGAGCTCAGGTAGTCGAGCATCGCCTGGACGGACGGCTCGCTCGCCGCCACGGGAAAGCGCGCCTGGCAGATGGGACAGACGACGAAACCGGTGTGGATCGACAACATGGCAAATCTCCCGTAATCGACATCGAAAATGCTACAGCCAGTCCGTGCGACGAGGACTGGCGCGCGTGGCGTCCTCGCGCCCTCGTGCGTCGGGACGCCCTGCCTCACGCTGATCGTCCTGCCGATCCGCCTGCTGATCGTCCTGCTGATCCGCCTGCTGATCCGCCTGCTGATCCCCCCGCGGTGCGCGCTGCCCCTCACGCGGCTCCCGCCGCGCCGGCCCGTCGTTGGCCGCCACGCCCACGGTCGGCTCCGGACGCGCCACGTCCCTTTCCGGCGCGCCGGAGCGCCGCGTCGGATCGAAGTCACGCCACTCGCCGTTTTCCCATACGCCATCCGCCTCCTCGATTTCGGCCGCGCCAGCGTCGCGCAGCACGGCAATGGCCGTATCCGAGGTGACATCGTCGACGTGGGCGGCGAGCATCACACCGGCGTCGCGCATGCCCGCCTGAGCCGCCGACACCTGCTCGCGACCGCGCAGGCGTTGCAACGCGCCGAGAAAGGCGCCGAGATAGGCGCCGGCCATCAGCCCCACCACCGGCACGAGCCAGAAGCGCCACAGCGTGACGAACAACAACGCGCCCAGCGCGAGCCCGAACGCGCCGCCCGCCACCACGCCCTGCGCCGCGCCCTTGCCTGCCGGACGCGCCGCGGCGTCGGCATTCACGTCGCCGCCCACCGCAAAGCGCGCGTGCTGCCCCGTGGGATTCAGAAAGAACACCGAAACGTCGGCCGGGCGGAATGCCCGGTCGTACAAACGGCTTGCCACCAGATTCGCCTGATCGAACGTCGTGAAACGCCCTGCGACAATCTTCGCCATCGCCATTCTCCCTTTGCCTTCGATGCAGGTACCGATTCCGGTGGGATGACGAACATGCCGCTTCGTTTCATCAAGGAATCCTTTCGGTCGACGAGACACATTGAGAAAATCAATACGCTGGAACCCACTGCTGCACCGCGGATCGCATGTGCATATAGTGCAGGTATTGCAGCGGGCTCGCCTGCATTGCCTGTCACCGAATCCTGCATGGGGAGCATTTATGGCTCGCGCGATCTGGAAAGGCGCCATCAGCTTCGGACTGGTCAATATCCCTGTCTCGCTGTTTCCGGCGTCGACCACGCACAGGCTCGATCTCGACTGGCTCGATAAACGCACCATGTCTCCGGTGGGCTACAAGCGCATCAACAAGGAGACCGGCAAGGAGGTGCCGCGCGAGCAGATCGTGCACGGTTACGAGTACGAGAAGGGCAACTATGTGGTGCTGAGCGACGACGAGATCCGCTCCGCCAACCCCGAGGCGACGCAGACCGTCGACATTCTGGCGTTCGTGGCCGCGACCGATGTGTCGTTCATGTATCTCGACACGCCCTATTACCTTGTGCCCGAGCGCGGCGGCGCGAAGGCATACGCCCTTCTCCATGCCGCGCTCGTGAGGGCGGGCAAGCTCGGCATTGCCCGTGTGGTGATGCACACGCGGGCACACCTGGCCGTGCTCGCCCCGGCCGGCGATGCGCTCGTGCTCGACACACTGCGCTGGCAGGACGAGATGCGCGATCCGGCGGAGGTCGGGCTCACGCGCGAGAAACTCGAGAAACTGAGCGCGCCCGGAGAGCGCGAGCTCGACATGGCCATGCGGCTCATCGACGAGATGTCCGGGCCCTGGCGTCCGGGCGACTACCACGACACGTTCCAGGACGACCTCAAGGCGCTGATCGATCGCAAGATCGCCTCTGGCCAGACGCGTGAGGTCGCGCAGATCGAGGCGAGCGCGCCGAAACTGTCCGGCGGCAACGTCACCGACCTGATGGCGCTGCTCAGGCAAAGTCTCGGCGCCAAAGGCAAGCGTGAGCCGGCGGCCGAGGCGGCGGAGGACGTCGAAACGAAACCGGCGAAGCCGAGCCGGGGGGCGTCCGCGAAGGGCTCGGGCACGGCGAAGAAGGACTCGACGAAGAAGAGCTCGACGAAGAAGGGCACGCCAAACAAGACGCCGGCAAAGCGTGCGAAGGGCGCCGGAAAAAACAGGGACGAGTGACGAGGATCATGCCGGCACGAAGCACCAAGCCATCGACAAAAACCGTGCGCGGGCGCCACCGTGGCCCCCTCGCGGCCTACGACGCCAAGCGCGACTTCGCCGCGACGCCGGAGCCGCGTGGCAAGCGCGGGGGCAACGGTCGTGCGCTGCGCTTCGTGATCCAACGCCACGACGCCAGCCATCTGCACTACGACTTTCGCCTGGAGCTGGACGGCACACTGAAGTCGTGGGCGCTGCCCAAGCAACCGAGCCCGGACGTGACGCGTCCGCGCCTGGCCGTGCAGGTGGAGGACCATCCGCTGGCGTATGCCGATTTCGAAGGGGATATCCCGGCGGGCAACTACGGCGCCGGGCACGTCGACATCTGGGACAGCGGCTCATGGGAGCCCGACGGCAACGCACGGCGCGACTACGCCAACGGCAAGCTGTCTTTCACGCTGCACGGCGAGCGCCTGAAAGGGCATTGGACGCTGGTGCGCACCGACAAGCCCGCGCGCCAACCGCAATGGCTGCTGCTCCACCGGCGCGACGACAAGGCGTCGAAGCCGTCCGCGAGTGCGAGCCCACCGAAGGCCCCCGCCACCGGCAACACGAACAAAGACCGCTCCGGTCGCACCGGCCGCCCGGCCCGCGCGGCGCCCACCACCCGCTCCGCCCGCTCCGCCCGCTCCGCCATGTCGCCGCCCGCGCACGTCGAGCCGATGCTCGCCACGCTCGTCGATACGGCCCCGGCGTCGGCGGGATGGCACGCCGAGGTCAAACTCGACGGCTATCGCGTGCTGATTCGCATCGACGGCGACGACATTCGCGTCTTCACGCGCTCCGGCCAGGACTGGACGCATCGGTTCAGCGCCGCCGTCCGGGCGCTGCGCGCGCGCAAATTACCGAACGCATGGCTCGATGGCGAGGCTGTCGTGATGGACGCGCACGGTCTGCCGGACTTTCAGGCGCTGCAGCGCGCCTTCGACGAGAACGCCACGCACGCCATCGTCATCTATGTTTTCGACCTGCCGTGGTGCAATGGCCAGGACCTGCGCGAGACGCCTTTGCGCGAGCGGCAAGCCGCGCTGGCCATGCTTTTCGATGAAGGCGAGGGCGGTGAGGGCGATGAGGGCGGTGAGGGCAGTGAGGGCGGTGACCAGCACGCGGTTCGTTTTCTGCAACCGGTCGCGGGCGAGCTCGAAGCGCTCTGGCACGGCGCGTGCGACGCAGGCCTCGAAGGCATCATGATCAAGCGCGACGACTCGCCCTATGTGAGCGGTCGCAGCGATGCATGGCGCAAGCTCAAATGCTCGCAACGCCAGGAGTTCATCGTGCTGGGTTTCACCGAGCCGTCCGGCTCGCGGCAGGGGCTGGGCGCCCTTTTGCTCGGCTACTACGATGACGACGGCAAGACACTGCGATACGCGGGCAAAGTCGGCACCGGTTTCGACACGGCCGGACTGGTGCGCCTTCGCAAGCGGCTCGACACGTTCGAGACGCCGCGTGCACCGCTCTCGCCCGCGCCGCATCCGGGCGGGCGCGCCCCGGTCCACTGGCTGCGCCCCGGGCTCGTCGCGGAGGTGCGCTTTGCGCAATGGACGCGCGGCGGCAACGTGCGGCAGGCGTCCTTCGTTGCGATGCGCGACGACAAACAAGCGAAAGAGATCCGGCGGGAGGCCCCGCGCGCGGGCCGCGCCAACGTCCATGAGGAGGCTCCATCCATGACTCGCGCCGCGCCGTCGAAGAACCGCAGCCCCGCACTGCCGATGAAGATCACGCACGGCGAACGGGTGATGGACACGCTCTCGGGCGTCACGAAAGCGGAACTCGCGGCGTACTACCACGCGGTGAGCGAGTGGATGCTGCCGCATCTGGCGCAACGCCCGTTCGCGGTACTGCGCGCGCCCGAAGGCATCGGCGGCGAGATGTTCTTCCAGAAGCACGCGGCAAAAACGATCCCCGGCGTGCACGAACTCGACCCAGCGCTCGATCCCGACCATCAGCCGCTGATGCAGATCGACGACGCGCGCGGCCTCGTGGGCGCCGTGCAAATGGGCACGATCGAATTTCACACCTGGAATGCACGCAGTGATCTGATCGAGCGGCCCGACCGGGTGATCTTCGACCTGGACCCGGGCAAGGGCGTCGAGTTCGGGCACATTCGCGACGGTGCGGAACTGATCCGCAGCCTGATGGAAGCGCTGGGACTGGAAGCGTTCGTGAAGACGAGCGGCGGCAAGGGCCTGCACGTGGTGACGCCGCTCGCGCGCCGCCATGACTGGGACCTCGCGAAGGGCTTTGCGGAACGTGTGGCGCGACATATGACGCGCGTCTTTCCGGACCGCTTCACGGCGACGATGGGGCCGAAGCACCGCGTGGGCAAGTGCTTCATCGACTACTTGCGCAACTACCGGGGCGCGACGACCGTCTGCGCGTATTCGGCTCGCGCGCGAGAAGGCATGGCCGTGTCGATGCCGATCGCATGGGACGAATTGCCGGACCTCGAGCGCGCGGACCAGTGGAACGTGCGCAATGCGCTCGAGCGCCTGCGCGCGCTTGGGCGCGACCCGTGGGCCGGCTACGAGAAGGCCTCGCAACAACGCATTACGAAAGACATCCTGGAACGGCTGGGCGACTGAGCGTCCGACGCGCCCTTGCGGGCGCCGGCTAACGCCGTCCGGGGCCCGCTTCCCCCTCCTGCAGCCAGCGACGCTTGTCGCGCAGCGGCGCCTCGCCGAACACCCGGGCGTACTCGCGGCTGAACTGCGAGGCGCTCTCGTAGCCGACCGCCTGCGCGGCGGCGGCCACCGCCGCGTCTGCCGCGAAGATCAGGCGTCTCGCCTCCTGCAATCGCAACTGCTTCTGATACTGCAACGGGCTCATCGCCGTCACCAGCTTGAAATGGTGATGCAGCGACGACACGCTCATGTGCACCTCCTGCGCCAGCGCCTCCACCCGCAACGGCTGCGCATAGTGTTCGCGCAGCCAACGCACCGCGCGCGCGATACGGTTCATCTGGCTGTCCTGCAACGCCAGTTGCCGCAGCAATACGCCCTGCCCGTTCATCAGCAGCCGATATACGATCTCGCGTTTGATCATCGGCGCGAGAATCGGAATGTCGCGCGGCGACTCCAGCAAGCGCAGCAGACGCAACACCGCGTCGAGCAACGCCGCATCCAAGCGGTTCACGTACATCCCCCGACCGTTCGCCGACGCGGCCGGGGGCGGCAGATTCTCGTCGCCGATGAGCGACGTGACGTCTTCCGCGTCCAGATCCAGTCGCATGCCCAGATACGGCGACTGCTCGCTCGCGCCCGACACCTGCGCGATGACCGGCAAATGCACCGACGACACGAGGTAATGCATCGGGTCGTATGCGTAACGCTCGTCGCCGATCTGAAGCCGCTTCTCTCCTTGCGCAATGACGGCAAAGGCCGGCTGCTGCATGGCCGGCTTCGGGCCGCCCGGGTACGGAATTCGATGCACGGACAGCCCCGCCACGGCGGTGGGCGAGGTGCCGTCCAGCCCGTGCGTCGCACGCTCGAGCAGGCGCACCAGCTCCACGCGCGCGCCTTGCGACGGATCGTCCGCGAAGTCGCGCTTCGGCGCCTCACGCGGCAGTGTCTTGACCAGATGCATGTCCATCCCCTCAACCGGCGCGACCCCATTGGCCGCATAGGCGAGAGCATACGCCTGCCGACGTGACTTGCCCGATCCTCCGGCGAGAAACGCCCATGATCGGGCAAAAATTCCGGAGAATCCGGCAAATTTCGCCGCGCGAGCGGCTCGATCGGGGACGGAGTGCGGGCCGATCCGGCATGGTCGACGTCATCATTCCTGGCCCGTGCGTCAATGGTTTGCCGCCACTCACGGGCGTTGCGACGTGCCGCGCCATGCTGCCCGGGCGGACCGCTTGCAGGATCAGGCAGGAAATGTGCAGGAACAGGTACTGCTTGCCTGATGCCCCGCGCCGCATAATGCCCTCCATCCCGTCCACGCCGTCGCCCCCCTTTCGACGGCGCGTCATGGGCGGCAATCTCAACGGAGCGATGCAATGCGACAACGCAAACTCGGCAACACCGGCCTGTTCGTCTCGGAATTGTGCCTTGGCACGATGACCTTCGGCGGACAGGGCGAACTATGGAGCAAGATCGGTCATTTGCAGCAGAACGACGTCGACGCCCTCGTGGGCCGCGCGCTCGACGCGGGCATCAATTTCATCGACACCGCCGACGTCTATTCGGAAGGCCAGTCCGAGATCCTCACGGGCCAGGCGCTGCGCAACCTCAAGGTGCCGCGCGACAACGTCGTGGTCGCCACCAAGGTATTCGGCGTGACGGGCGCGCAGGGCACCAACTCGCGCGGCCTGTCGCGCTATCACATCATGGACGGCATCAAGGCCAGCCTCCAGCGCCTGCAGCTCGATCACATCGACCTGTATCAGGTGCACGGCTTCGATCCGGCCACGCCCATCGAAGAAACGCTCGGTGCGCTCGACACGCTCGTTCGCCAGGGGCACGTGCGCTACATCGGCGTCTCGAACTGGGCGGCATGGCAGATCGCCAAGGCCCTCGGCATTTCGGCGCGGCTCAACCTCGCGAGCTTCGCGTCGCTACAGGCGTACTACACGGTCGCGGGCCGCGACCTCGAACGCGAAATCGTGCCGATGCTGCGCAGCGAAAACGTCGGCCTGATGGTATGGAGTCCGCTCGCCGGCGGCCTGCTCTCGGGCAAGTACACTCGCGACGGTCAGGCCGAAGCCGGCAGCCGCCGTCAGGCGTTCGACTTCCCGCCGGTCAACGTGGAGCGCGCCTACGATGCCATCGACGTCATGCGAGACATCGCGGCGGAAAAAGGGGTGTCCGTGGCGCAGATCGCGCTCGCGTGGCTGCTCGCCCAGCCGGTCGTGTCAACGGTGATCATCGGCGCCAAGCGCACCGATCAGCTCGACGACAACATTGCGGCGACACGCGTCACCCTGACCGAGCGCGAGCTCGCGGCGATCAACGCCGCCAGCGAGCTGCCGAGCGAGTATCCCGGCTGGATGCTCTCCCGCCAGGGCGACCCGCGCCGCGCGCAGTTGGCCGAAGCCGGCCTGCTGTAAGCCCGCGAGTCCGGCGCGGAACGTGCCGAACTGCCAAACGACGCACGGCAGCACACGGCGGAGCGCCCCGGAGCATGTCTGAGGACCTCCAAGCGTCACCGGCGCACCGCGCAAGCGGTGCGCCGTGTTTCGTTGACGGGTAGCCAGGGGCGCGGTGAAAGGCGGGCGGCCTCAGAAGGTATGCCGCATGCCGACGTTCACGCCCAACTGGTTCGTGCCCGGCGTGGGCGAGCCGCCCGCGCCGCCCGAGCTCACCGAATACGCTGCGTTCCTGCTGTTGCCCAGCCAGGCGAGTTGCGTATAGACGGCCGTGCGTTTGGACAGGAAGTAGGTGCCGCGCACGGTTGCCATCGTCGCGCGCGTGTTCTGGCGCGCATTGAGCATGCGGAACACTTCGCCGTCGATCGCGAACGTCGGCGTGAATTGATACAACGCGCCGACGTAGAACATGTCGGAATTCACGTCGGCGAGCGCGGCCGAAGCGGTTTGCACGCGGCGTCCGAGCCAGCCGGCGCCGGCCTTCCAGTTGCCGCCTTTCACGTAGCCGTTCAATTGCCAGCGCGTGTCCTTGTCCGACGAACTCGTGAGCGGCACTGCCGCTGCGCCGTTGAAGAAATTCGCGGCGGCGCCCGCACCGCCGCGCTGCTCGTCCCACGCACCGGCCACGCCGAACCATGGCGTGTCGTATTTGAGCATGGCGGAAACCTGACGGCACGACGTCATCTGGCCAGCCGCCTGCCCCGCGCACGTGCCCTGCCCCGGCGAGTTGCCGGTGCCGCCGCTGTCGCGACCGAACGAGTACGTCGCGCCGAGCGTCAGCCCCTGGAATACGCCCTTGTACGCAATGGTGTTGTCGCTGCGCGCGTTGGGGATGTAGCTGTCGAGCGAGCCGCTGCCGTAAAGGTCGGGGCCGAGAATGTCCGCGTCGTTCATGACCCAGAACGTCATCGAATACTGGCGCCCGAACGTCAGCGTGCCGTATGGATTCGACAGCCCGACCCACGCCTGACGGCCGAACAGGCGCCCGCCCTGGTTCAGATCGCCGGCCCGCAAGTTAAAGCCGTTCTCCAGAGCGAACACGGCGTGCAGACCGCCGCCGAGATCCTCGTCGCCGCGCAGTCCCCAGCGCGACGGAAGCGAGCCGGTGTTGGCCGGCATGCGCACGAGCGGGCTGTTGTTCGCACCCGCATGCGAGAGGTATTCGATGCCGGTGTCCAGAATGCCGTACAGCGTCACGCTCTGGGCCGGGGCGGGAGTGTGGGCCAACGCGAGGCCGGCAGCCAGCGCGAGCGCGGGCAGTCCCTTGTAGGTCAAGATGATGTCTCCATGAAATGCATGGGGTGGTCCGGCCTGTCCCGGCCGGTAGACGTCGGGCGTTGCACCGCTGCGAGCGGCCGCCGGGAGGACGGGACGCACGCCGCGGGAGCTGCCCATGCGGGCGAGCCGATGGCCCGCCCGCGAGCAAACGCGTCAGGCGGTGCGTGCCGCCGTCGCCGGCACCGCGCTTTCGCGGTTCACACGACGGCGCATGACGAGCATGAGCGCCGCCGCGAGGAACGCGGGGATGGCGACGATCTGGAACGCCTGGGCAATGCTTGCCGCCGATGCGATGAGCACGCCGCCGAGGCTGGAGCCGAGAATCGAACCGAGGCGGCCGACGCCCAGTGCCCATGCCACGCCGGTGGCGCGCGACGGCGTCGGGTAGTACCCCGCCGTGAGCGCGTTGGCGCCGGTCTGCGAGCCGGCCACGCCGAAGCCTGCGAGAAAGACCACGAGCATCAGCCAGCCGGCCTGATGCGTGAGCGTGCCGAGCAGGCACAGCGCAACGCCCGCCATCACGTAGGACGCCGCCAGCACGCGGTACGGACTCGTGCGATCCATCGCGAAACCGATCAGCACTGCGCCGACCGTCCCGCCGAGCGGGAGCATCGCGCCGATACGGGCCGCTTCGGACAGCGTGTAGCCCGCGTCCTTCACGACCAGCGGCAGCCAGCTCGTGAGCAGGTAGAAGGCGCACAGTGTGCAGAAGTACGTTGCCCACAGCAGCATCGTGCCCACGACATAGCGACGTGCGAAGAGACCGCCCACGGCCGAGCGCGATGCGCCGGCCGGCGCTACCTCCGGATCGATGCGCGTGACCTGCGGATCGATGTGGCGCGCGATCGCCAGCAACTGCTGGCCACGATCGCCGCGCGCCGCGAGATAGCGCATCGATTCGGGCAGCCAGCGCATGAGTACGGGCACGATGGCGAGCGGCACCACGCCGCCCGCGATCAGCACGCCCCGCCAGCCGATGTGCGGCAGCGTCTGCGCGACGATCTCGCCACCGATTGCAAACCCGAGCGTGAAACCGCAGAAGGTCGCCGTCACCAGCAGCGAGCGCATGCGCTCCGCGCAGTACTCGGAGCTCAGCGTGATCGCGTTGGGCATGGCGCCGCCAAGACCGATGCCGGTGATGAATCGCATGACAGCCAGCTCGGTGGGGCTGTGGACGTAAGCCGACGCAATGCTGCCCAGCGAGAAGAGGACCACGGAGAGGATCAGCACGCGCTTGCGGCCGATGCGATCGGCGAGCGGGCCGAAGATGAAGCAGCCGAGCATGAGGCCGCCGAGGCCCGCACCGAACACGGTGCCGAGACTGGTGGTGGCCATGGCCCACTCGCTGCGGATGGCCGGTGCGAGGTAGCCGATGGCGGCCGTGTCGAAACCGTCCAACGTGACGATCAGAAAGCACAGGGCGATCACGCGCCACTGAAATGGCGTGATGCCCCTGCGATTCATCAGGGCGGATATTTCCATGTCTGTCTCCTGTACGGTGGATACCGTGGACTGCGCGGCGGGCCGTGGCGCCTGTCGGACGCTCTGTATCAAGCCGCGCCGCCGGTTGGGGGCAACTACATTGGGGGCAACTACATCGAGAACCTGCTAGCGCAACGAAACGGCTGACGCACACGCGCCCGCGCCGGGCGCGAGCTCCGGGTCGCCTGCCGAGAGGTACTCCCACATGCGCTCGATGATCCGGCCCGAGCGCGTGGCGCGCGCCCGGCATTCGTCGGGGCCGAGCACGGCAGCCGGCGCGCTCGCCTGCACGGCGAGCACGTCGAGTTCCACGCGCGCGGCATCCTCGAGATACCAGGTGAGCGCGACCATCGCCTCGAGCGTGTCCGCGGCCACGACGGCGCCGTTGCCGCGCATCACCACGGCCGCGCACTCTCCCATCGTGTCGATGACCGCGGCGGCCTGTGCGTCGGAGCGGATCAACTGCGGGTCGTCCCACAGCGGCACGCCCGGGGCGAAATACGCGCCCGGGCCATGCAAGGCGCGCGGCGTGCGGCGTAGCGTGGAGAGCGACATCGTCCGGGCCGGCATGGTGCGCGCGACCGCACCGATGTCGGCACGCCGCCGATAAATCTGCTGATGCAGGCGCACCTCGCCGAGCACGCCGTCGGGCAGCGGGCCCTCGACCGGCACCACGGTGCCCGCTTCGCCGACGCCGAGAAGCCCCATCGGACGCGCCGCGCACACGAGGAAGTGATCGGCGTCGAGGCGCGCGCTGCAATGGCCGTAGGCATGCGCGAGGCCCGCGCGGGCGAGCGTGCGCGCCGCCACGCGCACTGCGCGGTCGAGTTCGGCGATGCGCGCGGCATCGAACGTGTGTTGTGTCATGGGCAGCCGGCGGCCTTGCCGCCAGGAATTGGAAGTGAAATTGCGACGCGCCGCGTCAGGCCGAAAATTCGGGAATCTCGGGCTTCGCGCCCCACATGCAGAAACCGGTCGGATCGAACGGAAACTGGCGCGGGACGTAAGTCGCTTCGTCCTCGGGTGCGATCTTTCGCACGCCGGTGGAGTATTCGTAGACCATGCCGTCCGGGCCCGCGAAGTACAGGAACATCGCGTGCGAGGTGGGGTGGCGTCCCGGGCCGAAGCGAATCGGCACGCCTTGCTCGCGCAGGAAGTACCACGAGCGCATGAGGTCGTCGATGCCGTTGACCTGGAAATTCACATGCTGAATGCCTGCGCGCTTTGCCGGGAACAGCGCGATCTTGTGATGCACGTCGTCGATGCGCAGCAGCGGTGCGTCGCCAATGCGATCGGACACGCGGGCGTTGCATACGCTCGTCCAGAACGCTTCGTCGCGCCGCGCGTGCGTCGTGCACAGACCGACGTGGCTGAACGAATCGATGCCCGCATCGCGCTCGCCGTGATACCGGCGGCCCGTCTGCGCGGCGCGCAGCACCAGCTCGATCCGGTTGCCGGTAGGATCGCAAAACGTCAGGAAGTCGGCCACGCGACGCAGATCGGCTTCGTCGCGCGTGCCACGGCGAAAGTCGATTCGCATGGCCTCGAGCTGCGCGGCGGCGGCGTCGAAATGCGCGTCGCTCGCCACGTCGAAGGCCACCGTGTGATCGGTGGGGTCGCCCTCGAAGTAGCAAACGGAATGATCGCGGCTGTCGCTGCGAAGGAATACGTAACCGGCCTCCCGACGCACTTCCTGCAACCCGAGAATGGTGCGCGCGTAGCGTGTCGCCCCCTCCAGGTCGCGCGTGCCCAGCCGCACGTAGCGAATGTCGTGCAGATTGATCACCGCCTGTCTCCTGCGGATGTAATTCGAATGTCGTGACGGATACGATAAGGAGACGCGACGAATGACGCCAACAAATTGCGTAAATGCGCGGTATTTACGTCGTGAATCAACGATGCAGCATGGGCGCGCGAAGGCGCGCTGACGAATCAGTCCTCGCCGTGAAACAGGCGGAAGACGGTGCTGCGAAGCCAGCGGTGGCCGGCGTCGGCGTGGAAGCGTTCATGCCAGAGCTGGGAGATGTCGAACTCGGGCCCTTCGAAGGGCAGCGCGTAGGTGTGCAGCGCCGTGGCGGCCTTGAGCGCCCGACCGAGGCGCGTGGGCACGCACACCACGAGATCGCTTGCCGCGATAAGCGCCGAGAGCCCCATCGAATGCGCCATGCGCAGCGCCACGTGACGCTTGCGGCCCGCCTGCGCAAACCACTGCTCGACCGCCGTTTCGAACACGTCGTGGTTGCCGGCGGTGGGGCGATACACCGCGTGCGCGGCGCTGAGGAACGCGTCCGCGCTCAGCTTGCCCCGTATCGTCGGATGCCCCTCGCGCACGAGCGCCACGTAGTGTTCGCGAAAGAGGCGCTGCTGATGAAAGCCCGACGAGAAGCGCGTGAAGAGGCCGAGCGTGAGGTCGATGTCGCCCATCGCCATCGCGCTCTGCGCTTCGCGCGGCGTGGTGTCGACGGTGACGATGCGAACGCCCGGCGCCTCGGCGGCGAGCGTGGCCATCAGTTTCGGGATGAAGATCAATTGCCCGATGTCGCTCAGGTAGAGACGGAACGTGCGCTGCGCCTTGGCGGGATCGAAGTCGTGCGGCGCTTCGACGGCGCCGCGAATGAGCCCGAGACCTTCGGTCACGGGCGGGGCGAGCGAGCTGGCGAGCTCCGTCGGCAGCATGCCCTGCGGCGTCTTCACGAACAACGGGTCGCCGAACGCCAGACGCAGTCGCTTGAGCGCGTTGCTCACAGCCGACTGCGTGAGGTTCAGTTCCTCGGCCGTCACCGTCGTACTGCGTGTGCGCAACAGCGACTCGAACACGAGCAACAGATTCAAATCCAGCGAGCGTAAGTTCATCCCCAGCGGTGCGTTCCTGCAAAAGTCGCGTGAATGGCCGTGCGGCATTTTAGGCAACGCCCGCGCACGTGCGCATTGCGGGAAACCCGCCCACGCTCGCGGCGGCGATCGTGGTATTCACGTGCGCGAGCCGGCCTGCGCGGCGCGGTGCAGGCGGGCAATGACCTCCAGCACTTCCGGCCGCTTCTCGCGCTTGGCCGTCACGATGTGGTAGCTCAACGGACATTCGACTTCGGTGTCCGACAAGCGCCGGAGGCGGCTTTTGGCGATCGCGGCGTCGGCCAGCGGCGCCCGCGCGAGCGCAATGCCCAGCCCCGCTTCGGCCGCGGCCAGCACGACCGTGTAGTCCTCGAAGCGGCGATCACGCGCCCTCGGTCTGAGCGAGACGCCTTGCGCACCGCACCACGCCCGCCACCCGGTCAGATCGGAGTCATGCAGCAGCGGCATGGCGAGCATGTCGGACGCACTCGCGCCCTTCAGACGCGCCGCCACCTCGGGCGACGCGACCGGGTATAGCGTCTCGGCCATCAACGGCTCCGAGTCGACCGCGCTCCAGCCGCCGCGGCCGTAACGCAGCGCGATGTCGACCTCGCCCGCGCCGACATCGGCGTTGCGATGTTCCGTCGCGACCTGGATGTTGATGAACGGCTGCCCGGCTTCGAGCGATTGCAGCCGCTCCAATAGCCACAGCTTGGCGAACGACGGCACGACGCTCAGCCGGACCGCCGGCGCCTTGCGCGCCTGATGCCACTGATCGGCGGCCGCGTCGATCACGTCGAACGCATGCTCGATGCGGCCCAGAAAACGCTGGCCGTCGCACGTCAGGCTGACGCCGCGCCCGTGCCGCTCGAACAGCGCGCAGCCCAGCCAGTTTTCCACGGCGCCCACGCGGCGGCTGATCGCCCCGTGCGTGAGGCCGCTTGCCTCGGCCGCGGCCGTAAACGAGCCGTGGCGCGCCACGAGACAGACGGTTTCGAGATTGGCCAGCGGCGGACGGGCGCGATGGGGTGCGTTCATGGTCGTCGGCAACATTTCAGCGGGTTCGGGCGGGCGCACGCACGCGAGCGCCATCGGCAAGGTGTGAACGTGACTCACAGCTTGCCGTCGATTCGTGCAGTAGCTTATCACCGCACCGGTGCGGCAACATGGCGACTCGATCGCCGTCGCGCGCGCCCTTTCGGACATGCCGCCAACGCGCCGTTTTTCTCCCATCCTCACCTCAGGAGTTCATCGTGTCAGCCGCTGCCCCCGCCCCGTTCACCCTCTACGTGGATTCACAGTTCTCCAGTCCCTATGCGCTGTCGGTGTTCGTCACGTTGCGCGAGAAAGGACTGCCGTTCGAGCTGCGCACGGTCGATCTCGGCCAGGGCGCGCATCACGAGACGAGCTTCGCCGACATGTCGCTCACGCGGCGCGTGCCCACGCTCGTGCATGGTGACTTCACGTTGTCGGAGTCATCAGCCATTAGCGAGTATCTGGAGACGGTGTCGCCGGCTGCGCCGGTCTATCCGGCCGGCGCCCGGGAACGCGCCCGCGCCCGCCAGGTGCAGGCGTGGCTGCGCAGCGATCTCGGCGCACTGCGCGAGGAGCGCTCGACGGAGGTCATCTTCTACCGCGCGTCCGACCGGCCGCTCTCGGACGCCGGCTACGCCGCGGCGAGCAAACTGATCGCGATCGCCCAAAGCCTGCTGCCCGACGGCCGTCTGTCGCTGTTCGACCAATGGTGCATCGCGGACGTCGATCTCGCGTTGATGCTCAATCGCCTGGTGTACAACGACGACGTGGTGCCGCCCGCGCTCGCGGCGTATGCCCGCCATCAGTTCGCGCGTCCCGCCGTGCAGGAATGGCTCGCGATGACGCGCCCGCCGCGGGCGGCGGATCTGGCGGCGAATCTGGCGGCGGGCGGACTTCAGGCCGGCGTCAGCTCGGCATGAGCGTCAGCCCTTGGCGATGAATGCGTACATGCAGCAGCACCAGCGGCCGGTACGGACAGTCGTCGCGCAAGGCGACCTCGCCATTGCCGCGCGCACCGTCCACCCTGGCGTGGCGGCTTGCGAGCGCGGCGTTGAACGCGCATTGCGCTGCCGAGCGTGCGGCCAGCACGAGCAGCAGCAACGAAGCGGCCATGGCGATTCGGAAGTCTCCCGAGGTAAACACTCGCGCCGGAATGTCGAAAACGAGCATGGCGATCACCACGCACGCGTCGATACAGACGGCTCCCAGCGAAGCCACCAGCAGGTATGCGCGCAACATCCGAATCGTCGACGATTTCATCAGTCCTCCCACCCTTGTCCCGACCGCCGGGAGCCGCCGATTTGCCGATCTGTCGATCTGTCGATTTGCCAATTGCCGACTGGGGTGACTGCGGCGGCTGCGGCCACAACCCGGCAGCGTTGCCGGCGTCTTCCCGTTGCGATGTTAAATGCAGAGTGTCGGCCGTCCTGTGACAGGAAACGATTTTTTACACTCGGCCACGCCACGTCCCCGTGGGGTTCGGTCGAGGCGGCGCACGGCTGCGGCCGTGGCCTGTTTTCGTCAAATCATCTGAAATCTCGCGCTTTTCCGCCAAAAACCGATTGAATTGCGACTTTTCCCAGCGCGGTGGCCACACAAACGGCGACGTGACGCGGGAAACGGTGAAGGCAGTCGACAGGCAGGCCGCGAAGGAGGAAAATACCGCCACCTTGCCGTTTACGTTAACGGCACTGACGACTCAAAGCCCCCTCTGCCGAGACATTGAAGAAACATGAGCGCCAATACTGAACTGCGTTTTGTCGTGGAGCCGCACGCCAACCCTACCCCCGCCGCCCAGGTGGCCGCCAAGCTGGCGAACCCGGTGTTCGGGCGCGTGTTCACGGACCACATGGTCACGATCCGCTGGACCGAGGGCAAGGGCTGGCACGACGCGAAGGTGGAAGCCCGCCGGCCGTTCGAGATCGATCCGGCGTGCGCCGTGCTGCACTACGCACAGGAAATTTTCGAAGGGATGAAGGCCTATCGCGGTGAAGACGGCAAGATCTCGCTGTTCCGCCCGCAGGCGAACGCCCGGCGCTTTCGCGAGTCGGCACAGCGCATGTCGATGGCGGAGCTGCCCGAGGCCGTGTTCCTCGAAGCCGTGGAAAAGCTCGTCGACATCGACCGGGCGTGGATCCCGAGCGCCGAGGGCAGCAGCCTCTACATCCGCCCGTTCATGTTCGCCTCGGAGAGCTTCCTGGGCGTGCGCGCCGCGCAGGAGTACATCTTCTGCGTGATCGCGTGCCCGGTCGGCCCGTACTTCAAGCCGGGCAAGTCGGCCGTGACCGTGTGGGTGTCTGACCAGTACACGCGCGCCGCCCCCGGCGGCACCGGCGCGGCCAAGTGCGGCGGCAACTATGCCGCCAGCCTCATCGCGCAGACCGAAGCGAGCGCCAAGGGCTGCGACCAGGTGGTGTTCCTCGACGCCGCCCAACATCGCTGGATCGAAGAACTGGGCGGCATGAACGTCTTCTTCGTGATGGACGACGGTTCGCTGCAAACGCCGCCGCTCTCGGGCACCATCCTGCCGGGCATCACGCGCGCCTCGATCATCGAACTGGCCAGGCGCGAGGGCCTGACGGTCAATGAAACGCCGTATGAATTCGCGCAGTGGCAGGCCGATGCGGCCAGCGGCCGCGTGAAGGAAACGTTCGCGTGCGGCACGGCGGCGGTCGTCACGGCCATCGGGCAAGTGCGTCATGCCAAGGGCGAATTCAACATCGGCGACGGCGGCGAAGGTCCGGTGACCAGGCGTATCCGCGATCAGCTCACGGGCATCCAGCGCGGCAAGGTCGCCGATCCGTTCGGCTGGGTCCACCACGTAGCCTGATAGGGCATTTATCCATTCATAACAAGCTGTGAAGCTGCGCGTCGCCCGAGACAGCGACGCGGGAAATCTCTGGCGGCGCGTGACGACACAAGGAGAGTCGGACGCGCCGTCTCGTTGTCCTCGATTGACAGATCATGAAACACGAAACGGGCGCGATGGCGGGCAAGACCCGCGGCGCCATTGCGGCAACCGACACAATCGGCGTTCCGCACTCCGTGTTCGAAGACATCTACGCGATGATCATCGGCATGGCCTTTGTGGTGGTGGGTCTGGTGCTGCTCAAGGCCGCCGGGTTGGTGACCGGCGGCGTGGCCGGCATTGCACTGCTCGCCTCCTATGTCTTTCCGCTGCCGGTTGGCACCATCTTCACGCTGGTGAACATACCGTTCTTCCTGTTCGCGTATTTCACGATGGGCCCGCGCTTCGCGCTCAAGTCCACCGTCGCGAGCTTCGGCATCACCTTCGCGCTTGCGGCCATGCCGCAGACGTTCAACGTGGCCTTCATCAATCCGCTGTTCGCCTCGTTCGTCGGCGGCACGCTGTGCGGCATGGGCATCCTGGCATTGGCCCGGCACGGGGCTGGCGTGGGCGGCACCGGCATCGTCACGCTGTGGCTGCAACGCGAGCGCGGCATCAACGCCGGCATCTCGCAGGTCTGCATCGACGCGACGATTCTGCTCGCCTCGCTCGCCACCATTCCGGCTGGCCGCGTCGCGTGGTCGGCGCTCTCGGCCGTTGCGATGAGCGGCATGGTCGTGGCATGGCACCGGCCGGGCCGCTACACCGGGCGCTGATCCGGACCGCGACCCGGACGATAGGCGCTCGCCTGACGCAGCAGCCACTCGCGAAAGACGCTCAGTGGCTGCCCATGCGTGAGTTCCGTCGGATACACGAGGTAATACGCCGACTCGGCCACACTCTTCACGTCGAACGGGATCACGAGGCCCAGCGCGTCGAGTTGCCCTTCCACGAAGAACTTCGGCACGAGCGCCACCCCGAGCCCGGCCGCCGCCCCGGCGATGAGCATCGTGTGCAGCTCGTAGCGCACGCCTTGCAGCGTGCGATTGTCTTCGATGCGCTGCTCGGCGAACCAGCGCGTCCAGGCGCTCGGGCGCGTCGTCGAGTGCAGCAGCGGATACGCCAGCAGATCGGCCGCCGAGCGCACCGGGCCGGCCAGTAGCGACGCCCGACAGACCGGCACCACCTCTTCCCCGAACAGATAGTCCGACGACGTGCCGGGCCACGTCGGCTGCCCGAAGTGAATGGCCGCTTCGAAGTGGGTCTCGTCGAATGTGAAGAGATCCGTGTGAACGCCCATGTTCACGCGCACGTCCGGGTGGCGTTCGTTGAAGTCCTTCATTCGCGGAATCAACCACTCCGACGCGAAAGTCGGCAGCACCGCCAGTTCCAGATACCCGCCGCCGCTGCCATGCGCCATGATCGAGAGCGTGTCGCGATCCAGTTGCTCGAGCGTGCGGCGCACCTGCGTACTGTAGAGTCGCCCGGCGCGCGTGAGCACCACGCGTTGCTTGGCCCGCACGAAAAGACGCACGCCGAGCTGCGCTTCGAGCGTGGCAATCTGACGCGACACGGCGCTCTCCGTAAGAAACAGCTCGCGCGCCGCGTGAGTGAAGCTCTCGTGCCGGGCGGCAGCCTCGAACGCCAGCAGCGCGGCGGTGCCGGGCGTCTTGAATTTACGCATGTTGATTCCGAAAACGCATCAAGTGGCAATTTTATCTCGCTTTACGCGCGCCCAGTCCGTTTCAATAATGCTGTCACTGCAAGAGGTAGGGAGCCAGCCCCGGGGGCGCCGCCTTTGCTTGCATGCCGAGCCCTGACACTCCGTGGCGCCGCCCAAGACGGCGCCCTCCCTGCGAGACAAACCGATGCGCAATGCCAACGTGCAGTCCCTGCTGGTCTCCCTGATTGGGCAGACGCGTACCGACGCGCTGTTCGCCACACTTAATTCCCCGTCGATCCTCGCCGACTGCGAGCCGGGCCACGTGAGCCGCGCCGAGTTGGCGCAGGCCATGAACATGGCGCTGTTCGAGGGACTACTGGCGCGTTCGCCGAATGGCCGGACCTACACTGAAGAGACGATCGCGAACGGCGGCAGCGTCTATTTCGACCATGGCGCGTTGCGCACCGTGCGCTGGCATGAAAACGGCGCGCTACCGCCGGGCGAGGCGGCCTTCACGCGTATCCTGCGCCCGCTCGGCTTCCGTCTGAACGGTCGCTATGCGCTCGACCGTCTGGGCATGACGGGCCGAGCCTACGCGCATGAAGACGCCCCCGAAGAAATTTCGCAGTTTTTCGTGAGCGAGCTGCACCCGGAGCGCTTTTCGGAGACGTTCCAGCAAGCGGTGTCGCGCGTGGTCGGTACCTCGCGCGATCCGTTGACGCCAGCCGCCGTCGGCCAGTTGTGGGAGCTCGAGCGCGACGGCACGCTGCCGCTCGAAAGCGCACAGGCCTTGCTGCCGGTGATCGTGGGGGCGTTCGCGCGTCAGCACGACATGCCGAGCGAAGCCGACTATGAACTGCTGCTGGCCGAATCCGCCGAAATGGCGTGGATCGCGACCGAGGGCAACGCGTTCAACCACGCGACCGACCGCGTGGCGGACGTCTTCGCGCTCTCCGACGCCGAGAAAGCCAAGGGCCGCCCGATGAAACCCGAGGTCGAGCGCTCGCGCTCGGGACGCGTGTTCCAGACCGCGTATCGCGCCGACACGGTGCGCCGGGAATTCCGCGGCAAGGACGGCGAGACCGTCACGCGCGAGGTGCCGGGCTCGTTCTACGAGTTCATCACGCGCCATCGCGAGTACGACACCGCTGAGCGCCGCTGGAAGATCGACCTGCGTTTCGACGCCGGCAACGCACAGGGCATTTTCAAGATGACGGCCAACGCCAAATGAGTCTCGGCTCGCAGCCGGCGCACAATGGCGGCGTGTGCCCATGCTGCGCGCTTTACCGCCGGCGCGATTGCAACACCGTCGGCCAACATTGAATTCCATAAGGGGTAACAACGTGAACGCATCTTCCATTCTCAACGAACTGGGCATCGCCAAGCTGGCCGAGAGCGGCGACATCGCCGTGCATTCGCCGATCGACGGCGCGCTGATCGGCCGCGTGGCGAGCGCCTCGGTGGCCGACGCCCAGCACGCACTGGCGCGCGCGCAGAGCGCCTTCGCGACATGGCGCAACGTGCCGGCGCCGCGCCGCGGCGAACTCGTGCGGCTGCTCGGCGAGAAGCTGCGCGAGCGCAAGCAGGCGCTGGGCGCGCTGGTCACGCTCGAAGCCGGCAAGATCCTGCAGGAGGGCCTGGGCGAAGTGCAGGAAATGATCGACATCTGCGACTTCGCGGTTGGCCTGTCGCGCCAGCTGTACGGTCTGACGATCGCTTCCGAGCGCCCGGGGCACCGCATGGCCGAGACGTGGCATCCGATGGGCGTGTGTACGGTCATCTCGGCGTTCAACTTCCCGGTCGCCGTCTGGTCGTGGAACGCGGCGCTCGCGCTCGTGTGCGGAAACGCCGTGGTGTGGAAGCCGTCGGAGAAAACGCCGCTGAGCGCACTGGCCGTGAACAAGCTGATGGAAGAAGTCATTGCCGAATTCGGCGATGCCCCGGAGGGCCTGACGGCGCTCGTAATCGGCGGCCGCGAGGTGGGTGAGGCGCTGGTCGCCGACCGGCGCTCCGCCATCGTGAGCGCGACGGGCAGCACCGAGATGGGCCGCAAGGTCGGTGTGGAAGTGGCGCGCCGCTTTGGTCGCTCGATCCTGGAGCTCGGCGGCAACAATGCCGGCATCGTCACGGGCAGCGCCGACATGGAGCTCGCCCTGCGCGGCATTCTGTTCTCGGCAGTGGGCACGGCCGGTCAGCGCTGCACCACGCTGCGCCGCCTGTTCGTGCACGAGAGCGTCTACGACAAGACGCTCGAGCGTCTGAAGGCGCTGTACGGCAAGGTCGCGATCGGCAATCCGCTGGAGCGCGGCACGCTCATGGGGCCGCTGATCGACGAAGGCGCATTCGGGCGCATGCAGGACGCGCTCGAGCGCGCGCGCGCGCAAGGCGGCAAGGTGACCGGCGGCGAGCGCCACGTCGTAGCCGGCGCCGAGAACGGTTTCTATGTGAAGCCGGCGATCGTCGAAATGCCGTCGCAGACGGAAGTGGTGCTGAGCGAAACCTTCGCACCGATCCTGTACGTCCTGAAGTACAGCGACTTCGCGGAAGCCATCGAGGCAAACAACGCCGCCTCGCACGGTCTGTCCTCGTGCGTGTTCACGACCGATCTGCGCGAAGCCGAGCGCTTCACGTCGTCGGCGGGCAGCGACTGCGGCATCGCGAACGTGAACATCGGTCCGAGCGGTGCGGAAATCGGCGGCGCGTTCGGCGGCGAAAAGGAAACGGGCGGCGGTCGCGAGTCGGGTTCGGACGCATGGAAGGGCTACATGCGCCGTGCGACCAACACTGTCAACTACTCGTCGGCCCTGCCGCTCGCGCAAGGCATCGACTTCTCGATCGAGTGAAGTCGCGATAGCAAAGCCTCCATGTACGCGTTCACTTCTCCGTTTGCCGATCCGGCCGGCTCGCCGATCCGTGAGCTGTTCAAATACCTGTCCGAGCCCGGCATGATTTCGTTCGCCGGCGGCTATCCGGCGAGCGACCTGTTCGACGGTGAGGGGCTGGCGGCCGCACAGGCCCGCGCCTTCGCGCAGCCGACGCGGTGCCTGCAATACGGTCCGACCGACGGCCTGGCCGAACTCAAGGCGCAACTCGTCGCGTTGATGGCTTCGCGCGGCGCGCCGTGCGCGGCGCAGGAACTGCTGGTGACGACCGGCTCCCAGCAGGGGCTCGACCTGCTGCTGCGCGTGATGGTGGCGCCAGGGGATGTCGTCGTCACGGAGCAGCCCGCGTATCCGGCCACGTTGCAGGCGCTGCGCCTGCAGCAGGCAACCATCGTGACCGCGCCGGTGGACGCGGACGGGCTCGACGTCGGCCATTTGTCCGCCCAGCTGCGCGAGGAGAGGATCGTGGCCCCGAAGCTGCTGTACACGGTGCCGACGTTTGCGAACCCGACGGGCGCGACCTTGTCGCGCGAGCGGCGCATTGCCCTGCTGAAGCTCGCGGTGGAATATCGATTCGTGATCGTCGAGGACGATCCTTACGGCGACCTGCGCTTCGCGGGCGAAGCGGTGCCGTCCCTGCTCGCGCTGACCCCCGAAGTGCCGGGGTCGCGCGATTGGGTCGTGCATTTTTCGAGCTTGTCCAAAATCGTGGCGCCCGGCTTGCGGATCGGTTGGACGATCGCACCGCCGGAGATCGCGCGCCGATGCGTGATCGCCAAGCAGACGGTCGACCTGTGCAGCGTGCCGTGGACGCAAGCCGTGGCGGCCGAGTATCTGGCAAACGGAGCACTGAGCCGGCATTTGCCCGAGATCACCGACGCGTACCGGCGCAAATGCGAGGCCATGTGCAACGCCCTGCGCGAGCGGCTGGGCAGCGCCATTCAATTCCACGCGCCGCAGGGCGGCATGTTCGTGTGGGCGCGATTGTCGGCGCGAAAGACCAGCGAGCTGCTGCCGCACGCGATCGCGCAGAAGGTGCTGTTCGTACCGGGCAAGGCCTTCTATGCGAACGATGCAGCCAATACAGACGATGCAGCCGAATCGTCGTTACGCCTGTCGTTCGCCGCGCCGGCCGTGGACGCCATCGACGAAGGCGTGGCCCGCCTGGCACGGGCGATGGCGGCGAGCGCCTCGCAAACGGCGTAGCGTACCGACGCTCGGCGGCAAAGCGTCCTCGCGAGCGCCGAGCGTTCCATTGGGCCGTGCTGTCGGCGGGTGGACTCAGAGCTTCACGCAGACGTTGCGCAGTTCGGTGTAGAACTCGAGCGAGTGCACACCGCCTTCACGTCCGATCCCCGACTGCTTCGCGCCACCGAAGGCGGTCCGGAGGTCGCGCAGGAACCAGGCGTTGACCCAGCACACACCGACTTCGAGCGCGGCGCCCATGCGATGCGCGCGGCTCACGTCGGTGGTCCACACGGTAGCCGCAAGGCCATACGGCGTCGCGTTCGCCATCTCGATGACTTCCTCCTCCGTGTCGAACGGCGCGATGTGGCAGCATGGCCCGAAGATCTCTTCACGAATGACCGATGCGGTCTCCGGCAGCCCCGTCCAGATCGTGGGCTGAACCCAGGCGCCTTCCTTCATCGACGCGGGCATGTCGGGCACGCCGCCGCCGGTGACCACCGTCGCCCCTTCCTCGCGCGCCTTCGCGTAATACGACAGCACCTTCTCGCGGTGCACCTGCGAGACGAGCGGCCCGAAGGTCGTCCCGGGCGCATACGGATCGCCGGGCGTCAGCGACTCCGCGCGCGCCTTGAGCGCCGCCACGAAGCGCTCGAAGATCGGGCGCTGAACGTAGACGCGTTCCGTGCCGAGGCAGACCTGACCGCTGTTGTCGAAGCTCGAGCGCGCAATGCCGGCGACAGCCTTGTCGAAATCGGCATCCGCGAACACGATGCCCGGGTTCTTGCCGCCGAGTTCGAACGAGACCGGACGCACGCCATTCGCGGCGGCTTTCATGATCGCTTCGCCGGTGCGCGTCTCACCGGTGAACGTGATGCCGTTCACGCCGGGATGTTCCGTGAGGAAGGCGCCGGCCGAATCAGGCCCGAAGCCATGAACGACGTTGTACACGCCAGCCGGCACCCCCACCTCGTTCACGACCTCGCCAAGCAGCGTGGCGGTCGCCGGCGTTTCTTCGGACGGTTTCACGACGACGGTGTTGCCGAAGGCCAGCGCGGGGCCGACCTTCCACGTCATGAGCAGCAGCGGCAGGTTCCACGGACAGATCACGGCGATCACGCCACGCGGCGTGCGCACGCCGTAGTTCAGCGCGTTGCCGCCGTCCGGGGCCACCATCGCGAACGACTCCGTCGGCACGTTCTTGATCATGTCCGCGAAGACCTTGAAGTTCGCGGCGCCGCGCGGGATATCGAGATGGCTTGCCAGACCGTGCGGCTTGCCCGTGTCGGCAATCTCCGCGGCGAGGAAGTCGTCGAAACGGCGATGGATGCCGTCGGCCACCGCGTGCAGCAGTTCCACGCGCTGCGCGACGGTCATCTTGCCCCACGGTCCCTGCAACGCGGCGCGGGCGGCGCGCACGGCGGCGTCCACTTCCGCACGCCCGGCTTCATGCACGTGCCCGATGAGGCCGTTGTCCACGGGGTTGCGGTTCTCGAACGTGCGGGCGGTCGACACCCACTCGCCGTTGATGAAATTCTGGAAATCCTTCATGTCTCGCTCTCTCGTTGTATCGGGTTGTATCGGGCCGTATTGGGTTGGTCCGGGCCGCTCGGGCGGCGGCGCGCCGCTCACGGCATGCCGCACACGATAAATCCGCCCGTCCGTCGCCGTCAACATTTTCTCGAGAATTTTTATTTATATCGATTTTTATTTAATTTAACGAAAGTCCGGAGCAAGTTGCTTATAATCTCGGCATTCCCGACACACCGCGCACGCGCAGTGTCCCGCAACGTCACGCAACTTCCCGCAACGTCCCTTTACGCCCGGCTCATCGCCCAGTTCATCGCCCAACCCATCTCCCCTGCCCATCTTCCAGCCCCCACGCACCGTATGCACAGCTCCAGTCCGTTTTCCCTCCAGGCCGCCGACGCCACGCTCGCGCAAAGCGCCTACCTGCGCCTGCGCGCCGACATCGTGCAAGGGCGGCTCGCACCGGGAGAGAAGTTGCGCGTCGAGCACCTGAAAGATCGCTACGAGGTGGGCGCTGGCACGCTGCGCGAGGCGCTCGCGCTGCTCGTCGCCGATGCGCTCGTCGTGCAGCACGGGCATCGCGGCTTTCGCGTCACGCCGATCTCGCTGGCCGACTTCATCGACATTACCGAGACGCGGGTGCAACTGGAGACCGAAGCGCTACGCCAGTCCGTGTCGCTGGGCGACGACGCCTGGGAGGCTGACCTGACGAGCGCGTTTCACCTGCTCACGCTCGCCGAGGAGCGACTGGGGGGTGCGGCGCAAGGCAAGGAAGGAAAAGGAGATGGCGAGGAGGGCGATGTGGGCGATGAGGAAGACAGCGGCAACGGCAGGGATGGCGGCGGCAACCGGTTTGCGCAGTGGGAGGCGCGCAATCGCGCGTTCCATGAGGCGTTGATCCGCGCATGCCCGTCGCGCTGGCTGCATCACTTCCTGGCGATCCTGTATCGCCAGTCCGAACGATACCGGCGCCTGTCGATCACGCACCGGCCGGTGCCGCGCGACGTTCACGAAGAACATCAGGCCATCTTCGATGCGTGCCTCGCGCGCGACGCGGACCGGGCCGCCGCACTGCTTGCCGCCCACATCCGCAAGACGCTGGAGGCCGTGCGCGAATTACCGGAGGCCATCCTCAACGCCGGGACGGCGCCGCTCGCGGCGGTGCGCTAGGCGCCGACACGCCCGGAACGGATCGCTCAGCGCGGCAGGCTCTCACGCACGATCTGCGCAAAATAGCGCGCGCCCACCGGCAAGATCGCGTCGTTGAAGTCGTACCCCGCGTTGTGCAGCGGGGTCGCGCCGGGTTCGTCGCCACAGCCGTTGCCGATGAAGGCGAAGTTGCCCGGCACGTGCTGAAGAAAAACGCCAAAATCCTCCGACGCCATTACCGGCGCCACGTCCGCGTCGACCATCGCCGCCCCCACGACCGCGCTCGCCGCCCGCACGGCGAGCGCCGTATTTTCGGCATGGTTGACCGTCGGCGCGAACTCGTGCGTGTATTCGAACTCGCAGTGCGCACCATGCATCGCGCACATGCCCGTGCAGATCTCGCGCATGCGCGACTCGAGCAGCCGCTGCACTTGCGGTGTGTAGCTGCGGGTGTCGCCCTTGATCACGACGTTCGTCGGAATCGCGTTGCGAATGCCGTCGGTGATGAACTCCGTGCACGACACCACCGCGGACATGCCCGGATCGACACTGCGCGAGACCACCGTTTGCAGCGCCACCACAATCTGTGCGCCGATCACGAGCGGATCGACGCCCATGTGCGGACGCGCCGCGTGCGTGCCCTTGCCGCGAATGCGGATGACGAAGTTGTCCTCGCTCGCCATGATGCCGCCCGCGCGCGTGGCGATGTGCCCGCTCGGAATGCCGGGCATGTTGTGTACGCCATAGATCGCGTCGATGGGAAAGCGCTCCAGCAGGCCGTCGGCGATCATCGCGCGCGCACCCCGGCCATGCTCCTCGGCCGGCTGAAAGATGAAACGGACGGTGCCGTTGAAGTCGCGCGACTCGGCGAGCAGCTTCGCCGCGCCCAGCACCATCGACATGTGGCCGTCGTGTCCGCAGGCGTGCATCTTGCCGCTCACCTGCGACGCATGCTCGCGACCCGGTGCATTCTCCGCGATGGGCAATGCGTCCATGTCGGCGCGAATGCCGATGACGCCCTTGCCGTCGCCGGCACGCAGACTCGCGACCACGCCGGTGCCGCCGATGCCGCGATGCACGTCCAGCCCGAGGCTCTCCAGGATCTTCGCGACCGTCTGCGACGTGCCCACCTCCTCGAAGCCGGTCTCCGGCTGACGGTGAAACGCGTGCCGCCATGCACGCAGCGCCTTGGCGAAATAGATGTCCTGCGTCATGCGAGGCTCCCTCCGTGAGTCTGTCGGCGTGCGTGCCACGCCTGCCCGCGCGCGAGCACCGAATCCGCCGGCTCGCCGACGAGCTCGGCATACACGGACGGCGCCGTGGCGCCCTCCGTGTTGATCAGCAACACGCGCGACGCCGCGTCCAGGCCGATAGCCTGCGCCATCTCCGGCGAAGCGGCCGCCTGCATCAGGCCGGCCAGTCCCGCGGCCCCCGATTCGCCGGCGACGAAGGGCGCGTCGCGCTCGCTGCCGCGCGCAAGCCGCTGCATTGCGGCGACGGCCTGCGCGTCGGTGACGGTCATGAACGCGTCGACCGACGGTTGCAGGAAACGCCACGCCAGCGGCGAGGTCTCGCCGCACGCCAGCCCGGCCATGACCGAGTCGACCGAACCCGACGCGGATGCCGGCTTGCCGGCCATCGCGCTTTGATACAGGCAGTCGGCCTGCACCGGCTCGACGACCACGAACGTCGGACGCCACGCGCCCCAGCGCTCCCACACATAGCTCACGACGCCGGCAGCCAGTCCGCCCACCCCACCCTGCAGGAAGACGTGCGTCAGCGGGCACGCCCGGCCGTCGGCGTGCAGCGCCTCCTCGATCTCGGCTGCGATCACGCCATAACCTTGCATGACGTCGCGCGGAATCGCCTCATAGCCTTCGTAGGAGGTGTCCGAAACCACATGCCAGCCATGGCGATGCGCGAGCGCCGCCGCCTCGGCCACCGAGTCGTCGTAGTTGCCCGCGATGCGAACGATCCGCGCACCGTGCGCGGCGATCGCCTGCTCGCGCTCTTCGCTCACATGGGCGTGCAGCACGATCACGCAACGGCAGCCGATGCTCTGCGCCGCGGCCGCGAGCGCGCGTCCGTGATTGCCGTCGGTGGCGCTGATCACGGTGAAGTCCGACAGCGCATCGCGGTGCTCGCCCTGGAACAGCGTGGCGGCCGTGATGCCACTTCCGCCATGTTCGCCATGTTCGCCATGTTCGCCATGTTCGCCGTATTCATCGTATCCGCCGTATTCGCGCAGCAGCAGGCGCGCGAGCGCGATCGGCGCGCCCAATGCCTTGAAGCTGCCGAGCGACGAGCGCTGCGCTTCGTCCTTCACCAGCACACCGCTCACGCCCAGTTCGGCGGCCAGCTCAGGCAGGACGCGCAACGGCGTACTGCCCGGGCGCAACCCGCTCCAGTGCGAGAGCCATGTGCGGCTCTGCTGCGCGCGGGCGATGCTCATGATGTCCTGAAGCGGCGCGGGATACGGCGCGCGCATGACATGCGGATTGACGTAAAGCATTGGGGGGCTCCGGTAAAGCAAATGAAGCGAATGAGACATGAGACGAATGAGCCGGCGAATTGCCTTGCCAGCGCCCGGCGGACGCCGCGTTGCGACGCGCGTTCGCAAACCTCGTTGATGGGCGTGGGCGTCTATGGGCGTCTATGGCGTCCATGGGCATCGCCGGGCCCCGATTCAGCGCGCGATGCCGAGCCGCTGTGCGACGACGTCGAGCAGGACCTCGGCGCCGTGCACCAACTGGTCGTCATCGGTATGCTCGCGCGGGTTGTGGCTGATGCCCCCGCGGCTCGGCACGAAAATCATGGCGGCGGGCGCGATGCGCGCGATCATCTGCGCGTCGTGGCCGGCGCCCGACGTCATGCGCTTGTACGACAGGCCCATGCGCTTCGCGCTGGCTTCGATCGCCTCGGCGAGTGCGGCATCGAAGACGACGGGCGAGAAGCGCGCCAGCCGCTCGGTCGTCACGCGCACGCCCTCTTCCCTCGCAAGGGTCGCCAGAAATTCCGCAAAGCGCGCTTCGCCGGCGGCAAGACGCTGCTCGTCCGGGTCGCGCATGTCGACGGTAAACACCGCCTTGCGCGCGATCACGTTGATGACGCCGGGCTCGACGCGCAACGTGCCGACCGTCGCGAGGGTGGTGCCCGAGGCCACCGCGATGCGGCGAAGCTCGGCGACAGCCGCGGCGGCGACGTAACCGGCGTCGTGGCGCAGACGAGTCGGCGTCGTGCCCGCATGATTGGCGTTGCCCTCTACGGTGACCTGCTGCCACGAGATCCCTTGCAGGTTTTCGACGACGCCGATCTCCAGCCCCTCGGCTTCGAGAATCGGCCCTTGCTCGATATGCAGTTCGAGGTACTCGTGCGGCACGAGCGTGCCCGGCGCCATGTCGCCGGCGTAACCGATGCGCACGAGTTCGTCGCCAAGGCGGGCACCGTCCGTGCCGATGGCGTCGAGCGCCTCGTCAAGCGGCAAGCCGCCCGCGTGCACGAGCGAGCCCATCATGTCCGGGTGAAAACGCGCGCCCTCCTCGTTGGTGAATGCGGCCACGGTAATCGGTCGCGATGGCGAGATGCCGGCGTCGCGAAACGCTCGCACGACGGCCAGTCCGCCCAGCACGCCGTAGCAGCCGTCAAGCGCACCGGCGTTGACCACCGTGTCGATGTGCGAGCCCATCATGAGCGGGCGCAAGGGCGCATCGCCGGAGGCTGCCTCGGCTGCGAGCGTGCCGAAGATGTTGCCGATGCGGTCGATCTGCACGTCGAGATCGAGTTCGCGCATCCACGCGACGACCCGATCCCGACCGGCTTTCTCGGCGTCCGTGAGGGCAATGCGCGTGCGCCCGCCTGCGACGGGATCGGCGCCGATTTCGCCCAGCTCGCGAAGCTGCTGCAACAGAACGGAACCGTTCAGACGGAGGGGGGCGGCGACTTTCGAAGCTTGCATGAGTCAGTGATGTGTTGGCGGGTAAGGGATGGGTAAGGGATAAGTAAGGGATGGGTGAGGACGCGTAAGGATGAGTAAGAGCGAGCAAGAGGCCCGTAGGGGGCGAGCAAGGGTTGGGACGCCTGCTCGGGCGGCGCCGTCTTCGCTGGCGGACGCGGCGGGTGCGCGCGTCACCGCTAGCGGAGTATCATCGGATAGCCTGAATAATATTCCGACGCGCGCGTAGTAATCGCGCGTTTTGGGCGTTCAAAACGAATTTTTGTTGCGCATCATGAGCCTGGACAGTTACGACGTCGCCCTGCTCGCGGCGATTCAGCGAGACGCGACCACTCCCCAGCATGCGCTCGGCGCGCAGGTGAATCTGTCGTCCGCGGCGGTAAACCGGCGGCTCAGGAAGCTTGCGGACGAGGGCGTGACGCGCAAGACCGTCACGCTGGTCAATCCCGCAAGCGTGGGTTATCCCCTGACGGTCATTACCGAAGTGGAGGTCGAGAACGAGCGGCTGGATCTGCTCGACGCCATGAAGCGCAGCTTCCTCGCGTGTCCGCAAGTGCAGCAGTGCTATTACGTCGCGGGAGAATGCGACTTCGTCGTGATCATGGTGGTACGCGACATGGCGCAGTACACCGAACTCACCCGAGCGCTCTTCTTCGAGAGCAACAACGTCAAGCGCTTCAAGACGCTCGTGACGATGAGCCACGTCAAGGCGGGACTGGAGGTGCCGCTGGACGCGGCGCAGAAGTAATCGGCGAGCCGCTGCGCCGGCAGGCGTGGCGCGGCCGGTCTCACGTCGGCCGCGCCAGGTCGGTTGGGCGGGCGCGGCCGCCCGCGCGAGGCGTCGCGGGCGCTTCCTCGCGCGCGAGCGGCATGTGTTCCGCCCGCCACCTCACATTTCGTAGCGCAGCGTCACCATGGCGCTGCGCGGCGCGCCCGGCATGTTCAGGTTGGGACTGGAGCCGTGTGCGGAGACGATGTAGCCCTTGTTGAACACGTTGTAGACGTTGAGTTGCAGCGTCATCCGCTTGTACGCATACCACGCCATGAAGTCGGCCGTAACGTAGCCGGGCAGCGTCACCGTGTTCAGCGGGTCGGCCATGCGCGCGCCCACCAGGTTCAGGCCACCGCCAACGCCGAAACCGCCGCCAAGGCGTTTCGTCAGCCAGAGATTGCCCGAATGGCGCGGCGTGAGCGTCGCGCGCTTGCCCTGCAGCGCGGGCGTCGACTTGGTGACGGTTGCATCGAGATACGCGTAGCCGGCCAGGATGCGCCAGCCTTGTCCGAGTTCCGCCGCCCCGCTGAGCTCCACGCCGTCGGTTCTCTGCTCGCCGATCGGGATCAACGCCGTACCAGCCGCGTTGGCGACCTTGATGTTGCTGCGCTCGAGCCGGAACACCGACACTGTCGTGGTGACCTTGCCGTCGAGCCAGTCGTACTTCGCCCCGACTTCGGTGTTCGTGGTGGTCTCGGGCGCGAGCTCGGCATTGTTGGCCGCCAGCGAAAACGCTTCGCCGGAAGGTTGGAAGGACCGGCTCCACGACACGTAATACGACTGCGCCGTGCTGGGCTGCCAGACCAGCCCCGCGCGCGGACTCCACGCCGTGTCGGTGCGCGAAAGGTTGGGCTGGTTGGGACGGCGCTCAAACGTCTGCTGCTCGAACCGATCGTAACGAATGCCGAGCAATGCCTTCCAATGCTCGCTAAAGGCGATCATGTCCTGCGTGTAGAAACCGAGCGTCTTGAACACGCCGAGGTTGTTGGCCGTCGGCGTCGTCGAGGTATGCAGCGGCAGCGTCGGCAAACGCGGCGCGAACAGGTCGAAGTTGATCGTCTTGCCGCTCGCGTCGGTCACCGGCGCCGAATAGCTGACGAGATCCTTGTTCTGCTGGCCGATCTCCACGCCATACAGCAGCTCGTGCTTCATGCCAAAAAGCACGGCTTTTTGCGTGAGTTCGGACTGGTTGAACCAGCCGTGCTCCTCGCGATAGACGTTGCCGTGATTGAACGTCAACGTGCGATTGGCCTCGTTGACGGTGCCCACGAGCGTGTTGTTCCGATCGAGCGAATAGTGGTAGTAGCGGGTGGCGTTGCGGACCGACCACTCGTCGTTGAACTCGTGCTTGATCGTCGCGGTACTGGAATAGACGCGCGAGCGCGTGTAGTCGACGTGTCCCGCATTGGCCGCACCGTAATAGGCTGATGCCGGCACATCGACGGGGCGCCCCCGATAGGCCGGAATGCCGAAGTCGGTCAGACGGCGATCTTCCAGATAGTCCGCCTGCAGCAGCACGGTCGTCCTCGGCGCGAGGCGCAGTTCCAGGGAGGGCGCGACGGCCGAGCGGTTCAGAAACTGCTGGGAGCGGTAGCTCTTGCCTTCCTCGTGCGCCCCCGTGATACGGAACGCCGCCGCGCCGTCGCCCAACACGCGGGCGACGTCGGCTTCGACACGCCGGTCTGCCCAGGAGCCGTAGCTCACGCCGACGCTCGTCACGTCGACGCCGGGCTTCTTGGTCACCCGGTTGATCAATCCGCCGGACGAGCCGCGGCCGTACAGCACCGCGGCCGGCCCCTTGACGACCTCGATACGGTCGACGTTGGACAAATCGCGGAAATACAGCGCATCGTCGCGAATGCCGTCGACGAACTGGTCCGCGATGGCCGAAAACCCGCGGATGGTCACCTGATCGCGCTGGCCGTCACCCGTGGAAAACCCGATGCCTGCCACGTTTTTCAGGGCGTCCTGCACGGAATTCGCATGCTGATCGCGCATGACTTCCGCCGTCACCACGTTGACCGTCTGCGGAATGTCGCGCAGCGGGGCGTCGATCCTCGTGGCGCTCACCGCGCTCGTGGGGTTGTAACCCTCGCCGGGATCGCGGATCGAACTGGCGTTGACCACCACCGCCGGCAGCACGGTCGCCGCCGCACCAGCCGATTCCGTGCCCGCCGGCTGCGCGCCGTCCTGTGCCAGCGCGGCGCCCACCATCATCGGCTGGCACGCGAGCGCCACCCACGCGACGCGGCGTGCCGGATGCAATACTCGTTTCATCTCCCTGCCTATCTTTTGTAATGATTCGTAATATAAAAACGAGACGTATTATCATTTGAAAGAAAAAGCAGGTCAATGACTGTTTTTTGCTCCGAATTTTGCTCCAAGGCGGGGGGCAGACCCGGCTGTCAGCCGGGCGCCGGGACGAAACCGGCGTCGCAAGGTATGGCCGCGGGCCGGAAATTACCGAACCGTCACGATGGCGAGATTTCCTCGCGCAGCACGTCGAGAAATGCGCGCATGCTCGCCACGCGCTGCTCGCCGATGCGTCGCGCGGTGCGCGTCGTCAGGCCGTCGGCCAGATGCAGCAGTTTCGTCTCGAAATGATCGAGCGCGAAACGCCGGTCGTCGAGCGGGCGCGCGGCGGCGAACGGATCGGCGGGGTCGTAGAGGCGGGAGCCGACACGGCCGGCAACGTAGAACGTGCGCGCGATGCCGATGGCGCCGATCGCGTCGAGCCGGTCCGCATCGCGCAGAATGTTCGCTTCCGGCGTCTCGGGCGCAATGCCCGCCGAGAAGCTGTGCGCCTCGATAGCGTGCGCCGTGGCGGCAATGCGCGCCGCGGGCCAGCCAATCGTGTGCAGAATGCCGCTGGCCTTTTGCGCCGACAAACGCGACGCGTGTGCGCGACGCGGATCGGTCTTCTCCACCTGCACGCAGTCGTGCAGCAACGTGGCGACAGCCAGCACCTCCAGATCGGCGCCGGACTCGCCGGCGGCGATCTCTTTGACGAGGCGCCACACGCGAATCAGATGCGATCCGTCGTGTGAACCGTCGCCGCTGTGCGACGGTTCCGTGGCGCCCGCGGCGGCGAGCACTGCGGCGATCGTGGTGCCGTAAGGCGCGAAGGCGTGGGCGAGCATGGCGATGATGTCCCGGCGGAAAGAGCCCGCAATTTTACCTGCCGGGGCGTCGTTCTTCGCCAAAAAAAACGGGGACCCGAAGGTCCCCCAAACTGGGTGAGCAATCGAGTCGAATGTCGCCCCTCTCAAAGACGTTTGGCCTGCCGGATGCTGCGCAGGAAGGCTCGCGTGCGCTCCTGTTGCGGATCGCCGAAGATCTGCTCGGGCGGCCCCTCTTCACAGACCACGCCGTCGCACAGAAAGCAGACCTTGGACGCGACCTCGCGTGCGAAGCCCATCTCGTGCGTGGCGAGCAGCATGGTCATGCCGTCGTGCGCCAGATCGCGCACGATGTTCAGCACTTCGGAGACCAGTTCCGGATCGAGCGCCGAGGTGATCTCGTCGAGCAGCAGCACCATCGGGTCCATTGCCAGCGCGCGCACGATCGCCACGCGTTGTTGCTGGCCGCCCGACATGCGGTCGGGATACTCCGCTGCCTTGTGCGCGAGACCGAAGCGCTCGAGCAGCGCCATCGCACGATCCTCGGCCTCGCGGCGAGGCTGCCCGAGCACGCGGATCGGGGCGAGCGTCACGTTCTCCAGCACCGTCATGTGCGGAAACAGGTTGTAGCCCTGAAACACGATGCCGATGTCGCGGCGCAGCGAATTGACATCGACGCCCGGCCCCGAAATCCGGTCGCCGTGCACGAGGATCTCGCCGGCGTCGATGGGCTCGAGCCCGTTGATACAGCGCAGCAGCGTGGACTTTCCCGACCCCGAGGGGCCGATGAGGCAGACTACCTGATGCTCTTCGACGCTCAGCGCGAGCCCGTTGAGGACCGGCACGTCGCCGTATGACTTGGTGACGTCGCGAATCTCGAGGAATGACATGGTCGTTCGCTCCTTCAGGCGCCGCCCGCACGCATGCGGGCCCGGTCGCGTTGCGCCATCCGTTCCACGAAACGCACCTGCGGGATCGAGATGATGATGAACAGCACGGCCACGGTCGTGGCAGCCGACAGGTTGTAGTGATTCGAGGCGATGACCATTGACTGGTTGAAGGAATCGATCACGCCGACCACGTTCACGAGCGCGGTGTCCTTCTGCAGCGCGATGAATGCGTTGAGCAGCGGCGGGATGATTTGCCGGATGCCCTGCGGCAGCACCACGAAGCGCAGGGTCTGCGTGTACGACAGGCCGAGCGAGCGGGCGGCGGCCACCTGGCTCCAGTGAACGCCCTGAATCCCCGCGCGGTAGATTTCCGCCACGTAAGCGCCGACGGTGAGCGTCAGCGCGATCACGACATACGTGGTGAGCGACAGGTCCTTCAGGATCGGCACGCCGGTGAGCGGCAGGCCGAAGCCGACCAGATAGATGACCAGCACGGCCGGCATTGCGCGGAAAATATCGACGTAGGCCGTGGCAATGAAGCGCAGTGGCTTGCCCGCCTGCCCCGGCGCGAACATCGCCAGTGCCACGACGAGGCCCCAGATCAGCACGAAGACTTCCGCGATGATGAAGATCTTCACGTTCACCCAGAACGCGTCGAGCACGAGCGGGAACGTCTTGACGATCAGCGGCAGGAAGAAAAACGTCTTGGCCACGGCGAGATGGTTCGCGAGCACGAACTGCAGCGCAAGCACGACGATGACCTGCGCGAGCGTGTAACCGAGCGCGATCCAGCTCTGGACGTCTGCCTCGGCGCGCGCCACGCGCGCGGCGACGACGTCGCGGCGCGCGGCGGCACGGCGAAACGCGCGCCATCGCGCGAATGCCCGGACAAGCGGCATGAGCACGATCAGCGAGACGAGGCCGAGCAGCACGGCGCCCACGGGCACCCACCAGCCGTCGAGCTGGTTCGCGACGAGGCCTTCGCGCAAGGCGACGATCGTGTAGGCGCTGCCCGCGATGGCGACGAGCGCACCGATCAGCGCCACGAGCAACAGCGTGAACGGCGAGGACGGCATGCCGCCGATGTTCAGCCGCCGCTCGCGCCCCGCCGCGCCGATCCCGGCGCCGGCCGCCTTCCGAGGGGATTCGCTCATCGACACGGTGACCTCACGGCGTCAGTACCGGCACTTTGGCCGGGTCTGCCCCGAGGCTCGGCACCAGGTACTGCGTGGCCAGCCGGTCGAATGTACCGTCCTTCTTCATCTCGGCGATCAGCTTGTTGAACGCCGCGAGATTCGGCGAATCCTTGTTCACCAGACCGCCCCACTGCTCGCTCGTGTCGTAGCGCCCCACGACTTCGAAGCGGCCTTCGGACTTCTTCGCGATGGAGAGCACGTTGGGCGTGTCGTACAGCACGGCATCCACCTGGCCGGCGGCGAGCGCGGCGTACATGGCGGCCGTGTCGGTGTAGACCTTCGGGTGCTCGGCGACCTTCACCTTGTCGGTCAAGTACGGCAGGATGGTGGTGCCCTGCTTCACGCCGAGGCGCATCTTCTTGATGCTGTCCTTGTCGACCTTGGTTCCCGTCTTGACGAGGACGCCCTGGTCCGAGGTGAAGTACGGATCGGTGAAGTTCACGACCTTCTTGCGCTCGTCGGTGATGGTGATCTCGCTCAACGCAATGTCGAAGCCCTTCGCCTGACCGGTGACGACCTGCGCGAACGAGCGGTTCACCACGATCACGCGATCGAGGCCGGCGCGATACGCCATGTTGGCGGCCATGCAGTATTCGAAGCCGTCCTTGATGGTGTCGGGCGAGTCACCGTTCCACCAGCCGGGCGCCGGCAGCACGGGACGCACCGACAGCGCGCCCGGCGTGACCGTCTCGAGCTTCACCGAGCCGCGCGTGCCGGTGACTTCGCACTTGCCGTAATCGGGCGCGGCCGCGGCACTCGCGCAAAGGCCGCCCAGCACGGCCGAAATGAGCAGCATGCGCGCGTGCGCCATCTTGCGAGGTGCGCGTGTCTTGTCTTGCCGTTCGATCAGTTTCATGGGGGAGTCTCCTTGCGTCTTCGAGGTTCGAGGTTGTGTCTGACGACGTTGAGCGGCTGGGGGGCGGTGCCCCACGCGCTCGGGATTTCGCCGCGTCGCGGCACCGCTACGTTACTGTGAATTTGCCAAAGCGCGCGCGACATTCACGCCACGCGCGCCGGCGTTGCTTCGGGGCGATCAGTCCGGCAGCGCCGCCGCCGGTTGCGCGATGCCGCCGCGCGGCCTGCCCGACTCGACGTCGCCCCAGAGCACCGCGTGATCTTCCGGCAGTGCGCGCGAGTTCGGCATCGACAGCCACAGCCGCATGAGCATGCGGTCCTGGCCGGTCGTCGCGTCGTCCTTGAACGCCGTGCGGCCGTGATAGACGATGTGATTGTTCAGCAGTTGGATGTCGCCCGGTGCGAAGCGCATCTCGAAGCATTGCTCTTCGGCCACGGCCATGAGCATTTGAATGGCTTCGTGTTCGGCTTCGGAGAGCTTGCGCACGCCGGGCAGCATCTGCGCGTTCTCGATGTAGGTCAGCGAGAAATGACTCGTGAGCTTGCCGTCGCGCACGCCGAAAATCGGTAAATCGTAAGCGATATGCTCGCCGCCCGCCTCCTCGCCGAAACGGCTGCGCGGAATCGGCTTGCACAGCAGCGCGTGCAGGTCCGGGCGGCGCGCGAGAATTTCGTTGTACACCGTCGCACTGCTCGCGAGCTTGCTCACGCCGCCTTCGGACGCCTGGCGCACGCACAGCAGGCCCACCACGTCGCAACGATCGGTGTGAAAGCGCAGTTGACCCGGCGAGAGCGTGCGTGCGCCCGAGGACAGAAACGGCTTGCCGGCGCTGTCGACTGTCGCGCCGTAAAGCCGGGCGCCGACGCCCATGCCTTCGTCCTTGATCTCGCGCATGACCTCGCCGCGGCGATTCTGGAACATCGGCGTGCCCAGATGCGCGCCCAGCGCGAACCACATGCGGCGCAGTTGCTCCACGCTGTAGCGCGTGACGTCGAGGCCGCGGATCTTGACCATGCCCGAGCCGTTTTCCAGCTCTTCGCGCACGTCGTCGAAGAAAGCAGCCGCATCCGGCAGCGGGAAGTTATGCCGGTTGACGTTGCGCCAGTCGATGTCCTTCGTTGCGTCCAGCGCAGCGTCGATTTGCTCGAGCACGATCGGCGGGAATGTCTTGACCCAACGATCGTGATTGACCATTTCGGTCCCTCGCCAAACACACGCGCCTTGCAGACTCTGCGACTCGGCCATGAAATCCTCCTGATAGATGTGATGAGCAGTACGCCTTACGTTGTATATACATGTAAAGACGTTACACCCATCTTTTGAAGTCCGACAATCGGGAGCGGCGTCCAATCAGGGAAAGTCCTAGCCTCGGAAAACAACAGGCTCGCGAAGCTTGTTTGCGCAACGGCATGACGGCTCGCAACGCCTTGCCCGGCGGGCTGGACGGCGCGAATCGCGGGTCTGAAATCCCGCGCGGGACGACCCTAACCCCCGGGTACGTGGACTCCCGGTCGACTCGACTATACGCGAACAAAATTGTCTACGTATATTATTTATTATTTTCGTATACGATTTGGCGAGAACAACGCCTCGCTCTCGTGCTGGACGGCCCGCGCTTCCGGAAGAGACGGCGGTGGAACGCGAGGCCGCCGAGGCCCGCATGAGAATGCGAAGGCGAGCGACCGGCGCGAGCTGTGTGATCAGGCGTATGTCTTGCCGGTCAGACGGAAATAGGCCATCACTTCGCGTTGGGTTTGCTCGAGGTGTTTGCGAAGCAGACGCACAGCCGTCTTCGTGTCGCCGGCCGTGCATGCCTGATGGATGGCGACGTGCTCGTCGTAGGAGCGCTGATGATCGTTGACGGCGAGGAGGTGAGCGCGCAGAAAGCGCCCCATGCGCTCCTGCGCGGCCTGCGCGGTGGCGACCAGGCGCGGCCGGTTCGCCGGAGCGTAGAGCGCCTGGTGAAAGGCGAGATTGAGCTCGCTCCAGGACTGCGGGGTGTCGGCCTTCTCGTAGCGCTTGAGCAGGTGTTCGGCAAGTGCGAGGTCGCTGGGCGCCATGTTCGGCACGGCGATCTCGAGCGCGCGGCATTCGAGCGCGATGCGCAGATCGAGCATCTCCACGCAGTCGCTTGCGGTGAGCGGTGTGACGAATGCACCGGCGTTGCGCTTGAGTGTCACCCATCCCTCGGATTGCAGACGCATGAGCGCTTCGCGCACGGGGATCTTGCTCACGCCGATTTTGGCCGCGACGTCATCCTGCCGAATGGGCGCGCCTTCCGGCAATTCGCCGGACAGGATCTGCCGGCGAATTTCTTCGTAGGCGCGCTCGACGGTGGAGAGGAGAGGAACGTCGTTCATGGTCACGGAAGACGGCGGATCGGAGTGAGGTGGACGACGCGTGAATTATACAATTCACGACTTCCGTATACTTTTTCGGAAGATACAAAAAAGCCCGCAACCCAAAGGGGGCGGGCTTTCGTTCGTTGCGCGCGAAGATCGCGTTAGAACGGAATATCGTCGTCCATGTCGTCGAAGCCGCCGGACGGCTTGGCCGGCGCTTGCTGGCGGCCACCGCCGCCGCCGCCGCGCGAATAGCCACCGCCACCTTCGTCGCCGCCGCCCCGCGAGTAACCGCCACCGCCACCGCCTTCGCCGCCGCTGCTGCGGCCGCCGAGCATCTGCATCTGGTCAGCCACGATTTCCGTGCTGTAACGGTCCGTGCCGTCCTGCGCCTGGTACTTGCGCGTGCGGATGCGGCCTTCGATGTACACCGACGAACCCTTCTTCAGGTATTCGTTGACAATCTCGGCCAGACGACCGAAGAACGACACGCGGTGCCACTCCGTCATCTCCTTGAATTCGCCGCTCTGCTTGTCCTTGTAACGATCGGTCGTCGCCAGACGGATGTTCGCGACCGCATCGCCGCTCGGCATGTAGCGGACTTCGGGGTCGGCGCCGAGATTGCCGACCAAAATGACTTTGTTGACTGATGCCATGAATCTTTCTCCGGTATTGCTGAAATCCGTTCAGGACTGACGAGGCGCTGGCGTCCTCATCGGTGCGGCGATTATAAGCCACACGAATGCCCCCGCCGCGCAGGCGGCGAATATTGCGTTTTGACCGTAGTGGGTCATCAGATAACCCCCTAGCGCACCACCGCAGAACAGCCCGAGCGCCTGCGTCGTATTGTAGACGCCCACGGCCGCGCCCTTGCGCTGCCCCGGGGCCAGCTTCGACACCAGCGACGGCTGCGACGCCTCGAGCACATTGAAGCCGAGGAAGTAGACGAAAAGCACCACCGCGATCACGCCGACCGTCGGCGGCAGCCCGCCGAGGGCCACCTGCGCCGCCGCCACCAGCGCAATCGCCGAGAGCAGCACCGCCTTCATTTTTCCACGCTTTTCAGCGGCGATGATGGCCGGCACCATCGCCACGAACGACAACCCCATCACGGGTAGATAGATCTCCCAATGCTGCGCCACCGGCAAGCCGGCCGCCACCAGCATGCGCGGCATCGCCACGAAAAGCGCCGTCTGCGTGGCATGCAGCACGAACACGCCGAAATTCAGGCGCAGCAGCTCCGGGTTGTGCAGCACTTCGGAAAACGGTGCCGGACCGGCCGGCGCATGCGGGGGCGGCGCGGGCACGACCCACAGCACAACGAAAATCGCCAGGACGGCCAGAATGCCGATCGCCGAAAAAAGCCCGCTCATGCCCAGCCAGTGATACAGGAACGGCGCACATACGATGGCCACCGCAAACGACACGCCGATGCTCCCGCCGATCATCGCCATCGCCTTGGTCCGGTTGGCGTCGCTCGTCAGATCGGCCACGCAGGCCATCACCGCCGACGAGATCGCGCCCGCGCCCTGCACCGCCCGGCCGACGATGATCCACGTCAGATCGTGCGCCATGGCGGCGATGAGCGAGCCGAGCGCGAATACGATCAGCCCGAAGACGATCACCGGCTTGCGGCCCAGGCGGTCCGACGCCCAGCCGTAAGGAATGTAGAGCAGCGACTGCGTCAGACCGTAAATGCCGATGGCCAGCCCGACGAGGAACGTATTGTTGCCGCCCGGGATCGTCTGCGCGAATACCGAGAACACCGGCATGATCAGGAACAATCCGAGCATGCGAAGCGCAAAAATCCCCGCGAGCGACGCGCTGGCGCGCACTTCTAGCGGGGTCATGCGGCCACCTCGGCCGCGCGTCGTGGCAGGGGAAGCGGAAGTCACGGAATCGATAGACATTACGTCCTGAGGGATGGAAATGGCAGGAAAAAACCGCTTGCTGTCCCGGAGTCGCCCGGATAGCGCCCGGATAGCGCCCGGATAGCGCCCGATGTCTGGCGTTCCTGCCGCCGAAGGCGCGAAGGAGGGGCGCCAGCCTCTGGAAATCGGGCGGTTCGGCCCCATCTGCACCGGGTGCCGGCGTACCGCTCCGGATGGCCCGCCAGACGGTTCAGCTCCGGCAATCAAACTTAGGTATATTAGCAGGTTTAGCCGCCCGGATTTCCCCCCAGCGGCCCGCCCGACCGCTCCCGCCGCCCTGCCGCGTCGACGCCCGGCCAACGCCGTGCCGACGCGGCTCGACGTTCCGGGAAATTCGAGCGCTTGGGGGCCGGAACCCGCCCCGCGACAATTCGCCGCGCGGATTCCTCGGCGACGACCCGGAACCGTCAATGGAAACCATTCGTATTCGTGGGGCCCGTACCCACAACCTCAAGAACGTCAATCTGGATCTGCCGCGTCACCAGCTCGTGGTGATCACCGGCCTGTCCGGCTCCGGCAAATCGTCGCTGGCGTTCGATACGCTTTACGCGGAAGGCCAGCGACGCTACGTCGAGAGCCTGTCCGCATACGCGCGCCAGTTTCTGCAACTGATGGAGAAACCCGACGTCGACCTGATCGAGGGACTGTCGCCGGCCATCTCCATCGAACAGAAAGCCACGTCGCACAACCCGCGCTCCACGGTCGGCACGGTCACCGAGATTCACGATTACCTGCGCCTGCTCTACGCTCGCGTGGGCACCCCGTACTGCCCCGACCACGGGTTGCCGCTCGAATCGCAAAGCGTCTCGCAGATGGTCGATGCGGTGCTCGCGCTGCCCGAGGAGACCAGGCTGATGATCCTCGCGCCGGTGGTCGTGGACCGCAAGGGCGAGCACGCCGATCTGTTCGAATCGATGCAGGCGCAGGGTTTCGTGCGGTTTCGCATTCGCTCGGGCGGCGGTGCGGCCAACGAGGGCACGGCGCGCGTATACGACATCGACGCGCTGCCCAGGCTCAAGAAGACCGAGAAACATTCCATCGACGTGGTGATCGACCGCGTGAAGGTCCGCCCGGAACTGAAGCAGCGTCTGGCGGAATCGTTCGAGACAGCGCTGCGCCTGGCCGATGGCCGCGCCATCGCGCTCGAGATGGACACCGACAGGGAACACGTCTTCAGCTCGAAGTTCGCGTGCCCGGTGTGCTCCTACGCGTTACAGGAGCTCGAGCCGCGCCTGTTCTCGTTCAACAACCCGATGGGCGCCTGCCCGACCTGCGACGGCCTCGGCCAGATGACGTTCTTCGATCCGAAGCGCGTGGTCGCCTTCCCCGCGCTGTCGCTCGCGTCCGGTGCAATCAAGGGCTGGGACCGCCGCAACCAGTTCTACTTCCAGATGCTGCAAAGCCTCGCGGCGTTCTACGATTTCGATGTCGACACCCCCTTCGAGGAGTTGCCCGAGGCAACGCAGAAGATCGTGCTGTACGGCTCGGGCGAGCAGGAAATCCCGTTCACTTACGTGAACGAGAAGGGCCGCACGTCGGTGCGCTCGCACGCTTTCGAAGGCATCATCCCGAATCTGGAGCGCCGCTATCGCGAGACGGATTCCGTGGCCGTGCGCGAGGAGCTCGCCAAGTACCAGAACAACCGCGCCTGCCCCGACTGCGAAGGCAGCCGGCTGCGCCGCGAAGCGCGTTTCGTCAAGGTGGGCGAAGGCCCGCAGGCGCGGGCGATCTACGAGATCGGCAACCTGCCGCTGCGCGAAGCGCTCGGCTATTTCCACGAGCTGGTGCTGCACGGCGCCAAGCGCGAGATTGCCGACAAGATCGTCAAGGAAATCGTCGCGCGGCTCTCGTTCCTGAACAACGTCGGCCTCGACTATCTCTCGCTCGAGCGCAGCGCCGACACGCTCTCGGGCGGCGAAGCGCAGCGCATCCGCCTGGCCTCGCAGATCGGCTCCGGCCTCACGGGCGTGATGTACGTGCTCGACGAGCCGTCGATCGGGCTGCACCAGCGCGACAACGATCGGCTGATCGGCACGCTCAAGCATCTGCGCGATCTCGGCAACTCGGTGATCGTGGTCGAGCACGACGAGGACATGATTCTCGCGAGCGACTACGTCGTCGACATGGGGCTCGGCGCGGGCGTGCACGGCGGCACGGTGATCGCCCAGGGCAGCCCCGAGCAGATCGAGCGCGCGCCGGAGTCGCTGACCGGCCAGTACCTGTCGGGCGCGCGGCGCATCGAAGTCCCGGCCGAGCGCCATGCGCCGGGCGAGGACTATCTGCGCATCGTCGACGCGACGGGCAACAACCTCAGACACGTCAATCTCGACCTGCCGGTCGGCCTGCTCACATGCGTGACGGGCGTCTCCGGGTCCGGCAAGTCCACGCTGATCAACGACACGCTGTATCACGCGGTCGCGCGTCATCTGTACGGCTCGTCGGCCGAGCCGGCGCCATACGAGCAGATCGACGGGCTGGAACACTTCGACAAGGTCATCAACGTCGATCAGTCGCCCATCGGCCGCACGCCGCGCTCGAACCCGGCCACGTATACGGGCGTGTTCACGCCGATCCGCGAACTGTTCGCCGGCGTGCCGACCGCCAAGGAGCGCGGCTACGATCCGGGCCGCTTCTCGTTCAACGTGAAGGGCGGGCGCTGCGAGGCGTGCCAGGGCGACGGCGTGATCAAGGTCGAAATGCACTTCCTGCCGGACGTCTACGTGCCTTGCGACGTCTGCCACGGCAAGCGCTACAACCGCGAAACGCTCGAGGTGCAATACAAGGGGCGCAACATCTCCGAGGTGCTCGACATGACGGTCGAGCAGGCACACGAGTTCTTCAAGCCGGTGCCAGTGGTGGCGCGCAAGCTCAGGACGCTGCTCGACGTGGGGCTGGGCTACATTCGCCTCGGCCAGTCTGCGACCACGCTCTCCGGCGGCGAAGCGCAGCGCGTGAAGCTCTCGCTGGAGCTCTCCAAGCGCGACACGGGTCGCACGCTGTATATCCTTGACGAACCGACCACCGGCCTGCATTTTCACGACATCGAACTGCTGCTCACGGTGATTCACCGCCTGCGCGACCAGGGCAACACGGTGGTCATCATCGAGCACAATCTCGACGTGATCAAAACCGCGGACTGGGTGATCGACCTCGGACCGGAGGGCGGCGCGGGCGGCGGGCAGATCATTGCGCAGGGCACGCCCGAGCAGGTCGCCGCCAACAAGGCGAGCTTCACCGGCAAGTATCTCGCGCCGCTGCTCGCACGCGGCAAATGAACGCCTGAGGATGCACGAGATCGTGTAACACCGCACGTCCGGCGCAGGCAGTGCGGGTTCGGCACGCCGCGCACGCCGCCTGGCTGGACGATGTTTTCTTTCAAGGACGTCATTGCATGGAACCGCGCTCTGGCTGGAATCCGAACCGGGAGTTCTGGACCGAACTGGCGAGCTACGTCTTCGCGGCCGTGGCGCTCTGGCTGATTCTCAGTGTGCACCTGCTCTCTGCCGTGCTCTCGGGCATGGTGGTCTACCAGCTCGTCCACGTGCTCGGGCCGCGCCTGCAACTGCGCATCTCGAGCGAGCGCGCGCGGCTGGTGGCCGTAGCGCTGCTCTCGGCCGTGATCGTCGCGCTGATGACCGCCCTCATCTTCGGCATTCTGACTTTCTTTCGCAGCGATGCGGGGCACCTCGAACACCTCAATACCCGCATGATGGACGTGGTCGAACAGGCCCGTGCGCAGTTGCCGGTGTGGCTGACGGCGCGATTGCCCGCCGACAGCGACGACATTCATCAGGCCGTGACCGAATACCTCAAGGACCACACGCAGGAAATGTCGCTCGTGGGCAAGGAAGCGCTGAACGCCATGGTCCACATCATTGTGGGACTGGTGCTCGGTGCGCTGGTCGCGCTCTCGTCGGTGCGGCCGGTGCAGCACATGCGTCCGCTCGCCGCCGCGCTCACGCGGCGCGTGACCCGCTTTGGCGACGCCTTTCGCCGCATCGTGTTTGCCCAGGTGAAGATTTCGGCCATCAACACGCTCTTCACCGGCATCTTCCTGCTCGCGGTGCTGCCGATGTTCGGCGTTCATCTGCCGTTGCGCAAGACGATGATCGTGGTGACGTTCGTCGTCGGACTGCTGCCGGTCATCGGCAACCTCATCTCGAACACGTTCATCGTGGTGCTCGGCCTGTCGGTGTCGCTGTACGTGGCCATCGCGGCGCTCACGTTCCTGATCATCATTCACAAGCTGGAGTACTTCCTGAACGCACGCATCGTGGGCACGCAGATTCAGTCGCGTGCGTGGGAGCTGTTGTTGGCGATGATTCTGATGGAGGCGGCATTCGGACTGCCCGGACTCATCGCCGCGCCCATTTACTACGGCTATCTCAAGAGCGAACTGGCCGAGAAACAGCTCGTCTGACAGCAGCGGCGCGAATACCGCGCCGCGCTTCTTCTGCGCCCATCCTGAGCGCAGCCCCCCTTCCTGACATGCCGAATTCGCAGGGCCGTCATGAACCCGTCGAAATTTGACATTCCGTCACTCAATGACATAATGTCAACGCATGACTTCCACCAGATCAGCCAAACCGCCCCAAGCCGTCGGACCCGCCGCCACGCGCACCGCATCGGGCGTGAGCGCCACGAGGCCGCTCGAAGAAAACGCACTGCTGCTGCGCGAAGGCCGCAAGATCGTCGAGGCGCTCGGCGCGACGTTCGCGCCGCTCGTCGAAGTGGTCTTGCACGACCTGACCGATCCCGACCACGCGATCGTCGCCATCGCCAACAACCTGTCGGGCCGCCAGCCGGGCGACGCCGTCACGGAAATGGGACTGGCCCGCATTGCGGACCCGGCGTTCCCGGAAGTCATTGCGAACTACGCGAACCGGTTTCCGGACGGACGCCCGGCCAAGAGCACGTCCATCGGGCTCAAGAACAGCGCCGGGGAGTACGTCGCGGCCATCTGCCTGAACATGGACGTCTCGATGCTCGCAGCCGCCGCGGCCAGCGTGCAGCAACTGGTCAACGTGGCGAATGCCGCGCCGGCGCCCGTGCGCGAGACGCTCGCCCCGCGACGTCTGGACGACATCGCCCCGCTCATCACGGAGTTCGCCGCGCGGCACAACACCACGCCGCCGGGCCTCACGCTCGCGCAGCGCCGCGACGTCATCCGCGTGCTCGAGGCGCGCGGCCTGCTCGACTTGCGCCAGGCCCACGCGGAAGTGGCGCGCACACTGGGCGTGGCGCGATCGACCGTCTATACCTACCTCTCCGACCCGAAGGGCTCATCATGACTGCTCCCCCCCTGGCGATCACCTATGGCGACATCGCCGCCGCTCACGACCGCATCCGCGAGGCCGCGCATCGTACCCCCGTGCTCACGTCGCGCACCGCCGACGCGATGACCGGCGCGCACCTGTTCTTCAAGGCGGAGAACCTCCAGCGCATGGGCGCCTTCAAGTTTCGCGGCGCATACAACGCGATTTCGCAGTTCACAACGGAGCAACGGCGCGGCGGCGTGCTGGCATTCTCGTCCGGCAACCACGCGCAGGCGATCGCGCTGTCCGCGCGGGAACTCGGCGTGCCGGCGCTCATCCTGATGCCCCAGGACGCGCCGCAGATGAAGATCGACGCCACGCGCGGCTACGGCGCCGAGGTGATCCTGTTCGATCGCTACAGGGAAGACCGCGAGGCGCTCGCGCAGCGACTGGCCGCCGAGCGCGGCATGACGCTGATTCCGCCCTACGATCATCCGCACGTCATGGCCGGTCAGGGCACCGCCGCGAAGGAGTTGATCGAGGACGCCGGCGAACTCGACGTGCTCGTGGTCTGCCTGGGCGGCGGCGGACTGCTCTCGGGCAGCGCGGTGGCCGCGCGCGCGCTCAACCCCGATATCGAGATCTACGGCGTGGAGCCGCAGGCGGGCAACGACGGCCAGCAGAGCTTGCGCACGGGCAGGATCGTGCACATCGAAACGCCTCGCACCATTGCGGATGGTGCGCAGACGCAGCATCTGGGTGAATACACGTTTCCGGTGATCCGATCGCTCGTCGACGACATTCTGACGGTGACCGACGACGAACTGGTGCGGACGATGCAGTTCTTCGCGAGCCGCATGAAGATCGTGCTCGAGCCGACCGGCTGCCTGGCGGCGGCGGCGGTGCTGCAAGGCCAGCTCGACGTGCGCGGCAAGCGCGTGGGCATCGTGCTCTCCGGCGGCAACGTCGATATGGCGCGCTTTGCCAGACTCACGCTCGGGGAGCCGGCATGACCACCCGGGAACGTGGTATCGAGGCGGTGAACGTCCCCACGCTGCCGCCGCCGCGGGGGCATTACTCGCACGGCGTCTGCGCGAACGGTTTCGTGTTCGTGTCGGGACAACTGCCGATCACGCCGGAGGGCGAGCGCCTCGCGGGCGCGCCGTTCGCGGTACAGGCCAGGCAGGCGCTCGACAATGTGGCGCAGATTCTCACGGCGTGCGGCACGCGCATCGACCGGCTCGTGCAGGTGCGCGTGTACATCACCAACGCGGACGACTGGGGACCGTTCAACGAGGTCTATGCCGCCTGGGCCGGCGACGCCAGGCCGGCGCGCTGCGTCGTTCCCGTCCCGGCATTGAGCCACGGCGTGGCCGTGGAAATCGAGGCGACGGCGCTGGCGGGGTGAGCGGCGAGCGGCGCGGCGCCCGCCGCTTGGGCGCCGTCGCCTCGCCCGATGCGGGTTTTTTCCCAAAACGAGGCAACTTTGGGGAGGAAACCCACGACGGCGCGGGATTTCCGGAATCGAAGGCTCGTCAGAGCGATACACTTCGAGCCACGAACGCCGACCACGCCCATCCACGACCACGTCAATGACCAAACCACTCTCTGCGCCACCCTCGCACGACGCCCGCCACCACGCATCGACCGCCACGGCCGCGCCGCAGCAACGCATCGACGACGAGCCGCTGCGCCTCGTCACCAGCTTCAACGACATCTTCGTCGTCATTGCCTCCTGGCTGCTCTCGTTCGGCACCGTGTGGTTCACCGACCGCCTGCCGTCATGGTTGCAAATGCTCATTTCGGCCGCCATTGCATGGGGACTTTCCGAAATTTTCGTGCGTCGGCGCCGCATGACGCTACCCGCGCTGTGGTTCTCGTTCAGCTTCGTCACTTCGGTTGCGCTGCTCGGCTTCGGCAATGCATCCCTGCTGAGCTTCGACGACAACATGCGAGCGTCGATGAGCGGGTGGACGCTCGTCGCCACCTGCGCATGCACCGCGATCGGCGCCGCGCTCTTCTGGTGGCGTTTCCGTGTGCCTGTGGTCATTGCCATGGGCCTCGCCGGCATCGTGATCACCGTATGGGTCCACGTGCTCGTGTTCGATGCCAACGCCGGCGACTGGCTGCTGGCCGTCACCGTCGCCGCCGGCCTCGCGATCTTCCTCTGGGCGCTGCATTGGGACGCGCAGGATCCCCGGCGCACCACCATTCGCTCCGACGTCGCCTTCTGGCTTCACCTGCTCGCCGCGTGCATGGTCACGCATCCGGTCTTCTGGGCGCTCTCGCCCCAGCATCCGGGCGCGGTCATCGCCGTGTTCGCGCTGCTCACCGTCGTCTCGCTGGTGATCGACCGCAGGGCGCTCATGCTTTCCTCGCTGCTCTACCTGCTGAGCGCCATCCTGAAAATGGTGATCGGCATCTCCCCGCACGGCGACGACGCCAGTCTGCCGCCCGACCACTCCATGTCGATGGCCGCCATCGTCGTGGGCGGCGTGCTGCTGTTGCTCTCGGTGTTCTGGCAACCGTCGCGCAACGCCGTGCTTCGCTTGCTGCCCGCAAGCTGGCGGGCACGTCTGCCGCGCTGAGCCGCCCAGGAGCGCTCAAAAAAAAGCCGCGCTGGTACATCCCGGCGCGGCTTCGTCTTTTGGCTTCCTTTCGGCGGCGATCACTGGATCGTCACGCGCTCGAGCACTCTCATGTAGTGATCGAGCGGCGGCGTGGCCATGCCCGCCAGCTTGGCGCGATCGTCCCATCGGCGCAGCCGCAGCGCGGCCCCGGCATGCTCACGCGCCAGGAACGTCCTTGCCTCTTCGTCGCTGAACACGCCGCCCTGCAACGCAAGACTGCGCACGGAGTCCGCCGAGAGCTGGCCATAGTACTCGGGGTCGACCGCGCACAGGCAGCGCTTCGCGTCCACGTGCAGCCGGATCGGTTCCAGCACGGCGTCGTCGAACAGCGGCCGCAGGAAAGGCAACGCGAAATATTGATGCAGATCGTCGATGCCCCGCTCGGTGGGCGTGTCGCCCTGCAGGTTGAGCAGATGGCCGAGATCATGGAGGAAGCTGGCCGCGACGAGCGCCTCGTCGGCGCCCTCGCTCTCGGCAAGCGCGCCGCATTGCAGCGCGTGCTCCAGCTGGGTGACAGGCTCGCCGCTGTAGGCGAGCGAACCGAATTTATCGAACAGCGTGCGGATGTCCGGCAGGCTCAGAGCCATCTTGAGAACTCTCGTTGTCGTCGCGCGAACCAGGGGCGGCGGCCGTCGCGACATCGGCAAGCGCCGCCAGCTTCGACGCCTTCGTTTCCTTGAGCGCCTTGGCGTCCTTCATCTCCTTCGTTTCCTTCGGCTTGTCGCGCATGCGGCTCTTGCGCAACGCGCCCGCATCGTCGAGCACCGGGTACGCCGTCGAGCAGAACAGCGAATTGAGCCGCTTCATGTCGCTGATGATGTCCAGATGCAGCGAGCTCGTCTCGATACTCTGCACCGACTGCCCGGCCAGACGATTCAGGTGCGTGTAGGAATACGCGCGCTCGAGATCCCGGAAACTCTCCTTCTCGGCCATGAGCCGCTGCGCGCTCTTCAGGTCGGTGTTCAGAAACACCGACAAGCCGAGTTGCAGGTTTGCCACGAGCCGTGCATGCATGTCGCAGATTTCCTGCAAACCGGCCTCTGAGAACGACAGTTTGTGCGAAATCTTCTTCTCCTCGACCTCCGTCACCATGCGCTCGATGATGTCGCCCGCATGCTCGAGGTTGATCGTGAGCGAGATGATGTCCGTCCACCGGCGACTGTCCTGCTCGCTCAGGTTTTCGCGCGAGACGCGCGTGAGGTACATCTTGACCGCGGTGTAGAGATGATCGACGTCGTCGTCGAGCCGGCGCGTCTCGCGCGCCTGCACCACGTCGTTGCTTCGAATCACGTTCAGCAGACCGTTGAGCATCTGCTCGACGATGTCTCCCATGCGCAGCGTCTCGCGCGTGGCGTTGGCCAGCGCGAGCGACGGCATCTCGAGTGCGCTCTCGTCCAGGTGGCGCGGGCGCAACGCCCCGTCCGCCTCCGGCTTTTCCGCAAGCAGCCTCACGCACAGACGCGCCATCGGTTCGGTAAACGCCAGAAACACCACGCAGCGGACGAGGTTGTACAGCACATGGAAGTTGACGACGGCTTGCGCCGGCGCGTCCGAGATCCAGTTGACGAGCCGCGGCGCGTAGTCGACGAACGGCAGCACGAGCAGGCAGCCGATCAGCTTGAAGAGCAGGCTGCCGAACACCACGCGACGCCCGGCGGCGTTCTGACCGGCCGAGGTGAGCATGGCCAGCATGCCGCTGCCGAGGTTCGCGCCGATCACGAGACACAGTGCGACCTTGAGCGAGATCACCCCCGAGGATGCGAGCGTGGCTGTCAGCAGCACCGCCGCCAGACTCGAGTAGGAGATCATCGCGAACAGGGCGCCGATCAGCGTGTCGAGCATGACGTCGCCGGTGAGCGAACCGAACAGCACCTTGACGCCGGCGGCCTCGGTCATCGGCGTGGTCGCCGCCACGATCAGCTGCAACGCGAGAATGATCAGGCCCAGCCCGATGCAGACGCGTCCGAGCTGGCCCGCGCGGGTCTGCTTGCGCGACAGGAAAAAAATGACACCGAAGAAAATCAGCAGCGGCGAGAGCCAATGCAGGTCGAACGTGAGGACTCGCGCCATGAGCGCAGTGCCGACGTCAGCGCCGAGCATGATCGATAGCGCAGGCGCCAGCGCGATGAGCCCCTGCGCGCCAAACGACGACACGATGAGCGCCGTCGCGTTGCTGCTCTGCACCAAGCCCGTGACGAGCACACCGGCGGCGAACGCGAGAAAGCGGTTCGAAATGCTGTGGGAGAGAATGCGGCGCAAATCGGCGCCGTAGACGCGCAGGACTCCGGTACGCACGATATGCGTACCCCAGATCAGCATCGCCACCCCGGAGAGAAGGTTGAGCAGTGTCAGCATGCCAGTGTTCCGTGATCTTGTTGTCGACGGGACAGGCAGCGCGGCGCGCCGCCAGCATGACGCGCCCACTGGTTTGCCATACCGGCATCCCGCGTCAGCCCTACACTGGCGTCGGGATCCGTATGAAGTTCACGCGTCATGCGCATCCCCAATCGGTACACCGTACACCAAAACGACCCCAGCAACAATCGTGTCATCAATTTGTCACAATTTTTGCTGCGATTCCGGCGAGCCTTGTTGCGCAAGGGGGACAGGGGTGCCAACAACCGCCTGCCCCGCACTCGGCGCCGCGCTCAGATCCCCCACGGCAAGGTGAAGGTTTTGGTATTGGTGAAGCTCTTCATTGCCTCCTGCACCCCTTCCTTGTACCCGAGCCCCGAGTCCTTGATGCCGCCAAACGGCGTGAGCTCGATCCGGTAGCCCGGCACTTCCCACACGTTGACGGTGCCCACCTGCAGTTCGTTGGTAAAGCGCGTCACGTAGTCCAGACGATTCGTGCACACCCCCGACGACAGGCCGAAGGCCGTACCGTTCGAGATAGCGATCGCCTCGTCGATGCTGCCGAACGTCAAGATCGGCGAGACCGGGCCGAAGGTCTCCTCGCGCACGACGGTCATCTTCGGGTCCACGCGATCGATCACGGTCGGGGAGTAGAGCGCGCCCTCGCGCCTATTGCCCACGAGCAGGCGGGCGCCCTGCGCGATCGCTTCGTTCACGCGCGCCTCGAAAAGCCGCGCGGCCGCCTCGTCGATGACGGTGCCCATGTCGTTCGCGCCGTCGGTCGGATCGCCGTACTTCCACGCGCGCGTCTTCTCCACCACGAGATCGGTAAACGCCGCCGCGACATCGCGGTGCACGAGCATGCGCTTGACGGCCGTACAACGTTGGCCGGAATTCTTGTACGAGCCCTGCACCGCGAGGTCGGACGCGCGATCCAGATCGGCGTCCTCCATCACGATGAGCGGGTCGTTGCCCCCCAGCTCCAGCACGATGCGGCGATACCCGGCCTTCGACGCGATGTACTTGCCGATCGCCACGCCGCCCGTAAACGTGATCATGTCGATGTTCTCGTTCGTGATCAGTTCGTCGGCGATCTCCATCGGATCGCCGGTGACGACCTGCAGCATCTCCGCGGGCAAGCCGGCCTCGTAGAGCGTGTCGGCCAGATAGTAGGCCGAGAGCGGAACCTTCTCGGACGGCTTGAGCACCATCCGATTGTTCGTCGCGATCGAGGGCGCGACTTTGTGCGCCACCTGGTTCATCGGGTGATTGAACGGCGTGATGGCCGAGATTGCACCGAGCAGCGGCTCGCGCTGCGTGACCACGCGGCGCTTCTTGCCGTGCGGCGTGAGATCGCAGGAGAACGCCTGACCGTCGTCCTTGAGCGCCTCGCCGGCGGCGAAACCGAGCACGTCGGCCACGCGTCCGATTTCGTAGACGGCGTCCTTCTTGCACAGCCCCGACTCCATCGTGATGATCGCCGCCGCTTCAGCGGTGCGCTCGCGCAGCAGCGCCGCGGCTTTCTCGAGGATGTTGGCACGCTCGAAGCGCGTGAGCGTCGAGCGATATTGCTTGGCGATCGAGAACGCGCGGCGCACGTCTTCGAGCGAAGCCTTCGGCACGGTGCCGACCAGATCGCCCGTGTACGGATTGAAGACTTCGATGATCCGTTCACGGGTCACTTTTTCACCGCCGATGCGAAGGGCTTCGGCACGGAACTCGGGATGCAGCTTGTGCGGCGCGTTCATGGGGTTCTCCACAGCATATCCAACTGGACAGGGGCCCGGCGGTGCGGCCCTTGCGCGGGCCGCGTCGCCGCTGGTTCTCGTTATCTCGCTATCTTGCTATCTCGCTATCTCTGTGTTCGTCACACGCGTTTGGCCTCAGACGTGGTTGAGCGCCACGTCGAGAATGTCGAAGTTGCGCAGTCTCGCCTTGCCTGGAATGCCCTCGGTCTTGCGGTTGAACAACAGCGGCACGGTCTGCTCGGAGATGCCGCCATGCGAGCGCAGCGGTACGGTGAGGCCCGTCAGATCGTGACGGCTCGCGCTCGTACCGAGCACCACCGACTGATCGCTCACCACCACGAGATCGCCAACGCGGTCGGGCGGCAGTTCGAAGCGCGCGCAGGCCTGCGCATTGGTCAGCACCACGTCGATGCCCGGCATCGCGGCAATGCGCTGGCCGATCGCGTCAGCGTCGATGTCGCGCGGCAGATAGATCGTGGCATACGAACCGAGCGCGCCGTGGTGCACCACATACGGATCGGTGATCGGCAGGATCACGCGTGCGCCGCCCGCATCGACGCCCTTGCCGAGCCAGTCGTCGAGCAAATCCTGCAGATAGATGACGTTGGGCTGGCCGGTCTTCGGATCGTGCTTGGCGTTCATGCCGTGGTCGGCGGTCAGCCCGATCACTGCGCCGAGTTCGTCCATGCGACGCAGGTACTTGTCCATCATGGCGTAGAAGGCATTGGCGCCCTCGGTGCCCGGCGCCCACTTGTGCTGCACGTAGTCCGTCGTCGACAGGTACATCAGGTCGATGTGGCGCGTCTCGAGCAGACGCACGCCGGCAGCGAACACGAACTCCGAGAGCGCCGCGCTGTAGACGTCCGGCACGGGCATGCCCACGAGCCCGAGCACGTCCTCGATGCCGTTTTCCGCCAGCGTGACCTGATCGGCCTTCTCGGACGAGAAGCAGATGCCCTTCATGCGGTGGCCGAGCAGCTTGCGCAGCTTGTCCTTGGCTGTCACTACCGCGACGCTCGCACCCGCGTCGGCCGCGGCGGCAAGCACCGTGCCGGCGCGCAGATAGGCCGGATCGTTCATCATCACTTCCGCGCCGCGGCCGCCGTCGGCCGCCGGATCGAAGAAGTAGTTGCCGCAGATGCCATGCACGGCGGGGGGGGCGCCGGTCACGATGGACAGGTTGTTCGGGTTGGTGAACGACGGCACGACGCAGTCGCCCTGAAACACGGCCCCCTCGGCCAGCAAGTGCTTCAGGTATGGGGCCACACCGGCCGCGGCGGCCGCTTCGAGATACTCGAACTGGCAGCCGTCGACGCAAACGATGACGGTCGGCTGTTGCGGCAGCCGGTACTGGCGGCCGTTGACTTGGATCTGCACGGGCTGGTTCACGTCGGGTCTCCTCAAGAGCAACTCGGTTGGTCGCCGCTGGCGTCGCGCAGGGTGCGCTGCCAGCCCGGCGGCCGGGTATTCCGTAATGCGATCGTGCGCGGTAGTACGCCGTGGTGCGCGGTAATGTGCGGGCTCATGTGTGCGCTCATGCGTTGTCCCAAGGGCGGCGCGGGTCTGGAGCGTGGGCTCCGGCTGTGGTCCCGGACTGCGGTTCTCATCCGGCGCTCGCTTGCGCGGGCCCCCCTGGCACGCGAGCGAGCGCCTCGCGAATGCGCGCCCGTCCGCGCGACAGATGCTCGCGCGTGACCCGCGCGGCGCGCTCCGGATCGCGCGAGGCGATGGCACTCACGATGTCCCGATGCTCGCGCTCGGACTTCGGCGGCGCCGAGGTATCGCCGGTCAGCGCCTCGTGCCGGAACAGGCTCAGTTCCTTGACGAGACGGCGATACGTCTCGAGCAGCTTGCGATTGCCGACCATCTCGACGAGCGCGTCGTGAAACGCCAGGTTCAAGCCGTAGTACGCCTCGCTGTCGCCCGCCTCCACCGCCTGGTGCATCGCTTCGACCGATTCGCGCAGCCGCGTGAGCTGTTCCGAGTCGATGGCTTCGGCCAGCGTGCGCGCCACGTATTCATCGAGCACGCCGCGCAGCGTGTAGATCTCTTCGGCTTCCTCCAGCGTGATCACGCGCACGAACACGCCGCGATTCTTCTCGGTGCGCAGCAGCCCCGCCTCTTCGAGCGCGCGGAACGCCTCGCGCACCGGGCCGCGTGACACCCCGAGCCGGCCCGCGACCTCAATTTCATTGAGTTTGGTGCCGGGCGTGAGCGTGCCCGCCATGATCTGGCGCTCGATTTCGTGCTGAACGAGCGTGGTGAGCGACTGACTCTGCAGCAACTCGATTGCGGTCGGCGACGTGGGCTTGGAGGTCATACCGGTCTTCCTTGTCTCTGGGCACGGGTGCCATCACGCAAAGCCGTTACACCGGGGGCAAGTTGCCTTAACGGATCGTCTGAGGCAATTTGTGGCATTACGTGATTAATTTTGTTGCTTGACATTCAAGCACAGCGGTTTGTAGATTGTCAACAAAACACATCCGACTTTGCAGGCAAGTTTGGCGGCACCGTCGGGGCGAGTCGGCGCAGGCAACGACAAAACCCTATCTGAATCAACGCTTTCCATACTATTGGAGGTATTTGACGCGCAGATGACAAACACCCAGGGTTTCAATAAAAAGACATAAATTGCCAATAATATGCAACACATCGCCTCGGAGAAGGCAACTTCCCGACTGACAGCGCGACCCATGGTCGCGACCCACAGGAGCCATCCATGAACCAACCGTTGCGCCGCGCCATGCGTGCCGCCGCTGTCCTCGCCGCCGCGATCGTCTGTGCGGCCCAGGCGGGTCAGGCGCTCGCCAAGACCACGCTCACCGTCTACACGGCGTGGGAAGTCGAAGTCATGCGCCCGTATGCCGAGGCGTTCCAGAAGGCGAATCCGGACATCGAGATCAAGTACGTGCGCGACTCCACCGGGGTCGTGACCGCGAAAATCCTCGCGGAAAAGGCCAATCCACAGGCGGACGTCATCGCAGGGCTGGCCGCCTCGAGTCTGGAGCTGATCAAACAGGAAGGCCTGCTCGCGCCTTACGCACCGAAGGGTTTCGATCAGCTCACGCGCGCCTACAGCGACAGCGCGAACCCGCCGTCGTGGGTCGGCCTCGACGTATGGGGTGCCACGGTGTGTTTCAACACGGTGGAGGCGGCCAAGCGCAATCTGCCGAAACCCACGTCCTGGGAAGACCTCACGAAACCCGTCTACAAGGGCATGATCGTGATGCCGAACCCGGCCACGTCCGGCACGGGCTTTCTCGACGTGACGGCCTGGCTGCAGATGTTCGGCAAGGAAGGCGGTTGGAAGTACATGGACGCGCTCGACAAGAACATCGTCAAGTACACCCACTCCGGCTCCAAGCCGTGCCGCGACGCGGGCGCGGGCGAATACCCGATCGGTATCTCGTTCGAGTTCAACGCGCATCGCACCAAGGCCGCGGGCGCGCCGATCGATCTCGTCTTCCCCAAGGAAGGGCTGGGCTATGACATCGAAGCCGCCGGCATCGTGAAAACCACCAAGAAGATGGATGCCGCCAAACGCTATATGGACTGGCTCGCCAGCAAGGAAGCGAATCAGATGTACGCGAAGGACTGGGCCATCGTCGCCTATCCGGGCGTGGCCAGGAAATTCGACACGATCCCGGCGAACTACCCCGACCTGCTCGTGAAGAACGACTTCACCGAAATCGCGAAGAGCCGTGAGCCGGTGCTGGCCGAATGGCAAAAGCGCTACGGCGCGAAGTCAGAGAAGAAGTAACGTCGGCCGGCATCCGGGACGGACGGGCGCGACACACCGCCGGTCCGTACCGACTGATCACAGGGCGAACACCGCAGGAGGGTCCCCCCGAATGAGCGACGACACTTATCTGAGCCTGAACGGCATTCACAAGCGGTTCGAGAACACCGTGGTGCTGCACGACATTCATCTGCAGGTCAGGCGCGGCGAAATGCTGTGCTTTCTCGGCCCTTCGGGCTGCGGCAAGACCACGCTGCTGCGCATCATCGCCGGGCTCGAAGCGCAGACGCACGGCACGCTGTCGCAAAACGGACGCGACATTTCGACGTTGCCGCCCATGCGGCGCGACTACGGCATCGTCTTCCAGTCGTATGCGCTGTTCCCGAATCTGAGCGTGGCGCAAAACGTCGCCTACGGGCTCACGAACCGCCGCGTGCCGCGCGCCGAGCGCGACCGGCGCGTGGCCGAACTGCTCGCGATGGTCGGCCTGCCCGATGCGGGCGGCAGGTTTCCCGGTCAGCTCTCCGGCGGCCAGCAGCAGCGCGTTGCCATTGCACGCGCGCTGGCCACCTCGCCCGGCCTGCTGCTGCTCGACGAACCTCTGTCCGCGCTCGACGCGCGCGTGCGCGTGCGCCTGCGCGGCGAGATCCGCGCGCTGCAGCAGCGCCTTGGCATCACGACGATTCTCGTCACGCACGATCAGGAGGAGGCGCTGTCGATGGCCGACCGCATCGTGGTGATGAATCAGGGCGTGATCGAGCAGGTCGGCACGCCGGGCGAGATTTACCAGCGCCCTGCCACGCCGTTCGTCGCCGACTTCGTCGGCAAGACGAACATCCTGCCCGCGCGCCTGGGCAATGCCGGGCGCGTACACGTCGGCCGGTACGAGCTCACCTGCGGCACGCTCAACGGCTGCCGCACCGGCGAGGACATTCGCGTCTTCTTCCGTCCGGAGGACGTGCGCGTGCGTGATCTCGACGAGCTCGACGACGACGCAAACGTCTTCGATGGCGCCGTCGAGAAGATCGAATTCCTCGGCGCGTTCTCGCGCGTGACGCTGCGCATGCAGGCGTGCGAGCACCCGCTCTACGCCGATCTCTCGCCTGCGGACATGCAGGCCCTGCAACCGGCCGCCGGCGGCGCCCTGCGCTTTGCCGTGCCAAGCGCCGCCGTGCGCGTCTTCCGCCAGGGGTGAAGCCGAGATGAGTTCCGTACCTTCGACACTGCGCAGTGCGCCACCCGTGCACGCGGGTCCGACCGGCGAGGCGGGGAGCCAGTCGTTGCCCTCATCACCCCCATCGGTCTCATCGGTCTCATCCGTCTCGCCGGTCCCGGCCCTGCGCCCCGTGCGACTGGCCTCGCACTGGACGGACCGGCTCGCGCAGGCCCTGCTGCTGGCGGCGGCCGCCGCCGGCGTGCTGTTCCTGCTCGCGCCGATGGCGGCGATTCTGGTCAAGAGCGTGCAAGACGGCGACGGCCGGTTCGTGGGCCTGCAGCACTTTCGCGAGTACTTCCACTCGCCCGCGCTGCTCGGCTCGATCTGGAACAGCGTCTGGATTTCGGCGGTGACGACCTGCCTCACCGTGCCGCTCGCGTTCATCTTCGCATACGCGCTCACGCGCAGCTGCATTCGCGGCAAGACACTGCTGCGCAACATCGCGCTCATTCCGATTCTCGGCCCGACGCTGCTGCCCGCAATCTCGTTCATCTTCTGGTTCGGCAACCAGGGGCTGCTGCGCCCGTTCATGGGCGACATCGACATCTACGGCCCGCCGGGCATCGTGATGTCGCTGGTGAACGCCACGTTCCCGCACGCACTGATGATCCTCATCACCGCGCTCTCGCTCACCGACGCGCGACTGTACGAAGCCGCCGACGCGCTCGGCACGCCCATGCTGCGGCGCTTTTTCACCATCACGCTGCCCGGCGCCAAGTACGGCGTGATCAGCGCGGCGATGATCGTGTTCACCTACGCGATTTCGGACTTCGGCATTCCGAAGGTCATCGGCGGCGACTTCAACGTGCTCGCCACCGACATTTACAAGCTGGTCATCGGGCAGCAGGACTTCTCCAAGGGCGCCGTTGTCGGGCTCGTGCTGCTCGTGCCCGTGGGCATCACCTATGTCGTGGACGCCATGGTGCAGCGCAAGCAGCAGGCGCTGCTCTCGGCGCGCGCCGTGCCTTACGCGCCGAAGCCCTCGCGCGGCTTCGACTGGCTGATGGCGGTGCTGTGCTGGAGCATGGCCGCGATCATGCTCGCCATTCTCGGCATGGCGGTGTACGCGTCGTTCGTGAAGTTCTGGCCGTACAACTTCAGCCTCTCGCTCGGCCACTATCGCTTCGGGCTCGTGGAGAGCGGCGCGCTCGACTCGTACCTCAACAGCGTGCAGATGGCGTTCTGGTGCGCCGTGTGGGGCACCGCGGCGATCTTCGTCATCGCCTACCTGCTCGAGAAGACGCGCGGCATGACCTGGTTGCGCGGCTTCATCCGCATGATGGCCGTGTTGCCGATGGGCGTGCCGGGTCTCGTGCTCGGCCTCGGCTACATCTTTTTCTTCGTGTCCGAGGCGAACCCGCTGCACGGCCTCTACGGCACGCTCGCGATCCTCGTGATCGTCAACGTGGTGCACTACTACTCGTCGAGCCACCTCACGGCGCTTACCGCGCTCAAGCAGATCGATCCGGAGTTCGAATACGTCTCGGCCTCGCTCAAGGTGCCCTTCTACCGCACCTTCTGGCGCGTGTCGGCGCCAATCTGCCTGCCGTCCATCATCGACATCAGCCGCTACCTGTTCGTGAACGCGATGACGACAGTCTCCGCCGTGGTGTTCCTCTACTCGGCCGACACGTCGCTCGCCTCGGTGGCCATCGTGAACATGGACGAGACCGGCTCCATCGGTCCCGCGGCGGCAATGGCCACGCTGGTGGTGCTCACCTCCGTGCTGGTCTGCCTGCTCTATCACGGCATTCAGCAGGTGGTGGAGCGCTACACGCAGGCGTGGCGCCGGCCGACGGCGAGCACGCCGAACGCGTCGGGCGGCGCGCCCGCCTCCGGATCTCACGTATGAAGCCGGCGCGCGGCGGTGTCCACGGGCCCTCGCCCGCCATGTTCGCGAATGTCGACGGTGCGGTTACTTCTCTCGCTTGTTTCCCCGCTTGATAGGAGGCGGTCATGATTCTCGGTCAGGAACCGATTCTGCTCACCCCCGGCCCGCTCACCACGTCGCCGGCCACCCGCCAGGCCATGCTGCGCGACTGGGGCTCGTGGGACGCCCAGTTCAATCGCATCACGGCTTCGCTGTGCCTCGATCTGGTGGACATCGTGCATGGCGGCGAGGACTACGTGTGCGTGCCGCTGCAAGGCTCGGGCACGTTCTCCGTCGAGGCGGCCATCGGCACGCTCACGCCGCGAGGCGCGCGCATTCTCGTGCCGGACAACGGTGCGTACTGCCAGCGCATTCTGAAGATCTGCCGCTATCTCGGGCGCGACGCCGTCGCGCTTGCCATTGCCGAAGACCAGACGGCCACGGCCGCCGCCGTCGAGGACGCGCTCACGCGCGACCCGTCGATCACGCACGTCGCGCAAGTGCATCTGGAGACGGGCGCCGGCCTGCTCAATCCGCTCGCCGATATCGCGCGCGTCTGCCAGAAGTACGGCAAGGGGCTGATCGTGGACGCGATGAGTTCGTTCGGCGCGGTGGAGATCGACGTGCGCACGATGCCGTTCGATGCGCTCATCGCCGCGAGCGGCAAGTGCCTCGAAGGCGTGCCCGGCATGGGCTTCGTGATCGCGAAGAAGTCCGTGCTCGAAGCGAGCGCCGGCAACAGTCACTCGCTGGCGATGGACCTGCACGACCAGTACGTCTACATGCAGAAGACGACGCAATGGCGCTTCACACCCCCCACGCACGTGGTGGCTGCGCTGCGTGCGGCGGTCGACCAGTTTCTCGCGCAAGGCGGCCAGCCGGTGCGCGGCGAGCGCTATCGGCGCAATTGCAGGACGTTGATCGAGGGTATGGCGTCGCTGGGTTTCCGGCCGTTTCTTGCGCCCGAAGTGCAGGCGCCCGTGATCGTGACGTTCCACGCGCCGGCCGACAGCAAGTACGACTTCAAGGCGTTCTACGCCGCCGTGCGCGATCGCGGCTACATCCTGTATCCGGGCAAGCTCACGCAGATCGAGACGTTTCGCGTGGGCTGCATCGGCGCCATCGACGAGAACGAAATGCGCAATGTCGTGACCGCGATCGGGCAAGCGCTGGCTGCGCTGGGCATCCGGCAGGTGGCGCCCCTCACGCGGGCGGCATGATGGGCGTGATGGGCATGATGGGCGCGGCGGGCGCGGCGGGCGAGACTCGCACACGCGGCCGCCCTCCGGTAAGCTCCGAGGTATCGCGCGTGCATGCGCGCCCCGCGGAGACCGTCCCTCATGCCATCACCGAAAGCCGCCGGTGCGGCGCCCCCGGCTAAACGCGCCCCGGCCCGCAAACGCAGCAGCGAATCGCCCGACATCCGCTTCAAGCGCGCCTATGACGCCCCCGAGCCCGACGACGGTCAGCGCGTGCTGGCCGATCGCCTCTGGCCGCGCGGTCTCGCCAAGGCGAAGGCGCACATCGACTTCTGGGCCAAGGACGTCACTCCGAGCACGCCGCTGCGCCAGTGGTTCCACCAGCATCCCGACGAGTTCGACGCGTTTCGCAAGCAGTACCTCGACGAACTCGCCGCGCTCGACGCCGGGCACAACGCCACGCTCGGCGAGCTCCGGGCGCGCCTGGCCGATGGCCGCGTCACGCTGCTCACGGCCGCGCACCGTCTCGAAGACGACGCCACGCACACGCACCTCGAGGTGCTGCGCGACTTCCTCGCGAGGCATTGACGCCCCCGCTGCGGCGGACTTCGCCGGACTTCGCCGACGTATTGCCGCCACATTGCCGATGTTTTGCCAGGAACAACGCGGTATCGTGGCACGACACGGCATTCCGCTCGTCGAAACGCCCCGACGCGCGGCGGGCGCCGCGCCAACCCGCATGGCGCCGGCCCGCGCGCAAGGACGGCGACGCACTGCGGCGAATTTGCTATAACGCAGCTTTAGCGCCGGCGCCGTCCCGGAGGTCGGTCACGTTTTCGCCGTAGACCCCATTTGCGCGGCGCACGCCGATACCGCCTGCCGTGCCGTGCTTCGAATGCTTACCCGGTTGCCGCTCCCGGCAACGCCACGCCTCATGCTCGTTCCACTGATCGTTGCCTGCGCGCTGTTCATGGAAAACATGGACTCGACCGTGTTGTCCACTTCGTTGCCATTGATCGCGCGCGATCTCGGCGAGAGCCCGATCACGCTCAAGCTGGCACTCACGACCTATCTCATCAGCCTCGCCGTGTTCATTCCGGTGAGCGGGTGGATCGCCGACCGCTTCGGCACACGAAACGTGTTTCGCACCGCCATCGGCGTGTTCGTGCTCGGCTCGATCTGCTGCGGCATCTCGACCAGCCTGCCCGAGTTCGTGATCGCGCGCTTCGTGCAGGGCATGGGCGGCGCCATGATGGTGCCCGTCGGGCGACTCGCGCTGCTCAAGTCGGTCGAGAAGCGCGACATGGTGCGCGCGCTCAACTATCTGACGATTCCGGCGCTCGTCGGGCCGGTGCTCGGCCCGCCGCTCGGCGGCTTCATCACCACGTACTGGCACTGGCGCTGGATCTTCTTCATCAACATTCCGATCGGTGTGCTCGGTTTCGTGCTCGCCACACGGTACATCCCCGATCTGTACGAGAACGATGTGCCGCCGCTCGACGTGAAGGGCTTCGTGCTGTCGGGCCTCGGGCTGTCGATCCTGCTGCTGGGTCTGTCCACGATCGGCCGTCACCTGATTCCCACGCCGCTGGCGCTCGGGCTCGTCGCCATCGGCGCGGCGCTGATCTGGACGTATCTGCGCCATGCCAGGGGTCTCGCGCATCCGCTGCTGCGACTCGACCTGTTCCGCATTCCAACGTTTCGTGCGGGCGTGGCCGGCGGCACGCTGTTTCGCATCGGCGTGGGCGCCACGCCGTTTCTGTTGCCGCTGATGCTGCAGCTCGGCTTCGGCATGACGCCCATGGAGTCCGGCGCACTGACCTTCATTTCGGCGGCAGGCGCCATGTTCATGAAGACGCTTTCGCTGCGAATTCTGCAGCGCTGGGGCTTCCGGCGAGTGCTGATGACCAACGCCGTGATCGCCGCGGCCACCCTTGGCGGTTACGGGTTGTTTACCGGCCAGACGCCGCACCTCGTCATTCTCGGCACGCTGCTCTTCGGCGGTTGCTTCCGCTCGCTGCAGTTCACGAGTCTCAACGCCATTTCCTATGCCGACGTGCCCGCACATCGCATGAGCCAGGCGACGAGTCTTGCGAGCGTGGCGCAGCAAGTCTCGCTCACCCTGGGCATCACGATCGGCGCGGCGGTGCTGCAGACGTCGTCGTATCTGCATGGCCGCGACCACGTCACGCACGCCGACTTCCCATGGGCGTTCCTCGCCGTTGGCCTGATCGCCGTCAGCTCGACGGCCTCGATCGCGCGGCTTGCCCGCGACGCCGGCAGCGAACTCGCCCAGCGAAGCTGACGTCTCGCTCGCCGCGGCCTCTCTCCTCTGTCCAACGACAACGCCCGGGACATCGTGCCCCGGGCGTTGTCGTTCGTGTCCGTGCGCGCGTGTGCGCGCAGGCCTTGCGGCTCAGCGGAAGATCACCGTCTTGTGGCCGTTGAGCAAAATGCGGTGCTCGGCGTGGTAGCGCACGGCGCGCGCGAGCGCCACGCATTCCACGTCGCGACCGATGGCGGTCAGCTGCTCCGGGTCCATCGTGTGGTCCACGCGCTCGACTTCCTGCTCGATGATCGGGCCTTCGTCGAGATCCGAGGTGACGTAGTGCGCCGTGGCCCCGATCAGCTTCACACCGCGATCGAACGCCTGGTAGTACGGCTTCGCGCCCTTGAAGCTCGGCAGGAACGAATGGTGGATGTTGATCGCGCGGCCCGCGAGCTTCTTGCACAGATCGGCCGAGAGCACCTGCATGTAGCGGGCGAGCACGACCAGATCGACGTGGTTGTCCTGGACGAGTTCGTAGACCTTCGCCTCCTGCGCGGCCTTCGATTCCGGCGTCGCGTTCATCAGCGGCAGATGATGGAACGGAATGTTGTAGCTGGCCGCGAGCTGGTAGAAATCCTTGTGGTTCGAGACGATCGCCGGGATTTCGATGTTGAGCTGACCGGTCTTGTAGCGGAACAGCAGATCGTTCAGGCAATGGCCGATCTTCGAGACCATGAGCAAGACGCGCGGCTTGATAGCGGCGTCCACCAGTTCCCACTGCATCTCGTACTGCTCGGCGAGCGGCGCGAACTCGCGCTGCAGCGTAGCCAGATCGGTCTGGCCGGGCAGTTGCTGGAAATGCACGCGCATGAAAAAGCCGCCCGTGAAGCGATCGTTGAACTGCGCCGAGTCGAGAATGTTGCCGCCGCGCTCGACCAGGAAACCGGCCACCGCGTGGACGATGCCGGGACGGTCCGGACAGGACAACTTCAGAATGTAGCTATTTTCGATCGGTGCCATGATTGCTCCTGGGCAAAGGCTTGCAATGTCGTTGCAGTGTTGAAATTCATGTTCGTGGCCTCGCGGCTTCGAGCGCGCGCGGCGCACGGGTATCGGTCATTCGTCGGCCGGCTTGAACAGCGCTTCGATGCCGGCGCACTCGCTCGCGCGGATCGCGCCTTCGCGCAGCAGGAAGTCGAGGCTCGCGAGGCTCGCGTCGACAGTCATCTTGCCGCGTGCGATCACGTCGCGCACGTGACCTGCCGCGCACAGCCAGTGCGCACTCGCCTCGCCGTCCTGATTCTCGGGCACGAAGCCGGGCGGCAGCGCGAGATCGTAGACGAAAATCTGCTCCGACTGCACGCCCTGCGGAATCTCCGCCAGAATGTGCAGCGTGCGGCCCGGACGCGCCTCGCTGGCGAGAAACGCCGGAATGCCAGCTTCTTCCCAACATTCCTTGACGAGCGTGTCGCCCACGCCGATGCCGTTGCCGATGCCGCCGGCCGCGGCGTTGTCGAGACAGCCGGGATCGGTCGCCTTGAGCACGCTGCGGCGCGCAATCCACAGCTTCGGGGCTTCGCCGATGAAGCGGGCCGGCACGTAGCCGTTCACATGCACGGCGAACGTGCGCGTACCGAAGAATCGCGAGGCGGCCCGCTCGATCCAGGCGAGCGGCGTGTCGTAGAGCCGCTGGCGAATGGCATACCGCTCGTTGCGCCAGCCCGTGATGCGCCCCTGCGCGGCCAGCGCTTCGATGACCGGGGCGAGCGCTGCCGTCCGGGCCTCGCATGTGTCGTGGCGCGGGTGAATGCGCACGGCAAGCGAGCTGATCTCGAACACGTCGGGCCAGTCGCGCAGCGACGCCACGTCGCTTCGGCGAATCCATCCATAACGCTGCGAGCCGATCACGAGCGGCAAATGCGCCGTGTCGTCGAAGCGGCGCGCCGCCGCAATACAAGCAAAAGACATACGTCAGAGACCGGACGCGCTCCTCGGTGAAGACGCGCGAAATCGAAGCAAAAGCGGCATTTTACAGAAGCGGCGGGGACTCCGCCCGTCTCGGGCGTCGGTGCTGCGCGGCGCAGACCGTCGCCGGCGCCCAGCGGTGTGGTGCGGCGCCCGGTGGTGTCCGGTGGCGTCCGGTGGCCCGCACAGCACCGTCCCCGCCCTCGAATGCCCGCACGGGCCTCGCCCTTCGCATTACGGGCCGACGCCTTTGCGCGCTGGCGCGGCTCAAGCCTTCACCCGCTCGCCCTTCGGGTCGTACAGCGCGCGCAGCTGCACGCGCGCCGCGAGGCGTTCGCCCGCGAGCTCGACTTCATAGCGTCCCGATTCGACGTAGTCGGCCGTGACCGTGCCGTGCGGGTTCGTCAGAAATGCCAGCCCGATGGGCGCATCGATCGTGTGACCGTATGCCGCCGAGGAAACGAACCCCACCGGCTTGCCGTCGCGCAGCACTGCCTCGCCGCCCCACAGCATCTTGTCGCGCGCGCCGTCGAGCGCCACGCTCACCAGCCGGCGCCGCACGCCGTTCGCCCTGGCGTGCTCGACGGCGGTGCGCCCCACGAACGGCACGTCGCCGCCCAGCTTGCAGGCGAACGCGAGGCCGGCCTCCACGGGGTTTGTGTCCGGCGTGAGCTCGCGGCCCCACGCGCGATAGCCCTTCTCGATGCGCAGCGAGTCGATGGCGTAGTAGCCCGCGTCCTTCAGGCCGAGCGCCGCGCCGGCCGCGTGCAGCGTCTCGTAGACGCCCACGGCGAACTCCACCGGCACGTAGAGCTCCCAGCCGAGTTCGCCCACGTAGGTGAGGCGCGTGGCGCGCACGGTCGCATAGCCGAGGTCGATCTCGCGGCTCGCGCCGAACGGGAAAGCGTCGTTGGAGAAATCCGCCCGGGAGACTCGCTGGAGCAGCGCCCGCGAGTTCGGGCCCATGACGGCGAGCACCGCGTACTGGCCGGTGACGTCGACGACGGTGCAGCGCGGATCGCCCGGCAAGCCGGCGATGCGCCGCTCCAGATAGTCCATGTCGCGCGTGGTCTGGGCCGAGCCGGTGACCATCAGGTACTGGTCCGGCGCAAGGCGCGTGAGCGTGAAATCCGACTCGTAGCCGCCGCGCTCGTTGAGCATCGCGGTGTAGACGGTGCGCCCGGGCGGCACGGCCACGTCATTCGCGCACAAGGTCTGCAGCACGGCCTCGGCGTCCCGGCCCTTGATGAGCAGCTTCGAGAACGAGCTCATGTCGAACAGCGCCACGGCCTCGCGACACGCGCGGTGCTCCGCGCCGCTCCAGGCGTGCCAGTTCTGCTGGCCGAAGCTGTATGCGATCTTCGCCTCGGCCGGCGACGGCGCGAAGAAGTTCGGCCGCTCCCAGCCCATCTTGCTCCCGAAGCACGCGCCTTTCGCGAGCAGCGCCGCGTACAGCGGCGAGCGACGAAACGGCCGCGCCGTGTCCAGTTCGCGATTCGGCCATGGCATGGCGTAATGCAGGCCGAGCGTTTCCTTCACGCGATCGTGCAGCCAGGTGTCGTTGCCGTTGAAGCCCGCAAAGCGCCGGATGTCCACCGGCCAGAGGTCCATCGTCGGCTCGCCGGCGACGATCCACTCGGCGAGCGCCATGCCCGCGCCGCCGGCCGAAGCGATGCCCATCGAGTTGAAGCCCGCGCCGACGTAGAAGTTGCGCAGCTCGGGCGCCTCGCCGAGGATGAAGTTGTTGTCCGGCGTGAATGACTCCGGACCGTTGTAGAACTGCCGGATCTGTGCGGTCTGCAGCGCGGGCACGCGAATGAGCGCGTTCTCCATGAGGATTTCGAACTGGTCCCAGTCGTCGGGCAGCAACTGGAATTCGAAATGCTCCGGAATGCCGTCCATGCCCCAGGGCTTGGCGTCCGGCTCGAAGCCGCCCATCACGAGACCGCCGACCTCCTCCTTGAAATAGATGTAGCCGTCCGGATCGCGCATGACCGGCAAATCGGGATGCACGCCGGCGATGCGCTCGGTCACGATGTAATAGTGCTCGGCCGAATGCAGCGGCACGCTCACGCCGCACAGCCGGCCCACCGCCTTGGCCCACTGCCCCGCGCAATTGACGACGATCTCGGCGTCGATGCGCCCGCTCTCGCCGTCCTTGTTGCGCCACGAGACACCCGTCGCGGTGCGGATGCCGTTCGGCGACGCCGTGTGAATTTCCGTGATGCGCGTGTTCTCGGCAATGCGCACGCCGCGGCTTCGCGCGCCGCGCGCGAGCGCCTGCGTGAGGTCGGTCGGGTTCGCCTTGCCGTCGCCCGGCAGCCACACCGCGCCCACGAGATCGTCGGTGCGCATCACGGGCCAGAGCTCGCCCGCCTCGCGCGGCGAAATCACGTCGCACTGCACGCCATAGGCGCGCGCGACGGCGGCCGTGCGCTTGAGCTGCGTCATCCGCTCGGCCGTGCGTGCGACCGACAGCGAGCCGCATGGCTTCCAGCCGGTGCCGAGTCCGGTCTCCGCTTCGAGTTCGCCATAGAGCCGGGTCGAATAGCGGATGAGCTTCGTCATGCTTTCCTGTGAGCGCAATTGCCCGACGAGCCCGGCAGCGTGCCAGGTCGTGCCGCAGGACAGTTGCCCCTGTTCCAGCAGGACAGCGTCCGTCCAGCCGAGCTTGGCGAGGTGGTACGCGACCGAACATCCGACGATGCCGCCGCCAACGATGACGACGCGGGCGTGGGTGGGCAAGGCTGCAGTCATGAGCGGGCTCCGGAAAAGGCTCGCACCGGCCGACGCCGGGCAATGTGTCGTGGGCGATGACGTGAGATTACGCAAATCGCCCCATCATTGCAATAATTTGCAACATTACAACACATATTGCCACAGAAACGTGGGGAGGAAGGGCGGATATAGCGACTGACATATGGCCGTCACGAAACCCGGGCCATGCACCGCCATGCCCTCCCCGGAGACGCGGTGCGAGCTTCGTGCGACTCATGGCGCAATGGCCGCCGCGCCATCGCCATCGCCATCCCGCCGGCGAGCCAGCGAAGTCGCGTCGCTCAACCCTTTCCCGGCGACGTGAGCACGGCCACCAGACGGTCGCCGGCTTCCGCGAGAGCGCCGTCGTTGGAGACGACGGTGAGCGGCACGCCGTCGGGCGGCGTCCACGCGACGCGATGCGTCACGCGCTTGTGCAGCGCGTCGCCGGTTTCGCGGCCGCGTCGGGCCAGGCGCAATGCCCGCACCTGCGGATCGACGCGGACTTCCACGAGATGCAGCCGCTCGCCGTAACGGCGCACGGCCCGCCCGAGAAAGGCACGCGAGCCGTTCACGACCACGTTCGCACCGGCCGCCATCCACGCGTCGATCTCCACACCGACGCCGTACCGGCAATCGTGGCTCTCCCAGTCGAGCGCGAAGCAGCCCAGCGCTCGCCGCTGTGCGAACTCCGCATGCGTGAGCGCGATGTGGTTCTCGCCGTGCGCGGGCGCTCGCGTGATGTAGCGGTGCGCGAACAGCACGGGCGGCGTGCCGCACGCCGCCGTGTCGAGCCGCTCGCGCGCGTAGGCGAGCAACGAGTCCTTGCCCGCGCCGGACGGCCCCATCACATAGAAGAGATGCGCTTTCGTCATGCCGCCTCCCCGAGGGTGAATCGCTCGTGAAGCATGAACGGCTCGCCGGGCGCCGGCTGGACGAAGATCGCGATCGCCTCGACGCGCATCGCACCGAGCGCCTGCGCGCGCGGCTGCCACCAGTCGATCATCGCCGAAGCGTCCGCCGCGTCGACACGGTCCGATAGCGTGACGTGAAAACGGAATTCGTCGAGCACGTGCGGATAGCCCCACCGCGCAAGCAATTCGCGCTGGCGCGATGAAAGCCGCTGCGCTTGCCGGCGTTCGCATTCGGCCTCGGTCAGCGGGGCGCGCAACGCGTCGAACGCGCGCACGCAGTCGGCCGCCAGCGATTGCATCGCCGCGCCGGCCGGATCGTTCGCTTTCGGGCGCAACGCGACGAAGCCGGGGCGCTTGCCGCACCCGGTGTCGATGAGGTCCGCCTGCACGGGCAGATCGAAAGCCGCGTGGCGTGCCGCCACACCGGCCGCTGTCGTGAAAAGCGCGTCGACGCGCGCGTCCGGTGTCAGGCGCATTGGCGCCTTGAGCGTGGCGTGCAAGCCGTAGCGGCGCGGCTCGCCCGTCAGGTCGCGGAGCGCGCGGGAGAGGCCGGGAACGTGCGGACAAGCGAGTTGGCGGCCGGTGATGGCGTCGCGGCCCAGCCAGCGGCTGCCTTCGTTCCACCAGCACGAGCCGGGCGGCGGCGCGTAGTAGACGGCAAAGCGCGCCACGGCGAGGTCGAGATCGGGCAGCGGTTGGCGGCGGGGCGCGACCGTCATGCCGTCTCCCCATGCACGACGAGTTGCATGCGGTCGGCCGGGAAGTAGGCGATACCGTACTTGATCGGCTTGCCCGCTTCGTCCACGTCCGTGCTCTCCACGCTCAGCACGGGCTGCTGGCGATTGATACCGAGATGACGCGCGATCTGCGCATCGGGCAGCCGCGCGCCGATGCGGCTCTCCCGGCGCGTATAGTCGGTCACGCCGAAGCTCGCAAGCGTTTCGCTGATGCTCGGGTGCTGCGCGAAAGCGTCGGGGAAGTCGGGAAAGCGCGCCGCCGGAAACCAGTTCTCGCTGTAGGCGAGCGGCAATTCGACGCCCTGCGCATCGAGACTGCGGCGCGCGAGCTCGACACGATAGACCGGCGAGCCGGCGCGCAGCCCCAGCGCCTGCGCCACATGGGCCTCGGCTTTGCGCTTGTGCGCCGAAACGATCTGCTGCGCCGTCTTGAGATTGTGCTGCGAGAGATTTTCGGTAAAGCGCGTGCGGCGGCCGATCACGTAGCCGATGGCGCCCGCCTGCACGAACGTGCCGCGCCCGTGCTCCACGCTCACGAGCCCCTGCTGCGCGAGTCCGAGAATCGCGCGCCGCACGGTGTGACGATTCACGCCGAAGCGCTGTGCGAGCTCGGTCTCGCTGGGCAGGCGATCGTCCGGCGCCCCCTCGCCATACCGGCGCTGACCGATTTCCGCGGCGAGAATCTGCGCGATCTGCCGCCAGACGGCCACACCGCCGCCGCGTTCGAGTTGTGCTGTCATCAAATTGACACCCGGCAAAGTTGTAATGGGTTCGCGTGCATTACCCCTCCGATGTCTCGATGATCATACACACGTCTATACGACTAGACAATCATGCCAAACACAAATTCCGGCACGACAGGCAACGAGGGCGCCGCCGCGCCGCCAGCGCGCGCGCGCTGGCTCGCGCTGCTTGCCCGCGCCACCCGCGATGAGCTGGACGGCGCCATTGCGCGCTGCGCCGGCGCTCCCGGATTCGTCTGGTTGCGCGCGCCGCAGACTGGCCTCGTGCTCGTGCAGGGCCGCGTGGGCGGCTGCGGCGATCGCTTCAATCTGGGCGAAGCGACGGTGACGCGCTGCACCCTGCGCCAGCCCGACGGCGTGGTGGGCACCGGTTACGTGCTCGGGCGCGATGCCGAACGCGCCGAGCGCGTGGCGCGGCTCGACGCCCTCATGCAGATGCCCGTCTATCACGACACGCTCGCCGCCGGCCCGCTCAGGGCGATCGCGCAGCGGCTGGCTGCCGCGGCGGCGCAACACAAAGCCGACGCGGCCGCGAGCCGTGTCGAATTCTTCACGATGGCTCGGGAGGCCTGAATGCTGATGGCATCGATGCCTGACTGGTCGCAACTCCAGCCCGGTTTTGCCGACCCGGTTCACGACGCGCAAGGCGTCTTTCGCGCCGTGCTCGACGCGCTCGCCCGGCCCGGGCAACTGCGCAGCGTGGGCAGCCGGCTCGCGCCCAGCGCCGAGGCAAGCGTTGCCGCGCGCGCCACGCTGCTCGCCCTGGCGGACGCCACCACGTCCGTCTGGCTGCAATCGTCGCTGCCGGAAGTCGCCAGCGCGTTGCGCTTTCACACGGGTGCGCCCCTGCTGAGCGGCGAAGCGGAACTGGCCAACGCGCAGTTCGCGCTGCTCACGGACCCCGCGCGCTGCCCCGCGCTCGAGCGGTTTGCGTTCGGCACGGCCGAGTCGCCCGAGCATGCCGCCACGCTCATCGTCGACGTTCCCACGCTGCACGCAGGTCACGGTGGACATGGTGGACATGACGGGCATGACGGACATGCGGGGCCGACAAGTCGCGCAGCGCTTCGTTTGCGCCTGCGCGGCCCGGGCATTGCCACGCATTCGGACGTCACGGTCGGCGGTCTCGACGCGGCGTTCTGGCGCGCGCGCGCTGCCCTTGCCCCGCGCTTTCCCGCCGGACTCGATCTGCTGGTCACCGCCGGCGACACCGTGCTCGGCCTGCCGCGCACAACCCATGTGGAGGTCTGCTGATGTACGTCGCCGTCAAGGGTGGCGAGCGTGCCATCGAACAGTCCTGGGACCTGCTCGCACGCGCACGGCGCGGCGACACGCGCGTGCCCGAGCTCACCGTCACGCAGATCCGCGAGCAGATGCGCCTCGCAGTCGCGCGCGTGATGAGCGAAGGCGCGCTGTACGACGAAACGCTCGCGGCGCTGGCTATCAAGCAGGCCGCCGGCGATCTCGTCGAAGCGATCTTTCTGCTGCGCGCGTATCGCACGACGCTGCCGCGTCTGGGCACGGCGCTGCCCATCGACACGGTCGCCATGCGCCTGTCGCGGCGCATCTGCGCAACGTTCAAGGACGTGCCCGGCGGACAGACCCTGGGGGCCACGTATGACTACACGCAGCGGCTGCTCGACTTCGCGCTGCTCGCACAAGACAATGCGCGCGACGACGCACCGCTCGCCTCCGACGCGGCCTCGCCCGCGAATACCGACGCGTCGGCGCCGGACGCACGGACTGCACCCGTGGCATTCGCCGTACCGCCCATCGACCGCACGCCGCGTGTGACCGACATTCTGGCGCGCGACGGCCTGCTCGAGCGGCCGCCCGCCGACGACACGGACCCCGAACCGCATGACCTCGTGCATTCGCCGCTGTTCACGCCGGCACCTCGCACCGCGCGTCTGCAGAACCTCGCGCGCGGCGACGAAGGCTTCCTGCTCGCGCTCGGCTATTCGACGCAGCGCGGCTACGGCAACGACCACCCGTTCGCCGGCGAAATCCGCATCGGACAGGTCGCGGTCGAAATCGTGCCGGAAGAGCTCGGCTTTGCCATCGACATTGGCGAGATCACCGTGACCGAATGCCAGATGGTCGCGCAGTTCGGCGGCAACCAGCACGTGGCGCCACAGTTCACGCAAGGTTACGGCCTTGCGTTCGGTGACAACGAGCGCAAGGCAATGGCGATGTCGCTCGTCGAGCGCGCGTTGCGCACGCAGGAGCTGGGCGACGCTGTCACCTCGCCCGCGCAGCAGCAGGAGTTCGTTCTCTATCACAGCGACAACGTGGAAGCCTCGGGCTTCGTGCAGCACCTGAAGCTGCCGCACTACGTCGACTTCCAGGCGGAGCTGGCGCTGGTGCGTCGGCTGCGCGCCGAGCACGCCGCCAAACATGGCGCCGCCCATGCGCACGACATCACCGCTTCGGCCGCTTCAGTCGCTTCGGCCGCCCCAGTCGCGCCGGACACCGATCAGAACAAGGAGGCCGCATGAGCGATGCCGCCATTTCGCGCGAGCGCGCATCGCCCCGCCCGGCGGCCGGCGACGCCGTCGAGGGTTACAACTTCGCGTTTCTCGACGAGCAGACCAAACGCATGATCCGCCGCAGCCTGCTCAAGGCCGTGGCGATTCCCGGATACCAGGTGCCGTTCGGCAGCCGCGAGATGCCGCTGCCCTACGGCTGGGGCACGGGCGGCATTCAGGTGAGCGCGGCCGTGATCGGCAGGCGCGACACGCTCAAGGTCATCGACCAGGGCGCGGACGACACGACCAACGCCGTGAACATTCGCCGCTTCTTCGCGCGCACGGCTGGCGTCGCCACGACCACGAGGACGTCCGAGGCCACCGTGATTCAGACCCGTCACCGCATTCCGGAGACGCCGCTGCGCGAAGGCCAGATCATGGTCTATCAGGTGCCGATGCCCGAGCCGCTGTTCCGTCTCGAGCCGCGTATTGCCGAGTCGCGCAAGCTGCACGCGCTCGGCGAATACGGCCTCATGCGCGTGCGCCTGTACGAGGACATCGTGCGGCACGGCGCGATCGCCACGACTTACGACTATCCGGTGATCGTCAACGGACGCTATCTCGCGTCGCCCTCGCCGATTCCGAAATTCGACAACCCCAAGCTGCATATGAACCCGGCGCTGCAACTCTTCGGTGCGGGACGCGAACGGCGTCTGTATGCGATTCCGCCATACACGCCGGTCGAGAGTCTCGACTTCGACGACCATCCGTTTGCCATTCAGAAGTGGGAAACCCACTGCGCGCTGTGCGGCGCGACGGACAGCTTCCTCGACGAAGTGATCACCGACGACGCGGGCACGCGCATGTACGTGTGCTCGGACAGCGACTATTGCGGCGGCCGCGCCGACGCGCCGGGCGCCGGAGAGAACGCATGAGCGCGCATCCGGATACCGCATTGCGCACTGCGCCGGCCGGGGACGCCCCGCTGCTTCGCGTGGCCGGCCTCGGCAAGCGCTACGGCCAGCGCATTGGTTGCGCGGACGTTTCGTTCGATCTGTGGCCGGGCGAAGTCATTTGCGTCGTGGGCGAGTCCGGCTCGGGCAAGTCGACGCTGCTCAACGCGCTCGCGCTGCGTCACGAGATCGATGCGGGCACGCTGCACTACCGCGGCGCCGACGGGGCGCAGCACGATCTGCGTGCGCTCGACGAAGCACAGAGGCGCCGCCTGCTGCGCACCGAATGGGGCTTCGTGGAACAGAACCCGCGCGACGGCTTACGCATGAACGTTTCGGCCGGCGGCAACATCGGCGACCGGCTGATGGCCGTGGGCGCACGCCACTTCGGCAACATTCGCGCGAAGGCACGGCACTGGATGGAGCAGGTCGAGCTCGACCCGGCGCGCGTGGACGACATGCCCGACACGTTCTCCGGCGGCATGCAGCAGCGCCTGCAGATCGCGCGCAACCTGGTGACCGAACCGCGTCTCGTGTTCATGGACGAGCCGACCGCCGGCCTCGACGTGTCGGTGCAGGCCCGCTTGCTCGATCTGCTGCGCTCGCTCGTCGAACGCCTTCATCTGGCAGCCATCATCGTCACGCACGATATCGGCGTGGCACGGCTCATTGCCCACCGCCTGATCGTGATGCAGGCCGGGCGCGTCGTCGAATCCGGGCTCACCGACCAGGTGCTCGACGACCCGCAACACCCCTACACGCAACTGCTGGTTTCCTCGGTACTGCCCGTATGAGCGCGACGACCTTTCCCCTCCCCCCCGGTCCGGGCCCGCTAGGGCACGCGTCGGTCTCGCTCGCCACGCGCGATCGCGACGTGATGCTGCGCGCCCAGGGCCTGCACAAGACCTTCTGTCTGCACGCGCAGGGCGGCGCGACGATTCCCGCGCTCGACGGCGTGGATCTGACGGTGCGGCGCGGCGAATGCGTGGCGCTCGTCGGCCCCTCCGGCGCCGGCAAAAGCACGCTGCTGCGCTGCCTCTACGGCAACTACCTGGTGGGCGCGGGACGCATCGAAATCCGGCACCGGGACGCCTCGCACGGCGATGGCGAGCGTTGGGTCGACCTGAGCACGGCCGGCGCGCGCGACGTGCTCGCCGTGCGCCGCACCACGCTCGGCTACGTCAGCCAGTTCCTGCGCGTGATTCCGCGCGTGAGCACGCTAGATATCGTGGCCGAGCCGCTGCGGCGTCTCGGTCACGCGCACGCCGACGCCGCCGGGCGCGCGCGCGAGCTGCTCGCCCGCCTGAACATCCCGGAGCGGCTGTGGGAGCTTGCGCCCGCCACCTTCTCGGGCGGCGAGCAGCAGCGCATCAACATCGCGCGCGGACTGATCGCCGCCGCCCCGGTGCTGTTGCTCGACGAGCCGACGGCGTCGCTCGATGCGCGCAATCGCGCCGTCGTGGCCGACCTGATTGTCGAAGCGCGTGCGGCGGGCAGCGCCATCGTCGGCATCTTCCACGACGAAGCGACGCGCGACGCGGTCGCCACACGCACGCTCGCCATGCGTGCGGCGCTTCGCAACGATCATTGATCCCCGGAGTCCGTCCATGCTCATCAAGAACGCCCACATCGTCACGCCGCAGACCACCTTCACCGGTGTCGTGGAAGTGCGCGAGGGCCGCATTCGCTCCGTGGAGGAAGGCACGACGCAGGTGCCGGATGCCGTCGACTGGGAGGGCGACCATCTGCTGCCCGGTCTGGTCGAATTGCACACCGATAATCTGGAGAAGCACCTCGCACCTCGCCCGGGCGTGCTGTGGAACACGCATGCGGCATTTGCCATTCACGACGCGCAGGTCGCGGCCGCCGGCATTACCACGGTCTTCGATTCGCTCGTCATCGGCGAGCGCGACGCGAGCGGCCTGCGTAGCCGCCGCGTGCAGGACGAATGCGGGCAGGCCTTGCTCGAGACGGCGGCCGCCGGCCTGTTTCGCGCCGATCACTTTCTGCATCTGCGCTGCGAAGTCGCCACGCGCGACGCTGCCGATGCGTTCGTCGAGATGTGCGATCACCCGCTGCTGCGCCTGGTGTCGGTCATGGACCACACGCCGGGGCAGCGTCAGTGGCACGACCCGGCGCTGTACCGTCAGTATCACGAGCGCAACGGCAAGGTGTCGGACGAGACCTGGGAGAAGATGCTGGGCGAGCTCAAGGCGCAGCAGGCAGCGTTCGCCGGCCCGCATCGCCGCAGGATCGTGGAGATGAGCCGCGCACGCGGGCTGCCGCTGGCCAGCCACGACGACACGTCGCTCGAGCACGTGGAGGAGGCCGTGCGCGACGGCGTGACCCTATCCGAATTCCCGACGACGCTGGCCGCCGCACGCAGCGCGCACGCGCGCGCGATCGGGGTGATCATGGGCGCGCCGAACGTCGTGCGCGGCGGGTCCCACTCGGGTAACGTGGCAGCCGCGGACCTCGCCAGAGAGGGCGTGCTCGACATACTGTCGTCGGATTACGTGCCGCCGAGCCTGTTGCAGGCCGCGTTCGCGCTGCACACCGACATTGGCTGGTCGCTGTCGAAGGCAATGCGCACGGTGTCGTGGAATCCGGCCCGCTCCGCCGGTCTTGCGGACCGCGGCGGCATCGTGCCGGGCCTGCGTGCGGACCTGGTGCGCGTGACCGTGCGCCCCGGCATGCCCCCGGTGCCGCGCGCGACCTATGTGCTGGGCGCGCGTGTGGCCTGATGCGCTGGCGTGCAAAGCCATGACGCCGGTCCCGAGCGACCGGCGTTTTTTGGCGACCGCGCCATCGTGGCGTCAGATCACCATCTTTCGCACGCGCGCGGAGAACACGTCGATGCAGGTCACCACGACGATCATGATGAGCATCACGGCGCACGTCTGGGCGTACTGGAAGCTGCGAATCACTTCGTATAGCACCACGCCGATGCCGCCGGCGCCGACCATGCCGACGACGGACGCCGAGCGCACGTTCGATTCAAAACGGTACAGCGTGTAGGAAATCCACAGCGGCATGACCTGCGGCAGCACGCCGTACAGGATTTCGTCGATGGCGCGCGCGCCCGTGGCGCGCACACCCTCGACCGGACGCGGGTCGATCGCCTCGACGGCCTCGGCGAAGAGCTTCGAGAGCGTACCTGTCGTGTGCACCCACAGCGCGAGCACACCCGCGAACGGCCCCAGCCCAACGGCCACGATGAACAACATCGCGAACACCATTTCGTTGATCGCCCGGCAAGCGTCCATCACACGGCGCACCGGTTGATACACCCATGCGGGCACCATGTTCGACGCCGAGAGCAAGCCCATCGGGATCGAGCATGCCACGGCGAGCACCGTGCCCCACACCGCGATGTGGATGGTCACCATCATCTCGTGCACGTACACGCGCCAGTCACGGAAGTCGGGCGGAAAGAAGTCGTGCGCGAACTGGCTCATGTTGCCCGAGTCGCGAAGCAGATCGAGCGGGCGCATGTCCGCACCGCCCCACGACCATACCAGCACCAGAAAGAAAAGCCCCCAGCCGGTCAGAGACAGCCACGAGCGCTTGGGCGGCTCGCCCGGCAGACGGCCGGTCGCGCCGGGCGCGGCGCTTGCAGTGGAGGGTACGCTGGTGTTCATGTCGTTTGCCACAAGTCGGACCGGCCTGACCTCAACCGGCGAAAAATCGGACCGCAGCGGCAGCGGCGGGCCCTGCTGCCTGCCCGCCGCGCCCGGCCGGCGCGGAACGCCATCGCGTCATGCGCCGGCACGAACTGCGTCGTGAAACGGTTACTTCGTCTGGCTGAGCGCCTGATCGAGCGCCGCGAGCTTGCTGTCGATGTCGGCCAGTTGCGATTTCTTCCTGGCGGCGTCGAGCGTGGTGTCCGATTCGAGCTGCACCTTCTGCTTGAACAGTTCGAGCTGACGGATCGGCAACAGTTGGGCGTCGGTCGACGCGCGGAAACCGCCGTAGTTGTAGATGTTCTTCAGGACTTCCTTCTCATGCGCGTCCTTGCCATACGACAGGAAGAAGTCGCGGATCTTCTTCTTCGTGGCGTCCGGCAGGTCCTTGCGCCAGAGCAGCGGGTCCGAAGGGATGAGCGGCGACTTCCAGATCACGTGCACCTGCCTGGCCTTCTCCGGCTGCGTGGCTTCGAGCTTGTTGAGCTCTTCGGTGTTGTTCGTGGCGACGTCGACCTGATTGTTGAGCACCGCCATCAGGTTCGCACCGTGGTTCGAGCTGCGCGCGCTCTTGAAGTACGTGCGCGGGTCGATGTTGTGCTTCGCGAACACGTAGTAGCCCGGCACCAGCGTGCCCGACGTCGAAGTCGGATCGCCCAGGCCGAAGTTGATTTTCTTGCCGTTCCGGATCACGTCGTCGAGTGTCTTGTACGGGCTCGACTTGTTCGAGATCAGCAGCGAGTAATAGCCCTCGGTGCCGTCGGCGTAGACGATCTTCGCGAAGACTTCGCCTTGCGAGCGGTCCACGGCTTCCATCGCGCCCTTGTTTCCCATCCACGCGAGCTGCACCTTGTTAAAGCGCATGCCTTCGATCACGCCGGCGTAGTCGGTGGCGAAGAACGGCGTCACCTTCAGGCCCGTCTGCTTCTCCATGTCGTCGATGAGCGGCTGCCAGCGCTGACGCAGCGCGGCGCTGGAGTCGGTCGAGATGATGCCGAAGTTGATTTCCTGCGCGTGCGCCGCCGCCACCGAAGCGAACATGGCCGCGCCGGCCAGCAGGGTTTTCCACAGTTTCATGAGAGCAGGCTCCTGGTCAGGTCAGGCTGAGGGACATCGAGGTTAGAAAGGGGGTTTGCGCGTCGGCTGCATTCGTGCCCGCCGCGCCCTCCGAGGCTTCGTCGGGAGCGTCGTTGAGCAACTCGCTCGCCTGCACGCCGTACAGCCGGCGCAGCAGATCGGGCGTGAGCGCCGAGGACGGGCCGTCGTACACCACACGCCCCTGGTGCAACGCGACCGTGCGCACGCAGTAGCGCATGGCCACGTCGACCTGATGCAGCGAGACGACGACCGTCAGCTTGTGGTCGCGGTTCATGCGCGCGAGCATGTCCATGACCTTGCGCGCCGACTCCGGGTCGAGCGAGGCGATCGGCTCGTCGGCGAGAATGATCTTCGCGCCCTGCACCAGCGTGCGCGCCAGTGCCGCGCGCTGCTGCTGGCCGCCCGAGAGCGTGCTCGCGCGCTGGAACGCAAGATCGGCAATGCCCACCTCGCCAAGCGCGGCGATCGCCGCCTGGCGCTCGGCAGGCGTGAAGCGGAACATCAGGCTGCGCCACAGCGGCACGCGGGCGAGCACGCCCGTGAGCACGTTGGTGATTACGGGCAGACGGCCCACGAGATTGAATTGCTGGAAGACGAAGCCGATGTCGCGCCGGATCTGGCGCACCTCGCGCACGATGCGGCCGTCGCGCTGGATCGGACGACCGAGGATCTCGATGCTGCCCGGCTGCGGATCGGCCGCGACGAAGCCGGCGATGTGACGCATCAGCGTCGACTTGCCCGAGCCCGACGCCCCGATGAGCGCCACCATCTCGCCCGGCATGACCTTGAGCGCCACTTCGTCCAGCGCGCGGCGCCCGCTGCCGAATGTCTTGGTCAGTCGCTCGATTCGAATCGCTTCGTCCACGGTTCACCTGTTAGTCGAATCGCCGGTCGCCACCGACGCGCGCCGCTGTGTCCGCCCCGACGGAAGCGGCCGCGCGCGCATCGCCCGACTAGCTGTTTTGTGGCAATTTGTGCCAAAAGTGAACGCAGTCTAAAAAGTCTGGATGACAAGACAGTGACAACCGGCGAGCTTTTCCCCGCGAGTGAAAAAGCCTTATTCGGTCAATGATTTGGGAGGATTTTCCATGGCGCGGAGCGCCCTGCGCCTACGGCTCGCGGGCGCGGCCGAACGGGCGGGCAGCCGGGGGGGCCGCCCTCGCGCACACAATTTTGTCTACATCTTTTGGAGGTGCGGGGCGCGACGTTGCCCAACGCCCGAAGCTCGCAGCGCCGCACAGGACACCGGCGGCGCGAAGACATACGGATGTGTAGACGGACGGGTGTGCGCCTTTGCCGCGTGGCGACGTGTGGCGTGCTGTGGCGCGACGCCGCTAGGCGACAAGAAGCTCGGGCCCGCGGGCGCGCAACTGTGCGAGCATGGCCTTGTGCGGCGCCGCGTCGCTGATGAGGTAGCGCGCCGCTTCGAAGTGGCGGATGCGCACGGGCGTCACACGCCCGAACTTCGTGTGGTCGGCGACCACGGCCGACACGTTCGCGCACAGCAGCATGCGCGCCCGCAGTTCGGCGGCGGCACGGTTGAAGTCGGTGATGCCGCCGTCCTCGGTCACGCCGCCCACGCCGATGAACGCGAAGTCCGCGTGGTATTGGGCGATCTGGTTGATGGCGTCCCAGCCCTGCACGGCGTCTTCGTTGTCCTGCAGTTCGCCGCCGAGCAGCGTGACGCGATTGTCGTGGTGACGCCCCAGCAGGCGCGCGATCTGCCAGTCGTTGGTGTACACGCGCAGCCTGTGTTTCGAGAGCAGCGCCTGCGCGAGCGCACGCGTCGTGGTGCCATAGTCGATGATGACCGACGCACCGTCGGGCACGAGTTCCGCCGCGCGCACGCCGATGGCGCGCTTGCCCACGGCATTGACGTTCTCGCGCAGCGTCCAGTCCGGTTCGCTGCGATCGGCGGCGAGCGCGCCGCCGTGCGTCATGAGCAGCAGCCCGCGTGCGGCGAGCGTGTTCAGATCTCGACGCACCGTCTCTCGCGAGACGCCGAGCTCGCGCACCAGATCGCTGATGGCAAGCGCCCCGGTCTTGGCGAGTTGTTCGAGCACGTATTGTTGGCGTTGTTCGGCAAGCATGTTCGGACAGTGTCGGTTGAACTACGAATTCATTTTGTCGACGGCGGCACCGAGGTGGCGCCGCCCGCACCGTTGCACTTCGGCGCCTCGCGCATTATCCCTGCAATGCCACGCGCAGCCCCAGGCCGATGAAGATCGCTCCTGCCGCACGGTCGAGCCAGCGTCCCGCGCCGGGCCGGCGCTTGAGCCACGTGCCGAGCACACCGGCGAACCAGCCGTATGCGCTGAACACGACGATGGTCTGCGCCATGAACACGAGGCCGAGCAGCAGCATCTGCCAGCCCGGGTGCGACGCATCGGCGCTCACGAACTGTGGCAGGAACACCAGAAAGAACAGCGTGACCTTCGGATTGAGCATGTTGGCGAACACGCTCTGGCGGAACACCGCGCCAAGCGGCTGCGCCCGGGCCTCGCTTGCCAGCGCCATTGCGCCTCGCGCGCGCAATGCCTTGATGCCGATCCAGAGGAGATACGCCGCACCTGCGAGCTTGATCGCCTCGAACGCCCACGGTGACGAACGCAGCACCGCCGCAAGGCCGATCGCCGCGATGCTCGTGTGAAAGAGGCAGCCGAAGGTGAAGCCCGCCGCGGCGGCAAGACCCGCCCGGCGGCCCTGCGCAATGCCCCGCGCGATGACCTGCATGTTGTCGGGCCCGGGCGCGAGCGTGATTGCCACCGAGCTCAGCAGAAACAGCCAAAGGTTGGGCATCGGGACGTCCGGTTCATGGGTGAGGTTGCACGGGGTGCGTCAATGGCGAATGCCGCAAGGTCAGTGGCCCTCGAAGGAGCACAGCAGGAATAGCGGCAGGCCCGCCTCGCTGATGAGGCGCGAGCCGCCCAGCTCCGGCAGGTCGACGATGGCCGCCCCTTCGATTACCGTCGCGCCCAGGCGCTCGAGCAGTTTCTTGCCGGCGAGCATCGTGCCGCCAGTGGCGACCAGATCGTCGATGAGCAGCACGCGATCGCCCGGACCGCAGGCGTCGGCATGGATTTCGACCGTCGCGCTGCCGTACTCGAGTTCGTACTCCTCGGCGACCGTTTGGTAAGGCAGCTTGCCTTTCTTGCGAATGGGGATGAAGCCGATGTTCAGCTCATAGGCCAGGATCGAGCCGAGAATGAAGCCGCGGGCGTCCAGTCCGGCGACATAGTCCGGGCGCTGCGCCATGTAGCGATGCACGAACACGTCGATCAGCACCCGCAGGGTTCGCGGGTTCTTGAGCAATGGCGTGATGTCGCGAAACTGCACGCCCGGCGAAGGCCAGTCCGGCACGGTGCGAATCTGGCTCTTGATGTAGGCGGCAGGGGACTCGTCGATCTGCACGGGGATCCTTGTTTCGGTACTGAGAGGTAACACGCCACATTATGCCAAAAAGGCCCGGTGGCCCCGCCCCGCTGTCGGCGTGGCGGGCTCTCATGCGTGCGCGGGCGTCCGGACATTTGCCTCCGCGCACCGCCTTCCAACTCCTTACGCGCTGCTTACCTGCTGCTCGTCCGCTGCTTACCGGTTGCTTACCCGTTGCCCAGCAGGCGCTGCTCCGCGAGCACCAGCTTGTCGGGCAGGCCGCGCAGCACGACGATGTCCTCGGCCATGAGCCGCGTCTCGGCCACGGGCTCCACGCCCCGGATGCCGTGGCGCCGGATCGCCGTGACCGTCACGCCGAGCTTGTCGAGCCGCAATTCGCCGAGCGTGCGGCCGACCGCGTCGGCGTTCAGTGTGAGCGGCACCGACTGCAGCCGCACCTGTTCGCGCTCGCCGCCTTCGTCTTCGTCGTCGATGCCGTGGAAGTAACCGCGCAGCAGGCTGTAGCGCTCGTTGCGCGCCTGTGCGACGCGGCGCAACACCCGGCGCATCGGCACGCCCATGAGCACCAGCGCGTGGGAGGCGAGCATCAGGCTGCCCTCCACGATCTCGGGCACCACTTCGGTGGCGCCGGCGGCAATCAGGTCGTCGATGTGCGTGTCGTCGACGGTGCGCACGACCACCGGCAGGGTCGGCTCCAGCGCCTGCACCTGCGCCAGCACCTTGAGCGCCGCCGGCGTGCTGTCGTATGTCACCACGATACCCGCGGCGCGGTGGATGCCCGCGGCGACCAGCGCCTCGCGCCGGGCCGCGTCACCGAACACGACCGTCTCGCCGGAGCGCGCCGCCTCCATCACGCGGTCGGGATCGAGGTCGAGCGCCACATAGCCAATGCCCTCCTGCTCGAGCATGCGCGCGAGGTTCTGCCCGCATCGGCCATAGCCGCAGATGATGACATGGCCCGAGGTCTTGATGCTTTGCGTGGCGATGCGGGTCATCTGCAGCGACTGCATCATCCATTCGTTGGCGACGAAGCGCAGCGCGATGCGATCGGCGTTGATGATCAGGAAGGGTGCGCAGAGCATCGACAGCAGCATGCCCGCGAGCACCGCCTGCGACAGCGACGGGTCCAGCAGTTCGCGGTCGATCACCAGATTGAGCAGCACGAAGCCGAACTCGCCGGCCTGCGCAAGGCCCAGGCCGGTGCGGATCGCCGTGCCCGGCGGACTGCCGAACACGCGCGCGAGACCGGCGATGAGGGTGAACTTGACGAGCAGCGGGCCGACGAAGAAAAGCAGCACGAGCAGCGGCTGCTTCATCACGATCGCGGGATCGAGCAGCATGCCCGTGGTGATGAAGAACAGGCCGAGCAGCACGTCGCGAAACGGCTTGATGTCGTCTTCCACCTGGTGCCGGTACGGCGTCTCGGCGATCAGCATGCCCGCGATGAACGCGCCGAGCGCCATGGACAGACCGAGATGCTCGGTAATGTAGGCAAGCCCCAGCGTGAGCAGGAGCAGGTTGAGCATGAACAGCTCCTGCGAGCGCCGCGCCGCGACCACGTGAAACCATCGGCCGACGAGCTTCTGTCCGAGCCAGAGCAGCAGCGCCAGTGCGCCGGTGATCTTGAGCGCCGCGAGCGACAGCGCCAGGACCAGCGCCTTCGAGTTGCCGCCCAGCGCGGAGATCACGATGAGCAGCGGCACCACCGCGAGGTCCTGGAACAGCAGCACGCCCATGATGTTGCGGCCGTGCTCGGTCTCCAGCTCGAGCCGCTCGGCGAGCATCTTGGTGACGATCGCGGTGGACGACATTGCCAGAGCGCCGCCCAGCGCCACCGATGCCTGCCACGAGAACGACCAGAACAGGTTGACGAGCGCGCCCAGGCCGAGCGCGATGAGCAGCGTGCCCAGCACCTGGGATACGCCCAGGCCGAGCACGATGCGTCGCATGCTCTTGAGCTTGGGCAGCGAGAATTCGATGCCGATCGAGAACATCAGGAAGACAACGCCGAATTCGGCGAGGTACTGCACGCGCTGCGAGTCGGCAGCCAGCCCGAGCGCGTGCGGGCCGATCACGATGCCGACGCTCAGATAGCCGAGCATGGGCGGCAGATGAAGCATGCGGAACAGCACCACCCCGAGACAGGCGGCAAACAGCAAGACGAGTGTGAGTTCGAGCGGCGATGCCATCAGCGAAGGTGGATTTCCAGAGAGAAGCGCGAAACTGTCATGACCGGATGTCATGCAAGTGCCGTGCCAGTTTGCGTCCGGGCGGCGGTCTCCATCGGGAAACCAGGCGATATCCGAACGTGCCGGGGCCCTGTCCGATGCGCGCGGGGCCAGGCGTGGCGCGGCTGCACCTCGGCGCCGCATCCGTTTTGATATACTCCGCGCATGATAGCGAAAATCAATCCAGGCCGGGCGCTCGAGGTTGCCCGGGAGGTGTTGCGCACGGAAGCCGACGCCATCGAACGCGTCTCCGCGCACCTCGACGATAGCTTCTTCGAAGCCGTCTCGCTGCTGCTCGCCTGCCGCGGACGCGTCGTCGTCACCGGGATGGGCAAGTCGGGCCACATCGGCCGCAAGCTGGCCGCCACGTTCGCCAGCACCGGCACGCCCGCATTCTTCGTTCATCCTGCCGAAGCCAGCCACGGCGACCTCGGCATGATCACGGCCGACGACGTCGTCGTCGCGCTCTCCAACTCCGGCGAGACCGGCGAAATCGTCAGCATTCTGCCGACGATCAAGCGCCTTGGCGCGAAGCTCATCGCCATGACGGGCAACGCCGCGTCGAGCCTGGGGCGGCTCTCGGACGTGCACCTGGATGCGCACGTCGACAAGGAAGCCTGCCCGCTGGGCCTCGCGCCGACTGCCAGCACCACGGCCGCCCTCGCGCTCGGCGACGCATTGGCCGTCACCCTGCTCGACGCACGCGGCTTCGGCGCCGAAGACTTCGCCCGCTCGCACCCAGGCGGCGCGCTCGGACGCCGCCTGCTCACTTTCGTGCGGGACGTGATGCGCACCGGCGATCGCGTCCCGCGCGTGCGCTCGGACGCGAGCCTGTCCGAGGCGCTGCTCGAGATGACCGCCAAGGGACTCGGCATGACGGCCATCGTCGATGGCGACGATCAGGTCGTGGGCATCTTCACCGACGGCGACCTGCGCCGCCTGTTCAAGCGCACGCTGGATTTCAGCACGCTCAGGCTGGCCGACGTGATGAAGGCCGGCCCGCGCACGATCGGCCCCGACCAGCTCGCGGCGCAAGCGGCCGAGTTGATGGAGCGCTTCGGCATCACGCAACTGCTCGTCACCGAGAACGGCCGCCTCGTCGGGGCGCTGAACGTCCACGACCTGTTCGCCGCGAAGGTCGTGTGAGTCCCCGCCCTCAAGCCCCTGCTTCTTGCCGATGAGTCAGCCCAGCCACACCCCGTTCACCCATTTCGACGTCGCCGACGCGAGCGCGCGCGCCGCGCGTGTGCGCGTGATGGTCTTCGACGTCGACGGCGTGCTCACCGACGGCGGCCTGCGTTACGGCCCGGCCGGCGAAGTCATCAAGACGTTCGACTCGCTTGACGGTCACGGCCTGAAGCTGCTCGCCGAGGCCGGCATCGTCACGGCGATCATCACGGGGCGCCAGTCCGATATCGTCGCCAGGCGCGCGGCCGATCTGCGCGTCGCACATGTATACCAGGGCGTGCACGACAAGCGCGAAGCGTTCGAGGACCTCTGCGCCAAGGTGTCGGCCGCCCCCGAGGCGTGCGGGCACATCGGCGACGACTGGCCCGATCTGCCCGTGCTCACGCGCGTGGGCTTCGCGGCCTGCCCGGCGAACGCCCACGTCGAAGTGAAGGCGCGCTGCCACTGGATCGGCGCCACGCGCGGCGGCGAAGGCGCCGTGCGCGAGCTGTGCGACTTCATCCTGCGCGCGCAGGGACGTTACGACGCCCTGCTTGCCGAAGCACTGGCCTGACGCCCCGAGGAAGCCGCCCCGCCCATGGCCATTCAACGCGTCTCGCCCGCCTCCCTGATCGCGATCGCCGTGCTCGCCTGCCTCGCGGCCGGCACGTACTGGCTCGTGCAACGCACGCTGCCGTCGAACGCCGATCGCACGCCGTATGTGAAGCAGCACATCCCCGATTACTACGCCGATGACATGGTGATCTCCATGCTCTCGGCGAGCGGCCAGACGCAGTACCGCGTCAACGCCGTGCACATGACGCACTTCGAGGACGACCAGACCACCGCCATGACGCTGCCGGCGGTGCGCGCCTTCACCCCCGACCAGCCGGAAGTGACGGCCACGGGCAAGCGCGGCACGCTCAATGCCGACATGTCGGTCGTCGACCTGTACGACAACGCTGTCGTGGTGCGTCAGCCGGGACCGCGCGACCCCGAAATGCGCGCGCTCTCCGAGCATTTCCAGGTGCTGGTGAACGAGGACATCGTGCGCACGGAGAAGCCTGTCCAGCTCTATCGCGGCGCCTCCGTCATGTACGGTGACGGCATGATTTTCAATAACATCACGCGGGCCGTACAATTGCTCGGCAACGTCCACGGCACCATCCAGCCGGCGGAACTGAGCAACAAACGTCCGGCACCGCCCGCCGCGCCGAGCGCGGCCCCCCAGACCAAACAGGGCCCCAAGACCCCATGATCGATCGCCGCAACCTGCGACCTGCATCCCGATCGCTGCGTGCGCTGCGCACGGTGGCCGCTGCCTTCGCAGCGCTCGCCGTCTTCGGCGCACTGGCCACGCTGAGCGCGCCGCTCGCGCACGCCGAGCGTGCCGACCGCGACAAGCCGCTCAACATCGAATCGGATCACATGAGCTATGACGACCTCAAGCAGGTCAACATCTTCACCGGCAACGTGACGATGACCAAGGGGACGATTCTCCTCAAGGCCGATCGCGTCGAAGTGACTCAGGATCCGGAGGGCTATCAGTACGCCACGGCGTTCTACAAGCCGGGCGGCCCGCTCGCGTACATGCGCCAGAAGCGCGACGGCGTGGACGAGTACATCGACGGGTGGGGCCAGACGATCTATTACAACGGCAAGACCGAAGTCGCCACGCTCACCACGCAGGCCACGCTCAAGCGGCTGGCCGGCGGCACGCGCGTGCTCGACGAGATTCACGGCAGCGTGATCACCTACGACACCTACAACGAGGTCTACACCGCCAACAGCGGCGCCGACCAGGTCAACGCCAACAATCCGAAGGGCCGCGTGCGCGCCACGCTCGCGCCGCGCAACGCCACCGGGGCCAACCAGGCGCAGCCGGGCGGGGCGAGCAAGCCCGCCGCGGCGCCCAAGGGCGACCTGCCGCCGCTGTCCCCCTCCAAAAGCATCGGGAATCCGCGTGAGTAATCCTGCCAGCAACGCCTCCAGCATCAATCCGGGCGCCGGCCCGTCGGGCAAGCCGAGCGCGCTCGTCGTGCGCTCGCTCAAGAAGCAGTACGGCGCGCGTACCGTCGTCAAGGACGTCTCGCTCGACGTGAAGAGCGGCGAGGTCGTCGGCTTGCTCGGGCCGAACGGTGCGGGCAAGACCACCTCGTTCTACATGATCGTGGGGCTGGTGCCCGCCGACGACGGCGAAATCCAGCTCGACGGCAATCTCATCAGCGAACTGCCGATCCACGAGCGCGCCCGCATGGGCGTGTCGTACCTGCCGCAGGAAGCGTCGGTATTTCGCAAGCTCACGGTCGAGGACAACATCCGCGCCGTGCTCGAACTGCAGGTCGATGCCGCCGGCAAGCCGCTCAAGCGCGACGAGATCGAGCGCCGCATCGAGGCGCTGCTCGACGAACTGCAGGTGAGCCATCTGCGCGAGAACCCGGCAATGTCGCTCTCGGGCGGCGAGCGCCGTCGCGTGGAAATCGCGCGTGCGCTGGCCACGCAGCCCCGGTTCATCCTGCTCGACGAACCCTTCGCCGGCGTCGATCCGATTGCCGTGCTGGAAATCCAGCGCATTGTGCGCTTTCTGAAAGACCGTGGCATCGGTGTCCTGATTACCGACCACAACGTGCGCGAGACGCTTGGCATCTGCGATCACGCCTACATCATCAGCGAAGGCTCCGTGCTGGCTGCCGGCACCCCCGACCAGATCGTGGCCGACGAAAGCGTGCGGCGCGTCTATCTGGGCGAGAATTTCCGGATGTAAAGGAAATTTTTCGCATGTAAACCCTGCCCCCGATAGGGCGCCGGGCCGGTTCCGTTGGCGTGACAAAGCCTCTACAATGAAGGCGAGACACGCTATGAAACCGACTCTTCAACTTCGCACCTCGCAGCACCTGACCCTCACGCCGCAGTTGCAGCAATCGATTCGGTTGTTGCAACTGTCGACGCTCGAACTCCAGCAGGAAGTCGAGCACGCCCTTACCCAGAACCCGATGCTCGAGCGAGAAGACGACTGGCTCGCCGGCTCGGTGCGCGTGGGCACGGACGGGTCGCTGCGCAACGAACGGAGCACGTCGGCGAGCAGCAGCAACGACGGCCCCGACACCGCCAACGGCCACGACGACGCCCGCGAACTCGACGGCGAAACCCGCTTCGAGGACGGGGCGAGCGATAACGGCAGCGACTGGAGCCTGAACGATTTCGCCCGGACGGGCAGCGCTTCGGACGACGACGACAACGCTCGCCCCCAGCTGCACGTCGATCACCCCAACCTTCGCGAGCACCTGCTCGCCCAGTTGCGCGTGACCAAGGCCAGCCCGCGCGATCGCGCGCTGGTCGAGTTCCTTATCGAATCGCTCGACGAAGACGGCTATCTCGGCACCACGCTCGACGAAATTCAGGCGGAAATGCCCGAAGAGCTGGCGCTCGAGACCGAGGAGATCAACGCCGCCCTCGCGCTGCTGCAGAGCTTCGATCCGGCGGGCGTGGGCGCCCGCAATCCGGCCGAATGCCTGCGTCTGCAACTGCAGCGGCTGCCCGCGAGCGGCGTTCGCACGCTTTCGCTGCGCATCGTCTGCGATCACCTGGAATTGCTCGCGGCACGCGATTACACGCGGCTGCGCCGCCTGCTCGGCGTGAGCGAAGACGCACTGCGCGCCGCGCACCAGCTGATCCGCTCGCTCGACCCGTTCCCGGGCGCCGCCTACGGCTCGCCGCCCGCCGATTACGTCGTGCCGGACGTACTGGTGCGCAGGCAGGGCAGCGGCTGGAGCGCCGAGCTCAACCCGGAAGTCATGCCGCGCCTGCGCATCAACGAGATGTACGCGCGCATCCTGCGCAACAACCGCAACGACCCGGGCACCGGCAATCTCCAGCAGCAGCTCCAGGAGGCGCGCTGGCTGATCAAGAACATCCAGCAGCGGTTCGACACGATCCTGCGTGTGGCGCAGGCCATTGTCGAGCGTCAAAAGAACTTCTTCACGCATGGCGAAATCGGCATGCGGCCCTTGGTTTTACGTGAGATTGCTGATACGCTGGGTTTACATGAATCCACGATTTCACGCGTGACTACGAGTAAGTACATGCTCACTCCATTTGGAACCTTCGAGCTCAAGTACTTCTTCGGGTCGCATGTGGCCACCGAAGCCGGAGGGGCTGCGTCGTCGACAGCCATCCGCGCCCTCATCAAGCAACTGATAGGAGCAGAAGACCCCCAAAGCCCCCTTTCCGACAGTCGTATCGCGGAGCTGCTGGCAGAGCAAGGATTCGTGGTTGCGCGGCGCACCGTCGCGAAGTACCGCGAGGCCATGCGAATCCCCGCAGTGAACTTGCGCAAATCTTTGTAGGACAGTCCTGGTGCGCCATGTTGGCTCGCTGGGGCATCACGCCGCAGTGCGACATTGCGTCACGTCAATGGCTCGCACTCCCGCTAGCCAGCGCCGCTCATGACGCGGCCTGCACTTCGGCATTTCAGCAAGGAGAGCAGCTATGAATCTGAAGATCAGTGGACACCATCTCGAGCTCACGCCGTCCCTGCGCGAATTCGTCGTCAACAAGCTTGAACGCGTGTTGCGGCACTTCGACCAGCTCATCGGCGCCGAGGTGATCCTCTCTGTCGATAAGACCAAGGAGAAGGCCGGACGCCAGATCGCCAGCGTCACCGTGTATCTCAAGGGCAAGGAAATTTTCGTCGAAAAGTGTGACGAAAATATGTATGCCGCCATCGACAAGCTGATCGACATGCTCGACCGCAAGGTAATGCAGTACAAGGACAAGGTGCAGAATCATGGTCGCGAAGCCCTCAAGCATCAACAGCCGCCCGAGGCGGAACCGCTCCAATAATTCCTTTCCGGCGAGGTAGTCGCATCGACTGTCACTGACGCAAGCCCGCACGGAACCACACGAGCGAATCTACGTCTGTCATAAGTCTGGCATCACCCACCGCGGGGCCGTTGAACGGCCCCTTTTGTATGGGGCGACGCGTCTGGGCTGACGCGCCTACGGGTGGTCTATAATGCGAGGTCAATCGGGGGTTGGAGGGCGACTACGCGTTCGCCCGCATTACAAGATGAACCGTTTAGTCAAACTCTTACCTGCGTCCAATATCCTGCTTGGACTGTCCGTCACCAGCAAGAAGCGTGTCTTCGAGCAAGCCGGGCTCCTGTTCGAGAACAACGCCGGACTGTCGCGCGCACTCGTCACCGACAACCTGTTCGCGCGCGAGCGCCTGGGTTCGACCGGGCTCGGCGAAGGCGTGGCGATCCCGCATGGCCGCATCAAGGGACTCAAGCATCCGATGGCGGCTTTCGTGCGTCTGGACGACCCGATTCCGTTCGAGGCGCCCGACGGCCAGCCCGTCTCCCTGCTGTTTTTCCTGCTCGTGCCGGAACAGGCCACGCAGCAGCATCTCGAGATTCTGTCCGAAATCGCGCAGTTGCTCTCCGATCGCTCGATGCGCGAGACATTGAGCAACGCGCCCAGCGCCGACGACGTTCACACGGCCCTGGCGAACTGGCAGCCCTGAGCCGCCGCCAACTTCGAGTCCCGTAGCTCCCATACTCAACCGAACGAGGCGACGCGGTGGAACTGACCGGCATCAACGCGCAAAGCATTTTCGATGACAACGCCGCGACGCTGCGTCTGTCGTGGCTCACCGGCCACGAGGGCTGGGAGCGCGGGTTCACGCCCGAGAGCGTGGCCACCGCCACCTCCAGCGCCGACCTCGTGGGTCACCTGAACCTCATCCACCCGAACCGCATTCAGGTGCTCGGCGAGGCGGAACTGCGCTATTACCAGCGCCTGAGCGATGAGAACCGCAAGCGCCACATGGGCGAGGTCATCGCCCTGGAGCCGCCGTTCCTGGTCGTCGCCGACGGACTGGAGGCGCCGCCCGATCTGGTGCTGCGCTGCACCCGGTCGTCCACACCGCTGTTCACCACCCCGCTCTCCACCGCATCGGTTATCGACAGCCTGCGGCTGTACATTTCGCGCGTGTTCGCCCCGCGATGCACGATGCACGGCGTTTTTATCGACATTTTGGGCATGGGCGTGCTCCTCACCGGCGACTCCGGGCTGGGCAAGAGCGAACTCGGTCTGGAATTGATCAGCCGCGGCCACGGCCTGGTCGCCGACGATGCGGTCGATTTCGTGCGGCTGGGCCCCGATTTCGTGGAAGGACGCTGCCCCCCACTGCTGCAAAACCTGCTGGAAGTGCGCGGGCTGGGCCTGCTCGACATCAAGACCATCTTCGGCGAGACGGCCGTGCGCCGGAAAATGAAGCTCAAGCTGATCGTGCAACTGGTGCGCCGCCCGGACGGCGAATTCCAGCGCCTGCCGCTCGAAGCGCAGACGGTGGATGTGCTCGGCTTGCCCATCAACAAGGTGATCCTGCAAGTGGCCGCCGGGCGAAACCTCGCCGTGCTCGTGGAGGCCGCCGTGCGCAACACGATCCTGCAACTGCGCGGCATCGACACGCTCAAGGATTTCATGGAGCGCCAGCGCCAGGCCATGCAGGATCCCGACGGGATGCAGGGCAAACTGCTCTGAGCCGCGTCTCCGGGTTTACCGCATTGCATGCGGTTTTCTGTCAACGCAGCGCGATTGCGGCGCGTTTTCTTTCATGTTGTAATCGCCACGCGGTTCTTCCCCGTGCGTGTCGACCTTAATGGAGAGACGATCATGAAGAAAGCATTCGCTGCACTGCTCCTGGTATCCCCGCTGCTCGCGTCGCCCGTGTTCGCCCAAAGCGCCGCCGCGCCCGAGGCAGCCCCGAAGGCCAACGCACAGCAAAACAAGATGACCGCGTGCAACGCGCAGGCCGGCGACAAGAAGGGCGACGATCGCAAGGCGTTCATGAAGCAATGCCTGTCGAACAAGCCGGCCGCGTCCGCCAAGCAAACGCAGCAGGAGAAGATGAAGACCTGCAACGCGCAAGCGGGCGACAAGAAGGGCGACGACCGCAAGGCGTTCATGAAGTCCTGTCTGTCGAACAAGCCGGCCGCCTGAGGCATCGACGCCAATCTACGCCGAACGGCGCCCCTTCCGGGCGCCGTTTTCGTTTGCGTAGCGCAGTCGGAATCGCCCCGTGGTCGCGGGGAAATGGCCGGAAGGGCCGGAAGGTTCGAAAACGGACGAAAACGGCTGAAAACGGCTGAAAACGGCTGAAAAGGGCTGGAAATGGCTGGAATGGCGGCGAGGCTGGAAAGGGCCTAACCGGGCCTAAACGGGCCGGAGCGGCCGGAAACTCCTGGAATTGCCTACCTTTGCCGTGAATTGCCGAGCATTGCCGAGGAGAGCGCAACGCCCGGACAGCCCGCCGCTCGACACCCGTAAGACACAATCGCTTACCATGATGGTTGTATTCGGGAAATGTCATGAAGATCGTACTCATTACCGGTGTATCGGGCTCCGGCAAGTCGCTCGCCCTGAATGTCCTCGAGGACGCCGGGTATTACTGCGTCGACAACCTGCCGTCGCGATTTCTGCCTGAGCTTGCCGAATATCTCGAAACGCAGAATCACACGCGGCTTGCCGTCGCCATCGACGCGCGCAGCGGCGGCTCGCTTGCCGATCTGCCGCCGATCATCGGCGGTCTGCGCCGCTTCGGCCACGATGTGCGCGTGCTGTTCCTCAACGCCAACACGCAAACCCTGGTGCAGCGCTTCTCCGAGACGCGCCGCCGCCATCCGCTCTCGGTGGGCGACAACACGCTCTCGGCCAACGGCTCGCTCGTCGAAGCGATCGAGAAAGAGCGCGAAATGCTCAACAGCGTGACCGAACTCGGTCACCAGATCGACACCAGCAATCTGCGCGCGAGTGCGCTGCGCCGCTGGATCCGCGAGTTCGTGCAGCACGATCACACCGGGCTTACGCTGATGTTCGAATCGTTCGGTTTCAAGCACGGGGTGCCGCTCGACGCCGATCTCGTCTTCGACGTGCGCTCGCTGCCCAATCCCTACTACGACACGCAGTTGCGGCCGCTCACCGGCCGCGATCAGCCGGTCATCGACTTCCTGTCGGCCATTCCCGAGGTCGCCGAAATGATCGACGACATCGGCGCGTATCTGCAAAAGTGGCTACCGAGCTTCATGCGCGACAACCGCAGCTATCTGACGGTGGCCATCGGCTGCACGGGCGGGCAGCACCGCTCCGTCTTCATCGCCGAGACGCTCGGCGCGCGCTTTCGCCAGGAAGCGAGCGTGCTCGTGCGCCATCGCGAGCTCGCACCGCTCGAGGCCGCCTGAGCGGCGCGACCGCGCTCGCTGCCAGCGGACGTCGGGCGCGCGAGCTTCAGGCCGGCAGCAGCAACTGACCGTCGCTCGGCGACAAGGCGTCGGCGATCTTTCGGATGGGTGACGGCAGACCGGCGGCGGCGATACCGGCCGCATCCAGCCAGGCCAGGCGTGCGCCGCTCGCCGGCGGCTGCCGCCCGGGGGCAGACGGCGAGAGCGTTACCAGCCACGGACGCAAGTGCAGCCGGAAATGCGTGAAGACGTGCGTGAGCCCATGCAGCGGCGCGAGCGACTGCACCGCCCCCTGCTGCGCCCCGAGCGCCGCGGCGTGCGCGCACAGGCGCTCGCGCAGTGAGGCGTCGTCGGGCGCTGGCGCGCCGGTCGGCGGCGTGAGCTCCGGCAGACTCCACAGGCCGCCCCAGATGCCGCTGTCCGGGCGCCGCTCGAACAGCACTCGCCCGCCCGCGCGAATCACCAGCACATCGACATAGCGCTCCGGCTGCGCCTTCTTCGGCTTGGCCGTGGGCAACGAGCGCTCGCGCCCCGTCGCATGCGCCACGCAATCGCTGTCAAACGGGCATTCGCCGCAGCGCGGCTTGCCGCGCCCGCACAGCGTGGCGCCGAGGTCCATCATCCCTTGCGTGTAGGCCGGCAGATCGTGATCGGGCAGCAGCGATTCGGCCAGCGCCCACATCTCCCGCTCGATCTTCGGCGTGCCAGGAAACCCCTCGATGCCGAACACGCGCGCGAGTACCCGTTTGACGTTGCCGTCGAGAATCGCGGCGTGCGCGTCGTAAGCGAATGCCGCGATCGCGGCGGCCGTCGAACGGCCGATGCCGGGCAACGTGGCGAGCGTGTCCGGATCCGACGGGAAGCGCCCGCCATGCTCGGCCACGACCACCTGGGCGCAGCGATGCAGGTTGCGGGCACGCGAGTAGTACCCCAGGCCGCTCCAGAGCGCCATGACATCGTCCTGCGGCGCGCTGGCGAGCGCGGCGACGTCGGGAAAGCGCTCGAGAAAGCGGCCGTAATACGGGATCACCGTGGCGACCTGCGTCTGCTGCAACATGATTTCGGACAGCCAGATGCGGTACGCGTCGCGTGTGTTCTGCCAGGGCAGATCGTGACGGCCGTGCTCGGCCTGCCATGCGATCAGCCGCTCGGCAAAGGTGTCGGCCAGCGAACCGGCGGCGAAATCGGGGGTAGAGGCGTTCATGAGGATGTCCGGGGAGGCGTCGAGTACGACTGTACAGCGCGGCTGCGGGCGTCTTCGCGGGCTGGCGTCTTCGCGGGCCGCCGCGCGTGCGTCATTTCTGGCAATGCGGGCAAAAGAACGTGGAACGCTGCTGCTGCACGATCTGGCGAATCGGCGTGCCGCACACGCGGCATGGCTGTCCGGTGCGGTCGTAGACGAAATACTCCTGCTGGAAATAGCCGCTGCGACCGTCGCTGCCGACAAAATCGCGCAGCGTGCTGCCCCCTTTCTCGATTGCCGCGGCAAGCACTACCTTGATTGCCTGCGCGAGCTTCTCGGCACGCGGGCGGGACAGCTTGCCCGCAGCGAGCCGCGGATGGATGCCGGCGCGAAACAGGCTCTCGGAGGCGTAGATATTGCCCACGCCGACCACGATCGTGCCAGCGAGCAGCGCCTGCTTGATGGCGACGGTGCGCCCGCGCGTGCCGGCATGGAGCCAATTGCCGTCGAACGCGTCCGACAGCGGCTCGACGCCGAGGCTCGCGAGCAGCGGGTGCGAGAGAACGTCGCCGGCCGAGCGGGGGTGGAACAGCATGGCGCCGAAGCGGCGCGGGTCGCGATAGCGAAGTGCGCATCGCTCGAACACGAGATCGATGTGATCGTGCACCCCGGCCGCGGGCAAGGCCTGCGGCTCGGGCATCACGCGCAGCGTGCCGGTCATGCCCAGGTGCACCAGCAACCAGCCCGGCGCATATTCGAGCAGCAGGTATTTGCCGCGACGCTCCACGCCAATGAGCGTCTCGCCGCGCAGCAGCGTGTCGAGACCGTCGGGCACGGGCCAGCGCAATGCGGCGTTGCGCACGTCGATACGCGCGACGCGCGTGCCCGCCACGTGCGGCGCAATACCGCGGCGGGTGACTTCGACTTCGGGGAGTTCAGGCATGCCTGCGAACGTTTGCTGAGGATTTAGACTCTATTGTATCGGGCGCGCTACAATCGCTCGAAACCTGCCGTGGATCCCTATGCCGAAGACCCGAATCCCGTCCATCCCCGCCGCTTCCGAGACTGCGGTAACCGTGGCACCCATGGCCTTGCGCCTGCGCGGCGCACTGGCACGCGGGGCGTGGGCCGGCGCCACGGCGCTCGGCGTGACCTGCGCCAGCGCGGTCATGGCGCTCCTGCCATCGTCCAATGCCTTCGCGCAAGCGGCCCAGGACGGCGCGCGCGCGCTGCTCGCGCAGAACGCACCGGCCTCGCCCGCGGCCCCCGGCAAGGCATCCGCGCCGGGCGCCGCGAGCCGTGCGGCGGCGGCAAATACCGATACCGACGCCGAGGACGTCCCGCCCGGGGCCGCCGTCCCGAAGGAAAAGCTGCCGAACGTGGCGCTTTCGAGCGAGATCGTCTTCGAAGTGATGGCCGCCGAACTCAGCCTGCAACGCGGCAACCTCGCTCCGGCTTACAACACCTACATCGCGCTGGCCAATCGCACCAAGGATCCGCGCATGGCGCGCCGGGCGGTCGAGATCGCGCTCGGTGCGCGCCAGCTCGGCGACGCGCTGATCGCCGCGCGCCTGTGGCACCAGCTCGATCCGACTTGGCGCCCGGCGTCCCAGCTGCTCGCGAGCCTGCAGGTCGGCACGGGCCATCTCGGCGAAGCCGAGCCGCTGCTCGTCGACGAACTGAACAAGGTGCCCGAAGCGCGTCGCGGTCAGGCCATTCTGGAATTGCAGCAGATGATCGCGCGCAGTCCCGAGCGAGCCACCGGCGTCGATTCGCTCAAGCGCATGCTGGCCAACGACATGCAGCGCCCGGAAGCACAACTGGCCATTGCGCGTTCGCAGCTCGATGCCGGCGATACGGCCGGCGCACGCGCGTCGCTGGAGAACGCGCTCAGGATCAAGCCCGATTATGAAGCCGCGGCGTTGGTGTACAGCCAGATGGGGCCGTCCGAGCGCGCCCACGCCATCGCGGGACTCAAGACGTTCCTCGATCGCAACCCCGGCGCCAAGGAAGCCCGCTTCGCCTACGCGAAGCTGCTGCTGGCCGACAACCAGCTCGATGTCGCGCAAAAGCAGTTCGAAACGCTCGAGAAGCGCTATCCGCACGAGTTGTCGACGCTCATGGCGCTTGCGCTGCTGAGCCTGCACGCGAAGCATCCGGAGAAGGCCGAACAGTATCTGCAGAAGTACGCCTCGGAGGCCGAGCAGCAGAACACGGACGGCGCACAGGCTTACGTCTATCTCGCGCAGATCGCGCAGGACCGCAAGGACTATCCGGCGGCGGACAAGTGGCTCTCGAAGATCCGCGAGGACAGCAACGCCTATCTGCCCGCGCAGATCGGCCGCGCGCAACTGCTCGCCGACCAGGGCAAGGTCGAGGAAGGCCGTGCGCTGCTGCACGGCATCAAGTCGAGCGATCCGCGCGAGCAACTGGCGCTCAAGCGCGCCGAATCCGATCTGCTCGTCAAAGCCAAGCGCTACGGCGACGCCGAGAAGCTGCTCGAGGCCGAGGTCAAGAATCATCCGGACGATCCGGATTTGCTCTATCAGTACGGCATGGTTGCCGAGCTGAACAAGCACTACGACGTCATGGAAAAGGCCATGCGCCGCGTGATGGCAACGCAACCCGACAACGCGCAGGCGTACAACGCGCTTGGCTACTCGCTGACCGAGCGCAACACGCGTCTGCCCGAGGCGCTCAAGCTGCTGCAAAAGGCGTCGGCGCTCTCGCCCGAGGATCCGTACATCATGGACAGCCTGGGCTGGGTGAAATACCGCCTGGGCGACAAGCAGCAGGCGCTCGAACTGCTGCGTCGCGCCTACGGCATTCAGGCGCAGGCGGAAATCGGCGCCCACCTCGGCGAAGTGCTGTGGGAATCGGGCCAGCAGGACGAAGCGCGCAAGACCTGGCGCGAGGCGCTCAAGCTCGACGGCGACGACGATACGCTGCGCTCCACGATGAAGCGCTACAACGTGGCGCCCTGATGCCCGGATTGACGATGTTGTGCGCATTTCGGAACCCGGCGGCGCACGCGCGGGTGGCCCGCGCCCTCTCGCTGGCCTGCGCCGCTGCGCTTTTCGCAAGCGGTTGCGCGAGCCTCGCACCGCCGGCGCCCATCGTCCAATCGGCCGATGCGGGCGCGGAACACTATCGCGGCCGCTTCTCGGTGCGGTACGAGCAGAGCGGCGAGCCCCGCAATACCTACGGCAACTTCGATTGGCAGCAGAACGGCGAGAATGCCGTCGTCCAGTTGCTCGACCCGCTCGGGCAGACGCAGGCGATCGTTCGCGAGAATCCGCGCAGCGCCTCGCTCGAACTGCCGGGCAAGGCGCCGCTCACGGGGCCGCGCCTGGAAGACGTCATGCGCGATGCGCTCGGCTTCGCGCTGCCCGTCGGCGGCCTTCGCTACTGGCTGCGCATGCAGAGCGCCCCGGGATCGCGGGCGAGCATCGAGCGCGATCCGCAAACGCGGCGCCCCACGCGTCTGACGCAGGACGGCTGGACCATCGACTATCAGGCGTTTTTCGACGGCTCACCGCTGCGCGTCAGGCGCATCGACCTCTCGCGCGATCTCGACGGCTCGCCGCTGGCCGTGCGCCTGGTCATCGACGAATAAGCAGCGAGCCGGGCCGGTTCGGCACGTTCGCGCAGGCGGTGCTATGCTTGGCGCCGCGTGCTGCTGCTGCGGCGGCGGCGGCTGTCGAGGCATATCGCCGCCGACGGCGCTGCGGGTGCTGTGGGCGCTGCGCCGAGACGCGTGCGCTGCGCGACGTTCGCGATATCCGCTTGGCGCACGCGTCGATCAACCGCCCCTACGATTCCCCGGCGCACGGACGCCCTCGCGGGCGCCGTGTGCTCCGATAGCTCCGCTTCGCATCGCCATGTACGAAATCCTGCGTGACTGCCCTGCCCCGGCCAAGCTCAACCTGTTCCTGCATATCGTGGGACGCCGACCCAATGGCTATCACGAACTACAAACCGTCTTCCAGCTAATCGACTGGGCCGACACGTTGCATTTCGAGCGACGCGACGACGCGCGCATCGTCCATACGAATCCGCTGCCGGGCGTGCCGCCCGAGACCGATCTGACCGTGCGCGCGGCACGCCTTTTGCAGGCGCATTGCGGCGTGCGTTTCGGCGTGGACATCGCGATCGAGAAGCGTCTGCCGGCCGGCGGCGGCATCGGCGGCGGCAGCTCCGACGCGGCCACGACGCTGCTCGCGCTGAACCGCATGTGGCAGCTCGACCTGCCGCGCGCCGAGCTCCAGACGCTGGCCCTCAAGCTTGGGGCGGACGTGCCGTTTTTCGTGTTCGGCCGTAATGCGTTTGCGCAGGGACTGGGCGAAGAACTGGAAGCGATCGACCTGCCGCAATGGCACTTTCTCGTCGTGAACCCGCGCGTGCACGTCGCGACCGACAAAATATTTCGCGATCCCCTGTTGACAAGGGATACGAAGATCGTCACAATGGCGTTCTTTCTTGAGCACGCCAACAAAAACGTGTTCGAAACGGATGAAATCTTCCGTAACGACATGCAGGCGGTAGTCACTCGAGAATACGCGGAAGTCGCTGCTGTGATTGACTGGTTCAGAACCTTCACCACGGCTCGCATGACAGGATCCGGCGCAAGCGTGTTTGCGGTATTCGACACGAAGGCGGAAGCGGAAGCCGTATGCAGGCGATTGCCGGAGCGCTGGCTCGGTCAGGTGACCACCAGCCTGGCCGAACATCCGCTGTTCGCCTTCGCGTGAAGAGTTTTGCTTTGTTGCGTTTCCTACGGCGCAATGAAGGCACCGGTTAGTGTAGGGGAGTCGCCAAGTTGGTTAAGGCACCGGATTTTGATTCCGGCATACGAGGGTTCGAGTCCTTCCTCCCCTGCCAATTTCTCTGTTGTAGAGTCTCAGCATCCAACGTCCCGCAGGTAGCCAGATGAGTAGTGATAACCTAATGGTATTCACCGGGAACGCCAATCCCGCCCTGGCCCAAGCGGTCGTCGACACTCTGGGTATCCCCCTCGGCAAGGCCATGGCCAGCCGCTTCTCGGATGGTGAGATCCAGGTCGAAATTCAGGAAAACGTGCGTGGCAAGGACGTCTTCGTCCTCCAGTCGACGTGCGCTCCGACCAACGACAACCTGATGGAACTGATGATCATGGTCGACGCGCTCAAGCGCGCTTCCGCCGGTCGGATCACCGCTGCCATCCCGTATTTCGGCTATGCCCGTCAGGATCGCCGCCCGCGCTCGGCACGCGTGGCGATCTCGGCGAAGGTCGTGGCCAACATGCTGCAAATCGCAGGCGTCGAACGCATCATCACGATGGACCTGCACGCCGACCAGATTCAGGGTTTCTTCGATATTCCGGTCGACAACATCTACGCGTCGCCGCTGCTGCTGGCCGACGTGCGCGCCCAGAACCACGAAAACCTGCTGGTGGTGTCGCCGGACGTCGGTGGCGTGGTGCGCGCCCGTGCGCTGGCCAAGCAACTGCATTGCGATCTGGCCATCATCGACAAGCGCCGTCCGAAGGCCAACGTGGCCGAAGTGATGAACATCATCGGTGAAGTCGAAGGCCGTACCTGCGTCATCATGGATGACATGGTCGATACCGCCGGTACGCTGTGCAAGGCCGCGCAGGTATTGAAGGAACGCGGCGCACAGAAGGTGTACGCCTACTGTACGCACCCGGTGCTCTCGGGCGGCGCCGCAGCGCGAATCAACGCCTCGGAGCTCGACGAAGTGGTCGTGACGGATACCATTCCGCTGCGTGACGACTCGAAGGGCGGCAAGATTCGCCAGCTGAGCTGCGCTAACCTGCTCGCCGAGACGTTCTCGCGCATCCGTCGTGGCGACTCGGTGATGTCGCTGTTCGCGGAGTAAGCGTTCGGTAAAGTTTTTGCAACGGCGCCTGTGTGGCGCCGTTGTTGTGTCGGCGAGGAGCGTTTTCCTCGCCTTTGTCGTTCCTGAATCCCGCGTTTTTCGGCGGGCCGTTCGGGAAGAAAACACTGCCTGGTCGCGGGCAGTACAAGGAGTTGTCATGAAAGTCGTCGCTTTTGAGCGCAATCAGCAAGGTACTGGTGCGAGCCGCCGCCTGCGCAATGCCGGTAAGACTACGGGCATCGTGTACGGTGGTAACGTTGAACCCAAGATGATCGAACTCGATCACAACGCACTGTGGCACGCCCTCCGCAAGGAAGCTTTCCACTCGTCGATCCTCGACCTGGAAGTTGCCGGCAAGACCGAACAAGTGCTGCTGCGCGACGTGCAGTATCACCCGTTCAAGCAACTCGTTCTGCACGTGGATTTCCAGCGTGTCGATCCGAACAAGTCCATTCACGTGAAGGTGCCCCTGCACTTCCTGAACGCCGAGACGTCGCCGGCCGTGAAGCTGGGCGCGAACGTGATCAGCCACACGCTCAACGAACTCGACATCAGCTGCCTGCCGGGCAAGCTGCCGGAATTCCTGGAAGTCGACCTGTCGAAGCTGGAAGCCGGTCAGACCGTGCATGCCAAGGACGTCAAGCTGCCCGCCGGCGTGACGCTGACGCTGCACGTCGAGCAGGAAAACCCGGTGGTGGCGCAAGCCGTCCAACCGGCCGGCGCTGCGGCTGACGAAGCTGCCGCCTCGGCTGCCGAAGGCGAAACGCCGGCTGCCTAAGCCACGCGTGTCAGCCTTCAGCGGCGACGCTGGACGCAAGACCCGCCGCGACGTCATGTCCGGCGGGTTTTTTCATGGCGGTGCGTGACGCACCCAACACCTCCGACACCGAAATGATCAAGCTGATCGTGGGGCTCGGCAATCCGGGCGCCGAATACACAGCGACGCGTCACAACGCGGGCTTCTGGTTTGTCGACGCCCTGGCGCAGCAATGCGGCGCGTCGCTCTCCCATCAGAAGAACTTCCACGGGTTCGCCGCGCGGGCACGCGTGGCCGGCCAGGAAGTCTGGCTGCTCGAGCCACAGACGTTCATGAACCGCTCGGGTCAATCCGTCGTCGCCCTGGCCCGCTTCTACAAGATCCTGCCCGACGAGATTCTCGTGGTGCACGACGAGCTCGATCTGCTGCCGGGCACCGTGAAGCTCAAGCGCGGCGGCGGCAGCGGCGGCCATAACGGCCTGAAGGACATTGCCGCGCATCTGACCACGCAGGAATTCTGGCGTCTGCGACTGGGCATCGGCCATCCGCGCACGCTGCAGCCGGCCGGCAGCCAGCAGCAGGTGGTGGACTTCGTGCTCAAGCCGCCGCGCAAGGAGGAGCAGGCGCAAATCGACGACGCGATGTCGCGCTCGCTCGACGTCGTCGACCTGATCGTCAAGGGCGAGATGGAAAAGGCGATGATGCGGCTGCACGCCGCGCCCGCGAAGTAACGCGGCGGCGCAAGACCACGCCCGCGCAGCGACACGGGCCGCTCATGTGATGCGAGCACACGACGCTCGCAACACACGACAGAGGCGCCGCAGGGCGCCTTTGTCGTCCCTTTTGTCGTCCCTTTCGTCACCCCTTTCGCCGTCTCTTTGTCGCTCGCGAGAGCCTCCGGTAATTCGTCGGCGGGACTGTGCGGGAATGCTGCGAGAATGTGTCGTCAGGGTGTGAAGCGGAACCCCGCCCCGGGCGCGGAATCAGCCCAATTGGGCTCAATCAGGCCGATTTGGCCGCTTGCAGATGGGTGTACTTGTCCAGCAATTGCTCGCGCGTCTCGACGTGCTCGGGATTGACGGGGATGCACTCCACCGGGCACACCTGCACGCACTGCGGTTCATCGAAGTGACCGACACACTCGGTGCACTTGTTCGGATCGATTTCGTAGATTTCGATCCCCATCGAAATTGCGTCGTTCGGGCACTCCGGCTCGCACACGTCGCAATTGATGCATTCATCGGTAATCATCAAGGCCATACGGCACCTCCAGCCGTATCGCGAAGCCAGCGGGCCACGAAGGCCCGGCCGGCGCACACGATACTTATCCCTTCGCCGACTGGTCGCCGACTTTCGTCACCAGCCATTTCTCGACGGAAGGGAACACGAACTTGCTCACGTCGCCGCCCAGTTGGGCAATCTCGCGCACGATCGTACCCGAGATGAACTGGTACTGGTCGGACGGCGTCATGAACATCGTTTCCACGTCGGGCAGCAGATAACGGTTCATGCCCGCCATCTGAAACTCGTACTCGAAGTCGGACACCGCGCGTAGGCCGCGCACGATCACACGCGCCTGATGCTTGCGCACGAAGTCCTTGAGCAGCCCGGAAAACCCTTCGACGGACACGTTCGGATAGTGGCCCAGCACTTCGCGCGCGATGTCGATGCGCTCCTGGAGCGTGAAGAACGGTTTCTTGTTCTTGCTATCGGCCACCCCGACGACGAGCTTGTCGAAAATGCCCGCAGCACGGCGGACCAGGTCCTCGTGCCCTCGGGTAAGCGGGTCGAACGTCCCTGGATAGATCGCCACTACCATGCCAACGTCTCCTCGCGGCTGGGGACCGATGCTGCGTACTTGTTCATTGTGGTCTCTAGGTTTTCGGAATCGATTCAAGCAAATGATAATGCACCGCCCCGGCTTTCGCCCGGCGCAGGCACGCGAGCCCGAGCGCGGCGAGCGCTTCGTCCGCGAGCGGCGCGTCGGACTCGGCATAGATCACGCCGTGCGGCGCAAGCAGACGGGCCGCCGGCGCCAACAGCTCGGCGAGCCAGCCGCTCGCAAACGGCGGGTCGAGAAATACCACGTCGAATGCCCCGGGCGAGAGTGTGGTTATCAAGCGCCGTGCATCGGCCTGAACGATCTCGATCTGACTGGCCCCCAGCTTGGCCTGATTGGCGCGCAATTGCCGCACCGCGGGCGCGGCCTGCTCGATCATCACGACACGCGTCGCACCGCGCGAGGCCGCCTCGAAACCGAGCGCACCGCTGCCGGCGAAGGCGTCGAGGCACTGCATGCCGGTGAGGTCCTGTCCGAGCCAATTGAAAAGCGTTTCGCGCACGCGGTCAGGCGTGGGCCGCAGTCCGTCGCCGGGCGGCACGGGCAGCGGCGTGCGCTTCCATTGGCCGCCGATGATGCGCACCTGCTGCGGCGCGTGGCGGGCCACATTGCCGGCACCGGTCTTCATGGCGCGCTCCGGGAGACGGGCGCCGCACCTGGAGCGGGCGCACCCAATACATCGGGGCACGGAACGCTATGGCCCGCATCGATGCAAAAAAGAGGTCGCGCGCGGCAATTCACGCGCAGGGAATCCAAAATCATGGCAAATCACGCTACATTGTTGAGGCGAAACATACCACATCGCCCGCCCCCCTTGCCCCGTCGCCGGAGCGCGCAGCGCCGTAACGGCCCGCGTCGGCGATGGGGCGAGCGCCGGTCGCGGCCCATGGCTCGCCGCCGCTCGCCGCGGCTCAACAGGAGTCTGCCCGATTCGTCATGACCGCTGCCGCCATCGAGGTAACAGAACTGTGCAAGGCCTACGAGGGCCGATCTGTCGTCGATCGTCTGTCCCTTCGCGTCGCGCCCGGCGAGTGTTTCGGCCTGTTGGGGCCGAACGGCGCGGGCAAAACGACCACGTTGCGCATGCTGCTCGGCCTGGTGACGCCCGACGCGGGCTGCATCCGCCTGGGCGGCATGCCGGTGCCGCGGCTGGCGCCCGAGGCACGGCGGCGCATCGGCGTGGTGCCGCAATTCGACAATCTCGATCCCGACTTCACCGTGCGCGAGAACCTCGCCGTCTTCGGCCGGTATTTCGGACTTTCCCGCGCGGACGTGCGTGAGCGCGTGCCGGCGCTGCTCGCCTTCGCCCGGCTCGAGGCCAAGGCCGACGCACGCGTCGGTCAGCTCTCCGGCGGCATGAAGCGCCGCCTCACGCTCGCGCGCGCGCTCATCAACAATCCCGATCTGCTCGTGCTCGACGAGCCGACTACCGGTCTCGATCCGCAGGCGCGGCATCTGATCTGGGAGCGGCTGAAATCGCTGATGAACGAGGGCAAGACGATTCTGCTGACGACCCACTTCATGGAGGAAGCAGAGCGCCTGTGTCATCGGCTGTGCGTCATCGACGCGGGGCGCAAGATCGCCGAGGGCACACCGCCCGAACTCGTCGCGCGCGAGATCGGGTGCGACGTGGTGGAGCTCTTTGGCGACGTCCCTCGCGGCTTGATCGCCCGGCTCGCGCCATTGGCCGAGCGCATCGAGTCGAGCGGCGAGACGCACTTCTGCTACGTGCGCGACGCCGCGCCGCTCGTCGCCGCGCTGCACGACCAGCCCGGCGTGCGCTATTTGCATCGTCGGGCGAATCTGGAGGACGTCTTTCTCAAGCTCACGGGACGGGAGATGCGCGATGAGTGAGTCGACGAATGAGCCGACGAATGAGCCGTTGAAAACATCGGTGAGCGAGTCGACGGCCCGGCCCGACCTCCCTCGCTACCTTCCCGGCGCCGGCGCGTGGGTGAGCGTCTGGCGGCGCAACTTCCTCGTCTGGCGCAAGCTCGCGATCGCGTCGATGTTCGGCAATCTCGCCGATCCCATGATTTACCTGTTCGGGCTGGGCTTCGGACTGGGGATGATGGTCGGCGACGTGGACGGCACGTCGTACATCGCGTTTCTCGCGGCCGGCACTGTCGGCTCGAGCGTGATGTTCTCCGCGAGCTTCGAGTCGATGTATTCGGGCTTCTCGCGCATGCACGTGCAACGCACGTGGGAGGCGCTCATGCACACGCCGCTCACGCTCGGCGACGTGGTGCTGGGCGAGGTGGTCTGGGCGGCAAGCAAGGCGGTGCTGTCAGGACTCGCCATTCTCGTCGTGGCCAGCGTGCTCGGCTATGCGCGCCTCGACAGTCTCGCCATCGTTCTGCCGGCGATCCTGCTCGCGGGTCTTGCATTCGCCAGCCTGGCGATGGTCATGACGGCGCTCGCGCCGAGCTACGACTTCTTCATGTTCTACCAAACGCTCGTGATGACGCCGATGCTGCTGCTCTCGGGTGTGTTCTTTCCGTTGTCGCAGTTGCCGGCAGCCGCGCGGCACGTCACGGAGTGGCTGCCGCTCGCGCATGCCGTGGCCCTGATCCGCCCGGCCATGCTCGGTCGCGCCATCGATGCGCCGTGGCTGCATGCCGGCGCGCTCGCCGTGTACGCCGTCGCGGGCTTTGCCGTCGCGCTCGTGCTGCTGCGCCGCCGGATTCTTCGGTAACGCCGAGGGCGAACGGCATCGCCCCCGGCGCGGCCTGGCGCTTACTTCGCCTTCGCGCCCGCGGCCGGCTTGCCGCCGGGGGCGGCGGCACCTGCGCCGGCCGTACCGAATACGTCGCCCGGCCCCACGACGACCGTCGCGAGACGGTCCGGCCGCACGTGGCGCGCGAAGGCATCCCTGACCTGCGCGGCCGTGACGGACTTGACCTTTTCGGTCCACGTGTCGAGGTAATCGAGCGGCAGGTTGTAGAAGCCGATGGCCGCCACGTTGGCCAGCAGCTTGCGGTTGCTGTCCAGGCGCAGCGGGAAGCCGTTCACCAGGTTGTCCTTCGCGGCCTGCATCTCCGCGTCGGTCGGGCCTTCCTGCACGAACTTGTCGAGCGTCTCGCGCACGACGTTGAGCGCCTCGCGCGCCTGTTCGCGACGCGTCTGCAGGCTGATCTCGAACGGCCCTTCCTGCAATTGCGGCACGAATGCACTCGACACGCCATACGTCAGCCCGCGCTTCTCGCGCACTTCGGCCGTGAGCCGCGACACGAACCCGCCGCCGCCCAGCACGTAGTTGCCCACGAGCAGCGGAAAGTAGTCGGGATCGCTGCGCGCCATCGACGCCTGCCCGGTCACGATGTGCGCCTGCTCCGCCGGGTGCGGCAGATCGATCTGCACGGCGCTGCGCAGCGGCGCCACGGCGGGCATTGCGGGCGGCGTGACGCCCGCCGGCATGGCCTCGGTCAGCGTGGCGACCACCTTCTCGGCCTGCGCGCGGTCGATGTCGCCGACGATCGTGACGACCGCCCGCTTCGCGCTGTACATGTCGCGGTAAAAGCGCACGAGGTCGTCGCGCCTGATGGCGCTCACGCTCGCCACCGTGGCGCTGACGCCATACGGATGGCCGCCATAGATGGCATGGCGGAACGCCTTCTCGGCAATCGGCTCGGGCTTCGTGTCCGACTCGGCAATCGCCGACGACAGTCGCGCCGATTCGCGCTTGAGCACGGCATCGGGGAACGTCGGGTGCTGCAGGAACTGCGCCATCGTGTCGACGGCCGCGTCGCGTTCGGCGCGCGACGACAGCGTGCGCATGGTGACGGTCGCGGCGTCCCGACCGGCATGCGTGCCTGCCATCGCGCCGACGTCGGCGAAGCGGTCGGCAATCTGCGCCTCGGTGAGTGCGGGGCGCCCGCCCGCGGCCGCGGCGCCTGCGTCGAGCAGGCCCGCCGTGAGCAGCGCGAGTCCGGCCTTGCCGGGCGGATCGTAACGGCTGCCGGCATCGAAATCGATGTTCAGGTCAATCATCGGGATCGAGCGGCTCTCGACGAGCAGCACCTTGGCGCCGGACGGCGCGGTCCAGGTCTGGATCGGCAGCGCGGCCCGGGCGCCGGTAGCGGCAAGCGCGGCGACCGCGCCTGCCGTCACGCACGCCAGCAGGCCCGCGCGCGCAGGGAAAAACGCACGCATCAGTGCGGAAATCTTCATCATCGTGTGGCCCTCTCAGCGCATGTTCTTCAGGTCTTCCGCCCCTTGGGCGCGGCGCTTGCGTGTCGCTTCGTCGATCGGCTGCGGCACCAGCGTGGCTACCGTGAGCGAATCGTCGCCGAAGTACTTGCCGGCCACCGCCTGCACCTGCGCGGGGGTCACCGCCTTCACCTTTTCGAGCATGCGGTCGATCTGCCGCCACGAGATGCCCGACATTTCGTTCAGTCCGATCTCCATCGCCTGACCGAACACCGAGTCGCGCTTGTAGATCTGCGATGCGACCACCTGCGCCTTCACGCGCTTGAGTTCCGCCTCGGTCACGCCATGCGCGGCGATGTCGGCGATCTGCGCGCGCAGCGCCTTTTCGATCTGCTCCGGCGTCTTGCCTTGCGCCGGCGTGCCGTCCATCAGGAAGAACTGCGGACCGCGGCCGACGCCGTCATAGCTCGCGCCCACGTCGTTGGCGATGCGCTGCTCGCGCACCAGGCGGCTCGTGAGCCGCGCGTTGCCATAACCGTCCAGCACGGCGGCGAGCACCTGCAGCGCGTAGACGTCGTCGTCCTTCTCGACGTCGCTCAGACGCGGCGCGCGCCACGCGAGCATCACGTTCGGGTTCTCGGCGGGTGCCTTCACGAAAACACGCCGCACCCCCATTTGCGCCGGCTCGTTCTGCGCACGGCGTTCAGGCAGCGCCCGCGGCTTGAGCGGCCCGTAGTACTGCTCGGCAAGTTGCCTGACCTGCGCCGGATCGACGTCGCCGCTCACGACCACGACGGCGTTGTTCGGCGCGTACCAGCGTTCGTACCAGTCGCGCGTGTCCTGCACGGTCATGTGCCGAAGATCATCCATCCAGCCGACGATCGGACGGCGGTACGGGTTGGCCACGAGCGCCGTGGCCATCAGTTGTTCGTAGAGCAATGCGCGCGGCTGATCGTCGGTGCGCAGACGGCGCTCTTCCATGACGACCTGGATCTCCTTCGCGAATTCGTCGGCGGACAGCGTGAGGTTGGTCATGCGATCGGCCTCCAGCCGCATCATCTCCGGCAGGCGCGACTTCTCCGTCTGCTCGAAGTAGCCGGTGTAATCCTTGCTGGTGAAAGCGTTCTCGCGGCCGCCCAGCGCGGCGACCTGGCGCGAGAACTGGCCGGCGCCCACGGATCTGGTGCCCTTGAACATCATGTGCTCGAGCGCGTGCGCGACGCCCGTGGTGCCATTGAACTCGTCGAGCGAGCCGGCGCGATACCAGACCACGTGGGCCACCGTGGGCGCCCGATGGTCTTCGCGAACGATCAGCCGCAGGCCGTTCGATAGCGTGAATTCCGAAGTGTTGTCCGTGGTCTTGCTGCCGCCGGTGTCGGCCGCATGGCTCAGGCTCATCACGCCGGCCAGGGCCAGTCCGGCCAAGGCGTGTCGCCAGCGCATGGTTCGCGTCATGGATCCCCTTTCGCCCGTCATGGACGTCGATACGCGTCTGATAAAATACGTCGCATTTCCCGCGTCGGAAACAACGACTCGCCCATTGTAGGGGTTTTGTGCGACGCGAATGGCAAGACAAATCAGAGACGCACGCCGACCGCGCGCCCCCACGTCGAGTTCTTCAACGCATGTTCAGTTTCTTCAAGCGCTTCAAGTCGGGCGGCAACAAGGCCGCCGAGACGAGCCCCGCACCGGCCGAATCGCCCGAATCGCCCGGATCGCCCGGATCCGCCCCCCCGGCCGCGCCGACAGCATCGCAGGCGAGCGCCGCCCAGGCGCCTGAGCCCTCACACTCGGCACACTCGGCACACTCGGCACACTCGGCGCCTGTCGCGTCCGCCACGCCCAGCGCTGCGGCGAACCCCGTGCCGCCGGTCCCCGCCGCGGCGCCGACGGCTGAGGAATCAGCCGGCCAGCCCGCCGAAAATACGGAAGTCTCCGAGCCCATTTCGGCCGAAATCCCAGCGCCGGACGAACGGGTCGCCGCCGAACACGTGGAAGTGGCGGAAGTCGCGCCGCCGCCGGCGCCGGTCGTCGTGACGGACGCGCACGGCGAAGCCATCGGCGAGATCGTCGCCGCGCCGGCGCCGGCGCCGGCGGCCAGGCGCTCGTGGCTCACACGCCTGAAGGCGGGCCTGTCGAAGACCAGTGCGGGCCTCACCGGCATCTTCGTCGGTGTGAAGGTCGACGAAAACCTCTTCGAAGAACTGGAAAGCGCGTTGCTGATGAGCGACGCGGGCGTCGAAGCCACCACGTTCCTCCTCGACGCCCTGCGCAAGAAGGTCAAGGCCGAGCGGCTGACCGAAGGCGACCAGGTCAAGCGCGCGCTGCACGACCTGCTGGTCGAACTGCTGCAACCGCTCGAGCAGAGCCTCGTGCTCGGCCGTGAGGCGCCGCTCGTGGTAATGATCGCGGGCGTGAACGGCGCCGGCAAGACCACGAGCATCGGCAAGCTCGCCAAGCATTTCCAGCACTATGGCCAGTCGGTGCTGCTCGCCGCGGGCGACACGTTCCGCGCAGCGGCCCGCGAGCAACTGACGATCTGGGGCGAGCGCAACAATGTGGCGGTGGTCTCGCAGGAAAGCGGCGATCCGGCGGCTGTGGTGTTCGACGCCGTCAACGCCGCGCGCGCGCGCAAGATCGACATCGTGATGGCCGACACGGCGGGCCGGCTGCCCACGCAGTTGCATCTGATGGAGGAGCTCAAGAAGATCAAGCGCGTGCTGGGCAAAGCCGCGGAGGGCGCGCCGCACGAAGTGCTGCTCGTGATCGACGCGAACACCGGTCAGAACGCGCTCACACAGGTCAAGGCGTTCGACGACGCCCTGCAACTCACCGGCCTCATCGTGACCAAGCTCGATGGCACGGCCAAGGGCGGGATTCTCGCGGCGATCGCGCGTCAGCGCCCGGTGCCCGTCTACTTCATCGGCGTGGGCGAGAAGGTCGAGGATCTGCAACCGTTCTCCGCGCGCGAATTCGCCGACGCGCTCCTGGGGTAAGGCGCGCGAGCCCGGCGTACCGGATCGGACAAAGCGGCCCGCCACTGTCGTGCGCGGGCCCTTTTGTTTTCGTTTGCGTTTGGGTTTCGTTTTCGTTTCGTTTTGGGCGGGCGGGCACGATGCTAATCACATCTGCTGCGCGACGAGCCCGGCGCCGAGCGCCCACATCATCGTGCCGACGAGGCCGTCGAGGATCTGCCACGCGCGCGGGCGCGAGAACAGCGGCGCGAGCAGGCGCGCCCCGTAGCCGAGCGTGATGAACCAGAGCGCCGACGCCGTCATCGCTCCCCCGGCGAACCAGACGTTGCCCGGGTATGCCTCGCGCGCGCCGATGCCCCCCAACAGAATCACCGTGTCCAGATAGACATGCGGGTTGAGCAGCGAGAGCATCGAGACGAGCACGAGCGCGCGCTGCCAGGTCATGCCCTGTGTGGCGACGCGGCTGCCGTCCGCCTGCAGCGCGCCCGTGCCGCGAAACGCGGCGCGCCAGGCACGCAACCCATACCAGAACAGAAACGCGGCGCCGCCCCACGTCACGGCCGTCAGAAAGCGCGGGTAGGCCTGGATCAGCCCGCCCATGCCGGCCACGCCCGCCGCGATGAGCACCATGTCGCAGATCGTGCAGACGGCGACGACCACGCCGACGTGGCGCCGCAGAATGCCCTGACGCAACACGAACGCGTTCTGCGCGCCGATCGCCATGATGAGGCTTGCGCCCAGCGCCATGCCTCGCCAGAAAGCCGGGTCGAACATCGCCGGCTTACTCGGCGTCGGGTTGCGCTTCGGGCGTGGCGCGCCGGAACGCGTCGAGCGTCAGGCAATGTGCGTTGACGGCGGCGATGCGCGGGAACGGCGTCATGTCGACCTTGAAGCGATTGGCGTTGTAGACCTGCGGCACGAGGCAGCAGTCCGCCAGCGTCGGCGTGTCGCCGAACATGAAGCCGCCCTGGGGCGACCGGGCGGCGAGCCGGGCTTCGAGCGCCTTGAAGCCCTCGACGATCCAGTGCACGTACCACGCGTTCTTCTGCTCCTCGCTGACGCCCAGGTCGTGCTTGAGGTAGCGCAGCACGCGCAGGTTGTCGATCGGGTGGATGTCGGCCGCAATGTCGAGCGCAAGAGCGCGCACTTGCGCGCGCGCCGCCGGGTCGGCGGGCAGCAGCGCCGGCGTGGGATGCGTCTCTTCCAGATATTCGATGATGGCCAGCGATTGATGGATATTCACGTCGCCGTCGACATACGTCGGCACCAGGCCATTGACGTTCAGCGCCCGATACGCCGGCTTGAGCTGCTCGCCGCCGTCGCGCACGAGGTGCACCGGCACCGTGTCGTAGTCGATTCCCTTCAGATTGAGGGCGATCCGCACGCGATACGCGGCGGAACTGCGGAAATAGCTGTACAGCGTGGGCATGGCAGACCTCGGTTAACGCAAATGGAGAGAGGACGCAGGCGAACGCCCGGCAGCGCACTGAGGCGCCGGGTGCTGCGTCGGAACACGAGATGGTACTTCAAGCGCTGGCCGCAAGGACACTTGATTGCGTATGATGAACGCTAGGCGGCGCGCCGCCTGTCGCCACGCTCACAAACGTTCGCCGCGACTTCCACCGCTTGCCGCCACTTGCCACGACTGACGCCGCTCGCTGCTCTTCGAACCGATTTCCGACCTGCCATGACCTCTGCCGCTCCCTTCGCCTGTGCGCCGCTGCTCAAGATCATCGCTCGCGGCGCCAAGGGCGCGCGCCCACTCAGCGCGGACGAAACGCGAACGCTGTTCGACGCGATCCTGGCCGAGCGCGTGGCGCCGGCCGAGCTCGGCGGCGTACTGATCGCCTACCGGATCAAGGGCGAGACGCCCGTCGAACTGCGCGCCATGCTCGACGCCGCCCACGCCACCTTTGCACCGCTCGCGGCGCCCGCCGGCGCGCCTGCGCCCGTGTTGCTGCCCAGCTACAACGGCGCGCGCAAGCAGCCGAATCTGACGCCGCTGCTGGCTCTGCTGCTGGCGCGCGAGGGCATTCCGGTGCTCGTCCACGGGCAGCATCACAGCGGCGCGAACCGGGTCGGCACGCAGGCCATCTTTGCCGAACTGGGGCACGCGGCATGCGAGTCCGGCGCGCAGGCCGAAGCGGCCTTGCGCACGCGTCGCGTGGCTTACCTGCCCATCGCGGCCCTCTCGCCGGCACTCGAGCGTCTACTCGAGATGCGCGCCGCGCTGGGCGTGCGCAATTCGGGACACACGGTGGTCAAGCTGTTGCAGCCGTTTGCCGGCCCCGCGCTGCGGCTGGTCAACTACACACATCCGGAATACCGGGAGACGCTCAGCGAGCTGTTCCGCGATGCGGCCAACAGCCCCGCCCCCGGCGTGCTGCTCTCGCGGGGCACGGAAGGCGAACCCGTCGCGGACGCCCGCCGTCAGGCCGCCATCGAGGGCTTCTGCGCCGGCGTGCACCGGCGCTGGCTGGAAGCGGAAGACGGCGCGACGGGCACGCCGCCGTTGCTGCCTGCGGCCGACGCCGCGGCGACCGCCCGCTGGATCGAGGCGGTGCTCGCCGGCGACGTGGAGCTGCCCGCGCCGATCGCACGTCAGGTTGGCGTCATCCGGCGAGCACTGGGGCTCGGCTGAGGGGCGCACCGCTAACGGCGGCATGATCGCGCCGGCCATGCCCCTCGCCCCCCCCCGTTCGACATCCGTTCGACATTCGGACGACATTCGGACGACAGCCGAGCTACAAGACCGAAATTTGCGCGAAGTTCGGCCGATTTCCCTCAAACCGGAAAAATCCCACGCTTTTTCGGAACATTTCGTCCCGAAACGCATCCAATTGCAAGCTGAGAGATCACGCGTGATGAGTAGCGAACGAGCGACAGACGCGGCGCCGGCACCACGATGAGCGGCGAGGAGAAGCCAGGAGCAGCCAAAAGCAGCCAGGGGCGGCCGGGGGCCGTCCGGACTGGCCGGGACCGGCCCAGATCGGCCAAGATCGGCCAAAATCGGCAATGGGCAGCAACGGGAAACGTCCGTGGATCGGGGAGCGAGCGATACCGGGGAAGCGGCGGATCAGTCGGCCGACGCCATGCGGGTCGCCTGCCAGGAAATGAGGCGCCACGCTTCGGCTTCGCGCACATGCACGGCCGTGTAGGCCATTTGTGACTCGAGCGAGCCCGTCGCCGTTTCCAGCTCGACCCAGACCTTGCCGGTCACGACCACGGTGTCGCCGAACTGGCGCAGTTCCTGCGCCCGGATATCGATGTCGAGGTAACGGCGGCGCCCCGACGTCAGCGCGTCGAGGAATTCGCGTTTGGTTTCGCGTTTGCCGTTGGAATGCACGTAATGCATGCCGTCTGCCAGGAGTAAGTCCAGTTGTTCGACGTCGCCCTCGACCATCGCGTCAAACCGCGCGGTTTCGAGCGCACGTACCGCGTCGATATGCTTCCCAGCCATGCTGATCTCCCATCTTCGCCGGCGCCGAACGCCCCCGGCTTGGGTTGCAATTTACACCATCCGCGTAACGTTTGCGCCGATGAGATCCCCCGTTTGACGGGGGCTGCTGGAAAACCCCGAGAGGCCGGAAACTTCCCGTCCCGTAAGAGTTCTAACGTCTTTAGCACTCATCTGGATAGAGTGCTAAAATGCTTTCCCAGAGGCTAACCAGGAGTCCACCACTTGAGTACTGCCGCCACTTTGCATCCGACGACGCCGGCCACCGGCACGGCGCCGACTTCGCGTGCCCTTGCTCTCGCCCCGTCGGCCTTGATGCTGCCGGGCAGTCTGGGCAATATCGACAGCTACATTCAGGCTGTCCACCGCATTCCCATGCTTTCCGCAGAGGAAGAGCAAACGCTCGCCAAACGCCTGCGCGAGCACGACGATCTCGAAGCCGCCCGCAAGCTCGTGCTCTCGCACCTGCGGCTGGTGGTGTCGATCGCACGTAACTACCTTGGCTACGGGCTGCCGCACGCCGACCTGATCCAGGAAGGCAACATCGGCCTGATGAAGGCCGTCAAGCGCTTCGACCCGTCGCAAGGCGTGCGACTGGTGTCCTACGCCATGCACTGGATCAAGGCCGAGATTCACGAGTACGTGCTGCGCAACTGGCGCACGGTCAAGGTCGCCACCACCAAGGCACAGCGCAAGCTGTTCTTCAACCTGCGCAGCCAGAAGCAGGGTCTGCAGGCGTTCACGCCGGAAGAGATCGATCAGGTCGCGCGCGATCTGAACGTCAAGCGCGAAGATGTCATCGAGATGGAAACGCGCATGTCCGGCGGCGATATCGCCCTCGAAGGCCATAGCGACGACAGCGACAGCGCGAATTTCGCACCGATCGCGTATCTGGCCGACACGCATCAGGAGCCGACCGCCGTGATTGCCGCGCGCGAGCGCGACCATTTGCAAAGCGACGGTCTGCAAACGGCCCTCGCACGGCTCGACCCGCGCAGCCGCCGCATCATCGAAGCGCGCTGGCTGTCGGTCGACGACGATGGCAGCGGCGGCGCCACGCTGCACGAACTGGCGGAAGAATTCGGCGTGTCCGCCGAGCGCATTCGTCAGATCGAAGTCGCCGCCATGAAGAAGATGAAGGGCGCGCTGCAAGCCTACGCCTGAGCCGCGCGGCCAATCGCCGCATGGCGCCAAGGCCGCCTGGCGGCGCCGGCGCCGACAACACGCTCCCGAAGCCCCGCGACGATCGCGGGGCTTTTTTATGGACTTCGAAAGTTCATCGACCGTTTGCGTGCAACTTGATGCATCGCAAGGCGGCGCGGCACCCACGTCGATAGAATCGGCTAGTACGTAGCCATGCTGCGTGCGAAGGGCGGCCCAGGGGCCGTTCGCCGCGCCCAATCCGTGTCTCGAATCCGCTCGTCGCCGACCGCCGTCAGGGCGCCGGTGGCGCGTCGAACTGGCGTTGCGCGCGTGCCTGCGCCCCCGCGTGCCACAGTTTGACAATTTCAAGCGATAAGGCAAAATGCGCCGGAAGTCGACGCTGTTAAGGACAACACGACTTTCGACGCCAGGAGCCGTCACGGATGGACACCCACTCTCCTAGCAGTCTGAAGCCTCCCGCCACGGCCGCATCGGCCGCGGCGCCACGCTCGCCCGCCGCCGGCCCGCTCGCCTGGCTGCTCGAACGCTGGCGCACCCGCCCTTCCCGCTTCATGGCCGAAATCCTGATCGTGCTCGCGATCAAGGTAGTACTCCTGTTCATTTTGAAACATGCGTTTTTCGACGCGCCGATGGCCAGGCACATGCAGTTGCCGCCGGACGTCGTGGCCCGCGCCCTGATCGGGCCGCAAGCCGTCGAACCGCCACCCCCCACCCCAAGTCAAGGTGTCCGCCATGATCAGTAGCGAAGTCGTCGACCTCTCGCGCCTGCAGTTCGCCATAACGGCGCTGTATCACTTCCTGTTCGTCCCGCTCACGCTGGGCCTGTCGTGGCTGCTTGTCATCATGGAATCGGTCTACGTGATGACCGGCAAGCAGGTCTACAAGGACATGACCCAGTTCTGGGGCAAGCTCTTCCTGATCAACTTCGCGATGGGCGTGACCACCGGTCTCACGCTCGAATTCCAGTTCGGCACCAACTGGGCCTACTACTCGCATTACGTCGGCGACATCTTTGGTGTGCCGCTCGCGATCGAGGGCCTGATGGCGTTCTTCCTGGAAGCCACGTTCGTCGGTCTGTTCTTCTTCGGCTGGAACAAGCTCTCGCGCGTCGGTCACCTCGCGACCACGTTCGCCGTGGCGCTCGGCTCCAACCTCTCGGCGTTGTGGATTCTCGTGGCCAACGGCTGGATGAACAATCCGGTGGGCGCCCACTTCAACTACGAGACCATGCGCATGGAGCTCAACAGCATCTGGGAAGTGGTCTTCAACCCGGTAGCGCAGGTGAAGTTCGTGCATACGCTCTCCGCCGGCTACGTGACCGCGGCCATGTTCGTGCTCGGCATCTCGGCGTGGTACCTGCTCAAGCGTCGCGACGTGCCGTTCGCGCTGCGCTCGTTTGCCGTCGCCGCTGGCTTCGGCCTCGCCTCGACGCTCTCGGTCATCGTGCTCGGCGACGAGTCGGGCTACACCACCGGCGAGGTCCAGAAGGTCAAGCTCGCGGCCATCGAGGCGGAGTGGGAGACGGCCAAGCCGCCCGCATCGTTCACGCTGTTCGGCTTCCCGAATCAGAAGGAAGAGCGCACCGACTTCGCCGTGAAGATTCCCTGGGCCATGGGGCTGATCGCCACGCGCTCGGTCGACACGCCCGTGATCGGTCTCACGCAACTGCGCGACGAGCACAAGGAGAACATCAAGCGCGGCATGCTCGCCTTCGCCGCGCTCGAGAAGCTGCGCGGCGGCGACAAGTCGCCTGCCGTGCGCGCCGAGTTCGACAAGTACAAGGACGATCTCGGCTACGGTCTGCTGCTCAAGAAGTACACGGCGAACGTCGTCGACGCCACGCCGGAACAGATCCACATGGCCGCGAACGACACCATCCCGCCGGTCGCCCCCGTGTTCTGGTCGTTCCGCATCATGGTCGGCCTGGGCTTCCTGTTCCTGTTCACGTTCCTGTGGGCCTTCTGGCTGTGTGCGCGCCGCCGCCTGCTCAAGCCTCGCTCGGCGTGGTTCCTGCGCTGGACGGTGTGGGCCATTCCGCTGCCGTGGCTGGCGGCGGAGTTCGGCTGGATCGTGGCCGAAGTGGGACGCCAGCCGTGGACCATCGCGGGCATTCTGCCCACGCACCTGTCGACTTCGTCGCTGTCCGCCGGCGACCTGTACCTGAGCCTCGCGGGATTCATCGTTTTCTACACCGCGCTGCTCATCATTGAAATGTTCCTGATGGTGAAGTACGTCAAGCTCGGCCCGTCCTCGCTGCACACCGGCCGCTATCACTTCGAGACAGAAGTCACCGACGGCGCCGCGCTCGCGGCCGAACCTACGGCGACCTCGGTCTGATCGTCAGGGAGACACACATCATGATGATCGATTACACCGTCCTCAAACTGATCTGGTGGGTGCTCATCGGCGTGCTGCTGATCGGCTTCGCCTTCTTCGACGGCTTCGACATGGGCACCGGCACGCTGCTGCCCTTCCTCGGCAAGACCGACGCGGAGCGTCGCGTGATCATCAACACCGTCGCGCCCACGTGGGAAGGCAACCAGGTCTGGTTCGTGACCGCCGGCGGCGCCATGTTCGCCGCATGGCCGCTCGTCTACGCCGCCGCTTTCTCGGGCCTGTACTGGGCGCTGCTGCTCGTGCTCTTCGCGCTGTTCCTGCGCCCGGTCGGCTTCGACTACCGCAACAAGCTGCCGAGCGCACGCTGGCGCAATTCGTGGGATTGGGCGCTGTTCGTCGGCAGCGTGGTGCCGTCGCTGGTGTTCGGCGTGGCGTTCGGCAACCTGCTGCTCGGTCTGCCGTTCTCGTTCGACAACACCATGCGTTCGACTTACACGGGCTCGTTCTGGGCGCTGCTCAATCCGTTCGCGCTGCTGTGCGGGCTGGTGAGTCTGCTCATGCTGCTCACCCATGGCGCCGCGCATCTGCGCATGAAGGCCGATCCGGTGGTCGCCGAGCGTGCAGGCCGCATCATGCGCATGACCGCGCTCGGCACATTGCTGCTGTTTCTCGTCGCCGGCGTGCTCGTCGCCACGCATGTGGACGGCTTCGCCATCGCGCAGGCCTCGCCCACCGACGCGCCGGCCAATCCGCTGCTCAAGCAAGTCGTCACCGGCCCGGGCCTGTGGCTCGCCAACTATCAGACGTATCCGTGGATGATCGCCGCGCCGGTCGTCGCCTGCCTGTGCGCGCTGCTCGCTGCCCTGCTCGCCACCAGCCGCGCCTATGCGTGGACGTTCGTCGTGACGGGGCTGATGATGGCGGGCATTATCCTCACCGCCGGCTTCTCGATGTTCCCGTTCGTGATGCCGTCGGCGACCGCGCCGGGCAGCAGCCTCACGCTGTGGGACGCCAGCTCGAGCCAGCTCACGCTGCAGATCATGCTGATCGCCGTGATCGTCTTCCTGCCCGTCGTTCTGCTCTACACCGGCTGGGTGTACCGCGTGATTCGCGGCCGCGTGACGATCGAAACGGTCAACGACAACCCGCATACGATGTACTGATCAAGGAGTCGCGACATGTGGTACTTCTCTTGGATTCTCGGCCTTGGCCTCGCGCTCGCGTTCGGCATCATCAATGTGATGTGGTTCGAAGCGCATGACGATCTCGAACGCCGCAGCCAGGAAGGCGGCTGACAAGGCGGCTGACGGACGGTCGACGGGAGGCTTCGTTCGGGCTTCGTTCGGGCTTTTTCCGTTCGACCCGGCCGAGCCGCGGCCCATGAAAAAACGCGCCTCACGGGCGCGTTTTTTGTTTGCCGGGAAGGCAGAGAAGGCGCAGACGGCGAAGCACGTCGGGAATGCCCGCCATACGGGGGCGAGATCAGCCCAGCAGCGTCTTCAGATCCTTGGCCATGGCGTCGACGGACTCGTCCGGGCGCATGAAAAGGCGCAACTGGCCATTCGGGTCGAATACGTAGATTCCCGCCGTATGGTCGATGGTGTAGTTGTTCGGTGTGGAGCCTTCGACCTTGTTGACGACCACGCGAAACGACTTCGTCACCTCCCGAAGCGCGGCGTCGTCGGCCGGGCGCAGGCCCACGAACGCCGGATTGAACGCCGGCACGTACTGCCCCATCAGCTCGGCGGTATCACGCTGCGGATCGACCGTCACGAAGATGACCTGCACGCGCTGCGCGTCGTCGCCAAGCTTTTGCATGACCTGATTGAGCTCGGCCATCGTGGTCGGGCAGACGTCCGGGCAATGTGTGTAGCCGAAGAACATCACCACGGCCTTGCCCTTGTAGTCGGCGAGCGTGCGCGTCTTGCCCTGCGGATCCTGCAGCGAGAAGTCCTGCGCGAACTCCTTGTTGCCGGTGATATCGAGGCTCTGGAACGACGGGCCCTCCTTGCTGCACGCGGCGAGCACGAGAGAGAGTCCCACCAGCAACATTACGCGACGCAACCAGATGACAGCCAGCTTCATGGACGAATGACCCCGCACGGTAAGAGAAAACGGGTTGATGAAAGGACAACAGGCGCGCCGGCCAGGGATACCGTAACGCGCCTGTCGACGTGGTTCACGCGAGCGCCGTGCGATGGACCCACGCGAGCGTCATGAATTCGGCTCGGTCCGGGCTCGGCTCGGGTTTGCCCCGCGCGGTCGGGCTTCAGCCGAGCAGGAAGATCTGAACGTAGTGATCGACCAGCAGCGCCGCGAACAGCAACGACAGATAAACGATCGAGTAACGGAACATGGAGCGCGAGAGCGCATCCGAATAGCTGCGCCAGAGCTTGACCGCATAACCCAGGAAGATGCCCGAGAGCACCACGGCCGAGGCCAGATACAGGTAGCCGCTCATGCGATGCGCGAACGGCAGCAGCGACACGGCGAACAGCACCACGCTGTAGAGCAGGATCTGCAGGCGCGTGTACTTCTCGCCGTGCGTGATCGGCAGCATCGGCAGGCCCGAGTTCACGTAGTCCTGGCGCCGGTAGAGCGCGAGCGCCCAGAAGTGCGGCGGCGTCCAGACGAAGATGATCAGCACGAGAATCCAGGCGTCGGCGGGCACGGCGCCGGTCGCGGCCGCCCAGCCGAGCGCGGGCGGCATGGCCCCCGAGGCGCCGCCGATCACGATGTTCTGTGGCGTGGAGGGCTTGAGGATGATGGTGTAGATGAGCGCATAGCCAACGAAGGTGGCCAGCGTGAGCCACATCGTGAGCGCATTGGTAAACGTGTAGAGCACTGCCATGCCGGCCGCGCCCAGGATCGTCGAGAAGACGATGATCTGCCACGGCGCGATCTCGCCGCGCGCCGATGGGCGCCACGCGGTGCGGCGCATCAGGGCGTCGACGCGCTGCTCGATCAGGCAGTTCACGGCGAACGCCGAGCCCGCCAGCAGCCAGATGCCGACGGTGCCGCCGATCAGCACTTGCCACGGCACCATGCCGCGCGTGGACAGGAACATGCCGATGACGGCGCAGAATACGGCGAGCTGCGTCACGCGGGGCTTGGTCAGGGCCCAATACTGCGCGATGCGGCCAGCCGGCGGATGGGTAAGGGTCGTGCTTTTCATACACTCAGAGGCAATGCGCTACGCCGAGCCAGTCGGGGCGCCAGCGAGTGATGCGGCAGCCGGCTCCGCTGCGGGGAGGGGCTTCTGGCGGGCGGAAAGATCTGCCTGATCGTTCAGGCCGGCCGCAATGGACGCCGTCCTTGCGGCGCGAATGCGGTAGTTTAACATAACGAGCAACAGCAGCAGGACGGCCGCCCCGCCGTTGTGGGCGACGGCGTTGAGCAGCGGCCACTGGAAAACGATGTTCGACAATCCGGTCGCGAACTGCACGAACACCAGCGCCAGGAGCAGGGTCGACGCGCGGCGCAGCGCGGCGTGACGCCGCAGCCGGCTCGCCAGCCACGCCAGATAGAGCACCACGACGACGGCAAAGGTGCGGTGTACCCAGTGAATCGCGACCAGCGCCGCCATCGGAATCACCTCGCCGCCGGCCGTCTTGCCGAGCTCGCGCCACAGCTTGAAGCCATTGTGGAAGTCCATCGGCGGCACCCATTGCCCCTGACATGTCGGGAAATCGGTGCACGCGAGCACCGCGTAGTTGGTGCTCACCCAGCCACCGAGCGCGATCTGGAAGACCAGCAGCGCCAGCCCGATCAGCGCCGCCCAGCGCCAGCGCAGCGCGCCGGGGTCGGCCGCTACGCTCGCGAGCGGCATCTGGCGCGACGCCAGCCACACGAGCGACCCCAGCAGAGTGAGCGCCAACATCAAGTGCGTCGTGACGATGACCGGCTGCAGCTTCATGGTCACGGTCCACGCGCCAAAGGCGCCCTGCACGCACACGAGGATGAACAGCCACGTCGCGAGCCACGGCGACTGTTTCAACTCGCGACGCCTGGCCCACGCCACCACCATCAGCGCAATGATCAGCACGCCCACGGACATGGCGAAGTAGCGATGGATCATCTCGATCCACGCCTTGACGAAGGTGACCGGTCCCGTGGGCAGCAGCGCCTGCGCCGCGTGAATGTCGGCGTGCGCGGCAAATGGTGACGACGTGCCGTAACAGCCCGGCCAGTCGGGACAGCCCAGCCCCGAATCCGTGAGGCGCGTGAAGCCGCCGAACATGATCAGGTCGAGCGTCAGAAAGGTCGTCACCCAGGCCAGCTTGCGGTACTTGTTCGCATCCCGGCGCAACAGCACCCAGCCCAGCGGCAGCACCGCGATACACAGGCCGATGAAGCCCAGTTCCAGAAGGTAAAGCATTCGTTTCGCGTCAGTTCTTCGTCGTGTCGCGCGCCGTGCGGCGCACCGTATTACTCGTCATGCCGGGCGGCGCCGGCGCCGCTCAACCCGTGCCCGACCACTTGAGCAGTCGCGAAAGGTCGCGCTTGATCCTGGCCGGATCGCCCTGCTTCGGGAACGCCATCATCAGGTTGCCCAGCGGGTCGACCAGATAGATGTGATCACGCAAGCCCGTACCGTCCTGCGTGGGCAGCCAGTTCGCCAGCGCCACCGGATCGGCACGCAGGCGGCGCGTTTCCTCGTAGGCGCTGTCGATCCGGTCGGACACCACGCCATCGTCGGTCACGAGCCAGAGCGTCTCCACGCGCGTGCGCTCGTTGCCCTGGAGCACACGGATCTGCCGCATGTAAAACAGCTTGCTCACGCAGTTTTCGTCGCATGCGGCGGTGTCCGCGCTGATCATCAGCCACTTGCCCCTGAGCGACGAGAGCGGCAGCGTCTCGCCGGTCTCGTCGTCGCGCACCACGAGCGCGGGCAGCGGCCGCTGCGGCTCGATCAGCTTGCCGTAAGCGGATGTGCCGCCCGGCGGCTTGAAGACGTAATACATCAGGTACGCCGCAACAGCCGGTGCGGCACACACCGCGAACAGCAGCATCAGCATGCGTCGCGCGCGGCGGCGTTGTGCCGGGTCTGTCGGATCGGCGGCACGCGCCGTGCGTCCGGTACTCACATCTGCCCTCATGCTCGCCTCATGCTCGCCTCATGCTCGCGTCAAATTGTCACCGGTCTGCGCCAGCCGCCGGCCACGCCGGTATGCCAGGCGCAGCCCCAGCAGCGCCAGGATCAGCGACATGCCGAACCATTGCGCCATATAACCATAATTGCGATCCGCACCGCTCGCCGGCGCAGGCCAGTCGCGCAGCAGGTGATCGCCCGTGTCGTTCGTCTGCATGATGACGAACGGCTGCAGCGGCAGCGACGTCTCGCGCGCATAAGCCGCCACATCCAGATTCTGCCGGATCGACATGCCGGCCGCCGAGCCGCCGTGACCGAGTTCGAACGCGCGCGACGCATCGGCTTGCGCAATGCCTTCGATGGTCACGTCGCCCGCCGGCGTCGGGTACGGCATGATGGCCGTGCGATCACGCAGATCGCGCGGCAGCCAGCCGCGATTGACCAGCACCACGCGCTCGGGCGAGACCTGCAGCGCCATCACCACGTAGAAACCGGGCAGTTCGTTGCGCGGACGGTTGTCCAGATACACCACGCGGTTGCGCAGAAAGCGCCCCGTCACGCGCACGCGGCGGTTCGCCACGTCGCTCAGCGCGCGGGCACGCGCGTCGAGCGCGATCACGGGCGCCCGCGTGGCATGCTCGATCTGCGCCTGCCGCCCGAGCCGCAGCTGCGCACGCTGGTACTGCCACACGCCGAGCGCCGCGGTAAGCAGCACACCCAGCACGATCAGCAGCGCCGGCGCGGGACGCATGCCACGCAAGAGGGTTTTCAACACGTCCGTTCCTCGTCTGACAGCGCACCGTGGCGCGGCGCCGCACACTGCAATGCAGCATGCGGGCGGGTGCCCGTTGCCCGATAATGATGAATTCCCGTCGTCGGACACATCATGCGCATCCTCGTTGCCATCGCCTTCGTCCTGATTCTCGGCAGTCTGGCATCCGCATTGTTTTTCATGATGCGGGACAAGGGCCGTTCGAATCGCACCGTGCATTCGCTCATGGTGCGCGTCGGCCTGTCGGTGACGCTGTTCCTGCTCATCCTGTTCGCGAACTGGATGGGCTGGATCCACAGCACGGGCATAAGATACTGAGTCCCGCGCCGCGCGCCTGCGGCAAAACGCCGCACCGCATCGCTCCCGCGTTTGCCGGGCCGGCGCAGCGTCCGGCGTCGACGCATCGCGCCGCGGCTTGCACCCCGCGCGGCAGGCTGCGACATAAGGCCGCATTCCATCGTCTGCCGGCCCCCGGGCAGGTCCACGGGGCGCACGCCACTTCGGACCGCGCCCATCGATGCTTCCCGAACGTCGCCTCGCGCCGTGCCGGCGGCGCTCCAAACGCAAACGCCGCCGGAGTCCGGCGGCGCCCCTGAAGTCTCGCGGTCTACGGCCTCAGAGCCAGTAGACCACCACGTACAGACCCAGCCACACCACGTCCACGAAGTGCCAGTACCAGGCGGCGCCCTCGAAACCGAAGTGATGCTCCGGCGTGAAGTGCCCCTTCATCAGGCGAATCATCATGACGGTGAGCATGATCGCGCCCATCATCACGTGAAATCCGTGGAAGCCGGTGAGCAGGAAGAACGTCGAGCCGTACACGCCCGAGGTGAGCTTCAGGTTCAGTTCCGTGTAGGCGTGGTGATATTCGTAAGCCTGGAAGCCGAGGAACACGAAGCCCAGCACGACGGTCGCGAACAGCCAGAAGATCGCGCTGCCGCGATGGTTGGCGCGCAGCGCGTGGTGCGAGATGGTGAGCGTGACGCCGGACGTGAGCAGCAGCGCGGTGTTGAGCGTCGGAATCGGCCACGGGCCCATCGTCTCGAACGCGTCGACCACGCCCGCCGGGCCGGTGTTCGGCCACACGGCCGCGAAGTCGGGCCACAGCAGCTTGTTGTCGAGGTCGCCGAGCCATGGCATGGCGAGCGCGCGCGCATAGAAGAGCGCGCCGAAGAATGCCGCGAAGAACATCACCTCGGAGAAGATGAACCAGCTCATGCCCCAGCGGTAGGACACGTCGATGCGCTTGCCGTACAGGCCGCCCTCCGACTCGGCGATCGAATCGCCGAACCAGCCGCGCAGCACCCACAGCACCCACAGCAGGCCGACGAGCGCCGTCCACGGGGCCCACGGTTGCCCGTTGACCCAGGCGGCCGCCGAGCCGAGCACCACCAGCAGGCCGACGCTGCAGCTCACCGGATGGCGCGAGGGCGCCGGCACGAAGTAGTAAGGCGCCGTTTGGTGTTGACCACTCATTCTTATCTCTCCAGGCTTGGTTCTCTTTGTCTCTGCCGACTTCCGGCGCCCGCACTTTCCCGTGCGTGCCGTGCAGCGCCGGACGATGCCACTTACGTCGCGAGCCGGATGGCGAGCTTCGCCAGTAACACCAGCGCCACGACAAACAGGATGCCTCCGACCAGTCCCGCCACGATCAGATGCACAGGGTTGAGCTGCGCCATGTCGCGGTCGTGATCGCGGCCCTTGCGCACGCCGAAGAACGACCAGAACACCGCCTTGATGGTCTGGACGAACGACAACTTGCGCCGGCTCGCCTGCTTGAGGTCATCCATTGCTGCCCTTGCCCCCTCCCGTCGCATTTCCCGTCACCTCGACCGGCGCCGCCGGTGCGGACACGTCGGCGCGTTGGTTCGCGTCGTGCTTGCCGAGATCGAAAAAAGTATAGGACAGCGTAATCGTATTCACATCCTTGGGCAGTTTCGTGTCGAGCACGAACACCACCGGAAACTCCTTGGCCTCACCGGCCCGCAGCGTCTGCTGCGTGAAACAGAAACACTCGATCTTCTTGAAGTAACTCGCGGCCTGCGCCGGCGCGTAGCTCGGAATCGCCTGCGCGCGCACCTCGTGCGGCTGTTGATTCGCCACTTCGTACTCGATCGTGGCGATCTGCCCCGGGTGCACCGTCAGGCTGCTCCTTGCCGGCTTGAACCGCAGCGGGCCCTGCGCGTTCGCGTCGAACTCGACGGTGATGGTGCGGCTCTCGTCGACCTGCGAATTACGGGCAGTGACTTCGTTGGTGCGATCGCCGAGCTGGTTGATGCCCACGAGGTCGCAGAACGCGCGGTAGAACGGCACCATCGCGTACCCAAAACCGAACATCACCGCGACCAGCAGCAACAGTTTGCTGAAGGTGCGCACATTGATCCGTCGCAAACCGCCCATATTCGCCCTGTTAGCGCGCCCCGCGCCAGGGCGCGGGACGTGTGGCTCAGATACCGCCCAACAGCTTGGTCTTGATCATCACGCCGATGAAGAAGACCGCCACCACCGAGGCCAGAATCAGCCCCGTGCGCAAATTCCTCGTGCGCTGCTCCCGACTCAATGCCATGTTCAATGCACCTTCGGCGGCGTCTCGAACGTGTGGAACGGCGCCGGGCTGGGCACGGTCCACTCGAGACCTTCGGCGCCATCCCAGGGCTTGGCTTCCGCCGCCGGGCCGCCGCGCCACGCCGGCAGCGCCACGAAGAACAGGAAGTACACCTGCATCAGACCGAAGCCGAAGGCGCCGATCGTCGCGAGCTGGTTGAAGTCCGTGAACTGCGCCGGGTAGTCGGCATAGCGACGCGGCATGCCGGCCAGCCCCAGGAAGTGCATCGGGAAGAACGTCACGTTGAACGTGATGAGCGAGCCCCAGAAGTGGAACTTGCCGCGCCACTCGTTGTACATGTGGCCCGTCCACTTCGGCACCCAGTAGTAGAACCCGGAGAACAGCGCGAAGAGGGAACCGGCCACGAGCACGTAGTGGAAGTGCGCCACCACGTAGTAAGTACCGTGCATCTGTATGTCGAGCGGGGCCATCGAGAGCATCAGGCCCGTGAAGCCGCCCATCGTGAACACGAAGAGGAAGCCGACGGCGAAGAGCATCGGTGTCTCGAACGTGAGCGAGCCCTTCCACATGGTGGCCACCCAGTTGAAGACCTTCACGCCCGTGGGCACCGAGATCAGCATCGTGGCGTACATGAAGAAGAGCTGGCCCGTGACCGGCATACCCGTCACGAACATGTGGTGCGCCCACACCATGAACGATAGGATGGCGATCGACGCCGTGGCGTACACCATCGAGCTATAACCGAACAGCGGCTTGCGCGAGAACGCCGGAATCACCTGCGAGACGATGCCGAACGCCGGCAGAATCATGATGTACACCTCCGGGTGTCCGAAGAACCAGAAGATGTGCTGGTACATGACCGGGTCGCCGCCGCCTGCCGCGTTGAAGAACGACGTGCCGAAGTGGCGGTCCGTGAGCAGCATCGTGATCGCGCCGGCGAGCACCGGCATCACGGCGATCAGCAGGTAGGCGGTGATGAGCCACGTCCACACGAACATCGGCATCTTCATGAGCGTCATGCCCGGTGCCCGCATGTTGAGGATCGTCACGATGATGTTGATCGCGCCCATGATCGACGACGCGCCCAGAATGTGCGCACCGAAGATCGCCAGGTCCTGACCCGGGCCCATCTGCACCGACAGCGGCGCGTACATCGTCCAGCCCGCGGCGGTGGCGCCGCCCGGCACGAGGAACGACGAGATCAGCAGCAAACCGCCGACCGGCAGCAGCCAGAAGCTGAAGTTGTTCATGCGCGCGAACGCCATGTCCGACGCGCCGATCTGCAGCGGGATCATCCAGTTCGCGAAGCCCACGAACGCCGGCATGATCGCGCCGAAAATCATCACCAGGCCGTGCATGGTGGTGAGCTGGTTGAAGAACTCCGGACGAATGAATTGCAGGCCCGGCTCGAACAGCTCGGCACGGATCATCAGCGCCATCACGCCGCCCGAGAGCAGCATGACGAACGAGAAGATCATGTACATCGTGCCGATGTCCTTGTGATTCGTCGCGAACAGCCAGCGACGCCACCCGTGCGGATGGTCGTGCGCGTGATCGTCGTGACCCGCCACGTGATCGTGAGCGATGGAACTCATACCCAATCTCCTTGCTTCGAACTGGTCGAACGACTTAACTGTTCTTCGCTGCGCCGGCGTCGGCGGCCGCGCCGGCGTTGGCCGACTTGTTGCCGCGCGCGTCGCGCACCTGCGCCGGCTGAACCACGTCGCCGGTCTTGTTGCTCCACGAATTACGCTCGAACGTGATCACCGCGGCCAACTCCACATCGTTCAGATGCGACCAGTTGGGCATGGCGTTCTTGCCGTGAAGGACGATGCTGATGTGATCGGCCGCCGGGCCCGTTGCGATCTTGCTGCCGTCGAGCGCCGGGAACGCGCCACCGCCCTTGCCGTTGGGCTGGTGGCAGACCGCGCAGTTCGCGCTGTAGACCTTCTGGCCGCGCTCCATCAATTCCTGCACGGTGTAGGTCTTGTTCGGGTCGTCGGCCGACGCCGCCATCAGCTTCTTCTGCGAGTCGACCCAGCGGTCGTAGTCCTCCTGCGAGACGACCTTCACCACCACCGGCATGAACGCATGCTCCTTGCCGCACAGTTCGGTACAGAAGCCGCGGTACTCGCCGACCTTCTCGGCCTTGAACCAGGTGTCGCGCACGAAGCCCGGAATGGCGTCCTGCTTGATGCCGAATGCCGGCACGTAGAACGAGTGGATGACGTCGTTGGCCGTGGTGATCAGACGCACCTTCTTGTTGACCGGCACGACCATCGGATTGTCGACTTCCTGCAGGTAGGTGTTGCTCTTCGGTTCCTGCCCGTCGATCTGGCTGCGCGGCGTAGTGAGCGTGGAGAGGAACTTGATGCCCTCGCCGTCGCCCTTCAGGTAGTCGTAGCCCCACTTCCATTGATAGCCGGTCACCTTGATGGTGATGTCGGCGTTGGTCGTGTCCTTCATGGCCACGACGGTCTTGGTTGCGGGCAGCGCCATCAGAATCACGATGATGAACGGCACGACCGTCCAGATCACCTCGACCGTGGTGCTTTCATGGAAGTTGGCAGGTTGATGGCCCTTGGATTTGCGGTGCTTGAAAATCGAATAGAACATCACGCCGAACACGCCGATGAAGATCACCAGGCAGATGATCAGCATCATGGTGTGCAGGCTGTGGAGCTCTTGCGCGAGTTTCGTGACCGGCGGCTGGAAGTTGAGTTCGTTGACGGCCGGCCCCCCCGGCATGTCGGTGACCGCCGCCAGTGCCGGAACGCCGGCGAGCAGTGAGGCGCCCGCAAGGAAAGCCGCCAAGGCGTGTTTCGTTTTTTTCATAGCTTCCTTACCCAAAATTACCATCCAAATCCTCCCTGGCGGTCGCCCGAGATCGTCTCCATCTCTCTCAGGCCTGTTGGGCAAGACAACGGCGCAGCTCGCGCGCAAACGTTTCGCGGCGATGCGGCGCAAGATAGGCTCCGACGGTGACCGAGCGGCTGCCCGAGCGCAAAACGATGCGCGTTCGCGGCGGCTTCTCGATGTCGATGCGTACCCAGCGGGGATTGAACTCGTACTGCGTCAACCTCTGTGCTGAACGTTGCTCGACCACAAGGCTCACGGGCGACAACCGAATGACCTCGTAATCTGTGGCATGCCGGGCATGAATGACGAACGCGACGCCCACCACGAGCAAGTCCAGGCCTGTGAACGGCAAGACCAACCACCCACCGCGCCACGCCGCAATCAAGGCAACACCCAGCGACACGGCGGCCAACGACAGGTAGAACAGGACAAACTGGCGCGGCGATATCGCGCAGTTGCGCTTGTGCGTCCATTCCTTCGTCACCGTCTCGGCGTCGGAAGAAGAGGCTGCGAGCATCGCCGTCACCCGTGGGGCATTTTGGGTCGTTCATGTCCGACGGCCGGGAACTTGTTTCGTCCGGGCCGCGACAAACTGCCGCATTATAGAACGCGCATTCTCGAAGCGACAACATTGATACCGAGTATTTGACGCGCGATAGCATCCTCCTGAACTCATTGATGCAAAAGGAAAATCCGGTAATTCCCCTAGCCCGGAATTTCAGCAGTGGCACAACTACGGGATACTCCCTATGCGTGAGGGAGGCGGTACGTTGCAACACAGCACGACTCGTTGCGGTGTCCTGAATACCGGCCCGCCGCGATCCGGATGCGATCGTCGGCATCAACGCGCCCTGCCTTCCATGCCCCACTCGTGAGCTTCGCCGTTTTTTCGTTGCGATGCGGGATTCGTCCGATATGCATCCACAGTAGACGGTGTACGGAATTTCGCGTGCGACGTTATGTCGCGGCCCCGTGATCGCGTCCATGCCGGCGGCCGGCGCGGGCTTCACAGCGACCGCGCATGCGCGCTGGCCGATTGCGCGTGCTAAAAGCGGGACATGTTCCAGACATCGCCCCGCCCATGCATGCCATGCGTTGCACCACACCCCGCGCGTTTGCCGACGGCCTTCGCGCCCTGCAGTCCGCCGCTGACTTCGACACCTTGCGTGCCCGCCTGCACTCGCTATGCGGCGCGCTCAGGCAGCGGTACTTCAGCTATCGCGGCCAGTTTCCGCTGCCGGGCGGAACGCTCGCCACGCCATGGCTGGAGAATTTTCCGCCTGCCTGGCGCGCACGGTACGACGCGCAACGTTACGCCGCCATCGACCCCGTGCCCATGCGCGCCTGCCGGCAACTCACGCCAGTCGAATGGACGCCAGCGCTGTATGCGTCGCCGCAAGCGCGGCAACTCCTTGATGAACAACGAGCGGCCGGTCTGTGCTCGGGCGTGACTTATCCGGTCTTCACGCCGTCAGGTGCGTGGGGAATGCTGAGTCTGGCCTCACCGCGACGCCATCGGCCGTCCGAAACCCTCACCTGGACGCAGCATGCGGGCGCGGCGTTGGCCACGCATCTGCATGAAGCCGTATGGCGTATCGTGCGGCGCGAGCATGCGCCCCTCGGTGCGCCCGTACTGACACCGCGCGAGCGGGAATGCCTGCGATGGGTCGCGCGCGGCAAGACGTCATGGGAGATCGGGCGCATCCTGACCATTTCCGAGCATGGCGTGGTCTTTCATCTGCGCAGCGTAATGCGCAAGTTCGACGTATCGAGCCGCCACCGCGCGGCCAAGCTCGCGAGCGACTACGGATTGCTCGACGACGAAACGGGCGCGGCGAGCCCCGCCGTCAGCGGCGCCGCACGAGATCGGCGAGCGTCTTGTAACGCGTCAACGTGAACGTATCGCTCGCCGCGTTCACGAAGGCGCCGCCGCCCAGTCGTCCCACCGGGCGCAGCGCCTTGAGGTCGACCTGATACGTGACGGGGTCGAGCAGGGTGTCCTCGACATGGGCAGCCAGCACCGTTCCCAGCACGACCCAGCCACCGCCGGGCGCAGCACTGATTTCGATAATGTCGCGCACACGACACTCGAACGCGACGGCAGCCTCCTTCACGCGCGGCGGTTTGACTCGCGACGACGGCACGGGAGTCACGCCGGTCAGATCGAATTCCGACTCGCCGGGCGGCAAGGGCGCGGCGGAAAGGTTGACCGCCTCGATGCACGCGGCGCTCGCCATATTGACGACGAACTCCGGCACCGCTTCGATGTTGCGCAGCGTGTCCTTCTTGCGCAACGGCGGCGGCGGCACGACCGGACAGAACAGCACGGTCATCGGCACGCAGCATACGCCCATGAAGTACGCATACGGCGCGAGGTTCGTTCGCCCCAGCGCGTCGATGGTACTGATCCACGCGACAGGACGCGGCAGGATCGTACTCATCATGAAGTTGTAGAGGCTCGCCTCGTCCAGCGCGGCCGGATCCAGTTCCATGGTGTCTCCCGAAGTTGTTCACGCACCGCGCGCTCACTCTGCTCGCGCCCCCTCGGCCGTTAAAGACCCGATCGGTGGTTCATCTGCCGACGCCATGCCCGTCAGCCGCAAGACATGCGCCGCGCACCCCCACGACAGCGTGAAGCCGCCGCCGCCATGGCCGTAGTTGTGCAGTAGACGCGCATGCACCTCGTCGCGGGCGACGCGCACCGTGGGCCGCATCGGCCGGAACCCGACTTTCGCCTCGAGGATGCGCAACGCGGCGGCGCCTTCGCAGAGCGCCGCGCATCGCCGCACGATGCTCTCGACCTGAGGCTCGCCAATGACGGTCGACGTCAAATCCGGGTCGGCGGTGCCGCCCAGCACAATGTCTTCGTCGCGCTCGATGATGTACGTGGGCATGCGCGGATCGCCGTCGTCGATGAAGCACCCGCGCACCGCGTCGTCACGGGCAGCCCGCAGCACGACGGCACGGGCGAGCGAGACCTCGGCATCGCCGAATCGCCGGCTTCCATAGCCGCAGCAGTTCACGACAAAGTCGGCTTCCCCGAGCAGCGGCACAGGGTCATCGACATGTCGCAATACGCACTCGCCGCCAAGCTCCAGGAAGGTGTTCATGAGATACCCGAGGTAACGCGCCGGGTCGGCTACGGGAACCATCATCCGGTAGGCGCTCGCGAAGCGCGATGGCACGGCGCCTTGCGGGACGCGCACGAGTTCCTCCGCGCAGTCCGCCCACCAAGGCGGACCGGCATCCTGCCGGAAGTACTCGGTGAGGGCGCGCATGCTCACGCCTGACGACACGTCGGCGGACAGTCGACGCATGGTGTCGTAGGTCGAACGGGCACGCGCGAGGTAGACCAGATCAGGCGCCTGGTAGAACGGATGCCAGATCGCGGCCGCCAATGACGATGTGGTCCGCGCGGGTCCTTCTGCCGAATGGAGCGTCACGTCGCTGCCCGCGAGCGACATCGTCACCGCGGTGGTGAGTCCGCTCACGCCGGCGCCGAGCACGATGGTTCTGGGTCGCATCGTCACCGTCCCTCCTCCCGCCCCCGGAGAGGCTCGGCGGGGGTGGGCGCCGGCCGGCGTTGGACGCGGGGCTCGGCTTCGGAAGCCCTCGCGTCATCGATCGCGTTTCGCGACTTCAAGCCGCTCCCGGTGCCAAGCAGGACCACCGTCTCGCCCGCGCGAATGCAACCGCGCGCGATGCCCTCACGCAGCGCGGCGTAGCCGGCAGCCGCCGACGGCTCGAACCACAAGCCGAAGCGCCGCGCAAGCGCACTGGACGCCGCCATGATCGCGCTATCGTCGACAGCCACGCAGACGCCGCACGTCAGGCGCAGCGCCTGCAAGGCCGCCAGATGATCGCGCGGACGGCGCACGCAAAGGCTGTCGGCAACCGTCGCCGGATGCACGACAGTCGGCGAGAGCGGCAACGGCAGCGACGCCGCACCGCTGCGCCCGTGCGCCCAATCGCGCGTGATGCTGTCGGAGGTGAGCGCTTGCGCGGCAAGAAGACGTGGCATGGCGCGTGTAATACCGAGCGAGAAGAGATCGAGGAATCCGGTGGCAATGCCGGACAAGAGGTTGCCGTCCCCGGTTGGCACCACGACCCAGTCCGGGACGTGCCATTCGAGCGCCTCGGCAATCTCGAACGCGCACGTTTTCTTGCCTTCGCGCGTGAATGGATTGATTCCGGTATTGCGGCAGCACACGCCGGGCTCGGCGCCCATGCGCTCGGCGAACTCGAACGCGTCGTCGTAACTGCCGTCGAGCGCCACGACCTCGGCGCCATACGCGTGTATCTGCGCCAACTTGGCGGGCGGCGCGCCGGCGGGCACGACCACCGTCGCAGCCATTTGATGCGACGCCGCAATGCATGCCAGCGACGCTCCCGCGTTGCCGGTCGAAGCGGCCACTGTCCGAGTGCATCCCGCGAACCTCGCGGCGGCCAGCGCCACTTCAGTCGCGCGGTCCTTGAGCGAGCCGCTCGGATTGCGCGCCTCGTCCTTCACCCGAAGGTGAACTCCGCCGTCATCGCCACAGTCGATCAATGGCGTGTCGCCAACGCGCAGACGACTGCCCCAGCGGGCGTCCACGGGCAGGAGCGGCGCGTAACGCCACATCCCTCGTCCGTGAAACATGGCAACGATGTCGCCGGCGCCTGGCGCATCGACGTCGGTGTCGCGCTCGATACGGAGGTTGTGTCCGCACACGTCGCACCGATAGCGAATGCCGGCCCAAGGCTGTCGCGCGGCACAGCGCACGCATACGTATCGGTGTGAGAAAGCGCGGCTCATGCGAGGCATCCCGGATTCAGCAACCGCGCCATGACGGCATTCTGAGCATGCAGCCGATTTGCCGCCTGCTGGAAAACCCAGGACGACGCGCCATCGATCACTTCGTCCGTCACCTCTTGTCCACGGTCCGCGGGCAGGCAGTGAAGATATCCCGCGTCCGTGCCGGAAAGACGCATGACGTCGGCGTCGACACGCCAGTCGCGATGGCGCTCGAACGCCCTTTGCATCGCTCGCTCGTCCACCGGATCGCCGTGTCGCGTCGGCAGATGCGCGAGACAACACCACGATTTGGCATAGACGGCCTGTGCGCCATTCACACCGTCAAGAAAATCGTGGGTGACGCGCACACGCGCGCCGGTCTGGCCCGCGACCTGCCGCGCGCGGTCCATCACCTCGGGATCGAGGCCAAACGAGGCCGGGTGGGCCAGCGTGATGTCCATGCCGGCTTTGGCGGCGGCGAGCAGAAGACTTTGCGGCACGGCCACCGGCTTGTGCCAGCTCCCTGAATACGCCCAGCTGATGCACAGTCGGCGCCCGGCGAGATCACCCAGCCGTTCGCGCAACGTCATCATGTCGGCAAGTGCCTGACAGGGGTGAAAGCGATCGCACTCCATGTTGATCACAGGCACCCGGCTCGATCGCGCGAACGCTTCGAGATGTCGATGCGCGGCGCCGTAGACCCATCCCGCTGGCTCGCCGTACATGCGTATCGCGATCGCATCGCCATATGACGAGAGGACGCGCGCTACGTCGGCGATCCGCTCTGTCGTGTAGGGAATTTCCGCTTCGGGCAGCGCCGGCGTGTAGATCGCGTGATGCGGGTCCAGCACGATCGCATTGCCGCCCATCCGGGCGAGCCCCGTCTGAAAGCTGCTGCGCGTGCGCAGCGACGCGTTGTAGAAGAGGAAATAGATCGTCTTGCCCTGCAGCGCCGCCCCCGTTTGCGCGGGGTAGCGCTGCTTGAAAGCGAGTGCCGCGTCCAGCAACGCGAGATAGTCCGCCGCGCTCATCGTCATGTCCGGGGCTAACCAATGACTGTTCACGTTCGCTCTCCTGATGGGTCGATGCCGCCGCTCGATTGCGGGCCTTATTGCCCCCTATTGCCACCCCATTGCCACCCTATTGCCACCCTATTGCCACCTGATTGCGACCTGATTGCCACCCTATCGCCGCTGAAGTGCCGCTGAAGCGCCGCCCCCCTGTGCCTTCCGTCTCCGCCCGACCGTGCCGCGCTGCTTCATGGCGGACGCCACCGGCCGGCGAGCTGGGCGAATCGCGCCGCGCTCGACAATCCCAGTCGTTCGAAGAGGCGACGCGGCACGAGCGCCGCTTCCATCATCTGCACGCCGACTTCCAGCGGGTCGATGCTTTCGCGCAGAACGCGGTCTGCGTTCTCTTCGCACAGCCCGATCGCGCACAGCTGCTCCCGCCACGCCGGCAACTCGGGTGCGAGAAACGCCATCATCAATTCCGGCAGCAGCGCGTCCAGGCACGCGCGCTCGTCCGAGGGCAGGGACGGCACCCATTCGCCGGCGAAGCGAACGAACGCCGCCTGATGGCGCATCTCGTCCGCCGCGTGCTCGGCGAGCAGCGCGCTCACGGGCGGGTAGATCCGGTCTCCCGCGCCAGCTCGCCGAAGCGTTCCGGTAATCAGCGTCTCGGTCACCGTCGCCGCTGCGATCATCGCGAGTCCGCGCCGCGCGCGCGGCACCGCCTCGCAAAGCGCCAGCACGCGCCCGACACCCGGCGATGGCGGCCGCGGCAGTGAGACACCGGTAGCCGCGAGCAGACACGCACGAAAGCGCGCCATCATCCATGTGTGAAAACCTTCGTCGGTATAGATGGCGAGCAAGTCGTCGCGACCGACCGACACGCCCGGTTCGATATCGAGCATTTGCTCCACCGCGCGATTGACGATGTGCAGCTCCACACGCTCCGTCTTGTTCAGATAGTCCGCAAGCCGCCAGGCGCTCAGTTGCTGTCTGGCCGCCTGTCCGCGCTCGCGCACGAGCGGATGCGCGACATATGGCATCAGCGATGCATTGAAGAAAAGGTGATCCGGCTGCAACGGCGGAAACGGTTCGTCGCTCCCCCAGCGGGCCGCCGCAGCGACTTCCCGCCACGGGCGTGGCACGGTCGTAAAAGCACCGGGCCCCTCGCGCGGCCCGTCGCCGTCACAGGGCGGTCGCCGAATATCAGGCATGTGTCGTCTCCGCCTTTGACGCGTTGGTCGCGCGCAACTTCTCGTGTGCGGCCAGCGTCACCAGACTGGCGCGTTCCGGCCCCAGCCCAATACCGGCGAGCGGCGCGCCGATATACCGCTCGACGAAGTCCACGAAGCCGTTCATGGCGGAATCGAGAGTGCCACCCCGGCCAAGCGAAATCGAGCGCTCCGTCAGGCCGGGATAGATCAGCACGTCGGGCATGGCCTCGCCCGAGAGCGCATCGCGCGGCACGCGCATCGGGACACCCTGGTAGGCCGTTTGCAGGTAGTACGACAGGCAGTCGACCTTGTTCAGGTAGACGCAATCCACCGCGTGCGCGCGAATCACCTCTCTGAGTTGCGCAAGATCGAGCATGCCGATGCGCCTGGGCCGCCCCGTGCCCGTACCATACTCGCCGGTCAGCATGCGCAGCGCCGTGCCGATGTCGAACGGGTCTGTCGAGCGCAACAGGTCTTCGGGAACGTGCTGCTCTCGTTCCTGAGCGGCACCCGCCTGCGTTTGTGCCGCATCGTGGCAATACGCCGCGGAACGGTCCCCACCCAGCTCTGACGGAAACGGCCCACGCCCCACGCGCGATACGATGGCCTTGGCCACGCCGATCGTGCGTCGGTGGTATTTCGCCGCCAGATCGCCCCCCACGTAGGCGTAGGCCGGGACCGTATGACTCGACGTAACGTAGGGCTGGCTGCCGTCGACCACGTCGAGCAATACCGATTGCGCACCTTCGAACAACACGCGCGCCCCCTGCTTCACGCGAACGGTGAGCCAACTTCGGTCCGGTTCGATATACCGGCGCAAGGTTCTCGCCACGGCGGGCAGCGACAGCAGGAGATCCGACATTTCCGCCATCCATGGCAACGTCCCCCCATCGGCGTTGATCATCCGTGTGAACACGTCGCGCATGCTCGACACGGCAGTGGCCTCGTTTTCGAGTAGATCGCCGATCATCAGATTCACGCGCGTGTCGTTGCGGACGCGCAAAGCCCTGTCGGCATAGCATGGGCCGATGCCGTTTCCCGTGGTGCCGATCGTTGCGCTGCCGCGGCGGTCCAGTGCGATGTGATGCGGCTGAACCAGGGCCGCGCGTGCGCTGATGCGAAGCCGGCCCTCAAGGCAGACGCCCATGTCGTTGAGCTGCTCGATCTCCTCGGCGAGCTTCCATGGATTGATGGCGCATCCGGAGCCGATGTAGAGCGCGGCGTGCGGATGAAAGACGCCGGAGGGCAACTGCTTCAAAGCGATGCGCCCGTGCGGTGTATCGATGGTGTGGCCGGCGTTGGCGCCGCCGTTAAAGCGCGCGATCACGTCATATTCGGGCGCGAGAGCATCGATGATTTTCGCTTTGCCTTCATCGCCATATTGCAGGCCGACGAGCACGTCGGCGAAACCCTCCGCGCCGTGCGAAGCGACGTGGTGAGACGAAGAGCGGGTAGGAGCTAGGGTCATGCGCGTTGCATATCGTTGAAAAAACGGGGGACGGGCGCCTGCTGCGGGGCGAGGCGCTCGTAGATCCAGCGGCCAACGGCGATGTCGAGAATGCCCATACCGAACGGCGAGAAGACGACAGGCCTGTCTCGGGGCGGAGCATTGCCGCCGCACAGCAAATCCGGCAGCGAGGTGCTCACGAAGTGCCGATGTCCGGTCTGTGCTTCCGTGAGATGGAGCGAGGTCTGCTCGCGCAGACAGTGGTCGATGTCGTCGACCACGTTGCAAGACGCGAGAATGACGGCCGGCGCGAGATCGCGCAGGGAAAGATGCAGAACGATCGGGCAGTGCGAGAACCACTCGGGATTCGCGACGTATGGCGTCGATGCAGTCGTGGCAAACACGATGACATCCGCCTCCCGGACGGCGATCTCGAGCGAGTTCTGGGTCTCGCTCGCGTAGCACGTTTCCATGCCGATGCGCGCGGCCAGTGCGTCCGCGGCCCCGGCATTGAGGTCATGCACCGTCACCCGTGCAACGGGCAACGCCGCGAGCGGCAGCCACTGCGCGACGTGCCGGGCAATCACACCCGCGCCGATGAACGCAACCCGCACCCTCCCCGACGCGTTTGCCGCCTGTGGCCTGCCCCCGGTAAGCCGGCGCAAGGCGCTGATCGCGCTTGCCGCCGTGCGCGCCGCGCTGATGCAGCTCGCCTCCATGCACGCCGTCGGGAACCCCGTTGCCAGATCGTTCAGGATGAGTACCGCCGACGCGCGCGGCATGCCCCGCCCGACGTTCCCGGGAAAGCTCGATATCCATTTGATGCCGGTCGCGCCTTCGCCCGCCCTGTCCCGAATATGGGCCGGCAGCGCGATGATGCGGTTTCGCTCGTCGTCGGGAAATCGCAGAAACTGGCTCTCGGGGTTGACGGTGCGGCCCGCGTGATGGGCACGATACGCCGCCTCGACGATATCGAGTACGGCGTGCCGTCCGCCACGGATTGCGGCATCGACCTGCTCCGCCGTGAAGACACGAAATTGCGGTGATGAAAGCGCGTTCATGGCCGTGCGGGACTCGTGGTCCGGGGCAGGGGTGGAGTAGCATCGGGTGCAGGCGACGCATCGGCGAAGCAGGTCGCGGCCCACGCGGCGTCGTACACGGTATCGAGGTACTTATCGCCCATGTCCGGCGCGATGGCGACGACGGTTTCATCGGGCGCAATGTCGGCGCCCGCTATCTGCACCGCGCGCAACACGCTGCCGGAAGAGCCACCCGCCAGCAATCCGCGCTGTGCGAGTGCGTGGCACATTCGCAGGGTTTCCGGCTCCGCGACGTGGACGACGGCGTCGGGTGGCTCGGCGTGAGGCGGCTCGCACAGCGGCGGGCGGCAGCTCGTCCCGAGTCCGGGAATCCGGCGCGCGCCGGGCGGGCCGCCAAACGTCACGGACCCGACGGCGTCCACCGCGACGACGCGCGTCGGCAATCGATGCGCGCGCACATATCGCAGGCATCCGAGCAGCGTCCCCGTCGTCCCCGCGCCCACGAAGAGATGGTCGACGCCGGGAAATGCCGCGAAGACCTCTGGCGCCGTCCAGCGGAAGTGCGCCCGCCAATTGGACGGATTGGCATATTGATTGAGCCAGAGCCAGCGTGTGTCCTTCCGCACCTGCGCGCGTATCCACGCAATGCGCGTACCCAGAAAACCGCCCTGCGCGTCGCGGCGTTCGACGCGAACCACGTGAGCGCCCAACGCCTGCATGGTGCGAACGGCATGCCGCGAGGTGTTCGGATCCGTGACGCAGGTGAAACGGTATCCGCGATTGGCGCACACCATGGCCAACGCGACCCCGAGGTTGCCCGACGATGATTCGACGATGTGCGTGTCGCGCCGAATGCTTCCGCTCGCCTCCAGGTCCTCGATCAGCTGCAACGCCGTCTTGAGCTTGATCGAGCCTGCAGGATTCAACCCCTCGAGTTTCAGATGGACGGGCGCGGCACACAGTCCGTCGATCCTCGTGAAGACCGGCGACGTGACAGGTCGCAGGAAGTTGCCGTCCACGCGCAGCGATAGGCTCTCCTGCGCGCCCGTATGGGCCGCGGGAGAGGTTCGCGGCAGCGCTGCCGGCGTTTCGCGTTGATGCCCCACGGTCAGCCTCCCGAAGTCACCCCCGATTGCGGTGGAATGGCGTGACGCAACGAAGGAATGCCGTTCGCAATGCCTGCGTTGCTGCACGCCGTGAAGCTTCATTTAAGCGAATGGAGCGCGCGCGGAATACCTGCAAAGTCGTGTAGGACGCAGGATGCGGAAGCGCACCGTCGGGCACGGCGGCCGGTGCGATGTGCGAGTGGAAGGCGTCGGCATGGCGCCGACAGTGCGACAGGGAAGCGGAAGCGCCCGGTGGACGGCGAACAGCGCCGTGGGATGTCAGCGCGGGCGGCCGCCGCGCCCGATGTCCTGGATGCGGACGATGGCATTGCCCGCGGCGTCGACCTTTTCCGGAATTTTCCACGCATGACCGTAGACGAGCTCGAAGGTCAGCGCAATCGTGCCGTCCTCGCCGCGCTGGCGCTCGAGCGCCGCGCGCAGGCCCGCAAGCCGCGCCCGCCCGGTAAGCCCCATCCGACGCTCCGGCAATGGATTCACGCCAAGCAGACGCACGTCGCGCAGCAGCGTGTCCGGTGACTCGAAGGTCAGCGTGAGCCGCTCCATGTCCGTCACGGGCGTGTCAAAGCCGCTTGCGACCATCATGTCGCCGAGATCGTGCATGTCGGTCGGCTCGAGAGCGTGGGGAAGGTCGTCGACTTGCGCCCACGCGGCGCGCAGCTCGCGCAGCGTGTCGGGGCCATACGCGGAGAACATCAGCAGACCATCGGTACTCAGCACGCGGTGCCACTCGGGAATGACGCGATGCGGTTCACGATACCAATGGAGCGCGAGATTCGACCACACCAGATCGAAGGCGCGCGAAGCGAATGGCAACGCGGAAAAGTCGGCTTGCGCCACGCCATACGGCGGTGCGCTGCGAAGCAGGCGCCGCCACCCGCTCGCCGCACCGGCCGCGACCGCCGCGCGGGCCATTGCGAAAGAGGCGTCGATTCCCACGCGATAGGCGTCGGGATAGCGGTCGCCGAAATGCCGCAGGTCGCTGCCCGTGCCGCAGCCTGCGTCCAACACCCGCTTTGGCTGCAGCTTGATGTAGTCCAGCCGGCTCGCGAGCCGTGACGCCACTTCGCGCATCAGAAAGTCGGCTTGCGCCCAGTGCGACGCGCGACGGTCGAATGCCGCACGCAAAAAACGGGACGAGAACGCGCGGGACGGAGCGGAGGGAGCGGCAGAAGGCTTCATGGGACGGGCGAAAAGGCGAGTCGGCAGTATACTCGCAGCTGTCCGAACGCATCGGGCACCGCCATTGCGCGGCCGCCGCGCGGCATTCGCGCCGCGTTCGCCGTCACCTCACTGCCGAATACCGCCTTGTCCATTCCGCGCAATCCGTTCCCGACGCTCGCCCGGCTCGCCGGCGCCCTGCTGCGCGCGGCGTTGCCGGACCACTGTGCCGTGTGCCACCGCCGCGCGGCGCGGCAAGTCTGCGCCGACTGCGCACGCATGTTCGACGCCGGGCGACCCGACGCACCCCTGCGCTGCGCGCGTTGCGCCATCGCGCTGCCGTCGCTCGCCGGGCCTGCGGCGGTACGTCACGCAGCCGCCGCGCAAGATGCGGCAATTTGTCGCACACCCCCTTCGGCAGCCGGGCCGATTTGCGGGGAATGCGTGGGCCAGCCGCCCGCTTTCGACGCGACGCTGGCGCTGGCAGATTACGTTGCGCCGCTCGATTCGCTGATGATCCGTCTGAAATACCACAGCGCCCTGCCACTGGCCCGCGAATTCGGCGAACGCCTTGGCGACGCGCTGCTGGCGCAGCCCGACGACCCGGCGTCGCCTCGGCTGCCGCTGGTCGTGCCGGTGCCGTTGGCGCCATCGAGACTGGCGGCACGCGGCTTCAATCAGGCATGGGAGCTTGCTCGCGTTGCCGCGAGACGCGCGAACCTGCCGGCCAGCGCGCATGTTCTGCGCCGCGCGCGGACCACGGCCTCGCAGCGGCGCCTCTCGCGCGAGGCGCGTATGCGCAACCTGCGTGATGCCTTCGTCGCCAGCGACGGCGTTCGCGGGCGCCGCATCATCCTGGTCGATGACGTGATGACCACGCGCGCCACCTGCGACGCCGCAGCCCGTGCGCTCAAGACCGCCGGCGCGTCACATGTGCTCGCCGCCATCGCACTGCGAACGCCGCCCCCCGATAACTCCACATAATTCCACATAACTCCATATAACTCACGACAACTCCGGACAATTCCGAACAACTCCGGAAATTCCGCCCGCCGATCGCCATGTTCAACGTCGTTCTCGTCTGCCCCGAAATTCCGCCCAACACCGGCAACGTCATCCGCTTGTGCGCCAATACCGGCGCCCGCCTGCATCTCGTCGAGCCGCTTGGCTTTCCGCTGGACGACGCGCGCATGCGTCGCGCGGGGCTCGACTATCACGAGTACGCGCAAATGAAGGTGCATCGCGACTGGGCCGCGTTTCTCGCGTCGGAGTCGCCGGACCCCGCACGCATGTTCGCGCTGACGACGCGGGGCTCCCGCCCCTTCGGCGAGCTCGCGTTCGCACCCGGCGACTGGTTCGTCTTCGGCTCGGAGACACGCGGCCTTGCGCCCGAGCTGCTCGACACCTTCGCGACAACGCAACGCGTGCGCCTGCCGATGCGCCCCGGCAACCGCAGCCTGAATCTGTCGAACACCGTGGCGGTGGTCGTCTTCGAGGCGTGGCGGCAGCACGGTTACGCCGGCGGCGCCTGATTGGCGAGCTCGGTCTGGTAGCGCCGCAGCATGGCGGCGTCGAAGCAAATGAACTGGACCCGCTCGATGCCCGGGAAGTGCGGTAACGCGTCGCGCACCGTGAAGACGGCGAGCGGCACTGCCAGTTCGGGCGGATAGCCATACACGCCGCAACTGATCGCCGGGAACGCCACGCTGCGACAACCGTTCTCCGCGGCAAGACGCAGACTCTCGCGATAACAGCTCGCCAGTCGTGCCGGCTCGTCGTCACCGCCGCCATGCCAGACCGGCCCCACCGTATGGATCACGTACTTCGCTTTCAGGCGAAAGCCCGGCGTGATCTTCGCGTGTCCTGTCGGACATCCGTGCAGCTTGCGGCACGCCGCGAGGAGCTCAGGCCCCGCCGCGCGGTGTATGGCGCCGTCGACGCCGCCACCGCCCAGCAGCGATTCGTTCGCGGCATTCACGATGGCGTCGACCGCAGATTGTGTGATGTCGCCCTGCAGGGCTTCGAGATGAACGGCTTGCGACATGGGTTCGGCTCCCTTGTTGCGAGTGTCGACGGGACATGCGTGAATGCCATGACGTCCCCATCGAGAAATCGGGGAAATCGGGGAACGATGCCCGATGCGCCCGAGCGGCACATCGGCGCACATCGGTGCATCCGGGCACGTTGCTGCAACGACGCCTCATGCGGCGCGGGCCTGCCGGCGGATCGCGGCGCGTTCAGCGTCACCGCGTCGGCAGGCCAGCCGGTCAGCCGGCGGCGGCGTCGCCCTCGCGCTCCGCGCGTGCATCGCGTCGCAACAAGGCTTCCACGGCCGCACGGGCAGGCAGGCCATCGAACAGCGTGGCGCACACGGCGTCGGTAATCGGCATGTCGACGCCATGGGCTCGCGCCAGATCGCGTACCGCACGGGCACATCGCACGCCTTCGGCCACATGGCCGAGCGACGCGAGCACCTCGTCGAGCGTCTTGCCGGACGCCAGTTGCAGCCCCACGGTGCGGTTTCGCGACAGGTCGCCGGTCGCCGTCAGGATCAGGTCGCCCATGCCCGTCAGCCCCATGAACGTCTCGGGTTTGCCGCCGAGCGCCACGCCAAGACGCGTCATTTCCGCCAACCCGCGCGTAACAAGCGCGGCACGGGCGTTCAAACCGAGCCCTAAACCGTCGCTGACGCCGGTCGCGATCGCAAGTACGTTCTTCACGGCGCCGCCGACTTCCACGCCGATGACATCGTCACTCGAATAAATACGCAACGCGCCGAAGTGGCACGCGGCGATGGTCAGATCGCACAGTGCACGAACGGAACTCGCGATGGTCAGTGCAGCGGGCAGCCCCTGAGCGACCTCGCGCGCAAAGCTCGGCCCGGACAGGGAGCCCCCCGCGGCCTGGGGAAAGACGTCGGCAACGATCTGATGCGGCAGCAGACCGGTGTCGGCCTCGAAGCCCTTGCACAGCCAGATAAGGTTGCGCGGCGGCTCGGCGGCCTGCGCCATGTGCCCGGCCAGCGCGCGCAGCCCCGCCACCGGTACGGCCGCTACGCACAACGCGTGCTCGCCCGCGCCATGGGCCAGCGCTGTCGCGAAATCGGCGTCGAATCGCAGGCGCGAGGACAGCGAGGAACCGGGAAGGTAGGTGGAATTCTCGTGAGTGGCGGTCAGTGCGTCCACGAGCGCGCCGTCGCGCGCCCAAAGGACGACATCATGGCGTGCGGCCATGTGACTCGCCATGGCGGTGCCCCAGGCACCCGCACCGAATACGGCAATCTTCATGAAGGGGACCTCGACGCGCGGACCGGCCACCGGCCTGCGCGTCGGTCAAGCGCGAGCGCTTAGTGGGTCTGGGCGGACGAGCCGTCAGGCATCACGATGCCCGAAGCCGGCGCCTCGCCGTTGGCCGCCTGCTGCTGCTCGGCCAGTTGCGCCAGACGTTGCTCGTACAGCGCCTGGAAGTTCACTTCGGCCAGGTGGATCGGCTGGAAGCCGGCGCGGCTGATTGCGTCGGCCACGTTCGCACGCAGATACGGGTAGACGATCGTCGGGCAGGCAATGCCGATGAGCGGATCGAGCTGCTCGACAGGCACGTTGCGGATCTCGAAGATCCCGGCCTGCTTGCCCTCCACCAGGAACGCGACCTTGTCCTTGATCTTGGCCGTCACGGTAGCAATCACGGCGACTTCGAAGATCTCTTCGGCCAGACGCTCGGCGGCGACGTCGAGCTGCACTTCGACGGTCGGCATTTCCTGTTCGAGGAAGATCGCCGGCGAGTTCGGCTGCTCGAGAGACAGATCTTTCAGGTAAGCGCGCTGGATGCTGAAAAACGGCTGATTCTGGTCGGACATTTCGTTTCCTTGGGGATAAGACAGCCGCGGGACACGCGGCCGGGCGCACTATTGTGAGCGGGGTATCAGGCAGCTTGCAAGAGCGGCACGAGGCCGCCCGCGCGGTCGAGGGCCGACAGATCGTCGTAACCACCGATATGACGTTCGTCGATGTAGATCTGCGGCACCGTGCGGCGCCCCGTGCGCGTCATCATTTCCTCGCGGCGAGCCGGATCCTTGTCGATGAGGATCTTCTCGATTTCCTGAACGCCGCGCTGACGCAGCAGACGTTCGGCCATCTGGCAATACGGGCACACTTGCGTGCTGTACATCACGATCTTGGGCATGACTGGCAACTCCTGGATTACTTGACGACCGGCAGGCCGGCTTCCTGCCATGCGGCGACACCGCCTTGCAGGCTGAACGCCTCAGCGTAGCCCAGATTGCGCAGCAGCGCCTGGGCCCGCGCGGAGCGCTGGCCGCTCTTGCACACGATCAGCACCGGCGCCGCCTTGTTCTTGATGACCTGGCCGACCTTTTGTTCGACCTCGTCGAGCGGCACGTTGCGCGCGGACGGCAGATGGCCGCCGGCGAACTCCTCTGCCGAGCGCACGTCGAGAATCACCGCGCCCTTGCGGTTGATCAATTGGGTCGCTTCGACGGTCGACAGACCGCGACCGCCGCGCTTGAATACCGGCCAGGCCAGCATGCCGCCCGAGACGAGGGCGATGGCGATGAGCGCGAGGTTGGTGTAATCGGCAAAGAACTTCACAAACCACCTGAAAAATATCAAAAGAATCCGATCATTATAAAATATTCCGAGATTGCGCCGACGGGTCGCGTTGGCAATCGCCGCGCCGCACGTCGGCGGCCACCGTGCCGCGCCCCCCCGGCGTCCATGGGTCGCTGCCGCCAAGTCCTTGCCGGGCATGGCCTGGCGACGTGCGACGAGCCATGCCCGACCCGCCGGCTGCCCCCGCTTTCCCAACTCTGTTTGAAGTTTGCTCATGTACAAGCTCGTTCTCATCCGCCACGGCGAATCGACGTGGAACAAGGAAAACCGGTTTACCGGCTGGGTCGACGTCGACCTGACCGAAAAGGGGGTTTCCGAAGCCCGCGAGGCCGGCAAGCTGCTCGCCGAAGCCGGCTACCGGTTCGACCTGGCGTACACGTCGGTTCTCAAGCGCGCGATCCGCACGCTGTGGCACGTGCAGGACGCCATGGACCTGATGTGGATCCCCGTGGTGCATAGCTGGCGTCTGAACGAGCGTCACTACGGCGCGCTCGCCGGCCTGAACAAGGCCGAGACCGCCGCGAAGTACGGCGACGAGCAGGTGCACGTCTGGCGCCGCAGCTACGACACGCCACCGCCGCCGCTGGCCGCCGATGACGAGCGCAGTGCGTTCAACGACCCGCGCTACGCCAAGCTCAAGCGCGAGGAGATTCCGCTCACCGAGTGTCTCAAGGACACGGTGGCACGCGTGCTGCCGCTCTGGAACGAGTCGATCGCCCCGGCGGTGCGCGCCGGCAAGCAGGTGCTCGTGGCCGCGCACGGCAACTCGCTGCGTGCGCTCATCAAGCATCTGGACAATATCTCGGACGACGACATCGCCGGCCTGAACATTCCGAACGGCACGCCGCTCGTGTACGAACTCGACGCCGACCTCAGGCCGATCCGTCATTACTACCTCGGCGATCAGGAGAAAATCGCCGGCGCACTGGCCGCCGTGGCCGCGCAAGGCAAGTCGAAGTAATATCCGCAAATATCCGCAGGCGGCGCCGGCCGGCGCCGCCCGGAAGTACATCGGGATACCGCGCCAAACCGGCATACCGCGATGTGCCCGCTCCGTCGCGTGCATCGCGGCGCTCGCATGCTTATCGTCCTCGCCGCACCTTCCGTCCCGGCGAAGGGTGGCGCAGGGCAACGAATAGCGACGGGGGGCGCGCGACGTGTAAGGCAACGCATAAGGCGACGTATAAGGCGACGTATAAGAGGCGGCCCATAAAACCGTCTATGCGCCGACGCAAAGGAGGCGATGCCGAAAGAGGTGACGTAAAAGGCGCATCGGATGGCACTTTTCGGCGAACCACTCGGGAAAAGTCTCTGTCGAATGGGCAATGTCCGCCCCGCGGGCAAACGGTTATACTTCGCCAAAGTGCGCGCGCCCGTTGGCGGGCGCCCCGAAAAATCCGGAATTTCCACGCCTATATGCGCCAAACCCTCAAACACATCGGCCTGATCGTGCTGGGCCTCGCGACCGGTGCGGCTGCCACCCTCGCGTTCTCGCAGGCTTCCGCGCAAAGCGCTACCACGCCGCTGCCGCTCGAACAGCTCCGGCTGCTGGCCGAAGTGTTCGGTCAGATCAAGCGCGAGTACGTGCAGCCGGTCGACGACAAGAAGCTGCTCACCGCCGCGATCAAGGGCATGGTGTCCAGCCTCGATCCGCACTCGTCCTATCTCGACAAGGACGAGTACAAGGAACTGCAGGAGCAGACGCGGGGCCGCTTCGCGGGTCTGGGCATCGAGATCTCGCAGGAAGACGGTCTCGTGAAGGTGATCTCGCCGATCGAGGACAGCCCCGCGTTCAAGGCCGGCCTGAAGCCGGGCGATCTCATCACGCGCATCGACGACAAGCCGGTGCGCGGCATGACGCTCGATCAGGCGGTCAAGCGCATGCGCGGCGCGCCGGGCAGCAAGGTTACGCTGACGATTTTCCGCAAGTCCGACGAGCGCACCTTCCCCGTGTCGATCGTGCGCGCGGAGATTCGCGTCCAGAGCGTGAAGGGCAAGATGCTCGAGCCGGGCATTGCCTACGTGCGCATCACCAGCTTCCAGGAACGCACCGTGCCGGACCTGGCCAAGAAGCTGCAGGAGCTGTCGAAAGACGCCCCGCTCAAGGGTCTCGTGCTCGATCTGCGCAACAACGGCGGCGGCATTCTGCAGTCGGCCGTGGGCGTGTCCGCAGCCTTCCTGAAGGAAGGCGCCACGGTGGTCACCACGAACGGCCAGATCGAAGACGCCAAGCAGAAGTACACGGCCACGTTCGACAACTACCGTCTGTCCGCGAGCCCGGAAGACCCGCTCAAGGGCGAGGCCGCGTTCTGGAAGACGGTGCCGATGGTGGTGCTCGTGAACGCCTACTCGGCGTCGGCCTCGGAGATCGTGGCCGGTGCGCTGCAAGACTCGAAGCGCGCGCTGATCATGGGCAAGACCACGTTCGGCAAAGGCTCGGTGCAGACGGTGCGTCAGCTCTCGCCGGACACCGCGCTGCGCCTGACCACGGCGTACTACTACACGCCGAGCGGCCGCTCGATCCAGTCCATCGGCATCAAGCCGGATGTGCCGGTCGACCAGAATCCGAAGGGCGATCCGGACGACGTGCTGGTCACGCGCGAGATCGATTACCAGAACCATCTGCACAACACGCAAACGCCTGACGAGCAGAAGGAAATCGACGCCCGCGAAGCGCGCCGCCTGGAAGAGTTGCGCCGCCTCGAGGAAGAGAACGCGAAGAAGACGCCGGAAGAGCGCAAGAAGGAACGCGAAGAACGCCTGCCGGACCTGGGCAGCGCCGACGACTTCATGCTCCAGCAGGCGATCCATCAGCTCAAGGGCGAGCCGGTGCAGCGCACCAAGTCGCGCCTGGAGGCCAATGCCGGCCCGCTGCCGAAGGACGCCGCGAAGGCTGCAACGCCCGCCGCCGGCGCCAAGACCGATCCCAAGACCGATACGGTCGTGCCGGCCAAGCCGTCGGACAAGAAATAAGCAACGGCTTTACACTACGAACCGTGCCCGCGAAAGCCGGCACGGTTTTTTTATTCCTTACGTGTTGCGATGAACGACGATCAGCTCCTGCGTTACTCCCGTCATATCCTGCTCGACGAACTCGGCATCGAGGGTCAGGAGCGTCTGCTTGCGTCGCATGCCGTGATCGTGGGGGCGGGCGGCCTGGGCTCGCCCGCCGCGCTCTATCTGGCGGCCTCGGGCGTCGGGCGCATCACGCTGATCGACGATGACGACGTCGATCTCACGAACCTGCAGCGTCAGATCCTTCACGACACGCAAAGCGTGGGGCAGCCCAAGGTGGTGTCGGGCCGGCAGCGCATCGCGCAGATCAATCCGGGCGTGGTGGTCGATACGATCAACGAGCGCGTGGACGAAGCGCGTCTTTCCGCACTCGCGCGCAACGCCACCGTGGTGCTCGATGGCTCGGACAATTTCACCACGCGTCATGCGGTGAACCGCGCCTGCGTGGCCGCCGGCGTACCGCTGGTGTCCGGCGCCGCGCTGCGCTTGGACGGGCAGATCAGCGTGTTCGATGTGCGCGATGCGGCGTCGCCGTGCTATGAGTGCATTTTTCCGGCCGACGAGCCGTTCCCGGAGCAGGCGTGCGCGACGATGGGCGTGCTTGCCCCGCTCGTGGGCATCATCGGCAGCATGCAGGCCGCAGAGGCGATCAAGCTGATCGCCGGCGTCGGCACGCCGCTGGTCGGCCGTCTGCTGATGCTCGACGGGCGCAGGATGAGCTGGCACACCATGCATTGCGCCCGTAACCCGGAGTGCAAGGTCTGCGGGCAGCGGCATTGACGCCCTGCGTCATGCCGCGCTGAGGCGCCACCGGCACTTGCCTGCCCCGACCACCGCACGCGGCCTCGATTTCAGGCCACCGCCAGCCTCGCCAGTGCAGCCTGCATCTCTTCGGGCTCGGTCGCCGCGAGCAGTTCCTGGACGGGGCGCTCCAAATCGGGCAGATGCGCCCGCAGAATCTCCTGCTTGACCTGCAGCAACTGGCTGGGATGCATCGAGAACTCCCGCAACCCCATGCCGAGCAGCAAACGCGTCGCCGTCGGGTCTCCGGCCATCTCGCCGCAGACGGCCACCGGTACGCCGAACGCATGTGCCTCGCGGATCGTCATGGCGATCAGGCGCAGCACGGCCGGGTGCAGCGGATCGTAGAGATGGGCGACCGCGTTGTCCGCGCGGTCGATCGCCAGCGTGTACTGGATGAGATCGTTCGTGCCGATCGAGAGGAAGTCGAGCCGTTTGAGGAACATCGGCACGGTGAGCGCCGCGGCCGGCACCTCGATCATCGCGCCGAGCTTCACGCCGGGATCGTAGAGCAGGCCGGCCGCATCGAGCTGCGACTTGGCTTCGCGCACGAGCTCGAGCGTCTGATCGATTTCCTGCGCGTGCGCGAGCATCGGGAACAGAATCCGCACCTGTCCGAACGCCGACGCGCGCAGTATCGCCCGCAACTGCGTGAGGAACATGCGCGGCTCCGACAAGCTCCAGCGAATCGCCCGCAGTCCGAGCGCGGGGTTCGGCGCGGTCTCGTAAGTCTCGTGGCTGTCGAGCGGCTTGTCGGCCCCGACGTCGATCGTGCGGATGGTAAGCGGCAGCCCATGCATTGCCTCCACGGCACGCTTGTAGGCCTCGAACTGCGCTTCCTCCTCCGGCGCCTCCTCCTCGTTCATGAAGAGGAACTCGGTGCGGAACAGCCCCACGCCAACGGCGCCCGCTTCCACGGCCGCCTTGGCGTCTTCCGGCAATTCGATGTTGGCGAGCAGCTCGATGGGGGTGCCGTCGATGGTCTGCGCCGGCGAGTGCTTCAGCCGCTGCAGGCGACGCTCTTCGAGCGCGCGCTCGCTTTGGCGGTAGCTGTACTCCTCGAGCACGATCGGCGCCGGATCGACGATGACGATGCCGTGATCGCCGTCGATGATGATCACGTCGTCCTGCTTGACGAGCAGGCTGGCCTGCGCCACGCCGACCGCGGCCGGAATGCCCAGGCTGCGCGCCACGATGGCCGTGTGCGACGTCTTGCCGCCGAGATCGGTGACGAACCCCTTGAACGTCTGCGACTTGAACTGCAGCATGTCGGCCGGCGCGATGTCGCGCGCCACGACGATCATGTCGTCGCGCGGGGTCTGCGCCACCACGTGACGCATGCCGGGTGCGCCGGCGAGCGCCTTGAGCACGCGCTCGGTCACCTGCTCGATGTCCGCGCGGCGCTCGCGCAGATATTCGTCGTCGATGTCTTCGAAGCGGGCGACGAGCACCTCGAGTTGCGTGGTCAGCGCCCATTCCGCGTTGTAGCGACGCTCGCGAATCAGCTTGATGACGGCGTCGGCGAGCAGCGTGTCGTTCAGTATCAGCGAGTGAACGTCGAGAAACGCGCCCATCTCGCCCGGCGCATCGTGCGGCAGTTCGGCCTTGAGCGTGTCCAGTTCGTGCTGGACGGTCGCCTGAGCGCCGTGAAAACGTGCGATTTCGTCGTCGATCTGCGAAGGATCGAGCAGATAGTGCGGCACATCGAGGGCGGCGGGCGCGAGCAAATAGGCGCGTCCGATGGCGATGCCGCGAGAGACGGGAATGCCGTGCAGGGTGAAAGACAAGTGAGTCTCCCGGTTCAGAGGCGAATGTTGCGGCCTGAATCTACGTTCGGGGCGGTGAGCTGCGGAGCGTCGGTGACGCTATCTCGATGACGTCATCCTTGCGATCCGCCCGTCGCAGCACGCCTGCAAAGCGCTGCCGGGCACCGCGTCGCCGTCTTTTATTCCCCTTCGCCGAACTTGTTGGCGATGAGGGCCAGAATCTCGTTCATGGCTTGTTCTTCGTCAGGGCCTTCGGTTTCCACCTCGACCTTGGAACCGATCCCGGCGGCCAGCATCATGACGCCCATGATGCTCTTGGCATTGATACGCCGACCGTTCCGGGTCAGCCAGACCTCACTCTGAAATTTTGCCGCGAGCTGTGTGAGCTTTGCCGATGCCCGGGCGTGCAAGCCCAACTTGTTTACGATCGTCGTTTCTTGTTGAAGCATGTTTCAGTGTGACGTAGTGTGTGTGGTCGCCGGCGCACCCGCGCCGACTTCGAGAATACCTTTAGATCCGCCCGAAAGCACTTTCTCCGTCAACGTTTCCAGCGGCACGGAGCGATAGCACACCGCCTTGATGAGCATCGACAGGTTCACCCCGGCCACCACCCTCACCCTCGGTGCGACGAGCTGCGCCGCGACGTTCGATGGTGTCGCGCCAAACAGGTCGGTGAGCACGAGCACGCCGTTCTCCTCCTGCAACTGGGCAACGCGCTCGCGCGCGCTTTCGACGAGAGCCGCCGTGTCCTGGTCGGGAACGACGTCGATCGCGCCGATGCGCGAAGGACAGCCGCCGTAGATATGCGAAACACACTCGCGAAGGGCCGATGCGAGCGGTGCGTGGGCAATGATCAGAATTCCAGCCATGATGCTAGGCACGCCGAGCGCCGCGAGTGTCCGGGATACGAACACAACGACGAACGCGAGCCTGTCGATTTTGGGATTCTTATTTTAGCAGGCGCGCAAAAACCCCGAATTTTCATCAAGTTAGAGGCAGTCCTCAGGGGAATTCAGACGCTTCTCCCGCCGCCCCCGCCCCTGCCGCCTGCTCAGACCGCCAGTTCCAGCGCGTCGATGAACATCTTCGGCACGTCGAAGCCGGTTTGCTCGGTGATTTCCTGGAAACACGTCGGGCTGGTGACGTTCACTTCAGTGAGGTAATCGCCGATGACGTCCAGCCCCACGAGCAGCAGACCGCGCTGCCAGAGGATCGGCGCGAGCGTCTCGGCGATCCGGCGATCGCGCGCCGACAGGTCGCGCGCTTGCCCGAGGCCGCCGGCGGCCAGATTGCCGCGCACTTCGTTGCCCTGTGGAATCCGCGCGAGCGAGTGCGGCACCACCTTGCCGCCGATCACGAGCACGCGTTTGTCGCCGAGCTTGATGTCCGGGATGAAACGTTGCGCCATCACCGAACGCGCGCCGTTCTCGCCGAGCATCTCGATGACCGAGCCGAGGTTGCGGCCGTCCGGCCCGATACGAAACACGCCGGTGCCGCCCATGCCGTCGAGCGGCTTGTAGATCACGTCGCCATGCTCGGCATGAAAGGCGCGCAGTCGCGCGGCGTCGCGCGTGACCAGCGTCGGCGCGACAAACTGCCCGAACTCGGCAATCGCGAGTTTCTCGGAGTGGTCGCGAATTGCGCTGGGCTTGTTGAACACTCGTGCGCCGGCGCGCTCGGCGATTTCGAGCAGCCACGTCGAGTTGATGTACTCGATGTCGAACGGCGGGTCTTTGCGCATGAGCACGGCGTCGAACTCCGTGAGCGCGGCAATGCGCGTGTCGACGACCTCGTACCAGGCCTGCGCGTCACCGGTCAGGCGGATCTCCCGCACGCGCGCGTCGACCGTCGCGCCATGCCAGGCCATTTCATGGGGCTCGCACGCAAAGAGGCGGTGGCCGCGGCGCGCGGCTTCGCGCATCATCGAGAACGTGGTGTCCTTGTAGATCTTGAAGTGGTCGAGCGGGTCGGCGATAAAGAGAATCTGCATCGATCGGCGGGAAATCTTTGGGGTTCGGATGCACACACCGCATGCTGCGGCAACAGGCGTCTATTCTAGCCGAGGCGCCGCGCTGCCGCTCTGGACGGCTCCGCGCGGCTCCGGACGCGCCACCACGGTCGCCGCTCCGCGCAAACCCGCCAGCAGCGCCGCGTCGCGCACCGGGTCCAGACGCGCGCGCATGAGCGCCAGATGCGTCTTGAGCGTCTGCACCCCAATGGCGCACGCCTCGCGGGTCTGCGCGCGCGACTGCCCCGCCAGCAGGCGCATGGCGATCTCGCGCTGAACTGGCGTGAGCGCCGTCTCCCACAGACGTTGCAGCAAGCGCAGCGCAGGAGGCACGGCCAGATGCAGGACAATGCGCGCGCGGTCGGTGACGCCGCCGCCCATGCCGCACAGGTGCGTCGCATGCAGATGCAGCGTGCCGCCGGGTACGGGAACGCTCGCGAACGCCTGCGCACCGGGGGCGCCCGCGCCGGCCGTGCGCACCGCCAGCTCGTCGGCGAGCGCCTGACAGGCCTGCAGAACCACACAAGCATCCGGCCAGGCCCCGCCCGGCGTGAGGCGCCAGACCCGGCGCACGAGCGTGAGCGCCGCCGGATCGGCCCACTGCGGCTGCCGTCCATGCCAGACCAGCATGCCCGCCGCGTTGCCGCCGGACATTGGCGCGTCGTCTTGGCCCGGCACGGGGATCGGCGCGCAGCACGCCGCAGGCGCCGGAAAGCATGGGCGTCCGGGAAGCGAGGTGAACTCGGCCGCGGCGTCCTCGAACGCCGAGACTTCGCGGGTGCTAAAGCGTGGCCGGTCCCCGCGGCGCGCCACGAGCAGCCGCAGCGCCTCGACGGGCGCAGCGCGGGCGCCGGGCTCGCCATCCTGCGCGCCGGCGACCGACGTTGCGTCGCGTCTGGCCGGCAGCAGGCAGACATCGAGCAAATCGCCGCCGGGAAAGCAACGCTCGAGCTCCGGCGGCCGCCCAAGCAACGCCCCCGTCCCATGCGCGTTCCCGTGCGTGCGCCTGGCGTGACCGCAAGCAAGACCGCAGTGCGCCAGCGTGCGTTGCAGGTCCGCCACCGGGGGCAGCGTCCAGCCGCTCGCGGCGAGCCGCTCGCACGCCGCGAACGGGGCCTGCGGCGCATAACAGCAAGTGAGGTCGGGCGTCTCGCCCGCGCCATCCGGCGCATGACGCCAGAGCGCGGCCACGCTGTCGGCGTCGAGCCCGACGCGCAGCGTCTCGAGCCAAAGCGGCAGGTAGCCGAGTATCGGCACCGGCAGCTGATGTAGTTGGCGAAGGCAGGTGCGCAAGTCCCGCGGCATCCCTGGATGTCTCCCTGTCGGCAAATTCGCAAGGAAATTTCCTATTCCATGCAAACATCTGCGGACATCCCCCATTTGGGGGATGTCCGGTGCGCCGAACGCCCGCATCATCGCCCCATGGCTGATGCGAACCGCACGACGGACCGGCACGGTACACGATCCGAACAGTGCAGGGGAGGCTCAGAAAACCCGTTTGCGGGGAGGTCCGTCAGGGAGTCCCCGATTTCCGGTCGTTGCATGAGGCGACCGGCAAATGTGACGCCCGGCTAGTCGGGGGGCCGGCCGGGCGTCTTTTTCTTTCCTTCTTCCGTTGTCTCGCTTCTCGCGCCAGCTCGTCGGACGCATCGCAGACAGCAGCCAATCGCCCGCCGGCGCACTCCAAATCCGGAAACTTCCCAAAGCAACGCGGAAACCGATAACGCGGTGAACCCATCGCCCTCGCTGGCCCGCTGCCCCGACGTCAATACGTTTCCGGATCCGGATCGGTGCGCTCGAGTTCAACCGACGCCGCAAGCAGGGCAAGGCGCGCCACCACACCGTACATGTAGAACCGGTTCGGCGGCGCAGCCCCGGGCTTGGCGTGGACGTCGGGCAGTGCGGTGTGCTCGAAGGCGAGCGGCACGAAGTGCATGCCGGGCGCGTTCAGGTTCTCGTCGGTGCCGCGTCCGGTATGCACCCGATAGAAACCACCGACCACGTAACGGTCGATCATGTAGACCACGGGCTCGGCCACGGCCTCATTGATGCGCTCGAACGTATAGACGCCCTCCTGCACGATTACGTCGTGCACTTCGAGCCCTTCCTTCACCACACTCATCTTGGTGCGTTCGCGCCGGTTCAGGTTTTTGATCTCGGCGGCGTCATGCACCATCATCACGCCCATGCCGTAAGTCCCGGCATCGGCCTTGATCACGACGAACGGCTTGTCGGTGATGCCGTATTCGCGGTACTTCTTGTTGATCTTCTTGAGCACGGCATCGACGGTGTCGGCAAGTTTCTCCTCACCGACGCGCTCGTCGAAGTCGATCCCTTCGCACTTCGCGAAATACGGATTGAGCATCCACTGATCGACGTCGATCATCTTGGCGAACTTCTTGACGATGTCGTCGTATGCCGAGAAGTGCTGGCTCTTGCGACGCACGGCCCAGCCCGCATGCAGCGGCGGCAGCAGGTACTGTTCGTGCAGTCCCTCCAGAATCGGTGGAATGCCGGCGGACAAGTCGTTGTTGAGCAGGATCGAGCACGGATCGAAGTTCTTAAGGCCGAGCCGGCGCGGCGAACGCTCCAGCGGCTCGATCACCACGTGCTGGCCGTCGGGCAACTCGATGGTCGTCGGCTCGGTGATGTCGTCCGACAGGCTGCCCAGACGAACGTTGAGCCCGGCATGGCGCATGATCGTCGACAGCCGCGCGATGTTCTGCAGGTAGAACGAATTGCGCGTATGCCGTTCGGGAATCAGCAACAGATTCTTGGCGTCCGGGCAAATCTTCTCGATGGCGGCCATGGCGGCCTGCACGGCGAGCGGCAGCACTTCGGGCGCCAGATTGTTGAAGCCGCCGGGAAACAGATTGGTGTCGACGGGAGCGAGCTTGAAGCCGGCGTTGCGCAGGTCGACCGAACAGTAGAACGGCGGCGTGTGTTCCTGCCATTCGAGCCGGAACCAGCGTTCGATGGCGGGCGTCGCATCGAGAATCTTCTTTTCCAGGTCGAGCAGCGGGCCTTTCAGGGCCGTGACGAGATGCGGAACCATGCTTCTCTCATATCCAGATGGAATATCGATTGTAGAGCATCCGCCCGGCGCCCCCGCCGTTTGCCATGCCCTGCGAAGGGGCACAAGGAGCGCCAGAGACGCAGGAGACGCGGCCGGCGCGCCGTGCGGCCGCGCACCGGGGTTTCCCGCGCCGACCGGCGATCGATGGGGGCGCGGCGCAATGCCGCGATGAGAAAAGATGGGGATGGCGCCGCCGTTCGCAAGCCATGTGTGCGGAAAACCGGCGCAGGCCAGGGCAAACCGGCGAAAACCAGCGCAACGCCGCGGCAACCGACGAAGCACCGGCACCGGGCCGGGCCACGCCCGGGGCAAAAAAAACGGGCACCCGCAGGGTGCCCGCACAATGCCGGGCCGGCTGTCCGACCGGTAACCGGCAACTCCTCTCGCTCGGACGGCAAACCGTCAGGGGTTTGCCGCCAAGTCATGACCGCCGGGCCCGTCCATCGTTTCCGAACGTCGCGGGGACTTCGGAGGCCGGCTAAACGAAGCAATGAGACCGATGCAAGCGTGAGGTTCGTCCGTCGTCAGTGGCGTCGTCAATTGTGATAGGCCGATTCGCCGTGCGAGGTAATGTCCAGACCCTCGCGCTCCTCGTCTTCCGGCACGCGCAGGCCGAGCACGATATCGGCGATCTTGAAGGCGATGAACGCCACCACGCCCGACCACACCAGCGTGGTAATCACGCCCTGGAACTGAATCCAGACCTGAGCGGCGATCGAGTAGTCCGGCGCGACCTTGTTGGCGACGTAGTCGTAGATGCCCGTGCCGCCAAGCGACGGCGCGGCGAACACCCCCGTCAGAATCGCGCCGAGCATACCGCCCACGCCGTGCACGCCGAATACGTCGAGCGCATCGTCGGCCTTGAGCAGGCGCTTCAGACCATTCACGCCCCACAGGCACACCAGCCCCGCGATCAGACCGAGCACGATCGAGCCCATCGGGCCGACGAAACCGGCCGCCGGCGTGACCGCCACCAGGCCGGCCACCGCGCCCGAGGCGCCGCCGAGCATCGACGGCTTGCCCTTCGCGATCCATTCACCCGAGGTCCACGACAGCGTGGCCGCGGCGGTCGCGAGCAGCGTGTTGACGAAAGCCAGTGCAGCGCCGCCGTTGGCTTCGAGGCCCGAGCCGGCGTTGAAGCCGAACCAGCCGAACCACAGCAGCGAGGCGCCGATCATGGTCATGGTGAGCGAGTGCGGCTTGAACGCCTCCTTGCCGAAACCAACGCGCTTGCCGACCATGTACGCCCCGACCAGACCCGCAATCGCGGCATTGATGTGCACCACCGTGCCGCCCGCGTAATCGAGCGCGCCCTTCTGGAACAGCCAGCCGGCGTGTGCCGTGGCGGCGTCCGCGGCGGCCTGATCGGTATAGGCGTCCGGACCCGGCCAGAACCACACCATATGCGCCATCGGCAGATACGAGAACGTGAACCAGATCACGGTAAAGAGCAGTACCGCCGAGAACCTGGCGCGTTCGGCAAAGGCGCCGACGATCAGCGCACAGGTGATCGCGGCGAACGCGGCCTGGAACGCCATGTACGCGTACTCCGGCACGTTCACGCCCTTGCTGAAGGTGGCGGCGACCGAGTCAGGCGTCATTCCCTTGAGGAACAAACGATCGAAGCCGCCGAAGAACGCCCCGCCCTCGGTAAACGCGATGCTGTAACCGTAGATCGCCCAGAGCACCACCACCAGCGAGAAGATGATGAAGCACTGCATCAGCACCGAGAGCATGTTCTTCGAGCGGACCAGACCGCCGTAGAACAGGCCCAGACCGGGCAGTGTCATGAGAATCACAAAGGCGGTACAGGTGAGCAGCCAGGCGGTGTCGCCCTTGTTGGGCGGCACGGGCGCAGCGGCGGCAGCGGCAGGCGCTGCGGCGGCCGGCGCGGGCGCAGCCGCCGGGGTGGCCGGGGTGGCAGCCGGCGCCGCGGCAGGTGAAGCCGCGTCGGAAGCGGCGGCCGGCGCCGAGGCGTCCTGAGCGAACGCCGCCGTCGAAGCGAGGCCGGCGGTTCCCGCGACGCCCAGCAAGGCCGCGGCAAGCAGGAGTTTGGCAAGCAGTGTTTTCATGATTGTTGTCTCTTATGGATGACCTTTTACAGCGCGTCTTCGCCGGTCTCTCCCGTCCGGATACGAACCACGTGCTCGACGTTGGACACGAAAATCTTGCCGTCGCCGATCTTGCCGGTGCGGGCGGCCTGCTCGATGGCGTCGATCGCCTGGTCGAGCAGGGCGTCGCCGATTACCGCCTCGATCTTCACCTTCGGCAGAAAATCGACGACATACTCTGCCCCGCGGTACAGCTCGGTGTGGCCTTTCTGGCGACCGAAGCCCTTGACTTCGGTCACCGTGATCCCCGCCACGCCGATGTTCGAGAGGGCTTCGCGCACCTCGTCGAGCTTGAAGGGTTTCACAATTGCGGTAATCAGCTTCATGGTGAGTCGCTCCTTAGAATGTCTTCGACAACCCTACGACGACCGTCGCCTTGGAAAGCACTTTGCCGGAGTTGGCGGCCGTGTAGTACTTTTCGTCGGCGTTCGTATCGACATAGGAGACCGACACGGTGAAGTTCTTGCCGAGGTCCTTGGACAGGCCGATCTTCCAGTCGGTGTAGCTTGCGGCGCTGAAGTTGTGTACCCACTGATGGCCCACATGACCCACGGCCGAGATGCCCCAGAAGCCGGTGTCATAGGTGGCCGTCAGGTCGAGGTAGCCGCTGTTGGACGTATCCTGGCCATCCGGACTGACGAGACCGAACAGACGCGTCATCGCATGCGAGTACTTCAGCGATACGGTTTTCCAGCCCACGGCGGCATACAGCTCGAACGTGTGCGGGCGCGGGAAATAGGTGCCCGACGGATAGCTGCCAGGGTAGTAGTACTGCAGGCCGCCGATGTCGATCGTCCAGTCGGGAATGATTTCCTTCTTCCAGCCGCCGTAGAAGTCCATCTCGATAGGCGCGCTCACGGCGGAATTGCCGTCGGAAATCCAGCTGATGTTCGACGCCCACACGCCTGCGTAGAGGCCCGATTCGTGGGCGACGTCGAAGCCGCCCTGCACCGCCGGACGCTTCGCCGTCTGCGAAATGCCGCGGAAGCGGTAGTCCGAGAACAGGCCGATGTTGGCGGTGACGGTAAACGGCTCGGCGGCCGCTGCGGCAGCAGGCGCGGCGGATGCGGCAGGCTCCGCGGCTTGCGCGAACGCACCGGCCGAGACGGTCATCGCCCCAAAAAGCACACAGCCTGCCATCGCGGTTGACACTTTGTTCATCACTTTCCCCTGAGTTGTAGTCGAGTCTTGGTACAGCGTGCGGCAGCTTCCGGGACTGGTAGAGCAACTCCCGTGCCAGGCGCGCGTGACGCATCCGCTGCGAGGCGCACGATACGAATTTCGGGATAAAAAATGAGCAAAATTGCAGGTGTGCCGGGACGGGCCGACAGCGCGGCGAGGCCGCCCCCGGGTGCGGACGAATGCAGGACGGCGATGTCAAAGCCTTGCCGGACAAGGAAAGGCCGATGGCGCCACGGGCGCCCGCGCTGGCTGGACGCAGGAAACGGTGATAGAGTTGCGCCAACATTGCGGTCCGCACCCGATGCACCAGCTTGCGACGGCCAGACCGGCGCGAGGAAGCACGCTGACGGTGCAAGCACCACGTTGGTGCGATGAAACGAGAGAGGAAGGCTTATGAAACCGAACGAGATCCTGCAAGACATGCAAGCCAAGGTGAGCGAGCTGCTCAAGCAATCGCCCGCCAAGGATATCGAGCGCAACGTCAAAAGCCTGCTCAACTCGGGCTTCAACCGGCTCGACCTGGTAACGCGCGAGGAATTCGACGTTCAGGCCCAGGTGCTCGCGCGCACGCGCGAGAAGCTAGAAGCACTGGAAAAGCGCGTGGCCGAACTCGAAAGCCTGCGCAGCGAAGCGCAGGACTGACGAAAGCAAAAGGGGCGCTGCGGCGCCCCTTGTCATTGATGGCGAACGTTCGTAATGCCCCGCCTCGCTGGCGCGCCGCCTCGCCGCCCGCCTCCCTTTGAAGGCTCGGGGCCCGGCGCCTCCTCCCTCCATCGCGCGCTCTGTCCTATCCGCCCATCGGAATCTGCTTAGGCCCGGGCGGACGACGCCGAAAACGCCGCGCCGCGAATCCGAAATTCGCGCGTTTCTCCCGATAGGCTGTTGCGCACAAGCGTCTGCCGCGACGAAGATAAATCGCAAGCACGCCCCGCCAGGTGCCGCCGCACGAGAAGGAGGAATCACATGTCATTGGCCACCGTCAGCAGCCGCGCGCTCACCGGAGTGAGCGCACGCGCCGTTACCGTCGAGGTGCACCTCGCGAACGGGCTGCCCGGCCTGTCGCTCGTCGGGTTGCCGGACACCGAGGTGAAGGAAAGCCGGGAACGCGTGCGCTGCGCGCTGCAGAACAGCCGGTTCGAATTTCCTGCACGGCGCATCACGATCAATCTGGCGCCGGCCGACCTGCCAAAGGCGTCGGGGTGCTTCGATCTGCCCATTGCGCTCGGCATTCTTGCGGCGAGCGGGCAGTTGCCCGAGGCGGGGCTGCGCAAGCACGAGTTCGCGGGCGAGTTGTCGCTCACGGGCGAACTCCGTCCCATACGCGGCGGCCTCGCTATGGCGGCCGCCATCGCAGCCGAACCGTCCGAACGCGCGCTGGTGCTTCCCCTCGCCTGCGCGAGCGAAGCGGCGCTCGTGGAGAACGCAACGGTGTATGGTGCGCGCACGCTGCTCGATGTATGTGCGCACCTCGCCGAACCCGACGTTGCCGTACCGCTGTCGCGCGCCGCCGCCCCGCATGCGGCACGCGCCCGCCCGCGATCCTCGTCCTGCGCTTCCCGCTCGTTCGACGGCGAAGCGCCGGAAGAAACGCGCGAGGCATCCGACATGCCCGACATGCCCGACATGCTCGACATGCTCGACATCAAGGGGCAGGAGCCCGCCAAACGGGCGCTGGAAGTTGCGGCCGCCGGCGGACACCATGTGCTGTTCTACGGCCCGCCCGGCACCGGCAAGTCAATGCTCGCCACGCGGCTCGCCGGCCTGTTGCCCGACCTGAGCCCGGCACACGCGGTGGAAGTCGCCACACTGGCGAGTCTGAGCCCGCATGGCTTCGATATGCGTCAATGGGGGCTGCGCCCGTTCCGCGCGCCGCATCATACGGCGTCGGCCGCGGCGCTCGTCGGCGGCGGGACCGTACCGCGTCCGGGCGAAATCAGTCTCGCGCATCGCGGTGTGCTGTTTCTGGACGAGCTGCCGGAATTCCAGCGCCGCGTGCTTGAAGTGCTGCGCGAGCCGCTGGAACTGGGGCATGTCACGATCTCGCGCGCCGGCGGGCAGGCGACATTCCCCGCCGCGTTCCAGCTGGTCGCCGCCATGAATCCGTGCCCTTGCGGTGACCTCGGCCATCCGTCGCGCACTTGCCGATGCACGGGAGAGGCAGTGGCGCGCTATCGCAACCGTCTCTCGGGGCCGCTGCTCGACCGCATCGACTTGCATGTGGAAGTGCCGGCTCAGGCGGCCGAGACCTTTGCGGCGCCGGCCGGTGGCGAATGCAGCAATGTCATCGCGCAGCGGGTGCAGCGCGCGCGTGAGCGCCAGCTATCGCGCCAGGGGCGGCTCAATTGCGGTTTGGCGAGCCGCGCACTGGAGTCGACGTGCGCGTTGCACGCCGCGGCGCGCGACATGTTGCATGTCGCAGTCAATCAGCACCATTGGTCGGCGCGAACCTATCACCGTGTGCTGCGCGTGGCGCGCACCGTTGCCGATCTTGCCGACAGCGACATGATCGGCGCCGAACACGTCGCCGAAGCCGTGCAGTATCGGGAGACCCCGCTGGCATGAAGAAGAGTGATGAGTCGAATGGCCGGGGCGATGATGGAGCCGAATGATGGGGCCGAATGATGGAGCCAAATGATGGCGTGCCGCGGGTGCCGCGGCTGCGCGTGGCATGCGGACATCCACGACATGCGGGACATGCCCAACCTACGCCGCACGCGAGAGAGCTCGCGCGCGAAGCCGCGTCACTCCAGCGTAAACGAATCGAGGAACTGATCGACCTGATCCTTCGGAGGCGCCTGCGTCGCGAGCACGACGACCTGATAGACGTGATTGCCTCGGCCCACGAAGCGAGCGGCAACGTATCGCTCGGTCTTGTCGCTCACGGTCCCATGAGCGGAGACGGCGAGCCCGGGGACGGCGGGAGCGTCGCCGGCCTGGCGCACCATGACCTGCGCTGGCGCTGCGGCCGCATCGCTCACGTTGGCGAGCAGGCCGAGCCGCAGTTCGTCGAGGACTGTCTGGCGCAGCGTGGCGTCATCGTGAGGCAGCGTAACCACGCCGACGGCGAACAGCGCGGCGTCGACGCGCGCCGCTTGCATCCGCATGGGCAGCGGCCCCGAGGCGAACTTGACGTCGCGTGCCTCCTGCGTCGGTTTCGCCGGATAGGTCACGGCATAGGCGCCGTCCTTGTCGTGCACCTCGCGCCAGTCGTAGCGGGGAGAGCAGGCCGCGAGCACCAGCGTCGCGGCAAACAGGAGGCAGACACGGACAACGCGAGTCATGGACGGGCAAGAATGGAAAACAGGGAAGCGATCATTATCCGCCATGTGTTGCGCCATGGAAAACGCGCCGACGCGGTTCCCGGTATCATCGACGCCATATGATGAAGCGTCCCTCCGTCCTCTCGTCGCCCCCGCCGGCGGCCATCGCGCTTCGCCCACGAGGGCGATGGGCGCGCCAATGGCCGCGCGCCGGCAAATTTGCCGCAGCGGCGACGCTCGGCGTGGCCCGGACTGCCATCCTCACGCGCGCGCTGATCACCCGCCTTGCCGCAGTCTTCGCGGCCCCGGCCTGCCTTGCTACCGCCCTTGCTACCGCCCTTACTGCCACCCTCACTGCCACCCTCACTGCCACCCTTACCGCTGCCCTTGCCGCAACCCTGACCGTGGGTTTTACCGCGGTTGCCGCGGCCGCGCCCGCCGTCTCGGGGCCCGCCGAGCGCAAGACTGGCGCGTGGCGGCAGGCCGCCATCCCGCTCGCCACAGACTTTGCGGCGCACGCCCGCCGCGCGTCCGCGCTCGACGCGCCGCTCATCGTGCTCGTCTCGCTGCGCGACTGCGTCTACTGCGGCCCGATCCGTCAACGCGAGCTCGCACCGCTCGTGCGTAGCGGCAAGTATGAAGTGCGCGAGATCGGCATGGACAGCAGCGCCGCGGTGCGCGACTTCGACGGCGGCGTGACGACCGGCGCCGCCTGGGCGCGCGCCCACGGCGTCAAGGTTTCACCGACGGTTTTGTTCCTCGATACCAACGGGCGCCCCGTCGCGGACCCTTTGATCGGCGCGGGCCTGCCGGATTTTTACGGCGCATACCTCGACGAGGCCATCGCCCGCGGGCGCGCGCGTTTGCACGCCGGGAGCAGCGCCACCGCGCGCGGAGATTCAGAGTAGAATCGTCGTCACGAACTGAACCACACTCCCCTCACGGCTGTGTCATGAGCGCATCGACTTCCCGTAAATCGCCTCTGAGCAAGATTCTCGCCGCCGCGATCATTGCGGCCGTGGCGGTCGCCGCCTACTTCACGTTCGCCGGACAGAAACGCGCCCCCGAGGCGACATTTACGCTGCTCTCCGGTCAGAAGCTCGCCCCTGCCGATCTGAAGGGCAAGGTGTACCTGGTCAACTTCTGGGCGACGAGCTGCACCACGTGCATGAAAGAAATGCCGACGATGGTGAAGACTTACGAGAAATACAAGGGGCAGGGCCTGGAATTCGTGGCGGTCGCAATGAGCTACGACCCGCCCATGTACGTGATGAACTACGCGCAGTCGCGTCAACTGCCGTTCAGGGTCGCGATGGATTCCGACGGCAGCGTCGCCAGGCAGTACGGCAACGTGCAGCTCACGCCGACGACGTTCGTGGTGGATCGCGACGGCAAGGTGCTCAAGCAGTACGTCGGCGAGCCGGAGTACGCCGAGCTCGACAAGCTCATCGAGAAAGCGCTGGCGAAGCAGGCCTGACGCCCTTCCCGTCAGCGCCGACCATCAGTACCCTTCGATTAGCGCCCTTCGGGGCGCTTCGTGCTTCTAACGCGCCTCCCGCACTTCCTGCACTTTCCGCACTTCCTGCACTTCCTGCATTTCCCGCGCTCCCCTCGCTTCCCGCGGGCGCCGATCAGCGGCCGCCCTCCGCCCCGTCGCCATGCCCTCGCGTATGCAAGCCATAGCGCTTGAGTTTTTCGTAGAGCGTAGCCTTGGGCACGTGCAGCGCCTCGGCCGTGGCGGCCACGTTGCCCTTGCTGTGCTCGAGCGCTTCTTGCAGCACCGCGCGCTCGAAGCGCTCGACCTGCTCCTTGAGCGGCAGCGGCGCGACTGATTCGCCGTCGGGCGCACTCGCCACCCCGAGCACCAGACGGTCGGCCGCATTGCGCAGCTCGCGCACGTTGCCCGGCCAGTCGGCCTGCATCAGCTCCTGACGCAGGCGATCGGACACCACCGGCGCCGGACGCCCGTAACGCACCGCCGCATCGAGCATGAAATGCTCGAACAGCGGCAGGATGTCCTCGCGACGCTCACGCAGCGGCGGCAAGGCGAGCGTCACCACATTCAGGCGGTAATACAGGTCGCGGCGGAACGTGCCCTCGCGCACCAGCGCCTCCAGGTCGCCCTTGGCCGCGGCCACCACGCGGCAATCCACCCGAATCGACTGGTTCGACCCCAGACGCTCGAGCACGCCGTCCTGCAACACGCGCAGCAGCTTTACCTGCAGCGCCGCCGGCATGCTCTCGATCTCGTCGAGGAAAAGCGTCCCGCCCGAGGCATGCTCGAGCTTGCCGATGCGGCGCTTGGCCGCGCCCGTGAACGCGCCGACTTCGTGACCGAACATCTCGCTCTCGAAGATCGTTTCGGGCAGCGCGCCGCAGTTCAGCGCGACGAACGGCGCGTCGCGGCGGCGCGAGAGCTCATGCAGGCTGCGCGCCACCAGTTCCTTGCCGGTGCCGGTGTCGCCGTTGATCAGCACCGGCGCGTCGGTCATCGCAACGTTGGCGATGAGCGTGCGCAGCGTCTCCATCGACGGGCTGCGGCCAATGATGCGCGACGCGCGTCCGCCCTGTTCCGCCAGCTCGCGCCGCAGCGCCTGGTTCTCGAGCATGAGCTTACGTGTCTCGAGCGCGCGCTTGGCCGACTCGATCAGGCGATCCGGCGCGAAAGGCTTTTCGATGAAATCGTAGGCGCCGTCGCGAATCGCCTGCACGGCCATCGAAATATCGCCGTGACCGGTCACGAGAATGACGGGCACCTCCGGCGCATGCTGACGCAGATGAGCGAGCAGTTCCAGCCCGCTCATGCCCACGAGGCGAATATCGGACACGACGATACCCGGGAAGTCCGGCGTGATGCGCTCGCGCGCGGCTTCGGCCGAGGCGAGCCCGAAGGCGTCCAGGCCAGCGAGTTGCAGGCTTTGCAGCGTCGCGCGCCGCACGAGTTCGTCGTCTTCGACGAAGAGGATCTGGAGGTTCTTGTACATCATGCGATTGTCGCGCCGGCGTGTTGCACGCGGCGCAGCGTCACGAGAAATTCCGCACCACCGCCGGGAACGTTGCGGGCCACGAGTTGCCCGCCGTTCTCCTGCGCGATGGACGACGAGATGGCCAGTCCGAGCCCCATGCCCTGACCGCCCTCCTTGGTACTGAAAAACGGCTCGAACAGGCGCGGCATGTGCGCCTGCGCGATGCCCGGCCCGTTATCGCGCACGTAGATGCGCACCCACGCCTCGCTGGCGTCCACGTCGATCCATATCGACGGCGACGCCGGCGCGCCGGCGCCGCTCGAGACCGCGTCGATGGCGTTGCCGACCAGGTTGATCAGCACCTGTTCGAGCCGCAGCCCTTCGCAGGCGACCTGCACCTCTTCCAGGCCGTCGGCGAACGTGGTCGTCAGCTGGATGCCCTCCAGGCGTGCGCGCAGCAGCATCGTCGTATTGTCGAGCGCGCGTCGCACCGACGCCTCCATGTCGCCGCGCCGCGAGCGTCCCGCAAAGAGCCGCAACTGGCCGGTGATCTTGCCCATGCGGTCGGTGAGCGAGGCAATCGCTTCGAGATTTTCGCGCGCCGCCGCGTACTCGCCGCGCTCGAGCAGCACGCGCGTATTGTCGGAGAACGTGCGCAGCGCCGAGAGCGGCTGATTGAGTTCATGCGTGATGCCCGCGGCCATCTGGCCGAGCGCCACGAGTTTGGACGCCTGAACGAGCTCGCTTTGCGTCTCGCGCAGCTCGTGCTCGGTACGCGCACGTTCCTGCACTTCCGTTTGCAAACGCTCGTTGGCCGCCTGCAGATCCGCGGTGCGCTCGGCCACGCGCTCGCCCAGTTCGGCATACGCCGCCTGCAGCAGTTCGCGGCTCTTGAGCATATCGCGCACGCGCTGTCGACGCTGGTTCCATGCAATGCCGAGCAGGCACGTAAAGGCCGCCAGACATGCCGCCGCCACGGCCGCGATGCGCGCGTTCGCGATGACCTGATCGAGCGGCGCGAAGTACATGAGCGTCCAGTCGGGCTCGCCCAGCTTGCGCTGCACGGCGAGAAAGCGCCGGGTCCTGCCCGCGCCGCGTCCGTCGCGCACGGTCACGACTTCGCCGTCGGCGTCGAGCCGCTCGTCCTCGGTCCAGGCGAGCGGTGTGATGTGCTGGTTGTAGTACTGGCGCGTGCTCTCGAGCGCAGCCTTCACGTCGGGCGCGAGCGGCGCGAGCGAGCGATATTGCCAGCGCGGCTCGGACGACAGGAACACCACGCCATGATCGTCTGCCACGACGACCGGCTCGGAGGCGTCCGCGCCCGCGCGCTGGAACCATTCGAGATTCAGTTTGACGACCACCACCCCGAGAATCTGACCGTCCACCACGATCGGCTGCGAGACGAAATACCCCGGCTCGCCGGAAGTGGTTCCCACGCCGTAGAAGCGGCCGAGCGCCCCCTTCATGGCGTCGATGAAATACGGGCGGAAGCGGTATTCCTGGCCGACGAAAGTGGCCTTTTCGCGCCAGTTGCTGGCGGCCAGCGCAAGCCCGGTCGCGTCGATGACATACGCGGCCGAAGCCTTGGCGCGCTGATTCACGTCGAACAGATAATCGTTGGCCCGCTGCACGACGGCGCGATCGGCCGGATGCCGCAGCAGATCATGGACATACGGATGCAGTGAGAGCAGGTACGGCAGGAATTCGTAGCGATCGACGGTGCTGCGCAGGCTGCCCGCGTAGCGCTCGACGCGCGCGCCGGCGTTCACGCGCAGGTCGGCCACACCGCGCTGCCAGCTCAGGGCGTATGTCAACCAGCAAAACAGGATGCTCGCCACCAGCATGGCGGCGATCCATGACCCACGGCGCATCGGCAAAGTCCTTTCGAGATCGAGGGGGACTCCGTCGCGCCGGCGGGCCGCACCGCTCGCGTAGGCGGGCGCAGCACCTTCCGGTGCGTCGCGCTGGCGAGGGCGGATCGAGTTGTCTTGCAGCGTGGCCATGGCGTCACAACACCCATCACGACGTCAAAAGGCCACCGGGCGGCGAAGCTCAGGCGCTATTGTGCCTGTGCCGCGCCGCCCGGTGGCGAACGTAATGCGTGCGAACACGCCGGGGGTCCGGCGCGTTCGCCCCGCCCCGGCGGCCGCGACATGCCTTCGTGCCGCACGCGCCGGGGCGGGCCGGGGCATCGGCCGGGCGTCGCCGTGCGTTCCCGCCACGACACCGCTCCGATGTCCCGCGGGCCGTCAGGCCAGTTCCGGTTCCCGCTTGCTCGACATGGCCTCGGCCAGTTTCTTGCGGTCCAGCTCCTTTTCCCAGGCCGACACGACGATCGTGGCAACGCCGTTGCCGCAGATGTTCGTGAGTGCACGGCACTCGCTCATGAAGCGGTCGATACCGAGGATCAGCACCATCCCGGCTACCGGAATGGTCGGGATCACGGCCAGCGTGGCGGCCAGCGTGATGAAGCCCGCGCCGGTCACGCCCGAAGCGCCCTTCGAGGTGAGCATCGCCACGGCGAGCAGCGTGAGCTGCTGGCCCCAGGTCAGGTCGATGTTGGTCGCCTGCGCGATGAACAGCACGGCCATCGTCATGTAGATGTTCGTGCCGTCGAGGTTGAACGAGTAGCCGGTCGGGATCACCAGACCCACCACCGACTTCGAGCAACCGGCCTTCTCCATCTTCTCCATCAGATGCGGCAGCGCGGCCTCCGACGAGCTCGTGCCGAGCACGATCAGCAGCTCTTCCTTGATGTAGGCGAGGAAGCGGAAGATCGAGAAACCGGTGAATTTGGCGATGAGCCCAAGCACGACGATCACGAACAGGAACGACGTCAGGTAGAACGTGCCCATGAGCTTGGCCAGTGGCACGAGCGAGGCAATGCCGTACTTGCCGATCGTGAACGCCATCGCACCGAAGGCGCCGAGCGGGGCCACCTTGGTGATGATATGCACCACGCGAAAGAGCACGCCCGAGACGCTGTCGATCCAGCTCGTCACCACGCGGCCGCGATCGCCGATCGCGCTCAGCGCGGCGCCGAACAGGATGGCGATCACGAGGATCTGCAGAATCTCACCCTTGGCGAACGCGTCGGTGATCGTGTTCGGAATCAGGTGCAGCAGGAAGTCGACGAACGTATCGCCGTGCGCCGCCTTCTCGGCGTAGCCGGCGATCGCCTTCGGATCGAGCGAGTTGATGTCGACGTTGAAGCCGGCGCCCGGCTTCAGGATGTGCGTCGCGAACAGACCGATGATGAGCGCGAGCGTCGACACGATTTCGAAGTAGATGAGCGCCTTGCCGCCGACGCGGCCGACCTTCTTCATGTCCTCCATGCCGGCGATGCCGGTCACCACCGTACAGAAGATCACCGGGCCGATGATCATCTTGATCAGCTTGATGAACGCATCGCCGAGCGGCTTCATCTGCACCGCGAGGTCGGGCTTGAAGTGCCCGAGCAGCACGCCGATGATGATGGCGATCAGCACCTGCACGTACAGAATGCGATAAAAGGGGGTCTTGGTCTTGGTTTGCATGTTGTTTCCTCTTCAGACGGTGGGGCAAGCCACCGCCCTCGTTGTCAATCCGCGGTGACGCCGCGAATCTCGCTTTGCGCAAAGCGCATTTGCTCCTCCATCACCATCTGGGCCAGCTCCTTCTTCAATTCGTTGAATTCGCTGCCGGCCGTGTCGCGCGGACGAGGCAGTTCGATGGCGACATCCCGCTTGACCGTGCCCGGCCGGTACGTCATCACGACGACCCGGTCGGCCAGATAGATCGACTCCTCGATGCTGTGGGTGACGAAAATGATCGTCTTCCTGAATTCCTCCCAGATACGCAGCAACTCGTCCTGCAGCGTGCGTCGCGTGAGTGCGTCGAGCGCGCCGAACGGCTCGTCCATGAGCATGATCGGGCTGTCGAGCGCGAGCACGCGCGCGATCGCCACGCGCTGGCGCATGCCGCCCGAGAGGTCGCGCGGGAAACGATCGCGAAACTCGCGCAGGTTGAGCTTGCCGAGCAGCAGATCCACGCGCTCGTTGATCTGCGCGCGTTTCATGCCCTTGATTTCCAGGCCGAACGCAATGTTCTGCGCCACCGTCATCCACGGGAACAGCGCGTACTCCTGGAACACCATGCCGCGATCCGGGCCCGGCTCGGCGGCCGCGTCCGCCCGGCCGTCGATGCGGATTTCGCCCGAGCTCGGCTGCACGAAGCCCGCCAGCGCATTGAGCAGCGTGGACTTGCCGCAGCCCGACGGGCCGAGCAGGCACACGAACTCGCCGGTGCGAATGTTCAGATCGATGTTCTTGAGCGCGTCGATCGTGCCCCCGGGAATGGCGAACTGTTTGTTGACGTTTTGAATTTCGATCAGCATGTCGTTCGCCTCACTTCGTTTCGAGACCACGATGCCACTTGAGCAGGTGGCTGTTGAGGCGGTCCATGCCCAGGTCGATGATCAGTCCGAGCAGACCGATGGTCAGCATGCCGGCGATGATCTTGTCCGACCACATGTACTCGCGCGCTTCCAGAATGCGGTAGCCCAGGCCATTGTTCACGGCAATCATCTCGGCCACGATCACGACGATGAACGCCGTGCCGATGCCGATCCGGATGCCCGAGAGGATGTAGGGCGTGGCGGCCGGCATGATCACGCGGCGAAAGATCGTGAACTGGCTCGCGCCGAGGTTGCGCGCCGCGCGCAGGTAGATGCCGTCGACGTGGCGCACGCCGGCGATGGTGTTCATCAGCACGGGAAAGAACGCCCCGAGCGCGATAAGGAAGAACGCCGGCGGGTTGCCCAGCCCGAACCACAGGATGGCGAGCGGAATGTAGGCGATCGGCGGGATCGGGCGCACGACCTGCACCAGCGGGTTGAAGAGCCCGTAGACGCGCGTGCTGGTGCCCATGAGCAGGCCGAGCGGCAGCGCGATGACGGTGCCGACGAGAAAGCCCATGATCACGCGATAGAGGCTGTTGGCCGCGTCGGTGAGCAGTTCGCTCGAATGCAGCCACGCGCCGAAGCCGTCGGCCATGGCGGCCGTCGGCTTGAGGTACTGCCACCACTTGGTGATGACGGCGAGCGGCGACGGAAGAATGATCGGGTTGATCCACCCGAGGCCCGTGACGATCTGCCAGATCGCCACGACCGCGAGCGGAATCAACACGCCGCGCAGCACGCGCGAGGAGCGCGTGCCGGAAGAAGCGAGCACTGCGGCCATCCGGATGCCCCGCTTACTTGACGTTCAGCTTGGTCTTGGCCTTGGCGAGCAGGTCGAGCTTGACCCAGTCGTCGGCCTTCGGCACCGGGTCCTGCAGCTTGCCCACGCCATACTTCTTCATGAGGTCGGTCGTGAGCTGCACGTGCGAGGTGCTCAGGTCGTAGCTGTACGGCGAGTTGCCGATCGCGTCGGTGAAATCCTGCGTGGTGATCTGGTTCTTGAACATGTCCTCACGCACGTACTTCTCGGCCGCCTGCGGGTTCTTGATGAAGTAGTCGGTCGCTTCGACGAACGCGTACATCAGGCGCTGCGCCACGTCCGGCTTCTCCTTGTAGAGCTTCTCGGTGATCACGAGCGCGCGCACCGGCTCGCCGATCGGGGTGTCGTAGGGCTTGAGCACTTCCACGCCGAAACCCTTGTTGATGGCCTGCGAGGCCTGCGGCTCCGACTGGCACATCGCGTCGATGCTGCCGGCGGCGAGCGCCTGGTTCAGATCGGCGAAGGCCATGAACATGATCTGCACGTCCTTGCCCGGCTGGTCCGACCACGTCAGGCCGGCCTTGGCCAGCTCAGCGTAGAGAATGAGCTCCTGCGCGCCGCCACGGGCCACGCCCACCTTCTTGCCCTTGAGGTCGGCGACCTTCACGATCGGCAGCCCTTTCTTCGCGACAAGACGCACGCCGCCCTTGGCAAACCCGGCCACGGCGTAGATCGGCGCGCCCTGCGCGCGCCCCGCGATGGCGGCGTCGAGCGCGCTGGCCGACACGTCGATCTGGCCGGCTACGATCGCCGGCATGATGTCCACGCCCTTGGCGAACATCCGCTCTTCGATCTTCAGGCCGTACTTCGGCCCGATCACCTTCATGTACGAGACCGCGCCGTAGTGCGCGAACTTCAGATTCCCCAGACGCACGAGGTCGTCGGCAAACGCGTGCAGCGAAGCCGCACACAGCGCTGCGGCGGCAAGGCATTGCTTGAACATAAGGTCTCCTTTCTCTCTTATTGGAATGGCCCGCCGGAAACGTCGGAAATCTCGGAAACGTCGGATTTTCAGACGCCGCGGTAGCACGCGCGTTAGAAAGCAATACTTATGCCAGACGAACAAGTCCTTGATTTTATTAAGTGAAATTGAGGAAAACCCGATAGTCGGGTATACGGAATTCCGGAAAACTCTCGCACGATCTTTCTGGAATTCCAGAAAACCTGCGAGTCCCGGACAACGGCGAGGTGGGCGACGGGGTCGCCGGGCAGCCGAGGCTGGGGACTGGATACGCCGACTGCAGGGGTTCCGCGGGTCGCGGATTGAGGGGCGCGGGCGGTGGAGGCTCGAGAGTGCAGGGACAGGCGTTGTTGCGCCGACCCGGCACCGACGCGTGAGGCGAAAGCCATTGGCCGATGCCGCCGGCACCGGCCAGCATGACCTCAGGCGGACAGCGCCTCGGGCACGGGCGGCTGGTAGCCCAGCGCAGCCGAGATCTCGGCCGCGCACGCCGACAGCCGCGACGAGATGTCGGGCAACAGCGCGCGTGTCATGCGCGATGACGGCCCCGACGCCGAGAGCGATGCGATCACCTCGCCCGAGGCGTCGCGCACCGGCACGGCGACCGAGACGGCTTCCGGCGCCAGTTCGCCAAAGCTCACCGCAACGTCCTGGCGGCGCACGTTGAGCAATTCGGCGGCGAGTTCGTCGCGCTCGATGAGCGTGCCGGCGGTAAAGCGCTTGCGGGGGCGGCCCAGCACTTGCGCACGCACGTCGTCCGAGGCGAATGCGAGCAGCACGCGGCCCGACGCGCCCACGTACAGCGGCCGACGGTTGCCGACCACGCCGTGCACGCGCAACTCGTGCGTGGATTCGACGCGCGCCACGCACAGCGACTCGAGGCCGTCGCGCACGCGAAGTTGAATGTTCTCGTTGAGCGCGCGGTTGAGCGCCTGGAGATGGCGATGCGCCACCTTCACGAGATTGACCTGCTCGTGGCCGGCCACGCCGAGCACCAGCGCCTGGGCGCCGAGCACGTAGGTCACCGGACTGCCTTCGCGCACCACCCAGCGGTGTCGCTCGAGCGTGGCCAGCAGACGAAACGCACGCGACTTGTTCAGGCCCGCGCGCTGCGCCAGTTCCGTCACGCCCAGGCCGGGGCACTCCCCGACCAGCGACAGCAGCGTAAGTGCCGTGTCGACCGAAGCGACTGTGTAGTCCATCAAACTTCCTCGCTATGTTGTTCGGCATAGGCGGCGAGCGCCGCCGCGAATTGCCCCAGTTGCGATTGCAGCGTCGAGAAGCCGTCATGCTTTTCGCCGCGCGCCTCATTCAGGTAAAGCGCCTGGTTCAGCTCGATCTGTACGCTGTGGCGCCGCTGCGCAGGCCGTCCGAAGTGGCGCACGATGTCGCCGCCGCGATACGGCGTGTTGTAGGCCACGCGAAACCCCAGCCGCGTGAGCTCCGCGATGATCCAGCGCGAGAACGCCGGATCCGCGCTCGTGCCGTCGGCGTCGCTCACGATCGCGTCCGGGCGCGGCATGCCGGCATCCGGATCGAGCGCGCCGCCGCGCGCGCGCATCGAATGGCAGTCCAGATGCCAGACCGCGCCGTGCCGCCGCCACGCGGTGTCGAGCGCATCGCGCAGCGCCTGGCGGTATGGCAGGTAGTAGTCGTGAATGCGCCGCTCGACTTCGGCGACCGTGAGACGCCGGTCGTAGAGCGGCACATTGGGCGCCGCAAAGCGATGCAGCAGTCCCACGCCACGCTCGCTGTACGCCTGCGGGCGCGCATCGTGCGGCCACAGGCTCGCGAGCAGCTCGGGATCGATGTCGTACACGGCACGATTCGGATCGATGTAAGCGCGCGGGAAGAGCGCGGCGATGAGCGTCGCGCCGTGGTGCGTGGCCGCGAGCCAGAGTTCGTCGACATAAGCGTCGCCGCACGCGAGAATCGCCGCCGTGGGCGCAATGGTGTCGAAATCCGGCGGGAGCACGTGGCCGCTGTGGGGCACGTCGATCACCAGGGGCAAACGTCTGCCCGAGCCACCCCTGCCCTCTTGTGGCCCTTCCACAAAAAATCGGCCCTCGGTGACCTGGCGGGACATGCAGTCTCCTCACGCGCTTCCGGCACTCTCGCTCGCCGTTGGCAAGCCCTCCGTTTTGAACAGCAAAACAGGGTTTCAATATTCTGAAACAACGGTTCGGCGCCGACAAGGCGAGGCGTGTTACAACATATTTCCCGGCGCACGACGCCGCGCTCGGCGACGGTGTGACGAAGTTAGGCGAAGATGCATGAAGTTGCCGGCGCGTTTATCAGCACTTGCCGCCCGCATGCGGGAGCACAAAGGCGTCTCGCGCAACGAACCCGGCGCACCGGCTGTGATGACTCGTAATGGTTTCCGGGCGGCGATCGCCGCAGCGGCGGCCACGCGTCGCGTTTGCTGATGCGTTCTCACAAACAAAAACGCGGACCGTCTTTCGACGGCCCGCGCCTTGTCGTTCTCCGGCGCCCGGGGCGCCTGCGCTCAGATCGCGTCGGCCACACCCGCTTCGTGCGCCTGCACGTCGGCGTGATAGCTCGAGCGCACCATCGCGCCCACGGCGGCGTGCGTGAAGCCCATCTCGTAGGCTTGTGCTTCGAACATCTTGAACGTCTCCGGCGTCACGTAGCGGCGCACCGGCAGATGGTGCTCCGAGGGCTGCAGATACTGGCCGATGGTGAGCATGTCGACGTTGTGTGCGCGCAGATCGCGCATGACCTGCAGAATTTCCTCGTCCGTCTCGCCCAGACCGACCATCAGGCCCGATTTGGTGGCGACGTCCGGGTGCTTCGCCTTGAATTCCTTGAGCAGCGTGAGCGAGTGCTGGTAGTCCGAGCCCGGGCGCGCTTCCTTGTACAGACGCGGCACCGTCTCGAGGTTGTGGTTCATCACGTCCGGCGGGGCGGCGTTCAGGATGCCGAGGGCGCGATCCAGGCGCGCGCGGAAATCCGGCGTGAGGATCTCGATGCGGGTCTGCGGGGAAAGCTCGCGCACATGGCGAATGCAATCGACGAAGTGCTGGGCGCCGCCGTCACGCAGGTCGTCGCGATCCACGCTCGTGATCACCACGTACTTCAGGCGCATTGCCGCGATGGTCTTCGCGAGATTGAGCGGCTCGTTCGCGTCGAGCGGATCCGGGCGGCCGTGCCCCACGTCGCAGAACGGGCAGCGCCGCGTGCACTTGTCGCCCATGATCATGAAGGTCGCCGTGCCCTTGCCGAAGCACTCGCCGATGTTCGGGCAGCTCGCCTCTTCGCACACCGTGTGCAGGTTGTGCTCGCGCAGGATCTGCTTGATTTCGTAGAAGCGCGACGTATGGGTGGCTGCCTTCACGCGGATCCAGTCCGGCTTCTTCAAACGCTCGACCGGCACGATCTTGATCGGAATACGCGCGGTCTTGGCCTGCGACTTTTGCTTGGCGGTGGCGTCGTAGTCGCCGTCGATCGTGCGAACTTCCTTGCTCGCGGTGTCGTTCTGGGTCACGGTGGTGGTCATGATGGGGCTTTCCAGGCGTCCGTTCAGGCAGCGGCGTTGGCCGCATCAGCCGTATGGGTCGAAGGCGCGGCGTGTGCCGACGCGGTGTGCTGTTCGAGGTGACGGCCGAGTTGCTGCGCCAGTCGCGCGGCCACTTCGTCCCAGCGGGCGGCCACGCCGAGCGTGGCCATGTCTATGGTTTGCAGGCCGGCGTAGCCGCACGGATTGATCCAGTCGAACGGCCGCAGATCCATGGCGACGTTCAGCGATACGCCGTGATAGCTGCATCCGTTGCGGATCTTCAATCCGAGCGCGGCAATCTTCGCGCCGGCATGCGCCGCGGCGGGGCCGCCCGGACTCACATAGATGCCCGGCGCGCCGGCTCGGCGCTCAACGTCGAGATTATACGCTCCAAGGGTGTCGATCACCGCCTGCTCGATCAGCCGCACCATTTCGCGCACGCCAAGCTTGCGGCGGCGCAGGTCCACGAGCAGATAGATCAACACCTGGCCGGGGCCGTGATACGTGATCTGGCCGCCGCGATCGACCTTGACAAGCGGAATGCCGGTGTCGGCTACGAGCAGATGGGCGGGATCGCCGGCCAATCCCAGCGTATAGACGGGCGGATGCTGGACGATCCAGAGCTGATCCGGGGCGTGCGGGCCACGCGCATCGGTGTACGCGCGCATGGCGTCGAACGATGTGGCGTAGTCTTCGGTGCCGCGCCAGCACACTTCGATCGGGGAGGTCATGAGCGCGATTTTAACGAAAGCCGCGCAGTCTTGCTGACGCCCGCGTGCCCGGGCGGCGCACGACGCGCGCGCCGCCGGATCGCAATCATCCCATCATGGGATAGTTTGGCGTCAGGCGCGGCGAGTGGGGTCGGTGGGCGTGACCGGCTTGGCGGCCCCGGCGCCGAGCCCCCTGGCGTACCCGCCGGCGGCCGCAAGGATCATCGCGGCGCCGAGCCATTGCGTCGGGTGCAGCACAATGCCAAAGGCCAGGAAATCGACGGCGACCGCCACCACGGGATAGACGAAACCGAACACGGCAAGGCTCGACGTGGACGCTTTCTGGAACGCGCCATACAGCAGCAGATACATGAACGTCGTATGGAACAACCCCAGCGTGACGATGGCGCCGACCTCGTGCGGGGTCGTGGGCAGTCGGCCAAAATCCGCCATCCACACGAACACCACCGCGCCAATGATCATGTGCAGCGCGGCAATGATCTCTGGCCAAAGCGTGCCCGCGAGTTTCTTCGTGAAAAGCGTGGTTGCGGCATACAGCGATGCGGCCGCGAGCGCGCTCGCGACGCCGAGCAGATAGCGCTCGCCATGCACGCCGCCCGGCTCAGCGAGGATGACCAGCCCGGCAAACGCCACGCCCAGACAGCCGAGCGTGACGAGCGACGGGCGCTCGCGCGTGATGACCGCGCTCGCGAGCACCAGCAGGAACGGCTGCACGTTGTAGACGACCGTGGTGATGCCCACCGAGGTCATCCGGTAGGCCGTGAACAGGAAATACCAGTTGCAGACGAGCGTGATCGCCCCCAGGACGACGTTGACGACCTGCCAGCGCGTCAGGCGCAGGCCGCGCCAGTAGCCGCGATACGCGCACCAGGCGCAGAGGCTCGCCGCGCCGATCAGGCAGCGCCAGAAGACCACGTTGAGCGCCGGTTGCCCCGACATCAACACGAAGTAGCCAATCGTGCCGGAGATCACCATCGCGGCAATCATCAACAGACGGCCGAGCCGCTCTTCGGCCTGGGTGTGGCGCAATGGCGCGGGATCGGGAAGGGAAGCTGGGGGGCAAGCTTGGGTCATCGGGGACTTCTCTGGTTTCGTCGCGTTATCGAGCTTTTTCAGACGCGATTATTGCGGGCCTTGTTGTGAATTTCATTGACACATTGACAGTCCCTTGAGCGCGCCTCGGGCGTGCCCCCCCACGATGCCGGAACGCATCACGCGCCCGCCCGCCGACACCAGGCGTGGAGCGCGCGGTTCCCGCTGCGGCAAAGCGGCGTACCGTCAGGCCGCCGCAGTGCACGAGTTCGCTTCGCGTGCCGCGCGCCGCCCGGCGAGCCACTGACGCAGCGCGCGAGCGAGTGTGAAACGATGCGCCACATCGCGCTCGAGCTGCGCCTCGGCGCCCTCGTCCGACGACACCCAGTAACGGCGTCCCGGCTCGACGGCAAGGCGCTGCCCCGGCATCAGCCAGTAGTCGCGCGGATCACCGGCCCGCGTCACCCAGACTGCCGCACCGCGTGCGACCAGCGTATGCTCGTGGTGGAGGTCGAGCGTGACGACTTCGCCCGGACGAATACCGTAGAAGTACTGAACCTTTGTCAAATTGTTTTGCATTTTACGACCCCCACTCAGTGCGAGACAATGACTGAATCATAGGGACTGGCAGGCGCCGCACCAAACGACATATTTTCACGGCTTTGCAAATAAAGCTCACATGGATCTTCGGAGACTTCCCAACCTTAGCGCCTTGCGCGCGTTCGAGGCGGCCGCCCGCCTGGAGAGCTTCTCGCGCGCTGCGGAGGAGTTGTTCGTCACGCACGGCGCGATCAGCCACCAGATTCGCGCGCTCGAACAGGAACTGGGCACGACGCTGTTCGCGCGCAACGGCAAGCGCATCAGCATCACGCCGACCGGCCGCCAATACGCGCTGTCGATCCGCGCCGCGCTCGGCGACATTGCGCAGGCCACGCGCAAACTGCAGGCCGGCACGCGCAGCGAGCGCCGCCTCGTGCTCACGACAATGCCGTCGTTCGCGAGCCGCTGGCTCACGCCGCGCATCGGCCGCTTCATCGATCGTCATCCGGAACTGGAAGTGGAATTGCGCTGCAGCGCCGAGCTCGTCGACTTCGAGCGTGACGACGTGGACGTCGCGCTGCGCATGGGCAAGGGAAACTGGCCCGGCCTGCACATCGAAAAGGTGCTGGAGGACGTTTTCTTCCCCGCCTGCAGCCCCACGTACAACAACGGACGGCTACCGAGAACCGCCGAGGAATTTCGTCGCAGCACGCTGCTGCGTTCGGAGGGCGAACCGTGGGCCCCATGGTTCGCGGCTGCCGGGTTCGATCTGCCCGAACCGTCGCAGGGCATGATGTACCAGGATTCCGGCATGCTTTCGCAAGCGGCCATCGTCGGCCAGGGGGTGGCGCTCGTGCGGCGCTCGCTCGCGGTGGGCGACATCATGGCCGGGCGCCTCGTGCGGCTCTCCGACGTCGACACGCCCTGCGAATGGGACTATTACTTCGTGTGCCCGCCGGGCGTGCTCGAGACGCAGCGCTTGCAGGCGTTCAGGACATGGTTTCTGGAAGAGCTGGCGGCATTCGAGTCGGTCAAGCACATGCAGCGGCGCCCGACTCGCCCGAGCCCTGCAGCGCTCGCCGCGGGCATGGCCGCGACTGCCGGCGAGATGGCCACGGACGCTCAGCTGGGGCTCGATCCGGTCGCGCCGATCGACGACGACGGCGCTCCGACACACGCGTGAAGCGCGGCCGTCATGCGCCGGCGCCATCTTGCCGTTACAGCACGACCTTGACCATCGGATGGCCGGTGAGAGCGCGATAGATGTCGTCGAGATGCGCTTTCGAATGCGCGCGCACGGTAACGGTCAGCCCGAGATATTTGCCCGAGCTCGATGGGCGCATCTCCACGGTCGCCGCATCGAATTCGGAATCGAATTCGCGCAGCAGCGCCACGATGGCGTCGGCAAAACCGTCCTGCGTCGCGCCCATTACCTTGATGGGAAAGTCACACGGAAACTCGAGCAGGCTCTCCTTCCTTTCCGTCGTCATAGGGCCTCCTTGGCGCATTGATAGGCCGCGTACAGCGCCCGAAAGACGGGGCCCGGCCTGCCGTCGCCCACGGGCTTGCCGTCGAGCGTGACAACGGCGAGCACTTCCTTCGTGGCGGACGTGATGAGCAGTTCGTCGGCGCTGCGCACCTCGGCCTCGGTAACCGGGCGCTCCTCGAAGCGAATGCCGCATTCGCGCGCGAGATCGGCCAGCACGCCGTAGCGAATGCCTTCCAAAATCCGATTATCGCGCTGCGGCGCGAACATTTCACCGCCCTTGATCACCCACACGTTGCTCGACGACGCCTCGCTCAGGTAGCCGTCGCGGAACTGGATCGTCTCCTGCACGTCGTGATCGGCCGCGTACTGGGCCATCAGCACGTTGCCCAGAAGCGAGGTCGATTTGATGTGGCAATTCAGCCAGCGGCGATCTTCGTGCGTGACAGCGCCCACGCCGTGCTCGACCTTCTCGCGGTTGGGCAGCGAGAGCGGCGTGGCGATGCCGAACACGGTCGGCGCGACGCCCTTCGGGAAGGTATGCTGGCGCGGCGCCACGCCGCGCGTGACCTGCACGTAGACGCTGTGCGGATCGGCGGTGCACGTCGCCGACAGGCGCGCGAAAAGCGCTTCCCATTCGGCGCGCGTGTACGGATTGGCGATGCGGATCTCCGCGAGGCTTCGCTCCAGCCGGTCGAGGTGCTGTGCCAGACGGAACGGCTTGCCGCGATAGACCGGCACGACTTCGTAGACGCCGTCGCCAAAGAGAAAACCGCGATCGAGAACGGAGATCTTCGCGTCGCTGAGCGGAATCAATTCGCCATTGAGCCAGACAGTGGGGTTGTCCATGTTTGCAAGGTGCGCGTCGAGCGCACGACGAAAGGAAAAAACGCGCCCCACGGGAGCGCGCCTTGCCCCGGCGGGCTCGCATGCGAGCCCCGCCGGCAGGTTCGGCCATGCTACGCGCTTTGCGAGCGCGCGTCCCGCCGAAGCGGGAACGTCGCCGGCCGGCGTTACTTCTTCACGAACATCAGGCGCAGCGCGTCCCAGGCGCGGCCGATGAAGCTCGCCTGCGGCACGTCGGCCAGCGCGACGACCGGGAACTCGGCCAGTTGCTTGCCGTCGGCCATCACCTTGACCGTACCGACCTGCGCGCCGTTGGCGATCGGGGCGATCAGCGGTTCGCGCAGTTCGAGCTGCGGCTTGATCTTGTCGGCCATGCCCTTGGGCACGGTGATGAAGGTGTCCTTCTTCACGCCGATCTTCAGCTCGCTTTCCTTGCCCTTCCACACCTTGGGCGTGGCCACGACCTGATTGGCGCCGTACACGCGCAGCGTGTCGAAGTTCTGGTAGCCGTAGTTCAGCGCCGAGAGGCTGTCCTGCACGCGGGCGCGCTCGGTGGGCTCGCCCACCACCACCGAGAGCACACGGCGGTTCACGCCCGGGGCGCCCGGCAGCGGACGCGAGGCCGTCGACACCAGGCAGTAGCCCGCTTCCTTCGTGTGGCCGGTCTTCAGGCCGTCGACCGTCGGATCGAGATACAGCAGGCGGTTGCGGTTCGGCTGGCGGATGTTGTTGTACGTGAAGCTCTTCTCCGAGTAGATCTTGTAGTACTCGGGGAAGTCCTGAATCATCAGCGTCGAGAGCCTGGCGATGTCGGCGACCGTGGTGTAGTGCTGCGGGTCGGTCAGTCCGTCGACGTTCGTGTAGTGCGTGTTCTTCAGCCCCATGCGCTGGGCCGCACGGTTCATCAGTTCGACGAAACCGGCTTGCGAGCCGCCGACGAGTTCGGCGAGGGCGATGGACGCGTCGTTGCCCGATTGGATGATCATGCCATACACGAGGTCGTGCACGGTGACCGGCTTGCCCGCTTCGATGAACGTGCGCGATTCGTCTCGGCCCACCTTGCGAACCGACTCGCCCGGGATGACGGTCTGCTCCATCGAGATGCGCTTGTCGCGCAGCGCTTCGAAGATCAGGTACGAGGTCATGATCTTCGTGAGCGAGGCGGGCTCCACGCGTGCGTCCGGATCGCCGGCGGCGAGCACCTGACCGCTGGTGACGTCGACGATCGTCCACGCCTTGGCCGTCATCGGCGGCGGCGGAATCTGTTGAGCACGTGCGGGAAGCGTTGCGAGCGAGCCGCAAGCGACGAGCGCCGCGGCGACGGCGGCACGGGACAGCGAAGCGTTGAATGTCATTGGCGAAGAGAAAAACGAAGTGAGACTCAGGGGCATCTGCGCTAGATGGAACACCGCGCGACTCGCGCCTCGCGGGCGCGGCACGGTGAAAAAGACAGCGGCACCGGCAGCGCCGGGCCATGTCTGCCGGGTACATAGACCCGGCTCGACCGGACAAGGTTCAGGAGCGGATTATACCCGCGGCCATTTCACGTTCCTGGCCCGCCGGGCCCGCGCCGCCGAAATTGCCTGGATTTCGTGCGGGATGTGTCAATGGCGCCACGCGTCGACCACGATCTGTTTCAGCAGGGGCAACAGGCCGTGGAAAAAGTGTTCGCCGCCCGGGATCACCACGACGGGAAGCTTCTGCGGCCGCGCCCAGTCGAGCACCGATTGCAGCGGCACGGTATCGTCCTGCTCGCCGTGAATGACAAGCGTGTCGGCCGGCACCGGGGCCACTTCCCAGTTGCTCGCGGCCGTCCCCACGAAGACCAGGCGTTGTGCCGGCGTGCCCGCCGCTTCGAGCGACTTCGCCACGTGCGAGAGCACGAACGTACCGAACGAGAAGCCGGCAAGCGCGAGCGGCAGCGTCTCCCAACCCGGTTGCCGGCGCATCCAGGCGATCACGGCGAGCAGATCGTCACGCTCGCCGATGCCCTTGTCGTGCTCGCCCTCGGACTTACCCACGCCGCGGAAATTCGGACGCACCACGGCGTAGCCGAGTTGCACGAAGGCGCGAGCGAGCGTCTGTGCGACCTTGTTGTCGAGCGTGCCGCCGAACAGCGGGTGCGGATGCGCGACAAGCGTGATTCCGCGCGGCTCGCCGGCCGGACGGTCGATGGCGATTTCGACGGCGCCGACCGGGCCGTCGATGGTGAAGCGTTCAGTCTGGGCGTTCATGAGCGATGTGAAGCGGCAAGGCGCCGACGCCCGCGCGCCGGCACGTGTTCAGCCAAGGGCTGGCGGTGTTGGATCAGTCGATGAGCAGCCGCTCGACGACTTCGCCGCCCGCCAGGTGCTTCTCGACGATCTCGTCGATGTCGGATTCGTCGAAATACGTGTACCAGGTGCCTTCCGGGTAGACGACCAACGTCGGCCCCAGCTCGCAGCGATCGAGGCATCCCGCCTTGTTGATGCGAACCTTGCCCGGCCCGGCCAAGCCGAGCGCCTTGACCTTCTTCTTGGCGTATTCCTGCATCGACTGCGCGTTGCAGTTCGCACACGAAGGGCGATCGGCGCCCGGCTCGCGCTGGTTCAGGCAGAAAAACACGTGGTGTTGGTAGTACTGCGACGGGGTGGCCATGTCGATGTTTTGAAGAAGTGGCGACGTATGACGTATTGACGTACTGCGGGCCATTCTAACCGACCTGCCCGGCCGGTGCGGGCGGTCGCCACGGCTCGGCGCGGCCATGCGCGACGCGGCGAAAGGAAACGCAGATTCCGGGACGCGCCGGTCGCGGGGCGGTACGCCGGCCCGTGCCGGAACGGCGGATGGCGGGCGGCGGATCAGCCGAGGCGGCGTTGCATCGCCATGAAAAGCGCGCAGAAAGCGGCCAGGCAGGCGAAGCCGAAGAACACGTTCACGCAGGAGAGCACGAGCGCCTGCTGCGACGCGAGGCTGCCCACCCACGCCGAGGCCATGTGCGCGGCCGTCGCCGGGTCCACGCTCGCGCCGAACGCCTGCTGCGCCTGCGACACCGCGGCGTTGTACACGGGATTGAGCGGCGTCATCGACGGTGTGAGCTGATGCATGAATACGGCCTGCCGGTCCTGCATCAACACCGCCATCACCGACACGGACAGGGAGCTCACCAACTGGCGCACGATGTTCTTCGTCTGGTAACCATGCTGGAAGACGTACTCGTCCATGCCGCGGAACGTGAGTTCCGCGATGGGAATCATGGCGAACACCCCGCCCAGACCGCTCAGCACCATCGGCAGGATCAGCCACTCGCTCGACACGCCCTGATAGCTTCGCGAGAGCAGGAAGGCGTAGCCGAGCAGGCACAGGTAGCCTGCCAGCACGAAGGGTTTGAGGCGGGTGAAGCGCGGGCGCGCCAGCGTGTACATCACGGCGACCGCGAGGCTCGTGACCGACGCCACGGCCTGCAGATAGCCGGTATGTTCCACGCTCCAGTTCAACCCCTGCTGCATGTAGATCGGGAACAGGTACGAGGTCGAATACGAGAAGAAGTAGTACACCGCGTAGCCGCCGAGACCGAGGACATAGGCCGGATTGCGCACTAGCACGCGAAAATCGATCAGCGGCTTGCGATGCGAATACTGGTGCCACATGTAACCGATGGCGCACACGGCGCCGACCAGGCACAGTTCGAGCAGATGCAGCGGGTTCGAGAAGAAGTCGAAGCGTGAGCGCTGCATCATGATTTCGACGAACAGCACGCCGGCGGCGAAGAACACGATGCCGCGCATCTCGAACTCGCCCTCGTCGCGCAGCCGCCCCCGAAAGTCCGGAATCACGAGCCACGAGGCCAGCGCGCCCGCCAGCGCAATCGGCACCACGGCAAAGAACACCGACGACCACTGGAAGTGATCGACGAGGTAGCTCGCGAGCAGCGGGGCCGTGATCTGCCCGCCGAAAAAGCCGTAGGTGAAGAACAGCAGCGCACGCAAGCGCAGTTCGGGAGCGAAGCACAGGTTGATGAGAATCCGGCTCGCCGTGAAGAGCGACCCGGCCCCGAGGCCGAGAATGAAACGTGCGAGCGCCAGTTGGAACGGGTTGTGTGCCATGCCGCAAAGCCAGGCGCCGAACGCCATGAGCGTCAGCGCCCCCGCGAGGAACGTGCGATAGCCCAGGCGCGAGGCGAGCCAGCGTTGCTTGAGAATGACCAGGATGCCGGCAACGGCGTACAACGTGGAGACGAACGCGTATTCCTCGGGCGCGGCGCCCACGCCGCCGGCAATATGCGACGACGCGAACACGAACATGCCGTTTTCCAGCATTTCGATGCCCGTGGCTGCGGCGATGACCGCCATCAGCACACGCTGCCGCGTCTTGTGCGCAAACACCAATCCCCAGGTACTCATCGACTCCTCACGAATGCGAAACGCCCGGGATCTGCCTGCAGATGCCGGGCGGTCACGGCACGCTGAGTGTCAGCGTGCCTTACATGAGAGTGTAGGTTTTTCGGGGCGCCGGACCAACAGGACGACGACCAATACGCTATTTCCGAATTGGAAACAATGTCCTGCCCGACCCTGCCCGATCCTGCCAGCCGCGGCCCGCTCCCTCCCGTCCTGCCTCGCCGACGGGGCAATGCGTCAGCCGGGCTTGCCGGCGCTGCGAGCGGGCCCGCGATGGCTCGGGTCGAACATGGCGAGCAGATAGATCAGCACGAGGTACGGCCAGGTCCAGGCAAGCCAGCGCGCGAGCACGTTGAAGTGTACGTAACGGCCCTGCCGCCACGACTGGAGCGCGGCCTCGTAGTATGGGTTCGCGGGCAGCAGATTCACGAGAACGAGAAGCACGATCAGCGCGGCGAGCGCGACCGCGCCGCGCAACGCGCGCGGGCCGCGCCCCGCCACGAGCAGCACCAGCGCGCCGATGATGAGCCCGTAAATTGCGCCGACCGTCACCCAGTCGAACGCCTGCGCCGGCGAGAACTGCCATGCGGCGGCCATCGCCTTGATCGCGAATGCGCTCACGAACATCGCGCACAGCAGCGGCGTGCGCGGCGCCGAGCGGCGCATCGCCAGGGTGGCGAGCAAGCCGGCGAGCACCGTACCGCAGGCCGTCACGATCGTCTCCCACAGCGCGTGGCTGGCCACGGCGTCGAGCGCCGAGAGATAGTCCTGCAACTGGCCGAGCCGCGGCACCCAATCGAGCACGAGATCGGTCACGTCGGGGTCCTGCCAGAGCCAGATCTGGCGCACGAGGTCGCCGTCGCCGAAGAGAAACTGCTGCGGGTACGCCTGCGCCCACGGCCACAGCGCGAGCAACACGAGCAGCACGCTGGCGTGACGCTCGAACCAGGCGAAGCGCAGGTGTCGCAGCCAGCCGCGATCGAGCAGCGGGCTGGTGAGCGGCACGGCGATGGCGCCGCCGATCAACGCGCCCAGGGCGTTCGTCGCCAGATCGACGTTCGAGGCCACGCGCGTGGGCAGATAGGTTTGCAGCGCCTCCATGCCGCACGAGAGCACGGCGCCGAGCGCCAGCGCGGCGAACACGGCTCGCGCCCCTCGCCACACCGGGTGCAGCGCCAGCACCGTCAACATGCCCAGCGGCAGATACCCGATCACGTTGGTCACCACGTCGAACGTCGTCATCCAGCGCGGCAAGGGTGCGAACAGATAGTCAAACGGCCCGACGGCGGCGCGCTGGAACTCGAACGGATACAGGCTCGCGTATGCGACCAGCAGGATCAGGCACAGCAGGGCCTGACGCGTGAGCGGGGACGCGCGTCGTTGCCAGGGTTTGACATCCAGCTCCGGCATCGGTGGGACCGCCCCTCGGGGCCTAACGCGCCTGCGCCGGCGACGCCGATGACGACGCCGGCACAGCGCGAGACTGCGCCGGCGCACGGGTCGTCGCCGACGGGGCGGGCACGCGGCCTGCCAGCCATTGGATCAGTTGCGTCTGCACGGCGTCGCTCGCTGCGGCGAGCGCGCGTGCGCCGCCCGCCGCGTCGGCGCTTGCGGCAGGCGCCTGTGCGCGCAGCGTCGTTTGCGCGAGCAGCTTCGGTCCATCGAACAGCGTCGCCCGCACCTGCACCACGCCGTGGCTTGCCGACGCGCTGTCGAAATACTGCGAGAACTCTTCGAGCTCCACGCGCAGCGCAGGCGCCGCAGTGGGGTCGCCGGCGGCGAGCACGGCGCGCTCAACGGACAACGCGGCACGCAAACGGTCGCCGAACAACCGTGCCGGCGACGCGAGCCAGCGGCTGTTCGCATACGCGCGCGCCTGATCGCCCTCACTTGACGGCAGCCGATAATAGATTACGTCGGAATCGAGCCAGTTCGGCGCGTTGACGACCACCTTGAGCGGCGACAGGCTCGGAGTGCCCGGGCTCCGTGACGGTCCCGACACTCCCGAGGCCGCCACGTCCGAGGCGGCCGCCGCCGTGGCCGCATGCCCGGTCACTGCAGCAGTCGCCGCCGCGGGAGCCGTCGGCGGTCCGAGGTCAAAGCGCGCGAGGGAGCCTGGCGGCGTCGAACTCGCACACCCGGCCACGAGCACGCTCACACCGGCATAAAACCACCACGCCGCAAGTCTGCGCGCAGCCGTGGCGCCGTAGCGGACCGGCTGCGTCTCGATCGGTTCGGTCATCTCCATTTCCCCTTGCATGACGTTGTCGCACCTCATCGGCCTGCGCCCGCGGGCCACGAAAAGCCCGACTCACCCGGTCCGGGCGGCGGCGGCGAGGTGCCGAAAAGCAACGCTCGCGGATTGCGATTGATGGTCTGCGCAGCCTGGCCAACGGCTTGCGCCGTAAAACGAAGATCGTCGGAGAGCGTGTTGAGTCGCGGCAACGCTTCTTGCTGCAGCGAGCCCTCGAAGGTGTGCATGGTGCCCTCGAACGCCGCGAGACTCGACGCCGCCTGGTCGGCCGCCCGCCCGACGCTGTCCAGGTTGCGCACCAGCGGCCCCTGCGGGTCGGACAATTGCTGGGTCAGACGATGCGTGCCGGCGAGCGTGCCATTGAGTTCGCGCACCGTGTCAGGCAGTTGTTTGGTGACCGGCTCGAGCTGCTGCGCCACGCGGTTTACGCTCTGCGCCGCCGTCTTCACGCTGTTGATCGAATCCATCACCGCCTGCCGGTTCTCCGGCGAGAGCAGCTGGTTGACCGACGAGCTCGCTTCCTCGAGCTGACGGACCAGGCTGTTGCCGCGGCGCTGCAACTCGTCGATGAAGCTGGGGCGCAAGCGCAGTTGCGCGACATGCGCCTCGCTCGACGGCAGCAGGGTGCGGTCATGGCCGTCATCGTCGAGCTGCACGAAGGCCAGTCCCGTCACGCCCTGATAGCTGAGCGTGGCAAACGTCGATTTCGTCATCGGCGTGCCTTCGTTGACCAGAATACGGATCAGTATCTGGCCCGGCGTGCGCGGATCGAACTTGATGGAGTCGACCTTGCCCACGGCCAGCCCACGATAGCGCACCACGGATTCCGGGTTCAGGCCGTTCACGTTGGTGTGCGACACGAGCTCGTAAGGCACGCGCACGCGGTTGTCCCGGTTGAACCAGTACACCGCCGCGGCGACGGCCGCGAGCAACACCAGCGTGAACAGGCCCGCCATGAAAGCGTGCGATTTATTTTCCATCGTCGAGTAACTCCGAAATCCTGGCGCGGCGCGCGGCCGGCAAGGCCAGCAACGCGCGTCTGCCGCGCTCACCGAGGAAAAAGCTGTGGATGAACGGGTGATCGACCCGCACCACCTCTTCGACGGGCGCATTGACGAGTACCTTGCGATCGGCAAGCACCGCCACCCGCGTGGCGAGCATCATCACCGTATCGAGGTCGTGCGTGACCATCACCACGGTCAGGCCGAGCGAATGGTGCAGGCCGCGAATCATGTCGACGAACTCGTCGGACGCCTGCGGGTCGAGCCCGGCCGTCGGCTCGTCGAGAAAGAGCAGTTCGGGTTCGAGGGCAATGGCGCGCGCGATGCCCACGCGCTTGATCATCCCGCCGGACAGCTCCGACGGCATGCGGTTGGCCATGCGCCCCGACAGCCCGACCATTTCGAGCTTGTACATCACGACATCGCGAATCAGATCTTCGGACAACGTGTGCAGTTCGCGCAGCGGCTGCGCGATGTTGTCGAACACGGTCATGGCCGAGAATAATGCGCCGCGCTGGAACAGCATGCCCGAGCGGCGTCGCAGCAAATGCGCCGTGCGCCGGTCGATCATCGTGATGTCGTGACCGAAGATGCTGATGTGCCCGTTCGTGGGCGCCTCCAGACCGATGATCTGGCGAATCAGCGTGGTCTTGCCCGAGCCCGATCCGCCCACGAGCGCGATGATTTCGCTTTGCCGCACGGTGAGATCGAGATGGTCATGGATCGTGTGCGTGCCGTAGCGTTTGGTCAGGTCGCGCACCTCGATCAAGGGCTGCGCCTCTCCGGGCAGCGTCGACGACACCGGCGGGCAACCGGCGGCCGACGCGCGCACGTCGTCACGCAGCGATGCCGCGGAATCCGAGGCGGTCATCGACTCGGGCGAGTGGGGCGCCGTGGACTCGCGCATCAGCCGATCCCCACGTTGCGGAACAGAATCGCGAAGACGGCGTCGGCCAGAATCACCACCGTGATGGCCGTGACGACCGATTGCGTCGTCCCTTCGCCCAGACTCTGCGTGTTCGGCTTGACGCGCATGCCGAAGTGACACGCCACAAGCGCGATCAGCATGCCGAACACGACGCCCTTGCCGAGCCCGATCCACAGGTTGGCGATGCGCACCGCATTGGGCAACGTGGTGAAGAAGTAGTGCAGCCCGATGCCGAGCTCGTACTTCGCGGCGAGCGCACCACCGAGCAGCGCGACGATGTTCGTCCACATCACCAGCAGCGGCATGGCGACGGCCAGCGCGATGACCTTCGGCAGCACGAGCCGCAGCCCGTGCGGGATGTCCATCACGCGCATCGCGTCGAGCTCTTCAGTCACGCGCATGACACCCAGTTGCGCCGTGATTGCCGAGCCCGAACGGCCCGCCACGAGAATGGCCGAAAGCACGGGCCCCAGCTCGCGGATGACGGCCAGTCCGAGGATGTTCACGATGAACGTGCTTGCGCCATACAGCTTCAACTGCTGCGCCGACAGATACGACAGCACGATGCCGATCAGAAACGCGACGAGTGCCGTGATGCCCAGGGCCTTCGTGCCGGCGCTATAGATGTTGGCGGAGATTTCCAGCCACGGCGCGCGCACCGGATGTCGCACGACGCGGCCGAGATCGATGACGAAGCGCCCGAACATCGTAATGCCGTCGCGCAAGTGGCCGCACAGCGAGAACAGCGAATAGCCCAACTGACTGATCGGGTCGACGCGGCGCTTGGGCACGGGGCTTTGCCGCGAACGATCGAATTCCGCGAGGTGATCGAACAAGGCGCGCTGCGTGGGGGTCAGTGCCACACGCTGCGGAAACTTGCGGTTCCAGTAGCGCCACAGCGCTTGCGCACCCACGTGATCGAGGCGCTCGACGCAGGTGAGGTCCCACGCGAGCTCACCGCGTGGCAGCGCGTGCACCAGACGCAGCAGCGTTTTCTTGCGCTGCGAGAGCGCCAGCGCCGTCCACAGGCCGCGCAGCATGACCACCGGGCCTTGCGGCGAGGTGGTGAGCTCCAGAGTGGGCACGGCATCGAGGTCCAAAACAGACGATCTCCTGACAACAAACCCGCCGGAAAATGCGGCGAAATACAGCAAAATACGGCGAAGCGCTGCGCGACGCGGTCATTGTACGGTACAGGTGCGACCCCACGGTGGCAACCCGGCAACGACTGAAAACGCCCCGGAATCGGCTTAGCGCGCCCTCGGATCATGCCGAAAAGCCGGCATTGACGCAGGGCAGACCGGCGCAGCCTCTGCCTCGCCGCTACAATAGCAGCCATGAATATCGCCTCGCCCTCCTCTCCCATTGCGTCGCCCATTGCGTCGTCCACCGAGCCGGCACACGACACGCCGGCGCGCCGCCTCGACGGTGACCGGATTCGCGCGCGCCTGGCGTCTGCCTGCCGTGGCTGGCAGATCGAAGTCGTCGAGTCCACCGGCTCTACGAACGTCGATCTGCTCGCGCGGCTTCGCGAAGACGCCGCGTGCGCGCCGATCGTGCGCGCCGCCATGATCCAGACGGCGGGACGGGGTCAGCGCGGGCGCGCATGGCAAAGTTCGCCGGGCGACAGTCTCACATTCTCGCTGGCGTATGTAATGCGCGGCGGTCCCGCAGAACTGGCCGGGCTGTCGCTCGCCACCGGCGTCGCCGTCGTCGAAGGACTCTCCGATTTGCCACTGTCGGCGCCGCAGGCGCTCGGCCTCAAGTGGCCCAACGACGTCCTGCTGCGCGGCGGCAAACTGGCCGGCATTCTCATCGAGACGGTGCCTGCCGGGCCGGGCCGTATCGGAGTCGTGATCGGCATCGGGCTCAACCTGCGCCAAGCCGCGGACGTCGCCACCCGCATCGACCGTGCGGTAGCCGGGACCTGCGCAGTGTCGGTGGGCGAGGCCGCTGCTGCCGCTCCGGCAACGCCGCCCGCCGCCCTGGAATCCGTGTTGCCGGCGCCCGATATGTCGTCCGTGCTCATCGCGCTGGTACAGCGGCTGGCCGATATGCTCGCGCGTTTCGCCGAACACGGCTTCGGGGCGTTTCGCGAAGACTGGGAAGCGATGCATGCCTACCGCGATGCGCCGATTCGGCTGATCGAACACGGACGCGATCTGTTGCACGGCGTTGCACTGGGTGTCGACGAGAGAGGGTTCCTGCGCGTCGCCACGACGGACGGCGAGCGCACGATCGCCAGCGGCGAGGTCTCCGTGCGTTTGCTGGATTCGCCCGCGCGCGACGCATCGGGACCGCGCCAATGACGGCCCGACGGACAACGCCGAACCCTCGGGCGTCCGCGTTGCCGGACGGCAGCGGCGACAGCGCCAGGGCCGCTTCGCTAGCCGCCGGAAACGTGGCAGGCAGCACCAACGGTGCGCCGTGGCTGCTCGTCGACGCGGGCAACAGCCGGATCAAATGGGCGTTGGCGCCGGCCACACGCCCGGCAAATTGGCGGGCGGCGGCGCCGGCATTTCTCGCCAGCGGCGCCGTCGATCACGCCGAGTGGCGCACCCTCGCCACACAGATTCGCGCAGGCTGGGCGGCGATGGCCGCAGGCTCGGGCGGCGACGCACACTTCGCACCCAACACAACACCGCTTGCGCTAGGGCACGGCACTCAGGAGCCTCGGGACGGCGGCTTCGTCTGCCCGGCTCCTGCGGGCGTCTGGCTCACGAACGTGGCCGGCGATGCCGCGGAGCAGGCCGTGCGCATGACGCTGCAGACCCTGTGGGGTATGGCATCGGCCGACTGGTTGCAAGTACTGCGTGCGAGCGACGCGCGCGCGGGCGTGCGCAACGGCTACCGGGAGCCGACGCAGCTCGGCAGCGATCGCTGGGCGAGCCTGATCGGCGCGCATGCGGCCTGGCCCGGCGAGCATCTGCTCATCGTCACCCTGGGCACGGCAACGACCGTCGAAGCGCTGCGAGGCGATGGCGAATATCTCGGCGGCCTCATCGCGCCGGGACCCGCATTGATGCTCCAGTCCCTCGCGCAAGGCACGGCGCAGTTGCCCACGCTCGACGCCGCAATGTCATCGGGAGGACAGGACTTCGCGCGCAGCACGTCGGACGCGATTCTGCGCGGCTGCGCGGCCGCACAGGCCGGACTCGTCGAACGCAGCCATGCGCAGTTGCAAGCGCAACTCGGCGCGACGGTGCGCTGCGTGCTCGCCGGCGGCGCCCGCCATGCGCTCGCGCAAACGCTCGCGCTGCCCTTCACCGAACACGATCAGTTGGTGCCCGCCGGACTGTATGAAGTGGCGCTTGGCGCGGGCAGCGCACCTATTGGAACGGCGCCCGCTGCGGGCACCTCGACGCGGGAATTCCACGATGGCGGCCAAGCCCGGGGAGACGCCTGAGATGCTGCGCGCCCTATTGCTGCTGATGTTCATCGCGGCCAACGCAGCACTGGCGGCCGTGCAGTTCGGCTGGTTGAAATGGCGCGACGTGCTGCCCGCCACGGGGCGTGAACCGGCGCGGCTCGCAACGCAACTCGAGCCCGGCCGGATCCGGCTGACGGGCGCAGAACTGAGCGCGCCGGAACTGGCGAGCGGGGCTGCCGCCACGCCCGACGCGGCCGGAGGTGCAAGCCGGGGCGCGGTTGAGCCGAACAACGCGCCGCCGTCTCCCGCCTCGGCAGCCGCCGCGGCGGCGAGCCAAGCCGTCGCCGCGGCGACGCCGAGCGCGACCTCCGGCGAAGCGGCGGCAAACCCGTCGGCGTCGCAGCCCGCAGCGGCGACAGCGGCGGCGACAGCGGCGGCGATAGCGACAGCGACAGCCGCGTCGACCTGCCTCGACGTCGGGCCGTTCGCATCGAACGATGCCGCGCAGGCGCGTGGCCTCCTGCTCGCCGCACTCCCGGCCGGCCAAGGCGATATCCAATCCGTCGCACTCGACAAGCGATACTGGGTGCATCTCGATCCGGTGCCCAGCAAGGCCGCCGCGGACAAACAGGTGGCGCAGCTACGCGCGGCCGGTGTCACCGAGTACTTCCTGCTCAATGGCGACGGGCCGAGTCTCGTCGTGTCGCTAGGCCTGTTCAGCGATCGCGAAAGGGCCGCGCGATTGATGTCCACGGCGCAGAAAAAAGGCCTCACGCCGCAATTGAGCGAGAGGCCGAATGCCAGGAGCCGGATCATTTACCGCATTGCCGGCATCAACGCGAACGCGGCGACGCAGGTGCGCGGCGTGGTGTCGCAGCAATGGTCCGCGAGCCTCGTCAGGACATGCCCGGCGCCGGCGGGCAGTCCGCCGGCAGGCGCTCACTGAGCCGCGCCGGACGCGGCGCAGCCCCCGGCTTCCGCGTGGTCAGCCCACGCGTTTGAGCTCGACCACCGGACGCACGACGCCCGTATGGACGCCGCGTGCGTTCTTGACGGTCGGCAGCGCCCACGGGGCCAAACCCGTCGTTTCCGGGGATTCGACGAGGCCGAGCGCCTTTAGCACGGCAACGGCAGCGGTATAGAGCGCCCGCATGTTGCCGTCGACGACCTTGATCGCAATCCCGATCCCGGCCGAGCGCACACCGATGGTCTGCACGCCATCCGCGCCAATCTTGGCCACCCAGTCGCCCGGCGCCATGCGCATGAAGGCGAGATCGTTGCGCGCCGTGCCGGAGACCATCTCGGGTTGCTGCGTCATGGCAGCAAAAAGCGTCGAGAGGGCCGCATCGTCGCTTGCGGCCAATCGTGCATAAGCGCCAGCGAGCTTCTCGAGCGGCAGCGCATAGTTCGGCGCCGAGCAGCCGTCGATACCGAGCGGCAGCGCGTCGCCGGGCACGCCGACCACATCGCCCACACGCGCGCGAATCGCCTGCTGCAGCGCATGCGCGGGATCGAGGTAAGTGTCGAGCGGCAAGCCGTGCTGCGCGCAATACGCGAGAAAGCCGGCGTGCTTGCCGGAACAGTTGTGATGCAGCGCCGTCGGCTTCAGATCCGCCGGCGCGCGCTTGCCCGTCGCCGAATAGAACGTGGGCGTATGGCAGCCGCATTGCAGGTGATGCTCGTCGCATCCTGCCTTACTTAGCAAGCGCTTGACGCCATCGACATGAAAAGGCTCTCCCGAGTGACTGGCGCACAACAACGCCAGCTCGCCCTGGGTGAGACCAAAGTGCGCAACACCGCCGCCTTCGACAAAGGGCAACGCCTGGAAGGGCTTGAGTGTGGAGCGCGAAAACGTAAGGAACGACGGATCGCCGGCGGCATAGCGCAGCCGCCCTTGCGCGTCGACCACGGCTACCGAGCCGTAATGCACGCATTCGACGGTCTCGATGCCGTTCGCCCCGCGGGTGACTTCGACAAGCGGTGCGAGGTTCATGATTGGGCCCGCACTTTCTTGAGGAGCGACGTCGTCGAGCGTTGATGCTCGAACGGAATCGCCAGCGCCTTGCCGCCCCAGCTGCGCACGAGCGCCGACTCCGGCAGCTTGTCCATGTCGTAGTCGCCGCCCTTGACGAGAATGTCCGGGCGCACTGCGGCGATCAGCGCCTCGGGCGTCGATTCACCGAATTTCACGACGTAGTCCACGCTCTGGAGCGCCGCGAGGAGTGCGGCGCGGTCGTCTTCGTTATTGATGGGACGGTCGTCTCCCTTGCCGAGGGTGCGCACCGACGCGTCGGTGTTCACCGCCACGACGAGGCATGCGCCGAGCGTGCGCGCCTGCGCGAGATAGGTGACGTGGCCGCGATGCAGGATGTCGAACACGCCGTTGGTGAACACGAGCGGGCGCGGCAGCGTCGGGGCCAGCGTCACGAGGTCGTCGCGCGAGAGCACCTTGGCCTCGAAAGCGGGGGGAGGAATGACTTGGGAAGAGGACATAACGATCAGTCGAAGTGAACGCGCTATTGTCCCACGCGACGCGGCGCGCGCCAAAATCCGTTGGCGGCGGCAAGACAAAAGGGGCCGAAGCCCCTTTTGTCTCTGTTCGCGTCACCGCGCGCCGCTCGCGCCCCTGCGCGTCCTTGGCGTTCTTCGCGTCAATATGCGGTTCGGTGCGAACCCTCGCGTCGGAGGCCGGCGTATTACGACGACGTTGCAACCGCCGGCGAAGCCACAGCCGCCAGACGGCCGGTGATTTCCTTGCGGTAGCGATTGAGGTCCTGCGCGGTGGCGAACGTGCGCTCGAACAGCAGCGACATGTTGTGCAGAATGCGCTCGACCACCTTCTTCTCCCAGCTGTCGTCGAACTTGATCTGCTCGTCGAGCCAGTGCTCGAGCCACTCCGGCTCCGGCAAACGCGACTGCACCGTATCGTTGGGGAACAGATCCTTGTTCACGTGCAGGTTGGTCGGGTGCAGCGGCTTTTCCGTGCGGCGCGCCGACGCCATCAGCACGCCGATCTTGGCGAACGCGGCGCGCGCGTTGTCGCCAAAGCTCGTGAGCGCCTTCTTCATGTAGCGCAGGTAGGCGCCGCCATGACGCGCTTCGTCGCGCGAGATGATTTCGTAGATGGCCTTGATCACCGGCTCGGTGTGCCATTCGGCGGCACGGCGATACCAGTGGTTCAGGCGGATTTCGCCGCAGAAGTGCAGCATCAGCGTCTCGAGCGGCGGCGCCGGGTCGAACGGGAAGCGCACCGCGTGCAGCTCGGCTTCGGTGGGCACCAGTTCCGGGCGGAAGCGCCGCAGGTATTCCATGAGCACCAGCGAATGCTTCTGCTCTTCGAAAAACCACACACTCATGAACGCCGAGAAATCGCTGTCGTCACGGTTATCACGCAGGAACATCTCGGTAGCCGGCAGCGCCGCCCATTCCGTGATGGCATTCATCTTGATGGTGCGTGCCTGATCGTCGGTCAGTTGGCTGGCGTCGAACTTGTCCCACGGAATGTCCTTCTCCATGTTCCAACGCACTGCCTCCAGCGACTTGTACAACTCGGGATACAACATTTCGTTCATTTCAATTACCCCCAAGGTCGCGAGACCTTACACCAGGACTCAAGATAGTATTGTGAAAGTTTACGCCGAATTTCGACAGACAAAACAGTGAGCGCGACGCGGACGGCCCCCGCCGTCCGGCTTCACGTCTTGAACCCTGTCGTCGCAGAAGGACGACGAATTTAACGCCTCGAAACTTAACGCTTCGAATTTAACGCCTGTCACGTGGCCGCATCCTGACGATCTGGCTTAGAGCGACCCCACTAAAATATGGGCAAACTCTTGAATCATAACATAAAAGCCTTTAAAAACCGCGAACGCTGACAGCCACGTGACGGTAATGCGTCGTAACGTTGACGATAGTCAATTTGTCACGCAAAGCGCCTAAGCTCAAGGGGGACGGGCTCCCCGGCATGCCCCGCCGGCACTGCGTCCCAGCGCCGCTGCAACCGCCTTCCACGAGCCTTCGCGCGGGGCGGCCTGGGCAGCGCGTCAGGGTATTTCCTTGTACGACGGGCCTGCCGGACGGCGTCCGATGGTCTACGCTCAAACCAGTCGTTCCGTGACTGCGATGCGCCACCCGATGCGGGCGCCCGGCGACGTGATGTCGTTCACCTCGTCTTGAGGATAGTTCTCAGTCGCAATTACGCAACAAGTTATTCCGGCGGGCGCCATGGACGAACGACCCGCGCGCCGCCAACGGGCCTACCAACTCGACGGAATCCTTGACCGATAAGGAGCCGATAAGGCGCCGATAAGGAACCGATAAGGAGCCGAGCATGGCCACTCGTCCCGCAATCGCCCCCGCCAGTCCCTCTGCTGGCCTCTGCACCGGCCCCTGCACCGGTCCCTCCGCCACGCCGGGCGCCTGCGGCTCGCCCGGCGCGTTTGCTCCGGCCGCCCGGCTCGCCGCCGGCCTGCGCCTTTTCTGCGTCCTGGCCGCCGTATGCGCCTCGTCGGCCGCACTGGCATTCGACGCCGGTCAACTCGCGTCGCGGGAAATCCCCGCCGCACACCTGATCGGCCAGGGATCGTTCACGCGCATGGGCTTTCACTTGTACGACGCCGCCCTCTTCTCCGGCAGCGAGCGCATCGGCGCGAACTGGAGCGCTCACCCGCTGGTCCTCGATTTGCGCTACGCGCGCAGTTTCAAATCGCACACGCTCGTGCAGCGCACCCTCGTCGAGATGACGAAGCTGCAAGTCGCAACCGACGCAGAACGCCAGCACTGGGCGGAGCAGCTCTCGCGCATCCTGCCGGACGTATCGGCAGGCCAGCACCTCACCGGCGTATTCCTGCCGGGCGACGGCACGCGCTTCTTCTCGGATGGCAAGCTCATCGGCCAGATCGCGGGCGACGCCTTCGGGCGGGCGTTCTTCGCCATCTGGCTCGACCCGCGCACCAGCGCGCCTGACCTACGCGCGGAACTCGTCAGCAACTCGCGCTGACGCACGGGCGCCCCAGCCGCTGCCCGGGCGTCGCGAGCGACAGGAGACCGGCGCCGGCGATACGGTGTCGCGTGCGCGCCACGTGCTGCCCCGGCGCGGTGCATGCACCACGCCCGGCTGGTAAGTTACGAAAAACCGCAGCGCTGCCGCGCTCACGAGGCGTGCCGGCGTCACCCTATCGAGGACCGCACCGAGGACCGCACCGACGACCGCACCGACGACCGAATCGCTCCGCCCATCGACCCGCGCTGCCACAGCGCCCACGCGAACGTGCCTATGGAAATCGACCATGCTGCCGCGCTCACGCGCCTGACGCGTTACTTCGAAACGCTCACCCGGCAAAGCGTCGCGAATCTGGGGGAGTTCTACGCGCCCAACGTCTATCTGAAGACGCCGCTCCACGAGGTACGCAGCGCGGCCGAGGTCGCCGCGCTGCTCACGCACCTGTTCGAACGCGTCGACGTACCACGCTTCGAGATCACCGCGACACTGTTGCAGCACAACCAGGCGTTGCTCGTCTGGAATCTCCATTTCCATCTGAAGCGCTGGCTTGAGGACGAGCAGGTCGTCCATGGCGCGTCGCATCTGCGGCTGGCCGTCGACGGACGCGTGGCCTATCAACGCGATTACTGGGACGCCACCGAAGACCTGTACCTCAAGCTGCCTGTCGTGGGCCGGCTCCTGCGCTGGGCGCGGCAACGCTTTCTGCCCTGAGCCGCCCATCCGCTGTCTCTTCGCCGCCACTTCGGCGTCACTTCGCCGCCACTTCGCCGCCACTCCGCCGCCACTCCGCCGCCACTTCGCCATCACTTCCTCACTTCGCGGTGCGCCACCGATTCGCATTCTCGCGACGGCCCGAAACCATCATTCGCGAGAGGGCAGTTTTCTTCAATACGCGGCGCCCGCCGCGCTCTACAGTCGGAACCTCGCATTACCGTCATTTCGCACTGAGGATTCCGATGACTCTGTCCTATTCGATGGCCGCGTTTGCGCTGGCCGCTTCGATCACCCCTGGCCCGGTCAACGTCGTGGCGTTGGGCGCGGGCGCGCGCTACGGGCTCGTGCCCAGCCTGCGTCATGTGACGGGCGCGACGGTGGCGTTCGTCCTGCTGCTCGTGGCGGTCGGCTTCGGGCTTTACGAACTGCTGCAACGCGCGCCCGTGCTGATGCACGCGATTCAGTGGTTCGGCGTGGCCTTCCTGCTCTACATGGCGTACAAGCTCGCGCGTGACGATGGCGAAATCGGCGACGCTGCCGTGCAACGCGGCCCCTCGGTCGTGCATGGCGCCATCATGCAGTGGCTCAATCCGAAGGCATGGCTCGCAGCGTTCGCCGGCATGGGCTTGTACACGGCCGGGGAGCCGGTGCGCATCTGGCAGTTCGCTGCGATTTACTTCGTGGTCTGCTGGCTATCGGTTGGCTGCTGGGCGGCCGCAGGCGCGATGATGCGGCGCCAGATGCGCAGCGCAAAGCGCGTTCGGCGCCTGAACCGCGTCATGGCGGCACTGCTCGCCGCCAGCGCCGTGTATCTGGCGGCCACCCTGTAGGCGGGGCACATGCGGCTCGGTATGGCGAGCGGCGCGGTCCCGGGCGCGCGCCGCTCGATGCGCAACACCCTGAATCGCCGTCCGGGCGTGGCCGTGCGTCAGGTGGCGAGTCAGGCAGCGCGGGACTCCCGATAGTGCCCCGGTGTGGCCGCGAGCAGTTGTTTGAACGTGCGCTGGAAATGGGCCTGATCCGCAAAGCCTGCGTCGAGCGCCACTTCGGCAATGGCATGGCCGCGCCGCAGCCGTGCGCGCGCGTATTGGATCCGCTGGTTCATCAGGAACGCGTGCGGTGTGAGGCCGTAATGCGCACGAAACGCACGCGTCAGGTACGACGCCGACAACCCGGCCGCGGCGCAAATCTGCGCCAGCGTCAGCGATTCCCGGCAGTGCGCCCGGATGAAGTCGGCGGCGTCGGCGAGCTTTCTGTGCTTGTGCGGATCGTCGCGCACCGGTCGCGGTGCCGGATTGAGCCGCTCGTGCACGTCGATGAAACACTGTTGCACGGCGCTCTCGCGCTCGAGCCTGTCACGCGAGGCATCCGTGCAAATGTCGTAGAGCCGGTTGATGCCTGCGTAGAGTACCGGGTCGCGCGAGGACAACGGATCGAACATGTGCAGGTCCTGCCCATGGCCGAAGCCGATCTCGCGCTGAAAATCGCGCAACCACACCGTGTCGACGAACAGCATGCGGTAGGCCCACGCCTGCTCGCCGATCGGGTTGCAGGCGTGAACGGCGTCGGGGTTCATCACGACGACGCTGCCTGCGCCGACCGTCTCTCTCGCGCGCCCGTTCAGATAAGTGCTGCGCCCGCCCGTCACCACGCCGATGGAAAACGTCTCGTGGCTGTGCAGCGCGTAGCACACGCGACGGCCGTCCACCACTTCCCGCGCCTCGAGAAACGGCAGCGCCGGATCGCGCCAGAAGGTCGACGGATATGGACAGGCCGCAGAGGGTTTCGCGGACTTCACGCGAGCGACGGGCGCCGGTTTCACGGATTGGGAAGATGGGGATCGCATCATGAGGCTCAGGCGGCGTCGCCGCCAACGGCGGGTTTGCTGCCCTCGGCAGCCACGGCTTGTTCGGCATGCGGCGCGCGCGCGGCCAGCGCGGAGTTGGCCGGGAGGTCGTCGCCGCCCACGGCGCCGGCCTCCACGTGCTCGAGTGGGCTGGTGCCGTCCGCTTCGGCGACGAGCCATGCCGCGATGGCATCGCGCTGCGCATAGGCGTCCGCCTCGCCCAGGGCGATGAGCTCCTGCGTGTAGGACGACTCGAACAGCAGGTAGCTCGCGAACGCCGCGCCGCGCGCCTCGTCGGCACCGATCGCGCCGAGCATGGTGCGCACCGCGCGCGGCATCTGTTGCAGATGCCGCGCCGCAATCGGCTCGAGGCGCTGGCTCGGTGAAATGACGAGTGTCTCAATGGGTTTCCATCCACTCGATTCGCGATCGGCCTCGGACACATGCCGCAGCACGTTGTTGATGTGCTGCAAACGCTCCAGATCCGCCGACAGGCCGTCGATGAACACGCTGGCGAGCGCCTGCCCGCCGATTTGCGCGAGGCTGGGGTAGCCGCCGATGCGCTCGCCGCTGCTGTCCACGCCGTACTGGGCATGCGAGGCGCCCACGATCAGAATGCGCGTCGCGCCCAGGTGAATCGGCGGGCTGAGCGGCGCGATCTGACGCATCGAGCCGTCGCCGAAATACTCGGACTGCCCGTCGAGGTCGAGTTCGACGGCCGGAAAGAGAAACGGTATCGCGCTCGACGCCAGCAGATGGTCGACCGTAAGCGGCACCGCGCGCGCGAGCCGCAGCGAGCGCTTCCAGGCCTGGATCGGCTCGGCGCTCTGGTAGAAGGTGACATGCTTGCCCGACGAGTAGGACAGCGCGGTCACCGACAACGCCGAAAGCGCGCCTGCGGCGAAGACGTCCGGCAGGCGATCCAGGCGGATTGCGTTGCGCAGCATGTCGGCAAGCGGCGACCAGTCGAACAGCGATTTCGGCGAGCGGCGCAGCGCCCAGCCCAGCGAGAGCGCCGCCAGCCAGCGCGCCCCGGTGCCGGCCATGCCGAGCGAGTCGGCGCGAAACACCTGCCCTGCGTGGAATTGCCGCCAGACGGCGTCGAGCTTCATCACGCCGTGCTGGAAGTCGTCGGCGTGAGAGGCCAGCGCTGCCGCGTTGATCGCCCCGGCGGACGTGCCGCAGACGATGGGAAACGGAATCGCGCGCCGCGACGGTAGCACTTCGCGTTGAATCGCCGCAATCGCCGAGAGCACGCCCACTTGATACGCGGCGCGAGCGCCGCCGCCCATCAGGACGAGGCCGGTGCGTTCGCCTGAGATCATGGGCCCCTCCTGTCGTTGCTGCCGTTGTTCTGAGTGCCGATGCGCTCGGCGCTATCGTGTTCCTACCACTTCCATGCTGCTTGCTTGCCGGCGGGTTTGCCCGCCGGCCCGGCCGCCGTGGAGGCTTTGGTTGATGCCCGGGTCGATGCTTTCGTGGCGCTCTTCGCGGGCGCCTTCTTCGCGGCGGGCGAACGCTTGCTCGCGGTCCCGGCCGCTGTCGCCTCCTCGGCCCCGCGCTTTGCCGTCTTGCCGGGCTCGCCGGAGGCCTTGCCGGCGCCCTTGCCTGCCGGCTTGCCGGACGCCTTTGCCGCGGACTTCCGTGCGGACTTCTCTGTGGACTTGGTCGGCGCGGCGGCGGCCCGCGCCGCCTTGGCCGCCGCATCGGACATCTGTGCCGCCGCCGCCTCGGTCATCTGCGCGGCCGAGACGCCGGCGGCCTGCGCCGCTGCCGCGATCTGATCAAACTGCGCGCGCATGGCGTTGAACCACAGCGAGGGATCGAGCGCGGCGTAGGCGTTGCTCGCCTGCGCGAAGGGAGACGGCTTCTCGTCGCTGTCCGGCGGCGCGTCCCCCGCGGCGGCTCCTTCCTGATCCGGACCGGGCTCGGGCTGCGCGCCGGCCGCCGACGCCTCCCGCGCCTCTGACGCGCCCGCGTGCGGCTCCACGTCCTGCGCCGGTTCCGGGGCAGCGAACGGCGAGCGCCAGAAGGTCGCACCGCCGGCGCTCTCCTCGGATGCCGGCGACGCCTGTGCCGTGCTCGCCTCGCCCGCGCCGCTGCCCGCGTCAAAACCTCCGCTGCCAAAGGCGCGCAGCGTCGCATAGGTCGCGCGCTGCACTTCGAAGGCCTGGATGGTCGAGCGCAGCACATTCAGGTTGAGCGTGAGCCACTGCTCGACCGCGCGCATCTCGGCGATGCGGTTCTCGATCTCGTCCGGATCGAGCAACGGCGCCGCGCTCTGCATCAGTTGCGTGAGCGGCGAAGTGAACGTCGCCGGCGGGCTGAAGGCTTCCCACATCTTCTTGAGAATGTCGAAGCCGTTTGGCATGGCACTCGTCGAATCGCTCATTACAGTCTCCAGTCACGGTCGGGGACGGGCGCCGGCCGACCTTTCCCGCCCGAACGCGCGCGTCGTGGCGCTTGAACATCGATCATACGCCCAGCGCGCGCCGGCGGTGTGTCAGAACGGCGCATCGCCGCCGTAGTCCGGCGCGCGACGCTCGCGAAGCGACGCAATGCCTTCGCGCACGTCGGGCCCCGAAAAGCCCATGAATTCGAGAGCGAGCGACGCGTCGAACGCCGGGCCCGCGCTGCGCAGCCAGTTGTTCAGCGTGTATTTTGTCCAGCGAATGGCCGTACTCGAGCCGCGCGCGAGCCTGTCGGCCACTTCCAACGCCTTGGGAAGAAGATCAGCCTCGTCGACCGTGAGCGACACGAGCCCGATGCGCTCGGCTTCCTCGCCCGTCACCGGCTCGCACAGCAGCAGGTAATACTTCGCCTTGGCCATGCCGCACAGCAACGGCCACACGATCGCCGCATGGTCGCCTGCCGCCACGCCCAGACGCGTGTGACCGTCGATGATGCGCGCCGTCTTCGCCGCGATGGAGATGTCCGCGAGCAGCCCGGCGACCAGGCCCGCGCCCACCGCCGGACCGTGCATGGCCGACACGATCGGCTTGCTGCAGTTGATCACGTTGTAGACGAGGTCGCGCGCCTCGCGCCACACGCGCGCGCGCACCGCGAAATCGTCGGCCATGTCTTGCACGAGCGACAGGTCGCCGCCGCCGGAGAAGCCCTTGCCCTCGCCGCGAATCACGACGGCACGCGTTTCGGTGTCGCGATCGATATCGCGCCACACGTCGGCGAGCTCCTGATGCATGCGATGGTCGGCCGTCGACAGGCCGCTCTTGTTTGCGCCGGCGCCCATGACGAGCTCGAGCACGCCGTTGGGATGCCGCTTGAATTGCAGCGACTGGTAGTGTTGATACGGGTCTTGCGACATGGTCTACCGCTCCAAAAAAATATCCCCGCGCGAGCGGGGATGGGAACAGCGGCGCCGGGCGAGGCCGGCGCCGCCGACGGTCAAACGGTCGGAACAACGGTCGAAACTTCGGATGCGTGCGGAGTTTGCCGTCTCACATCCATGCGCTCACGGCGCGAGCAGCCACTTGCCGTTGTCGATCTTGACCATCACGCGAGCGCGCTGGTCGAGGCCGAGGTGATCGGTCGGGCTCATGTTGATCACACCGTTGGTCACGTGCACGTCCTTGCTCGTCTCGAGTGCATCGCGCAGGGCCTTGCGGAATTCCGGCGTACCCGGCTTGCCCGTCTTCAGCGCGACGGGAATCGCGCGCTGCAGCAGAATGCCGGCGTCCCAGGCATACGAACCGAACGCGGCCACGGTACCCGCGCCATACTTGGCTTCGTACTTCTTGATGTAGTCGAGCGCGACTGCCTTGGCCGGATGATCGCCCGGCAGTTGCGAGGCCACAAGCACCGGGCTCGCCGGCAGATACGTGTTGTTGCAGTCCTTGCCGCACACGCGCAGGAAATCGTTGTTGCCCACGCCGTGGTTGTGATACACGAGGCCCTTGTAGCCGCGCTCGGCGAGCGCCTTGGGCGGCAGGGCGGCCGGCGTGCCCGCCGCGCCCACGACGACGGCGTCCGGATTGGTCGCCATGATTTTCAGGATCTGGCCTGTCACGCTCGGATCGGTGCGCGCGAAACGCTCGTTGGCCACCATCTTGATCTTGTGCAGGCCGGCGAACTTGGCGACTTCCTCATAGAACGCCTCGCCCAGGGCATCGCCCTGGCCGATGAACGCCATCGTCTTCACGCCGTGGCGGCTGGCATGCTCGGCGATCGCCGAGGCCATCTGCGCATCGGTCTGCGGGGTCTTGAACATCCAGTAACGCTTGGCGTCGACCGGCTCGATGATGCGCGCCGAGGACGCGAGCGAGATCGTCGGCGTAGTGCCGCCCGCGATCACGTCGAGCATCGCCAGCGTGTTCGGCGTGATCGACGAGCCGATGATGGCGTCGACGTGGTTCTCGGAGATGAGCTTCTTGGTGTTCTGAACGGCTGTCGTGGTGTCGGACGCATCGTCGAGCACGATGTAGTCGACTTTTTGGCCGCCGATTTCCGTCGGCAGCATGGTGACCGTGTTGCGTGCCGGAATGCCGAGCGAAGCGGCAGGGCCGGTGAGCGAAATGCTCACGCCGATCTTGACCTGAGCGGCGGCGGCGCCGGCCAGCGCCAGCAACATCGCACCCAGCAGTGCGGTGCGCACGGGGTTTCGCATGGAAAATCTCCTGGTCTGGCCCGCGCTGGGTTTTTTCTTGCGCCAGGCGCCCGGACGGACACCTCGCGCCGCGCCGGCGAAAGTTAGCGCCGGCCCCCAACACCCGTCAGGGGTGCGAACCGACTCAAGGAGACCAAGAATAGCCGAGCCGGAATTGCCCGCCATATTCGGGTTCACCCTATGGAGGTAGCATCGCGCACCTCGCAAAGCCACGGATGATGCGGATTCCGGGGGCGCATTCTCATTGCGCGCGATCGTGCCGACACCGATCGCGCGCGCCGCGCGCCTTACTCGTCCAGCGGCGCGACGGCCTGATCGATGGCGCCGAAGATCGACTTGCCCTGGGCGTCGAACATCTCGATGCGCACGCGATCGCCGTAGCGCATGAACGACGTTTCGGGCGCTCCCTTGTCGATCGTCTCGAGCATGCGCTTCTCGGCGATGCAGGCGCTGCCGCGGCTACGGTCCTTGTTCGAGATCGTGCCCGAGCCGACGATGGTGCCCGCGCGCGCGTTGCGCGTCTTGCACACATGCGCGACGAGCTGGCCGAAGTGAAACACCATGTCTTCGCCGCATTCGGGGGCGCCGAACTTCTTGTCGTTCCACTTCACCGTGAGCGGGCGATGCACGCGGCCGTCGCGCCAGGCATCGCCGAGTTCGTCGGGCGTGACCGCCACCGGCGAGAAGCTGCTCGCGGGCTTGCTCTGGAAAAAGCCGAAGCCCTTGGCCAGTTCGGCCGGAATCAGGTTGCGCAGGCTCACGTCGTTGACCAGCATCAGCAGGCGCACGCTTTCGAGCGCTCGGGCCGGGCTCGCGCCCATGGGCACGTCGGAGGTGATCACGGCCAGTTCGGCCTCGAAGTCGATGCCGAAGTCCTCCGAGGCGCAGACGATGTCGTCGGTCGGGCCGAGGAAGTCGTCGCTGCCGCCCTGGTACATGAGCGGGTCGGTCCAGAATTCGGGCGGCATCTCGGCCCCGCGCGCGCGGCGCACCAGTTCGACGTGATTGACGTAGGCCGAGCCGTCGGCCCATTGATAGGCGCGCGGCAGCGGCGCCATGCACTCGGCGGGATCGAACGCAAAGGCGTTGCGGGCGCGGTTGTGATTGAGTTCGTTGTAGAGCGTCTGGAGTTGCGGCGCGTAGAAGGTCCAGTCGTCGAGCACGCGTTGCAGCGTGGGCGCGATGGCGTCGGCAATGCAGGCGCTCGACAGGTCGCGCGACACGACGATCAGCTGGCCGTCGCGAGTGCCGTCCTTACGGGTAGCGAGTTTCATGTGATGAAGTCTGCGGGCCGTCTCAAGCCCGATAGAATGGCGCGTGAAGCCGACGATTCTACCTGAGCGCTTCGCCCGCACGCCCGGCTCGGGGCGCGGGCAGCACCGGCGACGCTGCCGCGCGTGCGCAAGGCATGCGCCCAACGCGCGCGAGCACCGCCGCGACGAGGAAAAGACAGAGACACATGACCATGCCTAATAACATCGACGACGGCGACGCATACCCCCCCGAAACCAACGACGGCAATGAGGACAAGGCGCCCGACGAGGAGAAGGCCCGCTCGGGCATCCAGTCGATCGAGGTCGGCTTCCGGCTCATCGAGGTGCTCACCGGCGCGTCGAACGCCATGATGCTGCGCGATCTCGCGCATGCGGCCGGCATGAACCCCGCCAAGGCGCACCGCTATCTCGTAAGTTTCCAGCGCCTCGGCCTCATCGTGCAGGACCCGGTGAGCGGCCGCTACGATCTGGGTCCTTTCACGCTGCGCATGGGCCTCGCCCATCTCGCCCGCATCGACGCCTTCAAGGCCGCCCGCTTCGCACTGAACCAGTTGCGCGACACCATCGACCAGACCGTGGGGTTGTGCGTGTGGGGCAATCAGGGGCCGACGGTGGTCCACTGGCTGGACTCGACCTTTCCGCTACGCGTGCCGCTGCGCCTGGGCGACGTGATGCCGATGCTCGAATCGGCCGCCGGCCGCCTGTTCGCCGCCTATCTGCCGGCGCGCCAGACCGCACCGCTCATCGACGCGGCGCTTGCCGGACTGCAACACGCGTCTCGCCATCATCTGCCTGCCACACGCGCCGAATACGATGCCGTGCTCGACGACGTGCGCGCGCATCGCGCGGCACGCGTGGAGGGCACGGTGCTGCCGTCGGTCAACGCCTTCTGCATGCCCGTGTTCGATGCGACCGGGCAGCTCGTCATGGGCCTGATGGCGCTCGGCCCCGAGAGCCGTTTCGACGCGCGCTGGGGCGGGCCCATCGACACCGCGCTGCGCGCGCTCGCGCAGCGTCTGTCGGCTGACCTCGGCCACGCGCACGCCCCCGGCGCGGCGCCCTAGCCGCGTGCCGGGACGCAGGCCGCCGCCGCCGCGCGCGTGAACGGCCCGGCTCGGCGTCTGTCGAACCGGGGTCGCCGCGATATGCGATCCTGACGCTCTGGCGTCCTTGCCTTTCGAGCGTTCGAACTTTCGAGTTTTCGAATTTCGTGTCACCGTCTGCCCATCGACTCTCACGCGACGCAGCGCCCAACGTGCCTCCGGTTCCCAACGACCCCGCCGACTCTGCCGACACCGCCCACGCGGCCGCCTCGCCGCCGGCAGGCCGGACACGGCCGATGCCGCCGATGCCGCCGCAGTCCGGCCGGCGGGCACGCGGCGTCTGGCGCGTCTGGCGCGGTTGGCGCATCTGGGCCGCGGTGCTCGTGGCCGTATTCGCGGCGCACGTGTTCCTCGCGCTGTGGGTCGATCGCCACCGCCGCGCGCTCGACGACACGCCGCTCCCGGAAATCCCGATCACGCTGATTCCGCTCAAGCCCATCGCACCACCCGCGCCGCCGGCGCCCCCACCGCCGCCCGCGCCCCCCGCACCCGTGCGCAAGCCCGCGGTCAAGCCGCCATCCGCGCCGGCCGCGCCGCCCGCGCCATCCGCGCCGACGGACACGATCGCCGCGCCGGAGCACGCCGACGCGCCCGGCCCGCAGTCCGCATCACAAACGACCGCGGGCGTCGGCAATTCGCCCGACACGGCCGGCGCCCCCGCGTCGGCGCCCGCGCCGCCCGGTCCAGCACTCACCGCAGCGGCGGCGAACGGCGACAAGTTCGCCCCGCCGCCCTCGGCCACGCTGACCTACGACGCGCTCATGAACGGCGTTCGCAACCAGACCGGCGAGTTGCACTGGGTCAACGAAAACGGGCATTACGAGCTGCGGGTCGCCGTGCCGATCATTTTCTTCGGCACGTTCGAATTCGTCAGCGAGGGCGGCTTCGACGCGAATGGCATCGCGCCGTCGCGCTATATAGAAAAACGCGGCCGACGCGCGCAATACGTCACGACGTTTGAGCGCGACGCCACACCCACGCTGAGCTTCACGCGTTCGGGGCAGTCGGCGCCGCTCGCGCCCGGCGCCCAGGACCGCTTCAGCGTGATGATGCAGTTGGCCGGCTACGCCCGAGGCAATCCGGAGCGCTACACCCAGGTCGGCGTGACGCACGAGTTCACCGTGGCCGACACGGACAGCAGCGAGGTCTGGCCGGTGCAGTATGTCGGCACCGAAACGCTGCGCACGCCCCAGGGCTACGTCGAGACGCGCCACTTCACGCGGCTGCCGCGCAAGGCGGGCGACGAGCGGCGCGTCGATATCTGGCTCGCGCCGTCGCTCGACTGGATGCCCGTGCGCGTCAGACAGGTCGAGCCGTCGGGCAACGAGTTCGAGCTGGTCTTCACGCAAAAGGCGACGAATTGAATCACGGGCCGGATGCGCCGCCCGCGTCGCGATAACCCTGCTCACGGTGAGGTTTGCGGCACGCTCGCCGGCATCGAAAAACGTCCCGAAATACATGTCTCGAAATTCAAACGATCGAGCGGCGGTGGCGCCGATCGAGTCTTCACGCGGGCCGGGCGCGAAGTGTTGCCCTACTACGACGAAACGCGCTGCACGAGCGCAAGGTTCCTGACATAATCGGAAACATCCCACTGCATCGACACACGTTCACGATTGATGGGAGGCCTCTCGCCATGAAAGTCAGTGCTAACGGTGTATCGATTCACTACGCGGTGGATGGCCACGGACCGTGGCTGACGCTGGCGCACCCCCTGGGTGCGGATCTCACGGTGTGGGACGATCTCGTGCCCGATCTCGCCGCACACTTCCGGGTCTTGCGATACGACGGCCGAGGGCACGGCGCGAGCGACGTGCCCGACGGCCCGTACACCGTCGAGCAACTGGCCGCCGACGCGACGGCGCTGCTCAGTTCGCTGGAAATTCCGAGCACGCATTTCATCGGCATTTCGATGGGCGGCGCCGTGGCGCAGCAACTGGCGCTCGACGCCCCCGAGCGCGTCGCGAGCCTGACGCTGATCGACACGACCGCCGGGTACGACGCCGCCGACGCGAAGCAATTCCTGGAGCGCGCCGCCAAGGCCCGCACGCATGGCATGAGGGAACTCGCCAACGGCACGCTCGAGCGCTGGCTTGGCGCCGGCTTCCGCCAGCGGCACCCGGCGCGGGCCGAGCGCATCCGTTCGCTGGTCGCCCATGCGCATCCCGAGGGCTTCGCTGGCGCGTGCGAGGCGCTCGCCGCGTTCGATGTGCGAACGCGGCTGCACGAGATCGACGCGCCGACACTGGTCATCGTCGGCGAAAACGACCCGTCGACGCCGCCCGCCGTGGCCCGGCGCATTGCCGAGGGCATTGCCGGCGCGCGCCTCGAAATCGTGCCCGACGCGGCGCATCTGTCCATCGTCGAGCAGAAACAGTTCGTAACCAATCTCCTTGCAACGTTTTTGCAAGCGAGCGCATCTAACGTTTGAACGAGTCCGAATCGGAACCTTTAGCGTGGAAATTCACAAGGAGGGCCCAAACCATTGAATTCGTCAGCCGGTGTGCCGATAAGCGAATCATGGGGCATCGCCTCTTGAAATCGCGCCGCGTCGCCCCTATGTGGGTTACCAAGGACCATGCAGGAACACCAGGAGAGTTGCCATGCTCATGATTTACAACAGCCCGAATTATTGTGTCGTCGAGTTTGCCGCGGATAACGGCAATCACGCGCTGTCTGCGGGTGGCTATGAAATCGTGGACAAAACCGCTGGCCGCGAGATCTTCCTCGACGGCTCGCTCGCCCGGCAATTCCGTGAAGAGGTGCAGAAGCTCATTGCCACCGAACCCTCCGAGGACGAAGTCGATGAGTTCCTCGGCCAGTTCGATAACTTCATGACGAATCCGGTCGTGCTCCACTGACTCCGACACCGCACGCGGTGCAGCCACGAAAAACCCTCGCTCCGGCGAGGGTTTTTTTATGGTCGCGGCACACGCCCGCCACGGCTTGACCCGATGTGAGGCCCGCCCGGGCATGACGGCGCCGGCGGCTTCAGCACTGCTCCCAGGGCAAGCCTTCAAAGCGCCAGCCATTGACGGCGTTGCGGTGATGGGTGGCGTCGAGATCGCCCTCGAAGCCGTGCTGCACGGCATAGACGTTCAGGAAACCGGCCGCCTCGAGGGCCTCGCCCGCGGCGGCACTGCGGTTGCCGCTGCGGCAGATCAGCAGCACCGGCCGCTCGCCGCCGGCGCCGGCGAGCTTGCGAACGCTCTGCACGAAGTGCGGGTTGATCTCCCAGTCCGGACCGTCGTTCCAGGCCACATGGATCGCGCCGGCCGGGTGCCCGACGAACAGGTATTCCATTTCGCTGCGGCAGTCGACGAACAGGGCGTTGGCGTTGGCTTGCAGAAACTTGTGGGCGGCGCCCGGGAGCAGGAATTCCATGTCGTTGACGAAAGAGGATTGAAGGGACGCGCCGCCTGGGCCGCGGGCGGGCCGAACGACCCGCGCCGGGCGGCGGCCGCGGCCCGCCCGACGGGCGACGGCGCGCGGGCACGATGGCCGAAAACCATTACAATTATAGGTTTTCCGGCCACTCCGAGGCGACGTCCGTCATGACTACCGCAACCTCATCCGCCGCCAGCGCCCAAGCGGGGACCGCACCGAACGCCACGCAGCCGCCGCGCCCCGGCGCGCCCCGATACACGCGCGCTCAGGTCCTGCCCGCGCTGCTCGAATCACGCATCCTGATTCTGGACGGCGCCATGGGGACGATGATCCAGCAGTACAAGCTGACCGAAGCGCAGTATCGCGGCGAACGTTTCGCCGACTTCGCGCACGACGTGAAGGGCAACAACGAGCTGCTTTCGCTCACGCGCGCGGACATCATCGGCGAGATCCATCGCAAGTATCTCGCCGCCGGCGCCGATATCATCGAGACGAACACCTTCGGGGCGACGACGATCGCGCAGGCCGACTACCACATGGAGCACCTGGCCGACGAGATGAACCGCGAGTCGGCCCGTCTCGCACGTGAAGCGTGCGACGCCTACAGCACGCCCGACAAGCCGCGCTTTGCCGCCGGCGCCATCGGCCCGACGCCCAAGACCGCGAGCATCAGCCCCGACGTGAACGACCCGGGCGCGCGCAACGTCGACTTCGATCAACTGCGCGAGGCCTACTACGCGCAGGCGAAGTCGCTGCTCGAAGGCGGCGTGGACCTGTTCCTCGTCGAGACGATCTTCGATACGCTCAACGCCAAGGCCGCGCTCTTCGCCATCGACGAGCTGTTCGAAGACACCGGCGAAGTGCTGCCGATCATGATCTCGGGCACGGTGACCGACGCCTCCGGGCGCATCCTGTCGGGGCAGACCGTCGAGGCGTTCTGGAACTCGCTGCGCCACGCCCAGCCGCTCACCTTCGGCCTGAACTGCGCGCTCGGCGCCACGCTCATGCGTCCGTACATCGCCGAGCTGGCCAAGCTGTGCAACACATACGTGTCGGTCTATCCGAACGCCGGCCTGCCCAACCCGATGAGCGACACCGGCTTCGACGAGACGCCCGACGTCACCTCGGGCCTGCTGCGTGAGTTCGCCCAGGCCGGTCTGGTGAACCTCGCGGGCGGCTGCTGCGGCACCACGCCCGAGCACATCGCGCAAATCGCGAAAGCGCTCGCGGACGTCAAGCCGCGCCGCTGGCCGTCGCAGTACCGCGACGCGGCGCACGCGTCGTAAGCCAACGGGCGGCCGGGCAGCCCGCCCCACAAGATCGATTGCCAGAAATCCCGGCGCGCCGCCACACCGCCGCGCCACTCACCGAACGGATTCGCCCATGAGCCAAACGCCCTTCGCAACGCCAGTGCAGCCAATGCGCCTGTCCGGCCTCGAGCCCTTCAACATCGGCGAGGGCACGCTGTTCGTGAACGTCGGTGAGCGCACCAACGTCACGGGTTCGAAAGCGTTCGCACGCATGATCCTGAACGGCCAGTTCGACGAAGCTCTGGCGGTCGCCCGCCAGCAGGTCGAAAACGGCGCCCAGGTCATCGACGTCAACATGGACGAGGCCATGCTCGACTCGAAAGCCGCCATGGTGCGCTTTCTGAACCTGATCGCCTCGGAGCCCGACATCGCGCGCGTGCCGATCATGATCGACTCTTCCAAGTGGGAAGTGATCGAGGCGGGTCTGAAGTGCGTGCAGGGCAAGGCAATCGTCAACTCGATCTCGCTCAAGGAAGGCAAGGAAGCGTTCGTGCATCACGCCAGACGCATCCGCCGTTACGGCGCGGCCGCCGTCGTCATGGCCTTCGACGAGCAGGGTCAGGCCGACACCTACCAGCGCAAGATCGAGATCTGCGAGCGCAGCTATCGCGTGCTGGTCGACGAAGTCGGCTTCCCGCCCGAGGACATCATCTTCGATCCGAACATCTTCGCGGTCGCCACGGGCATCGAAGAGCACAACAACTACGCGGTCGACTTCATCAACGCCACGCGCTGGATCAAGGCGAACCTGCCCGGCGCGAAGATCAGCGGCGGCGTGTCGAACGTGTCGTTCTCGTTTCGCGGCAACGACATCGTGCGCGAAGCGATTCACACCGTATTCCTGTATCACGCGATCCAGGCGGGCATGGACATGGGCATCGTCAATGCCGGCCAGCTCGGCGTGTACGAAAACCTCGACCCCGAACTGCGCGAGCGCGTGGAAGACGTGGTGCTCAACCGGCGCGAGGACAGCACCGAGCGGCTGCTCGAGATCGCCGACCGCTACAAGGGCGGCGCGCAAAAGCGCGAAGAAAACCTGGAGTGGCGCAATCAGCCGGTCGAGGCCCGGCTCACGCACGCGCTCGTGCACGGCATCACCACGTTCATCGTGGAAGACACCGAGGAAGTGCGTCAGAAGATTGCCGCCGCCGGCGGTCGCCCGATCCAGGTGATCGAAGGCCCGCTCATGGACGGCATGAACGTCGTGGGCGACCTGTTCGGCGCGGGCAAGATGTTCCTGCCGCAAGTGGTGAAAAGCGCTCGCGTGATGAAGCAGGCCGTGGCGCACCTCGTGCCGTTCATCGAGGAAGAAAAGGCGCGCATGGCCGCCGCCGGCGAAGACGTGCGCTCCAAGGGCAAGATCGTGATCGCCACGGTCAAGGGCGACGTACACGACATCGGCAAGAACATCGTGACCGTCGTGCTCCAGTGCAACAACTTCGAAGTGGTGAACATGGGCGTGATGGTGCCGTGCGCCGAGATACTCGCCAAGGCGAAGGAAGAAGGCGCGGACATCATCGGCCTGTCGGGCCTCATCACGCCGAGCCTCGAGGAGATGGCCTACGTCGCCTCGGAAATGCAGCGCGACGAGTACTTCCGTTTGCGCAACATCCCCCTGCTCATCGGCGGCGCGACAACCTCGCGCGTGCACACCGCCGTGAAGATCGCGCCCAATTACGACGGTCCCGTGATCTATGTACCGGACGCCTCGCGCTCCGTATCGGTCGCCTCGAACCTGCTCTCGGACGAGGGCGCGGCGCGCTACCTCGAAGAGGTGAAGGCGGACTACGAGCGCGTGCGCGCGCAGCACGCGAACCGCAAGGCCACGCCGATGGTCTCGCTCGCTGCCGCGCGCGAGAACAAGTTCAAGGTCGACTGGTCGAGCTACGTGCCGCCCAGGCCGAAGTTCATCGGCCGCCGCGTCTTCAAGAATTACGATCTGGCCGAACTTGCCGAATTCATCGACTGGGGGCCGTTCTTCCAGACGTGGGACCTCGCCGGCCCTTACCCCGCGATCCTCAACGACGAGATCGTCGGCGAGTCGGCGCGCCGCGTGTTCTCGGACGGCCGCGCCATGCTCAACCGTCTGATCCAGGGCCGCTGGCTTACCGCCAACGGGGTCATCGCGCTGCTGCCGGCGAACGTGGTGAACGACGACGACATCGAGATCTACACTGACGAGACGCGCGCTGAAGTCGCGTTCACGTGGCATAACCTGCGCCAGCAGAGCGAGCGTCCGGTGGTGGACGGCGTGCGTCGCCCGAACCGGTCGCTTGCCGACTTCGTCGCGCCGAAGGACAGCGGCGTGGCCGACTACATCGGCGTGTTCGCCGTGACGGCGGGGCTCGGTGTCGAGGCCAGGGAAGCCGGCTTTCTCGCCGATCACGACGACTACAGCGCGATCATGCTCAAGGCGCTGGCCGATCGCCTGGCCGAAGCGTTCGCCGAGCGCATGCACGCTCGCGTGCGGCGCGAGTTCTGGGGCTACGCGGCCGACGAGCAGCTCGACAACGACGCGCTCATCAAGGAGCAGTACGTCGGCATTCGTCCGGCGCCCGGCTATCCGGCCTGTCCGGAGCACTCGGTCAAAGGGCCGATGTTCCACTACCTGCAGGCTCACGAGATCGGCATGAGCGTGACCGAGTCGCTTGCCATGCTGCCCGCGGCAAGCGTGTCGGGCTTCTATCTCTCGCATCCGGACAGCACCTATTTCAGCGTCGGCAAGATCGGCCCCGATCAGCTCGAGGACTTCATGGAACGCACGGGCGTGGATGAAGCCACGGCGCGACGTCTGCTCGCGCCGCAACTGTCGTGACGCGAGGGCATCGTCCCTGAGTGGCGCCCGGTTGGGCGAGCGACTTTCGCCCGACCGGCCCGGATGCCATAATCGCGGCGGCGTCGGCCGCTGAGGCGGCACGACGGCAACGTGGCGGCGCAGTAGCCGGCACGTCGGCGGCTCGCACACGGCGGCGCCCATCGCCCTGCGTCCCGCTGCGCGCTGCGCGCTGCCCCGTGTCATGCCCGATGTCATGCCCGGTGTCACGCCCCTGTCGCGCGCGAAGCGTAGTGTCCCGCCCGACCGGCCGGCGCCGGCCCACCGGGCACATCGGAATCGCCCGCGCCCATGAAAGCCTTCGGCCGCCTGCCGGCTCGCTCACTTCGAGACGTTCCATGCACGCACTGCAAAGCATTCAGAATTTCCAGCTCGTCCCTCTGCTCAACACGGCCGTGTCGCTGTTCGTCGCATTCGTGCTCGGCACCATCATCGGCGTGGAACGGCAGGTGCGCCAGCGCACCGCGGGCCTGCGCACCAACGTGCTCGTGGCGGTGGGCGCGGCGGCGTTCGTCGATCTGTCGATGCGGCTCATGCCGGGCGACACGCGCGTGATCGCATACGTGGTCTCGGGCGTCGGCTTCCTCGGCGCGGGCGCGATCATGAAGGACGGCGCTTCGGTGCGCGGCCTGAACACCGCCGCCACGCTATGGGGCTCGGCGGCCGTAGGAGCCGCCGCGGGCGCGAGCCTGATCGTCGAGGCGTGTGTGGTGGCGGCCTTCGTGCTCGCGGCGAACACGCTGCTGCGTCCGGTCGTCAATCGCATCAATCGCGCACCGATCAACGAGGCAACGTCCGAGGCGACCTATGCGCTGTCCGTCATCTGCGCGCGCGCCACGCAACGCGAAGTGCTCGACAAGGTCGAGGCGTGGCTCGAGGCGTCGAACTATCCGGTGCGTGCGCTCGATATTCATCCGTTCGGGGAAGCGGAAGTCGAAATCGAAGCGCTGCTGTTGCCGACGGCTGTGAAGGCGGGCGAACTCGATGCGCTCACCGACCATCTCGAAACGCTGCCCGGCGTGAACCAGGTCTTCTGGTCAAGCCGCTCGGACGACTAAAAAGAAGTCGAATTACAATCCATTACAAAGGCTTACAGCACCGCCGCAAGCGGCTTCTTAGACTGGAATCTCACTGACGCAAGTGATGCCTGCACGATAGTCGTTCCTTCGGTGTGCAGCGCAAAGCAAAAGGAGTCCATCTGATGAAGAAGCTGATTACCTCGATTGCAGCCCTGACCCTTGCCGGTGCTTCCGCACTGAGTTTCGCCCAAGGCGCCGCGGGTGGTGGTGCCGCAGGGGGTGGCGCCGCGGGCCCTGGCGGGGGCACCACGACGGACCCGTCGACGCCGATGCCCAGCCAGGCCTCGCCGACGTCGCCTCAGGCGCCGAGCCCGAGCGCGCAGACCATGACGCCGTCGGACCCGCACCCGAACTCGAAGGCGCAGAAGCAGCGTCACAGCACGAAGAAGACCCCGAACAACGGCAACACGGGCAACGGCGGCACCAACGCTCCGGACAACGCGCCGGGCCGGGCCCAGTAAGCCCATCCCGCATCATCCCCCTTAGCCCCGGATCGCCGCGCCGGCCATCCGGGGCGCGCAAAGAAAAAGCAGGCACGCGATACGCGGCCTGCTTTTTTTGATGCGTCAGACGGACGCCTCAGACGAATGCCTCGCCCGTGCGCGACCCGACCGGCGTCGCCTGCGGCCCGGACGCTGCGCGTCCGGCGATGCGGCGCTCCCCCGAAGTCGGCCCGGCTGCCTCAGGTCTCCCACATGACGGCGACTTTCTGCTTGTGGGCTTCGCGCAGCATGTCGAGCAGCGGGTAGGCGCGCTGGGCCAGCCGCAGCCGCTCGTCTTCGTCGCGCTCCTCAGCCTTCTTGCCCTCGCTCTCCTTCCTGGCCGCGGCGTTGTCCTCCGCGATGGCGGCTTCGAGCTTCGCGATCGCTTCGGCCGTTTCGTCTTCGCCGATGGCGCCGCGCTCGCCGAGCCTCTTGCCGACCACGCCCAGCAGGTACTGCGCGAGGTTTTCCAGCATGGTGATATTGGGCGAGGCTTTGGACTTGAACGTTACCAACATGGTTGTCTCCCTGTTCGCGTTATCACCGCCGCTCGCCCCCGCCGTCACGCAATGAGGGGCAAGACGGGCACCGTGACTTCATCATACACCTGTTAAAATCCGGTGCTGACGATTCAATTGCCCGTCCGGCAGCGTCCGGACGCATCCGAAACACCCGCCAATGCTACCCGCACAAAAGAATGCTCTCGTCGCGCTGATCGGCGACGCCGTCGCCGGTCTGATGCCGACGGACGGCACCGCGCCCGCCGCGCCGGCCATCCTGCTCGAACGCCCGAAAGTCGCCTCGCACGGCGATCTGGCCTGTAACGTGGCGATGCAACTCGCCAAGCCGATGCGCGCCAATCCGCGCGAGCTGGCGCAGAAGATCGCCGACGCGATCCTTGCCGACAGCCGCGCCGGCGGTCTCATCGATGCCGTCGAGATCGCGGGTCCCGGCTTCATCAACCTGCGGCTGGCCAACGCCGCCAAGCAATCGGTGGCCCGCGCAGTCCTGACCGAGGGCGCCGCCTTCGGCCAACGCGCCGCCGGCCGCGACACCGCCCCGGTGCTCGTCGAGTTCGTCTCGGCCAACCCGACCGGCCCGCTGCACGTGGGCCACGGCCGTCAGGCCGCGCTCGGCGACACGATCTCGGCCCTGCTTGCCACGCAGGGCCGTGCGGTGCATCGCGAGTTCTACTACAACGACGCCGGCGTGCAGATCCAGACGCTCGCCACGTCCGTGCAGGCGCGCGCGCGCGGCCTCAAGCCGGGCGACGCCGCCTGGCCGGAATCGGCGTACAACGGCGACTACATCGGCGACATCGCGCAGGACTTCCTCGCTCGCAAGACCGTGCAGGCCTCCGACGGCGAGCCCGTCACGGGCAGCGGCGACATCGAGGACATCGACTCGATCCGTGCGTTCGCCGTGGCCTATCTGCGTCGCGAGCAGGACATCGACCTGCAGACCTTCGGCGTGATCTTCGACCAGTACTACCTCGAGTCGTCGCTCTACGCCGACGGCAGCGTCGAGCGCACGGTACAGGCGCTCGTCGACGCCGGCGTGACTTACGAGCAGGAAGGCGCGCTGTGGCTGCGCACTACCGACTACGGCGACGACAAGGACCGCGTGATGCGCAAGTCCGACGGCACATACACGTACTTCGTGCCCGACGTCGCCTATCACACGCGCAAGTGGGACCGCGGCTTCCATCAGGTCATCAACGTGCAGGGCTCGGACCACCACGGCACCATCGCCCGCGTGCGCGCCGGCCTTCAGGCGCTGGGCATCGGCATCCCGAAGGGCTATCCCGACTACGTGCTGCACAAGATGGTCACCGTCATGCGCAACGGCGAAGAGGTGAAGATCTCCAAGCGCGCAGGCAGCTACGTGACCGTGCGCGACCTGATCGAGTGGTCGGGCGGCATCACGGCCGAGACGCCGGTGACGGACCCCGCCGAGCGAGAAGCCGCGCTGCGCCGCGGCCGCGACGCGGTGCGCTTCTTCCTGATTTCGCGCAAGGCCGACACGGAATTCGTGTTCGACGTGGACCTCGCGCTCAAGCAGAACGACGAGAACCCCGTGTACTACGTGCAGTACGCGCATGCGCGCATCTGCTCGATCCTCACGCAATGGGGCGGCGACGAAGCACGGCTGGCCAGCGTCGAACTCGCGCCGCTCGACAGCGAACGCGCGCTCGCGCTGCTGCAACTGCTCGCCGAGTATCCGGATATGCTCACGCGCGCGGCCGAGGAGTTGGCGCCGCACGCCGTGGCCTTCTACCTGCGGGACCTGGCGGGCGCGTTCCACTCTTTCTACAACGCCGATCGCGTGCTGGTCGACGACGAGACCGTCAAGCATGCGCGTCTGGCGCTGCTCGCGGCCACGCGTCAGGTGCTGCGCAACGGCCTCGCCGTGCTGGGTGTCTCCGCGCCGGCCAAGATGTAAGCCAGTTTTCCACCCACTCCGAACGGCAAACGCATCGGAACTCTGTAAGGACGGAATCGACTCGATGGCAAACACACGTCGACCACCCCGCCAGCGGGGCGGTACTTTCCTGGGCATCGTGCTCGGCCTGATCGTTGGGCTGGCCGTTGCCGTCGTCGTCGCGCTCTACATCACGAAGACGCCAACCCCGTTCGTCGAAAAGACGCCGCCGCGCCCGGCCGAAAATTCGCCGGCCGCGCAGGCGCCGGACCCGAACAAGTCGCTGCAGCCGCGCACGCCGCTGCCTGGCGCCGCATCGGGGCCGGCCGCACCGGACGCGGCCACCTCGCCGCTGGTGCCGGGCACGCCGGTCACGCCGCCCGCGGCCTCGAGCCCGTCCGCACCGCCCGCGCCCTCTTCGCAGCCGGCCCAGACGAAGCCGTCGCCGGCCGACATCCTCAACGGCAAGTCGACCGTGCCCGTCGCCCCGCCGACCACGCCGCCGGCGAGCGCCACGGACAACGCCAACACCGGGTACTACCTGCAGGTCGGGGCCTTCAAGTCGCAAAACGACGCCGAGCAACTGCGCGCCAGGCTGGCCCTCTCGGGCTTCGAGGCGAAAGTCACGCAGCGCGACGCCAACGGTCTCACGCTGTATCGCGTGCGTCTCGGACCGTATGGCAAGCTCGACGAGATGAACCACGTGCGTCAGCGCCTGCAGGACGGCGGATACGACACGGCGGTCATCCGTTTCACCAAGCAATAAACGCAAAAGGCGTTGCACCACACGGGCAACGCCTTTTGCTTCAGGGCCGACAGACTGCGCACGCAGCACAAATTCGTAAAACGCTGCATCATGCGATGGGGTTTGCGGCGCATGCCGGGCGTTGAACCCGGCAGGGCATTGCCGGTCATACACGCTGGCGAATGCGCCTGAATCCGGGATCTGGTTTCACGCGGACGCAGCCAGGCCGGGGGCCGGCGCGTGCGCTTCACACATCGACAACGATCATGAAAAAACTTCTTGGTGCCGTTCTGATTTCTTTCGGTTTCCTCTCCGGCGCGGCCTCGGCGTCGCCCGAAGCACCGGTCGCGGGGACCGACTACCTGACGATTCCGCAACAACCGCTCTCGGCCGGCGCGGGCAAAATCGAAGTCACCGAGTTCTTCTGGTACGGCTGCCCGCATTGCAGTGCGCTCGAGCCGTCGCTCGAAGCGTGGGTCAAGAAGCAGGGCAAGGACGTGGTGTTCAAGCGCGTGCCGGTCGCCTTCCAGAGCCGCTTCGAGCCGCACACGCGCATGTTCATCGCGCTCAGCACGCTGGGCAAGGAAGCCGAACTCACGCCGAAGGTCTTCAACGAAATCCACGTGAGGCACAACTACCTGCTCACCAAGGACTCGCAAGCCGACTTCCTCGCACAGTTCGGCATCGACAAGACGGCTTACGGCAACGCTTATGACGCGGCCGGCAAGCCGTCCATGATGCGCAAGGAATCCGCCGTGGACATCGCCAACAAGACGTGGCAAAACTACAAGATCGACGGCGTGCCGACGATTGCGATCCAGGGCAAGTACCTGGTTTCGCCGGCCACCTCGGGCGAGGCGCTGCAAAAGGCGGGCAAGCCGGCCACGACCGAGCAGCAGACGTTCGACGCCGCGCTCAAGACGGCCGACTCGATCATCAACCAGATCCGCGCGAAGAAGATGTAAGCTTCGCCGCTCACAAAGCCCGGCCCCGGCCGGGCTTTTGCGTTATATGGCCACACATACGACATCACCGAAGGTTTTCATCACCGGCGCCTCGAGCGGGCTGGGCGAGGCGCTCGCGCGCCACTACGCCGCGCAGGGCGCCATTCTCGGACTGGTCGGGCGGCGTGGCGACAGGCTCACCGATCTCGCCGCCACGCTGCCGCACCCGCATGCCGTGCATTGCTACGCGCTCGACGTGCGCGACGCGCTCGCGCTGCGCGCGGCCGCCGAGGACTTCATCGCGCGTCATGGCGTGCCCGACATCGTGATCGCCAACGCGGGCATCAGCCACGGCGTGCATACCGAAGACGCCGCCGATCTGCCGCATTTCGCCTCCGTCATGGACACCAACTGGATGGCGATGGTCGCCACGTTCAGCCCGTTCGTCGCCGGCATGCGCGCGCGCAGGCGCGGCACGCTCGTGGGCATCGGCAGCGTGGCGGGCGTGCGCGGACTGCCCGGGCATGGCGCGTACAGCGCCTCCAAGGCCGCCGCCATGACGTACCTGGAGAGCCTGCGCGTGGAGTTGCGGGCCGACAAGGTCGCCGTCGTGACGATTGCACCGGGCTACATCCGCACGCCGATGACGGATGGCAATCCGTTCCCGATGCCGTTTCTGATGGACGCCGACAAGTTCGCGCGCAAGGCCGCCGGCGCGATCGCACGCCGCAGGCGTTTCGTGGTATTGCCGTGGCAGATGGGCGTCGTCGCATGCCTGATGCGCCGCCTGCCGCGCTGGCTCTACGACATGCTGTTCGCCCGGGCGCCGCGCAAGCCGCGTGTGTCGGAGCGCAAACGCGACGCAGCGCCGCCCAAGCCGTAGGAACCGTTTGGCCGCGGCAGGTGCGCCTCGCCGGCGGCCGGCAGGTATTTCCCGCGCCGCGGAAACGCCGGCCGCGGGCGGAATATTGACCCGTTGTGGTGCATTGCGAACCTGCGCTAGAGTGAGTCCGTAACCTGAAAAGAGGTACACACGACGTTAAACCGGACTTGCCGCCACAGAGCGGACGGATGCCGACGGCCAACCCTTTGCATCCCTATCCGACGGCGGCGCCCCAACAGGAGAGGCACATGCAGGCAACCCCCACGAGCACGCCGGTCATCGATCCGGCGCTGCGACGTAAGGCCGTGATCGGTTCTACGCTGGGCAATGCATTCGAGTGGTTCGACTTCACCGTCTACGGTCTTTTCGCAGTCGTCATCGCAAAACTCTTCTTCCCCGCCGAAAACGACACGAACTCGCTGCTCGCGAGTGTGGCCTCGCTCGGCGTGGCGTTCTTCTTCCGACCGATCGGCGGCCTGGCGTTCGGCCTGTACGCCGACCATGCCGGGCGCAAGTCGGCCCTCTCGATGATGGTGCTGCTCATGGCGCTGGGCACGGGCCTGATCGGCATCGCGCCCACCTACGCCACGATCGGTTTCGCCGCGCCGCTGCTGATTCTGCTCGCGCGCGTGATCCAGGGCTTCTCGGCCGGCGGCGAGTTCGGCGGCTCGACGGCCATGCTGATCGAATTCTCGCCGCCGCATCTGCGCGGCTTCTACGGCAGTTTCCAGATGTGTTCGCAAGCGTTGGCCGTCGCGCTGGCGGGCTTGTGCGCCTACGCGCTCAACACGGGGCTGACGAAGGAGGCGCTCGAATCTTGGGGCTGGCGTCTGCCGTTTCTGTTCGGGATTCTCATCGGGCCGGTGGGCTTCTACATTCGCCGTCGCATGACGGAGTCGCCCGAATTCCTCGCGTATGCCGCGGCACGCGAACCCGCGCGGCGCACGCCGCTCGCCGACGTCTTCTCGAAGCACTATCGCTCGCTGATCGCCGGCTTCGGTCTGACGGTCGCCGCAACGACGTCGTTCTACGTCACACTGATCTACACGCCGATCTACGCGGTCAAGCAGCTCGGCCTCACGCAGGGCGCGGCGAGCCTGTCGACGTTCATCGCCGCCATGCTCATCGCCGTGCTGTGTCCGCTCACGGGCTGGATTTCGGACCGCGTGGGCCGCAAGCCGCTGATTCTGCTGTTCGTGCTGTTCTACGGTCTGACGTCGTTCTGGATGTTCACGCGTCTGCACGGCGCGCCCTCGATGGGCAATCTGCTGCTCGCGCAAATTCTCCCGGCCATCTGCATGGGCTTCGTGTGGGGCGCGTTCCCGACGGCCGTCACGGAAGTGTTCCCCGTGGGCGTTCGCTCGACGGGCGTGTCGATTCTCTACAACGTTTCGGTGATGCTGTTCGGCGGCCTCGCGCCGTTCTGGATCACGTATCTGATCAAGGCCACGCAGGATCCGCTGGCTCCGGCGTATTACATCCTGCTCACGGTCGGCATCAGCCTGCTGACGTATGGCCTGCTTGGTCGCGACGGCCGTCACGTGCCGGTGTCGGCAAAGCACGCATAACGCCTATCGCGCGCATTCCGCACATTCCGCGCATCCAGCCACGCGCCGGCTCACACCGGCGCAGGCCTGCGCAATGAACGCCGCCCCGGGGACATCCGTCGCCGGGGCGGCGTCTCGTCTGATGGCTTCGCGCCGTTACGCGGGAGAGAATCGCCAGACGCCCTTTTCGTCGCGCTCACGCCTGAGTTCGCCGGCATGCCAGAGCAGATGCAGGTGAGCGAGCGCCTCGCCCATGGCGAAGGTGGTCTGATGCGCGTCGAGCTTGCGGTGAAACATGATCGGCACGATGTCGCCGGCGCTTTGCGGCGCCCGGCCACACGCCTCGCGCACTTCCTGCAATCGCGCGGCGTGGTGATCGCGCAGTTGGCGGATGCGCGTGTGCAGCCCGGTAAACGGACGGCCATGCGACGGCAGCACGAGACAGTCCTCCGGCAATTCGAGATAGACGCCGAGCGAGTCGAGGAATAGCTGCAGCGAGTTGGCCTCGGGCTCGATGTCGAACACGCTGACGTTGGTGGAAATGCGCGGCAACACCATGTCGCCCGAGATGAGCAGGTTGTGTTGCTCGGAGTACAGCGCCATGTGTTCGGGCGAATGCCCATAGCCCGCGATCAGGCGCCAGTCGCTGCCGCCGACGCGCAGCGTGTCGCCATCGCGCAACCGGAAGTAGCGCGATGGCACTTCGGGCACGAGGTCGCTGAAGTACGTCTTGCGATTGCGGATCTGGTCGATCATGGCTTCGTCGGCAAGACCATGCGCAATGAAGTGCGCGACCGCGAAGTCGCCGCCCGCATTGGCGGCATTGTTGTTGTCGCCGGCGGACATCAGCCGTCCCCAGGCATAGTCGCCCAGCGACATCGCCAGACGTGCCTGCCAGCGCCGCTTGTCGCCGCCGTTGCAAATCCAGTGCGCGAGGCCGAGGTGATCGGGATGGCAGTGCGTGACGATCACGCGCAGTACGGGCTCTCCCCCGAGCGCGTTGTCGAACACCTGCTCCCAGTACGCTTTGATCTGCGCATGCGTGATGCCGCAGTCGACCACGCTCCACCCTTTGACGCCATCGATTTCGTCGCGCAGCAGCCACAGGTTGATGTGATCGAGCACGAACGGCAACGGCATGCGCACCCAGAAGACGCCGGGGGCGACTTCGTGCACGGTGCCGCCGTCGGGCAGAAAATCGCCAAGCGGGTAATTCAGTTGTTGTTCGAGGGCATTCACGGGGACCACGCTCCAGATGGGCTTGTTCTCTTGTGGGTGCGGCGGCGCGCTCGGGCTGGCGGCGACACCGATTGCACAGGAGTCGAGTTGACGCTAACGTAAACGGCAATTCTATCTGTAATGGTAAGCACCTGCTTAATCCCTTGCCGGACCGCCGGCCTAACTGATCGCCTAACCGACCGCTTAGCCGATCGCTTAACCACCCGCTCAATCGCCCGCTCAATCGTTCGCTCAATCGCTCGCTTAACCCGATGCTCACATACACGATCACCGATCTCGCGCGCGAGTTCGACATCACGCCCCGCGCGATCCGCTTCTACGAGGATCAGGGCCTGCTCACGCCGGCCCGCGAGGGTCCGGGTGGCCGTCACCGCGTCTACACGGGGCAGGACCGCACGCGGCTCAAGCTCACGTTGCGCGGCAAACGCCTCGGGCTGACGCTCTCCGAGATCAAGACGATTCTTGACCTCTACGAGTCGCCCAAGGACACGGTGCCGCAGCTCAAGGTGTTTCTGGAGACGCTGTCGCAGCACCGGCAAGTGCTCGAGCAGCAACTCGAAGACCTGCATGCCACGCTCGATGAGGTGTCTCAGCACGAAGCCCAATGCCTCGCGCTGCTCGAGGCGGCCGGCGAGACACCGCCGCCCGCCCCGTCTCGACGCGGCAAGACAACCACGCCTTCGCACTGATGGCCGGCGGGCCGATGCACCCGGCACCTCCTGCCTCCCATGCATCGCACCGCACGACCCGCAGGCCACAGCCGGCTTCGCGCCCCCAACAGCCGCTCCCGCGGCGACGCCAACGCCCGGGGCCGGCGCAAATCCGCGCTCGTCGGCGCCTTGTCGCTTGCGGCCCGCTCCCCCCGGTGCCCCGTTCTCGTTTCTCGTACTCTGGAAAATCCTTACTTTACGTTTACGTAAACGTAAAGTAATATCTCGACACTCGTGTTTTTGTGGACTTTGTCGCCATGGTTACCGTCCCTGTCTCTCATGCCGCACCGCTCGATGACGCCATCGCGGCGAAAATTCGCGCGAGCTTCGACAGCCAGGGCGTCATGACGCATTGGGGCGCGCACATCACGCATCTGGCCGACGGCCATTGCGAGATCTCGCTGCCCTTCTCCGACAAGGTCAACCAGCAACACGGCTTCTTCCACGGCGGCGTCATCGGCGCCATTGCCGATTCGGCGGGCGGCTACGCCGGCTACACGCGCATTTCGCCCGAGCAGGAGCTCGTGACCGCCGAGTACAAGCTCAACATTCTCGCGCCCGGCAAGGGCGATACACTGGTCGGGCGCGGCCAGGTCGTCAAGGCCGGACGCACGCTCATCGTCACCACCGCCGAACTGTTCGCCATCGACAACGGCAAATGGACGCTGTGCGCGCTGATGCAACAAACGCTGTTCGTGCTGGGCGCGACGCCCGCGCGCTAAGCGCCGCCGCGCGCCGCCCGAATCAGCGAGTTCACCGGATTCATCGAAGCAAGCAACGCTTTTTCGCCTCATCATCGAACATACGCGCGGGCGCCACGCCACGCGCCGCCCTCTGGAGACTGCGTCATGACTATGTTGCCCGGCCTCAATTTCATGCTCGGCGAAGACCTCGACATGCTGCGCGAATCGGTGGCGAACTTCGCCGCGAAGGAAATCGCCCCGCGCGCCGCCGAAGTGGATCGCACCGACCAGTTCCCGATGGACCTCTGGCGCAAGATGGGCGAGCTGGGCGTGCTCGGCATGACGGTCTCGGAAGAATACGGTGGCGCGAACATGGGCTACCTCGCGCACATGGTGGCGATGGAGGAAATCTCGCGCGCCTCGGCCTCGATCGGTCTTTCCTACGGCGCGCATTCGAACCTGTGCGTGAACCAGATTCATCGCAACGGCACGGCCGCGCAAAAGGCGAAATACCTGCCGAAGCTGGTGTCGGGCGAACATGTCGGCGCGTTGGCCATGAGCGAGCCGAATGCCGGCTCGGACGTGGTGAGCATGAAGCTGCGCGCGGAAAAGCGCGGCGAGCGCTACGTGCTCAACGGCACGAAGATGTGGATCACCAACGGCCCGGACTGCGACACGCTGGTGGTCTACGGCAAGACGGACCCGGAAGCGGGCGCGCGCGGCATGACGGCCTTCATCGTGGAAAAGGGCATGAAGGGCTTTTCGGTCGCCCAGAAGCTCGACAAGCTCGGCATGCGCGGCTCGCACACGGGCGAACTGGTATTCGAGAACGTGGAAGTGCCGGAAGAGAACGTGCTGGGCCAGGTCGGCGGGGGCGTAAAGGTGCTCATGAGCGGCCTGGACTACGAGCGCGCCGTGCTCGCGGGCGGCCCGCTCGGCATCATGCAGGCGGCCATGGACGTGGTGGTGCCCTACATCCACGACCGCAAGCAGTTCGGCCAGGCGATCGGCGAATTCCAGCTCATCCAGGGCAAGGTGGCCGACATGTACACGATCCTGCAGGCGAGCCGCGCGTATCTGTATGCCGTGGGCCGCCAGCTCGACTCGCTGGGCAGCGAACACGTTCGTCAGGTCCGCAAGGACTGCGCCGGCGTGATCCTCTACACGGCGGAGAAGGCTACATGGATGGCCGGCGAGGCGATCCAGATCCTGGGCGGCAACGGCTACATCAACGAGTATCCGGTCGGCCGCCTGTGGCGCGATGCGAAACTCTACGAAATCGGCGCCGGCACCTCGGAAATCCGCCGCATGCTGATCGGCCGGGAACTGTTCGCGGAAACGATGTAATCGAGCCCCTACGAGACACGAGACAGGCCTGCGGACGCCGAGCGCGGCGCTACAATCGACGCAAGCGCGCCACGGCGCCCCTCAGGCCGTCACGACCGGTATGAATCACTTCCCGAAACTCCTGTCGTCGCAGTTTGCTTTCGACGTCGCCCGCACGATGCTAGACGGCTTCGACAAGCATTACCGCATCTTCCGCGAGGTGTGTGTCGCGGCGCAGGCCTGTTTCGAGGCGGGTGACTTCATGGGCATCCAGAAGCTGCAGCGCGATCGCATCGCCTATTACGACGAGCGCGTGCGCGAGTGCATCGTGACGCTGGAGGACGAATTCGACGCGCAATCGCTCGACGACGAAGTCTGGCGCCAGGTCAAGCTGCACTACATTGGCCTGCTCACCGAGCATCGCCAGCCGGAGCTTGCCGAGACGTTCTTCAACTCGGTGTGCTGCAAGATCCTGCACCGTTCGTATTTCAACAACCGTTTCATCTTCGTGCGCCCGGCCGTGGCTACGGAGTACATCGAGAACGATGCGCCTGCGGCCAGGCCAACGTACCGCGTCTATTACCCGACGCACGACGGCATGGCCGCCACGCTCGCGCGCATCGTCACGAACTTCCAGCTCACGCGCCCCTTCGCCGATCTGCCGCGCGACGTCGGCTATGTAATGCGCGCCCTCGGCGAAGCCTTCGGCGCCGACTTCGAGCCCGCGCCGAATTTCCAGATTCACGTGCTCTCGTCGCTGTTCTTTCGCAACAAGGCGGCGTACATCGTCGGGCGCATCGTCAACGGCGACAAGACCACGCCGCTGGCCATCCCCATCATGCACGACGCGAACGGCAAGCTCGCGCTCGACGCCGTGCTGCTGCGCCGCGACCAGTTGCGCGTGATCTTCAGCTTCACACACGCGTATTTCATGGTCGACATGGAAGTGCCGTCGGCTTACGTGCATTTCCTGCGCACGATCATGCCGGGCAAGCCGAAGGCGGAAATCTACACCTCGGTCGGCCTGCAAAAGCATGGCAAGAACCTGTTTTACCGCGATTTTCTGCATCACCTGAAGCATTCGAGCGACAAGTTCGTGATGGCGCCCGGCATTCCCGGGCTGGTGATGCTGGTATTCACCCTGCCCTCGTATCCGTATGTCTTCAAGCTGATTCGCGAGCGCTTCGCGCCGCCCAAGGAGACAACGCGCGAACAGGTGAAGGCCAAGTACCTGATGGTCAAGCAGCATGATCGCGTGGGCCGGATGGCCGACACGCTGGAATTCTCCAGCGTGGCCTTTCCGCTCTCGCGCTTCGACGACGCCCTGCTCGCGCAGTTGCGCGCCGAAGTGCCCTCGCTGCTGGAGGTCGATGGCGACGCCCTGGTGATTCGCCACTGCTACATCGAGCGCCGCATGACGCCGCTCAACCTGTGGCTGCAGACGGCCACGGACGCCCAGGTCGAGCACGCCATGCGCGAGTACGGCAACGCGGTAAAGGAGCTGATGGCGGCAAACATCTTCCCGGGCGACATGCTGTACAAGAATTTCGGCGTGACCCGCCATGGCCGCGTGGTCTTCTACGATTACGACGAACTGGAATATCTGACGGATTGCCACATCCGGAAGGTGCCGGAACCGCGTAACGAAGAAGAGGCGATGTCGGGTGAAGTCTGGTACCGTGTAGGCCCGCACGACGTGTTTCCGCAGACGTTCGAGACGTTTCTGACCGGAGACGCGCGCGTGCGGCGCTATCTGAGCCAGCATCATCCGGATTTCTTCGATCCGGGCCTGTGGCAGGACTATCAGGACCGGGTGCGAGCCGGACAGATGCACGACTTCTATCCGTATGATGTCTCGCTTCGATTCGTCAACCGCTACGGCGCCGGGCACGGCGCCACGGCCGCCGCGGATGCTGCGGATGCCGCGGATGCCGCGCGATCGCGCGCGGCGGCGGCCTGAGCGCACCACGCATCGCAGCGCACGACACCGCCTCCGGATGACACGATCATGACTGAAGACAAAGACCAACCTCTCATCCATCTGCTCGACAACAACCGCGCATGGGTCGCCAGCGTCAACGCGGAAGATCCCGCGTTTTTCGAGCGGCTGGCCAAGCAACAAGCCCCGCAATACCTGTGGATCGGCTGTTCCGACTCGCGCGTGCCCGCGAACCAGATCACCGGCCTCGCGCCGGGCGAGGTGTTCGTGCACCGCAATATTGCGAACGTGGTGGTGCACAGCGACCTGAACTGCCTGTCGGTTTTGCAGTTCGCCATCGAAGTGCTGAAGGTCCGCCACATCATGGTGGTCGGCCACTACGGCTGCGGCGGCGTGGGCGCCGCGCTCGACGGCGCGAAGATGGGCCTCGTCGACAACTGGCTGCGTCATGTGCGCGACGTCTACGAACGCCACGTCGACCAGATCGACGCGCTGCCCTCGCGCGACGCCCGACACGACCGGCTGTGCGAGCTCAACGCCATCGAGCAGGTCGTCAATATCTGTCACACGACGGTATTGCGCGACGCCTGGGCGCGTCATCAGCCCGTCACGGTGCACGGCTGGGTGTACGGCCTGCGCGACGGCCTGGTGCGCGACCTGCGCATGTCGGTCAACAGCCTCGAAGCCCTGCCGCGCGTGTATGAGCGCTGCGTGGCCGCGATGGCCGAATTGCGTCAGCCTCGCGCCTGAGCCTGCCGGCATGGTCCGGCCCCGCGGCGGGCCGGACACTCCTGCAGCGCGCGTGGACGACGGAGGACTGAAGCACTGGAAATTCCAAGGCCGGCGCGCCCGTCCCGACGACGGCGCGCCGGCATCGTCAACCGATTACAGGAGACTGCCATGCAACAAGACCCGATCGTTATCGTTTCCGCTGCGCGCACGCCGATGGGCGGCCTGCAGGGCGTGTTCGGCGACGTCGCCGCGCCGCAGTTGGGCGCCGCCGCCATTCGCGCCGCCGTCGAGCGCGCCGGCCTCGGGCCGGAGCAGGTCGACGAAGTCGTGATGGGCTGCGTGCTGCCCGCCGGCCAGGGACAGGCGCCCGCGCGCCAGGCGGCACTCGGTGCGGGGCTGCCGCTCGGCGCCGGCGCCACCACCGTGAACAAGATGTGCGGCTCGGGCATGCGCGCCGCCATGTTCGCCCACGACATGCTCGCCGCGGGCAGCGCCGACGTGATCGTCGCCGGCGGCATGGAGAGCATGAGCAACGCGCCATACCTGCTGCCCAAGGCCCGCGCCGGCATGCGCATGGGCCACGGTCAGGTCATCGACCACATGTTCTTCGACGGCCTGGAAGACGCCTACGACAAGGGCCGTCTGATGGGCACCTTCGCCGAGGATTGCGCCGAACGCTACGCCTTCACGCGCGAGGCGCAGGACGCCTTCGCGATCGCCTCGCTCGAGCGCGCGCAGCGCGCCACGAAGGACGGCTCGTTCCAGTGGGAGATCACGGCCGTGACGGTGCCGGGCCGCAAGGGCGACACCGTCGTCGAGCAGGACGAGCAACCGTTCAAGGCCAACGCCGAAAAGATCCCCACGCTCAAGGCCGCGTTCCGCAAGGACGGCACGGTCACCGCCGCGAACTCGTCGTCGATCTCCGACGGCGCCGCCGCGCTCGTGCTCATGCGCGAGTCGCGCGCCAGACGACTGAGCCTCGCGCCGCTCGCGCGCATTGCCGGACACAGCACGTTCGCGCAGCAGCCCGGCCTGTTCACGACGGCCCCGGTCGGCGCCATGCGCAAGCTGTTCGAGAAGACGGGCTGGTCGTCCAACGACGTCGATCTGTACGAAATCAACGAAGCATTCGCAGTTGTCACGATGGCGGCGATGCACGAATTCAATCTGCCGCACGAGAAGGTGAACATTCACGGCGGCGCGTGCGCGCTGGGCCATCCGATCGGCGCCTCGGGCGCGCGCATCCTCGTCACGCTCCTGGGCGCACTGCGCAAGACCGGCGGCAGGCGCGGCGTGGCGAGCCTGTGCATCGGCGGCGGCGAAGCCACCGCGATGGCCGTCGAGCTCGTTTGATGCGCGTGGGCCAGGCGCACACAGGACAGGACGAACCGTCATGAAAACAGCTCTCATCCTCGGCGCGTCGCGCGGCATCGGCCTGGAGTTCGTGCGCCAGTACCGCGCGCAGGGCTGGCGCGTCATTGCCACCGCCCGCAACGAGAACGGTCTGGCCGCGCTGCGCGAGCAGGGCGCGGAACCGCTCAAGCTCGACGTCACGCGCATCGAGTCCGTCTCCGGCTTGCCGTGGCAGCTCGACGGCGTGGCGCTCGACGTGGCGATCTACAACGCCGGCGTGAACGCCGAGCGCACGACGGGACTCGCGCCCGTCACGCAAGCGGAGTTCGACCGTGTGTTTCATACGAACGTGCTCGGCGCCATGCAAGCCGCGCCCCTCGTGCTGCCGTTCGTGGAGGCCGCTGGCGGCACGTTCGGGTTCCTGTCGAGCCGCATGGGCAGCATCGCATTGATGGAGTCGAACGGCAGTTGGCTGTACCGCGCGAGCAAGACCGCCGTGAATTCGGTGGTCAGGGCGACTTCGCTCGAGGCGCAGCGCGCGACGTGCGTGGCCCTGCATCCGGGTTGGGTGCGCACCGACATGGGCGGCGAGAACGCCGACATCGACGTGCAGACGAGCGTGGCCGGCATGCGCCGCGTGCTCGCCCGCGCACCTGGCGAGCGCGCAACTCACAACGGCGGCTTCTTCAACTACGACGGCAGCGCACTCGCCTGGTGAGCCGTGCGGGCGCGCGGCGGCGACACGACCCACGCGGATCGAGCGCAGCGGGACGTGAGCCGCAAGCAATGAGCAACGAACGACGGGCAATGAACAATGAGCAGCGTTCGGGCCGATGAAGCCCGGCGATCGACGGAATAACAAGCTGTAGCCGCACCGCCGCATCTTTTGATTCGCGGGCCAGACACGTCACTCTGACACGGAGCCAACATGACGTCCGCCATCGACTTTTATTTCGACTTCGCATCCCCGTATGGGTATTTTGCGAGCACCTGCATCGACGAGATCGCCTCGAAGCACGGGCGCGGCGTTGCGTGGCATCCGATCCTGCTCGACATCGTCTACAAGGTAAACGGCACGGGCGCGCCGGTGCAGCATCCGATCAAGACCGAGTACCTGCGCCACGACGTGGAGCGCACGGCGCGCTTTCACGGCATTGCGTACAAACGACCGTCGCACTTCCCCATTCCGACGCAGTGCGCCGAGCGCGCCGTGCTGTGGGTGCAGGATCATCGCGGCGGCGACCTGTCGGCCGAATTCGCGAAGTCGATCTTCCGCGCGCTATACGTCGACGACGTGAACATTGGCGAGCCGGCGGAGCTGGTCAAGCTCGGCGAGAACCTGGGCATCGACGGCGCGGCGCTCGACGCGGGCATGCACTCGCCCGCTGCGAAGGACCACCTCAAGGCCGAGATCGATCTGGCGATGGCGCGCGGCGTGTTCGGCTCGCCTTTCGTGATCGTGGACGGCGAACCGTTCTGGGGGTTCGATCGCTTCGCCCAGGTCGAAGCGTGCCTGAAGAACGGCAGGATCTGACAACAAGGCAAGACACACATGGCAAGACCCGACTCGTCGCGCGCACCCCGCGCAACAACTTGCGAGCGCGAAGCGTGTCCCTGCGGCGGCCCCGCGTTCGCGGACTGCTGTGGCCGCTACCTGGAACACGGCGACATCGCGCCGAGCGCGCTGGCGCTGATGCGCTCGCGCTACACCGCATACGTGCGTCGTGACGCGCCGTATCTGCTCGACACCTGGGCGGCCCGCACGCGCCCGGCCTCGCTCGACTTCGACGACGCCCCGCAGTGGCTCGGCCTGCAGGTCAAGGCACACGCGCAACACGACGACGCGCATGCCGAAGTCGAATTCGTCGCGCGCTACAAGGTCGGCGGCCGGGCCCATCGCCTGCACGAGCGCAGCCGCTTCGAGCGTGGGGAGGACGGACGCTGGCGCTACCTCGACGGCGATCTGCTCGAATGAGCGATCGACGCACCGGGTGATGGCGCGGGCGGGCGCTCACCGAGTCCCCGCGCGCCCCTCGCGCCCTCGAGCTCCTCACGCGCCGTGTTTCCGTAGTCGCACTCCCGTATTCAGGCTTTCAACGACAACTCACTTTCCACCGGATTTCGTCACATGCCGATTCTCGACAGCAAACTCAACCCGCGCGGCGAAGACTTTGCACGCAACGCGGCCGCGATGCAGACCCTGGTCGACGACCTGCGCGCCCGGGTCGCGCAACTCGCCGGTGGCGGCGGTGAGGCCGCCCGCAAGAAGCACGTCGCCCGCGGCAAGCTGCTGCCGCGCGAGCGCGTGCAGCAACTGCTCGATCCGGGTTCGCCGTTTCTCGAACTCTCGCAACTTGCCGCGTTCGGCATGTACCACGACGACGCGCCGGGCGCCGGCATCATCACGGGCATCGGGCGCGTGTCCGGCCAGGAGTGCGTGATCGTGTGCAACGACGCCACGGTCAAGGGCGGCACGTATTACCCGATGACCGTCAAGAAGCACCTGCGCGCGCAGGAGATCGCCGAGCAGAACCACCTGCCGTGCATCTATCTGGTCGACTCGGGCGGCGCCAACCTCCCGAACCAGGACGACGTGTTTCCCGATCGCGACCACTTCGGCCGCATTTTCTACAACCAGGCGCAGATGTCCGCCAAGGGCATTCCGCAGATCGCGGTGGTGATGGGGTCGTGCACCGCCGGCGGCGCCTATGTGCCGGCCATGAGCGACGAGTCGATCATCGTGAAGGAGCAGGGCACGATCTTCCTCGGCGGCCCGCCGCTGGTGAAGGCCGCGACCGGCGAGGAAGTCAGCGCCGAGGATCTCGGCGGGGCCGATGTCCATACGCGTCTTTCCGGCGTGGCCGATCACTTCGCGATGAACGACGCACACGCGCTGTCGATCGCGCGCGGCATCGCGGCCAACCTCAACCGCCGCAAGCCTGCCACGGTGGCGCTCAGGCCGCCCGTCGAGCCGAAGTACGACGCGCGCGAGCTCTACGGCGTGATCCCGGCCGACACGAAAAAGCCGTTCGACGTGCGTGAGGTGATCGCTCGCCTGGTCGACGGCTCCGAGTTCGACGAGTTCAAGGCGCGCTACGGCACTACGCTCGTGTGCGGCTTCGCGCACCTGTGGGGCTATCCGGTCGGCATCGTCGCGAACAACGGCATCCTGTTCTCCGAGTCGGCGCAAAAGGGCGCGCACTTCATCGAACTGTGCTGCCAGCGCAAGATTCCGCTGATCTTCCTGCAGAACATCACCGGCTTCATGGTCGGGCGCAAGTACGAGAACGAGGGCATCGCCAAGCACGGCGCGAAGATGGTCACGGCCGTGGCCACCGCGAACGTGCCGAAGTTCACGGTCATCATCGGCGGCTCGTTCGGCGCCGGCAATTACGGCATGTGCGGGCGGGCGTATTCGCCGCGCTTTCTGTGGATGTGGCCGAACGCCCGCATCTCGGTGATGGGCGGCGAGCAGGCTGCCTCGGTGCTCGCCACCGTCAAGCGCGACGGCATCGAAGCCAAGGGCGGCGCATGGAGCGCCGAAGAGGAAGACGCCTTCAAGCAGCCGATCCGCGACCAGTACGAGCGCCAGGGCCATCCGTATTACGCGAGCGCCCGCCTGTGGGACGACGGCGTCATCGACCCGGCCGACACGCGCACGGTGCTCGGCCTCGGGCTGTCGGCCGCGCTCAACGCGCCCATTCCGGACACGCGCTTCGGCCTGTTCCGCATGTAATCGACGAGGACTCCCGCCATGCAACTCGATACGCTCAAACTCAGCGTCGAGCACCACATCGCCACCGTCACGCTCAACCGCCCGGACGTGCGCAATGCGTTCAACGAAACGGTCATCGAAGAGCTGACCGGCGCGTTTCGCGCGCTCGGCGCCAACGACGACGTGCGCGCCATCGTGCTCGCCGCCGAAGGCGTGGCGTTCTGCGCCGGCGCCGATCTGAACTGGATGAAGAAGATGGCCGGGTACTCGGACGCCGAGAACCGCGCCGACGCGATGACGCTCGCCGTCATGCTCAACACGATCTACCGCTGCCCGAAGCCGGTGATCGCCCGCGTGCAGGGCGACACCTATGCCGGCGGCGTGGGACTGGCCGCTGTGGCGGACATCGTGGTGGCCGTCGACACCGCGCACTTCTGCCTGTCCGAAGCGCGCCTGGGGCTGATTCCCGCGACGATCGGCCCATACGTCATTCGCGCGCTGGGCGAAGCCGCCTCCCGGCGCTACTTCCTCACCGCCGAACGCTTTACGGCCGCCGCGGCGCAGCGCCACGGCCTGGTGCACGAGGTCGTCGCGGCCGATGCACTCGACGCCACCGTACAGGCGCTCGCCGAGGGGCTCGCGCAGAACAGCCCGAACGCGGTGAAGGAGTGCAAGCGTCTCGTGCAGGACTTCGCGAGCCGGCCGATCGACGACGCGGCCATTGCCGATACGGCTGATCGCATCGCGAAAATCCGCGCCTCGGACGAGGGCCGCGAGGGCGTGCGCTCGTTCCTCGAGAAGCGCGCGCCTTCGTGGCGCGACGCGTCCTGAGCGCCTTGCGCGCTTTGTCACGAACGGGTCCAACGGCGGTTACAAATTTTTTTCGTAAGGGGTGACGGCGGAGATGCCGCAACGTTGTCGACGGGTTTTGAGAATTTATCGATAACGTCATGCTACGGCACGTAAAACAGCGAGTTTTCGCGCCAATTTCGCCTATTGCCCTGCCAAAACGCTTTGCCTACCATGCGCCCATCCCCCACCTCCGGCCCCATGCCACCGTGCCCCGCGCACGGCTCGCGTGCGGCCAGCCGGACGCACGGCGATCGCCCCGCGGCGAACGCCGCGCGCACCGGCCAACCAAGGAGTCAATGATGGACGCATCCCTGCGCCCCCACGCCGGCCCCGGCGATCTCGCCGCGCGCAGTCTGCGACAGGTCTGGCACCCCTGCACGCAGATGAAGCAACAGGCAAAGCTGCCTCTCGTCGCGTTGTCTCACGGCGAAGGCCCCTGGCTCGTCGACACCGACGGCGAGCGTTATCTCGACGCCATCAGTTCGTGGTGGGTCAATCTGTTCGGCCATGCGAATCCGCGCATCAATGCGGCGCTCGTCGACCAGCTCGGCCGCCTCGAGCACGCCATGCTCGCCGGCTTCACACACGAGCCGGTGGTCGCGCTCTCGGAGCGCCTGTCCGCGCTCACCGGCGGCGTGCTCGGCCATGCGTTCTTCGCATCCGACGGCGCCTCGGCCGTCGAGATCGCGCTCAAGATGAGCTTCCACGCGTGGCGCAATGGCGGACACGGCGAGAAGCGCGAATTCGCGTGCGTGCGTCATGGCTATCACGGCGAGACGCTCGGCGCGCTGGCCGTGACCGACGTGGCCCTGTTCCGCGACGCCTACGATCCGCTGCTGCGCCATGCGCATGTGGTGGGCTCGCCCGATGCGCGCAACGCCCGCGACGGCGAGTGCGCGGCCGACGTCGCGCGACGCGCGGCCGCCGAACTCGAGGTGCTGCTCGCGCAGCGCGAAGGACGTATCGCGGCGGTGATCGTGGAGCCGCTCGTGCAGTGCGCGGCCGGCATGGCGATGCACGATCCGGTGTACCTGCGCCGCGTGCGGGAGCTGTGCGACGAGTACGGCGCACACATGATCGCCGACGAGATCGCGGTCGGGTGCGGCCGCACCGGCACGTTCTTCGCCTGCGAACAGGCCGGCGTCTGGCCGGATCTGCTCACGCTGTCCAAGGGCATCAGCGGCGGCTACCTGCCGCTCTCGCTCGTCCTCTCGCGCGAGGCGATCTACGACGCGTTCTACGACGACGACACCGCCCGCGGCTTCCTGCATTCGCATTCGTACACGGGCAACCCGCTCGCGTGTCGCGCCGCGCTCGCCACGCTCGACATCTTCGCCGATGACGACGTGCTCGCCCGCAATGCACGGCGCGCCGCGCGCCTCACGCAGGCGCTCTCGCCGCTCGCGCACGACCGTCGTGCGCGACACTTTCGCCAGTGCGGCATGATCTGGGCGTTCGACGCCGTCCTCCCCGACGAGGCGGGCGCGCAGCGCGACTTCGGCCGGCGCTTCGCCGCCCAGGCGCGCACCCGCGGCGTGCTGCTGCGCCCGATCGGCGCGACGGTCTACCTGATGCCGCCGTATGTGCTGGAGGACGACACCATCGACTGGCTGGCGGCGCAAACGCTCGCCGCCTTCGACGCCGCGATGTCGCAACGCGCGGAGGCGGCCGCATGAGCGCCCACGCCCTGTTCGAGCGCCTCGACGCGGGACTCGCCGCGATCGACCGCGCCCATCTGCGTCGTCATCGCCGTGTGGTGTCCACGCCTTGCCAGCCACACCTGCGCGCCGACGGCCGCGACGTGCTCGCGTTCGCCAGCAACGACTATCTCGGCCTGGCCGCACATCCGGCGGTGGTCGACGCGCTGGTCGACGGCGCACGCCGCTACGGCGCGGGCAGCGGTGCGTCGCACCTCATCAGCGGGCATTCGCAAGCGCACGCGCAGCTCGAAGAGGCGCTCGCCGCCTTCATGTCGCCGCACCTGATCGACGCCCGGGCGCTGTATTTCTGCACGGGCTACATGGCCAATCTGGCGACGATTTCCGCACTCGCCGACAAGCATGCCGACATCTTTTCCGAAGCGCTCAACCACGCGTCGCTGATCGACGGCGCACGACTGTCGCGCGCGCGCACCCACGTCTACCCGCACGGGGACGTGGCCGCGCTCGCCGCGCTGCTCGAAGCGAGCACGGCCGAGACCAAGCTGATCGTGACCGACGGCGTGTTCTCGATGGATGGCGACATCGCGCCGCTGCCGCAGTTGCTCGCGCTGGCCGAACGTCACAATGCATGGCTGATCGTGGATGATGCGCACGGCTTCGGCGTGGTCGGCCAGAACGGCCGCGGCGTGTTCGAGCACTTCGAGCTGCGCTCGCCGAACCTCGTGATCATCGGCACGCTCGGCAAGGCCGCAGGCGTGGGCGGTGCATTCGTGGCGGCGAACCGGCGCGTCGTGGAGTGGCTCGTCAATCGCGCTCGCCCGTACATCTTTACCACCGCCGCCGCACCATCTCAGGCGCACGCGCTGCTCACGAGCCTCGCGCTCATCGCGGGCGACGAAGGGCGCGAGCGCCGCGCGGCGCTGCAGGCGCGCATTGCGCAACTGCGCGACTCGCTATCGCTCACGCACTGGCGGCACATGATGTCGCCGACGGCCGTGCAGCCGATCATCCTCGGCGAGAACGCCGCCGCGCTGCACGCGCAGGCGGGCCTTGCCGAAGCGGGCTTGTGGGTGCCGGCCATCCGGCCGCCGACGGTCGCGCCCGGCACCTCGCGCCTGCGCGTGACGCTGAGCGCGGCGCACACGGCCGACGACGTCGCACGGCTCGTCACGGCCATCAACCAACTCGACCGCGACTGGAGGGCGCATGCCCATGACTGATCAATCGCTCATCGCCACCCCGGCCGAACGCGCCACGCCCGCGCGGCACGCGTTCTTCGTCACCGGCACGGACACCGAGATCGGCAAGACGCTCGTCTCGTCGGCATTGCTGCACGCCGCCGCGCGACGCGGTCTTGTCTGCGCGGGCGTGAAGTCGGTCGCCGCGGGCGCCTTGGAACACAACGGCCGCTTCGTCAACGAGGACGTGGAACAACTGCACGCCGCGAGCAACCTGAAGCTGCCCGACGACTGGTACTGCCCATATGTGCTCAAGGACGCCGCCGCGCCGCACATCGCCGCTGCCGCCGAAGGCATCGCGCTCGACTGCAGCGTGATACGCGCCGGCTATGCACGCGTTGCGGCACGCGCAGACCTCGTGATCGTCGAGGGCGTGGGCGGCTTTCGCGTGCCGCTCGGCCCCGACGCCGGCGCGCCGGACACGGCCGATCTCGCCCGTCAGCTCGGGCTGCCGGTGATTCTCGTGGTCGGCCTGCGGCTCGGCTGCATCAGCCACGCGCTGCTCACCGCCGAGGCCATCGCCTCGCGCGGCCTGACGCTCGCGGGGTGGGTCGCCAACCACGTCGATCCGGACATGCGCCACGTGGACGCCAACGTGGAAGCCATCGCGTCGCGGCTCGCCGCGCCCCTGCTCGGACGCGTGCCGCATCTGCCGCACCCCGACGCCGCGACGGCCTCCGGCTACCTCGACATCGCCCCGCTCGTCGACACGACGCTGCAGCGCCACGCACAGACGGCGCTCGCGGCGCGCCCGCACACGGCGCCCTGAACACGCCCGACGCGCGACACCAACGAATATACGAATACAAGGATTCTCACCATGCAAGTTCACGCCCACACTGCCGCACACGGCCACGACGAAGCGCTGCGCCGCAACGACACGCCCTGGAGCGTTGCCGACATCGAGGCGCTCTTCGCGCTGCCGTTCAATGACCTGATCTTCCGCGCGCAGCAGGTGCACCGCCAGCATTTCGACGCGAACGCCGTGCAGCTCTCCACGCTGCTCTCGATCAAGACCGGCGGCTGCCCCGAAGACTGCGCATACTGCCCGCAGTCGGCGCGCTACGACACCGGGGTCGAAGCCGAGAAGCTCATGCCGATCGAAGAAGTGGTGGCCGCCGCGCAGCGCGCCAAGGACGCCGGCGCCACGCGCTTTTGCATGGGCGCCGCCTGGCGCAGCCCGAAGCCGCATCAGGTCGACGCCGTCGGCGAGATGGTCCGCAGCGTCAAGGCGCTGGGCCTCGAGACGTGCGTGACGCTCGGCATGCTGCGCGACGGCCAGGCGGAGCAACTGCGCGAGGCCGGCCTCGACTACTACAACCACAACCTCGATACGTCCCCCGAGTTCTACGGGCAGATCATTACCACGCGCACGTATCAGGACCGCCTGGACACGCTCGCCCGCGTGCGCGAGGCCGGCCTGAAGGTTTGCTGCGGTGGCATCGTCGGTCTGGGCGAGACGCGCCGCGAGCGCGCCGGCCTGATCGCGCAGCTCGCCAACATGTCGCCGTATCCCGAGTCGGTGCCCATCAACCATCTGATGAAGGTCGAAGGCACGCCGCTCGAGAACAACGAGAACGTGGACCCGTTCGACTTCGTGCGCATGATCGCCGTGGCGCGCATCACGATGCCGCGCGCCATGGTGCGCCTGTCGGCCGGGCGCGAGCTGATGGACGACGCCCTGCAGTCGCTGTGCTTTCTCGCCGGCGCGAATTCGATGTTCTACGGCGAGAAACTGCTCGTCACGCAGAACCCGCAGGCCGAGCACGACCGCGCACTGCTCGCGCGTCTGGGCATGCGCGCGTCGAGCGAAGAGAAACTCGCCGCGCAAGAAGCCGACGCCGGCGACGGCCTGGCGGCGTGCGCCACGCACTGACCATGGCGCCCGTGCCGCGTGAGCCGGCGTTGAAGGATTGAAGGATGAGCGCCGTGGCGGGCGCGAGATCGCTCGAGACGATCGGCCGCCACGGCGAGGCCCGATAGCAAAGACAATGGCGCGAGTGCGTCGGCCGTCCGTCACGAGCGGGCGGCGCGGCACGCAAGCGCCGCCCCAATCGATCATTTTCCGGAGGCAACATGTTCGACAAGATCCTCATCGCCAATCGCGGCGAAATCGCATGCCGCGTCGCGGCGACGGCCGCCCGGCTGGGCATTCGCACGGTCGCGGTCTATTCCGACGCCGATGCGCACGCCAAGCACGTCGCCGTGTGCGACGAGGCGGTGCACGTGGGCAGCGCGGCCGCGCGCGACAGCTACCTGCGCATCGATGCCATCATCGACGCCGCCAGGGCCACCGGCGCCCAGGCCATCCACCCCGGCTACGGCTTCCTGTCCGAGAACGAGGCGTTTGCCGCCGCATGCCATGAGGCGGGTATCGTCTTCATCGGTCCGCCGGTCGGCGCCATCCAGGCGATGGGCAGCAAGAGCGCCGCCAAGACGCTCATGGAAGGCGCCGCCGTGCCGCTGGTGCCCGGCTATCACGGCGAGAACCAGGACCCCGCCTTCCTGCATGCCCGCGCCGACGAGATCGGCTACCCGGTGCTGCTCAAGGCCAGCGCCGGGGGCGGCGGCAAGGGCATGCGCGTGGTCGAGCGCAGCGAGGACTTTCGCGCCGCGCTCGCCTCGTGCCAGCGCGAGGCGGCGAGCAGCTTCGGCGACGAGCGCGTGCTCGTCGAGAAGTACCTCACGCGCCCACGCCACATCGAGATCCAGGTTTTCGCCGACACGCACGGCAATTGCGTGTACCTGTTCGAGCGCGACTGCTCGGTGCAGCGCCGTCACCAGAAGGTGCTCGAAGAAGCGCCCGCGCCGGGCATGACCGAAGCGCGCCGTCGCGCCATGGGCGAAGCCGCCTGCAACGCCGCGCGTGCCGTGGGCTATGTCGGCGCGGGAACAGTCGAATTCATCGCCAACCAGGACGGCTCGTTCTACTTCATGGAGATGAACACCCGTCTGCAGGTCGAGCACCCGGTCACCGAGATGATCACGGGCCTCGATCTGGTCGAGTGGCAGTTGCGCGTGGCCGCCGGCGAGGTCCTGCCGCGCAAGCAGGAAGCACTGCAGATCCACGGGCACGCGCTCGAGGCGCGTATCTACGCCGAGAACCCGGACAACAACTTCCTGCCCTCGACGGGCACGCTCTCGACGCTGCGCCCGCCCGCAGCCGTACAGTTCGAGATCGGCGGCGCGGGCGCACCGGCGCCCGTGCGCATCGACTCGGGCGTGCGCGAAGGCGACACCATCTCGCCGTTCTACGACCCGATGATCGCCAAGCTCATCGTCTGGGGCCGGGACCGCGACGAGGCGCTCGCGCGCATGCGCCGCGCGCTGGGCCAGTACCGCGTGGTCGGTGTGCAGACGAACATCGCATTCCTCGGACGGCTCGTCGCGAGCGAGCCGTTCGCCGGCGCCGATCTCGACACCGGCCTGATCGAGCGCCACCGCGACACGCTGTTCCCGCACGCCGCGCCCGTGCCCGCCACGGCGCTCGCGTTGGCCGTTGCCGCGCAGCTCGGCCGCGAGGCGGTCGTGGGCCGGCGCAAGTACCTGGACAGCGTCGACCATCACTCGCCGTGGCAGCTCGCCACCGGCTGGCGTCTGAACGGCGACTATCAGCGCACGATGTCGTTCGATCACGGCGAGACGCGCATCGACGTCGTGCTCACGAGCGGCGCGCACACGAGCTCGCTGACCGTTGACGGCAAGACCCTGCCGTATCACTACACGCACGACGGCGGCGTGTACCGCGTGACGCTCGGCGAGCATCGCGTGCAGGGACACGTGGACTTCGAGCACGAGACGGCACACGTTTTCGCCAACGGCCAGTCGTGGGCGCTGCGCTGGCATGACCCGCTCGCACAGGCGGGGGCGCACGAGGGCGGCGAAGGCCGTCTGACGGCACCGATGCCGGGCAAGGTCATCGCCGTGCTCGCACAGGCGGGCGCGAAGGTCGAGAAGGGGGCGCCGCTGCTCGTCATGGAGGCGATGAAGATGGAGCACACCATCAGCGCGCCCGCGGACGGCGAGATCGAGGAAGTGCTGTACGCCGTGGGCGACCAGGTGCCCGAGGGCGCCCAGTTGCTCGCGTTCAAGCGGTAGGGCGGCAAGGGGGTGGCGGGACAGGGCGGGATAGCGGGATAGTGGGATATAGCGGCGATATGGCCGCTATATGGCCGCGATATGGCGGCCCGGGACGGTCGCAGCGGTGCGGCGGCAGACCGGTTCAGGCGCGATCCGCCGGCGCCGCGCCGACTTCGCCGAGGATCGTCCGACGCCGGAACTGCTCCGGCGTCAGGCCCGACTGGCGGGTAAACATTTCAATGAACACGGACGGTGTTGCGTAGCCCAGATCGAGGGCGATCGATTTCACGGTGCGCCCGGCCTCCAGGCCCTCGATCGCACGAAAGAAGCGCATGCGCTCGCGCCACTGCCCCAGCGTCATCCCCAGTTCCGAGCGACAGTGACGCGCCAGCGTGCGCTCGGTCATCGAAACGGTGCTTGCCCACGCTCGCAGCGTGCGGTTGTCACCGGGCTCGTTCTGCAAGCCCTCCAGCACACGGATCAGCGCCGCGGACCTCGCCTGCGGCAGGAAGCGCGGCTCGGCCGGCGCGAGCGCCAACTGGTCGACGAGTACGTGCGCGAGGCGCCGGTCCGCGTCGGTCTTCGGGCACGCGACGCCTCGCTCCGCGAAGTCCGACAGGATCGCGCGCAGCAAGCCGCTGATACGCAGCGTCGCCGCGTGGGAGGGAAGCGCGGTGGCAAGCGAGGCGTCGATGTACACCGACCGGTAAATCACGGCGCGGGCATTGAAGCTCGCGTGCGCCGCTTTCGGCGGAATCCACACCGCATACTGCGGCGGGGACACGAAGCGCGCGCCTTCGATCTCCAACTGCATCACGCCATTGGCGACATAGTTCAATTGCCCCCAGTCGTGCCGATGCGGCACCCACGCGGTCTTCGCCGCGAACTCGTCGTAGCGAAAGTACACCGGATACGGCAACGTCTTGAATGTCGGCCAGTTGTTGCGCACGGTCATGGCGGCACGGGTATGTGTTGGGCGAGTGTGGCGAGGCGGTCGAGGCCGGGATGCTCGGGGCGCTCGGGGGCGGTGGGTGCAATGCCCCACCCCTGCCCCCGCATGGCGGCATCTTACTGCGGCGCGGCGGCACCCGTCTTTTCGCCGTGCCCGCTCCTGTGCGCCGATCCGCGTTCGGTGTCATGCTTTCGCCTGAGGCGGGCGGCCCCCGCTCGCGGCGAGCATCGCCGCCGCGACTTCATGACATCAGGAGAACGTATGAACATCGGATTTCTCGGACTGGGCACCATGGGCGCCCCGATGGCGCGCAATCTGCTCAAGGCGGGCTTTGCCCTGCGCGTCTGGAATCGCTCGCGCGGCCCCGTCGACACGCTTGGCGCCGACGGTGCCGCCGCGTGCGACAGCCCGGCGGACGCCGCGCGCGGCGTCGACGTGCTCATCGCCATGCTGGCGGACGACGACACGACGCGCGCCGTGCTGTGCGACGGCGGCGCGCTCGACGCCCTCGCGCGCAATGCCATCGTCGTCAACATGGCGACCGTCTCGCTCGACTTTGCGCGCGAGATGCGCGCCCGCTGCGAGTCGCTCGGCCTGCGCTACGTCGCGGCGCCCGTGCTGGGGCGCGTCAACGTGGCCGAAGCGGGCCGGCTGAACATTCTCGCCGCGGGCGAGACAAGCGCGCTCGACACCGTGCAGCCCCTCCTCGACGTCCTCGGCCAGCGCACGTGGCGCTTCGGCGAGGCGCCCGAGCAGGCCAACGTCGTCAAGCTCGGCGCCAATTTCATGATCGCGAGCGCCATCGAGTCGATGAGCGAGGCCGCCGCGCTCGCGCAAGGCCACGGCGTGGCCGGCGCCGACTTCATCGACATGATCACGAACACGGTGTTCGCAACGCCCGCGTACACCGGCTACGGGTCGGCCATTGCGAAGCAGGTGTTCGAGCCCGCCGGCTTCAAGCTCGCGCTGGGCGCCAAGGACGTTCGCCTCGCGCTGCTCGCCGCGGAAGCGGCGAACGTGCCGATGCCATTCGGCAGCGTGCTGCGCGACAACCACCTCGACAGCCTTGCGCACGGCGAGGGGCATCTCGATTGGGCGGCGTTGTCGCGCGTGTCCGCACGCCGGGCGGGACAACCACGCGGCGACGCATGACCTTGGCGCTCCCTGCGTTGCCCGCTTTTCCGTTTTTTGCGTTGCTTCGCAGCGAACCGTGAGGACAGTTCTTAGAAATGCCGCGCGTAGTTCTGCGCTGCGCGCGGCCTGAAGGGCTAGCTGGCGTTTCGGAATCTTCATAAGGAATCCGAACAAGGGTTCGCCAATATTCTCGGTGTCGATTTCAACCATGCGCGGCAAAGCGCTCGACACCATGACTCAACGCCCACACCTCAACACCGGCCTGCGCGCTCTGGCGCTCGCCGCAACGCTCACATCGGTTGCCCTGCCCGCAAGCGTTCAGGCGCAGAGCAACGTCACGCTCTACGGCACGGTCGATTCCGGCTTCGTCCACGCCAACCATGTGATGACCGGCAGCGGACCCGAGTCGCTGTCCGCGATCACCAGCAACATCATCTCCGGCAGCCGCTGGGGGCTGCGCGGCACCGAGTCGCTCGGCAGGGGCCTGTCGGCGCTGTTTCAGATCGAGAGCGGTTTTAGCGCCGTAAACGGTCACCTCGGCAACGGCGGTCTTGCGTTCGGGCGCAAGGCCATCATCGGCCTGCGCGGCGACGACTGGGGCGAAGTCACGATCGGCCGCCAGTACGATCCCGTGGTCAACCTGGTGCAGGGGCTGACGGCCGACGGCTACTTCGGCGGCTTCTTCGCCACGCCCGGCGACGTCGACAACTACGACAATGGCGCACGCATCAACAACGCGATCCGCTACGCCACGCCGAACTTCGGCGGCCTGCAGTTCGAGGGGATGTATGCGACCGGCAACGTCGCCGGAAAAGCGGGCGCGGGCCGCTCCTATGGGCTGGCGGCCGCATACAGCAACGGCCCGGTTGCCCTCGCCGCCGGCTACTTCTTCGCGGATGGTGGTAGCAAACGCGTGAGCCAGTTCACGCCGGAGTTCGGCATGCGTGAATGGTCTGGCAGCGCGGGCTCGCTCTTCAACTCGCCGATCAACAGCGGCTTTCGCACCGCGAGCCACGTGCGCATTGCGCGCGCCGGCGCGAAGTATGCGATCGGGCCGGCGATCCTTGGCGTGTCGTTCTCCAACGCGCAATACGCGAGCGACGCGCTGTCGATGTTCAACGGCACCGCGCGGTTCGACACCGTCAACGCCTTCGCCATGTATGCGCTCACGCCGGCCGTCAACACCGGCATCGGCTACAGCTACACGCGCATGCGGGCGGCGGGCGATCTGGCTGCGCACTACAACCAGTTCAATGCGGGCATCACGTATGCGCTGTCCAAGCGCACGTCGACTTACGTCATCGGCGGTTACCAGCATGCTGCCGGCAGGACGTTGCGGGCCAACGGCAGCGTGGGCAGCGCTACCGCGTCCGTCGGCGCCTACGGGATCGACGCCGGGGCCAACACGCAACTGCTGGTCGGCATGGGACTGAAGCACAGCTTCTGACGAACCGTGTTCCGGTCGTGTCCCGGTCGTGTCCCGGTCGCGCCCGGACCACGGGACGCGAACGGCCGCGCCGGCATCGGTCGAACTCGTTGAAACATGCGGGTTTCGGCCGATTTGATGAATGAAGTCGGAAACCCAGTTTTCAAACGCATGTTTGGAAAAATGGGATTCATTCGTCTAAAAAAATACACTGCTGGCGTTTTTAGGTGTTTACCCTATTAGGGAATCTATTTAGAATTCATCTCCATTGAAGTTCGATGCAGATGCAAACCGACGGTAGCCATGTCTCTCGACGTTCCCTTTGAATGCGACGCGCCGGTTTTATCGCGTTGTCATGAATGAGGGAGAAGTGTTGTGGGTTTCGTCAGTTGGTTGTTGATCGCAGTCATGGCCAGTTCGGTTTCGGCAGCGCGAGTCATTCAGCTGCATCGCCGTGCCATGCGGGAGTCGGCTGCCGCTCACGTCGATCGCATACTGCGTTATCGCCGAAGCCATCGCCGCGTGCCCTGCGCGCGTATCCGCTTCAAGGACGTGGCGTAAGCCTCGCCGCGCTGCGTCCGCAGTAACAGCTGTAGTTCCGTAGTTCCGTAGTTCAGCATTATCCGCAGTAGCCGTTCAGCGAAATGCCATTGCCGATGTCTGGCGCGTGCATCGCTGTTCACGCATCACCCGCAGTCCTGGCAGTTCAGAAGGTCTCGCATCACCGCAGTATTCGTCGTTGCGGTTTGACGATTGTTGTTGTCGTAGGGAATTAAGGCGTTACCCGCAGTTGCAGTTCGCAGTACTCATCGCTGTTCTCCGGCATAGGATCATCGCCGGATGGAGAGTCATCCTCCCTGCTGTTACGAGGCATCGCTCTCACGCGTCAGAGCCGTACCGCCGCCGGCTGTTCAGGCGGCGGATCGCGCGCCCACAGCCTCGTATTGCCCACGCGTTGCACCAGACAACCCGACGCGCCGATCACACATGCGCCCATCACCGAACGGCATCTTCACGGCCGTTCATGTTGTGCGTCATGCGCCATACCGGCCGATGCCGCGCTGTCGGAACACAGACACGCCCCCGTCACCGCGTGGGCGCCAGGCATGCGCGACCACCCGCGCCGCATGCCGCTTGATTGAAGACGAGCCCACGGAAATGAACACCGACCCCGAGCGCATCACCCTCACCATTACGCTGCATCCGAACGACCTGAAACAGCTTGACCGGGCGTGCCACCGCGTTGGCATGAAACGGGAAGATTTCTGCGTGCTGGCCACGCATCTGGAAGGGGCTCGGGTGCTCAATGGCGAGGGACTGGCCGCACTGGCGCGTCCGTTCGGTTTCGCCGCGACCCTGCCCGCCGCGCTTCGCAGCGCCTTCAATCGCCTGTGCACTCGCTGACCCGGTAGGTCTGTCCCCATGCCGCCGGCGCAGTGCCTGGGCAATTCGCTGCCGTCGGATCTCGCCGTCCCGAAATCCAAGCGGGACCGTGGTCGGCCCCCACAGCTCGGTGCTCTGGACGCTCTGGGAGGTCTGGACGCTCTGGGCAGTCTGGGCGGTAAGCGACGAGCCGCGTGGCCGACAACGCGTCATAAATTCGCTATCGTTTGTCTGAAATTCGCTATGCGTGCGCACGCGTTCGGGCGGAGAATTCGCGCTATGCCGGCCACCTGAGGCGCGCGTTCGGCCGCGATGAGCGCGGACTTCGTGCGCCGTCGCCCGCGCCTCGTGTCCGATCCGAAGTCCCGCCTGCCGCCGATTCGGCGCCCCTTGCGACGTTCCATGGTCAATTTCGTCCTGCCGCTGACGGCCGTTCTCATCTGGTCGGCCAACGTCATTGTCAACAAGCTTTCCGTCGGCCATATCTTTCCGGCCGAAATCGCGTTCCTGCGCTGGTTCGCCGCCGCGCTGCTCCTCACGCCCCTCGCGCTGCCCGCCTTGTGGCGCGCACGTCGAGCCGCGCTGCCGCATCTCGCGCAGTACGCCACGCTCGGCGTGCTGGGCATGGCGATCTACCAGGGGCTCGCCTACAGCGCCGCGCACTACACGAGCGCGACCAACATGGGCATCATCCTGGCACTGCTGCCGCTCACCACCCTCGCGCTCGCGGTCATCGTGCTCGGCGACGCATTGAGCGCCGGCGCACTCGTGGGTGGTCTGCTGTCCGTGTTCGGCGTGCTGCTCGTCGTGGGCCACGGCTCGCTGCTGCATCTGGCCGATCAGGGCATCGGCATTGGCGACGCCATGATGGCTCTCGCCATGCTCGCCTACGCCGTGTACTGCGTGCTGCTGCGCAAATGGCGTCTGCCGCTCGCGCCGCTGCCGTCGCTCTATGCGCAAATCCTGTTCGCCGTGATCGCGCTGCTGCCCTTCTACCTCGTATCGGAAAAGGCCGGGGTGTCGATGGACAACCTGCCGCAGCTCGCCTTCGCCACGATCCCGGTCTCGATCGCGGCCCCGTTTATCTGGATGCTCGGCGTGGCGCGAATCGGGCCGCGGCGGGCGACGGTCGTCATCAATCTCGTGCCGATCTTCACGGCGCTGATCGCCGCGTTCGGGCTCGGCGAGCATCTCGCCGCCTATCACCTCGTGGGCGGCGCACTGATCCTGGCGGGCGTGGCACTCGGCGAGAACTGGCATCTGCCGATCCGGAAAGCGCGTGAACGGATATCGCCCATCCCCGATGAGTTGGGAAATGTCCGATAAATTCTGCGCTTTTCGGGTTACCCACTCTTTATAGAAGCCCGCCCGTCACGCATGGGAAGGAGAGCGATATAACGTCGCAGGACGCGGGGGGATTGATTACTCTGTGTGACTCGTCAACGGAGTCCGCCATGCAAACCAATCCACTCGCGCTGTTCGGAGACCATCTGGCCCGCTTGCGTAAGTCGCGCGGCTGGTCGCAGGAGAAACTTGCGCTCGAGAGCGGCCTGGCACGCTCGTATGTCAGCGGCATCGAGCGGGGCCGACGCAACGTCGCGCTCGTCAACATCTGTGTCCTGGCCGACACGCTGGGCGTGCCGACATCCGAGATGCTGAGGTTCACCACGACGCCGCCGGGAGCGGAAGACGCCACACCGACCGCCGAGCGCACGCCGCTGCCGCAAATCAGCCGGTCGCTCTGTCGACTGGAGAGCCGCGATCAGGTCTGGCTCGCGGAAGTGATCCGAAGTCTGAGTTCCCGTCTGAGTCATTGCGCGCCGCCCCAGGACGACGCCGCCGCGCTGGCGGCTCCCCCGGCGTCCCCTGCCGCCCCCGATGAGGACGACAGCCACGATAACAACTCCCCGGATAACGACAACCACGGCAGCGCCGATGGCGAAGACGCCAAAGTCTGCGCGCGCACCGACGCGGCGGCTGGCGCACACCCGCCGCTTGCCGCGGACCCGTCGCCCGAGGCCAGTGATCCGCCCCCGCAAGATACGGTCGATACGGGGTTCGAAGCCGGGCTCCCGATGCGTCGCGCCTACGCAAGCGCCGGGAGCGAGGGATATCGAGACTGCGACTTGCAGGAAGCCGTTGTCCGCATGAGCCATCCACAGCGCGACGCCCCGCACGCAACTCGCGTTTCCTGCGCACAAGATATCCCTGTGCATCCCAGCATGCCGCGCCACGACGATTCACAACGTCCGCCCACAGGCGACGAAAACTGAGCGATAGCAGGGCAATCTGCGCTTAGGACATCGCGCAAAGTCCCCACAGCCGGACGGGGGCGGAGCGCGATGCTTCGTCTAGTAGGAGTGAACGGCACACCCATCAAAATCCGGCAGGCGCGGAACGCGAGAAATTTGCATGATCGGGCGTCGCCGCGTCGCCCGAGACGCACACATTCCAATCGCGACGGGCCACCGCGGCGCGCCGGCGGCTCACACGGACCCGCGCCGGCCCGCCCCGGACGGCCTTCCCGACGTCAACATCGAGTGACATCCCAGCGCGGAACCCACCAGAATCGCGATTCCATTTCCTCCGACAAGTCCGGTGTCACACTGCGCGGCTCCGGTTGACGGAAGTGCGACAAAACGTATCACGTCACCGTCGTGGCGGTACGCATTTGGCGCAGTCATTTCTGCTGAGAGCTCGCATCTTTTGTGTCTTCTCCGAAAGTTCGCAAAAAATCCGCGTTGCAGACTCAGCAGTTCGTGCCTCGCGAACGGGGGACACCCGAGGCACCATTCCCAATGCCGGATTTTTGTTCCAACCTTCTCGTCCCTAACAAGGAAAATTTCTTATGGACACCAACTTATTTCGATTCGGCAGGCATCTCGCCGGTTTGCGCAAGAAGTACAACTGGGCACAGGACAAGCTGGCGCTCGAAAGCGGTCTGGCGCGCTCGTATCTGAGCGGTGTCGAGCGAGGCAAACGCAATATCTCGCTGCGCAACATCTGCATTCTGGCCGACACGCTCGGGCTGCCGCCGCATGAGTTGCTTGCCTTCGACTCGTCGAACGGCGTTGCGGCCGACACGGGCGCATCGACGCCCAGCGATCCGTACCCCTCGCTCAATCGGGCCATGCAGAAACTGTCCGAGCGGGACCAGGCGTGGATGGCCGATCTCGTGCGCACGCTGAGCCTGCGGCTGGGCCACGGGGCGTCGAAGGACGAATGAGTGCGCGCGCTCGACCCCGGCCCAGGTCATCGGGCAGACGGGGTGCGATGGGCTCCGATGGGGCGCGATGGGGTGCGGCGCGTGAGCGGGGCTCAGTCGTTGCCAAGAAAGGCGTCCACCGCGCGGTGGAACGCGATCGGATTGGCGAGGTTCATGCCATGCGAGGCGTCCTGAATCACCATCCGGCGCGCTTCGGGCATGGCGTGCGCCAGCGCGTTGATCACGTCGGGGTACGGCGCCGGGCTCTCCGCCCCGCCCATCAGGAGTACCGGCGCGTGCAGCGCGCCGAGGGCGTCGATCGGCAACGGTGCACGGGGTTCGGCGACCTGACCGATGAGCGTGCGCGCGTTGTCGCGCACCATCTGCTTGAACCACGGCACCATGCGACGCCACGTGTCCGGCCCGCTCACCGTGTCGATGAACAGCGCGAGCCCGCCATCGATGTCGCCCGCTTCGATCTGCGCGAGCGCCCGCTCGCGGAAGTTGCCGCGTTCGCTGTCGAGCGGCACCTGCACGGGGCCGCCGCTGATTTCCACGCCCGGGTCGGCCAGAATCAATGAACGCACGGTGTCCGGCGCGAGCAACGCCGTGCGCAGCGCGACATAGCCGCCGCGCGAATGGCCGAGTACGTGAACGGGCCCCACGCCGAGTGCCGCGATGAACGCCGCGAGATCTTCGGCGTGCTGCTCGCCGGAAAACGTGCCGTCCCGGCCGTCCCACGCTTCGGGCCAGTAGTGGCGAAGGCTCACGGCAATGACACGCCGATGCTGCCCCAGCGGCGCCATGTTCGGTTTGAAATATCGAAAATCGCACAGCGAACCGTGCACCAGTACGAGCGGGGCGCCGGTGGCGCCGGCGGGTGCTGGCGTTTCGACGTAGGCCATCGGGTAGCCGTTGACGGCTATCGTTTGCGGCGCGGGAACCGGCATGGGAACACATCGGGGGGAACGGGGTCGCCAGTATACCGAGCTTGCGGTCCCCTTGCCGCGGCGGGGCCGCCGTGGGCGGTGTTCCGGCACGGCTATGCGCCGCGTTTTGCCATCACCGGCGCGCAGTACACTTCCCGCGATCGGGCGGAGTCCACGATGGGGCACTGGTGTATGCTTGCGGCTTTCCTCAACCCTGCGGTTTCCCGGTATGGCACTGAAAGCCACCATCTACAAGGCCGAGGTGCAGATCACCGACCTCGATCGCCACTACTACGCGTCTCATGGCCTGACCATTGCGCGTCATCCGTCGGAGACCGACGAGCGCATGATGGTGCGCGTGCTGGCGTTCATGCTTTATGCCGGCGAGCGACTCTCGTTCGGCAAGGGGCTCTCCACGGCCGATGAACCCGACCTGTGGGAGCACGACTTCGGCAACGACATCGTGCGCTGGATCGACGTCGGACAGCCCGACGCGCGGCGCCTCGTCAAGGCGGCGGGCCGCGCCGAGCATGTCGATGTGCTGGCATATGGCGGCAAGCCCGCCGCGATTTGGTGGCAGACCACCGAACCCCAGGTCACGCGGCTGAAGAACCTGACCGTGCGCATGCTCGACGACGCTTCGGCCGAAGCGCTTACCGCGTTGGCTTCGCGCTCGATGCGCCTGCAGTGCACGATTCAGGACGGGGAAGTCTGGGTGGCCGACGACAGCCATAACTTCGCCGTGGGCCTCACCACGCTGCGGACGGCGGCCAACGACTGACGGCGCTATCTGCGCTATCTGCACTATCCCCGCTCTCTCCCGACGCTATCCTCACCCTATCCTCACACTATCCTCGCCATCGCCGCCAGCGTCCCCCTCCCGCGTTGGGGCCGACGCGCCCCCTCGAGGCGCCCCCAGGTCCGTCAGGGCCCCGCCCGATACGCGCCAGGGCACAAGCTGCGTTACACTTGACGTTAACGTAAATCGAGTCGACGCGGCCTCGCCGGAGCCGATCGGACCACGGCGCGGGACGCGCCGGGACAGTCGGCCGCTGGCCGAACGACCGCCACGGCGGCTCGGTGGTTTTTTGCATCGAACAGCGAGCAGCGTTCGCACGGCTGCGGCCGGCCAAGCGCCGCCCGGCCGCCCGGCCGCCTGCGCTCCCCCGCGCCCCACGCCGCACCGGCCAGCGCGAGCCGGCAACGCCGTCGGGCATGGATTTGCATCGCCCCATACGTATTCGCGCCCACTGCACCCGCCGCATTCATGGACATCCTGATCTTTTCCCCGGACGGCAAGACCGCCGCCTACGAAACCGGCCTCGCCGAGCATCTGCCGCACGCCCGCATTCGCGGCTGGCAGCCCGGCGACAGCGCCGCCGCCGATTACCTGGTGCTCTGGAAGCCGAACGCCGAGGTGCTGCGGCCGCGCGAGCGTCTGAAGGCGATCTTCAACCTGGGCGCCGGCGTGGACGGCGTGCTCGGCACGCAGGGCGAGGGCGCGCAGCGCCTGCCGGCCGGCGTGCCGCTCGTGCGTCTGGAGGACGCCGGCATGGCCGACCAGATGGCGCAATACGTGAGCGCCGCCGCGCTGCGTTACTTTCGCCGGCTGGACGAATTCGACGCACAGCAGTCGCAGGCCCAATGGAAATTCCTCAAGCCGAACCGGCTGTCGGACTTTTCTGTGGCCGTGCTGGGCTACGGCACGCTGGGCTCGCACGTCGCACGCGCGCTCAAATCGTTCGGATTTCCGGTGCGCGCCTGGAGCCGCAGCGAACGCCGCGATGACAGCGGCATCGCGCTGCATCACGGCGATGCGGGCTTCGAGGCCTGTGTGTCCGGCGCACGCATTCTCGTCAACCTGCTGCCACTCACGCCGCACACGCTCGACGTGCTCAACGCCCGCCTGTTCGCGAAGCTCGCGCCCGGCGCCTTCCTGATCAACGTGGCGCGCGGCGCGCATCTCGTGGAAGAGGATCTGCTCGCCGCGTTGCAAAGCGGCCAGATCGCCGGCGCCACGCTCGACGTGTTCCGCACCGAGCCCCTGCCGGCCGGGCACCCGTTCTGGCGCACGCCTGGCATTACGGTCACGCCGCACATTTCGGCCCTGACGCTGCGCGACGAAACCGTCGCGCAGATTGCGGGCAAGATCGCCGCCCTCGAGCGCGGCGAAACCATTACGGGCGTCGTCGATCTGGCGCGCGGCTACTGAGCCGCCACGCACCGCACGCAGCCCCGAAACACACCGAGGAGACCTCCATGTCCATTACCCCGACGTCGCTGCCCAAGCGCGTGAAAGTCGTCGAAGTCGGCCCGCGCGACGGCCTGCAGAACGAAAAGCAGATGGTGCCCGCCGACATCAAGATCGCGCTGGTCGACCGACTCACGGCGGCTGGCTTCGCCAATATCGAGACGACCTCGTTCGTGTCGCCGAAATGGGTGCCGCAAATGGCCGACGGCGCCGAGGTGATGGCGCGCATCGAGCGCCGCCCCGGCACCATCTATTCGGTGCTCACGCCCAACATGCGCGGCTTCGAAGGGGCTCTCGCGGCCCGGGCCGACGAGGTCGTGATCTTCGGCGCGGCAAGCGAAGCCTTCTCGCAACGCAACATCAATTGCTCGATCGAAGAGAGCATTGCGCGCTTCGAGCCGGTCGCGCGGGCCGCGAAGGACGCCGGCCTGCGTCTGCGCGGCAGCATCTCGTGTGCGCTCGGCTGCCCGTATCAGGGTGAAGTGCCCGTGGCCAGCGTGGTCGACGTCGTGCAACGGCTCGCCGCGCTCGGCTGCGACGAGATCGACATTGCCGACACCATCGGCGTGGGCACGCCCGCGCGCACGCGCGAAGTGATGGAAGCCTGCGCCAAAGTGTTCCCGATCGAGCGCCTGTCCGGCCACTTCCACGACACCTATGGTCAGGCGACGGCGAATATCTACGCCGCGCTGCTCTCCGGCATCTCGATCTTCCACTCGTCCGTTGCCGGCCTCGGCGGCTGCCCCTACGCGAAAGGCGCGACCGGCAACGTGGCCACCGAAGACGTGCTCTACCTGCTGCAAGGTCTTGGCATCGAGACCGGCATCGATCTCGACGCCGTCGTGCGCACGGGCGACTTCATCTCGCAGGCCATCGGCCGCCAGAACGCTTCGCGCGTGGGCCGCGCCATGCTGGCGAAGCTGCGGGACGGCGCCACCGCCTGACATCCTCCGCACGTCCACACGTCCCGATGAACCGACACGCCTGACCCTACCATGAGCCAGACACCGCACATAACCGCGACTGCCAGCGAACAGGATCTCCCCAAAGGGGCCCGCCACGTCGCCCGTCTTCTGGCGGGCATGGGACACGACCAGCCCATCGTGCTGCTGCCCGCCACCGGCAAGACCTCGGCGGAAGCGGCGGCCGGCCTCGGCTGCGAAGTCGCGCAGATCGCCAAGTCGATCATTTTCCGTCGCGCGTCCGACGACACGCCGGTGCTCGTGATCGCCAGCGGCGCCAATCGCGTCGACGAGAAGAAAGTCGCCGCGCAAGTCGGCGAACTGGCACGCGCCGACGCCCGCTTCGTCAAGGAAAAGACCGGCTACTCCATAGGTGGTGTGAGCCCGATCGGGCACGTCGTCTCGCCGGTCACGCTGATCGACGAGGACCTGCTCAAGCTCACGAGCCTGTGGGCCGCGGCGGGCCACCCGCACGCGGTGTTCAACCTCACGCCGCAGCAACTCGTGGCGATGACGGGCGCGCCCGTGGTCGACGTTGCATTGCGCGACTGAGGCAGCCTCTCGCCAGAAGCACGACACAAGGAGACAAGCCATGCCGAGTCCCGAACTGGTCCCGGGCCTGACCTTCGAGTGGACCTACCGCGTGCCGCGAAAGGCCGTGGTGCCCGAGCTCTACGACGACGTGGAACTGTGCCGAGACATGCCGGCCGTGCTGGCGACGGGCTATCTCGCGGGCATTCTCGAGTGTGCGTGCCTGCAGGCGATCCGCCCGTACCTCGACTGGCCGCGCGAGCAGTCGCTCGGCACGCTCGTGTCGTTCTCGCATCTGGCCGCGACGCCGGCCGGCGATACGCTGCGCATTCGCGGCAAGCTGGTCGACATCGCCGGCCGCACGCTGCGCTTCGAAGTCGAGGCCTGGGACGGCCAGGACAAGGTGAGCGCCGGCACGCACGAGCGCGTCATCGTCGATCAGGCGCGCTTTCACGCCCGGCTGCGCGAGAAGGCCGACAGGCTCGGCCTGGCCGTGTAAGGCTCGCCATGACCTCGCCGAGCCCCCCTTGCGCGCGCGCCGCCTCGCCCGTGCCCTCGCCGTGCATCAACGTCTGCCGCATGAACCCCGGCACGGGCTGGTGCTCCGGCTGCTGGCGCACGCTCGCCGAGATCGCCGCCTGGTCGGCGATGTCCGACGACGACAAGCGCCGCGTCTGGTCGCTGCTCCCCGGGCGACGCGAGGCCAACGCCGAGCCGCCGGCGACGCATCGCCGCGTGCGGGCGGACGACGCCGGCGCGGACGACGCGGGCGCCAACGGCCCCTGAGGCCCCTGAGCACGCCGCGCGCAGATGCCGCCGGCTTGCGCGCACCTTTGCAACCCTCAACGCGTATTCGCAAAGCCCTATGGGAAAAATCGTTGCCGTCGGCGAAACGTTCTGCGCCACGCACCACTTCTCGCCAGCGTCGATCCGCGAGTTCTCCACGCTCGCGCATGACTTCAACCCGCTGCATCTCGACGCCGAATACGCCGCCGCGGACCCGCGCTTCGGCGGCCTGATCTCGTCGGGCACGCAGCAGATGTCGTATCTCGCGGCGCTGCTCGCCACGCATTACTCGAAGACGGCGCAGCCGCTCGGCCTCGAATTCGACATGAAGCTGCGGCGCGCCGTGCGTGCCGGCGACGACGTCACCGTGCGCTGGACCGTCACCGAGAGCGTGTGGAAGGAGAAGCTCGCGGGCGACATCGTTTCGCTCGAGGGCGACGCGACGAACCAGCGCGGCGAGACGGTGATCGTCGCCACGGCCAAGATCCTCGTGTGCCCCAAGCCGGCCTGACCGGCCTGCCGCACGCGTTACTTCACGGAATACGCCCATGACCTCGCCTGCTCTGCCCGACGGGCTGCGCGTGTTCGAGCGCGGCTGGCTTTCATCGAACAACGTACTGTTTCTCGGCGATGAGCCGGCGCTCGTCGACAGCGGCTACGTCTCGCATTCGGAACAGACGCTCGCGCTCGTCGCACATGCCTTGCCGCACGGCCAGCCGCTCGCGCGGCTGATCAACACCCATCTGCACTCCGATCATTGCGGCGGCAACGCCGCCCTGCAAGCCCGCTACGGATGCCGTACCTGGGTGCCCGCCGCCGAGGCGGAATCGGTCCGCCACTGGGACGCACAGCGCCTGTCGTTCGACGCCACCGGCCAGCAATGCGCGCGCTTCACGTTCGACGAAACGCTCTCGCCCGGCGACACCATGACGCTTGGCGAGCACGAGTGGCTGGTGCTTGGTGCGCCGGGCCACGACCCGCACGCGCTCATGCTCTACAACGCCGCCGACGGCATTCTGATTTCGGGCGACGCCCTGTGGGAGCGCGGCTTCGGCGTGATCTTCCCTGAACTCGACGGCGAGTCGGGCTTCGCCGAACAGGCCGCGGTGCTCGATCTCATCGAGCAGCTCGACGTCGCGCAGGTCATTCCCGGCCACGGCCAGCCGTTCGGCGACATCGACGGCGCGCTCGCCGCCGCGCGCAGCCGCCTCGACTATCTGCGCGGCGACCCGGCGCGCAATGCGCGCAACGCGCTCAAGGTACTGATCGTGTTCCGTCTGATGGCCGAAGGCGACATGCCGCGCGCGACGCTCAAAGCGACGCTCGACACCGCGCGCGCGTGGCGTGGCGCAGCGGCAATGCTCGCGCCGCCCTCGGCGTGGCCGCGGCTGCTCGACACGCTCGTCGACGAACTGGCAAGGGCCGGTGCGCTGCGCGTCGATGCCGACGCGGGCATGTTGCATGCCGTATGAGGCGCGCCCCAAAAAACAACGCCGCTTGCCGGTAAGGGCAGGCGGCGTTTGAGGACGTGACGTGCCGGGCGAGCGCCACGGTCGCTAACGCGGCACCCGTCCTTGCGTCTCCGGTGTCCGGACAACGCCTGGCACGCAACTTCATCGTAGATGTGCGCCCCGCGGCCCCCCAAGGGGACTTTCCCTGATACCGCGCGCACGCCTGTGCGGAACCGAAGCTTTCTTCGAGTGCCCGCCCCCCGGCCGGCGCGCGAATCCCCCTATAATCGAACGATCGTTCGCGAAACGGCGCGGCCTGCCGTGGTGCGTCGCAAGCCGAGATGCGCGCGCCGCGCGAGTCCCTCGTGAACGCCCAGACCAAGGAGACTTCATGGCCCTTCCGAAGATTCTGCAAAACCTGGCGCTGCCCGTCGTGGCCTCGCCGATGTTCATCGTGAGCTACCCCGAGCTGGTACTCGCGCAGTGCAAGGCCGGCATCGTCGGCTCGTTCCCCGCGCTCAACGCGCGCGAGCCGCAGATCCTCGAAGACTGGCTCGCGCGCATCACCGAGGAGCTGGCGTCATACCAGGCCGCCAATCCCGACGCGGTGGTCGGCCCGCTCGCCGTCAACCAGATCGTGCATCAGTCGAATCAACGTCTCGAACACGACGTGCGCGTGTGCGTGGAGCATCGCGTACCGATCTTCATTACCAGCCTGCGCGCGCCGCCCAAGGAAGTGCTCGACGCCGTGCACAGCTACGGCGGCATCGTTCTGCACGACGTGATCAACCTGCGGCACGCGAACAAGGCGCTCGAAGCCGGCGTCGACGGCCTGATTCTGGTGGCGGCCGGCGCCGGCGGGCACGCGGGCACGCTCTCGCCGTTCGCGCTCGTGGGCGAAGTGCGCAAGATCTTCGACGGCCCGATCGTGCTCTCGGGCTCGATCGCCAACGGCGGCTCGATCCTTGCGGCGCAGGCCATGGGCGCCGATCTCGCGTACATCGGCACGCGGTTCATCGCGTCGAGCGAAGCCAACGCGAGCGAGAACTACAAGCAGGCCATCGTCGACGCAAGCGCCAACGACATCGTCTACACGAATCTCTTCACCGGCGTCTCGGGCAATTACATCCGGCAGAGCATCGTGAACGCGGGGCTCGATCCCGACAACCTGCCCACGGCAGACAAGACCGCCATGAACTTCTCGAAGGCGAAGGCCTGGAAGGACATCTGGGGCGCGGGGCAAGGCGTGGGGTTGATGGACGACGTGCGCCCCGCCGCGGAAATCATCGCCCGCCTGAAGCGCGAATACGACGACACGCGCAGACGGCTGGCCCTCTGAGGCCCGTGGCGCGCGCCCCGGGCGGCGCGGTCGCGCCGCCGTCGTCCGGGGCCATGCGCGGCCGAATGCCATCGAAAGCCATCGAAAGCGGCCACGCACGCGGAGTCGCTCAGTACGTGTAGACGCCCCGCCCCGTCTTGCGCCCCAGATAGCCGGCGGCGACCATCTCCTTGAGCAGCGGGCATGGGCGATACTTCGAATCGGCGAACTCTTCGTAATAGACGTTCATCACCGAGAGGCAGACGTCCAGCCCGATCATGTCGGCCAGCGCGAGCGGCCCGATCGGATGGTTGCAGCCGAGCTTCATGCCCTCGTCGATTTCTTCGGGCGTTGCGAGATTCTCGGCCAGCACGAAGAACGCCTCGTTGATCATCGGCACCAGAATTCGGTTGACGACGAAACCCGGCGCGTTCTTCACCGTGATCGGCGACTTGCCGAGCTGGCGCGCGAGCGCCTCGACGCGGGCATGCGTCTCGTCGCTCGTCTGCAGGCCGCGAATGATTTCCACGAGCGCCATGAGCGGCACCGGGTTGAAGAAATGCATGCCGATGAACCGCTCGGGCTTCGCGAGCACCGCCGCGAGCTTCGTGATCGAGATCGACGACGTGTTCGACGCCACGATCGCACCTTCCTTGGCCACGCCCTCGAGCTGCTTGAGAATCCGGATCTTCAGGTCGGGATTCTCGGTGGCCGCTTCGATCACGATGTCGGCCTTGCCAAGCGCGGCGTAGTCGGTCGACGTGGCAATGCGCGCGAGCGCCGCTTCCTTGTCGGCCGCCGTGAGCTTGTCCTTCTTGATGAGACGGTCGAGGCTGCCGGCAATCGTGGCCACGCCTTTTTGCACGGCGGCGTCGCTGATGTCCACCATCGTCACCGGCAGTCCGGCCACCGCACAGGCCTGTGCAATGCCGTTACCCATCGTGCCTGCGCCAATGATGCCTACGTGTTGAATCGTCATGTCGTCTCTGCTCCGTTTGTACTGAAGTGGCGGGAATACCGTCTTGCGCGGTGCACAAATCATAGCGCGGACACGTCTGAACGGTGACGCGCAAGACCGCTGTGCGAAACGCCTTCGAACGCGAAGCCCGCAACGGGATGCGACAGGACGCGACAGGAGGCGACGGGAGGCAAAAAAAGGGGGACAGACGCGCCGAGCGGCGTCTGCCCCCGTCTCGTTTGCCGCTGGCGCACGCCCGGCTGGCGCGCGCCGCGCAGCGTCAGAACTTCATGCGAATGCCGCCACCGAACGTGTCGCCGCCAGAGAGCGTGCTCACCTTGTCGTTCATGTAAGCGGCGTAGATGTCGGTGCGCTTCGACAGGTTGTAGTCGTAGCCGAGCGCCCACGTCTTGCGGTTCACGTTGCTCGCGCCCGAGCTCTTCGTGTACGCATACGAGGCGAGCACCTTGCCGTTGCCGAGCGGCACGGACACGCCGAGCTGGCCGCCGTTCTCCGATACGCCGCCGCCGGTAATGTTGTTGCGGATGTACTGGTACTGACCGAAGAGCTTCACGACCTGCAGGTCATACGTGGCGCCCAACTGCACGGCTTGCTGGCTGCGAAAGCCCGCCATGCCGGCCATGTCGTCCGGCTGCGAGTCGAACTTGACCTGCTGATACGCGACGGTCGCGGCAAACGGACCGTTGAAGTACAGCGCGGACGCACTCCACTTGTTCTGGCCGGCTTCGCCCGCCTTGTTGCCGAACGCATACGAGACGCTGCCCGACAGGCCCTTGAAGTTCGGCGTGGTGTACATCACGGCGTTGCTCCAGCCGGAGTCGCCGACGATGCCCTGGCCCGCCTGGCCGATGAACGTGTGAAACACCATCGGGCTGAAGGTGTACGAATCCACGAACGGGTTGAACAGGATCGTCGAGACGAAGTACGACGTGGTCAGACGGCCCAGCGTGACGGTGCCGGCCGTGTCCGACTGCAGGCCGACGTAGGCATTGCGCGAGAACATCGAGTCGCCCTGGAAGCGGCCGTACTGACCGTTCTGCGGACGGAAGAAGTCTTCGAGCACGAACACGGCCTTCAGGCCGCCGCCGAGATCTTCGTTGCCCTTCATGCCCCAGTACGACGTCGACATCCCGCCGCCGCCCTGCGTCCAGGCGCGATCGCTGCCGGGGTTCTTGACCGCACCGACCCAGGCGTCGACCTGACCGTACAGCGTGACGTTCGATTGCGCGAGTGCCGGTGCGCTCATGCACGCGCCCAGCACGAGGGCCCCGCCGATGCCCTTGGCCATACTCCGCTTCATTGACTTCTCCTTGGTTTATGTCTTTTGTGTGCCTGCTCCCGCGTTGCGCGGGGACCCGCCGGCGCCCTGTTCGAGAAGCGCCTCCCTGTTGAACGGCCGTGATTCTCGCACAGCCCCGCCGTGCTCAGAAAGGCTGTCGCACCGCGCAAAAATGCGCCACACGAGATGGCCGGGAAATGGTGGGGAGACAAAAATCGGCCGACCATCCGCGCCACAATTAATCCCGGTATAACGAGATCGATATATGGGTTACATCAGACGGTTAGCAACTACTCACATTCGCCACGATTGGCGCGGATCCGGCGGAGAGAACAGACCATCGGGACGCAGCAGACGTGGTGCGCTGCCGGCTCGAGCGAGGGCGCGCGATGTTGCGCATGTGCAACATTCGGTGCCGCGCGGCATGGAGAGGCACGGGGAGGGGAAAGCAGGCGGGCGGAGAGAGGCAAGGTGCGGCCGGCCGTCGGGAATCGACTGGGGAGTCGACTGAGGGAATCGACTCAGGGAATCGACTCAGGGAAACGATTAAGGGAGCCCGTGAAGGGGGCTTCAGCGGCCGCGACGGCCGCCGCCTTCGCCGCGCGGACTCCGCGGCATACCTTGCGGCGTGTACTGGCGCTCGCGCGGTTCTGCCGGCGCGGCCCAGTTCGGGTAAGCGGCCTGAGCGCGCCCGCGGTCGGCATTGAACCGGCTGATGTCTTCGCGCAGCGAAGCCTTGTTCACGTCGAGCATGTCGCGTCCGCGCCCGCCATCGGCCCAGGCAGGGTAGGCGCACACCAGCAGCAACAGGAGGGAACAGCGAATTCGGGCACTCATTTGGGTTCAGCCGTGGATCGGCACGTCGGGCCGACATCGTCCGGTCCTGGGGTGGGACCGGTTGGCACGGGGCGGGACATGGCGCCGCGGATCGCAGGCATGCCATACGCCTCAGGAATGACTGTACCGGGTCGGCCGAACGAGCGTCGACCGAAAAAGTGTTAATGCGTCAAGTGGACTGCAACCGTTTGTAACCGGTGCGCCCCCTGAAACGACGCCGGCCCCGAGCGGCGACGGCGCGGGCGCCGGGGCGCGGCGAGCGCGGTGGCAGGAAACCGCCCCGCTTCGCCCGTCGCCGGGCGGGCGTCGCGATGCGGCTTACTTCTCGACCTGCTTCTCGACCGACAGCGAGATCTCGCGAATCCGCTCGCCGCGCGGCGTCACGAGGTCCTGTGCCGTGACCGTGAAGTTCACGGGACGCGCGTACTTGCGACTCGCGCTCTGCCATTCGGCGGGCAGGCCTGCCGCGTTCGTGGTGGTGGTGCGCATGGTCGTCACACCGCGCGTGCAGCGCGAGACCTGCGTGGCGAACGACTGCGCCTGGTTGCGCAGGTCCATCGGCGTGATCTTCTGGTAATCCCAGACGCATTCGTAAGTCGGCGCGAGGCCCGTCGCGCGAAAGACCTTACAGTCGCCGCCCGGCACCGAATAGGTGGCCTGATAACTCTCGCCGCGCTCGTTTTTCGCGGCCAGCGGGCCGGTGATGTCCTCGAAACCGCCCTGCGCGCTCTTGGCCAGCAGCAGGATACCTTCGCACTGATCGGCGGCAAGGGCGCTCTGCGCGGCACACAGGCAAGTCAGCAGGGCCCAACGTCGTAGAGAATTTGTTGCCATCGTTAGCATGTTTTTCAGGGTACGGCGATGTAGGGTGCGATGTATGGCGCGATGTGCTGCCGGGATGCGCGACGCGCGATGCCGCCACGAATGTTGCCATTAAATCGCAAAGTCGGCGCGGACGAAACCACGGTCACAGGGGGATTCTCGCGCCAATTCGAGTGTGCGCCCGCGTGTAAGTTCGCGCGCGACGGCCTCTCATCCAAAAAGCCGATTCACGCGCGCGTCGGGCGACCTATACTCGTACTGCAGTCGAACTGCATGGGCACGGCCGGGAACCGATGGCGGTTCAACGCATGACGGTAATGCCCCCTGGCGCCAAGTCTTCTTGGCCCTTACCATGCCGCGCCGGTACACGCGGCTGGCGATGCCCCGACGGGGCCTCAACCGGCGGCTTGGTCCGCCGGTTTCCGTTTGCAGGGCCACACGCCGCCGCCTCATGACGACGGACTAAGCGAAAGTGCGGATTCCATCCGTGCTCGCCGTCTGCAACTATCGAATCACAAGATCAATACTTACCGGGCACTCACCTTCGGAAGTTTGCGGAGGTTTTTGTGGACACCTGTACCTCATCGCCGGCGTGCCGCCCACAGTGCGCCTTCGCCCGTGCCGGGCGTGCGGGGTGACGCATGGGACACCCTACCCAGGCTTGCGAACTGCGGCCCGATGAGGCCGGCATCGAGCGCCCGGACGTCGTCGTCGCCGCCGATGATTCGTCCGCTGCCGGGCTGCGCGGCGGCGCGCCTCCGATCGATCACCTGCGCGGGCACGGCGGTACGTTGGCGCACGTGCTCGGCGCGCTCGGGGCCTTTCGGTCGCGCCACGGACACTGGCCTCGTCACCTGTTTCTTTACCCCGAGACGCTCGCGGCGCTGGTGCAGGACCTCACGCCGCTGGGCTTCTATCTGCTCCAGCAACGGCTCGACGTCGTGGCCGATCTCGAGCGCGACCTGTTCTGCGTGGACGACCGCGGCAACGTGTCGATCTACCGCGTGCAGGCGCCGTCGGGACCGGCAGGCACCGAAGCCGCCGCGGCGTGGCTGGGCCTTTCCCGCCCGACGGCATCATCGCGCGGCGCCCGGCCGCCGCACGCGGGCCTTGCGCAGCCGCCTCGCTGACGGCGGCACTCGCGCGGCTCGAGTGCCCCGGCGGAGCCATGCCACCTCCGCCCCATGGCCGGCGAGATGGGCAAATGGACGGGCGAATGGACGGGCGAATGGACGGGCGTATGGATGGCTGAAGAGACAGGCGAAGAGATGGCCGGAGAGATGTCATGACCCGACTCGCAATCGTTCTGGATGGTCTGATGCTGCTTTACCTGGCTGCCGCCACGGTCGTCGGCGTGCAATCGAGCGCGTCCAGCGGCGAGCGCCTGGCCAGCGTGCTCGGCATCGTGCTCGCGTTATGCGTGCTCGCCTTGATCGCTGCGCCGTTCTATGTCTCCCTCGTCGTGCTGGTTGCGCAATCGGAGCGCCATCTGCGTCTCGCGGCGTGGCTGCACCGGCTTCTGCTCGCGATCATGCTCGCGTTGACGCTCGTCTCGCTGCTCGCACGCGATACGCTTGAAGTCTCGGCGCCGCTGTTCGTGCTGGTGGCCGCCGTGTGCATCGTCAATCTCGTCGCGCTCTCGCGGCGACGCACCCACTTCGAGGCATTCCACCTGTTCGAGCAGTGAGCCCGCGTAGCACCGTGTTGCCGGCGCGCCGCGCTGACGCGGATACAGGAACAGGCCAATTTGCGAGCGGCGCACGGGCGGTGCTAGACTGCGCGGCATGAATCGTTGGCGCAAACTCCTCGTGCTGTGGCTGTTGTGCGTGACCATGCCGTTGCAGGCAATGGCCGCGCTGCGCACGCATTGCGCGCCAGGTGCGCCGGGTGCGCCAGGTGCCCCGACTGCCGAAACCCGGACGAGCCACGCCGCGCTCACGGGCATGCCTCACGCAATGGTGAGCGACGGCAACGCGGCCACGCCGCCGTCTTCTCATCACGACGACGCGCTTTCTGCGACAACGTCCGCCTCTGCCGGCGACCACGGCGCGACACCCGGCATGCTGGCCGCGCACGATGCGGCGGGCCACACGAGTTGTTCCGCGTGTGCTGCATGCGTGGCATGCACGGCACTTCCGCCCAGCATGGCCATTCGTCTTCCCGACACCGGCCCCTCGGCTGCCATTCCCTTCCTGCGCACAACGGCCGCCAGCGCCATCGTCGCCGTTCCAGAACGTCCTCCCAAATCGCTCGCCGCGTGACGGTTGCGCACCGCGCCGATCTTCGCTTCCTGTCGTGTTGAAGCGGGCGGCCCTCTGAGCGCGCATGCCGTCTGTTCCCCGCTGGACGGATTTCGTTTGCCTGCACGTCAGTGGCATTGCATGCCCGCCGCGCGCACGCCGCGTCCGTCCCTCAGATAAACGTGCGATGCCGCGCGGCCCGCGTCGACGACGCGCGGCCGCCGGTCTCGCTATCTGGACGAGTCTTCGATGACATTGCATCTCTTCCGGCGGCGCGCGTGGATCGTGCCCGTCGCGCTATCGCTGTGGAGCACGGGGCCAGCGCCCGCCTTCAGCGCGAACGGCGTCCGCGGGGCCGATGTGGCCAGCGGCGCGCCATCTCCCGAACCGACGCTCGCACAGGGCGCCGAGTCGTCGACTACCCGCGACGCTGCCTCGCCGGACGCCCCCGCCGGCCCTCCGGCGGCGACCGTGCTGCAGGACTTTGCAAGGCCGCCGTTGTCGGTTCCCGCCACCGATTGGCGAAAGATCAACGCCGACGTTTCCCCATCGACGGCAACGCATGGGTCGCGCGGCGCACACGCGGGCGCCCACAGCACCCATAGCGCTCATAGCGCCAACAACGCCAGCGCCGGCGCTCTCGACCATGCCGCGATGGGTCACGCAACGCCAATACCGCCGCCCGCGGAAGCCACCGCGAACGCTCATGCGGGGCACCGCGGCGCGCACGCCGGCCATGACGCCGCAGGAGGTTCACAATGAACGCCTCGCTGCCTTACCCTGACGTCGCGCGTCTCGCCCATGCGCGCGGCGCTCGCGCCACGGCGTCCGGTCCTGTGGGCACGTCGGCGCAAGCGCATCGCTGCGCGCCGACCGCCCCCGCAGCCCCCGCAGCCCCCGCTGCTCCCGCTGCTCCCGCTGCTCCCGCCACGCTGACTGCCACGCTTGCCGCAGCCCTTACCGCCGCGCTCGTCCTGTCCGGCTGCGCGACATTCAGCGACGACGGCGGCTTTGCCGCGGTCGCCGATGCCGCGCACCAACGCCTCGGCAAGTCCGCCGTCTGGGCCCGCGACGACGCGGCGGCCCAGGCGCTCGCGCAGGCACGCGACGCCTTGCTCGCCAAACCGCTCGACGTCGACGACGCCGTGCAACTCACGCTGCTCAACCACCGCGGCCTGCAGGCGACCTACGCGGAACTCGGCATCGCCGAAGCTTCACTTGTGCAAGCCGGACGCCTGCCCAATCCCCGCTTCTCGTTCCAGCGCGTGCAGGGCGGCGGCGACGTCGGCATCGAGCGCACCTGGGGACTCGACGTCGTGCGTCTGCTTACCCTGCCGCTCGCCTCGCGCGTCGAGGCGCGGCGCTTCGCGCAGGTGCAGGCGCAGGTAACGCAGGCCATCGTCGCGCAGGCCACGCTCACGCGGCGCGCGTGGATCGAAGCCGTCGCGGCGCACGAGCGCGTCCGCATCCTCGAGCAGACGCGCCTCGCCACGCAGGCTGCCAGCGAGCTGGCTGACGGCATGGCCCGCGCCGGCAACTTCAGCGCGATGCGACGCCTGCAGGCAAACCTCGTGTACGCCGATACCGCGGCGCGGCTCGCCCGAGCACGCGAGCAGGCCGGCAGCGCGCGCGAACACCTTGCGCGTCAAATGGGCCTGTGGGGCCGGCAACTGGACTTCACGCTGCCGGACCGGCTGCCCGCGCTCCCGACCACCCGGCCCGGCTGGCCCCACGCCGAGGCGCAAGCCATGCGCGAGCGAGCGGACATTCACGCCGCACGCGCCGCGCTGGCGGCCACGGCGAGCGACCTCGGCCTCACGCGCACCACGCGCTTCGTCAACGTACTGGACACGGCGTATCGCGACAACAGCGCCACCGGCTCGCCCAACGAGCGCGGCTACGAGATTTCGCTGGAGGTGCCGCTCTTCGACTGGGGCGGCGCGCGCGTGGCCGGCGCCGAAGCCCGCTACCGGCAAAGCCTGGACCGGCTGGCCGATGCGGCCGTGGCCGCGCGGGCCGACGTGCGCACGCGGCGCGCCCAGGCGCTCGCCGCCTGGGAGATCGCCGAGCACTATCGCAGCACGGTGCTCCCGTTGCGCCGGCGGGTCTCGGACGAAATGCTGCTGCGCTACAACGGCATGCTCGCGAGCGTGTTCGATCTGCTCGACGACGCGCGCGAACAGCGCGACACGGTGCTCGCCTACGTCGACGCGAGCGCCGACTACTGGCTCGCAGAGGCCGCATTGCGCGAAAGCGTCGGCGGCGGCGACCCTGGCGCGGCGCACGCAGCCGGCGCCACGTCGGACACCGCGCGTGCCCCAACATCGCAGCCCGCTCTCGCGCCGACGCCCGGCAACGCCGTGCCGACGTCGCCGCAACCGTTGCCCACGCATCAGAGTCATCGACATGGAGGTGGCGCATGACCTCGCGCCGACGATTCCTGCGCGATGCGAGCCTCGCCGTCATGGGCGCGGCCGCCGTCGAGCGCACCAGCCTCGCAGCCCTGCCCGACGCCCCTTCGCGCGCCGACGCCAGCACCGCCAAACCGCACGCGCCGCCGAACGGCCGCCCGTACCACCCCGTCGTCACGCTCAACGGCTGGACGCTGCCGTGGCGCATGCGCGGCGGCGTCAAGGAGTTCCACCTGATCGCCGAGCCAGTGGTGCGGGAAATCGCGCCGGGCATGCAGGCCAATCTGTGGGGATACAACGGCCAGAGCCCCGGGCCGACCATCGAAGTCGTCGAAGGCGATCGCGTGCGGCTTTACGTGACCAATCGCCTGCCCGAAGCGACAAGCGTGCATTGGCACGGTCAGCGTCTGCCCAACGGCATGGACGGCGTGGCTGGGTTGAACCAGCGCGCCATCGCGCCGGGGCAGACCTACGTCTACGAGTTCGAAGCCAAGCGCGCCGGCACTTTCATGTATCACCCGCACGCCGACGAGATGATGCAAATGGCGATGGGCCTGATGGGTTTCTGGGTCACGCATCCGAAAGACCCGTCGTTCCAGCCGGTCGATCGCGACTACGTCTTCCTCATCAACGCATACGCCATCGACCCCGGCACACGTACACCACGCGTGAACGAGATGACCGACTTCAACCTCTGGACGTGGAACAGCCGCGCGTTTCCCGGCATCGACCCGCTGCTCGCACGTCAGGGCGACCGTGTCCGCATTCGCATGGGCAATCTCACGATGACCAATCACCCGATCCATCTGCACGGCCACGAGTTCAGGGTGACCGGCACCGATGGCGGCTGGGTGCCGCCATCGGCGCAATGGCCCGAGGTCACGACCGACGTGGCCGTCGGCCAGATGCGCGCCATCGAGTTCGACGCCACCGAGCCGGGCGACTGGGCGTTCCACTGCCACAAGTCTCATCACACGATGAATCCGATGGGCCACGAGGTTCCCACCATGCTCGGCGTGAACCAGCGCGAGATCGCCGCCAGGATCGCGCGCATCATTCCCGACTACATGGCAATGGGCGAGACCGGTGGATCGATGAACGGCATGGAGATGCCGTTGCCGGAAAACACCCTGCCGATGATGACCGGCACGGGCCCCTACGGCCCCATCGAAATGGGCGGCATGTTCACCACACTGAAGGTCCGGCCGGACCTGCCGCGCGAGAGCTACCGCGATCCCGGCTGGTATCGCGCGCCGCGCGGCTCGGTCGCCCGCCCGTGGCAAGGCAGCCACTCCGCGCTACCCTCTTCCCATCGTCCGCCTGCCGGCGCAGGCAAAACAGGAGGCAAGTCATGATTCGTTCTCACCTCGCGCGCGCCATCCCGGCGCAACTGGCCCTGTGCGCGGCCAGCCTGATGTTCGCCGCACCGGCGTTTGCGGACGATCCGCACGCCATGCACATGCAGCAGGCGCAACACGCCCAACAGGCCCGGCACGCGTCGCACGGCAGCGGCGGCGCAACCGCCATCGGTGAAGCCGGCGACGAGGCGCGGGCCACGCGCACCGTCGACGTCGACATGCGCGACACGATGCGCTTCTCGCCAGCCACCCTCACGGTGCGACGCGGCGATACGGTGCGCTTCGTCGTCACCAACAGCGGCAAGCTCCGGCACGAAATGATGCTCGGCACCTCGGCCTCGCTCGCCGAGCACGCGAAGATGATGCAGACGACGCCCGGCATGTCGCATGAGGAACCGAACGCGGTAACGCTCGAGCCCGGCGAGCGCAAGACGCTCGTGTGGCACTTCACGCAGCCGGGCACCGTGGACTTCGCGTGCCTCGAGCCCGGTCACTTCGAGGCCGGCATGCGCGGCGTCATCAACGTGCGATAGCGCCAGGCGCCGGCAGCAGACCGACGCCCGCCGTCAATCGCGCCCTCAATCGCGCCCTCAATCGCGCCGTCAATCGCGCCGTTCGAGTCCGCCGCTCAGCGCCTGCGTGGCGTCGGTCTCGAACGCCTGCACGTCGCGCGCCTTCAGGCGCAGGCGCAGGATTACGGCGTCGTCATATACGGCGTCGAGCACTTCGGCGCCGAAGCGCTCGGCCAGGCGGCGCAGCGTCGCTTCGTGCGCGAACGCCACCCGATAGCGGATCTGCGTCACCGGTTCCACGGCCGTGAGCGTGGCAAGCTTGAGCGCCTCGCTCACGGCTTGTCCGTAGGCGCGCGTCAGTCCGCCCGCGCCCAGCTTGATGCCGCCGTAGTAGCGCACGACCACGGCGAACACGTTGGCGAGCCCCTTGTGCATGAGCACGTTGTACATCGGCTTGGCGGCCGTGCCGCCCGGCTCGCCATCGTCGTCGAAGCCCGACGCGCCCTCGCACAGCAGCACCCAGCAGTAATGCGTGGCGTTGGGATAGCGCACGCGCAGCGCGTCGAGTTCGCGCATGGCGGCCTCGCGCGACGCCACGGGCATGACGATGCCGATGAACCGGCTCTTCCTGATCTCCAGTTCGGTCTCGACGGGTGCGGCCAGAGCAAACATACGACTGTCGTCTCCCGGCACGGCTTACAGGCTCGCTTCGAGGTTCACCTCGCCGCGAGCGAGCTCGATCACGTTGCCGCCGACGCGAATCTGGCGATCCGCCGTCACTTCAAGCGTGAGACGGCACGGGCGCTCGATGGCATCGCCCTGCGACACGCGCGCGCGCACGGGCAACGGATAGCCCTGGCCGATCAGCCAGCCGCCGAGGTTGGCGCATGCCGAGCCCGTGCCCGGGTCCTCGCTGACGCCGCCGCCCTGCGTGGTGAAAAAATAGCGAGCCGTGACCTGCAACTCGCCGTCCTTCTCGCCGTCGAGCGAGAACACATAGCCGGTCTTGCGCTCGAGGCTCGAAAGCGGCCAGCGATCCATGCGCGCGCTGTCCGGCTGCGCGCGCGCCACCGCATCGGCGGTGCGCAGCGGAATGAGCAACTGATCCGCCCCGGTGTCGACCCACTGCGGCGACTGCGCGAGATCGTCGCGGCCGAGGCGCACGAGCGCTGCGATATCCGCATCCGCTTCCGACGCCTTCGCGATCTTCGGCTCGCCCGACGAGGGCGCCGTGAGCGTCCAGTGGTCGCCGCGCGCCTCGACCGGCACCAGCCCGGCGGCGAATTGCAGCGTCACCTGGTCGCCGAGCCCGCGCATGGCGCGCAGCACATGGGCGGTGCCGAGCGTGGGATGTCCCGCGAACCGCATTTCGTAACCCGGGGTGAAGATCCGCACATGCGCGTCGGCAATTTCCGAGGCGAAGATGAACGTCGTCTCGGAAAGATTGAACTGCCTGGCGAGCAGTCGCATCTCCTCGTCGCTCAGTCCCTCCCCGTCTTCGAAGACGCACAGCGGATTGCCCCCGAAGGTGCTCTCGGCGAAGACGTTGACGATACGAAAGGCATAGGTGCGGCTCATGACGACTCTCCTGTGGGGGCATTCGGACGGCTTTGCGGCGCGGGGTGCGATGCCGGCGGCCTCGTTGGGCGACCGGACCGGTCCACCCGGCGAAAGAAGGCTCGTAGTCTCGCACATCGCGCGCCACCACGCGCATTGCCCTCCCCGCTTTCGGAAATTCGAAGCCCGAGCCGCGGAATCGTCCGCCCCCCGCCTAGGAAGACAGGCTTTTGCCCCCGAAGATTGTCACATTTCAGATGACAATAATTCGCATTTCAGACGGATTGTTGTTATCCGTCAGGACCCTACAATCCTATTCATCGAGGCCGCTCACGGCCTCCCGACGAATCGATGAAGACACAGGAGCCCATCATGCTGGACATCAGAAAAGCTGCGGACCGAGGCGTTGCCGACCATGGCTGGCTCAAGTCGCGCCACACGTTCTCGTTCGCGAACTACTACGATCCGACGCAGGTCGGCTTCTCCGATCTGCTCGTGATCAATGACGATCGCGTCGCGCCCGGGCAAGGCTTCGGCAAGCATCCGCACCGCGACATGGAGATCTTCTCCTACGTGCTCGAGGGCGCGCTCGAGCACAAGGACACCATGGGCACGGGGTCGGTGATCGAGCCGGGCGACGTGCAACTGATGAGCGCGGGACGAGGTGTGGCGCACAGCGAGTTCAATCACTCGCACACGTCGCCGGTGCATTTCCTGCAGATCTGGATCGTGCCCGATCGGACCGGCATCGCGCCCGAGTATCAGCAGCAGCGTTTTGCGCCCGAAGAAAAGCGCGGCCGCCTGCGCATGATCCTCTCGCCGGACGGCGCCGGGAATTCCCTGCGCATTCACCAGGACGTGCGCGTGTACGCGGGTCTGTTTGACGCGCACGAGTCGGCCACGCTCGCGCTGGCGCCGGACCGCTACGCCTATGTGCATGTAGCGCGCGGCAGCGTCAGCCTGAACGGGGTGGCGCTCGGTGAAGGCGATGGTGTGCGCGTTCGTGGAGAAACGGCACTCACGCTCGCCAACGGCCGCGATGCCGAAGTGCTCGTGTTCGACCTGCGTGCGGTGGAGACACCCGACTTCTGAGGCATCGGCACGGCGGCGCAATGTCCGCGGCAGGCGCCATGGCGGCCGGTACGGCTTCGTGCCGGCCGCCATGATCTCGCGGGCCGCGGCGCATGGGATGATGCCGTGCGTCAGCGCATGCGCCCACGGCTCATGCCGTGTCTTCCGTCATCGACAGCGGCAACGCATGCTCGCTGCCGCGCCACGCGGCGTCCCCTTGCGACAGTTCGACGGCGCTCAGCCGGCAGGCATCGAACGCCTTTTCAATGGCCGCGCGGTTCATGTCGCGGCCGATGAATACGATCTCGTTGATCCGGTCGCCCCACGGCGCTTCCCAGTTCGCTTCGATCGCGGCGCGTTGCGGGTCGCCCTCGGGCGGCCACTGCGCCGTGTCGGCCGCGGCCCACCATTGACCGACGGTCTCCAGCGTGGCCGTGTTGCCGGCGCGCGAATACGCGAGCGCCCACGCCGGGTGGCTCGCCGTCCAGACGTAGCCCTTTGCCCGGATCAGCCCGTCGAACGGCTTCGACATGAATGCCGCGAAGCGCGCCGGATGCAGCGGCTCGCGATGGCGCAGCACGAAGTTCGTCACCCCGTAAGTATCGGTCTCCGGGTCGTGCTCGCCCGCGAGCGCCAGCGCCCAGCCCGCCATCTGCGCGGCGCGCCCGGCATCGAAGCGCCCCGTGCCAAGCACTTCGCCGAGCGGCACCGCGCCGCGCTCGCCCAGCACGATGCGTGCCGAAGGATTGAGTCCCGCGATGAGCGCCTTGACGGCCTCGAGCCGCGCCGGGTCGACGCAATCGACTTTGCTCACGACCACCACGTCGGCGAATTCGATCTGCTCGGTGAGCAACTCGGCAAGACGCCGCTCGTCCTCGTCGCCGGCCACCTCGCCGCGCTGTGCGAGCGTGTCGAGACCATGGAAATCCTCGAGTACGTGCAGCGCGTCGACAACGGTCACCATCGTGTCGAGTCGGGCGACATCCGCGAGCGAGCGCCCCGCGTCGTCGCGAAACTCGAACGTCGCCGCCACCGGCATCGGCTCGGCAATGCCCGTCGACTCGATGAGCAAATAGTCGAACCGGCCATCCTGCGCGAGTTCGCGCACGGCGATAAGCAGATCCTCACGCAGCGTGCAGCAGATGCAGCCGTTGCTCATCTCGACGAGACGCTCTTGCGTGCGCGAGAGGGCGGCGCCCGCGGCGGCGGCCCCACGCTCCACGAACGAGGCGTCGATGTTCACCTCGCTCATGTCGTTGACCAGCACCGCCACGCGCAGACCCTCGCGATTTCGCAACACGTGATTGAGCAGCGTGGTCTTGCCCGCGCCGAGGAAGCCGGACAGCACGGTCACGGGCAGACGACCGTCCGTGCCGCCGGCGTAAGCGAAAGGGGATGTCATGGATGCGCGCCTCATTAATGCAACCAAGTTGCAATACGGCGCGATGATACGGCGCCTCCGCTATTTTTGCAACTTAGTTGCAAAACGACGGACGCATCGCCGCATCAGGTGCGCTCAGGCGGAACCGTCGGGCGGCTGCATCGGTCTGCAAGGTCTGCGATACTGCGTAAGCGACGCAGATTGCGTACCCCTTCGGAACGGGGCGGGCCGCCATCACGACCTCTGGCACGCCTGGCCAATTCGGGGCGGGGGTTCGTGTCGTCATTTTGCGTCACCATTTTGCGTCACCATTTCGCGTCATCATCTCCGCGTCCCGCTGCCGCTTCCCTGACTCCTTAGCCAGACACGACATGCGTACTATCAAGATCGCCTCCCCGGCCTGCGCCGCCCGCAGCCCCCTGCCGCTGCCATCGCGCCGCGCCCTGCGTCGCGCGGCGCAAGGCCTCGCGCTTGCCGCGGCCGTCAGTCTGGCCGCACTCTCGCAAGGCGCGTGGGCGCATGCGCATGCGGTGTCGAGCGAGCCGGCCGCGCAGGCCGTCGTCGAAGCACCGACGTCGGTGCGCGTAACATTCGACTCCGCGCTCGAAGGCGCCTTTTCGAAGCTCACGGTGATCGACGCAAAGGGCAGGTCCGTCACCGACGCCCAAGCCGGACTGGACGCCGCCCGCAAAACCCTCACGCTCTCGCTGCCTGCGCTCGGCGCGGGCAGCTATCAGGTGAGTTGGGTGGCCGTGGCGAGCGATGGCCACCGCACGCAGGGCAACTTCAAGTTCACCGTGAAGTGATGTCGGCAGAGCTTGCCGCCGGCACCTGGCAGCCCGCCACGGCGGGCCTGCTCAACCTCGCGTTGGCGCTCGCATTCGGCGTGCTGCTCCTGCGCAGCCCGCACGCGGTGCGCAGCGGCCTGACCCGGCGTGTGCTGCCCGGCTTCGCCGCCGGCCTCGCGGTGCTCGCCTGGATGGCCTACGTACTCGCGAGCACCGAGGCCATGACCGGCGGCGACTGGGAGAGCACGGACGCGATGCTCGGCGACGTGTGGCGGGTGCTCACGCGCTCGTACTTCGGCCGGATGCAGTGGGTCGCCGGGCTCGGTGCGCTGCTGCTCTGTGCGGGCGCCTGGGCCTGGTACGACGCCCGGCGCAGGCTTCTTGCCTCGCCGCCCATCGCCGACGATCCGCGCGACCGGCACCATCGCCGCGAGCACCGGCAGGAGCGTCACGCGCGCATGGTGTACGCGGCCGGCGCCGTGGTGCTCGCCCTCGCGCGCGCCGGCACGGGCCATGCGGCAGACGCTGCCATGCCGTGGCTGGCCATCGGCATTCACTCGCTGCACGTAGCGGCAGCGGCGTCGTGGACGGGCGCGTTGCTCGTCGCCGGATGCGTGATACCGGGCTGGCGGCATTGGCCGGTCGGCGCGCGGGCGGCCTATGGCGAACGTCTGTCGTCGATCGCGACGCTCGCCATGTTCGTCGCCCTCGTGACCGGCGGCTTCAACGCATGGCGCACGCTCGGCGAAACGCCGTCGCTGTGGTTCGCCACGCCGAACGCGCCGTATGTTTCATGGCTGGGGACAAAGCTGTTGCTGGTCGCGTGCGCCGCCATGCTGGGGGCGTGGAACCGCTGGCGCCTGCTGCCGCGCCTGGCGCTCGATGCCGGCGAGAAGCCCCTCGACACGTCGGCCTTCGCACGCGTGGTGGGCGTCGAGGCGTTGGTACTCGTGATGGTGATGAGCCTGGCCGCCAAGCTCGGCACGACCCTGCCGCCCGGCGTCTGACCGAATTCGACAGCAAGAAACGGAGCGCACCCGCGAGCGCGACTCCCTACACTGAAGGCAAGTGATCAGTCCACGGGAGACCCTCGCAATGCATGCCAATCCAATGACCGCCAAACGCCCGTCCCGCGCCGGCCGCAGCGCCGGCGCCCCGCCCGCGCGCCGCGCGCCGGCCGACGATCGCGCGGCGCACTCGCGCTACGCGAGCGATGACGCCCGCTGGGCGGCCATCGTCGCGCGCGACAAGCAGGCCGACGGCGAATTCTTCTATTCCGTGCGCACGACCGGCGTGTACTGCCGCCCGTCGTGCGGTGCGCGTCTGGCGCGGCGCGAAAACGTCGCGTTCCATGCCGATGCGGCCGCCGCCGAGCGCGCCGGCTTTCGCCCGTGCAAGCGCTGCAGGCCCGATCAGGACACGCTCGACGCGCGCCACGCCGCGCTCGTCACGGCGGCGTGCCGGCGCATCGAGACGGCCGACGAGCCGCCGCGTCTGCAAGCGCTGGCAGCCGAAGCCGGCCTGAGCCCGCACTATTTTCACCGGCTGTTTCGCGCAGTGACCGGCGTCACGCCGCGGGCCTATGCGAACGGGCGCCGCGCGCAACGCGTGCGCGAGACGTTGCCCGCCGCGCAGAGCGTGACGTCGGCGTTCTACGACGCCGGCTTCAATTCCAACGGCCGCTTCTACGCCAACGCCGACGCCGTGCTCGGCATGAAGCCGGCGGCGTTCCGCGCAGGCGGCAGGGCCGAGTCGATCCGCTTTGCGGTCGCGCAGTGTTCGCTCGGCGCGCTGCTGGTGGCGGCGACCTCGCGCGGGTTGTGCGCCATCGCGCTGGGCGACGATCCCGACGCGCTCGTGCGCGACTTGCAGGATCGCTTTCCGAAGGCCGAGCTCGTCGGCGCGGACGCCGAATTCGAACGCTGGGTGGCGCAGGTGGTGGGCTTCGTCGAGTCGCCGCGCATCGGGTTGTCGTTGCCGCTCGACGTGCGCGGCACCGCGTTCCAGCAACGGGTCTGGGAAGCGCTGCGCGAAGTGCCCGCCGGACAGACGGCAAGCTACGCGCAGATCGCCGGCCGGATCGGCGCACCGCGAGCGGTGCGAGCCGTCGCGCAGGCGTGCGCATCGAACCCGCTGGCGGTGGTGATCCCGTGCCACCGCATCGTTCGCAACGACGGGGCGTTGTCCGGCTATCGCTGGGGCGTCGAGCGCAAGCGTGCGCTGCTCTCGCAGGAGCGCCTCGAGGCGCACGACGGACAACCGGCGCAGCCACGCGCGCACGGCGAGGAGAAATCGTGAGCGATCGCGTGCACAAGCTCGACTGGGCTGCGCTCGAAGACGCGTTGAACGGCTTCGGCGCGGCGCGCATTCCCGCGTTGCTCGATGCGCACGAGTGCGCATCGCTGCGCGAGATGTACGGCGAGACGGTGCACGGGCGCACCGGCGCGGCGCCGGCCTCGCCGCGATTTCGCAGCCGCATCGTGATGGCGCGCCACGGCTTCGGGCGGGGCGAGTATCAGTATTTCGCGTATCCGCTGCCGCCGCTCGTGGCCGAACTGCGCGAAGCGTTCTATGCGCCGTTGCGCCAGATCGCCCATCGCTGGCACAAGGCGATGGGCATCGACGCGCGCTACCCGCCCACGCATCGCGCCTATCTCGCGCAATGCCACGCCGCGGGGCAACGCCGTCCCACGCCACTGCTGCTGCGCTACGGCCCCGGCGACTACAATTGTCTGCACCAGGACCTCTACGGGGATCACGTCTTCCCGTTGCAGGTGGCCGTCCTGCTCTCGCAGCCCGGCGAGGATTTCACCGGCGGCGAATTCGTTCTCACCGAGCAGCGTCCGCGCATGCAGTCGCGCGCCGAGGTGGTGCCGCTCGCGCGCGGCGACGCCGTGGTGTTCGCCGTGCATCATCGCCCGGTCAACGGCACGCGGGGCGCGTATCGCGTCAACATGCGGCACGGTGTGAGCCGCGTGCGCAGCGGCCATCGGCACACGCTCGGCGTGATCCTGCACGACGCCACATGACGCCGGACCTCTTCAGCCATGCACCCGACGACTCGGCCCGTGGCGGCCCGAACGCCGATACGCTCGGCCCGGGCGCATTCGTGCTGCGCGGCTTCGCGCTCGAACGGCTGGCCGCGTTGCAGGCCGACATCGACGCGGTGATTGCCCAGGCGCCGCTGCGCCACTGGCTGACGCCCGGCGGCAAGCGCATGTCGGTGGCGATGACCAATTGCGGCGACGTGGGCTGGATCAGCGACCGCATGGGCTATCGGTACGGCACGCACGATCCGCTGTCGAAGCAGCGGTGGCCGCGCATGCCGGCGTCTTTCGCGCGTCTGGCGCGCGACGCGGCGCAGGCGGCCGGCTATCCCGACTTTGCGCCGGATGCCTGCCTCATCAACCGCTACACGCTCGACGCCCGCCTCACGCTGCATCAGGATCGCGACGAACGCGAGCTCGGTGCGCCCATCGTGTCCGTCTCGCTGGGATTGCCGGCAATCTTCCTGTGGGGCGGATTGCAGCGTGGCGCACGCACGCGCAAAGTCCGGCTCGAGCCGGGCGACGTGGTGGTGTGGGGCGGCCAATCGCGGCTCGCTTATCACGGCATCGCGAGCGTCGAGGGCAGTTTCGACGCGAACGCCGTGCGCTTTAACCTGACGCTGCGCAAGGCGCGCTGACCGGACGCCGACGGCACCACATCGCACCACATCGCACCCCATCGGCAACACACTGGCAACACACTGGCAACACACCGGCAACGCGCGCGCGCAGTGCGAGCGCCGGGGGGGGCGGCTGGCGGAGCGTTGCGCCGTCGCTCAGTACCCGACCGTGAAGCGCGAGCGCGGATGCTGGTTCTTCTCGAGCTCGTCGACAAGCGCGATGGCGTAGTCCTCCATCGAGATCCAGCTCTTGCCGTTGGCGTCCACGAGCAGCCCATCGCCGCCAAGGCGGAACTTGCCCGTGCGCTCGCCCGGCTCGAACAGCGCGGACGGCGAGAGGAACGTCCAGTTCAGCGGCGAATCGGCCGGCTCGGCGCGCAACACCTGCAGGAACTCGCGGCCTGCGCCGGCCTCGGCCTTGTACGCCTGCGGGAATTCCGGCGTATCGATGAGCGCCTTGCCCGGCGCGACTTCGAGACTGCCGGCGCCGCCCACGACCAGCAGACGCGGCACGCCCGCGCGTTTGACCGCGTCGATGAGTCTGGCGGCATCGACCGACACGAAACGGCCGGCGCTGATCACGGCATCGTGGCCGGCGAGCAGCGGGGCGAGCGAGGCCGGCTCGGCGGCGTCGCCCTTGAGCACGGTCAAGCCCTTCTCGGCCTCGACGCGCTCCGGATTGCGCGCAATGCCCGTGACCGTGTGGCCGCGCGAGAGCAATTCTTCTGCGACACGCGTACCGACGCGGCCGGTGATACCAATCAAGGCAACTTTCATCAGGACTCTCCTGGGAGCGAGGGGGGGAAATTCGATTCGCGGTTCGGTGTGGGGACGAGACGCAATGCCGACGCCCCGCTCAGAGGGCGCAGCCTTGGGGGCCGCACTGCGGCAGCGGCGCGGCGTCGCCATCGCCGGATGCCGCCCGTGCCTCCTTTGCCGCCCGTGCCGCCTGTGCCTTGAGCACCCGCTCGCGCAATGCGTCGCGCCAGGCGTCGGGCCGACCGAAATAGCGGCCCGGCTCCAGCCGCTCGAGCCGGCCATCGACTTCCAGCGCGAACGTCGGAAAGCCGCTGCCGCCCGCGCGAGCAAGCCAGGCACGGCTGTCGCGAAAGTGCAGCATGAGGGCGTGGGCGTCCTGCGCATCGAACGCCTTCGCGAACGCGTCTCGCGCCAGGCCGAGCTGCGCCGCGAGCTCGACAAGCACGTCGCGATCGGCGATGCGCCGGCCCTCGACGTAATGGGCCTGCTGCTCGGCGGCGAGCATGTCGAGGCCGCGTCCGCCCAGGGCTTCGGCGGCGAGCACCGCAGCGATGGGCGGCGCCGAATCGAAGACGGCCGTGGTGTCGCGCAGCAGCCCTTCGAAGTAGGCCTCGCCGAACGGCTGACCGGTCAGCGAAGCGATGCGATGATCGTGCGGCATCACGTAATTGCGCAGTTGCGGCGTGACGCGCTGCACGTTGGGCCCGGCCATCATGCCGCCGCCGTGAAAGACCATGTCCAGCCCCGCCACGTCTCGCGAGGCCTTGACCAGCGGCGCCGCGGCGTAGCACCACCCGCACAGCGGGTCGGCGATGTAATGCAATCGTGCTTGCGTCATTTGTGTGTCCCGTGCAATGCCGGCGTCGATACGCGGCGCGTTTCATACCTGCCATCGTAGTCGCGCCGATCGCTCCAAAAAAGCCCATAATGACGATCACTTTGTTGCATCGTTCGAGCAAATCATGGACCGTCTGACTGCCATGCGCGTCTTTACCGAAGTGGCCGATCGCGGCTCGCTGACGGCCGCGGCGCAGCGGCTCGACATGTCGCGCGCCATGGTGTCGCGCTATCTGGCGGAACTCGAAGCCTGGCTCGGCACGCGGCTGCTGCATCGCACGACGCGCGCGGTGAGCCTGACCGACGCCGGCAACGACGCCCTGCCCCGGTGCCGCGAGATGCTCGGCATCGCCGACGATCTGGCCTGCGCGTCGCACGCCGACAGCGCGCCGCGCGGCCTGTTGCGCGTGGCCTGCAGCACTTCGCTCGCGCAGGCGTTTCTGGCGGCCGCGGTCGCGCGTTTCATCGACAGACATCCGGGCGTGGCGATCGATCTCGTGGTGGCCGATCGCACGGTGGACCTCGTCGACGAACGCATCGACCTCGCGATACGCGTGACGACCGAGCCGTCGCCGGGCCTCATTGCCCGCCGGCTCGCGACGTGCCGCTCGGTGGTATGCGCCGCGCCCTCGTATCTGCAGCGGCACGGCACGCCGCAACGCGCCGAGGACCTCGCGCTGCACAACTGTCTGACATACGCGTACTTCAGCAAGAGCCTCTGGCAGTTCACGCACGCCGGGGCGCCGCTCGGTGTGCCGGTGGACGGCAATTTCTCCGCGAACGAAGCCAACGTCGTGCTCGCGGCCACGCTCGCGGGCGCGGGCATCGCCATGCAGCCGGTGTACTCCGCGCTGCCGCATCTGCGCGCCGGCACGCTGCGTGCGCTGTTGCCGGACTACGTGCCGCGCGACATGACCGCCTACGGCGTCTACATCTCGCGCAAGCAAATGCCGAGCGCATTGCGCGCGCTGCTCGACGATCTGGCCGAGCAGTTCCGCACCGAGCTGTTCGAGGACTCCGGCTACGCGGGCGCGCACGCCCCGCCATCCGCCTGACGCGGCGCCGCCGCCACCGCCTCTCCCCTGCCGGGTTTCGCACCGCGTGACGCCATCGCGGCGTCACCGAATTGTCACGATCCGCGCGTAAAAACGTCGTCTGCCTCGCCCGCCCGGGCAGGGTGACGCCGTCGCTCGCGGGTTACCTGTTGCCGTCCGGTCGCGGGCACGCCAGCGCCTCGGTGCCCGATCCAGCCGATCCAGCCGATCCACTCGATCCGACCGCCCGACTGGCCTCACTCGATTGACTCGCCTGACTTGCCAACAAGGACATCATGACCCACGACGCCAAATCCCGACCGAACGATCCCGCGCAACACCCCAGCGCCCAGGACAACGATCCGACCGACCCGTCGCGCCGCCGCGTATTGCAGGGCCTGGCCGCCATCGGCGCGGCCGGCGCCGCCGGCGCCACGAGCGCGCTGTCCGGCTGCGCCGCGCAAGACCCCGGCGCACCGACGGCCGTCGCTGCCGGCGGCACGTTCGACGCCCAGCTCAAGGCCAACATCAAGACCGTGGTCGTGATCTATCTCGAGAACCGCAGCTTCAACAATCTGTTCGCCGATTTCCCCGGCGTGCAAGCGCCGCTCTCGAAGGTGCCCGCGTCCGTCTACACGCAGCTCGATCGCGACGGCAAGACGCCGATGTCGCTGCTGCCGCCCGTCTTCGACGGTCTGGTGCCGCGCGCGCAGACGATCGGCGGCAAGAAGTACCACATCACGGAAAAGGACCTCGCGCGTCAGCCGAACGCGCCGTACATGCTCAAGGACGCCGATGGCAAGCTACTGCCGGAGTCGGTCATCACGCGCGACCTGTGGCATCTGTTCTGGCAGAACCAGATGCAGATCAACGGCGGCGCCAACAACCAGTTCGCCGCGTGGGCGGACTCGGGCGGGCTCGTGATGGGCTACTACGGCGAAACCGCCAGAACGCTGGACCTGTACAAGATCGCACAGCAGTACACCCTGTGCGACAACTTCTTCATGGCGGCTTTCGGCGGCTCGTTCCTGAATCACCAGTTTCTGGTCTCGGCGCGCCCGCCGGTGTACCCGAATGCCGAACAGAGCCCGGCGAAGGACAAGATCGCGGTGCTCGCCGACGGCCCGCAAGGCACCCGCCTGGCCGTGGCGCCGGACTCGCCCGCCTCGGCCGCGGACGGCAAGCCCAGGTTCGTGCGCGACGGCGCCATCACGCCGGACGGCTTCGCCGTCAACACGATGATGCCGCCCTACCAGCCGTCGCCGATCAAGCCGGCCGCGTCGGGAGACCGGCATCTGGCCGATCCGTCCAACCCGGCGACGCTGCCGCCGCAGAACTACGCCACCATCGGCGACCTGCTCTCGAACAAGGGCGTGTCGTGGGCCTGGTACGCCGGCGCGTGGCAATCGGCGCTCGATCACAAGGGCGGCGCGGACAGGCCGAACTTCCAGTACCACCACCAGCCGTTCAACTATTTCGCGCAGTTCGCGCCGGGCACGGCGGCGCGCGAGCGACACCTGCGCGACGGCGGTGAGGGCGACAGCCCGATTTCCAACAAATTCATCGCCGATGCGATCGCCGGCAAGCTGCCGGCCGTCACGTTCTACAAGCCGCAGGGCAACCTGAATCAGCACGCCGGCTATTCGGACGTGGCGTCGGGCGATCAGCACGTGGCCAACGTGCTCGCGCACCTGATGAAGTCGCCGCAGTGGCAGAACATGATGGTCGTGATCACGTATGACGAGAACGGCGGCTGGTGGGATCACGTGGCGCCGCCCAAGGGCGACCGCTGGGGACCGGGCTCGCGCGTTCCGGCGCTGGTCGTCTCGCCGTTCGCCAGGCGCGCCAACGTGGACCATACGTTCTACGACACCACGTCGATCCTGCGCTTCATCACGCGTCTGTACGATCTGCCCACGCTCGAGGGCATCGCGCACCGCAACGCCGCGTTTGCGGCGCGCGGCGCCATGCCGCCCGGCGATCTGACGAAGTCGCTCGCGTTCGCGTAACGCCCCGGGCTTGGGCGCCCGGACAACATCGGCCGCAGGCAAGCCGCGTGAGATCTCCGAGGCCGCGCCGCCCTCAGTCCGCCTGTTCGTCCAGTTCGTCCGAGCGCAGCAGCAGCTTGTCGAGCAGGCGCTCGTAGACGCGCATTTCGTCGTCGGTGAGCGCCTCGAACAGGCGGTCGTAGTGCGTGCGCGCCGCCGCGATCACCACGCGCCACACGCGTTCGCCCTCGGGCGTGAGCGTGACCTTGACCGCGCGGCCGTCGTGCTCGTCGGGGCTGCGGCGCACGAGGCCGCGCGACACCAGCCCGTCGGCGCCGCGGCTCGCCTGGCTCTTGTCGAGATTCGCGCGGCGCGCGAGCTCCGAGTTGGACAAGGCCCCCGCCGTCCCCACGGCCGCCAATACGCGCGATTCCGCCAGACTCAGCTGCGCGCCCTGCGCATACGACTGCGCAATGCGCTTGTCGTGCTGCTTCATCAGGCGGTGCATCTTGTAAGTCAGGAACTGATCGAGGGTCTTGTGGGCTGGCCGCATTTCAGTGTTTTCCCCTAGGCGAAATGGGTCGTGATTTGGTTGCTAACGCAACATTAGCACACTAGAATTGTTGCGTTAGCAACCAAATGCTCGATGACGTTTTTTGTCGATCGCGTGCTGCGCATCCGCTGTTTCTGCGCTGACACGGGACCCGATGCGCGTGCGCCGAGCAGCCTCATGGGTGTCGCATCATGCATCGACCGGAGACCACGCCGCGCGCGTCGCTATATCACGCGTACCGCGTCCATCCTCATGCCTTCCCGCGCTGTGCGCCGGAGGACCTGGCCGAAGCGCCGGTAACCGTCGTCGGCGGCGGGCCCATCGGCATGGTCACGGCGCTCGCGCTCGCCCGCCACGGCGTGCGCTGCGTCGTGTTGCACGCCGAGCAGCAGGTGTCCGAAGGCAGCCGTGCCATCGTTTTCACGCGTCGCTCGCAGGAGATCCTGCAGGCCGTCGGCGTGGCCGACGCCGTCGTGGCCAAAGGCCTGCCGTGGACCAGCGGCAATTCGTACTACCGCGGCCAGCGCGTGTTTCGCATGGAGTCGCCGGTCGATGAAGACGACCGCTTCGCACCGCTCATCAACCTGCAGCAGAACGTGCTCGAGAGCTATCTGGCGGATGCCATCGAGCGCGAGCCGCTCGTGGAGATGCGCTGGGGCAACAAGCTCGTGGGCCTGACGCAGCACGACGATCACGTGGCGCTGCGGATCGACACGCCCGAGGGCGAATACGCGCAGCGCACGCGCTGGCTCGTGGCCGCCGACGGCGCACGCTCGACGGTGCGCGGCGCGCTCGGGCTGCGCCTCGAAGGCGCAAGCTACGAAGGCCGCTTCGTCATTGCGGACATCCGCATCGATCTCGACCTGCCGACGGAGCGGCTCGCCTACTTCGCGCCCGACTGGAACCCCGGCAATACGGTGCTGATGCATCGCGAGCCGGACGGCATCTGGCGCGTCGACTATCAGTTGCCCGCGAGCGAAACCTCCGAGCACGCATTGCGGCCGGAGACGATCCGCGAGCGCATCGACGCGCAACTCGAGATGATGGGGTTTGGCGGCAAGCCGTGGGAGCTCGACTGGTGTTCGGTGTACTCGGCCCGTGCGCTCACACTGCCCGACTACGTGCATGGTCGTGTGCTGTTCGCGGGCGACGCGGCGCATCTGCTGCCGATCTTCGGCGTGCGCGGAGCGAACACCGGCTTTCAGGACGCCATCGACCTGTCGTGGAAACTCGCGGCCGTGGCGAGCGGCGCGGCGCCGGCGCAACTGCTGCGCTCGTACACGCACGACCGCGTGGGCGCCGCGCGCGAGATCATCGCCGAAGCCGGCAAAAGCACCCGTTTCATGACGCCACCCACGCACGGCTTTCGCCTGCTGCGCGACGCGGTGCTCGACCTCTCGCTCGATCACGAGTTCGTGCGGCCGCTGTTTCACTGGCGCACGTCGCGCGCGCACGACTATCGCGACTCGCCGCTCAACAGCCGGGACGACGACAATGCGCGCATGAGCGCCGGCCCGTGCGCAGGCGCCCCGGCGCCCAACGTGAAGCTCGGCCACGACGACTATCTGTACGACCATCTCGGCGCCGCCTTCCACTTGGTGACGTTCGGTGACGCACCGCTCGACGAGGCGCTGCGGCGCGAAATCGCCGACTGGCGCGAGCGCGGCATCCCGGTGACGGCGATCGCCTTCGCGCAGGCCCGCGAGGCGGTCGCGGGCGCGGACCTCACGCTGCCCGATCCGGGCGGGCGCGCCGCCCGCAAGTACGGTGCAACGGACGGCACTGCCTACCTGTTGCGCCCCGACCATCACATCTGCGCACGCTGGCAGCGGCTCGACGCCGCCCGCCTGGGCCGTGCGCTGACGCAGGCGACGGCCCGCGCCTGAATCGCCTGCACGCCGAAGGAAGCACCGCCATGACAAACGCACAAACCGCCATTGCCGGACTCGAGGAGATTTACGACGCCCTCGCGCTGGCCATCGACGACGCTCCCGCAGACGAACGCGAGTTGCGGCTCGCGAAGGTCGCACTGCTGCTCGCGCATGAGATCGACGATCCGCAACGCGTGATCGATCTCATCGGGCAGGCGTCGCGCCGGCAGCCCGCCTGAAGTCCCCACAGCCCACCGCACATCGCCCTGAACCGTTCCGTACCTTTCGTGCCTTGACTTCCGGCGCCCGCCCCCGATGGCGGGCCCACTTCATAACACCGCCATCCAGACAAGGCGGGGAGCGTTGGAGAAGACACCCATCATGAGCCATATCACGTCCGCCGCGTCCGCGCAGGCGATCGCCCCCACCCCTTGCGCTCTCGCGAACCCTGCCGAGCCCTCCGAGGCAACGCGCGCGCTGTCCGACCCGGCCAGCGAGATCGCGCAGCGCCAGGTCGTGCGCAAGATCTCGCGTCGCCTGCTCGGCTTTCTGTTCGTGCTGTTCCTGTTCTCGTTCCTCGATCGCATCAACGTCGGCTTTGCCGCGCTGACGATGAGCCGGGACCTGGGCCTCACGAGCACGATGTTCGGCATGGCCTCGAGCGTGTTCTATCTCACGTATGTGCTGTGCGGCGTGCCAAGCAACCTGATGCTGGTGAAGTTCGGCGCGCGCCGCTGGATCGGCGCCATCCTGGTCGCCTGGGGGCTGGCGTCGAGCGCCACGATGTTCGCGCACGACGCCACGAGCCTCTATCTCATTCGCGCCGTCGTCGGCATCACCGAAGCCGGCTTTCTCCCCGGCATGCTGCTCTACATGGGCGACTGGTTCCCGAGCACCGCGCGCGCGCGCGCCAATGCGTGGTTCATGATCGCGATGCCGGTAACGTCTGCGCTCGGCGCCGCGGCGTCGGGCTATCTGCTGCGGCTCGACGGCGTAGCCGGACTCGCCGGCTGGCAATGGCTGTTCGTGCTCGAAGGCCTGCCGACCGTGTTGCTCGGTCTGGTGACGTGGTGGTATCTCGACGACAAGCCCGCCGACGCGCGCTGGCTGAGCGCCGCCGAAAAGCAGACGCTGCTGGCAATGATCGCCCGCGACCGCATGGGCGCGGCCGCCCGGCTCGCACCGCGCGCGAACGCCGCCGATCAGCGCATGTGGCGCGCAATGCTCGCGCCGAGCGTGGCGAAATTCGCGCTCGGCTATTTCTGCCTCGTCAATACGCTTTCGCTCGCATCGTTGTGGATTCCGCAGATCGTGAAGAGCTTCGGCACGACGAGCAGCAACGTAACGATCGGCCTGCTCGCCGCCATCCCGTCCGTATGCACGATCGCCGGCATGATCTGGTGGGGCCGCCGCTCCGACCGTCTGCAGGAGCGCCGCTGGCACCTCGTGCTGCCAATGCTGTTCTCCGCCGCCGGCTGGGGGGTGACGTGCTTCGCGCCGGAGCCGTCGTGGCGCCTGGCCGGTGTGGCCATGGCCTCGACCGGCGCCTACACCGCGATGGCCATCTTCTGGACGGTGCCCGAGCGCACGCTCGCGCCGCACACGCGCGCCCTGGGCCTCGCGGTGATCAACGCGGTGGGCAATCTCGGCTCGGCGCTCAGCCCGATCGTGGTGGGCGCGCTGCGCGACTGGACGCATTCGTTTACCGCCGGGCTGATGTTTGCCGCCGCGAGTCTGCTCGCGGGCGTTGCGGTATTGTGGTTCGCGCCGCTGGGGCAACACCGCGACGATGGAACGCGCTCGCGGCATGCGTGAGGATCCGGGCCATAATGCGGTACCGTATCGCCTGATCTCGCAACGTTTCGCGTTCAAGGAGCCTCGCCATGCCTGTCACAACGCCGGTGGCCGCCCAGGGCCCCACGCTCGTCGTCCTGATCGACGCCGATAACGCCGCACCCGCCATCGTCGAAGGGCTGCTGACCGAAGTGGCGAAGTACGGCGTGGCGAGCGTGAAACGCATCTACGGCGACTGGACCAAGCCCAATCTCGACGGATGGAAGAAGTGCCTGCTCGAATACTCGATCCAGCCGATTCAGCAGTTCCGCTACACCGTCGGCAAGAACGCCACCGACAGCGCCATGATCATCGACGCGATGGATCTGCTCTACACCGGGCGCTTCGACGGCTTCTGTCTCGTGTCCAGCGACAGCGACTTCACGCGTCTGGCCTCGCGCATCCGCGAGCAGGGATTGATCGTGTACGGCTTCGGCGAGCGCAAGACGCCGCAGCCGTTCGTCACGGCCTGCGACAAGTTCATCTACACCGAACTGCTGCGCCAGGAGGACGAACCGGACGACGACGAAGCGCCGACGCCGCGCAAGCGCCGCAGTGCCTCCGAGCTCAAGCGCGATGCGCGGCTGGTGCGCCTGCTGCGCAATGCCGTGAACGGCGTGTCCGACGAGGACGGCTGGGCGAGTCTCGGCGCGATCGGCAGCCACATCGCGAAGCAGGCGCCGGATTTCGATGCGCGCAACTACGGCTTCGGCAAGCTAAGCGATCTGGTCGCCACCATCGGCCTGTTCGACGTGGAGCAACGCTCGGGGAGCGGGGGCAACAAGGGCATCTGGGTGCGACTCAAGCCGCGTCGCGGCGCGGCCAAGCGCGGCGAGTGACGCCGCCGAAGACTTTTTTCCGGATTTTCGCGCGAAAGACTTGCCAGCTCCGAAAATTGACCCTATACTCGCGGTCTTTCTAGGCTCGTAGCTCAGCTGGTTAGAGCACCACCTTGACATGGTGGGGGTCGTTGGTTCGAGTCCAATCGAGCCTACCAACGAATCAAGACACAAGGCGTTGCGCGTTTTCGCGTGACGCCTTTTGTTTTTTCGGTGCCCGCTTTCGTGTGCATTGTCGTGCGCTTTGCGTGGGCTTCGGTCACGCACGCGTCGCCCGCCTGTCGATGAATGGCGCCCCCTCTGGCGACACCTCCGGCGACATCCGGCGGGACGGCGGCGCGGGGGCCCGTCCACCGGCGTTACAAAACGACACACACCCGACAAACTCGTAGCACCTGTCGTGCGTCGCAGCCCATACACTGGCAACAACGATTCGACGACACGCGCACCAGCACTGGCAAACACCGCCGTGTGCGCCCATCGCGCCGAATCACCGGCATCACTATTGCCTGCACGCGCGGCGTTTTCGCCACCGAAGCCTCGAGCGTCGCGCGCAACGGAGGACATCATGAAACGCATTCTCGTCATCGCGGCACTCGGCGCCGCCGCCGCACTCGCCTCGGGCGCCGCTTCGGCGCATGTCGACGTGGGCCTCTATCTCGGCGTGCCGGCACCGGTCGTCTCGGCGCCGCCCGTGTACGTCGCACCGCAACCGGTATACGTGCAGCCTCGACCGGTCTACGTGGCGCCGCGCCCGGTCGTGTACTACGGTCGCGACCGGTGGGATGACTGGCGCGAGCGCCGCTGGGAAGACCGTCACGATCGCGGCTGGCATCGCGGCTGGCGTCGGGACCGCGACGACTGATCGCTCATGAAGGACGAAGCGGCCCGCCGGTGGCGTCGGCGGGCTTTTTAAGCGGGAAGCGGCCTTGTCGCTTTCCGCGTTCTTTTATCCGGCCCCCTTGCCGGTACGCGGCCATCTGCGCGCCCTCTTGCGTCCCTTGCGCCCACTCTTCGCCCCCCTCTTGCGCCCCTCCAGCGCTCACACCACAGGCACGTCTCGCAGCTCCCGCTTCATCCACTCCACGAACGCGCGCGTGCGCGAAGGCAGCAGCCGCGCATGCGGATACACGATGTTCACGGGCCGGGCCGGGCCTTCGTAATCCTTGAGCACGCGCACGAGCCGCCCGTCGGCCACCGGCGCGGCCACCTGATACGACAGAAAGCAGCCGTAGCCCATGCCGGCAAGACACGCCTCTACGGCGGTCAGTCCGTGATTGATCTCCAGGTTGCCGTCGACCGGCACGACGAACTCGCGCCCCGCCTCCCAGAATCGCCACTGCCCGTAGCCGCCGCCATGCGAGCGAATGCAGTTCTTGCCGATCAGCTCGCGCGGATGCGCGACAACGCCCTGCTCGGCCAGACAGGCGGGGCTCGCGACCACAACGCGTCGAATGGCGCCGATGCCCTGCGCGACGAGCGTGGAATCGTCCAGCGGCGAGATGCGGATGCCGACGTCGATGCCCTCCTCCCACAGATTGACCACGCGATCGTTGAGCAGCAACCGGCATTTGACCGCCGGGTACGCGCGCAGGAACCGGTGCAGTGCGGGCGCCACATGCAACTGGCCGAAGAGCACCGGCGCGGTGACCACGAGCGTGCCGCTCGGCGCTTCGTGCCGTGCGGCGAGCCGCGCCTCGGCTTCGTGCAGTTCGCTCAGGATCTGCCGGCAGGTGTCCAGATAGGTGCGCCCTTCTTCGGTGAGCGCGATACGGCGCGTGGTCCGATTGAGCAGTCGCACGTCGAGCGACGCCTCGAGCGCCGCGAGCGTGCGCACCACCGCGGGCAGCGAAGCACCCAGCACGCGCGCCGCCGCACTCAGGCTGCCCTGATCGACGATGGCGACGAATGTCTGCATTGCACGAAGTTTGTCCATGCCGCGCATCATTACTCCGAATATTGGAGTAGTCAAATCAACTTTCCCGTATTTATCCGTAAAACGGCGAGATGGAGAATGGGCTCATCCGCCGCCGGCCCCGTCGTCCGGCTCGCGGCAAGTTCACTATCGGAGACGCGCCATGAACCAGTCCGCCCAAACCGCAACACCCCACGCCACCGCCCCCGCCCGCCCAGCGCGGCCCATCCGCCTGTATCGCCACGCGCTGTCGGGACACTGCCATCGCGTCGAGTGGATGCTGCATCTGCTCGATCTGCCGTATGAGACGGTGGACATCGATTTCGCCACAGGCGAGCACAAGCAGCCGGCGTATCTCGCCATCAATCCGTTCGGACAGGTGCCTGCGATCGATGACGACGGCGTGGTGCTCGCCGACTCGAACGCCATCCTCGTCTATCTCGCGAGCCGTTATGACGCGAGCGGCACGTGGTTGCCGCGCGATCCGCTTGGCGCCGCAAAGGTGCAGCGCTGGCTGTCGGTGGCCGCGGGCGATCTGGCGTTCGGCCCGGCGGCGGCACGCGTCGTCGTGCTGTTCAGGCGCGACGTGGACACCACGGCGATGCACGAACGCGCGACGTTGCTGCTCACGCGCATGCAGGCCCATCTGGCGTCGCCGGGCGCGCCGCGCTTTCTCGCGGGCGACACCCCGACGATCGCCGACGTGGCCTGCTACGCCTATCTCGCGCACGCACCGGAGGGCAACGTCTCGCTCGAGCCGTACCCGGCCGTGCGCGCATGGCTCGATCGCGTGGCGAGCCTGCCGCGCTTCCTGCCGATGGCGTCGTCGCCGTGCGGCCTGAACGCCGGCAAGGCCGCGTGAGGCCATCATGACCGTCCCCGCCTCTCGCCCTGGAGCCGTGGCCGACGCCTGCGCCGCCCCGCCGCTGTCGCCATTCCATGCCGGCGAACTCGCCGTGCAGCAACGCGCGGGCTCGCTCGACGCCATGGCCGAACTCGGCACGCGCGTGATCCGCACCGCGATGCCCGATCAGCACCGCACGTTCTTCGCGCAACTGCCGTTTCTGATCGTCGGCGCGCTCGACGCGCACGGCCAGCCGTGGGCCACGCTCGTGAGCGGCGCGCCAGGTTTCGCCCACTCGCCCGATCCGACGGTGCTGCGCGTGAACGCACTGCCACCCGCGACCGATCCGCTGCACGGCGCCCTCACGGCCGGCGCCTGCGTTGGCATGCTGGGGCTCGAGCCTTCCACGCGGCGTCGCAATCGCGTCAACGGGCGAATCGTCGAGGCGGATGCCGAGGGCTTCGCCATTCGGGTGGCGCAGAGTTTCGGCAACTGTCCGCAATACATCCGCAAGCGCGATATCACCTCCGAGCAGCACGAGATGCCACCACGGGCCGAGCCGCCGCAGAGTGCGCTCGACGACGACGCGCAATGGCAAATCGCAAGCAGCGATACGTTCTTCATCGCGACGCACTACGCCGGCGAAGGCGCGAGCGAGCGCAGCGCCGGCACGGACGTCTCGCATCGCGGCGGCAAGCCCGGCTTCGTGCGGGTGGACGACGCGAACACGCTCGTGTGGCCCGACTTTCGCGGCAACGCGTACTTCAACACGCTCGGCAATCTGCATGCGAATCCTCGCGCCGGCCTCGTCTTCGTCGACTTCGCCACGGGCGACTTCCTGCATGTGGCGGGCGACGCGCAAATTCTCTGGCAAGACGAATCGCAAAGCGGCTTCGCCGGTGCGCAGCGGCTCGTGAGGCTGCACGTGCGCGAAGCGCGACGCGTGCGCGGTGCGCTGCCCGCCGCGTGGCGCGACGGCGAAGCGTCGCCCACGCTCGAGCGCACCGGCATGTGGCCGGGCGCCTGAGCCCATCTGGCTGCCCCCTCGCCGCCTGCTTGCCGCCTGCTTGCCGCCCGCTTGCCGCGGGAACCGGCTCCGTGTACAGTGTGCGCACGCCCGTCGAGTGACGGGCAGTTTCGATGTCATTCTCCTTTCGACGTCATTCTCGATTTCGGCTTCCCTGATCGACCCATGACTGCACGCGCATCCGTCCGATTTGCCGTCGCGCCGCCGCAACGCGGTGCGGGCTCGCGGCTGCGCGCCCGCTTCGTCGCAGTCGCCCCTCCCCCGCCGGCCGGCGTGGCATCGCCCGCAGTGGCGAGCGCCGTCGCCATCGTCGCAGTGGCCTGAGGCCACGTCCGACGTCGCCGGGTGCCTGTCGCCCGTCCCGACACGTTTTCATTCGAATGATTGTTCGGCCCGCGCGTTGCGCGCCTGCGTTGCAGGCCTGCGCTCCGCTCGCCTCGCCTTCGCGCGCAACGTGCGCAACGTGCGCGGCATGTGCGGCGTGCGGGCCATACGCCACCGGGCCGGACATCCTTTTGCAGGGGAAGATCGATGCAAGTCGATGCACTCGCGTGGCGCCGTCATGGCGCAACGCTGTTGTTCGTTCTGTTGTGGAGCGGCGGCGCGCTGGCCGCCAAGTGGGGACTCGCGCACGCGTCGGCGTTCGCGTTTCTGGTGATCCGGCTGGGCGTGGCGCTCGCCGCGCTCACGCTCGTCGCGCTCACCCGGCGTCAATGGTGGCCGGCGGCGGGCACGCGCTGGCAGGTAGCCGGCACCGGCGTGCTGCTCGTGGGCGGCTATCAGACGGCGTATCTGCTCTCGCTCGCCTATGGCATCACGCCAGGTGCGCTCGCCACCGTGATGGGCGTGCAACCCATCCTCACGCTCGTGGCGCTCGAACGCGCGCATGGCGGCCGGCGTCTGGCCGGGCTCGCGCTGGCCCTTGGCGGCCTGGCGCTCGTGGTCGCGCAAAGCCTGCTCTCGGCGCAGCTCTCCATCACGGGCTCGGCCTGGGCGCTCGCCGCGCTCGCGTGCATGACGCTCGGGACCCTCGCGCAGAAGGGCTCGCGCCAGACGCCGCTCGACGTGCTGCCGCTGCAATACGCGGTCGGGCTCGCGATGGCGCTCGTCGTCGTGCCGACGCAGCCCTGGCACGTCGATGCGTCCGCCGGCTTCTGGCTTGCGCTGCTGTACATGGGGCTCGTGATTTCGGTCGGCGCAACGCTGCTGCTCTACCGCATGATCGCGATGGGCAACCTCGTTACCATCACCAGCCTGTTCTATCTGGTGCCGGTCGTCACCGCCCTGCTCGATTGGGGCATCTTCGGCCACCGGCCGACGGCGCTTGCGGTGGCGGGAACGGCAGCGATTCTGCTCGGGCTGCGGCTGGCCCTGCGATGAGCACCGCGCGGCGCCCGGCGTCGGGCGCTTCCGGCTAAGATTGTCGTTTGCCGGGTGACAATGACGAGGCGCCGCCTCCCGTTGTCACCCGCCGCCTCTTGCCCATCTCTTACAACAGGACGCCGGACGATGGATCTGCTCGACGACATGCGCATCTTCGTCAACGCCGTGGAGGCGATGAGCTTTACCGGCGCCGCCACGAAACTCGGGCTTTCGAAGCAGTTCGTGAGCCGCCGCATCGCCTCGCTGGAGCAGTCGCTCGGCGCACGGCTGCTACTGCGCACGACGCGGCGGCTTGCCGTGACCGACCTGGGCCGCATCTACTACGAGCGCGCGCGGCGCATTCTCGAAGACGTGGAGGCCGCCAACCTCGCCGTGAGCAGTCAAGGCGAGCGCCCGCGCGGCAATCTGCGCGTCTCGGCGCCGATGTCGTTCGGCACGATGTTCCTGGGCTCGGTGATTCCGTCGTTTCTCTCGACCTATCCGGACGTGAGCATCGAGCTCGAGCTCAACGACCGCACGGTGGACATCATCGGCGAAGGGTATGACGCGGCGGTGCGCATCGGCGCGCTGGCCGATTCGTCGCTGATTGCCCGCAACATCGCGCCCATGCGCATGGTGACGTGCGCGAGTCCGCGGTATCTGGAGGCGCACGGCACGCCCGAGACCCCGGAGGCGCTGCGCGAGCACGCGCTGCTGCCCTACGGCCACAGCCAGCGCGTGACGTGGACGTACCAGCGCGACGGCCACGCCCTCGACATCCCGGTGTCGGGCCGTCTGCGCGTCAATAACGGCGAGTTGGCCCGGGACGCCGCCGTGGCCGGCCTTGGCATCACGTTACTGCCCGTGTTCATCGTCGCGCCCGCCCTGCTCAACGGCCGCCTCGTGACGGTGCTCGACGCGTTCGCCCCGCCCGAGGCCGCCATTCATGTCGTCTACCCCCAGCATCGTCAGGCATCGCTCGTCATTCGGGCCTTCGCGGACTTTCTGGCCGCGGCGTGCGGCGTGGCCGGCGCCCGGTGGTAAGGCCGGCGCAATCGCCGGCCTGCCGAAGATTCAGGCAACGTGCGCGATCCCGGCGCACTCCCGTCCGGGCGGGAATTGGCCGCCAGACTTGACCATCCATAGCTCGGACGGGGATACTTGACAGGTTAAAAACCCAGCTTTTGCACGCCGATGACCACGATTCTGCAACACATCCCCACGGGACAACGGGTCGGCATCGCCTTTTCGGGCGGTCTCGACACCAGCGCTGCGCTCCTCTGGATGCGCAAGAAAGGCGCGATTCCCTACGCCTATACGGCCAATCTGGGTCAACCGGACGAACCCGACTACAACGACATTCCGCGCCGCGCCATGGCCTACGGCGCCGAGAACGCCCGCCTGATCGACTGCCGCGCGCAACTCGTCGCCGAAGGCATCGCCGCCCTGCAATCGGGCGCGTTCCACATCTCGACGGCCGGCGTCACGTACTTCAATACCACGCCGATCGGCCGCGCCGTCACGGGCACGATGCTGGTCGCCGCCATGAAGGAAGATGGCGTCAATATCTGGGGCGATGGCAGCACGTTCAAGGGCAATGACATCGAGCGCTTCTATCGCTACGGTCTCTTGACCAACCCGAGCCTGCAAATCTACAAGCCGTGGCTCGATCAGACGTTCATCGACGAGCTGGGCGGCCGCAAGGAGATGTCCGAATTCCTGATCGCCAACGGCTTCGATTACAAGATGTCGGTCGAGAAGGCCTATTCGACCGACTCGAACATGCTCGGCGCGACCCACGAGGCCAAGGACCTCGAACATCTGAACACGGGCATCAAGATCGTGCAGCCGATCATGGGCGTGCCCTTCTGGCGCGACGACTGCGCGATCAAGACCGAGGAAGTCACGGTGCGCTTCGAGGAAGGCCAGCCGGTGGCGCTCAACGGCAAGACGTTCGCCAACGCCGTCGAACTGTTCGAAGAAGCGAACCGCATCGGCGGCCGCCACGGCCTGGGCATGAGCGACCAGATCGAAAACCGCATCATCGAAGCCAAGAGCCGCGGCATCTACGAGGCCCCGGGTCTCGCGCTGCTGTTCATCGCTTACGAGCGTCTGGTGACCGGCATCCATAACGAAGACACCATCGAGCAATACCGCGAGAACGGCCGCCGCCTGGGCCGTCTGCTGTATCAGGGCCGCTGGTTCGACCCGCAGGCGATCATGCTGCGCGAGACGGCGCAACGCTGGGTGGCGCGTGCCGTGACCGGCGAAGTGACGATCGAGCTGCGCCGCGGCAATGACTACTCGCTGCTCAACACCACCTCGCCGAACCTCACGTACAAGCCCGAGCGCCTGACGATGGAAAAGGGCGAGTCGGTGTTTACGCCGCTCGACCGTATCGGCCAGTTGACCATGCGCACGCTCGACATCGTCGATACGCGCGAGAAGCTGATGACCTACGCCAAGACCGGCCTGCTCACCGCATCGAGCGACGACGCCCTGCCGCAGCTCGAAGGCAAGAAGGACTGAGCCGGCTGACGGCATTGCCCGCGAGGCGATGCCCCGTCGCCTGCCGCACCCGGCGGCGCGCCCCGAAAGGAGCGCGCCGCCTTTGTTTTTGGCCTGTCATCGATCCCGCGCTAACATAGCGACAAATAGGCTTTTTCTCATAATTCCCCCGTCACGATAATGCACGCGGACGCCCGCCCTCGCGGGACCAGCGCGGCATGCGATGGAGACCTAACGTTGGTACGTCTGATATTGCTGTTGCTTGGCGTCGACTATTTGCGCCGGCGGGCCCGCGCGCTGATCTGGATCGGCGCGCTGTTTTTTGCCTTCGGGCTGGCACTGATCGTCGACGCGCTCGACGGCGTGGTGCACTTCCCGCTCAAGGTATTCGCCTGGCTGCTGCTGCTCGAGGGGCTCGCCACGCTGGCGATCGTCGGCATCGGCGTGGGCGGCCAGCGCGTGGTGCGCGGTGTCAAGGGCGGCACGTTCAGCGTCGCCGCGCTGCTCGTGCTGATGTTCCCCGAAAGTCACGGCAACTTCTGGCTCTCGATGCTCTTCGGCACGCTGTTCCTCGCCGACGGCCTGCTCCAGTGCGCGGCCGCCTACGTGGTGCGCTATCCGCGCTGGGCGTGGGCGATGGCCGGCGGCCTGCTGGAAATCGCAGTGGCCATCTTTTTCTATCAGCCGTACCCGACGCATTACAAGGGCACGCTGCCTTACGCCATCGGTCTAGGCCTCGCCTTCACCGGCTGGAACGTGTTGGTGCTGGCCATGCGCGCGCGGCGCATGCGGCGTGATTTCCGCGTGGAGCAGATCTTGGGCAGCCCGGAGGACAAACGCGGACTGTGGGCGCAGCGTGCCCGCGCGCCTCGCTGGGAAGGCCCGCCCTCCGAATCCGAACCGGCCCTCACGGTGCACGTGTGGACGCCGTCGGGCTCTTCGAAGGCGCCCGCGCGGCGCCACCCCGTCATCGACCGTTACATTGCCGCCGTCGATCGCAACGGCGTGATCTCCACCGGTCATGCGGCCCTGGAGAGCCCCGAGGGCGTGTATGTGAGCCTCTACCCCGCGCAGGAAATCGATCGCTCGCCCGACCAGTTCGGCCAATTGCTGCGCGCGACGCGGGAAAACGACGTGCCGGGCGTCTTCCAGCCGGACTATGCGACCGAATCGAAGGCCTGGTGCCCGTCGACGGTCAAGGTCCGGATACGCAACTACAGCCCGCAGCAGTTGGCTGCGTTTTGGGCGACGTACCGGCAGAACACCACCTACAACCTCACGCACCGTAACTGTTCGAGCAGTGTCGCGAAGGCGTTGGAAGCGGCGATCGAGGGGCGCATCGGTCGGTTGGCCGACGGCGCCGATGCTGGCTGGTGGACGTTCGTGCGGCTGTGGCTCACCCCCGAACTCTGGGTCGCGGCACAGTTGCGCAAGCGGGCCAAGACGATGGCATGGACGCCGGGGCTGGTGCTCGACTACGCACGCGCGGTAAGCATGCTGGTCGATCCGCGGCCGTTCGGCTGGATCACGATGTCGTCGCTCGCGCTGCGCCGCATGCGCCGGTCGCGGCGCGCGTGGCGCGAGGCCGCACAGCAGGCGGCGCAGCAGGCCGCGGCGCAGGCGCAGGGCGGTCAGGCCTCGCACGGCTGACCGGCCAAGCAGCATGGTGCAATTTCTACGGGCAGGCCCCGACATGAGGTGACGCGACACGTCCCTTATACTGACGAGACGGCACGACAGGCATCCGGGCGCGCTCTTCCGGCCGGCCCGGCTTCAGCAGCGCAACCCACGACGAGGACAGTCCAACATGTTCAACCGCCTGTGGCGCTATGCGAGCGCCGCCCTGTTCGCCAGCCTGGTCATCGGACGCGCCGCGCACGCGCTCACCCCCGAAGCCGCTCCCGCCGCCATCCCGCACGGCGCCATGGTCGAGCGTCTGCCGCTCGACGCCGATCACGGCCTGCCCGAAGCCGGCGAGCAATTTCGCATCCGCTACAGTTCCATCGACGGTGTGGGCGGCATCGAGGCGCGCGAGGACACCGGCGCCGTGTTCCTGCCCAAGGGACCGCCGCCGCCGGGTGGCTGGCCGGTTGTGCTGTGGGCGCATGGAACGGTGGGCGTCGCGAGCGCATGCGCGCCGTCGCTCAACGTGCGCAGCCAGCGCGACATCCAGTATCTCGGCACCTGGCTCTCGCTCGGATTTGCCGTCGTGGCCCCCGATTACGCCGGGCTGGGCTCGCAGGGACTGCATCACTATCTGGACGCGCGCGCCGAAGCCTACAGCGTGCTCGACAGTCTGCTCGCGGCGCGCAGCGCCTTCCCCTTGCGCAACCGCGTGGTGCTCGTGGGCCAGTCGCAGGGCGCGCACGCGGCGTTCGCGGCAGCGGGCTATCAGCCGACCTACGCACCGGACGTCAAGGTGATCGCCACGGTGCTGACCGGCACGCCGTACTTCAATGCGAAGACGTCGGCCGCAATGCTCTTCGCGGGCCAGCCCGACCCGGGCGCGCCCGATCCGAAGATCCCCTACGCCATGTACCTGTTCCTGTCGGCGGCCGACCGCAATCCGTCTCTGCAGGCCGCGCGGTACTTCTCCGCGCACGCGCTGCCCGTACTGGAAGCGGCCCGCACGCTGTGCATCGACGAACTCACCGCGCGCTCCACGTCAGCGGGGTTGAATGCGGGCAACAGCCTTCAGCCGAACATCCAGAAGTTGTTGCACGACCAGACGCCGTCGCTGCGCTACCCGACACTGCGCATCCGGCATCCCGTGTTCATCGGCATGGGCTCGGAGGACATCGACGTGCCGTTGATGATGCAACAGGCCTTCGCGCGCGATGTCGCCGAGGCGGGCACGGCCACGGTGGTCCGTCTGTACCCGGGCCTCGATCACGACGCGACGCTCAACCCGTCGCTGCGCGACTCGATTCCATTCGTGCTCAAGCGCCTGGCGGCGGACAAGCGTGCACGCGCACAATAAATAGAGGAAATCTTCGGAGATCTTCGCCCATGACAGCCGATCGGGAGGGCAGAACGTTCATGCAACTCCTTGTTTTCATGGGAGTTTATCTGACGTTGTGAATACGCAACGGACGGACACTTACGCAAAACTACATATGGTGCGTCGCAACAAGTCGTCCTATACTGAACCTGTCTCCTCCATGTCTCCTCCTGATATGGATTAAGCCCGCAAACGCGCGGGCTTTCTTTTTTTCTGCGCCCGGTTTCCCCGCAAGGGGAGCGCTATCGGCGGACTCCGGCGACCTCGTGGCGACCTCGTGGCGACGTCGTAGTATCTTCCCCGGCGTCTTTCCCGCCTGTCCCGAGCGCAGGACCACTGTCCGACCACTGTCCAACCGCTGCCCAATCGCTACCGGTCGCGCCCCGTCGAACGCTGCCCCGTCAATCGATGGCGGCCGCGCACGCATCGGTCGGTGCGGCCAGCACGCCGCCCACGCCCGGCACGATCTTCAGCCCGGCCGACGCCACGCGACACGGCGCGGCCACCAACCCGCATCCCGACACCGGCGTCACGAATGGCAGGATCGCAAACAGCGCCCACCACCGGCGCAAGCCGCGCGGCGCGCGCCTCGACATCGCCGGCCCCGCCCTGTTCGCGTCGGCAGGGGTAGCCGCAGCGTCCCCCTGGGAGTTCACCGCCGCGGGCCCGGCGGGTGAGACGGTGGCGCCCTGGCGGCGCATGTTCGATAGCGGATTCATGGAATGTCCTGAAAAGGCGGGAGTGCCGCGGTGTGCGGAAACGATGAGTCGATGCCCCGGAGCACCGCTCAGGCAGCCGGCGTCGTGTGGCCGATATAGGTGAAGCGCGCGACCGGTCCTTCGTCCGTCATCACCGGTTCGTTCCAGATGCGCAACAACCGCGTACTCATCGGCAGCCCGTCACGTGGATAGAGCCGCGTGTAGACGACCACCGGCTCGTTCGTCTCGTCCGCACGCGCCACGCCCAGCGCGAGGTAGCAGTTGCCTTTGTAATGGCGATAGACGCCGGGGCGAAATGCCTCGATCTCCGGCGTCGATTCCGCCGACGGCGCGTTCACGTTGGAAACCATGGTTCTCTTCTCCGGCTTGTGCGCGGGACGATACGGCGTGCCGCCGCCGCGGAATGAATCTTCAGGGCGCCGCACGTTCAGCGCGGCAAAACGATGCCGACCGATTTGGCCAGCGGCGCCGACGAGATACCGGACGCGCCGCGAAACGGCTCGTCCAGGTTGACGATCAGCGCGATCACCATACCGATCGCTCCCATGTGCATGGCAACGATGAAATTGCTCTTCCACGTGGCCGGATACCGCCCGTTCATCGCCATCGCGGCCAGCATGAAGAGCGAAATGACCCACCAGAACACGCTTGGCACGGTCTTGGTCGCATTCTCGAAACGACCCTGCCGCGCTTCTTCGAGGCGATCGAGCAACGTGCGGATGGAACTGGCGCTGGCCTCATGCCCGGCAATGACGCGGCGCGTGGCCCCGACGAAAGCCGTCAGCGCGTCTTCGGTGCGCGGCGACAGGTCGGGATCGGCCGTGCTCAGCGTATACCACTCATCGGTGACGACAGAGCGCACGTAGTCGCGCAGCATGGCGCGCGCCACCTGTGCGTCGGCGTCGCCTACGGCCTTGAGTTCACGATCGAGGCGCCGCACCACCGACGCCTCGCGCAGCGCCTGGTCTTCGGCGTGGCCGAGATTGGCGCGCACGTCGCCCAGCACGTGCGCGAGCACGAAGACGATGAAGGCGAGCAAGCTGCCGTGCACGACGTCGGCCACGGTGCCGCGCGCATCGGACGGGTGCGGGAGCCGGTCGAACAGAAAGACGCGCGCGAACCACGCCACACCGATCCCGAGCAATGCCGTGGCAAGCGCCAGACTGACGAGCAGCACGCCCGTCGGCATCAACGTCATCTGATCAACCAGCCAGTGCATTCCGGTTTTTCCTGTTCTGTCGTTCTCGAATGTCAGCGGGGCAGCGCGACAGGCGACGGCAAGAGCACCAGGGTCGCGCCCCGGCATGCGCCGCCGATGCGGCGACTATACCCGATGCATGGAGGACGGCAACTTCCGAAAATTTCGCTGCCTGACGAACGGACCGAACCGGAAGGCCCGGCGGCCATGCCGAAGCGGCCGAAGGGGCCGAAGGAGCCTAAGGAGCCGAAGCGCCAAAGGAGCCGAAGGAGCCGAAGGGCCGAACATGCGGGCCATGCCTGACGTACTAGGCAACCAGAGGCTTCGTCAGCAGTACCGTCGTGAAGCCGCTGTCCCAGGCCTCGTCGGGATACATGGCGACTTCGGCGTAGCCGTGCCGGGCATAGAACGCGCGGCTCTGCGTATTGAACGTATCGGTCTCGAGCCGCGCCAGCGCGTGGCCGTTGGCCCGCATGCCGGCTTCCGCGTGGGCGAGCAGCCGCGCACCAATACCTTGCCGTTGCCGGTCGGGCGCGACATGGAGCGCATCGATGAAGTCGCCGATCACATGCACCATGCCGACGACGCGCGCTGCCTCGTCGCACGGCACCGCCACCGTGAACGCGGGACACTGCGCCTGCACATAGGCACGCGTGCGCTCGCCGGACGCGAACGTCGCCGCGACCTCGGCACGCAGCATGGGCGCCCACGTCGTGTGATAGGTCCGCATGAGCAGCGACGTCAGCGCATCGGCGTCCGTCGCACGCGCGGCGCGCAAGACAATCTCAGGACCACGCATTGCGAAGCCTGCGCGCCACGTCGATGTGTAACGCCACGTCGCCGACCGGCGCCTGCGGCGCCTCGCCCTCGCGCGGCTTCGGCAGCCGCTCGTACAACGGCAGCATCGCGTCCGAGACGAAGCGGCTGCGCGTGCCGTACACGTGACGATCGCCGAGCCCTGTCTGTTGATGGACGTAGAACCGTTGCGGCACGATGAGCTGCAGCGACTCCTTCGCGCGCGTCATCGCCACGTAGAGCAGGCGCCGTTCTTCCTCGATGTCTTCGTCGTCGCCGGTGCTCATGTCCGACGGAATGCACCCGTCGACGACGTTGAGCACATAGACCGAGTGCCACTCCTGGCCCTTGGCGCTGTGGATCGTCGAGAGGATCAGGTAATCCTCGTCGAGCAACGGCGGGCCGGATTGCGCGCTGGTCGCGTCGGGCGGGTCGAGCGTCAGCTCGGTCAGGAACTGCTCGCGCGAACCGTAGGTGCCGGCGATGCGGGCGAGCTGCTCCAGGTCGGCCTGCCGCACCGCCGCGTCGTCGAAGCGCTGTGCGAGCAGCGGCGCGTACCAACGCAGCGCCAGATCGACGTCGGCCGGCCACGCAACGCGCGTGTCGTGCAACGCCAGGAAAACGTCCACGAAGCTGCGCCAGTCGTTCGCAGCCGCCGAGGGCGGCTTGAACCCGGCCAGCACCTGCGCGGGCGCGGCGGACTGCGCCATCGCGTCGAGCAGCCGCGTTGCGCTCACCGGCCCGATGCCGGGAACGAGCTGTGCGACGCGAAACCCCGACAACCGGCTTGCCGGGTTGTGGGCCCAGCGCAGTATCGAGAGCATGTCCTTCACATGCGCGGCCTCGAGAAACTTCAGGCCGCCGAACTTCACGAAAGGAATGTTGCGCCGCGTGAGCTCGAGCTCGAGCGCGGCACTGTGGCTGCCGGTGCGAAACAGCACGGCCTGCTGCATGAGCCGTGTGCCCGTCTCGCGCTGCGCGAGCACCTGGTCGGCCACCCAGCGCGCCTGCCCCGCTTCGTCGCTCACGTTGACGAGCTGGGGGCGGCGCGCCGACTGGCGGTCCGTCCACAGCGCCTTCGCATAGCGCTCGCTCGATTCCGCGATGACCGCGTTCGACGCATCGAGAATCGGCTGCGTCGAACGATAGTTGCGCTCGAGCGTCACGACGTGCGCCGGCTCGGCGAATTGCCCGGGGAAGTCGAGGATGTTGCGGATCGTGGCGGCCCGGAAGGCGTAGATCGACTGGGCGTCGTCGCCGACCACGGTGAGCCCGCGCCCGTCCGGCTTCATCGCGAGCAGGATCTGCGCCTGCAGGCGGTTGGTGTCCTGATACTCGTCGACGAGGACATGGTCGAAACGCGCCCCAAGCGCTCGCGCGAGTTCCGGCGCCCTCATCATCTCGGCCCAGTACAGCAGCAGATCGTCGTAGTCGAGCACTTGCTGCGCCTGCTTCGCATCGACATAGGCGCCGAACAGCGTCTTGAGCTGCGCCTCCCACTGCGCGCACCACGGAAAGTGCTTGGCGAGCACTTCGGCGAGCGGCGCCTGACTGTTCACCACGCGCGAATAGATGGACAGGCAGGTGCCCTTGAGCGGAAACCGCGACTGCGTGTTCGAAAAGCCGAGCTCATGACGCGACAGGCCGAGCAAGTCCTCCGCATCGCTGCGATCGTGGATGGTGAAGGCTTCCGAGAGGCCGATGCGCGGCGCGAAATCGCGCAGCAGGCGCGCGCCGATGGCGTGGAAGGTGCGCGCCCACGGCAGCGCCGGCGGCTGCGAGGACGCCAGGCCGAGCACCTTCTGCAGCACCGCCCCGACGCGCCGCTCCATCTCGTTGGCGGCACGGCGCGAGAACGTGAGCAACAGGATTCGGTTCGGGTCCGCACCCCGCACGATAAGATTGGCCACGCGGTGCGCGAGCGTGCTCGTCTTGCCGGACCCGGCGCCCGCGATGACGAGCAGCGGCCCGCCGGGCGAGCCGTCGTCGCCCACGCCATGGTGGACCGCCTCGCGCTGGCGATCATTGAGTTCGGCCCACGGGTCGCGGGCGGTCGGGGTCGGCTGTTCTGACATGCGAAGCGTCGGGAAAACGGGGGGTGCGGACGAATGTCGGCAGCGCAGGCGCATGTGAGCCCCATGTGATCCACATGCGAGCACGCACCCCGAGTACTGTATATTTGTACATTATAACGATGGGTTCAACCCCCATCGAGTCCCGCCTCGCTTCCGACGCGGGCGCTCTTTTCGAGCCACGGGCCATGCGCCGCCGCATCGCGGCGCCGGCGCTGCGTCCGCGGCCGTGCGGCAAGCTCATGACCATTCGCACCGGCACCTCGTCCTGGACCGACCCGACGCTCATCGCGTGCGGGCGTTTCTATCCGCCGGGCGTCGACACGCCCGAGGCCCGATTGCGCCATTACGCGTCGCAGTTCGATCTGGTCGAAGTCGACAGCAGCTATTACCGCTTGCCCGATGCCGCCGTGGCGTGGCGGTGGACGCAACGCACACCGCCCTCGTTCCGATTTCACGTCAAGGCGTTTCGCGCGTTCACCGGCCACATGACGCCGCTGAGCGCGCTGCCGCCGGACATCGCCGACGCGCTGGCGGCGCCTCGGGCAAAGTCGGCGCGCGGCGGCATGGAGATCGCCCCGGCCGACATGCCTGCGGAGTTGACCGACGAGCTCTGGCGGCGATATTCCGAAGCCGTCGAGCCGTTGCGGCAGAGCGGGCAACTGGCGGCGATCCACTTCCAGTTCTCGCCGCGCGTGCGCAACGACCGCGCCGGGCGGGCACTGGTGTTCGAGACGGCGCGTCGCCTCGAGGGCGAACGGCACGCTGTGGAGTTTCGGCATCGGAGCTGGTTCGATACGCCATCGCGCGAGGCCGCCACGCTGGCGATGCTGCGCGAGACCGGCGCCGCGCACACTATCGTCGACAGCCCCGCGGGCTTCGACAACACCGTGCCCGCGGTATGGGCGACGACGCGCGACGACCTGTGCGTGGTACGCCTGCATGGCCGCAATGCGGCGGCCTGGAACCGGCGCGACGTCACGGCCTCGTCGGGACGCTTCGTCTACGAATACAGCGCCAGCGAGCTGATCGACATTTCGGCGCGCGTGCAGCGCATCGCTGCGCTCGCGGACGACACTCACGTGCTTTTCAACACGAACCACGAGGACCAGGGCATGAAGAACGCCGCTGCCTTCGAGCGGGCGCTTGCCAATCTCGCACGCGCGACAGGGTGACGCGCCGCTCGCACCATCATCGTTCCGTATTCCCTCGTAGCGCCTCGGGCCTGCCGCGATTCACCGGACTTCGACGCCGATTTGCCGGCCTCCTGTGCCAGGCCGGCAAATCGGCGAGCCGGGTCCCTTCGGAAACCGCGCCATGGCACGACATCGGAACCGGGGACACGCAACACATCCGCCGTGACGGCTGGCTTCCTGGCGCAGAGGGTGGACGCCGCCCCACCCCCTGCCGCAGTTGATGCGTTGGTGACGCCCCCTACCCCTTCGCGTTCATTACCGCCTGCTCGATGCGGGCGCCAATGTCGGCGTCGATCTTCTTCCAGTAGTCGAACGCGCGCTCGAGCACCGGGCTGCGCACGCCCGCGAGCAGGGCGCCGGACACGGTCTCCACCAGGCGTGCGCGCGCCGCGTCGTCGAACACGCGGCGCACGAGGTCGCCCGGCTGCGAGAAGTCGTCATCGTCCTTGTGCAGCGTATAGGCACTGCGCACCATGTCACCGTCCGACTCCCACCCGTCCTCGGCCGGGCCCGTCTGATCCGCGTATGGACGTCCGCCGCTGTTCGGCGCATACGTCGGCGCGTTGCCGCTGTGCTCGAAAGCCATCTGACCGTCGAACATGTACGACTGCACCGGCACCTTCGGACGGTTCACAGGCAACTGGTGAAAGTTCGCGCCGATGCGGTGGCGCTGCGCGTCGTTGTATGCGAACGCCCGGCCAAGCAGCATCTTGTCGGGCGACAGCCCAATCCCCGGCACGGTGTTGCCCGGCGAGAACGCCGCCTGCTCGATTTGTGCGAAGAAGTTCTCCGGATTGCGGTTGAGCGTCATCTTGCCCACCTTGATCAACGGATAGTCCTTGTGCGACCACGTCTTGGTGAGATCGAACGGATTGAAGCGATACTGCTTCGCGTCGGCATACGGCATGACCTGCACCGACAGGATCCAGCTCGGATGCTCGCCCCGCGCGATGGCGTCGAACAGGTCGCGGCGGTGAAAGTCGGCGTCCTGACCGGACATCGCAGCGGCCTGCGCATTGGTGAAGAACTCCATACCCTGCAGGGTATGGAAGTGATACTTGACCCAGAATTTCTCGCCGCTGGCGTTGATCCACATATAGGTGTGCGAACCATAGCCGTTCATATGACGCCAGGTGCGCGGCAAGCCGCGATCGCCCATCAGATAGGTCACCTGATGCGCCGACTCCGGATTGTTCGTCCAGAAGTCCCACTGCATGTGGTTGTCTCGCAGGCCCGAGTCCGGCAAACGCTTCTGGCTGCGGATGAAGTGCGGGAACTTCATCGGATCGCGCACGAAGAAGACGGGCGTGTTGTTGCCGACGAGATCATAGTTGCCCTCGTCGGTGTAGAACTTGAGGGAGAACCCGCGCACGTCACGCCAGGTATCGGGACTGCCGGCCTCGCCGGCGACGGTGGAAAAGCGCGCCAGCAGCTCGACCTTGGCGCCCTTGCGGAACAGCGATGCCTTGGTGTACCGACTCACGTCCTCGGTCGTCTCGAACACGCCGAAGGCCCCGGCGCCCTTCGCGTGCGGCTGGCGCTCAGGCACCTTCTCACGGTTGAAATGCGCCATCTGCTCGATGAAGTGGACATCATGCAGCAGCAGCGGACCGTCGGCGCCGACCGACAACGTATTCCGGTCGCTCGCGGCAGGCGCGCCCGCGCCTGTGGTCGAACCGGTGCCCAGACGTTCTTTCTCTTGGCTCATACAGACCTCCAACATCAAGGTGGGGTGGGGGGAGAGGAGAGAATCGATGCCAGCGGATCCGCAAGTCGTTCAAAGCATAGTACAGGACGGTGACTTTCGTCTCATGTCACCCAATGCGTTGAAGAAACGTCAGCTTGCGCGCGATCCGTCCGCCACCGCTTCTTCCCCCGCCGACCCGATAGCCGCCAACCGATGGCGCCGGTGAGGCCTGCTGGCGAGAGTGACCCGCGCCGATCAGGCGGCGAGCGCGCGGCACTGGCCAACCACGCGCTCGAAGCAGGCGATGGCGAAATCCACCGATGCCGGCGTGGTGAAGCGCCCGAGGCTCACGCGCACCGTCCGGCTGGCCGCCTCGCGGTCCATGCCGATACCCGTCAGCACGTGCGACGGCTGTCCCGACGCCGAATTGCAGGCCGACGTGGACGAGACCGCCAGGTTCGGGTCGAGCATGAACGTGAAGAAGCCGGGATGCCCGATCGTCAGGCTGAGCGTATGCGCAATGCGCTGCGCACTCGCCGCGTTGTGCGTCACGCCCTCGAGCGCCAGCACGCCGTCGAGCAGCCGACGGCTCAATTCCGCGATGCGCGCATTGTCCGCCGCCATGTTGCGCATTGCCAGTTCGCACGCCGTGCCCATGCCGACGATCTGGTGGGTTGCCAGCGTCCCCGAACGCAGGCCGCGCTCGTGTCCGCCACCATGCATCTGCGGGGCGATTCGCGACATGACGTCCTTGTCCACGTAGAGCGCGCCGATGCCCTTCGGACCGTACACCTTGTGTGCGGACATCGAAAGCATGTCGATGCCCATCGCCTTGACGTCGATGGGCGTCTTGCCGAGCGCCTGCGCGGCGTCCACGTGCAGCAGGGCGCCGGCGGCATGCACGACTTTCGAGATCGCGGCCACGTCCGTCAACGTGCCGAGTTCGTTGTTCACGAGCATGAGCGACACCAGACCGGTATCGGGACGCATGGCCGCCGCCACGGCGTCGGCCGTGATCTCGCCCGTGGCCGATGGCGTGACATAGGTCACGGGCACGCCGCGCGCCTCCAGACTCGCCATCGTATCGAGAATCGCCTTGTGCTCGAGCACGCTCGTGACCAGATGCGCGCGGGCCTGGCCGCGCTCCGAGTAACCCTTGATCGCCAGGTTGTTCGATTCGGTGGCCCCCGAGGTCCAGACGATCTCGGCTGGCTGCGCGCCGATGAGTGCCGCGACCTGCGCGCGCGAGCGCTCCACGAGGCGCCGCGCGCTCACGCCCGCCGCGTGCGAACTCGACGCCGGATTGCCGAAGACCCCGTCGACGCCCAGGCAGTCGGACATCGCGGCAATGACGGCGGCATCCACCGGCGTAGTCGCGGCGTAATCGAAGTAGTGGAGGGTTTCCTTATCGCGCATGATCGGTCTCGGGCAAAAAACGTGCATCGATCCTACGCGCCGCATGAGAGAAAAGGCTTGCGGAATCACTCGCCAAAGCGCCACATCACGAAAATTGCCTCCCAAAATCCCACTTTTTTTGAAAAATCCTTCCAACACCAGTCCAGCACGTTCACGGCCCCGGAGTCCCGAGATGACGTCGGGCCCCATCGTCGGGCCCCATCGTCGGGCCACGGCAGGCGATGCGTTGCATGCATCCCGGACCCTCGTGCTTTCCTGGCGTTACGAGAGCGATTCGATATGCGTCGACCGGGCGTAGACGTGGCCGAAGCGGTTGGCGAGAAAGTCCGGCAGCGCGATCTGCTCCTGCCGCACGAAGCCGCGTTGCGGCAGTTGTCCCGCGAAAAACATGTCGACGGCCGCGCAGATCGCCGACGCCGTGGTGATCTGGATGGCACTCGCGCTATGGCCATTGTTGCGCTCGGCGAAGATTTTCCGTGCAAACACCTCCTGCGTGAGCACGCCCGCCCGCAGCCCGCTCACCACCACGAAGATGAGCACCACGTCCTGCAGCGTGCTCGGAATCGAGCGCCGGAGGATCGCCTTGACCGTTTCCTGATCTTCCTTGAGCCGCAGTTCGTTGAGCAGCACCTTCATCAGCGCGCCATGCCCCGGGTAGCGCACCGATTTGTAGTCGAGATTGCGCACGCGCCCGTCCAGCGTTTCGCACAGGGTCCCCAGGCCGCCCGAGGTGTTGAACGCCTCGTACTCCACGCCGTCGAGCGAAAAGTGCTCCAGATCTTCGAGCGGCTGCACGGTCAATGGCGCACCGTCGCGAATCGCTTCGCACGGCTGGCAATATTCGTTGATCAGTCCATCGACGCTCCACGTCAGGTTGTATTTGAGTGAGTTCGTCGGGAATGCGGGCAATGCGCCGACGCGCATCTTCACCGAATCCACCTGATCGAAGGCGGCCGCCAGATGGTGCGCCGCAATGGAGATAAAGCCCGGTGCAAGCCCGCATTGCGGCATGAGCGCCGTCGACGCGCCCTCGGCGAGCTGCGCGATCGCGTGCGTGGCCGCCACGTCCTCGGTCAGATCGAAGTAGTGGCAACCGGCGGCCACCGCGGCCGTTGCGGCGCTCGTGGCCATCGTATAGGGCAGCGCATTGATCACGGCGTCGTGTCCGGCGACCGCGCGCTGCAACGCGCCCGTATCACCTGTATGCGCCGCATCTCCCGTACCCGCGCCGGCGAGTTCGACAAGCGCGTGCGCGTGTTCGCGCACGAAGGCCAGCGATTGCGGATTCCGGTCCAGCACGGTCACGCGGTAGTCACCGCTGTCGTGCAACAGGCGGGCGATGGTCTGGCCGATGTGGCCTGCGCCAAGCAAGGCGATTTTTTTCATGTTCTTTCCCTCGAAAAAGCAACGGTCGGTGCGGCAGGCCGCCTTGTGAGCACTTCTGACTGCGTGTGCCCTGCCTCAATTCTATGGAGGGGATCAGATGAAATGTAGCGTCAAATCGTCAATAAACATTTATTTGACGTCGAACTGACGATCTTTATGACGAACTGTACAGAAGCGGCATGTGTCGCTGCCAAAGCCGGATGGACGCAGTGTCGATGTCGACACGCGTGCCGCGGAACAGGACAAGCGGGATAGGCCGTGGGACAAACAGCCAGAGGAAGTGGCGAAACGGGAAAAACGGGGATTGATAAAGGCGGGAGAAGCTCAAGAGAGCGCAAGAGAGCGGGGGGCGGCGCGATGACCGGATGACCGGACACCACGCCACGCCGCACCGCACCCCGTGTCTGCAGGGCTCGCGCACAGCGTTTTATAGCGCTCGCATATGTCATCCACATGAAATTCCGGAACTGCGCGGCGATAAATCGCGCTGCGTTGTAGTGGCAATACATTGCACGCGGAATTTCGTTAATACACCTATGGAATGGCCGGGTCCTTCGATATAGTTCGGCCCGAACCCACGGGGCGCTCGTCAAAAAGCGACGGGTTCGCATCAATCCAAAGTTATCGAAAAGGAATAGACCAATGAAAAAGACGCAATTGGCCGCCGCGCTGGGCGGTGTTCTCGCCGTGTGCGCCGCGGGTGCGGCACAGGCACAGAGCAACGTCACGCTGTACGGCGTTCTGGATGGCGGCCTGTCTTACGTGAGCAATGTCGGCGGCAGCAAGAACTTCGGCACCGCCGACGGCCTGCAATCCGGCAACCGGTGGGGCCTGAAGGGTTCGGAGGATCTGGGCGGCGGCCTGTCGGCCATCTTCACCCTGGAGAACGGCTTCAACCTCACGAACGGCGGCCTGGGCCAGGGCAGCCGTGAATTCGGCCGCCAGGCGTTCGTCGGCCTGTCGAGCAAGTCGTTCGGCAGCCTGACCATCGGCCGTCAGTACGACTCCGTGGTCGATTTCGTGAGCGGCCTCACCTCGGCGAAGCTCTTCGCCACGAAGCTCGGCGCCCACGTCGGCGACGTGGACAACCTGTACAACTCGTTTCGCATCAACAACTCGATCAAGTACACGAGCGCGAACTATGCCGGCTTCACGTTCGGCGGCCTGTATGGCTTCTCGAACCAGGCCAGCAGCGGCACGGGCGGCACAGGCTTCGCCAACAACCGCGCCTACAGCGTAGGTGCGAGCTACGCCAACGGCCCGGTCAAGTTCGGCATTGGTTACCTCGAAGTGAGCTCGCCGAACAGCACGAACACGGGCGGCGCCGTGGCTGGCGACTACAGTGGCGACTTCTATACGGCGCGCATCGGCACCGCGACCGTCGGCGTGGACAAGCAACGCGTGTTGGCCACGGGCGGCAGCTACAGCTTCGGCCCGGCCGCCGTCGGCTTCGTGTACAGCAACACGCAACTCAAGTACGTGAGCGGCACCGGCGCGCGCGTGTCGAACTATGAACTGAACGGCACGTACAACCTCACGCCGTCGCTGCTGCTCGGCCTGTCGTACACCTACACGGACGCCAGCACGCGCAGCGCCACGCTCGCCGACCTGAGCCCGAAGTACCATCAGGTCAACGCCGCCGTCGACTATTCGCTCTCGAAGCGCACGGACGTGTACCTCGTGGGCATCTACCAGAAGGCCGCGGGCGACGCCACGGCGGCGTCGATCAACGGCGCGGGCGGTGCGTCGAGCACCAAGACCCAGGCTGCCGTGATCTCGGGCCTGCGCCACAAGTTCTGAGCCCACGTCTTCGCGAGACGTTCCACTGTTGGTTTGAGTGCTCCAGCTTGAAGGGGAGCCCTGCAAGGGGCTCCCCTTTTTTGCGGGCAGAGTCGGCGCGCCGCTAATTCGATATCGGAATATAGGTGCGCGGCGCGTAGCGTGCGTCCGGCATCACGACAAGGCGGGCCTCGATGGCGCGCACGCCTTCAATTTTCGCGAACATCGGCATGACGTACACGCTGCCGAATACGCGTTGCACGGTAGGCTCCGTCCACGGTTCGGCCGCATCGAGCTTCATGCTTCGCAGGCGATCGAGGATGAAGCCCCGGATGTCCTGGTCGGACGGGGTTTCGGTACCGATGGCGCGCGCGAATTCGTCATGCGCGAACCTTCGGATCAGTGCCACGGTTTCGTCGAGATTTGCCTGCACCGCGAATACCTTGGTCTTTACGTGCGGCTCGTCGCTCTTCGGCCAGAGCATTCTCATGTTGTTCTCGCATGTCGAAAAATGCGCCCGCGGGCATACGCCCGCAGGCGCGAACCGTAGGAATCAACCCGCATCGAAATTCACGGGCCGCCTGCATCAGGCTGCCTGCACTTCGATCTTGCGCGGGCGCGCTTCCTCGCGACGCGGCACCGTCAGTCTGAGCACGCCATCTCTGAGCTGCGCCTCGATCTTCGACGTGTCGAAATCGGCGCTCAGCATGAAGGCGCGGGAAAAGCGCGGCTCCTTCAGTTCGGCGTGCTGCAGCCGGAGGTTCTGCGGCGCGGGGACCATCGCTTCGCCTTCGATGGACAGCGTACCGTCCTGCACGCGGATGTCGAGCTTGTCCTTCGACACGCCGGGCAGATCAGCCCACAGTGTCACGCCATGCTCGTCTTCCACGATGTCGACGGCCGGGCAGACGGTGAGGTGTCGCGGCTCCTGCGTCGTCGGGCGCGATGGCGCCTGGCCTTGGGAAGTCGTCGTGAGTTGCGAGTTCGCGTTCATGATGTCCTCCTCATTGCACGGAAATGGCGCGCGGCCTGGACGACTCGCGCTTGCCGATGCTGATGCTCAGACAGCCGTTGGCGTAGCGCGCCTTGACGTCGTTCGGGTCGACGTGGGTCGGCAATTCGATCGCCCGGCGAAAGGTGCCGGTGAATCGCTCCTGTGCGTACGATCGCGTATCGCGCGCTTCCTCGCTGGCGCGCCGGCGCTCGCCGGAGATGGTCAGCAGGCCCTTGTCGATGGTCACGTCGAAGGCCTTGGCATCCATGCCGGGCGCGAAGGCGACGATTTCCACCGAGTCGTCGGTGGTGCCGATATTGATGGGAGGAAAAGCTCCCGGGCGTGAGGACCGAATGCTGGTCGGGAAGCCGGAAAAGAGGTTCGTCATCTCCCGGTGGAGGCGGTCCAGCTCTCCAAATATCCCATTGCTCAGGTCAAATTCGCTCATGGTCGCATTCTCCTAATAATTCCGCCCAATCGATGCGACGGAGTTAATAACGAAAACACGATGACACGCGGTCATCAAACCTTGCGCCAGCAGGCACTGACGGAACATTAAGATAGATCGCTTCCGCCGGATTTCAAGGGGTCTTGAAATCAAAAATGTGCCCCTCAATTTGACGGCACAGTTGACCACATCCGGAGGTGCACAATGGATTTCGAATGGGATTGGCTGACAATCGGCGTCCACCGTCTGCGCTTGCGCGCCGAGCGTGGATTTCCCACGGAGGGAATGCGGAAAATGGCCAACGTCATCGCGCTGGCCATCGAGAACAACATGAGCGCTCGCGCGCGCATCGTCGAAATCGTGTTCTCGCGCGACGGCAGCTTGCGCGTCGACGCCGGGACGACCGTCGACGCCGACGTCAACGTGGTGCCGCAGATCTGCGTTGCGCTCGCAACCGTGTTTGCACTGCCGCCTGAAGCCATCCAAATGAACGTCACCGTCGTCACGCAAAGCGAAGTCGATCTCCACTTCGGCGTCTACGAGCGCATGCTCGCCGAGAAGGTGGGCGCCGTCCCGCCCTTGCACTGACGCCGCACGGCGACGCGCCTGCCGTCACCGGCCGCAACGCGTTGCTCGCCGCATGCAGCCGCCCGGGGCCATCGTCAGGACATCGGGCGAGTGGCGAGAAGCACGTCTCGCCGATCTCGTCTGCGGAAAACCATCAATGAGTCGGGCTGCGAACCTCTCGCCTCCAGCTTGGAGGCCAGCGTGACCCCGCGCATGGCAATTGAAACGAACTTTAGGTATTCTGGACACGCCTCGGTGTTGCGTCGACGTTGAAATCTATTTCTGATGGAGTTCAAATGTCCGTTGCCTTCCTTTTTCGTTCCTGTTCTTTTAGGAACACCTTTTGGGGCTGCAGGCGATCAGGCACCCTGGCACGCGGCTGGCCAATGCGCCTCGCGTTCGCGGTTGGTGTATTGGTCCTCTCGGCGCCCCGCGCCTTTGCACAGCCCTCTGTGAACGAGGCGTCCCTGACCACTGCGTACACTTATTTGCTGGGGCGTGCGCTCGTTGTCCGCCAGGAACAGCACGATTTGGCAGCGGCAACCGGTGTGAAATACAACACCATCAAGTACAACCCAAGGGGTTCAGCCGATTTCGTAAATCCCAATCTCGACGTCGCTTACCTGGAAGCGTGGATAGCCGTCGACGACAATTCGGCAGCAGTGCTTGATATCCCGAAGATCACGGGAAGGTATTACACCGCGCAAATCATTGACGAATGGGGCGAAGTCATCACAAACATTAATGAGCGCACTTTCCCGTCGAAGCCATATGGAAAATTTGCATTCGTGTCACCGGCAAGCAAGGTAAAGCTGCCTGCAGATGCCTCACCGGTAGTGCTCCACTCGTCCAAGGCGAAGATGCTCGCGCGGGTGGAACTGAAAGACGACCCTGACGGCGCGATGGCTCTTCAGCGTCAGTTCCGCCTGAGCGTCATCGGCAAGCCGCGCATCTCCCCGCCGCCAGCCCTCAAGGATTTCTCCAACGCGGACCTCGCGGGTGTGGACATTTTTGACAACGTGAATGCCCTTATCGCCAGTGCTGCGGACGTCTCGCCGAAAGCCGCGGAGCAACAACAAGCGGCAAGGGACGTGGCTACCCGCGTTCAAACCGATGCCTCGACGCGTGCGGCAGTCGCAAGCCAACTACAGCAGATAGTGGTTCCGAAATTTAAAGCGTATGCGGTCAACGACTCGGCCCCGAGCCGGAACCGTTGGACCGGGGGCGGCACCGTCGGTCATTATGGGACCGATTATCGACTGCGTGCCGCCGCCAACTATCTCGGAATCTGGGCAAACGTTCCCGATGAAGTGTTGTACTTTATTGGCACGCAGGACGCGAGTGGACGCACGTTCGATGGCGGGAAGAACTATGTGATGTCCTTCCCGCCAGACCAGCTTCCATCCTCGGTGGTGGACGGCTATTGGTCCATCATTCTGGTGGGTGTGCCGGACTACCGCGTTGTACCGAACGCGCTCAAGCGTTACAACCTGAACAGCTACTCGCCGCTCAAGCATGAAGCGGACGGCTCACTCAAAATTTTCATCGGCCCGGACGAGCCATCACCGGAGTATCTGTCCAACTGGTTGCCGTCCGCTCGGGGAAAACCGTTTTCCCTGACGTTCCGTGCCTACGTACCAAAGACCGTGGTCAGAGAAGGTAAATGGACGCCCGCTCCGGTTACCGAGGTTGGTCTGTAACGGCCCGGCCACTCTTTTATGCACGACGCCCCTTGAGTGACTCAAATGAAAGCGTTGACTGGCCTGTTCGCCACATGTCTTATCGTCTGTAGCGTCGGCGTCGCGGCCGCGCCAATTTCGCTAACGCCGACGCTGGCCGCATCCATGCCCGAGGGACCAGCCACCGGAACCCGAATGACGGAGGCCTATGCGAGACAAGTGGCCAGAAACACGTTCTTCTGGGCATGGCCTTTGGTCAACATGGAGAGTCGCAGACTTGCGTACTCGCAGATCAAATCGCGCATGTACGTCGGCGCGGCTCCGATGGCGCCGCTCAATGAGCTGACCATGCTGACGGACTATTTCCCGCCGGATGTTCGTCTCGTTGCCTGCCCTAATCAGGACGTCGTTTATGGGGGAGGATTGCTGGCCCTCGATATTTCGCCCGTCGTTATCCAGGTCCCGGACTTTGGCAACCGGTTCTGGGTCTATCAGGTCGTGGATGGGCGAACCGACAGCTTTGCGCAGCTCGGCAAGATGTACAACACCCAACCCGGCTTTTACATGCTGGTGGGGCCAAACTGGAAAGGCGATGTTCCGCCAGGTATTAGCCGGGTGTTTCGCGCTTCCACCAATATTGGCAACGTGATTCCGCGCGTGTTTATGGACGATACGGCTGCCGACCGGGCGGCGATTCAGGAGGTTCTTGGCAGCGTCATGATGTATCCGCTGGCGCAGTACGATGGCAAGTTCAAGCACACGGATTGGCGCTCTCTCAAGCGCGTGCCTTCACAAGACTCGGGGGACAGTGAAACGTCCTGGGTTGTGCCAGAGAAGTTTATCGACGTGCTTCCGGCAGCGCTCGCGGACTCCCCGGCACTCCCCGGCGAGGAATCCATGTACGCACAAGCGCTCGCCCTGGTCGAGGCGGCCAAGTCAAGCCCGGCGATGCGCAAAGCCATTGATGACGAGCTAAAGCTTGCAGACGCTCAACTGATCGCGCCGTTATTCGAATTCCGGAATTTCGGCATCCCGCTGCCCAACCACTGGTCCACGACGAACAACAATGCCGCCTTTGGCGTCGACTACCTCACCCGGACGGCCGTCGCAAAATCGAATATTTTCGTCAACGGTCCTTCGGAGACAAAGTATTTTTACCAGGACTTCGACAGCGACGGGCAGCGACTGAACGGCGCAAAGGCGTACACAGTCACGTTTCCCAAAGGCGCCACACCGCCGGTGAATGGATTTTGGTCGCTCACGCTTTACAACGAGCATCACTTCTTTGTTCCGAACAGCCTCAAGCGATACTCTCTCGGCACAAAAAACCGCGACCTGAAATACAACGACGACGGGTCGTTGACGCTATACGTGCAATCGACGCCTCCCGACAGCGCACACGCCGCGAACTGGCTGCCCGCTCCGGCTAGTGGTGATTTTTCCCTGTACATCCGGGCTTATTGGCCGAAGATGGAAACCACAACGGGCGCGTGGACCCCGCCCGCCGTAGTACGCCACGAAGTTCGTTAGTTCCATTGCCGAAGTGGCGTCGAGCTCACAAGGTCATTCCCTGCACGGATGTGACCGGCGTCATATCTAATACGTCCGGCGCCGCACAGCCACGTGGCGCCTGCGCTGGAGGAAAGGGTAGAGGTGTTTCCGGGAGTTTTTGCGCAAAAAAAAGCCAACGAGCGAAAGCATCGTTGGCCTTATCGGGTCGGCTCCCATGGGAGGAGACCCTCATATAGTCAGAACTTTGCGGGTGTTTTGAAGCGCTTCCATTTGTTTTAGACAGCGAGTCCGAGCAGAATCCCGTGTCACTCCACCGTCACCGATTTCGCCAGATTGCGCGGCTTGTCGACATCGGTGCCGCGTGCGCAGGCGGTGTGATACGCCAGCAGTTGCAGCGGCACCACGTGCAGAATCGGCGAGAGCAGGCCGTAGTGTTCCGGCATACGAATGACGTGGATGCCCTCGGCACTCGAAATCTCCGTGTCGGCATCCGCGAACACGTATAGCTGACCGCCGCGCGCCCGCACTTCCTGCATGTTCGACTTCAGCTTCTCGACCAGCGCGTCGCGCGGCGCGACCGTAACCACCGGCATCTGATCGGTCACCAGCGCCAGCGGGCCGTGCTTGAGTTCGCCCGCCGGATATGCCTCGGCGTGGATATACGAGATTTCCTTGAGCTTGAGCGCACCTTCGAGGGCGATCGGGTAATGCAGACCCCGTCCGAGGAACAGCGCGTTCTCGCGACGGGCGAACTCCTCCGCCCACGCAATGATCTGCGGCTCGAGCGCCAGCACGCTGTTGAGCGCTGCCGGCAGGTGACGCAACTGCGTCAGGTAATCGGCCTCTTGCGCTGCAGACAGACGGCCGCGCAGCTTGGCGAGCGTCAGCGTCAGAAGGAACAGCGCGGTCAGTTGCGTCGTGAAGGCCTTCGTCGACGCCACGCCGATTTCCGTCCCCGCGCGCGTGAGATAGTGCAGCGCCGTCTGGCGCACCATCGCACTCGTCGCCACGTTGCAAATGGCGAGCGTGTTGGTCATGCCGAGCGACTGCGCATGCTGCAGCGCCGCCATCGTGTCGGCCGTCTCGCCCGATTGCGAAATGGTGACGACCAGCGCCTTCGGGTTCGGCACGCTGTCGCGATAGCGATACTCGCTCGCCACTTCGACCTGCGTAGGGATCTGCGCGAGTGACTCCAGCCAGTACTTCGCCGTCATGCCCGAGTAGTAGCTCGTGCCGCACGCGAGAATCAGAATCGAGTCGATACCGCTCAGCACGGCTTCGGCCTTATCGCCGAACAACGTGGGGGAAACGCCCTCCACGCCCTCCATCGTGTCGCCGATGGCGCGCGGCTGCTCGAAGATTTCCTTCTGCATGTAGTGGCGGTACGGGCCAAGCTCCACCGCGCCTGAATACGCCTGCACCGTGCGAACTTCACGCTGCGCGTCCGCATCGTTGCGATCGACGATCGTCACGCCGTCGAGCGTCAGCTCGACGACATCGCCCTCCTCCAGGTAGATGAACTGATCGGTGGTGCCGGCCAGCGCCAGGGCGTCGGAAGCGAGGAAGTTCTCGCCCTCGCCCACCCCGACCACCAGCGGCGAACCCGCGCGTGCGCCCACCACGCGATGCGGCTCCTGCTTGCGGAACACGGCGATGGCATACGCCCCATGCAGACGTCGCGTGGCCAGCCGCACCGCGCGAAACAGATCGCCGGCCGCGCCGTTCGTGAGGAGGTGATGAATCAGGTGAGCGATCACCTCGGTGTCGGTCTGCGACACGAATTCGTAACCGAGGCCGCGCAGTTCCTCGCGCAGGCTTTCGTGGTTCTCGATGATGCCGTTGTGCACCAGCGCCACTTCGTCGCGCGAGAAGATCGGATGCGCGTTGTTCGTGACTGGCGCACCGTGCGTCGCCCACCGGGTGTGGGCAATGCCGGTCTGCCCGGCCAGATGCGTCTGCGTTAGCTGTTCGTCGAGATCGGCCACGCGCGACACACTGCGCGCGCGCTGCGGCACGCCGTCCTTCAGCACGGCCACGCCACACGAGTCATAGCCGCGGTACTCCAGACGACGCAGCCCTTCGACCAACACCGGTACTACATTACGTCGCGCCACCGCGCCGACAATGCCGCACATATTCGCTTTCCTTTACGCCAGAGGCCCTGGCTCGATGACTCGGACCCATCCCGATCCGTATTGGATTCGCCGACGCGCGACTCCGCTCGCGCACCGACACATGACTGCGGATTTTACCGCTTCTGCTTGCGCGGGCGGACGTAGCCCTCCTTTGCCACCTGCGTCTTGCCGTTGAGCACGAGTGCGCCTTCGGGCGTGTCCTTCCAGACCGTGGTGCCGGCGGCGATGGTCGTGCCACGGCGCACGGTCACCGGCGCCACGAGCTGCGTGTCGGAACCGACGAACACGTCGTCCTCGATGACCGTGCGATGCTTGTTCGCGCCATCGTAATTGCATGTGATGGTGCCCGCACCGATGTTCACGCGCTCGCCCACGGTCGAGTCACCCACATACGCCAGATGATTGGCCTTCGAGCCCTTGGCGAGCGAGGCATTCTTCACTTCGACGAAGTTGCCGATATGAACTTCGTCGCCAAGATCGGCGCCGGGGCGCAGCCGCGCATACGGCCCCACGTGCGCGTCGCGGCCGACCACCGCGCCGTCCAGATGGCTGAACGCCTCGATGCGGGTGCCCGCGCCAATGGTGCTGTTGCGGATCACGCAGTTCGCGCCGATGAACGCGCCGTCGCCAATCGTTACCTTGCCCTCGAATACGCAGTTGACGTCGATGGTGACGTCCGTGCCGCAAGTCATCTCACCGCGCACGTCGAAACGCGCCGGATCGACGAGCGTGACGCCCGCGGCCAGCAGCGCGCCGGCCGCATTGCGCTGATAGTCGCGCTCGAGCTCGGCGAGCTGCGCCTTGTCGTTCACACCGTTGGGCTCCCACGCGAAGGCCGGCTGCGTGGTGACGACCGGCACGCCGTCGGCCACGGCGCAGGCGATCACGTCGGTCAGGTAGTACTCGCCCTGCGCGTTCTGATTCTTGAGCCCGCCGAGCCAGCCCTTGAGCGCGCGCGTGGGCGCCACGAGAATGCCGGTGTTGATTTCGCGAATGGCGCGCTCGGCCTCGTTGGCATCTTTCTGCTCGACGATGCGCTGTACGTTGCCCGCGGCGTCGCGCACGATACGGCCATAGCCCGACGGATTCTCCAGATCCACCGTGAGCACGCCCAGCTTGTCGCGGCCGGCGGCTTCGAGCAGCGCCTGCAGCGTCTCGGCTCGCGTGAGCGGCACGTCGCCGTAGAGCACGAGCGTGGGCGCCGATTCGTCGAGCAGCGGCGCGGCCTGCTGCACGGCGTGGCCGGTGCCCAGTTGCTGCGCCTGCTCGGCGAACGCAATGCCCTCGCCGGCCACGGCCTCGCGCACGGCGTCCCCGCCATGCCCGATCACCACGATGAGCCGCTGCGGGGCAAGCTTGCGCGCCGTGGCGATCACGTGGGACAGGAGCGGTCGGCCAGCGAGCGGCTGCAGCACCTTCGGTAGCTTCGAGCGCATGCGCTTACCCATACCAGCGGCGAGAATCACAATATTCATGGCGTCGTGAGGTTACGAAATCGGGAATGCGGTTGTCGGGATCGGGTAGTCCGGCGCCTCATGCGGGACTACCCGCGAGTCAGAGTACGTTGAGCGGCCGAGGCAAGCTGGAGCGAGTTGGGACAAATTGGGGCAAGTTGGGACGAGCCAGCGACCGGCGATCAGTCGTCGAACTGCGTGATGCGAATGATGCCCGCATCGTTCTCGTCGCCGCACGGTGCTTCGTCGAATGCGATATCGCCGAGCGGGTCGGGCTGCCCCGTCGCGCGAAGATTCTTGAAGTCATGGAGGCTCGCGTCCATCAGGTGCGACGGAATCACGTTCGAGAGCGCGCTGAAAATCGACTTGATGCGCCCCGGATGCTGCTTCTCCCATTGCCGGATGAGCGCCTTCATCTCCGCGCGCTTGAGGTTCGGCTGGCTGCCGCACAGGTTGCACGGGATGATCGGGAACTGCTTGTATTCGGCGTATCGCTCCAGGTCCGATTCGCGCACGTAGGCGAGCGGGCGGATCACCACGTTCTTGCCGTCGTCCGACTGGAGCTTGGGCGGCATGCCCTTGAGCTTGCCGCCATAGAACAGGTTCAGGAACACCGTCTCGATGATGTCGTCGCGGTGGTGCCCCAACGCGATCTTGGTCGCGCCGAGCTCGCCCGCCACGCGATACAGAATGCCGCGGCGCAGCCGCGAGCACAGCGAGCACGTGGTCTTGCCTTCGGGCACCACGCGCTTGACGATCGAGTACGTATCCTGGTTCTCGATGTGGAACTCCACGCCAATGGAGCGCAGGTAATCGGGCAGCACATGCTCGGGAAAGCCCGGCTGCTTTTGATCGAGGTTGACGGCCACGATCGAGAAGTCGATCGGCGCGCGCTCGCGCAACTTGAGCAGGATATCGAGCATGGCGTAGCTGTCCTTGCCGCCGGACATGCACACCATGACGCGATCGCCCTGCTCGATCATGTTGTAGTCGCCGATGGCCTGCCCCGTCAGACGGAACAGGCGCTTTTCCAGCTTGTTGTTCTCGAAAGCGAGCTTCTGCGCCTTCTTCACGCTGTCGGCAGTGGCATTTCCGGTCGCGGCAAGCGGCGCACCGGTCTCGGGCATGACGGCACTCATGTCAGGCATCCTTCATCATGAACACTTCGATGCCCACCGAGTGGCAATCGGGATAAACGTCGGGTTTCTCGGTCGACACGCCCACTGCACGCACGCGCGGATGCGCCAGCAGCGCACGCGCGACGTCGTCGCAAAGGGTCTCCTGCAAATGAATATGGCCCTGCCCCACCCGCCTGGCGATCGTGAGGCGCATGAAGTCGTAATCGACGACTTCCTCGAGCTTGTCCGCCACCGGCGTGCTCTCGGCGAGCGGCACGAACAACTGGACGTTGATCAGCACGCGCTGCTCGCCACGCTTCTCGTGATCGTGCACGCCGATGTTGATGAACACTTCATAGTCGCGCAGGAACATGCGACGGCAGTCCATCAGGCGAGGGTGGGAAAGAGCGCTATGCATTTTGAAAACTCGTAATGACTATCAACGAGACCGGTCGGCGTCGGCCGGCTCGGTCAGAAATTTCACGTCGCGCGGTGAGCTCGCGAGGTGTTGCCCGCCGTCGACGTACAGTACCGTGCCGGTGACGGCCGGAGCATCGGCCAGATACGCCACGGCCTGCGCGATGTCCTCGGGCGTGGACGAGGCGCCCAGCGGCGTGCAGGCATGCGCCGCCGCGAAGCCGGCCGGCGTCTGGTCCACGGAGAGCAGCGTCACGCCAGGCGCGACGCCGACCACTCGAAGCCTCGGCGCGAAAGCCTGCGCGAGCAATGTCGTCGCCGCGTCGAGCGCCGCCTTCGACAGTGTGTACGACAGGTAGTCCGGATTCGGATTCGCCAGCTTCTGGTCGAGCAGGTTGACGACGACGCCGCGCCCGGCATCGCCCAGCGCCTCGTGCATTTCGCGCGCGAGCACCAGCGGCGCGCCGGCGTTCACCCGCATATGGCGCTCGAGCGCCTCGTAGCCGAAGTCCTGCGCACAGTCGTACTCGAATCGCGACGCGTTATTCACCAGGCACCCCGGTACGCCGAGCGACGCGGCGCAACGCCCGACCAGCCCGGCCGTCGCCGCCTCGTCGGCGAGCGACGCCTGCAGCGCTACCGCCTGACGGCCGAGCGCCTCGATGGCAGCGACCGTCTCGAGCGCTTCGTCGTGCGAGCGTTCGTAGTGAACGGCGACGTCCCAGCCCTGCGCCGCGAGCCGCAACGCAATGGCCCGGCCGATGCGGCGCGCCCCGCCGGTCACGAGCGCCACACGCGGCACGTCGGACGTGCGGGTGAGCTCGCTTGCGGCAGGCGTGGAGCGTGGCGTCGATGCAACGGTCATGCGGCGAATTCCTGTCAATTCCTGTCAATGGGCGGGTCAGCGGATGGGCCTGAAACGATCCCGGTGCGGCCGGGGCACGGGACGGTGTGCGGCCCGCACGCCCCGCTCGCTGGCAAACGGGCGTTCGGGGCGCTTCGGGTTCGGACCATCCGCCCGCCCCGACCGGCGGAAAACTGGTGAAAATGACTGAAAATCGGAGGAAATCACCAAAAAATCCACCGAAATCGGTCACCGCAGAGGCATCGTCATGGCCAGCAGCCAGTCTGCACCGACTCCGTTACAATGCCCGCATGAATCAGGCCGCACCGAAACCCCATAGTTTACCCGTTCCGGAGCCGGACGCGCTCGAACACTCGCGCCGCCTCACGGCGCACCTTGCCGACGCCATCCGCGACGCCGGCGGCTGGCTCCCGTTCGATCGCTTCATGGAGCTGGCGCTTTATGCGCCGGGCCTCGGCTACTACGCCGCGGGCGCCGCCAAGTTCGGCCGTCTGGCCGCCGACGGCAGCGACTTCGTCACCGCACCGGAGCTCACGCCTTTCTTCGCGCGCACGCTTGCACGCCAGGTCAGCGAGATCTTCGAGCAGACGGGCGATGCAAAGGTGCTCGAATTCGGCGCGGGATCCGGGCGGCTCGCCGCGGACCTGCTCCTTGCGCTCGAAGCCGAAGGGGCGCCTTGCGAGCGTTACTCGATCATGGAACTCTCTGGCGAATTGCGTGCGCGCCAGCGCGACACGATCGCCCGTGTGGCCCCGCATCTGCTCGATCGCGTGAGCTGGCTCGATCAGTTGCCTGACGCCTTTCACGGCGTCATGCTCGGCAACGAAGTCCTCGACGCCATGCCCGTGCGCCTGTGGGCGCGCCGCGCCCCGGCCAACGGCCAGGACGGCCGACCGGTCTGGTTCGAGCGCGGCGTGGTCTGCACGCCCGACGGTTTCGCCTGGGAAGAACGGCGGTACGACGGCGCATTGCCCGAGGCACTCGCGCCGCTCGCGGCGCTGCCCCCGGCTCAGGAATATCTGACCGAAACGCATGAAGCTGCCGCGGCCTTCGTGCGCAGCGTCGCGCCGCTGCTCGCGCGCGGCGTGCTGCTACTCGTCGACTACGGCTTTCCGGCGCGCGAGTACTATCATCCGCAGCGCGCACAGGGCACGCTGATGTGCCACTACCGTCATCACGCGCACGACGACCCGTTTTACTATCCGGGCCTGCAGGACATCACGGCGCACGTTGAATTTTCCGGCATCGCCGACGCCGGCGTACAAGCCGGGCTCGATCTGCTCGGCTTCACGTCGCAGGCGCGCTTCCTGATGAACGCCGGTATCGTCGAGTTGATGAGCGCGCTCGATCCGAGCGATCCCAAGACGTATCTGCCGGCAGCGGCCGCCGCGCAGAAGCTGCTGTCGGAAGCCGAAATGGGCGAGCTCTTCAAGGTCATCGCGTTCGGGCGCGGCATGGATGAATGGGCCGGACTGATCGGCTTCGCCACGGGCGAGCGCAGTCACGCCCTCTGACGTCCACCACGCCCGCGCCTTCCCTCCTTCTCATCGAGAGGCCTCGCCGATGTTTCGCTGGATGTTCACGATCTTCTTCGCGATATGCGTCCTGTCGGCAGCCTCGCCCTGGCTCGCGAAGATCGGCATCGGCCGTCTGCCCGGCGATGTGCGCATCCGCTGGCGCGGACGTGAGGTGGTATTCCCGTTCGCCTCGACCGTCCTGCTTTCGCTCGTTTTCAATTTGCTGATCCGCGTCCTGTAACGCAGCGCATCGATCCGCAACAACCGTTGCAACGCGCCCCCCACCGCTCCGCCGCCCCCGCAGCCCCCCCGCCGCACTTCGGCGGGCGGTGCATGTTCCGCCCCCTCCTGCCAACGACCCCACCGCACCGCGCTTTCACGTCCCGGTGGGGTCCTCTCGCCCTACGGGCCCCGCTCCGCTAGGGTTAACGACCATTTGATCATATGTTGCAAAAAAATTACCATGCAACAAATGATTCATATCGACGTGAGACCATTTCAGGAGCAGGACATGATCAAGATGCGATGGACCGGGGTAATGCTGGGCGTGGCGATGAGTGTCGCGGCGGGGGCCGCAACGGCGCAGCCCGCATCGGAAACGCTGCAGAAGATCGAGAGCAGCGGGGTCATCTCGATCGGCCATCGCGAGTCGTCGATTCCGTTCTCGTACTACGACAACAACCACAACGTCATCGGTTACTCGCAGGACCTTTGCAACAAGATCGTCGACAGCGTGAAGACGCGTCTGAAGAAGCCCGATCTGCAGGTGCGCTTCATTCCCGTGACGTCGCAAAACCGTATTGCGCTCGTGCAGAACGGTACGGTCGACATCGAATGCGGCGTGACGACGAACCTGAAGGCGCGTCAGGCGCAGGTCAATTTCTCGAATACGTTCTTCATCGCCGGCACCCGCCTGCTCGTGAACAAGAACTCGGGCATCAAGGACTTCCCGGATCTGGCCGGCAAGCCCGTGGTGACCAACGCGGGCACGACGTCGGAGCGCATTCTGAACAAGATGAACAACGACAAGAAGATGAACATGAGCGTCATCTCGGGCAAGGACTACGGCGAGTCGTTCACCATGCTCCAGGGCGGTCGCGTCCAGGCTTTCATGATGGACGACGTGTTGCTCGCCGGCGCGCGCACCATGGGCCGCACCCCGGACGACTGGATCGTGACGGGCACGCCGCAATCGTTCGAGGCATATGGCTTCATGATGAAACACGGCGACACCGAGTTCAAAAAGCTCGTCGACGACACGCTCGCCGGCGTGATGAAGAGCGGTGAAATCAATGCGATGTACAAGAAGTGGTTCGAATCGCCGGTGCCGCCGAAGCACATCAACTTCAACTTCCCGATGAGCGATCAGCTCAAGCAGCTCTACGCGAACCCGAACGACAAGGCGTTCGAGTAATTTCGGCGTTCGCACGACGCCGTTCCCACGCCGGCCGCCCGGGCGCAGCGAGAACCGCTGCGCGCCACGGCGTTCAGGCGGCGGGGTCCTTGAACCCGGCCGCCTCGAGCGCAGCAATGCGCGCGGCCTGCACGGCGTCACGGATCTTCGCCGGCTGATCGGCGTACTGGCGCGCCACGGCGCCGGCATCGATGCTCCGCGCGGCCTCGAGCGCCGCCATGAGGCGTTCCCGCTGCGGATAGGGCGCCGTGGCGAAGTCCCCCCCCCGCCCCCGCGCATCCGCTTCGCATGCCTGCAGGATCTCCACGAAACGCTCGGGCTTGCGCAGCGCGTCGCAACGCTCCAGCAGACGCACCAGTGCCGACGCGCCGAACTTCTCGCTCGCGTGGATGTTGCCGTGCTCGCGCGCCACGACCTGCGCCAGTTCGCGACACTCGACGGGCACGCGAAGACGTGCGCACAACGGCCCGAGCAGGCCCACGCTGCGCCCCTCGTGCCCGACGTGGCGCGGCAGCACGTCCTCCGGTGTGGTGCCCTTGCCGAGATCGTGCGTGAGCGCCGCAAACCGCACCGGCAGCGAATAGCCCTGCCGCGCCGCGTAGTCGAGCACCATCATGACGTGAACGCCCGTATCGACTTCCGGATGGTAGTCGGCGCGCTGCGGCACGCCCCACAGGCGATCGATCTCCGGCAGGATGCGCACGAGCGCGCCCGCATCGCGCAACACATCGAACATGCGCGACGGACGATGCTCCATCAACCCGCGTGCGATCTCCTGCCAGACGCGCTCGGCCACCAGCGCGTCGACCTCGCCGTTGGCCGTCATCTCCCGCATGAGCGAGAGCGTCTCCGGCGCGACGCAGAACGCCGTGAAACGCGCGGCAAAGCGCGCGCAGCGCAGAATCCGCACCGGATCTTCCGCAAACGCCGGCCCGACGTGGCGAAACAACCCCGCCTCCAGGTCGCGCTTGCCGCCGTAGGGATCGATCAGCTCTTCGGACAGGCTGTCGTCGGGCAGAACTTCGCGCGCCATGGCGTTGATCGTGAAGTCGCGCCGCACGAGGTCCTCCTCCAGCGTGACCTCGGGCGCGAAGTAGAACGAGAAGCCATGGTAGCCGCGCGCGGTCTTGCGCTCGGTACGGGCGAGCGCGTACTCGGCGCGCGTGGTGGGATGAAGAAACACCGGAAAGTCGCGGCCTACCGGCTTGAAGCCGCGCCGCACCATCTCTTCGGGCGTGGCGCCCACGACGACGTAGTCGCGATCCTTGACGGGCAGGCCCAGCATGGCGTCGCGAATGGCGCCGCCGACCGCGTAAATCTTCATGGATGCACGTCGTAGTAAGCGATGCTGTGGGTCTCGCCCCGCGCCGCCGCCACCCACGCCTGCACGGCCGGCACTTCGCGAATGCGATCGGCGTATGCCTGCGCGCGGGCCGACAGCGCCGGCTCGAAGGTCGCGAAGCGCATGACCACGGGGGCGTAGAACGCGTCGGCAATCGTAAAGTCGCCGAACAGGAACGGACCCTCGTAGCGCGCAAGACAGTCTTCCCAGACCGCCTCGATGCGACGGACGTCGGCCAGCACCTCGGGGGTGGCGCCCGCGCCGGGCCAATGCGCCGCGACGTTCATCCACATATTGGTGCGCAGCGCCGTGAAACCGCTGTGCATCTCGGCGCAAATGCTGCGCGCATGCGCGCGCGCCTCGCGCGACTTCGGCCACAGCGGCAGATGCGGATAGCTCTCCGCGAGGTATTCGCAGATTGCGAGCGAGTCCCACACCGTGATGCCGTTGTCGACGAGGCACGGCACCTTGCCGGTAGGCGAATAGCGCAGGATCTGCTCGCGCGTATCGGGCTGCGCGAGCCACACGTTGCATTCTTCGAACGCGATGCCGAAGTGCTTGAGCAGCACCCACGGGCGCATCGACCAGGAGGAGTATTTCTTGTTCGCGACGATCAGTTGCATGAGAGTCTTCCTTGCGCGCGCCTCGTTCATGCGGGCGCGCTCGATTGAAATGACGCCGGGGCGTTCAGCGTCCCGCGAGACGCCGGTACGCCGACAGCCGGCGCTCCCAGCTATCGCCGTCGAGATAGTCGACGGCGATTTCCAGCCCGTTCGGCGTGAGGCCGAGCTCGGGCGCAAGCGGGCCGCTCATCACGTTGTCGACGCGCATCGAGTCGAGATTGTCGCGCGTGATGATCGGGTCCCCCGGCAGCTTCTCGAAAAGCGCGGCCTGCAGGCGAGCGGCGCCGTCGGGCAACGGCACGATCGGCCGCTCGCATCCGCACACCGCCCCGGCAAAGCGCACGATGGCCTCCAGCGTGTAGACGGCTGGCCCGCCCAGTTCGTAAGTCTTGCCGAGCGTGGCGTCGTTCTCGAGTGCACTGGCAAACGCCTGCGCCACGTCGATCACGTAAATCGGCTGGAAGCGCGCGCTCGCACAGGCGAGCGGCACAATCGGCAGGCGACGCTGGAGCTTCGCGAACGTATTCAGGAAGCTGTCGCCGGGGCCGAACACCACCGACGGACGGAAGATCGTCGCCGGGATGCCCGTCTCGCGAATGGCCGCCTCGCCGTCGCCCTTCGAGCGCTGATACATGCTCGGGCCGTGGGGGTCGGCGCCCAGCGCGCTCATGTGAAGGATTCGGTCGATGCCGCGATTGCTGCATGCCTGCGCGATCTTGCGCGGCAACTCCACGTGGGCTTTCGCGAACGCCTGGCCGTATGGCGTGCCGCGATCGCCGTGCAGCACGCCGACGAGATTGATGACGGCATCGCAGCCGGCAATCACGCGCTCGAGCGCACGCGGATCGTGGACATCGCACTCGATGAGCTCCACGCCCGGCAGCACACCGAGCGCCTTGGCGGCCTCGGCGCGCCGCGTCGGCACGCGAACGACGTGCCCCATCGTCACGAGCCGGGCTACCAGGTGGCCGCCGATAAAACCGGTGCCACCGACGACACAAACGTTATAGCGCATGCGTCACCTCCGCATCAGGACCGTGGGTTCGCGGCTCGCGGGCCTTGCCCGTCACTGGGGCAGAATGATGCCGAGCCGCTCCTTGAGCGATTGCGGGCGGCCCGTGATCAGGGCCGCGTAGTACGTGGTATTCGACAGCACGTTCTCGACGTACTGGCGCGTCTCGTTAAACGGAATCGTCTCCGCGAAGATGGCGCCTTCGACCGGCCGATCCAGCGTGGAGCGCCACGCGCGCGGGCGTCCCGGTCCGGCGTTGTAGCCCGCGGAGGCCAGCACGGCCGAGCCGTCGAACTTGTTGTAGATGTCCGCCAGGTAACTCGTGCCCAGACGAATGTTGGTGTCGATGTCGTGCATCATGCCGGGCTGATAGTCCATGCCGATCTGCCTGGCGACCATCTTCGCCGTGGCCGGCATGATCTGCATCAGCCCGCCGGCGCCCGCCGACGAACGGGCGTTGATGATGAAGCGCGACTCCTGACGAATCAGGCCATACGCCCAGGCTTCGTCCAGATCGACGGCGGCCGCGCGCGGCTCGACCTTGTCGCGGAACGGCATCAGGTAGCGCAGCGTGAAGTCGTGCTCGAGCTTGGTGCGATCGGCCGTGTTCACGGCGCGGTCGAACAGCTCGATCTTGTTGGCGTACTGTGCGGCGGCGAGCAACTGACGGTCCGTCATGTTGCGCAACTCCCAGTTCCACTCGCGGTTGCCCTCGAAGCGCAGCCCGAGGTCGTAGAACTTCGCGGCGCGGCGAAAGCCCGGATTCGCGCTGTTGGCGTCGACCTCGGCCTTCGTGACGGTCGTGCGCGGCGGCAGCGTCGTCTTGTTGCCCAGCTCTTCGTTGGCCAGCTGACCGTAGAAATTCGGCTGCGAAGCGATCTTCTGGAATTGCGCGCGGGCGGCCTCGCCCTGCCCGGCTTCGCGCAGCGCGCGGCCATACCAGTACGTCCACACGCCGTCGTCGCGCAGCGCTTGCGGCATCGCTTCGATGCCCGCGCGCACGAGGTTCCAGTCACCAGCGCGCAGCGCGGCGCGGATCTTCCACTCCTGCGCGGTATTCGAGAGCTTGGCGTTGCCCGCCTGACGGTACCAGTTGATCGCCATGGGGTTCTGCGACAGCGCGCCGCGCATGCCGATGGCGCCCCAGCCGACGGCGCGCTCGTCCTGCGAGAGATTGCCCGCAATGCCCGCGAAGCTGCTCGCGGCGAGCATCGCGTCGCTGCGCGCCATGCGCACGGTCGCGAGCAGGGCGAGCTGACGCGAGGCCTCCGAGCCGTCCACGCCGCGCGAGAGGATCTGCGCCGGACGCGAGGCCGCCATATCGAGCAGGCTGTCGTCGGGACGCACACTGCCGAGCGCATCGGCGATCTGCTTGCCGAGCGAGGTGTAGTTTTCCTCGTAGGCGAGGCGGATCTGGTGCCAGACCTCCTTGCGCGGCAACTGGCCGTTCGCGGCCAGCGTGCCGATCATGTCGACGCAGCCCTCGCCGTAGTACTTCGGCGCGGTGAGCAGGTCGATGGCCGCCTGCGTCACGTTCTCGCCGCGCGCGGCCCGCGACATCAGCGCGTAGCACTTGACCTGGGTGTCGTCGTCGAGCACGAACTTCGGGTATTCGGCGTCGAACGTCTGCCAGTCGTGACGCTTGCCCAGCACGAGCAGCCAGTCGTTGCGCAGGCGATCGGCAATTGCCTGGCCCTCGTAGGTGCGCAGGAAGGCGCGGATCTCGTCGTCGGGCGTGTCGAGCAGCGCCTTGCCCGAGCGGTCGAACATGCGCGGCTTGATCTGGAAGTACTGCACATACGACGGCACGTCGTAATCGGTGAGCATGGCCGCGAGCGCCGCGGCACGCGGGGCGTCGTTGGTGCGCGCCGCTTCGCGCAGCTGTACGAAGATGTCGTCGGGCGAGCGTTGCGAGAGCACGTCGGCCGAAGGCGCGGCGCGAGTGGCCGCCGCCGGCGCCTTGGGACGACCGGTTGCCTGGGTCGTGCTGCATGCGACGAGCGCCGCGGCGCTCAGGGCAAGCGCGGCGGCGCGATATACTCGGGTCAAACGTTCGGACATCTTCGTGGAGCGTCGGGTAAAAAGTGAGTTCAAGCATAGCACGGGACCCCGCCCGATCGGCGGCGCAGACGTCCGGCAAAGCCCAATTGCGGCGGGCTTTGCTGGCCGTGCGCAACCACCTCGACGCGCGCGAGGTGCGCGACGCCGCGCTCGCCGCGAGGCTCGCTGACGAACTGGCCCGCCGCGCGCCGCGGTGCGTGGGTTTTTACTGGCCAATCCAGGGAGAATTCGACGCGCGCGGCGCCGTCTCGGCATGGCTGGCGAAGGCGCCGGCCGGGGAACCGCGCCTGGCCGCCCTGCCGGTCGTCGCCGCGCCCGCAACCCCGCTCGTCTTTCATCACTGGACGCCCGACACGCCCATGACGCAAGGCCGCTATCGCATTCCCGTGCCGCTCGACACCGAAGTGCTCGTGCCCGACCTGCTGCTCGTGCCGTGCGTGGGTTTCACGCGCGACGGACTGCGGCTGGGCTACGGCGGCGGCTTCTACGATCGCACGCTGCATTCGATGACACCGCCGCCGCAAACGCTCGGCATCGCCTACGACGCGCTCGAGATCGAGCATCTCGACGCCGAAGCCCACGACCTGGCGCTCGACGCCATCGTGACCGAATCGGCCACCTTTGCGCGTGCGCGCGGCAACGATCGCTAATTCATGACAACGCTCAAAATCCTGCCGCTTGGCGACAGCGCGCTCGTGTGCGAAGCCGGCGCCACGCCCACGCTCGCCACGCAGCGGCGCGTGTGGCACGTCGCCGCACTCGCCCGCGACTGGCCCGACGTTCGCGAAGTGGTGCCCGGCATGAACAACCTCACGCTGCTGTTCGATCCGCTCGCCACCGACATCGAAGTGCTCGGCGAGCGCTTGCGCGAGCTCTGGCACACACCCCCGAGCGCCGGCGAGGTCGGGCGCGAGATCGAAATCCCGGTGCACTACGGCGGCCGGCACGGCCCCGATCTCGCCGAGGTCGCGCGACACGCGCGCCTGCAGCCGAAGACGGTCGTGCAACGCCACACGGCGCCGGAATACATCGTCTATTTCATTGGGTTTCAGCCGGGCTTCGCCTATCTCGGCGGCCTCGACGAGTCGATCGCCGCGCCGCGCCGGGCCGAACCGCGCCTGTCGGTGCCGGCCGGCTCGGTGGGCATCGGCGGCAACCAGACCGGCATCTATCCGCTGTCGTCGCCGGGCGGCTGGCAAATCATCGGCCATACCGCGCGCGCCCTGTTCGACCCCGCCGCGAGCCCGCCCGCCCTGCTGGCGCCGGGCGATCGCGTGCGTTTCACCATCGCGAGCCTCGACCTGTGATCGACATCCTGCGAGCCGGCCTCCTCACCACGGTGCAGGATCTGGGCCGAACCGGACAACGTGAATTCGGCGTCGCGAGCGGCGGCGCGGTCGACCCACTCGCCTGTGCCGTGGCGAACCGGCTGGTCGGCAACGAACTGAATGCCGCCACCCTGGAGATCACGATGGGGGCGTGCGCGCTGCGCTTCACATCTTCCACGCTGGTGGCGCTGACAGGCGCCGACTGCCGTGCCGATCTCGACGGCACGCCCGTGTGGTCGTGGTGGCGCTTTCCCGTCACGCGCGGCCAGACGCTGACGCTGCGCCCCGCGCGCTTCGGCATGCGCACCTATCTCGCGGTCGCCGGCGGCATCGACGTGCCCGAGGCGCTCGGCTCGCGCAGCACCGATCTCACGGCCGGTTTCGGCGGCTTCGAGGGCCGTGCCCTGCGCGACGGCGATCGCATCGCCATGGGCCACGCCAGCGCCGAAGCGCGCAAGGCCGCAGCGCTGGGCGTGCGTCCGCCGCTGTGGCTGTCCGACCCGCTCGCCCACCGCGTGCGCGTGCTGCCCGGCCCCGAATACGACGACTTCACCGCCGCCACCCACAGGCAATTTTGGGAGAATCCGTGGCAGGTCACGCCCAACAGCAACCGCATGGGCTATCGGCTCTCGGGCCCCGAGCCGCTCGCGCGCAAGAAGAACCGCATGCACGACCTGCTCTCGCACGGCGTGTTGCCGGGCGTGATTCAGGTGCCGCCGTCGGGCCAGCCCATCATCCTGCTGGCCGACGCCCAGACCACCGGCGGCTACCCGAAGATCGGCACGGTGATCAGCGCGGATCTGTGGCGCCTCGGGCAGGCGCGTCTGGGCAGCACGCTGTACTTTTCGGAATGCGCGGCGGCCGAAGCGCGCGAAGCATGGCGCGAGCAGTTGCGCTATCTTGCACAGATCGAGCGCGCGCTCGCCTGGCATGATCGCGGCATCCTGAAGCCGCCGCGCATGCCCGCCGTCTCGCGCAAACGCTGACGCGAGACGTCCCCCGCAGGAGAAATACGCAACATGAAGATCGATCTGAACGTCGACCTCGGCGAAGGCTGCGACTCCGACGAGGCCTTGCTGACGCTGGTCAGCTCCGCCAACGTCGCATGCGGCTGGCACGCGGGCGATGCGGGCACCATGCAGCAGGTGGTGCGCTGGGCGCTGGACAATGGCGTGGCCATCGGCGCACACCCGAGCTTCCCCGACCGGGAGAACTTCGGCCGCACCGAGATGCAGTTGCCGCTCGACGAAATTCGCGCCGGCATGCTCTACCAGATCGGCGCGCTCGCCGCGATGGTCCGCGCGCAAGGCGGCTGGCTCTCGCACGTCAAGCCGCACGGGGCGCTGTACAACCAGGCGGCGCGCGACCCGGCGCTCGCCGAGACGCTGGTCGAGGCGATTCGCGCTTTCGACACCGATCTGGCAATCTTCGGGCTGGCAGGCGGCGAGCTCGTCAAGGCCGCGCACGCGGCGGGCATGCGCGCCGTCGAAGAAGTCTTCGCCGATCGCGGCTACAACCCCGACGGATCGCTCGTCAAACGGGGCACGCCCGGCGCGCTCATCGAGCGCGAAGAAGACGCGCTCGCGCAGACGCTCATGATGGTGCGCGAGCAGCATGTGCGCGCCATCGACGGCTCGCTGGTGCCCATCCGGGCCGAGACCGTCTGCCTGCATGGCGACGGCGAACATGCGCTCCAGTTCGCGCAGCGCATTCGCAGTTTCCTGATCGGCGAGGGCGTCGAGATCGCACCGGTGCGCTGATCGTTGCCGCACCATGCGCGTAAAAAAACGCCGTCCGCGGGGCAGCCCCGGACGGCGTTTGCATTGCGGCGGCGCCCCTTGCGGCTCTCCGTCCTTGCCGGCGGCTCGCGGCTTGCTGGGCCAGCTCACCGGGCCAGCTTGCCGACCTCGCTTATTGACCTCGCTTACCGACCTCGCTTACCGACCTCGCTTACTGGCCGAGCGTCGGCATGACGAGCGACGACGTCGCGTTCGCCGCGCGCCCTTCCGACCAGCGGCGCGTGACCACCTTCGAGCGCGTGTAGAAGCGCACCGATTCCGGTCCGTAGATATGCTGGTCGCCGAACAGCGAATTGCGCCAGCCGCCGAACGAGAAGTACGACACGGGCACCGGAATCGGCACGTTCACGCCGACCATGCCGACTTCGATCTCGTCCTCGAAGCGGCGCGCCGCGCCGCCCGACGTCGTGAAGACCGCCGTGCCGTTGGCATACGGGTTGCGGTTGATCAGCGCGATCGCCTCTTCCAGCGTATTCACCCGCACGACCGAGAGCACGGGCCCGAAGATTTCGTGGCGATAGATCGACATCTCCGGCGTCACGTTATCGAACAGGCACGGGCCGATGAAAAAGCCGTCCTCGCGCTGCGCGACCTTCAGGCCGCGGCCATCGACCACCAGCCGGGCGCCTTCCTCTACGCCCGCGTCGACGAAACCGCGCACCTTGTCGCAATGCACGCGCGTGATCAGCGGGCCCATCTGCGCAGCAGGGTCGGTGCCATCGCCAACCGGCAGCGCCTTTGCCGCCCGTGCCAGCCGCGCCACCAGCTCATCGGCCACCTCGCCCACGGCCACGGCCACCGAAATCGCCATGCAGCGCTCGCCAGCGGAGCCGTAGGCCGCGCCGATCAGCGCGTCGACGGTGAAGTCGAGATCGGCGTCGGGCATGACCACGCCGTGGTTCTTCGCGCCGCCAAGCGCCTGCACGCGCTTGCCGTGCGCCGACGCCGTGCCGTAGATGTACTGCGCGATCGGCGTCGAGCCCACGAAGGACACCGCGTTCACGTCGGGGTGCGTGAGCAGCGCATCGACGGCTGCCTTGTCGCCGTTCACGACATTGAGCACGCCGTCGGGCAGGCCAGCGTCCCTGGCCAGGCGCGCGAGCAGCAGCGCCGCCGAAGGCACCTTTTCCGACGGCTTGAGCACGAACGTGTTGCCGCAGGCCACCGCCATCGGGAACATCCACAGCGGCACCATGGACGGGAAATTGAACGGCGTGATGCCGGCGCATACGCCGACGGGCTGATGGATCGAATACGTATCGACGCCCGTGCCGACCTGCGGTGCGATCTCGCCCTTGAGCAGATGCGGGATGCCGATGGCGAACTCCACCACCTCGATGCCGCGCGTGACTTCGCCGCGCGCGTCGTCCAGCGTCTTGCCGTGTTCCTGCGTGATCAGTTGCACGAGCGCCTCGCGATTCGCTTCGAGCAGTTCGCGGTACTTCATCATGACGCGGGCGCGCTTCATCGGCGGCGTGGCGCGCCATGCCGGCAGCGCGGCACGCGCGGCGGCCACGGCCTTCGCAACGTCCGCCGCGCCGCCCAGCGCGACCTGTCGGATCACCTCGCCGGTGGCGGGGTTCGTCACTTCGCCGAAGCGCAGCTCGGCTTCGCCCGATGCGACGCTCGCGCCGCCAATCCAATGTTCGATACGCTCGGTGCTCACTCGTTGATTCATGTCGATTTCCGTAAAGACGATGTCGAGGACAGACGTTGCTGTCCGATGACGACGCCGGCGGCACGCGCCGGTGTCGCCATCATGTGATGGGAATGGTTGAGAAAGACCGGCGGCCCTGTGCCGCCGCGGCGCCGTCGCCCGCGGTGCTCCTTAAGCGGTCTCGCGAATGGCTTCGGCGACGATGCCGAACAACTCGTCGATCTGCGCTTCGCTGATGATCAGCGGCGGCGAGAACGCGAGAATGTCGCCCGTGTATCGGACCAGCGCGCCCTTCTCGAAGCACTTGACGAAGATTTCGTGAGCGCGCGCGCCCGGCTTGCCGTCGCGCGTGGCCAGCTCGATGCCGCCGACCATGCCGAGGTTGCGGATATCGACGACATTCGGCAGGTCGCGCAGGCCGTGGATGACCTTCTCGAAGTGCGGCGCGAGCTTGGCGGCGCGCTCGAACAGGCCTTCGCTCCTGTACAGATCGAGCGCAGCGCACGCCGCGGCCGCCGCAAGCGGGTGACCGGAGTACGTGTACCCATGGAAGAACTCGATGGCGCCCGCGTTGCCGGCGTCGACGATGGCGTCGTGCACACTCGTCTTCACGGCGACGGCGCCCATCGGCACGGCCGCGTTGTTCACGCCCTTGGCCATCGTCATGATGTCCGGCGTCACGCCGAAGTACTGCGCGGCGAACGGCTTGCCCAGGCGGCCCAGACCCGTGATGACTTCATCGAAGATCAGCAGAATGCCGTACTTGTCGCAGATCTCGCGCAGTTTCTGCAGATAGCCTTGCGGCGGCACCAGCACGCCCGTCGAGCCGGCGAGCGGCTCCACGATCACCGCCGCGATGGTCGAGGCGTCGTGCAGCGCGACGATGCGCTCGAGCTCGTCTGCCAGATGGGCGCCCCAAGCCGGCTGCCCCTTGGTGAAAGCCGCTTCCTTGATGTTCAGGGTGTGCGGCAGATGATCGACGGCCGGCAGCAACTGGCCCGAATACGCCTTGCGGTTCGGCGAGATGCCACCGACCGAAATGCCGCCGAAACCCACGCCGTGGTAGCCGCGCTCGCGGCCGATGAGGCGCGTGCGCTGGCCTTCGCCGCGGGCGCGATGGTAGGCGAGCGCGATCTTGAGCGCCGTGTCGACGGACTCCGAGCCCGAATTCGTGAAGAAAATGCGATCGAGGCCCTGCGGCGTGATCGCGGCGATCTTGCTCGCCGCCTCGAACGCCTTCGGATGGCCCATCTGGAACGTGGGGGCGAAGTCCATCTCGCCGGCCTGCTGGCGGATCGCCTCGACGATCTCCGTGCGGCAGTGGCCGGCGTTCACGCACCACAGGCCGGCCGTGCCGTCGAGAATGCGGCGATTGTCCGACGACGTGTAGTGCATGCCCTGCGCCTTGACGAGCAGACGCGGCGCGCTTTTGAACTGACGGTTGTTGGTAAACGGCATCCAGAACGCCGTCATGTCGAGATTCAGGTCTTTCATGTTCATCGCGGGGTCTCCCCAGGTCTTGGCTCGATCAGGATGTCCCGCGGCTCGCGCCCACGGGTGGATGGATCGATCCTACGAGAGCCCGACCGGTACAGACATGCACAGTCGCCCGGAAAATGTATATTCTGTATCGGTCGATCGCTTCAACTGTATTGGCAACAGCCCGTCGGGCCACTTCCGCCGTCTGCTTCGAGGTTTCACTGTCATGGTCCAGCCGCTCGCTTTTTCCCTGAACCGCGCCCAGCCGGAAGCGCTGGTCGATCAGATCGTGCGCGAGGTCGAGCGTGCGCTCCAGCGCCGCACGCTCCATGCGGGTGTGCGCATGCCGTCGATCCGTTCGCTGGCGAAGGCGCACGGCATCAGTACGTTCACGGTGGTGGAGGCATACGACCGGCTCGTGGCGCGCGGCACGCTGGTCGCGCGCCGGGGTGCGGGCTTCTTCGTCGCCGGGGCGGCCGACGCCCACGAGAGCGCGGTGCCGGGCCGCAGCGGCGCGCTGGCGACGAGCGGGGCCGCGAGCGAGGTGACGAATGCGTGGCTGCTCTCGGAGATCTTTGCGGACGACTCCATTGCCGTGAAAAGCGGTTGCGGCTGGCTGCCGGACAGCTGGCTCGACGAGGACGGCTTGCACGGCGCGCTGCGCTCGCTCTCGAAGGGCCCCGGCGCGCACTTCGCGCATTACGGCCATCCGCACGGTTATGGGCCGCTGCGACAGTGGCTCACGCGCCGGCTTGGCGAGTTGTCCATCGACGCGGCGCCCGAACAGATCGTGCTCACGCACGGCGCAACGCAGGCGCTCGATCTGGTCGTGCGCACGTTGCTCAAGCCGGGCGACACCGTGCTGGTCGAGGCGCCGGCGTACTGCAATCTGCTGGCGGTGTTGCGCCTGGCCGGGCTCAACGTGGTGGGAATCGAACGAACCGAGGCGGGGCTGGATCTCGCCGCGCTGGAACAGGCGGCGCAAACGCACCGGCCGCGAGCGTTCTTCATCAATCCGGCGCTGCAAAACCCGTTGGGGACGTCGCTCACGCCGGCGCTCGCGCATCGCATTCTGCAATGTGCCGAGCAGCACGGCTTCTGGCTCGTCGAGGACGATATCTACCGGGAGCTGGCGCCGGCGGGCACGCCGTCGCTCGCGGCGATGGACGGCCTGTCGCGCGTAATCTATGTATCGAGCTTCTCGAAGACGATCTCGCCGTCGGTGCGCGTGGGGTATCTGGCGTGTTCGCGCGATCTGGCGCATGAGATCGCGCGCAGCAAGATGGTGGCGGGGCTGACGTCCTCGGAGATCAACGAACGCATCGTGCATGCGATCCTGACCGAGGGACGACACCGCAAGCACATCGAGCGCCTGTCGGACCGGCTCACGCGCTCGCGCGCCCGGCTCATCACGCAACTGCAGACGCACGGGGTGACGTTGCTGGCGCAGCCCGAGGGCGGCATGTTCGTGTGCGGCAGCTTGCCGGAGACGGCGCCCCCGGCGCGCGAACTGGCCGAAGCCGCGCTGCTCGAGAGCATCATGCTCGCGCCGGGCGAGTTTTTCCTGCCGCACGGCGATCCGTGCCGATGGTTCCGCTTCAATGTCGCTTATTCGGACGACGCCCGCCTGTTCCGATTCCTCGATCGCGCGGCGGCGGGGAAGCTCGCCGGGGCAACAGCCGTTACTGCCATGACAGCCGCTACAGCCGTTCGCGACCACTCGGCTTCGGGAGCGGTTTGACGACGCCGCCTAAGCCTCCACCCCGAACCTTTCCCGATAAGCCGCCGGCGTCACGCCGTATTGCCGCTGAAAGGCGCGGCGCAGATTTTGTTCGTCGCCGAAGCCCACGCGGGCCGCGATACGCTTGAGCGGCGCATCGGAATCGAGCAACGCGAAGCGCGCCGCCTCCAGGCGCATGCGCTCGACCGCCTTCGCCGGGGTCGAGCCCGTGCGCGCCAGATAGGTGCGCGCGAACGTGCGCGCGCTCATGTTGGCCTGCTCCGCCAGGCGCGCCACCGACAGATCACCATCGAGCCGCGCCGCCATCCACGCGTGCAACTCGCCAAACGGCGCCCCCGCCGCCATCTGGTCCTGTAGCGGCGGGCTGAACTGCGACTGCCCGCCCGCGCGCTTGAGAAACACCACGAGCCGGCGCGCCGCCTGCAGCGCCACGTCCGCGCCGCAATCGTCCTCCACCAACGCCAGCCCGAGATCGATGCCCGCCGTAATTCCCGCCGATGTCCACACCGGATCCTCGCGCACGTAAATCGGATCGGACTCGACCCGTGCATTCGGAAAGCAGCTCTGCAACATCGCCGTATCGAGCCAGTGCGTCGTGGCGCGCCTGCCGTCGAGCAACCCCGCCGAGCCGAGGATGAACGCGCCCACGCACACCGAACACACCCGACGCACGCGCGGCGCATAGCCGCGCAGCCACTCGCCGACCGGCCCGGGTACCGCCGGACGGTGCGCCACCGCGCCGCCCACCGCGATCAGGGTGTCGACGTGCATCGCTTCGAGCGCGCGCATCGGCTCGGTGTGCAGCGTAATGCCCGAGCCCGTCTCGACCGGCCCGCCGTGCTCCGAGACCACCACGGTGCGATAGGGTGCTCCCCGCCCAAGCTCCGTGAAGTTGCGAATCACGGCATGGAACGCATCGAGCGGCCCGGCCAGGTCCAGCAGCACGAACGGCGGCACGATGAGAAAAGCAACGAGACGAGGTGGTGTCATGGCGTTGTCAGGTCGTTTTCAGGTCGTTTTCAGGACGTTTTCAGGGCGTGATCTGCCCGTGGATCAGGCCGTCACCGGCGTTTCGCGGCGCCTGGCATCGATGGCATACCACGCCGTCGCGAGCGCCGCGATCGCAAGCAGCGGAAAGGTTGCCTGGTTGATGGTCGCCCAGCCGAAGCGCGCCAGCAATTGCCCGGCGAAGAGACTCGCGAGCGCCGTCCCGGCGAACGTGATGAACTCGTTGGCCGCCTGTGCGCGTGCGCGCTCGGCCGGCCGGTACGACATCGTGAGCAGCGTCGTGCCCCCCACGAACATGAAATTCCACCCCACACCGAGGAACGCGAGCGCCGCATAGAAATACGGCAGGCTCGTCGACGCAAGCGCCAGCACGCCGCACAGCGCGCTCATCGCAATCCCGGCAAGCAACACCGGCACCACGCCCCAGCGCTTGACGAGATGCCCCGAGAAGAACGACGGCGCGTACATGCCAACCAGGTGCCATTCGATGATGTGCGCCCCGTCGTCGATGCTGTGCCCGCACGCAACGGCAGCGATCGGCGTGGCCGTCATCACGAACATCATCACCATGAACCCGATCAGGTTGTTCGCGAGCGCCGCCACGTAGATCGGCTGACGCATGATCTCGCCGAGCGGTCGCGCGGGCAGCGCCGCGCCGTCTGCCGTGGTGCTGCCGGCCGCATGCACCGGCAGATCGCGCAGGAACCCCACGAGCAGCAGGAGCGAGACGCCGGAGAGCAGCGTCACGACGAGATACGAGCCGGCGAACGTGACCGGCGCGAGCCAGTCCTTGCTGCCGGCGGCCAACGCCGGGCCGATCACCGCAGCGAGCACGCCGCCCGTGAGCACCACCGAAATCGCCCGCGGCTTGTCCTCGACGGGCACGACGTCCGCCGCCGCCAGACGGTAGTAGCGCGCAAAGGCCTGGAAAACGCCAACGCACGCCGTGCCCGCGCAGAACATCGCGAAATGGCCCTGATAGATCGCCATCACGGACACCAGACCGCCGAGCGTGCCGAACGCCGCGCCCAGCGCAAAGCCGAAGCGCTGCCCCATGCGCTGGATCAGCATCGACGCGAAGATCGTGGTGATCGCCGAGGCCACCGTGATGAGCGAGAACGGCAGCGTGGCGTATCCCTTGTCCGATGCCAGCATGTAGCCGACCAGCCCGGTCAGCGTAAGGTCGACCGACAGCGCAGCGGTGTAGAGCGCCTGACAGGCGGCGAGCACGGCCGCATAACGGCGGCCCAGCTTGCGCGCGGGTCCGGGCGGCTCGGAAGAGGGCGCGGCGCGCCCGGCAATGGCATCGGTCATTTGCGTGTCCTGAAACAAGTGAGGAGTCCGTGGGAGGGCCCCATCTTGCCGTCGGCCACATTGGCACGAATGCCAATCATGCATCAAAAAATGCCACGCCGCGCACCACCCGCCGCGCGCCAACTCGGTGCGCACCAACTCTGCGCGCGCCCGCACCAACGTGTTTCGCGCCCACGGCCGGCACGTGCGCTCCCGGGGCCGTCAGGCCCATCGCGCCGCCGTCGCGCGTCCCTGGCACGCCCTTTGCGTAACTCTCCCCGTACCGGATCGACCGGTCTAACCAGAAAAGGGGAAGACGTACCATGAAACGACGCACGCTACTCCAGATGGCGGCCCTCTCGGGCGCCGCATCGCTCACGGGCATGGCGCCCAGCTTGTTCGCGCAGAGCAAGCAGCCCATCAAGGTCGGCATCCTGCACTCGCTCTCGGGCACGATGGCCATCTCGGAGACGTCGCTCAAGGACGTGGCCCTCATGACCATCGCCGACATCAACGCCCGCGGCGGCGTCATGGGCCGGCCGCTCGAGGCCGTGGTCGTCGACCCCGCGTCGAACTGGCCGCTCTTCGCCGAGAAGGCGCGCCAGCTTCTCACCAAAGACAAGGTCGCGGCCGTGTTCGGCTGCTGGACTTCCGTCTCGCGCAAGTCGGTCCTGCCCGTCTTCGAGGAACTCAACGGCCTGCTCTATTACCCGGTGCAGTACGAAGGCGAGGAGATGTCGAAGAACGTCTTCTACACCGGCGCCGCGCCGAACCAGCAGGCAATCCCCGCCGTGGAGTACCTGATGGGCAAGGAAGGCGGCGGCGCCAAGCGCTTCTTCCTGCTCGGCACCGACTACGTCTACCCGCGCACGACCAACAAGATCCTGCGCGCCTTCCTGCACTCGAAGGGCGTGGACGACAAGGACATCCAGGAGGTCTACACGCCGTTCGGCCACAGCGACTACCAGACCATCGTCGCCAACATCAAGCAGTTCGCGCAGGGCGGCAAGACGGCCGTCGTCTCGACCATCAACGGCGACTCGAACGTGCCGTTCTACAAGGAACTGGGCAACCAGGGCCTGAAGGCCACCGACGTGCCGGTCGTGGCGTTCTCCGTGGGTGAAGAGGAGTTGCGCGGCATCGACACGAAGCCGCTCGTGGGCCACCTCGCGGCATGGAACTACTTCATGTCGGTCAAGAACCCGACCAACGATTCGTTCAAGAAGCAGTGGTTCGCCTACGTCAAGGCGAAGAACCTGCCGGGCGGCGACAAGCGCGTGACGAACGATCCGATGGAAGCGACCTTCGTCGGCATGCACATGTGGAAGCAGGCCGTGGAGAAGGCCGGCAGCGTGGACGTCGACAAGGTCCGCGCCGCCATGGTCGGCCAGAGCTTCAAGTCGCCCGACGGTTTCGACATGGTCATGGACGGCAACCACCACCTGCACAAGCCGGTAATGATTGGCGAAATCCGCCCGGACGGCCAGTTCAACGTGGTGTGGAAGACCAAGTCGACGGTGCGTGCGCAACCGTGGAGCCCGTTCATCGCGGGCAATGAAGGCAAGCCCGACAAGGTCTGACCGCCCCTTCCACTCCAGGCGCCGGAGCGACCGAGACGGTCTCCGGCGCGCGCAGAGGTTTCGATGATAACGATAAGACGCTGGACCGCTGCCGCCCTTGTCCTGCTTTCGCTGGGCGCAGCGCTCATCACGCCGGGGACGGCCGCGGCCGCCGCGGATCCCGGGGCTGCCACGGCACCCGCGGCGCCCACGGTTGTGACGCCGGTCTCGATCACGAACGCCGATCTGGCCGCCCTCGCGGGCGACGATTTCGACGCCAAGGCCCAGGCGATCGACCATCTCGCGGCCGACGGCTCGCCGCAGGCCGCCGCGCTCCTCAAGGCACTGGCCGACGACTCCGCCGTGGCCGTGGGCGAGCGCATCGCCATCCCGGACGGCGACCGGTACGTCGACCCGATCACCGGCGCGACGGTCAAGGCCGACGACGCCGGCTCGCTCACGCTCAACAACGTGCTGCGCGCCAAGGTGGCCACCGCCGCCGCCGCGGGCGCCCTGCTCTCGCCCGATCGCGACGCGCGCGCCCGCGCCATCGACACGATGCTGCAAAACCCCTCGCCCGCGTTCAAGTCGCTCGTGGACAAGGCGCGCGCGAAGGAAACCGACCCGGCGCTCAAGCCGCGTCTCGACCAATTGTGGGCGCAAACCGCGCTGCACGACGCCGATCCGGCCAAGCGCCGCGAAGCCATCGACCTCATTGCCGCAGCGGGCGATCCGCAGATGCGCGACCTGTTGCTGCCGATCGTCGCAAAACAGGCCGACGGCACTTACGCCGAAAGCGACGCGAGCGTGCGCGGCGCCGCCGACATCGCCCTGACGAAGCTGGCCTCGGCGCAGCGTCGCAGCGAGTTCTTCGGCACGGTGTTCGCCGGCCTGTCGCTCGGCAGCGTGCTGCTGCTCGCCGCGCTGGGGCTGGCCATCACATACGGCCTGATCGGCGTGATCAACATGGCGCACGGTGAATTCCTGATGGTGGGCGCCTATGCCACCTATGTCGTGCAGACGCTCTTTCAGCGCTTTCTGCCCGGCGCGTTCGACTGGTATCTCGTGGCCGCCGTACCGGCCGCCTTCCTCGTGGCCGCGGCACTCGGCCTCGTGCTCGAGCGCACCGTCATCAAGCATCTCTACGGCCGTCCGCTCGAGACGCTGCTCACCACCTTCGGTATCAGCCTGCTGCTGATCCAGGCGGTGCGCACGCTGTTCGGCGCGCAGAACGTCGAGGTCGTCAACCCGTCTTGGATGAGCGGCGGCATTGCCGTGCTGCCCAACCTGATGCTGCCCTACAACCGCATCGTGATTCTCGCGTTCGCGCTGGTCGTCGTGGCGCTCACGTGGTCGGTGCTCAATCTCACGCGTCTCGGCCTGTTCATCCGCGCCGTCACGCAGAACCGTTCGATGGCCGCGTGCGTCGGCGTGAAGACGGGCCGCGTCGACAGCTACGCGTTCGCCTTCGGCGCCGGCATCGCCGGCCTGGGCGGCTGCGCGCTCTCGCAGATCGGCAACGTCGGCCCGGATCTCGGGCAGAGCTACATCATCGACTCGTTCATGGCCGTGGTGCTGGGCGGCGTGGGACAGCTCGCGGGCACGATCGTGGGCGCATTCGGCCTGGGCATTGCCAACAAGCTGCTCGAGCCGGTGTGGGGCGCCGTGCTCGCGAAGATCGCCGTGCTGATCCTGATCGTGCTGTTCATCCAGAAACGCCCGCAGGGCATGTTCGCGCTCAAAGGGCGCAGCGCGGAGGCCTGAATGAAAACGCCAGACTTTCTGTGCGCGACGTCGACGCCCGATCCCGCCACAAATCCCGCCGCGAATCCTGCCGCGAATCCCGCCGCGAATCCTGCCGCAAATTCCGTTGCGAATCCTGCCGCAAAATCCGCTGCGAACGCGGCGAGGGATGTGGCCGCCGATGTGGCCGCCGATGTGGCCGCCAATGTGCCCGCCGTCGCCCTCGATCTCCCCGCGCGCGCGCGCCTGCTGCCCAGGGGCGCGGCGCCCGCGCTGCTCGCCTTCGTGCTGGCCGTGCTGATCCTCGTGCCGGTCTGCGCGCTGGTGCTGCCACCGTCGCACCCGCTGCATCTGTCGGCCTATGCGATGACGCTCGTGGGCAAGATCATGTGCTACGCCATCGCCGCGCTTGCGCTCGATCTGGTGTGGGGCTATTGCGGCATTCTCAGCCTCGGCCACGGGCTTTTCTTCGCGCTCGGCGGCTACGCGATGGGCATGTACCTGATGCGCGCCATCGGTCGCGACGGCGTATACCACAGCGATCTGCCCGACTTCATGGTGTTTCTCGACTGGAAGGAGCTGCCCTGGTACTGGAGCGGCACCGAGCATTTCGCCTGGGCGATGTTTCTCGTCGTCGCATTGCCCGGTGTCGTGGCTTGGCTCTTTGGCTATCTGGCGTTTCGCTCGCGGGTCAAGGGCGTCTACCTGTCGATCATCACGCAGGCGCTCACGTTCGCGGCCATGCTGCTGTTCTACCGCAACGAGACCGGCTTCGGGGGCAACAACGGCTTCACGGACTTCAAGCGCATCCTCGGCTATTCGATCACGTCCGCGAACACCCGCACGGCGCTCTTTCTCGTGACGTTCGCCGTCCTCGTGGGCGCGTTCGTGCTGTGTCGCGCGCTCGTTGTCTCGAAGTTCGGCCGCGTGGTCACCGCCATTCGCGACGGCGAATCGCGCGCCATGTTCCTCGGCTATCGGCCGCTCGGCTACAAGCTCTTCGTGTGGACGCTATCCGCCGTGCTGTGCGGCATCGCGGGGGCGCTGTACGTGCCGCAGGTCGGCATCATCAATCCGAGCGAGATGGCGCCGGTCAACTCCATCGAGATGGCGATCTGGGTGGCCATCGGCGGGCGCGGCTCGCTCGTGGGCGCCATCGCGGGGGCGTTTCTGGTCAACGGCGCAAAGAGTTTCTTCACCGCCTACTTCGCCGAGTACTGGCTGTTCTTCCTCGGCGCGATGTTCGTGCTCGTGCCGCTGCTGCTGCCGCAGGGCGTAATCGGGCTCGTCACCCGGCATTCGCGCAAACGCGCGCACTCCGTGCGCGCGAGCGCCGAGGGCGACGCCGCTCACCCCGCCACCGGAGACCGCGCATGAACCAGTACATGACCGACATCAGCTGGCAGGAGGCCGACGCGCCCGACGCATCGGTGAGCGTGAGCGGCGACACCACCGGCATGTCGCATCTGCTCGTGCCGGGCGAGATCGACACGTCGCACGGTCTGATTCTGTATCTGGAGAACATCTGCGTCTCGTTCGACGGCTTTCGCGCGCTCAATGATCTGTCGCTGTCGATTCGCACCAACGAACTGCGCTGCATCATCGGCCCGAATGGCGCCGGCAAGACGACGATGATGGACGTGGTCACCGGCAAGACGCGGCCCGACGCCGGCCGCGCGTTCCTCGGTCAGACGCTCGACCTCTCGCGCCTTGACGAACCCGCCATTGCGCAGGCCGGCGTGGGACGCAAGTTCCAGAAACCGACGGTGTTCGAGCATCACAGCGTGTGGGAGAACCTCGAGCTCGCCTGCGCCGGCGACAAGCGCTGGTTCCACGCCCTGTGGGCGGTACTCACCTCAGCGATGCGTCACCGCATCGAGGACGTACTGGCGCTCACGCATCTCGAGCATCAGGCGCATGTGCGCGCCGGTCAGCTCTCTCACGGCCAGAAACAGCGGCTCGAGATCGGCATGCTGCTCATGCAGCAACCCCAGCTTCTGCTGCTCGACGAACCCGCCGCCGGCATGACCGACGAGGAGACGGCGCAACTGGCCGAGCTGCTCAACCGGCTGCGCGGGCAGTGTTCGATGATGGTCGTGGAACACGACATGGCGTTCGTCGCCGCGCTCGCGGGCGAGACCGGCACCGTCACGGTCATGGCCGAAGGCCGGGTGCTCGCCGAAGGCACGCTCGACGCCGTACAGCGCGACGAGCGCGTGATCGAATCGTATCTGGGACGCTGAGCATGCTCGAAATTCACGCACTCAATCAGTACTACAGCGGCAGTCATATCCTGCGTAACGTGGAGTTCACCGTGCCCGAGGCGCAGCTCACCGTGCTGCTCGGGCGCAACGGCGTGGGCAAGACCACGCTGCTCAAGTGCCTGATGGGCGTGGTGCCGGTGAAGTCGGGCAGCATTGCCTGGCGCGGCACGGCGCTCACGGCGGCGGCGCCCCACGCGCGTGTCGCGAGCGGTCTCGCGTATGTCCCGCAGGGGCGCGAGATCTTCCCGCGTCTCACCGTCGAAGAGAACCTGCTGATCGGCGCGGCGAGCCGTGCGTCACGCGAGGCCAAGCGTGGCGTGCCGGCGCACATCTACGAGCTGTTTCCGGTGCTGCGCGACATGAAGCAGCGGCGCGGCGGCGATCTGTCCGGCGGCCAACAGCAGCAGCTCGCCATCGGCCGCGCGCTGATGAGCGACCCGCAACTGCTGATCCTCGACGAGCCCACCGAAGGCATTCAGCCCTCGATCATCAAGGACATCGGCGCGACGCTGCGGCGTCTGGTCGACGAGCGCGGCATGACGGTGCTGCTCGTCGAGCAGTACTACGACTTCGCGCTGGCGCTCGCCGACCACTATCGCGTGATGAGCCGCGGCGCCATCGTGGCGAGCGGCCTCGGCAAGGACATGGAGGCCGACGGCGTGCGCCACATGGTAGCCGTGTGATGGCGCGGCACGCGCATCGCACAGCTCCCGCACCGGTCTCGCGCAGCGCGTGCTAGATTCGCGGGCATCCAACGCGCATCGATCGTCATGAATCATCCTTACGCCGCCGGCTGGCACGCCGAACTGACGCTGGGCTTCGCGCGGCGCAACGCCCGCACGGTGCTCGCCACACGCCGCCACCAGGGGCCTCTCGTCGTACAGAAGTCGCTGCATCCCGAAGGGCCGGGCATCTGCCACGCCGTCGTCGTCCATCCCCCGGGGGGTATCGCCGGCGGCGACAGCCTCGCCATCGGCATCGACGTGGGTGAGGCCGCTCACGCCGTGCTCACGACGCCGGGGGCGACGAAGTGGTACAAGTCGCAAGGCCGCAGCGGCACGCAGACCGTCTCGCTTTCCCTCCACGACGGCGCCAGGCTCGACTGGCTGCCGCTCGAGAACATCGTATTCGAGGATGCCGACGCACAGCAGCGCATTGCCGTGCGTTTGGGTGCGGGCGCCACGATCATCGGATGGGACGCCACGCTGCTCGGGCGGCAAGCCGCCGGCGAGCAATGGACGCAGGGCCGGTGGCGCTCGACCTTCGAGTTGCGCGACGCGAACGATCGCCTGCTGTGGGCCGAACAGGCGGTGCTGGGCGCCGGCGACGCGCAGCGCAACGGCGCGACCGGGCTCGCCGGATACCCCGTCTTCGCCACGCTGTGGGCCGTGGGCGACGCCTGCACGCGCGAGCTGGCGGAATCGCTCGCCGAAGGGCTGCCGTTCAACGACGACCTGCGCGCGGGCATCACTTGTTTGCCCGACAACGTACTGGTGCTGCGCGTGCTCGGTCGTGACATGGAGGCGGTGCGGCAACTGCTGATCGCCCACTGGCTCACGCTGCGCCCGATCGTCCACCGAGTGCCGGCCGAGCCGTTGCGGATCTGGGCGACCTAGGCCTGCGCGCAGGGCCGGCGACATCGCGAAGCACGGCCCGTCATCCGCGCGTCTTCCGTCGGGCGCCTTGGGTGCTTCAGGCGCCCATTTTCCTTGCACCATTCTGGTGATTGGACCGCCGTGACTCGGCATCTTGCGGCAAATACCGCACCAATGCCGTGCAATTCTCCGCTCCGCGCGGACGACCGTGGCACCCAGGCGCTGGCGGCGACCGCGCCGCTTCGGGCCGCTCGCGCACAACGGCGGTGCCGGGCACGGTTCGTGCTACCTCACTGTATCGACCGGTCTGACCAGATGCCGGTCGTCCAAACCGAAACGCTTCGTTCCTCCATCCGCTACCGAGGTTGCCGCCATGCTGTCGTTCCCCCGCACTGCCATCTCGCGCGAAGCCGTTGCCGCCACGCTGGGCGCGCGCGCTCGCGCCCGACGCGCCTTCACCGCGTTGATGCTCGCCGCCAGCGCGCTCGCCGCGCTTGCCATGGCAATGCCGCGCACGGCTCACGCCGACGGCCTGGATGACATCGTCAAGCGCGGCACGCTTCGTGTCGCCGTGCCGCAGGACTTCCCGCCGTTCGGCTCGATCGGCCCCGACATGAAGCCGGTCGGGTATGACATCGACACCGCCGCGCTGCTCGCCAAAGGCATGGGCGTGAAGCTCGAACTCGTGCCCGTGACGAGCGCCAACCGGGTGCCGTACCTCACCACCAACAAGGCCGATCTCGTCATCTCCAGCCTGGGAAAGAACGCCGAGCGCGAGAAAGTCATCGATTTCTCCGAAGCCTATGCGCCGTTCTACAACGGTGTGTTCGGGCCGAAGGATCTGGCCGTGGCCAAGCCGGCCGACCTGTCGGGCAAGACCATCGGTGTGACGCGCGGCGCGGTGGAGGACCTGGAGCTGTCGAAAATCGCGCCGGCCGACGTGACCATCAAGCGCTTCGAGGACAACAACGGCACGATCTCGGCCTTCCTGTCGGGGCAGGTGCAGCTCGTTGCCACCGGCAACGTGGTCGCCGCCGCGATCGTGGCCAAACATCCGCCCAAGCTGCCCGAGCCGAAATTCCTCATCAAGAATTCGCCGTGCTTCGTGGGGCTCAACAAGAACGAGCCGCGCCTGCTCGCCAAGGTCAACGAGATCCTCGCCGCATCGAAGAAGGACGGCTCGCTTGGCAAGGTCTCGCAGAAGTGGCTCGGCATGCCGCTGCCGGCCGAACTCTGAGCGCCGCCGTCTGCGCCGACGCATTCCGACTCACGGTCCGCTCCCGATGCACTACGTTCTCGACTTTGCCGATCTGCGGCAGTACCTGATGCTCTTCGCGCGGGGCGCCGCGCTCACGATTGCGCTTACGGCCGTCTCGACGGTGGTGGGCGTGTTCGTCGGTGCGCTGTGCGCCGTCGCACGCGAGGACGGCCCGGCGTGGCTCAAGGCCATCGCGGGGCTTTACGTCGAGCTCATTCGCAACACGCCGTTCATCGTTCAGTTGTGCTTCATCTTCTTCGGCCTGCCGAGCCTCGGCATTCACATCGACGAGATGAGCGCCGCCATCGTCGCCATGAGCGTGAACCTCGGCGCCTACGCGACGGAGATCATTCGTGCGGGCATGCGCGCCGTGCCGCGCGGCCTGTCCGAAGCGGGGCAGTCGCTGGCGATGAGCCGGGCGCAGATTTTGCGGCACGTGATTCTGCCGCAGGCCTTCGCCAAGGTGTTCCCGGCGCTCGCCAGTCAGATCGTGATCGTGATGCTCGGCTCGGCCGTCGTCTCGCAGATCTCCGTGCCCGATCTGTCATATGCCGCGAACTTCGTGCAGTCGCGCACGTTCCGCGCTTTCGAGAGCTATCTGATCGTGACCGCGCTGTATCTGCTGCTGGCCATTGCGCTGCGCCGCGTGCTGATGCGCGGCGCGCGGCGCCTGTTTCGCGGCATGGTCAAGGCAGGCGCACGATGATCGAGTTCACGCTCTGGGACATGCTGCGCGGGCTGCTGATCGCCGGGCGCTGGACGCTGGCGCTCTCGGCCATCGCCTTCGTCTGCGGCGCGCTCGTGGCGCTGGTGCTGCTCGTCGTGCGCGTCGGGCGCGTATCGTGGGCAGCGCGTGCGGTCGCCCTCTATATCGAGGTATTCCAGGGAACGCCGCTGCTCATGCAGCTATTCCTCGTCTTCTTCGGCCTGCCGCTGCTCGGGCTCGAAGTGTCGCCGTGGGTCGCGGCCGCCGTGTGCCTCACGTTGTACACGAGCGCCTATCTGACGGAAATCTGGCGGGGTTGCGTCGACGCCGTCCCGCACGGCCAATGGGAGGCGTCGTCGAGCCTGGCCATGCGTTACGGCGAACAGTTGCGGCACGTGATTCTGCCGCAGGCGTTGCGCATTGCCATCGCGCCCACGGTCGGCTTCTCGGTCCAGGTGGTCAAGAGCACGGCGCTCGCTTCGATCATCGGCTTCGACGAACTCACCAAGACCGGCACCATGCTCACCAACGCGACGTTCCAGCCGTTCACGGTGTACGGCCTCGTTGCCCTGCTCTACTTCGCTGCCTGCTACCCGCTGTCGCTCTGGGCGCGTCGTCTCGAAAGGAAACTCCATCATGTCGCTCATTGAAGTCAGGGGCATGCAAAAGCGCTTTGGCGAGAACCCGGTGCTCAAGGGCATCGACATGGACGTCGAGCGCGGTCAGGTCGTGTCGATCATCGGCAAGAGCGGCTCGGGCAAGAGCACACTGCTGCGAACGCTCAACGGACTGGAGCGCTTCGACGCGGGCAGCGTGGCCGTCGACGGCGTCCACGTCGGGGCGCGCGACACCGATCTGCGCGCGCTGCGCCTGAAGGTCGGCATGGTGTTCCAGCAATACAACCTGTTCCCGCATCTGTCGGCCGGCGAGAACGTGATGCTCGCGCAGAGGGTGGTCAAGAAGACGCCGGCCGCCGACGCCCGCGAGACGGCGCGCGCCATGCTCGCCAAGGTGGGACTTGCCGACAGGTTCGACAGCTACCCGTCGCAGCTCTCCGGCGGCCAGCAGCAGCGTGTGGCGATTGCGCGCTCGCTCGCGATGGCCCCGGCCGTGCTGCTGTGCGACGAAATCACCTCGGCGCTCGACCCCGAGCTGGTGGCCGAAGTGCTCAAGGTGCTCGAGGACCTGGCGGCAGAAGGCATGACGCTGATCCTCGTCACGCACGAGATGCGCTTTGCGCGTCACGTGTCCGATCGCGTGGTGTTCATGCACCAGGGCAGGATCTGGGAATCCGGCGAGCCGGAACAGCTCTTCACGCGGCCGGCGACGCCGGAACTGCAGCGATTCATCCGTCAATGATGCCGGCCCTGCCGAAGCCCCGCTTGTCCTGACATTCGCTCTCCTACGATGAAGCTCACTCCACGCGAAAAAGACAAATTGCTCATCTTCACCGCCGCGCTGCTCGCCGAACGACGGCGCGCCCGCGGCCTGAAGCTGAACTACCCCGAGGCCGTGGCCTTCATCAGCGCCGCGCTCATGGAGGCCGCGCGCGATGGCCGCACGGTTGCCGAGCTCATGCACTACGGCACTACGCTGCTCACGCGCGACGACGTCATGGAAGGGGTGCCCGAAATGATTCCCGACATCCAGGTGGAGGCAACGTTCCCCGATGGCACCAAGCTCGTCACCGTGCATCACCCCATCCCGTGAAGGCGCTGCATGAGCGACACGCTTCGCGGTGATTTACCGGATTCGCGTTATTCCATTCGTCGTCGACAACTACAGATCAAGGACGTCTCATGTCAGCAAACCGCTCCCCGAGCACTCGCACTTTTGCCGCGACTTCGCCGGCATCTTCCACGCCTCGTTGCCCGAACCTCCCCTTCGGCCGCTTTGGCGCGGCCGCCGCACCGCGCCGCCTGGTGCGCACCGCGACGGGCCTGGCGCTGCTGGCGGCGTCCGGCGTCGCGCTCGCGCATCCGGGGCATCCGGGACATGACGCGGCCAGCAGCTTCGCGGCCGGCGTATTCCACCCGCTCACGGGCCTGGATCACGTGTGCGCGATGATCGTCGTCGGCCTGTGGAGCGCGCTGACGTCGCGCCGGGTCTGGCTCGCGCCGATCGCATTCGTCGCCATGCTCGCCGTCGGCGGCCTGCTCGGCATGTCGCACGCCTTCGCGCTGCCCGGGGTGGAGCCCATGATTGCCGTCTCGCTGCTGGTGCTCGGCCTGATGCTGGCCACGCGCGCGACGCTGCCCGGCTGGGCGGGCGCCGCGGTCGTGGGCGCGTTTGCCGTCTTTCATGGTTTCGCCCACGGCGCCGAACTGCCCGACGAAGCGAGTGCGCTGCACTACATGGCCGGCTTCCTGCTCGCGACGGGCATGCTCCACGGCGCGGGCATCGCGGCCGGCATGGCGCTGCGTCACCGCACCGCATGGCTGCCGCGCGCGCTGGGCGCCGGTGTCCTGGCCTACGGCGTGTCGTTGCTGGCCGTGGCAAGCTGAGCGGCGGGCGTCGTGACAAACGATCCGTTGTCGTTCCGCTGTCATTCCGTCGTCATTCCGTCGTCTTGGCGCACCACCGCCCACTGGAGACATTGATGATTCCCGGCGAACTGCTGCCCGCTGCGGGCGAGATCACGCTTAACGCAGGGCGACCGACGATCAGCGTCACCGTCGCCAATACGGGCGACCGGCCGATTCAGGTCGGCTCGCATTTTCATTTCTACGAGGTCAACGACGCCCTGCAGTTCGACCGCGAGGCCGCGCGTGGCTTCCGGCTGAACATCGCCGCCGGCACCGCGGTGCGCTTCGAGCCAGGGCAGCAACGCACGGTCGAACTCGTGGCGCTGGCGGGGGATCGCCGCGTCTATGGATTTGCCGGCCGGGTGATGGGGGCGCTATGAAGATTTCACGCCGCGCTTACGCGGAAATGTTCGGGCCCACGACGGGCGACCGTCTGCGGCTTGCCGACACGGAGCTGATCGTCGAGATCGAACGCGACTACACGGTGTACGGCGAAGAGGTGAAGTTCGGCGGCGGCAAGGTCATCCGTGACGGCATGGGCCAGTCGCAGCGCACGCGTGCGGACGTCGTCGACACCGTCATCACCAACGCCGTGATCATCGATCACTGGGGCATCGTCAAGGCGGACATCGGGCTCAAGGACGGCCGCATCTGGGGTATCGGCAAGGCCGGCAATCCGGACATCCAGCCCGGCGTCACCATCGCGCTCGGCGGCGCGACGGAGGTGATCGCCGGCGAGGGCATGATCGTCACTGCCGGCGGCATCGACTCGCACATCCACTTCATCTGCCCGCAACAGATCGAGGAGGCGCTCTCGTCCGGCGTGACCACGCTGCTCGGCGGCGGCACCGGTCCGGCGACGGGCACGAACGCCACGACCTGCACGCCCGGTCCGTGGCATCTCGAGCGCATGCTGCAAGCGGCCGACGGCTGGCCGATCAATCTCGGCTTTCTCGGCAAGGGCAACGTCAGCCAGCTCGCCCCCCTCACCGAGCAGATCGAGGCGGGCGCCATCGGCCTGAAGCTGCACGAGGACTGGGGGTCCACGCCCGCGGCCATCGACGCCTGCCTGACCGTGGCCGACGCGACCGACACGCAGGTTGCCATCCATACCGACACGCTCAACGAAGGCGGCTTCGTGGAAGCCACGGTCGCGGCCATCAGGGGCCGAACGATCCATACGTATCACACCGAGGGCGCCGGGGGCGGTCACGCGCCGGATATCCTGAAAGTGTGCGGCGAAGCGAACGTGCTGCCGTCGTCCACCAACCCGACGCGCCCTTACACCGTCAACACGCTCGACGAGCACCTCGACATGCTGATGGTCTGCCATCACCTCGATCCTGCCATTGCGGAGGACATCGCGTTCGCCGAGTCGCGCATCCGGCGCGAGACGATCGCCGCCGAGGACATCCTGCACGATCTCGGCGCGCTGTCGATGATCTCGTCGGACTCGCAGGCGATGGGCCGGGTCGGCGAAGTCGTCATGCGCACCTGGCAGACCGCCCACAAGATGAAGGTGCAGCGCGGCGCGCTCGGCACGGACACGGCGCAGGCGGACAACTTCCGCGTCAAGCGGTACGTGGCGAAGTACACCATCAACCCGGCGATCACTCACGGCATGGCGCACGAAATCGGCTCGGTCGAGGTCGGCAAGTGGGCCGATCTCGTGCTGTGGGAACCGGCATTCTTCGGCGTCAAGCCGTCACTGATTCTCAAGGGCGGCATGATCGCGTCGGCGCTCATGGGAGACCCGAACGCCTCGATCCCGACGCCCCAGCCGGTGCATTACCGCGAGATGTTCGGCGCGCGCGCGGGCGCGCTCGCGCGCACGTCTCTCACGTTCGTATCGCAGGCAGCTTACGATGGCGACGTGGCTGGCCGCTATGGGCTGTCCAAGCGCATCGTGCCGGTGCGCGATATCCGGCGGGTGACCAAGGCCGACATGATCCATAACGACTGGCTGCCGCACATCAGCGTCGACCCCGAGACCTATCAGGTCATCGCCGACGGTCAGTTGCTCACGTGCGAGCCCGCGACCGTGCTGCCGATGGCACAACGCTACTTCCTGTTCTGACCCATGCCACAAGTCTGCGAATCGCCCGGCTCGTCGGGCTCGTCCACCCCATCGGCCCAGTCGGCGCAGTCGGCCCAGTTGGCCACGGCGCTCACATCGGCCACGCTGCGCCGCGTCGAGAAGCGTCTCGACGCGGGCACCCTCGCCGCGCCACTCGTGCGTCGCGCGCCCGCGCTCGTGCTGCCCTTCGACGCGCGCAGCAAGAGCCGGCTGCGCGCCACGTTGGCCACCGGCGAGGAGGTGGCGCTCTTTCTGCCGCGCGGCACCGTGCTGCGCGGCGGCGACGTACTCGTGGCCGACGACGGCGGCCTCATTCGTGTGGAGGCCGCCCCCGAGACGGTGCTGCTCGTGAGCGCCGCCACCCCGCTCGCGCTGACGCGCGCGGCATACCACCTTGGCAACCGGCATACGCCGGTGGAAGTCGGCGACGGCTATCTCAAGCTCGAATACGACCCGGTGCTGCGCGACATGCTGCTGCGGCTCGACGTCGACGTGGCCGAAGCGCTCATGCCGTTCGAGCCCGAAGCCGGCGCATACGGCGGCGGGCACAAGCACGGCCACGACGCCACCTTCGCCGAAGACTTCGCGCTCGCGCAACAGGTGTTCCGCGAACACCATGGACACGATCACGCGCATGACCACGGGCATGTCCACGGGCCCGGCTGCGCGCATCACCATTCGCACGCGCCGGCGGGTGCCGTCGACCCCCGCGCGCACGCCGCCGTGAGCCCGTCCGATGACAGCCAGTCTGGCCAGTCCGCTCGCTGAGCCGGTGACGGCGGCGTCACTGCAGTCGCTCGCCGCGCTGCTGCATCTCGCTTCGCCCGCGTTGCCCATCGGCGCCTTCAGCTACTCGCAGGGGCTGGAAGCCGCCGTGGAGCACGGCATGATTCACGACGCCGCGAGCGCCGAGCAATGGATCGCCAGCCAGTTGAACGGCGTCTTCACCACGGGCGAGCTGGCACTGCTCGCCAGGCAATGGCGGCATTGGCAAGCAGGCGACCCGGCGGCCCTCGCGCGGGTAAACGACTGGCTGCTCGCCACGCGCGAGGCCGCCGAGCTTCGCGCCGAGACCGAGCAGATGGGCTGGTCGCTCACGCAACTCGCCCTGTCGCTCGAATGGGGTGCCCCGCAGCAACGCGCGGTGCTGTCCTCGTTGCGTCCCATCGCGTTGCCGACAGCCTTCGCTTTCGCCGCGCTCACGCACGGCGCGCCGCTGGCCGACACGCTCGTGGCCTATGCGTTCAGCTGGCTCGAGAATCAGGTGGCCGGCGCGCTAAAGGCCGTGCCGCTGGGCCAATTGGCGGCGCAGCGCGTAATCGTCGCCCTGCGCACGCGTGTCGTCGACGCCGCGCACCGCGCCGCATCGCTGCGCGACGATCAGGTCAATACGTTTTCGCCGGCGCTCGCCATTCTCGCGTCACGTCACGAGACGCAGTACTCGCGCCTCTTTCGTTCCTAGGTTCCCAGGCTCGCAGGCATGCGCCGCGCCCCCTCCACCCCTTACTTCATCGCCAATACGACATCTGCCATGACGACAACCGTGAACGCCCGTCGTACCAAGAAGAACCCGCCGCTGCGTGTCGGCATCGGCGGGCCCGTCGGCTCGGGCAAGACGACGCTGACCGAAATGCTCTGCAAGGCCATGCGCGAGCGCTACGATCTCGTCGTCATCACCAACGACATCTACACGAAAGAAGATCAGCGACTGCTCACGGTGGCCGGCGCGCTGGAGCCGGAACGCATTCTCGGCGTGGAGACCGGCGGCTGCCCGCACACGGCGATTCGCGAAGACGCGTCGATCAACCTGGAGGCCGTGGAGCGCATGCTCGAGCGCTTTCCCGACGCCGACGTCGTTTTCATCGAATCCGGTGGCGACAACCTCGCCGCCACGTTCAGCCCGGAGCTCTCGGACCTGACGATCTACGTGATCGACGTTGCCGGCGGCGAGAAGATCCCGCGCAAAGGGGGGCCCGGCATCACCAAGTCCGACCTGCTCGTGATCAACAAGACGGATCTGGCGCCCTACGTCGGCGCGTCGCTCGACATCATGCGATCGGATACGCAGAAGATGCGTGGCATGCGGCCGTTCGTCATGGGCAATATGAAGGAAGGCAAGGGGCTTCAGGAGATCATCGGCTTCATCGAAGCGCGCGGGATGTTGGCTTGAGACACTGAGCGGCGCGGGCCGTGCCGGGCGCTGAATCGGTCGATTCGCGAGAAAGGCGCCCCGAACGCCCCTCCCCCCGAACGGCCCCATACCCGGAGGGGTGCGCCCGTTCCTCGCCTTAGCGCTGCGTCACCGAAAACCCATGTTCGCGCAGCAACTGCAGCACGCCGTGAGGGCCGCCCAGGTGCAGTGTGCCGATGGCGACGAAGACCGGTTTGCCCGGATCGGCCAGGAAGAGCATGCGCGCAAGAAAGCGTCGGTTGCGCGAGTAGAGAATGCGCTCGTCGATGGCGTCGGCCAGCGCCGCGTTGCGCCGCACCTGCGCCGCCTTGCTCTGCGACCAGTCGAACACGAGTTCCGCGTCGCCCGCGCGCCACAGCCGATGCAGCTCTTCGACCTGCGCCGTCGCGGTCTTCGGGCTCAGCACCAGCTCCTGCGCAAGCAGCTCGTTTTGCTGGGCCGCGCTCAGGCCGGTAAAGGCGTCCATCTGCTCGGCCAGCGACTCCAGGCCGACGATGCGCCCGCGGTAGATGTTCTCCAGTTGGTTCTCGGTGCCGTATTCGGTCTGCAGGTCGGCGCCCATCGAATCGAGCGTCTCGACGAGCAGCGCCGCCAGCCACGGCCGCATGTGGCGAATCTCGGCCAGCATCGCCGGATTGCCCTTGAGCCGGTCGCGCAGCTTGCGCCACAGCGGCGCGGGAATCAGCCGCGGCAGGCACGCCCGCGTACACATGCCGTACTTCTGAACGTCGTCCTGCGACATCGTCAGGTCGTCCGGCGAGAGCTCGAACGCCACCACCTTCGATACGCGCAGCGCGTCGACCACGACCTTGCGGAACGGGTAGTCGTCGGGCTTGCCTACATGGAGCGTGCCCATGACGTAGAGGGTCATGTCGCCCTTGCGGGCCTCATAGAACGGGAGATTGGCGCCCGGCGGCGATTCGCCAGGCTCGGGAACCACCAGCGGCAGCGCACGCGCCGCGATGGCGCGCGGGGTCACGGTCGATGCCGCGTCCAGCGTGACGGCCAGCGTCATCAGCAGGCAACCGAGCAACCAGCCGGTCAATGCAACGCCCCGACGCACATGCGTGGCGCGTGGTGGTCCACCCAATCTTGTCATCCCTCAATGTCTTCCACCCGATGGCACGCCACCAGACGTCCCTCGAGCTTGCGCAGTTGCGGCACTTCCTCACGACACCGGTCGATGGCATACGGGCAGCGCGGCGCAAACGCACACCCCGGCGGCGGCCGCAGCGGCGAGGGCAGCTCGCCGATCAGCGGAATCTTCACGCGCCGCTCCGACGCCTTGATGGCCGGCGTGGCCGACATCAGCGCCTTGGTGTACGGATGCAGCGGCTTGCCGAACACGGCGGCCTTGGGACCGTGTTCGACCGCGCGGCCGAGATACATCACCATGACGTCATCCGCCACATGCTCGACCACGGCGAGATTATGCGACACGAATACGTAACTCGTCGCGTACCGGTCCTGCAAATCCATGAAAAGATTCAGGATCTGTGCCTGAATTGAGACATCCAGGGCGGAAACCGGCTCGTCGGCGACCACGATTGCCGGCGACAGGATCATCGCCCGGGCAATCGCCACGCGCTGGCGCTGCCCGCCCGAGAACATGTGCGGATAGCGTGCCACGTGCTCGGGCCGCAGGCCGACGGTGCGCATCATCGCTTCGATTTTCTCGCCCCGCTCCACGCGGCTGAGCGACGTGTTGATCGCCAGCGGCTCGTCGAGCGCCTGTCCCACGGTCTTGCGCGGATTGAGCGACGCATACGGATTCTGGAACACCATCTGGATGTGCGTGCGCAGCGCCGCGAGTTCGCCCGCCGAGGCGCCCGTGGTCTCGGTCGCGTCGATGGCGAGTTTGCCGGACGTCGGGGGCTCGATCAATGTCAGCACCCGGGCCAGCGTCGATTTGCCGCACCCCGACTCGCCGACCACCGCGAGCGTGCGCCCCGCGGCAAGCTCGAACGACACGCCGTTGAGCGCCTTGACGCTCACCTGAGCGCGCAGCAAACCGCGGTTCACCGTGTAAAAACGCTTCAGATCGTGCGCGGCCAGCACGATGCGGCTGGCGTCGCGCGCCGCCTCGCCGACATCGGGGCCTTGCGGCGCGGCCGGGGGCGTTGCGAAAACGGTTTCACTCATTGCGCCCCTCCCATCGACTGATGATCCGCCGCGACATGCGGCAGCGGCTTGAAGCACCGCACCAGCGGTGCGCCCGTCGCCGTCGGCCCCGTATAGGGATCGAGCGACGGCTGCGCCGTGCGGCAATGGTCGTCGGCATAGGGACAGCGGGGCGAGAGCAGGCAACCGGCGGGACGGTCGTCGCGCCCCGGCACCACGCCGGGCAGCGTGCGCAGGCGGCGAACGCCCCGATTGTGCTCGGGAATCGCCGAGAGCAGCGCTTCCGTGTAGGGATGGTGCGGCGCATCGAAAAGCGCGGGCACCTGCTGGACCTCGATCACCTGCCCGGCGTACATCACCGCCACCCGGTGCGCGACTTCGGCCACGACCGCCAGATCGTGCGAAATCAGCACCAGCGCCATGCCGTGCTCCTTCTGCAGCTGCAGCAGCAGCGCCATGATCTGCGCCTGGATGGTGACGTCGAGCGCCGTGGTCGGTTCGTCGGCGATCAGCAGCTTCGGGCGACAGGCGATCGCCATTGCGATCATCACGCGCTGGTTCATGCCGCCGGAGAGCTGATGCGGATAGGCGCCGAGCCGGTTGGCCGCATCGGGAATCTCGACCTGCTCGAGCAGCTCCACGATGCGATCGCGCAGCGCCCGGCCACGCAGCCCCATGTGCCGACGCAGCACCTCGCCGATCTGATAGCCGATGGTGTAGCTCGGGTTCAGGCTCGTGAGCGCGTCCTGGAAAATCATCGAGACGTCGCGTCCGACGATGTTGCGCCGCTCGCGGGCGCTCGCATGCAGCAAGTCGCGCCCGTCGAAGCGGACTTCGTCGGCACGCACGCGCCCCGGCGCGTCGATGAGCCCCATGAGCGCGAGCATCGTCACGCTCTTGCCGGAACCGGATTCGCCGACCACGCCGAGAATCTCGCCCTGGCCGACGTCGAGGTCGATGGCCTCGACCGCGCGCGCGCCGTCGAAGTCGACCGAGAGATTGCGAATGGAGAGCAGACTCATGCGATTCGTTTCAGTTTGGGGTCGAGCGCGTCGCGCAGGCCGTCGCCGACCAGATTGATGGCGAGCACCGAAATGACGATCGCAAGTCCCGGCAGCGTCACGATCCACCAGGCACTTTCCATGTAGTCGCGCGCCGAAGCGAGCATCGAACCCCACTCGGCGAGCGGCGGCTGCACGCCCAGGCCGAGGAAGCCGAGCGCCGCCGCGTCGAGAATCGCGACCGAGAAGCTCAGCGTGGCCTGCACGATGAGCGGCGCCGCGCAGTTCGGCAGCACCGTGGAGAACATCAGGCGCAACGTACCGGCGCCGGCCATGCGCGACGCGACCACGTACTCCCGCTGCAATTCGCCTATGGCCGCCGCGCGCGTGAGGCGCACATAGGCGGGCAGCGTGACGATGGCGATCGCGATGGTCGTATTGGCAAGGCCCGGGCCGATCACCGCGACCACCGCCACGGCGAGCAGCAGCGACGGCAACGCCATCATCATGTCCATCAGGCGCATGATCGGGGTGTCGAGCCAGCGTGGAAAAAACGCCGCGAGCAGCCCGAGCAGAATGCCCGGGATGAGCGAGAGCACGACCGACGACAGACCGATCCAGAACGACAGGCGCGCGCCGTGGATCAGACGCGAGAGGATGTCGCGCCCGGCTTCGTCGGTGCCGAGCGGGAATTGCCGGCTGCCGCCGTCGAACCACGCCGGCGGCACTTTCACGTAATCGCGATATTGCTCGATGGGGCTGTGCGGGGCGAGCACCGGCGCGAAAATCGCCGCCACGAACATCAACAACAAAACGATGGCCGCCACCGTGGCGCCACGATTGGCGGTGAAGCTGCGCAGGAACTCCCGCACGAGGCGCGCGCGCGGCGTGGCGGCGACCGCGGCAGGAGGCGGCAGCGTTGCAGGCGTATCACTCATGGTGACCTCCTTCAGTGCCGGATGCGCGGGTTGACGACGCCGTAAAGCACGTCGACCAGCAGGTTGACGAGAATCACGCCCGTCGCGATGAGCAGGATGCCGCCCTGCACCACCGGATAGTCGCGTCGCAGGATGGCGTCGATGAGCCACTTGCCGATACCGGGCCACGAGAACACGTTCTCGGTGAGCACCGCGCCGGCGAGCAGCGTGCCGACCTGCAAACCGATGACGGTGATGACCGGAATCAGCGCATTGCGCAGCGCATGCACCACGATCACCCGCCAGGGCGAGAGCCCCTTCGCGCGGGCCGTGCGGATGTAGTCTTCGCGCAGCACTTCGAGCATGGCCGAGCGCGTCATGCGCGCGATCACCGCGAGCGGCACGGTGCCCAGCACGATGGTCGGCAGGACCAGATGACTCACGGCGGACGCGAACGCCCCCTCGTCGCCCGAGAGCAGCGTGTCGATGAGCATGAAGCCGGTCACGTTCGGCACGTCGTACTCCACGCCGATGCGCCCGGAGACGGGCGTCCATTGCAAGTCCACCGAGAACAGCATGATGAGCAGCAAGCCCCACCAGAAGATGGGCATCGAATAGCCGGTGAGCGCGGCCCCCATGGTGGTGTGGTCGAGCATCTTGCCGCGCCGCAGCGAAGCGGCCACGCCGGCGGGCAGGCCGACGACGAGCGCGAAGATCATGGCGCACAGCGCCAGTTCCAGCGTGGCGGGAAAACGGGCGAAGAACTCGTGCAGCACGCCTTCGTTGGTCACGATGGAGCGCCCGAGGTCGCCCTGCGCGGCGTGCTTCAGGTAGACGAAATACTGCGTAGTGAGCGGTTGATCGAGTCCCAGCCGCTTCATCGCTTCGGCGTGCATGACGGGATCGAGGTTGCGCTCGCCCACCAGCACTTCGATCGGATCGCCGGGAATGAGGTGAATGAGCGCGAATGCCAGGACGGTGATGCCGATGAAAGTCGGGATCACCATGCCCAGCCGTCTCAGGACGAATCTCAGCATAGGGGGTTCCGTGGGCCGTGCGCGCCGTCCCGTGCCCGGCGGGAGAACGGGCGGCGCCGTGCCGCGTTGATCAGTTGCAGAGGGCGTACCGTCTTCGGTCTGCCGCCTTGTTACCGCTGCCGGACACGGCGCGGCGGCCATGTCCGGCAGCATGAGTCGCCGGTGCGCACCGGCGCGCACGCATCACCGTCGACGCCGGTCATCCTGCGCGGCTCAGTCCAGCGACACCCCGGCGAAGCTGTTGCGGCTGAACGGACTCAGCTTGAAGCCCTGCACGTTCTTGGCCATCGGCTTGTATTGCGTGGAGTGTGCGATGGGCGAGAACGGCAGTTGCTGGGCGAAGATTTCCTGCGCCTGCGTGTAGAGCTTCGTGCGTGCGGCCACGTCCGTGGTCTGGCGCGCCTGCTTGATGAGGTCGTCGAACGGCTTGTAGCACCACTTCGAGAAGTTGTTGCCGTTGATCGAATCGCAGCCGAGCAGCACGCCGAGCCAGTTGTCGGGGTCGCCGTTGTCGCCCGTCCAGCCAATGAGCAGCGCGTCGTGCTCGCCGGCCTTCGCACGCTTGATGTACTCGCCCCACTCATAGGTGACGATGTTGGCCTTCACGCCGATCTTGGCCCAGTCGGCCTGGATCATCTCGGCCATGAGCTTGCCGTTGGGGTTGTACGGACGTTGCACCGGCATGGCCCACAGCGTCAGTTCGACGTTCTTCACCCCGGCCTTCTCGAGCAGCGCCCTGGCCTTTTCCGGGTCATAGCCGGCCGCCTTGATGTTCTTGTCGTAGGACCACTGCGTCGGCGGCATCGGCGCGCCGTTCGACAGTTGTCCCGCCGAGCCGTAGACCGATTCGAGGATGGCCTTCTTGTTGATCGCCATGTCGAGCGCCTGGCGCACTTCCAGACGATCGAGCGGCTTTTTCTGCACGTTGTACGCCACGTAGCCGAGGTTGAAGCCGACCTGATCGGGCATCTTGAGCTTCGATGCACCGCCCTGCGCCTTGATCTCGGCCTTGAGCGCGTCGACGTCCGCCGGACGCGGATAGGTCGCGACCTGGCATTCGCCGCGCCTGAGCTTCTGGATGCGGACGTTCGCGTCGGTCGTGATCGCGAAGATCAGCTTGCCGACCTTGGGCGGCAGTTGCGTGTTCCAGTACTCCTTGTTGCCGTCCAGGCGCAGCGTGGCGTCCTTCGTGTAGCTGCGGAAGATGAAGGGACCCGTGCCAACCGGCTTGAGCGCGATGTCGCGCGGATTGTTCGCCGCGAGCAGCTTGTCCGCGTATTCCTTCGACAGGATCGACGCGAACGACATGGCCAGGTTCTGGATGAGCGGTGCGTCGACCTTCTTGAGCACGAAGCGCACCGTGTACGGATCGACGATCTCGATGCGGTCGATGTCAGCCTGCAGGCCCATGTCGACGAAGTACGGGAATTCGGCCGGATAGGCCTTGCGGAACGGCATTTCGCGATCGCCCATGCGATCGAAGGTGAACTTCACGTCCTCGGCGTTGAAGTCGCGCGTCGGCTTGAAGTATTCGGTGGTGTGGAACTTCACGCCCTTGCGCAGGTAGAACGTGTAGACCTTGCTGTCGGGCGAGATCTCCCACTTCTCCGCCAGCGAGGGCATCACGCCCGTCTCGCCCGGGACGAAGGCAATGAGACGGTTGTAGATGGCGTCGGCCGGATCGAAGTCCGTGCCAGTAGTCAATTGTCCCGGATCGAAACCGGCCGGGCTGCCCTCGGAGCAGTACACGAGGGTCTTGTTGGGGAGCTCGACGGCTACGGCGGGCGGGATCACCGCCGCGCCGGTCAGCAGGGTTGCAGCCAAAAGCAAACGCAGGGTGTGGGTTCGTTTCATAGGCTCCTCGGGATCTTGTGTGACGCCCGGCAACGGTCCGTCGCCGAGCCCACGGGGGATATTACTGAAGCTTACCCGGCGCAACAACACGCCAAATCCCTAGCAATCCGCGTATTTGTGGCGTTTTTGATTAGGAAACCACTTAATTTTTATCAGGATTGACTTCCGAACCACCCTATCGTTGGCAAACGATTGCGCGGCGCCCCTCAGAGGCCGAGACGCTGCCACATGGCCTTGGTGGCCGAGGCCGCATTGAGCGTATAAAAATGCAGACCGGGCGCGCCGCCGGCGAGCAGGCGTTCGCACAATGCGCTCACCACGTCCAGACCGAACGCGCGGATCGATTCGCGGTCGTCGCCGAACCCTTCCAGACGCTTGGCAATCCAGCGCGGCACTTCGGCGCCGCACATCTCCGAAAAACGCATCATCTGCGAGTAGTTCGTGATCGGCATGATGCCCGGCACGATCGGCACGTTCACGCCGAGGCGGCTGGCGTCGTCCACGAAGCGGAAATAGGCGTCGGCGTTGAAGAAATATTGCGTGATCGCGGCGTTCGCGCCGGCCTTGACCTTGTTGGCGAAGTGCTCGAGATCCAGGCGCGGTGATTTCGCCTGCGGATGGTATTCCGGATAGGCCGCCACTTCGATGTGGAACCAGTCGCCCGTCTCGGCGCGAATGAACTCGACGAGCTCCGACGCGTAGCGGAATTCGCCGATCTCGCCCATGCCCGAGGGCAGATCGCCGCGCAGCGCGACGATGTGGCGGATGCCGTGCTGCTGGTACGTCGAGAGAATTGCGCGGATGTTCTCGCGCGTCGAGCCCACGCACGACAGATGCGGGGCGGCCTCCACGCCTTCGCGCTGGATCTCGACGACCGTATCGAGCGTGCCCTGCTGGGTAGAGCCGCCCGCACCGAACGTCACCGAGACGAACTTCGGGCCGAGCGGGAATAGTTGCTGGCGCGTGGCGCGCAGCTTCTGCGCGCCTTCGGCGGTCTTGGGCGGGAAGAATTCGAAACTGAAGGAAGGTTGCGTCATGATCGTTGTCTTTTCTGGGGAGCGTTCATGCCGCATGCCTGGCATGCACGAAGAACTCCCGGTTGCCGTCGCCGCCGGCAATGGGGCTGTCGAGCCATGCGGCCACCGTCAGCCCCAAGCCCTCGCAGGCGGCGCGGATCCTTGTCTCCACTTGCGCATATTGCGCGGCGTCGCGCACGAGGCCACCGCGGCCGATGTGCTCGCGTCCCACTTCGAACTGCGGCTTGACCAGCATCAGCAGATCGCCGTTCGCCGCCAGCAGCGGCACCAGCGCAGGCAGCACCAGCGTGAGCGAGATGAACGACACGTCGCCCACGATCAGGTCGAAGCCGCTCGCCGGCACACGCGCGATCGCCGGCGGCGTTTCGCCGGCGGCCGACGCGAGCGCCGCCAGCCGTTCGTCGAGCATCTCGCGCGACAGATGCCGCGCATTGACGCCTTCGAGCGACACGAGCCGCGCCTCGCCGGCCAGCCGCTGGTGCAACTGCCCATGGCCGACGTCGACCCCGAGGACCTGCGCCGCACCGCCCTGTAGCAGGCAGTCGGCGAAGCCGCCGGTCGACAGTCCCACGTCGAGCGCCACGCGCCCGGCGACGCCGAGGCCCGTCCGGGCCAACGCCCCGGCCAGCTTCAGCCCGCCGCGCGAGACGTAGCGATCCTCGCCGGGCCGTCCGTCGGCCGCCGCACGCACTTCGATGCCCTCGTCGTCCGCCACGATCTGGCTGGCCTTCTTGAGCGCCGTGTCGGTGCCGGCGTAATACACGCGTCCGGCATCGATCAGACGTTGCGCGGCGGTGCGTGAAGCGGCCAGTCCTCTCGAGACGAGCGCCTGATCGGCACGAAGAGCTTGCGACATGACGACGGAATTCCTGCGAAAAGCGCTCGACGATGGGGCGTGGACGCGCGTCGAAATTACACGTTGGTCGCGCGCTCGCCGAAGACCAGCGCCGACAGAATCCAGGAAATCAGGCTGTACAGGAGCGAGCCGAACAGCGCCGCCCAGAAGCCCGAGACTTCAAAACCCTTCACGACATGCGAAGCCAGCCAGAACAGCAAGGCGTTGATCACGAAGATGAACAGACCGAGCGTGAGCACCGTGACCGGCAGCGTGAGCACGACGAGCAGCGGGCGAAGAAACGCGTTGATCAGGCCAAGCACGATCGCGACGATCAGCGCCGTCCCAATGCCCTTGAGCTGAACGCCGGACACGATATACGGCAAGACGAGAAGCGCAATGGCGTTGATGAGCCAAATCAGCAGCAGACGCATGGCAAGCTCCGATGAACGAGCCGGTGCGGGACCAAAGTCCCGGCACCGGCGGTAAGAAAGACTTCCGCGGCACGCGCGGCACGCCGGGCACTCCAATGCGCGCGGCGGCAACCTGCGACGTCGCGCGCGACCCTGCTGTCATGCCGCCCTGCCGCCACCACGCTGCGGCCCCTGCCGACGCCGCGCACCGCTGCGTGCGACGTCCCGGCCGGCAGCGGCGGCGATCAGTAGCGATAGTGCGCCGGCTTGAACGGACCGTTCTTGTCGACGCTGATGTACTTCGCCTGCTCGTCGGTCAGCACGGTCAGCTCGGCGCCGATGCGGCCCAGGTGCAGCCGCGCGACCTTCTCGTCCAGGTGCTTCGGCAGCACATACACGCTGTTCTTGTACTTGGCGCCGTGCACGAACAGCTCGATCTGCGCGAGCGTCTGGTTGGTGAACGAGTTGCTCATCACGAACGACGGGTGGCCCGTGGCGCAGCCCAGGTTCACGAGGCGGCCCTCGGCGAGCAGGATGATGCGCTTGCCGTCCGGGAAGATGATGTGATCGACCTGCGGCTTGATGTTCTCCCACTGGTATTTGCGGGTCGACGCCACGTTGATTTCCGAGTCGAAGTGGCCGATGTTGCACACGATCGCCTGATGCTTCATCGCGAGCATGTGGTCGTGATCGATCACGTGGTAGTTGCCCGTGGCGGTCACGAAGATGTCGGCCTTGTCGGCGGCGTACTCCATGGTCACCACGCGATAGCCTTCCATGGCGGCCTGCAGCGCGCAGATCGGATCGATTTCCGTGACCCACACCGTGGCGCCCAGACCGCGCAGGCTCTGCGCGCAGCCCTTGCCCACGTCACCGTAGCCGGCCACCACCGCGATCTTGCCGGCAATCATCACGTCCGTGGCGCGCTTGATGCCGTCGACGAGCGACTCGCGGCAGCCGTACAGGTTGTCGAACTTCGACTTGGTGACCGAGTCGTTCACGTTGATGGCCGGGAACGGCAGCGTGCCGTCCTTCTCCATCTGGTACAGACGATGCACGCCGGTGGTGGTCTCTTCGGTCACGCCCTTGATCTGCGACAGGCGCTTGCTGTACCACTGCGGGTCGACTTCGAGGTGGCGCTTGATCGACGCGTACAGCGCCACCTCTTCCTCGTTGGTCGGGTTGGCCACGACCGAGATGTCCTTCTCGGCCTTGCTGCCCAGGATCAGCAGCAGCGTGGCGTCGCCGCCGTCGTCGAGAATCATGTTGGCGAACTGGCCGTTCGGCCACTCGAAGATGCGATGGCTGTATTCCCAGTATTCGTCGAGCGATTCGCCCTTGAAGGCGAACACCGGAATGCCGGCCGCGGCGATGGCGGCCGCGGCGTGATCCTGCGTCGAGAAGATGTTGCACGACGCCCAGCGCACTTCGGCGCCCAGCGCCACGAGCGTCTCGATGAGCACGCCGGTCTGGATGGTCATGTGCAGCGAACCGGCAATGCGCGCGCCCTTGAGCGGCTGGCTCGCCTTGAACTCCTCGCGTGTGGCCATCAGGCCGGGCATTTCGCTCTCGGCGATGGTGAGCTCTTTACGGCCCCAGGCGGCGAGATGGATATCGGCTACGTGGAAATCGGAGAATTTCGAATCGACTACGGCGTTCATCACGCCTCCTTTCTCTAAAGTCTAGATAGTTGGGACGTGAGCGCCGTTCTTGCAGCCCACGCGCCAGACTACCCGGGGTGAACCGGCGGCCGGCGGGGCCAATGGGAAGGATCTTGAGCCTGGCAGCACTTCGGCTGTCGCAACGCTCCTCAAGACCCCGGCATTGTAGCAAAAGTGATGCGCGGTGTCGGCGCAGGGGCGACGCGCGAAGGGTTATTCTTCAGAACGGCAGATGGGTGAGCAGCGGCGCGGCGAACACCATGAGAATGCCGTTGATCATCATGACGAGGCTGGCCACCACGCCCTCCTCGCTGCCGATCTGGCGCGCCTTGGCGGTGCCGAAACCGTGCGCCCCGGCGCCGAACGGCGCGCCGCGCGCCATGCGCGTGCGTAACGGCAGCCAGGACAGCAGCGCCTCGCCGAGCAACATGCCGACGAAGCCCGTGATGATGACGAACAGCCCCACCAGATCGCGCGAGCCGCCAACCTTGTCCGACACGGCCAGCGCGAACGGCGTCGAAATCGAACGCGCGAGCAGGCTGCGCGCCATCTCGGGCGGTAGCTCGAACAGGCGCGCGAGCAGGTACGAACTGCCGACGGCCACGATCATCGCCACGAGCACCCCGACGCTCAGCGCAAAGGCATGACGGCGGATGATGTCGCGATGCTCGTAGATCGGCACGGCGAACGCGATCGTCGTAGGCCCGAGCAGCCACACGAGCCAGCGCGAATCGGAAATGTAGGTCGCGTAGGAGATGTCGCCGCCCACCATCACCGCGATGAGCAGCAACGGCGCGAGGATCGCCGGACCGAGCCAGACCTTGCCGAAGCGCGCATGGAGGCGCTTCGACACGTAATAGAACACGACCGTGAGAACGAGCAGCAGGAGCGCCGTATGATTCATGGCAATACCCGACAGGCGTTAGAAGCGGACAAGGCGAAGAGCGCGGACGAAACCGCGCAGACGGCGGCCAGTGCGCCCGGCAGCTCAGCGCGCCTGGTGGGCGCGGCGCGACGGCACGCGAACGAGGGCGCGCTTGAAGCGCCGCTCGGCGCGGCATGCGAGGTCCACGGCCAGCGCCGTCGAGACCATCACGAGCACGGTGCCCACGCCGATCACGGCGAGCAGCTGCAGACCCTCGTGGCGCAGCAAGTCCGTGTATTGCATGACGGCGGCGACCATCGGCACGAAGAACAGAATCATTTCGGCGAGGAACCAGTCGGCGCCGCGCTTGATCTTCTCCGTTTTGAGCACGCCGCTCATGAGCAGCGCGACCACTGCAAGCAGCCCCAGTACCCCGCCCGGCAGCGGCAAATGAAAATGACGCGATGCAGCATCGGCCACGAGATAGATGCCCGTGAGCAGCGCGATTTGCCACACCACGTCCACAACGCGCTTGCTGCGGCTATACAGACGGCTGGCGATCATCTTGGTCATGGCGGACTCCCGAGGGTTTGGCGTCGATAGGCATCGACATGAAGGCCAGTATAGGAAGCACCGCAACATAAATAAAATGAATTAGTATTATCAAATCAATTCCAAAGCGGAATAATTTAAGTATTAACCCTAATCGTGCATGCGAACCCCTTACGGGACGGGGCTTTGCGACAAATTGCACCAAATCGGGGCAAACGAAGGAACCAACATGGAACTGCGCGCGTTGCGAGGATTTGTGGAAGTCGTGCGACAGCAGAGCTTCACGGCAGCCGCCGAAGCGTTGTTCGTCACGCAGCCGACGGTGAGCAAGATGGTCAAGGCGCTCGAGGACGAGCTCGGCACGCCGCTGATGCTGCGCGAGGAGCGCGGCATGGGGCGCCGGCTGCAGTTGACCGATGCCGGACGGGTCGTCTTCGAGCGCGGGCAGGACGTGCTCGCCGCCTACGCCCGGCTGCAGCAGGAACTGGCGGACCTGGAGACGGTGGCGCGCGGCGAACTGTCGATCGGCATCCCGCCGCTCGGCGGCGATTTGTTCATTCCCGTGATCGGCGCGTTTCATCAGCACTATCCCGACATCGAGATGAAGCTGTTCGAGACGGGCTCGCGCGCCATCGAGCAAGCGCTGCTCGCGGGTGACATCGAGCTGGGCGCCGTGCTGTTGCCCGTCGATCCCACGGTCCTCGACGTCTTGCCGGTGTGTCACTACCCGCTGCGCCTGATCGCCCCGCGCGGGTCGCGCTGGGAAGGACGTGCGTCGGTGGGTCTCGGCGAATTGCGCGACGAGCCGTTCGTCTTCTATGGCGAAGGCTTCGCACTCTCGGAACTGGTGATTGCGGCCTGCCGCCGCACAGGCTTCACGCCGAAGATCGCGGGACGCTCCAGTCAGTGGGACTTCATCGCGTCGATGGTGGACAACGGCGTGGGCATCGCCTTGCTTCCGGAGCCGTTCTGCGCGCGGCTCGATCCGGGGCGCTTCGTGATCGCTGACGTGCGCGACCCCGCGATCCCATGGGACCTGGCGATGGCATGGCGGCGCGACTCGTACCTGTCGCACGCGGCGCGTCGCTGGCTGGCGCTCGCGCGCGACATCCTCGGTCCCGGCGGCGATGGGGAAGCCCAGGCGGCCATTGCCGGAGGCGCGCGTCGCAACTGAGCACGGCGGCCTCGACGCAAGTCCCGCGCGAGTGCGGTACTCCCGGGGGCCGGGGCGCCGCGCACGGGCTTGCCCGCGCATGACCGCCCGCGACTGTCCGCCGCTGGTCGCCGCTGTTCGCGACTGCCGTCGCGCCTCGCGGTGCATCCCCGCCCGGGCGCGGGGATTGCGGTATCCTTGCCGCTGATATTTCCCCCCCGCCGCGCGAGCGCGGCACATCGACATCCATGCGCATCATTACCGCGAATCTGAACGGCGTGCGATCGGCCGCCAAGAAAGGCTTTTTCGAGTGGTTCGGCAATCAGGAAGCCGACATCCTCTGTGTGCAGGAAATCAAGGCGCAACTGCCCGACATGACGCCGGACTTTCTCAAGCCGCACGACTACCAGGGCTACTTCCATTACGCGCAGAAGAAGGGCTACAGCGGCGCAGGCGTGTACGTGCGGCGCGAGCCCGACGACATCCTCATCGGCTGGGGCAACGAAGAGTTCGACGCCGAAGGCCGCTACGTGGAAGTCCGTTACGGCAACCTGTCGGTCATCTCGGTCTACATCCCGTCCGGCTCGAGCGGCGAGGAACGTCAGGCGGCGAAATTCCGCTTCATGGCGGACTTCATGCCGCACCTGCTCTCGCTCAAGTCGGCGGGCCGCGAGGTGGTGCTGTGTGGCGACGTGAACATCGCGCACAAGGAGATCGACATCAAGAACTGGAAGGGCAACCTGAAGAACTCCGGCTTCCTGCCCGAGGAACGCGCGTGGCTCACGCAGTTGTTCGACCAGCACGGCTACGTCGACGTGTTTCGCACGCTCGACGACCGTCCCGACCAGTACACATGGTGGAGCAACCGCGGACAGGCCTATGCGAAAAACGTCGGCTGGCGCATCGATTACCAGATCGCCACGCCGGGCATCGCGAGCAAGGCCAGGGCGACGTCGGTCTTTCGCGACATCAAGTTCAGCGACCATGCCCCGCTGACCGTGGATTACGATCACGCGCTGTGACGGCGCGCTCGCGCGCCACGCCGTCAACGTGAGCCGCTGGGCGCCGGAACGCCGTCGCCGCCACCGTCGTCGGCGCCCCACGGCGCGACCTTCGGCAGCAGCAGCATGCCGGGCACGGCGAGCGCCGTGCAAACGAGGAAGAAGGTGAGCCAGCCCACGCCATCCACGATATAGCCCGTACCGGCATTCGCGAACGTGCGCGGCACCGACGCCAGGCTCGTGAAAAGCGCGAACTGCGTGGCCGTGTAGCGCGGGTCCGTCGTGCGCGCGATGTATGCCGTGAAGGCCGCCGTACCCAGCCCCGCCGTGAACGCCTCGAACGCGATCACCGCGCCCAGTCCCACCACCACGGCGCCGGCTTGCGCGAGCCACGCAAAGCCTAGCACCGACACGAGCTGCAGCACGCCGAAGACCCACAGCCCGCGATTGATGCCGAGCTTGATCAGCCAGACGCCGCCGATGATGCCGCCCGCAACGCTCGCCCACAGGCTCGTCGCCTTGGCCACCACGCCGATCTGCGTTTTGGTGAAGCCCAGATCGAGATAGAACGATGTCGCGAGCGACGTCGCCATCGAGTCGCCCAGCTTGTACAGAAAGATGAACGCCAGCACGAGGAGCGCCTGCGACCAGCCGCCGCGCGTCACGAACTCGTGGAACGGTTCGACGACCGCTTCGCGCAGCGTCTTCGGCGGCGTGCCGCGAATCTCCGGCTCCTTGACGACGAGCGTCATCACGATGCCCGGCAGCATGAAGGCAGCCGTCGCGAGGAACACTTCGGCCCACGGCAGATGATCGGCCAGAATCAGCGCGAGCGAGCCCGGCACGAGACCGGCCACCTTGTAGGCGTTCACGTGCATGGCCGTGCCGAGTCCCTGCTCGCGGTCGGAGAGCAGCTCACGGCGATAGGCGTCGAGACAGATGTCCAGGCTCGCGCTGAAAAACGCCAGCGCCGCCGCGAGCGCGGCGATGGTGGGCAGGTCGCGCTGCGGCGAATACGTGCCCATGAGCGCGACGGCGCCCGCCACGAGCAACTGCGTGAGGAACATCCAGCCGCGCCGCCGTCCCGGCTTCCAGCCGAGAAAGTTCGGCGCGAAGCGATCCATGAGCGGCGCCCACAGAAACTTCCATGTGTAGGGAAACTGGATCAGCGCGAACAGGCCGATCGCCTTGAGGTCCACGTGCTCGCTGCGCAGCCACGCCTGCACGAGATTGAGCAGGATGAACAGCGGCAAACCCGAAGTGAAGCCGAGGATCACGCAGATGAGCATCCGCGTGGGGTGGAAGACTCGCCCGTCGTCGGGCGGCAGCGAATCGGTCATGGAAGGCACGGTTGGGGCCGGCCGCCCGCGGCGTGCGACGCCGGCTCCCCCTTGCCTTGACCCGCCCGGGGGCGCTGCGCTGCCCCGCTAGCTGCCGTCGGTTCAGGAACGCTTGACGCGATAGACCGCAAGACTACCACGCCAGTTCGCCCCCACCGACACCAGTCGCCCGTTATGCAACACGGCGCGATCGAGGATCTGCACGCCGACTTCCGGCGCCAGCGCCTCGAAGTCCCTGATCGTGAGCACGCGCACGTTCGGCGTGTTGTGCCACTGGAACGGCAGGCTCTTCGAGACCGGCATGCGCCCCTGCAGCACCGATAGACGATGCGGCCAGTAGCCGAAGTTCGGGAACGACACGATCGCCTCGCGGCCGACGCGCACCGTCTCGCGCAGGATGTCGGCCGTGCGGTGGATCGTCTGCAGCGTCTGCGAGAGGATCACGGTATCGAAGCTCTGGTCTTCGAACAGCTTGAGCCCGTCTTCCATGTTCTGCTGGATGACGTTGATGCCCCGCTGCGCGGAGGCCAGCACACCCGCGTCGTCGATCTCCACGCCATAACCGCTCACGCCGAGTTCGTCGATGAGCAGACGCAGCAGCGAGCCGTCGCTGCAGCCCAGGTCGAGCACCTGGGACGACGGTTCGATCCAGCGCGCGATGACGCGAAAATCCGGACGCTCGGCAAGCGACGCCGAGATGGTATTGCGCGATGCGGCCGGCGAAGCCGCGCGCACGCCGTTTGCCGGGACCGTGGACTGACTCATACTCCGACCTCCTCGGCGATGCGTTCGTAGTAGGCGCGCACCAGGTTGTGATAGCGCGCGTCGGTAAGCAGGAAGGCGTCGTGCCCGTGCGGCGCGTCGATCTCGGCGTAACTCACGGTACGGCGCGTATCGAGCAGCGCCTTGACGATCTCGCGCGAGCGCGACGGCGCGAAGCGCCAGTCGGTCGTAAACGACACGATCAGATACTTTGCCGTGGTGTGCGCGAGCGCCTTCGCCAGATCGCCGCCGACCGTGCGCGCCGGATCGAAGTAGTCGAGCGCCCGCGTGATCAGCAAATACGTGTTGGCGTCGAAGTACTCGGCGAACTTGTCGCCCTGATAGCGAAGATACGATTCCACTTCGAACTCCACGTCGAAGCTGAACCGGTAGCCGTCGTCTGCGCCGCCACCCGCCGCACCATTCGACGCACCATTCGCCACACCGTCGGCGAGCGCCTCGGCGCGCCGCAGCGCACGGCCGAACTTGGTCGCCATGTCCTCGTCGGACAGATACGTGATGTGACCGATCATGCGCGCCACGCGCAGGCCGCGACGCGGCACCACACCATGCGAGTAATAGTCGCCGCCGTGGAAATCGGGGTCGGAGAGGATGGCCGAGCGGGCCACCTCGTTGAATGCGATGTTCTGCGCCGAGAGCTTCGGCGTGGAGGCAATGACGAGACAGTGCCCGACGCGCTCCGGATACATGATGCTCCACGCGAGCGCCTGCATGCCGCCGAGGCTGCCGCCCATCACGGCGGCGAATTTGCGGATGCCGAAAGCGTCGGCCACGCGCGCCTGCGCGTTGACCCAGTCCTCGACGGTGACGACCGGAAAACGCGCGCCGTAGGGCGTGCCCGTGGCGTCGTCGATGCTCATCGGCCCGGTGGAGCCGAAGCACGAGCCGAGGTTGTTCACGCCGATGACGAAGAAGCGCCGGGTGTCGAGCGGCTTGCCGGGCCCGACCATGTTGTCCCACCAGCCGACGTCCTTGGGATTGTCGGCGGCAATGCCCGCCACGTGATGCGATGCGTTGAGCGCGTGACAGACGAGCACGGCATTGCTGCGATCGGCGTTGAGCTCGCCGTAGGTCTCGACCATCAGGTCGTAGCCCGCGAGCGTGCTGCCGTTCTGCAATGCCAGCGGCTCAGCGAAATGCATCCGCTGCGGCGTGACGATTCCGATTGAAGATTCCATAAACCCCTGTCCGAAACATGCCGGGCCGGCCTCGCGTTCGACGGGTGTCGACGCACGGCGTCCTCGGGCGTTCTATGCGGGAAAAGGGGTCGATGAAAAGACGGCGGGGTGCGCGAACGACCTCTTTAGCCGCATTTGTAATGAATGGCCCTGCCGGTCTGCCCGACAGCGTCATTCGCGCGCCCGCAAGCGAGTCACCAAATCGGCGCGCCAATCGTCGCGACAGGGCCGGTCGAATCGCCGGCGCCCCGTCGCGTGCTGCGAAAGTATAACGTAATCCGCGCAGGCAGCGCAGACGAGGCAGGTCTTAGCGCAGCAGCGCGGCGACCTGCGGTTCGGCCCCTTCGGCCGGCGAGCGCTTGAAGCCGCTCTTGGCGAAACGGTGCCAGCGGCCCAGCACGTAGGAGACGAGCAGGTTGGCGCGCGAATTGGCGTCGAAGGTCTCGGGCAGCGTGCCGTTGGCCGCGGCCAGACGCAGCACCTGGCGCAGCGACGCCTCGATGCGGTCGAGCAACTGGTTCATGCGCTCCTGCAGACGCTCGTTTTCGCCGACCAGCGCCTCGCCCGTCAGCACGCGCGTCATGCCCGGGTTCTTCTCGGCGAAACCGAGCAGCATCAGCACGATGGCGCGCGCCTGCGACACGCCGTCCTGGTCCTGGGCGGAGATCTGGTTGATCAGCCCGAAAATGGTTTGTTCGATGAACTCGATGAGGCCTTCGAACATCTGGGCCTTGCTCGCGAAGTGGCGATAGAGCGCCGCCTCCGAGACATCGAGCCGGGCGGCGAGTGCCGCCGTGGTGATCTTCTCGCCCTTGGGCGCCTCGAGCATGGCGGCGAGGGTCTGCAACACCTGCACGCGACGCTCGCCCGGCTTGGGGCGGGTCGTTTTTACCGGCGCGGGTGCGGCCTCCAGCGCGTCGGCGGCGCCGTAGCCGGCGCCGCTCGAAGAGTTTTCCTGCTGCATCGTCTGGTCGTTATCGGTAGGGATTTGATGGTCGGGCGGCCTGGGCTACGCGCTTCGCTCCGGCCCCGGTCGCAAGGCGCGCCCGTAACTCGCGCAGAGATTGTACTTTGATATCCACATAGTGTGGGCGCCCACTGCGCGGCATCGCGTCGCCAAGACTGTTTCTGACAGGCAGATGGCCCGTAATCCACACCGTCCCGATGCCGAAATGCCGCAGGTGTTTGAGATGCGAGCGCGTGTCCTCCACCAGCCACGTGCGACGCGGCAAAAGCCGCTCGCGCGCGAGCAGCCGGCGCAGCATGGCGGCGTCGGGCTTGGCGCGCCACCCGCGCCGGTCGGCCATGTCCTCGATACTCACGCAGCGCTCGAAATGGCGGCGAATGCCCAACGCCTCGACGATCGGCAATGCGTAGTGCGCCGGCGCGTTGGTGAGCAGTATCTTGCGCCCGGGCAGGCCGGCGAGCAGGCGGGCGATGCCCCGCTCCGCGCGCAGCACCTCCGCCAGCGGCGGCAGTTCATGCACGCGCTCCAGGAATTCATGGGGATCGATGGCGTGATGCCGGATGAGCCCAAGCAGCACCGCCCCGTAGCGTTCGGTGTAGTCCGAGCGCAGCCGGTTGGCCTGCTCCTGCGGCAACCCGAGCTTCTCGACGATATAGGCCGTCATCGCGCGATTGATGCGCGGGAAGATCGCGTGCGAGGCGCGGTGCAACGTGTTGTCCAGATCGAACAACCAGACCGGGCCGCGCGCGCCGTGCTCGCTGCGGGCGCGGTTCGCCCGGCGACGCCGGCTCAGGACATGAGAAGAAGCCACAGAAAAAAGCGCAAGTGATGCGAAGGGGCTCGGCTGCCATGCGCCCGCGGGCGACTGTGCCATGCAGGCCGGACCATGCCGGGACGGCAATCCCGATGGGCGAGACCACCGGGTGGCGAACGCGGGCAGCCGCGACGAAAGCACGATGCTAGCGTGCGTTACGCCCTTTGACAAATTCGCCTGCCAAATCAGCCCGCCGGGTCATACCGCCCTGGCCCGCACGCGCAGCAGGCTGACGGCGCCGCCGACGGCCGCCAGCACGGTCGCGGCCACCATCGCAGCGTGCGCGCCGGCCTCGCCGTACAGATCGAAGAGCAGCGCGACGAGCGCCGCGCCCAGCGTCATGCCCACCGTGCGCGCAATCGTCATGAGGCCGCTGGCCGCGCCGCTGCGCTCGCGCGGCGCGCCCATCATGATGATGCGGTTGTTGGGCGTCTGGAAGAAGCCGAAGCCCAGCCCGCATACCGCCATGCGCACCGCGATGCCCCAGTCGGACGCATCGTGTGGCAGCCAGGCCAGCGACGCCAGCCCAAGCGCGAACACGCCCTGGCCGAGCGCACTCAGATGCGCGCTGTCGAAGCGATCGGACAGCCGGCCGGTGAGCGGCGCGACGAACACGATCACCAGCGGCCACGGCGTGATCAGCAGGCCGGTCATGGCTTCGCCGCGCGCGAGCGTGTGCTGCAGCAAGAACGGCATGCCGACGTATGACAGCGTCTGCGACATGTAGCAGGCAACCGACGTGAGCGAGGACAGCGCCAGCACCGGCACGCGCATGAGATCGAGCGGCAGCAGCGGCACGCGCTGCCGGCGCTGATGCAGCACGAGCGCCACGGCAACGATCAGCCCGAGCACGATCTGAAGCGCCGCCATACCGCGCCGCCCGGCTTCGCCCACGTGTCCCAGTCCGATGATGATGAGCGCGAGCGCCGCGGCGTTGAGCAGGGCACCCGGCACATCGAGATGCCGCTCGGTGCCGGGCGTGCGCGGAAGGAACCGGTAAGACGCGGCGAACGCCACGAGGCCGATCGGCAGATTGATGGCGAAAAGCCATCGCCAGTCGCCCAGCGAGAGAAGGCCGGCGGCCACGCTCGGCCCGGCCGCCGTCGACAGCGCCACGGTGAGCGCGAGCAACGAAATGGCGCGTCCGCCCATGCTTGGCGGAAACACCATGCGCAGCAGCGCCGGCACGATGGTCGACATGCACGCGCCGCACAGGCCCTGTGCCACGCGCGCGGCAACGAGCCAGCCGAGGCCGGGCGCCAGCGCGCAGCCCGCCGAGGCCAGCGTGAAGCCCGCCACGCCGAACAGGAACACGCGTCGGTAGCCAAGCTTCTCGCCGAGCGCGGCGAGTGGCAGCACGGCCATCGCGAAGATCAGTTGATAGGCGTTGACGACCCATACGGTCGACGCCGGATCGGCCGCGAGATCGCGCGCAATGGTCGGCAGCGCCACGTTGGCGATCGACGCGTCGAGATTGCCGAGAAACGTGCCGAGCAGAATGGACGGCACGGCAATGCGCCGCGCACTCGCGTTCAGTCCCTCGTCGAGCGGCGCGTGGGGTCGTGTCATACGCAAACGGTGTGAATCGAATCGAATCGGATATCGACGGGTCGTCGAAGAAAAAAATCGGCCCGGGGAGTTCCGCAGATGATACAAGCCTCTGGGCCCGGGCCGGGCAGGAAAATCGCGCGCGATGGTGCAGCTCGGGGAATGTACGGCGGCACACGGTGCTGCCGCGCGACGTCTGCCGGATCACTCTCTCGTGGCGCGCGGCACCGCCACCACGTCGCGTGCCGCGCATCGGGAGTGACGCCGCACCGCGCCGGCATGAGCCGCCCCCCCGGACGCCTCACACCGCTGGAGCGCGCGATGCCGCGTAAACCTGCTAAGCGCTGTCTGAGTCGCAGGCCGGCGCTCAGAACGTGTGCTGAATGCCCAGCATCGTGCCGAACTGGTTGCTGCCGGTCACGACCGAGCCGCCCGCGGCGATCGCCACGGCACCGTTGCGGCTGTTGGCCACCCAGCCCGCCATGCCATACAGCGACGTGCGCTTGGACAGCGAATACGTGGCGCGGCCGATGAGCATCGTCGCGTTGGCGCGGCTCTTCAACTGATAGCGGATGGCCTGCGCGTCGAGCGCCCAGGTGATCGTGGGCAGATAGGTGAGGCCGATGAAATACATGTCCGAGCGCAGCGAAGCGGCGTCCGCGCTCACGTTGCGATGAATCCAGCCGCCGCCCACGCGGCCCGAGGACCACTTGTAGTACACGTTGATGACCGAGTGCGAGTCGGTGTAGCTCGAGCTCGTGAGCGGTGCGGCCGCGCCGGTGTTGCCGCGCATCTGGTCGTAGGACGCCGAGATGCCGAAGTTCTCGTAGTCGTAGCCGATCAGGCCGGTGAACTGCTTGCAGGCCTGATAATTGCCGGCCACGTTACCCGCGCAGTTGGTCCCCGACGGGCCGCCGGCCGACGAAGCGTCGCGCCCGAAGCTGTACGTCGCGCCGATGGTCACGCCCGAGAATTTGCCCATGTAGCCGATGGCGCTGTCGCTGCGCGCATTGGCGATGTACGGATCGATACTCGCGAGCGAGAAGATCGATGGTCCGATCACGTCCGCGTTGCCGGTCACGTAGAACGTCATGTTGTTCTGACGGCCGACGAGCAGCGTGCCCCAGGCGCCCGACAGGCCCACGTTCGCCTGACGGCCGAACAGACGGCCGCCGTAGTTCAGCCCGCCGGTGCCCGGCTGGAAGCCGTTTTCCAGCGTGAAGACGGCTTTCAGACCGCCGCCCAGATCCTCGACGCCCTTGAAGCCGAAGCGCGACGGCACCTTGCCGGTGAGCGTGGGCTCGCCGATGAAGCTGCCGCCGTTGGCGGCGTTGTTGTAATACGCGATGCCGGTATCGATGATCCCGTAAAGCGTCACGTTGCTTTGTGCGTGAGCCAGGCCTGCGCCCAACAGCAGGCCAGCGGCCAATGCGTGTTTCCCTTTCACTTCTGTCCCCTTGTTTTTGAAATACACAGCTTCGAGGGTCTGCTCACCCCCGCGAGTCGGTCTCCGGACCCGCGACAATGTCGCCGGCCCGGCCTCTTCTACGGCGTGACTGCACGACTGCGGCACCGCTGCTTCGCCTCACCTGTCCGGTGACTGCGAGCACCGCCCGCCGCCTTGCCGCCCTGCCGCCCGCCGCCCGCCGCCGTTGTGCCCTGCTTCGCAGCGTGGCGGCGCCGACAGCGTTACCGGCGTGCCCCGCCGCCTCCTGGGCGATGCGACCGCCCTTCGGCCGAGCACTCCGATGTCTCCCCGCGCGACGTGAAGCGCTGATTTTTCTTCACGCCTCGCGCACGAATGTGAAACGCGCCTCGCGTCGGGCGATACGCCAGCCCTGCGCGGTACGCACGAACATGTCTTCGAATTCGCCCATCACCTGACGTCCCTGCGCCGGCCGCCCGAACGGCCCCGGCGTGTCCTGCGCCGAGCCGCTCCAGAGCAGCACGGCGCTGCTGCCGCGAGCGCTCGTCGCGGATGTCACGTCGATGAGGACGTTGCCTACGAGATGCCGCGTGAGCCGGTCGACCGGCCGGTCCGCATAGGCCGCGGCAATCGCGGCCGGCCCGACGAGCGTGTCGCCGTTCGGACGCACGAGCACGCCCGTCTCGGCGAAAAGCGCCGCGAGCCCCTGCGGGTCGCGCCGATCGTTACAGGCGACGAAGCGCATCACCAGGTCGTAACACGCCTGTTTCGCGAGCACGGCGTCGAGCGTGTGCTGATCGATGCCGGAGCCGGTCGGCCGAACGTCGTGCGTCATGCGCCCACCCCCTGTGTGGCTCCCGCGTTCGGCGCGGGCCTGGCCAACCATTCGCGCATCGCGTCGGCCACCGCCTGCGGACGTTCCATCGGACTCATGTGAGCGCTGTGCTCGACGACACGCAGCACGGCGCCCGGGATCAGACCGGCCATGATTTCGTGCCGCGCGAGCGGACTCCACGTGTCTTGCCGCCCGCACAGCACGAGCGTCGGGCAGCGCAGCTCGCCCAGCACCGCGGTGGCGTCCGGTCTTCCCAGCAGCGCGTGGATCTGTGCCGCGAACTGCTCGGGGCTGCTGCGCTCGATCATGTCGAGAATCGATTCGAAGAGCGGTGTCGCGATCTGGTCGGGATGCACCATGCCGGTGGCCCAGACCTGCCCCATCGCGCGCATGCCCTCGGCGCGCGCACGCGCGAGCAGCGCGGCGCGTCCCGCACGCTCCTTGTCGGCGGCCTCGCCTTCGGGCAGCGCCTGATAGCCGGTGTCGAGCAGCGCGAGATGGGTGACGCGATGCGGCGCGCGGCGCGCGACTTCGAGCGCGACGCGTCCTCCCATCGAATGGCCCGCCACTGCGAACCGCGGCTCGGCGACAGTGGCCAGCACGTGCTGCGCCATCGCGCCGATGGTGTCGAGCGTGCCCCAGGACGGCACGCGGCAATCGAACTGCGGCAGCAAGGCCGCCGTGGCAGCCCAGGCCACCCGGTCGCACAGCAAGCCGGGAAGCATGAGCAAGGGGGGACGATCGGCGCTCATGGCTTTCCTCCCTGCGCCCAGACGGCGCGCGGCACACACACCTGACCGTCGAAGAGCCAGCGCGCGGTGCGCAACAGCCCTGCGCCGACGACTTCGGTCTCGCCCGCCGCGTTAGCGCCGAGCGCCAGACGCACCGTGAACTCGCCGCTCGGATGTTCGATGGCGAGTAGCGGCGCCTCGCCGGGCGGCACCACGGCCATGTCGTGGCAAACGGTCCCCGGCAAGGCCGCGGCGGTCGCCACGCTCACCGCCGCCAGCACGCCGATGGCCGAATGGCAGCGGTGCGGAATGAAACAACGCGTCGCGAGCGCGCCGCCCGCCCGGGGCGGTGCGACGAGACACATCTTGGGCACGGTGCGCGAGCGAACGTCGCCGAGGTTCATGCGCTCGCCGAGCGCCAGGCGGATCGTCTCGATCCGCTCGCGCATCGCCTGAAAATCGGCGCTCGCATCGAGTGCCTGCCAAGGCTCGGCGCCGGTGCAGCCCACGTCCGCCGCCCGCAGGAGCACGAGCGGCATGCCGTTGTCGATGCACGTCACGGCGACGCCCTCGACCACGTCCTGACGCCGCCCCGTCGGGAACAGCGCGCCGCAGGTCGCGCCGGCGGTGTCGCGAAACATCAGCGGAATCGGCGCGGCCGTGCCCGGCACGCCGTCGATGGCCACCTCGCCGTCGTACCTCACCTCGCCGCCCGGCGTCTGCACGGCGGCGACCGCCACCTGCCCGGTGTTGACCATGTGAATGCCGACCTCGGTCACCTCGCCCGCGATCGCCACGAGGCCGCGCTCGATCGCGAACGGACCCACGCCCGCGAGCAGATTGCCGCAGTTCTGTCCGTAGTCCACGCGCGCCTCGTCGACCACGACCTGCGCGAACAGATAGTCGACGTCGGCATCGGGCCGCGTCGCGCGCGAGACGATCGCGACCTTGCTGGTGAGGGGATTGGCGCCGCCCATGCCGTCGATCTGGCGCGCGTCGGGCGAGCCCATCGCCGCGAGCAGCACGGCGTCGCGCGCGGCGGTGTCGGCGGGCAGATCCCCGGCGAGGAAATACAGCCCCTTCGAGGTGCCGCCGCGGATCACCGCGGCCGGAATGCGCGTCTGGGAGTGTTTCATGTCGGCCGTCACTGCCCCTGCAGCTCGTCGAGCGAGTCGACGTAGCGCAGCCCCTTCGCGGCAAGGCGTTCGCGCATCTTGTAGTAGTCGAGTCCCAGCGTGCCGCTCGCGAGCACGCCGCGCTTGTATGCTTCGTCGGCGCCGCGCGCCGCGGCGGCCTTCGCCACCGTCTGCGCGGTGGCGTGCGGCACGACCACCACACCGTCGTCGTCGGCGACGATCACGTCGCCCGGATTGACGATCTGGTTCGCGCACACGACCGGCACGTTCACGGAGCCGAGCGTCTCCTTTACCGTGCCCTGCGACGAGATGGCCTTCGACCACACCGGGAACTGCATTTCGGTGAGCGTGCCGATGTCGCGGCAGCCCGCGTCGATGATCAGCCCGGCCACGCCGCGCGCCTTCATCGACGTGGCGAGCAGATCGCCGAAATAGCCATCGTCGCACGGCGAGGTCACGCCCACGACCACGACGTCGCCCGCCCGCGCCTGCTCCACGGCAACGTGCAGCATCCAGTTGTCGGACGGCGGCGCGAGCACCGTCACGGCACTGCCCGCCACGCACGCGCCCGCGTAGATCGGACGCAGGTACGTGGCCATCAGCCCGAGGCGACTTTGGGCCTCGTGGACGGTGGCGCTGCCCGCGCTGCGCAGCACGTCGAGCGTCGCGGCATCGACACGGGGAATCCGACGAACGACGACGCCGCGAATCATGACAGTTGCTCCGTGACGGTCGGCGTGAGGCGCATCAGCCCCTCCGCATACCGGATGTCGCGCGCCGCCGTAATGCCGATGTTGCGCTTGGCCTGCACGCCGCGCTGCAGCGCCACGCGCGTGTAGTAGTCCCACAGGTGTTCCTGACCGGCCATGCATTCGATCGCGGCGCGCTTCTTGTCCCACACGGGCGTGATGTCGACGAACGTATTGGGAACCCATTCGCACTGCTCGGTCTGATGCGGCTCGAACGCGAGCACGGCCGGCGCGCCGATGATCTTTTCCCCCGGCTTGTGGCCTTCGGCCTGCGCGATGACGCGGGCTTCCTGCGTGACGTGCATGGCGAGCGGATGGTCGAAGTTGTACGGATCCTTCTCCGAGTGGCTCAGCACGAACGACGGCTGGAGTTCGCGATAGATGTCGACCAGCCGGAACAGCGTTTCGTCCGACACGCGCATCGGGTAGTCGCCGATGTCGAGAAATTCGATTTCCGCGCCGAGAATGTCGGCCGCGCGCTGCGCCTCCTCGCGACGTGCCGCCTTGACCTTCGCCTCGGTCATCTGCGCGCCCTTGCGCCAGAGCTTGGCCGACTCGCCGCGCTCGCCAAACGACAGGCACACGACCTTCATGCGATAGCCCTGCGCCACGTGCGTGGCGATGGTCCCGGCGGCGCGCCAGACGAAATCGGCCGAATGCGCGCTGACGACAAGGCCCGCGCGGCCGGTGGCTTGCGTGTTCTGTGTAGTGCTCATGAGTTTGTCATCCATTCGTATTGCCAATGCTTACGCGTTCTCGAGTCCGACCAGGCTGCCGAGCAATTCGGGCGACGCGGCCAGCTCGCGGCTCTGTCCCGCCCAGACTTCGCGGCCGCGGTCGAGCACCAGCGCACGATCGGTCAGCTCGAGTCCGAGTTCCGCGTGCTGCTCCACGAGCACCACGCCCATGCCGCCGTGCGCGCGCAGTTTCCAGAACGCATCGACCAGCTGATCGACGATCACGGGCGCGAGCCCTTCGAACGGCTCGTCGAACAGCACCACGTGCGGGTTGCCGATCAGCGCACGGCCGATGGCGAGCATCTGCTGTTCGCCGCCCGAGAGCTGATTGCCGAGGTTGCGGCGCCGCTCGTGCAGGCGCGGGAAAAGGTCATAGATGCGCTCGAGCGTCCAGGCGCCGTCGGACGCGCCCATTGCCGAGACCTGCAGGTTCTCTTCGACCGAGAGCGACTTGAAGATCTCGCGCTCCTGCGGCACCAGCGCGAGGCCTGCACGCGCCCGCCTGTAGGCCGGCCACGAGGAAACGTCGTCGCCGCGATAGCGCACCACGCCGCCGTGGCGGGTGGTGAGGCCGAGCAGGCTGAGCAGCAACGTGCTCTTGCCCACGCCGTTGCGCCCGAGAATGGCCACGGCCTCTCCCGCGCGCACGCGCACGCTCAGATCCTCGAGCACGATGGTCTCGCCGTAGCCGGTGCACAGGCCGCTGGCGTCGAGCAGGATGTCAGTCATGATGGCGGCGCCCCAGATAGATGTCGCGCACGCGCGGATCGCGGCGCACTTCGTCCTTCTCGCCTTCCATCAGCACGGCGCCTTCGACGAGCACCGTGATGCGGCGTGCAAAACGGAAGACCAGGTCCATGTCGTGCTCGATGACCATCACCGCCACGTCGTGCGGCAGGCGTTCGAGCAGCTCGAACAACTTGCGCCCCTGCCCTGACGGCACGCCGGCGACCGGCTCGTCGAGCAGCAGCACCTTCGGGTCCAGCGCGAGGCCGAGCGCGATTTCCACCTGCCGGCGCTGGCCGTAGGCCAGCTCGTTGATGCGCCGGCCCGCGAGTTCGAGCATGCCTAGTGCGCGCAGGCGCTCCGCCGCCTCCTCCACCACGGCCGGGCGCGCCGCCAGCGGCTTGCCGATGCGGCCGTCGAGCCCGCGGCGCGAGGCGAGCGCCATGGCCACGTTCTCGGCCACGGTAAGCGTGTCGAACAGCGTGTTGAGCTGAAACGTGCGCGCGAGGCCCAGCTTCACGCGCTTGTGCGAGGGCATCGTCGTCACGTCGGTGCCGCCCACGCGCACCACGCCGGCGTTCGGCTTGAGCACGCCCGTGAGCAGGTTCATCAGCGTGCTCTTGCCGGCGCCGTTCGGCCCGATCAGCGCGTGGCGCGCGCCCACGGGCAGCGAAAGGCTGACGTTGCGCGTAACGTCGAGCTGGCCGAAACGCTTGGACAGCCCCTGAATTTCGAGTGCGGCGCTCACGGCGTGACCTCCTTGTCGGTGGGCGTCGAAGTGGCTGCGCCGCTCGCCGTCCCCGGCGCTTCGACCGGGCGCCGGCGCGTGCGGCGAAGACGCGCGGAGAAGCGATCGACGAGACCGATCAGGCCGTCCGGCGCAAAACGCACGACCACGATGAGCAGCACGCCGAGCGCGGCGAGCCAGTTGGTCGGATCGACGGCGGCGATGCGGTCGGACAGCACCATGAAGACGACGGCGCCGAGCACGGCGCCATAAAGCCGCCCGGTGCCGCCGAGCGCGAGCATCACGAGCACGTTGGCCGAGAGCGTGAACGAGAGCGTGTCGAGCGCCACGATGTTGTTCACCTGCGCCGAGAGCGCCCCCGCCACGCCGGCCACGGCCGCCGCGAGGGTGTAGAGCATCAGACGACGCAGGCCGACGCGCACGCCGAGCAGCGACATGCGCATGGCGTTCTCGCGAATGCCCTGCACGGCAAGTCCGAAGGGCGAGTTCACGAGAAACCGCGTGAACAGGTAGACGACGATCAGCACCACGAGCGCATAGACGTATGCCGTATGGCCATAGATATCGAACTCGAACATGCCGAGCACGGGCGCGATGCTGTAGCCCGTCAGACCGTCATCGCCCATCGTGATCGACTTGGCGACGTTGCCGGCCTCGTAGAGCAGCGTGGCACACGCGAGCGTGAGCATGATCTGCGTGAGACCGCTCACGCGCAGCACCACGATGCCCGTGACCAGGCCGACGGCCGCCGCGAGCACCGCGCCGGCCGCGAGTCCGAGCAGCGGATCGGGCGACACGTGCAGCGCGAACAGGCCCGCCGCATAGGCGCCGCTGCCGAAGAACGCGGCGTGGCCCAGCGTCTCGATGCCGCAGTAGCCCTGCACGAGATCGAGCGAGAGCGCAAAGATGATCATGATCAGCACGCTCGTGGCGAGCGCGAGATACAGATCGGCGAAGAAGTAAGTGGCGAGCGCGGCAAGCAACAGCAGCGCGTCGAGCATGCCGAGGCGCTTGCGGCGCAGGGCCGCCCCGACTTGCTCGACCTGCTCGACCTGTGCCGCGCCCGCGGCCGGATGCGAAGGATTCGTTTGCGGCATCGTCGTCCTCCGCTCAGGCGCGCCCGACCAGCCCTTGCGGGCGGACGAGCAGAATGGCCAGCACGGCCAGATAGATCATGAACGCGCCAAGCGCCGGCACGTAGTAGCGGCCAAGCGTGTCGATGAGTCCGAGCAGCAGCCCCGCGTACAGCGAACCGCGCAGGCTGCCCAGGCCGCCGGCGGCGACCACGATCAGCACGAGCACCAGATATTTCAGACCGTAGTACGGCTCGAGCGGCAGGATCTGGCTCGAGAGCGCGCCGCCCAGCCCCGACAGACCGCACCCGATGGCGAACGTGATGGAGAACACGAGCGGCACGTCGATGCCGACGCAGCGCGCCATGCGCGGGTTGTCGACGGCGGCGCGCAGCTTCGCGCCGAACGGCGTGCGCTCCAGCGCCCACCAGATGCCCAGCGCCACGACCGCACTGCACACCAGCGCGAACACGCGATAAACGGACACCGAGAAGCCGCCCACATCCCAGGTGCCGCGCAGGGCCTGGGGCACCGGAATGGTCTGCAGCTCGGTGCCGGCCAGATGCTTCGCGATCGCGCAGATGATGAACGCGAGGCCGATCGTCATGAGCAGTTGCCCCAGACCGTTGGCCGTGTAGACCCAGCGATACAGCGTGCGCTCGAGGATCGCCCCGAGCGCCATCGTGCCCGCCACGCCGACGAGCAGCGCGGCGAAGAAGTCGAGCCCCGCGCGCTGCATGGCCCACAGGGTGAAATAGCCGCCGATCATGGCGAAGGCGGAATGCGCGAGGTTGACCACGCGCATCACGCCGAGCGTGACCGTGAGGCCCACGGAGATAAGGAACAGCAACATCCCGTAGGCCACACCGTCGATCGACAGCGACAGGAAGGTGGCAAGCGATTGCGTCATGAGGAATTACCGAACGGGCTGAGCGACGTCGTGCGCCTTACTTGGCGGCCACCTGCGGGTGGCTCTGATGCCACGGCTCGACCACGGACTTGTAGGTCTCGATCGGCTTGTTGCCGAGCTTGCCGTCAATGGTCTCCACGCGGCGGATGTACACGTTCTGCACGATCTCGCGGGTCTTCGGATCGATCGACACCGGACCGCGCGGGCTCGTCCAGCTGTAGCCCTTCACGGCGGCTATCGCCTTGTCCGCGTCCTTCTTTCCCTTGGTCGCCCGGACCATCTGGGCGATGAGCGTCATGGAGTCGTAGGCGGCCACCGACGCGATCGACGGCAGCGCGCCTGCACCGTACTTGGCCTTGTAGGCCTTCACGAACGCGTTGTTCTCCGGCGTGTTGAGGAACGGCGAGTAGTGCAGCGCGGTGATGGTGCCCAGCGCGCTGTCGCCGATGGCGGGCAGGTCCGACTCCATCGTCTCGGTCGTGGCGAAGAGCTGGATGCCGGCGCGGTCGAGCTCACGTTCCTTGAACGCCTTGACGAAGCCAGCCGACATCGGGCCGACCGGCATGAACATGAAGACGGCCTGCGGCTTGGCGTCGCGCACGCGCTGCAGGTAGCTCGAGAAGTCCGTGGTGCCCAGCGGCACCTTCACTTCGGTACTGATCGTGCCGCCGGCCTTCCTGAACGTATCCGAGTAGGCGTCGATGGCGTCGTAGCCAGTGGCGAAGTCGGCGACCACGATGGCCGCATTCTTGATGCCCTTGCTCGCGGCGTACTGCACCAGCGGCACGCTCACCGTCCATTGCGTGAAGCCGGTGCGCACGAAGTACGGCGACTTGAGCGTGACGCTCGAAGTGCCCGAGTTGCCGATCACGAGCGGCGTCTTCGTCTGGTTCGCCACGTCGGCCATCGCGAGCACGTTCGGCGTGTACGAGCCACCGAACAGGTACTGCACCTGGTCGCGCACCACGAGTTCCTGGGCAAGCTGGCGCGTGCGCTGCGGATTCACGCCGCCCTCGTCGCGTTCGAGCAGCACGAGCGTGTCGTCGCCGACCTTGCCCTTGTTCTGCTCCATCCACAGGTTCAGGCCGCGGCGATACTCGGTGCCCCACCACGAGGCCGAGCCGGAGAACAGTCCGAGCACGCCGACCTTGATCTCTTCGGCGCGGGCCGACGAAATGGTGGGAATGGCGGTGAATTGGCAAACGCTCGCGAGTGCCACAGCGAGCCACAGGTGGCGCTTCATCATGGTGTCGTCTCCTCGTCGGCGTCTCGCGCCGCTCCGTTTTTCCGATGAGCGCGCCGGGAGTTGGCGCGCCTTCTCGATAATGTCCGGAACAGCTTAGGCAGCCGAAATGGCGACGTCGAATGAAAGTCCCGCGTCGAGCGTTGCGTTTTTCGTATATCCCCGAGATTTCCCCTACGAAACGTGGCACGTCTTGCGAGCGACGTCGCGCACTGCGGGACGCCTCTCGCCTGCGCGGTGAAACGCCCGCCGGGCAAGGCCGCACAGGCTGTCGAGAGAGCGCGTCGCGCGCCGGGAAAGTGGTGCGCGAAGCCACGCGCAGCGTCATGCAACTCATGGCGAATCCGGCGAATTTCGCCGCACTCGCCGAGCGCATGACGCGGGATTTACGTCGGATGCTGCATCGTCGGCGCGAGCACGCGCAGTTCGTCGAGCAATTGCTCGGCGGCCGGCGAGAGCAGGCCGTCGCGGCGTGTTGCCACACCGATGGCGCGGCGCGCGTGCTGCAGTGTCACCGGCACCACGGCGAGCTCGCCCGTGCGCAGCTCCGAGGTGATCTGCACCGGCGAGAGCAGCGCGAGCCTGTCGCTCGAGGACAACAGGCCGCGCACCACCGGCGAACTGCTCGCCTGCACCTGCGTTTGCGGCAGCGGCAGACCCTCGGCCTGGAACACGCGCTCGAACACGCCGCGCGCGGGCGTGCACGGCAGCGGGCTCACCCAGCCGTACTCCAGCAGCTCGGCGAGCGTGGGCGAGCGGCCCCGCGACAGGCATGGGTGATCCGCGCGCGCGACGACCGAGAGGTGGTCCTCGAACAGCGCTTCCTGACGAATGTCCGCCGGCACGTCGTTCGCGCGCAACGCGCCGACGATCATGTCCACGTCTGCCTGGCGCAGTTGGCGAACGAGCGCCTCATAGGTGCCGTCGACCACGGTGACGGTGAGATACGGCGACTTGTGCAGCAGGCTGTCGATGGCCTTCGGCAGAAGAAAGCCGCTCGAGAGCGGCAGCGCTGCCACGATCACCGTGCCTTGCTGGCGGCCGCCGAAAGGCGCGAGCTCGTCTTCGGCGATTGCGAGTTCGGCCAGTGCGCGCTTGACCGGCCCGAGCAGGGCCATCGCTTCGTCGGTCAGACGCGTGCCGCGCGGTGTGCGCCGGAACAGCTTGATGCCGATGAGGTCCTCGAGCTGATCGAGATTGCGCTGGATCGTCGGCTGCGAGCACTGCAGCCGACTCGCGGCGAGCGGCCCGCTGCCGAGTTCCGCCACGGCGATGAAGCTCGTGAGCTGCTGCGGGGCGACCACGGCGGCAAAGCGACTCGCGGCGCGCGCGCCGCCATCGGACTGCGAGGCCGTCGCCGCAAACGCTTCGCGGTAGCCGTTGGCGAGCTCGGCAAGCGCGCGCGTGGCGCGCACGCCGAGGCGCTGGCCGGCGGCATTCGGGATCAGGCCGCGGGCGCTGCGATGAAAGAGCGGAAAGCCCAGTTCCGTCTCGATGTCGGTGATCGATCGCGCAACGGCCGACTGCGAGAGGTGCAGCATGCGCGCCGCGCGCGCGACCGACTCGCATTCGAGCACGGCGACCATGGCGCGCAGGCCGCGCAGCTTGCGGCACAGCAGCGTGGCGTCGTTGTTCTGCGGCGCGCGGCTCCATGTGCCGCGCTCGTGACAGCCGAGCCGGGCCGCGGATGCCGGCGACGCCCCCGACGCGGCCGTGCTCGCGGCCGGCGCCGGCGTGGCGGTGGTGAAGCTCACGGACGTGTCGATCGACATGCGATGGATGGCCTCCGGTGCGCTCACCGCATGGTCGGCACGCGCCGGGTTGCCATGAACTCGTCGAACGTCTCGCCGCGCATGAGCGCATACACTTCGAGATTGGTCTTGCGCACCACGCGCGCGAACTTCTCCAGCACGAAGAAATTCACGCCGTGGCGCACGAGGCCGAGCCAGTCCTGCGCCTGCACCATTGCCTGCTCTTTGGCCGTGAGGCCGGCCTGCGTCATGGCGGCAACGGGGTCGGCGAGGTACGTCTCGCGATGTTCGGCGCGAATCATGTGCCAGAAGAAGCGATTGAGCGCGAGCGTGCGATTGCTCACGCGCAAATCGAACGCGTAGGTGCCGGTGATCGCCTCGATGCCTTCGAGTTGCGGGTTCATGCGAGTTCCTCGTACAGCGCGACGGTCATGGCCGTGGTCGTCGCCAGGTAGTAGTTCAGGTGCGTGCGGCGGATGCGCGGGCTCAACGCGCCGCGCATCGACAGCCACATGATCTGCTCGACGCTCTCGGCGCCGCCGCGCCGCACATAGTCCACGTGCCTGAGTTCGGCGAGCGTCTCGGGTTGGTGCTCCAGCAGCTCGAGGAACTCGCGGTCCCACGCCTCGTCGTTGTAACCCGCGCGTTCGCCGTGAATCTGGTGCGAAAGCCCGCCCGTGCCGACGACGACCACGCGCAGGTCCTCGGGATACGACTCGATGGCGCGACGCACCGCCTGACCGAGCCGATAGCAGCGACGGCCGGTGGGCAGCGGGTACTGCAGCACGTTGATCGCAATCGGCACCACGGTGCCCGGCCAGTCCGGCTTGTGCGGCCAGAGCAACGGCAGCGGCGAAGCGCAGCCGTGATCGATCGGCTTGTCCTGAAACACGGTGATGTCGAACTCGTCGTTCACGAGCGACTCGGCGATATGCGCCTGCAGCGCAACGTCGCCCCGGATCGGCGGCAGCGGGCGCAGGCCCGCGCCTTCGTCGGCGATCGGGAACGACTCGCCCACGCCGAGCGCGAAGGTCGGGTACATGTCGAAGAAAAACGTGGTCGCGTGGTCGTTGTAGAAAAACACCAGCACGTCGGCCTGCTTCTCGGCCAGCCACCTGGCCACCGGCTCGTAGCCCTGGAACAGCGGCGCCCACGCGGGATCCTGCTGCTTGCCCTTGTCGTATGCCACACCGATGGTCGGCACGTGCGACGTCCCGATCCCCCCAATGATCTTTGCCACGCTTTAGTCTCCGTTTCGTGTCTCGCGATGCGCGCGCGTGGGGATAACGTCACCCCGCGGCAGCCGACGACGCCTTTGATTATGCTGGCCCGAGTCTATACGGGATCCCATATTCGCATAAAGCAGGGTATTTACTGATGCGTTTTGTAATTATGGGATCCCATAATGAAAAAAAGCCGGCTCTGAGGGACCGGCGCGCCTGTCCATCGAACGAAAGGAAACGCATGCTGCACCCCACGCCGACCACGGTTCAATTGCGCGAGATGATCCTCAAGGGCGAGCTCGCGCCGGGCGAGCGGCTGGCCGAAGCGAAACTTGCCGAGCAGCTCGGCGTCTCTCGCATGCCGATACGGCAGGCGCTGCCGGTGCTGGCCGAAGAAGGGCTCGTCGTGCGCGCCGGGCAGCGCGGTTATGCCGTGCGGGCGCATACGCGCGAAGAGAGCATCGAGGCGCTGCACCTGCGCGGCGCGCTCGAAGGCTACGCCGCACGGCTACTGGCCGAGAAAGGCGCCGGCGCCGAGTTGCTGGTCCGGTTGCGCGACCTGCTGGCCGAAGGCGACGCGCTGCTCGCGGGCCATACCATGACGCCGGAAGTGCAGATCGGCTACGCATCGCTCAATGCGCGCTTTCACGATCTGCTCGTGACCGGCGCACGCAATCCGTTGCTCGAAGGCTTCATCGCGCGCTGCAACCTCGTGCCGTTCGTCGCGCCGCGCACGGTGGCCTTCGGGCACGAGGACCGGCGCCAGTACGCGGACATCATCGCGTACGCACACCGGCAGCACCACGCGATCGTCGAGGCCATTGCGGCGCGTCAGCCCGACCGGGCCGAATTCATGTGCCGCGAGCACATCGTCACACAGGAACACAGCATGGGCGCGCAACTGCTCTAGGCGCCGACACGCATCGTCGGCCCCACATTTTTCATCACCTTCCACCCCTATCGAAACGAGCGCGCGCCGGGTGAGCGCGCGCCAAGGAGACAACCGATCATGTTCCTCAAAAACACCTGGTACGTGGCCTGCACGCCGGACGAGTTCGCCGACAAGCCGCTGGGCCGCAAGATCTGCAACGAAGCGATGGTCTTCTTTCGCGAGGCGAACGGCAACGTCGCCGCGCTCGAAGACTTCTGCCCGCATCGCGGCGCGGCGCTGTCGCTGGGCTTCGTGAAGGACGGCCATCTGGTGTGCGGCTATCACGGCCTGACGGTGGACGGCGGCGGCAAGTGCACGAAGATGGTCGGCCAGCGCGTGGGCGGCTTTCCGAAGACGCGCGGCTACCCGTGCGTGGAGCGCTACGGCTTCGTGTGGGTGTGGCCGGGCGACGCGTCGCTCGCCAATCCCGACGAGATTCCGCATCTGGAATGGGCGGTAAGCGACCAGTGGGCCTACGGCGGCGGTCTGTATCACATCAAGTGCGACTACCGCCTGATGATCGACAACCTGATGGATCTCACGCACGAGACCTACGTACACGCGACGAGCATCGGCCAGGAAGAGATCGAAGAAGCGCCGCCGAAGACAACCGTCGAAGGCGACATGGTGATCACCGAGCGCCACATGGAGAACATCAAGGCGCCGCCGTTCTGGGCAAGCGCGCTGCGCGCGAACGGTCTGGACGATCAGGTGCCGTGCGATCGCTGGCAAATCTGCCGGTTCACACCGCCAAGCCACGTGATGATCGAAGTGGGCGTCGCGCACGCGGGCCATGGCGGCTACCACGCCCCCGCCGACAAGAAGGCCGGCAGCATCGTCGTCGACTTCATCACGCCCGAGACGGACGAGTCGATCTGGTACTTCTGGGGCATGGCGCGCAACTTCAAGCCGCAGGACGCCGACCTGACCGCCGCGATCAAGCGCGGCCAGGGCGGCATCTTCGCCGAAGACCAGGAAGTGCTCGAAGCGCAGCAGCGCAATCTTTCGGCATATCCGGACAAGAAGATTCTCAAGCTGAACATTGACGCCGGCGGCGTGCAGTCGCGCAAGGTGCTCGATCGTCTGATCGAGGCCGAACGCGCGGCTTCCGGTCCGGCCGTGGAGAGCGCGGCATGAAGGTCAGGCTGGCGAACAGGCGCGATGTCGCGACCGACATCTGCGAATTCGAGTTCGTGAGTATCGACGGCAGTGCGCTGCCGGCATTCACGGCCGGCGCGCACATCGACGTGCATCTCGGCGGCGCGCTCGTGCGGCAATATTCGCTGTGCAACGCACCGGGCGAGACGCACCGGTACTGTGTGGGCGTGCTGCGCGATCCGGCTTCTCGCGGCGGCTCCGTGGCAATGCATGCGCTCGCCGCGGGCGCCGAAGTCGAGATCAGCGAGCCGCGCAATCATTTCCCGCTCGCGCCGCAGGCCACGCACAGTATTCTGCTCGCCGGCGGCATCGGCGTGACGCCGATCCTGTGCATGGCGCAGTCGCTTGCCGCGAGCGGCGCCTCCTTCGAAGTGCACTACTGCACGCGCGAACCGGCGCGCACGGCATTTCGCGATCGCTTCGCGCAGGCGGATCTCGCGGCCAGGACGCGGCTCTATTTCGACAGCGAAGGCGAGCGCGCCGATCTCGACGCCATTCTCGCGCAGCCCTCGGGCGGCAAGCATCTGTACGTGTGCGGCCCCGCCGGCTTCATCGAAGCGGTGCTCGCGCGCGCCGACGCCGCGCAGTGGCCCGAAGGCAATGTGCACCGCGAGTACTTCGCGGCACCGGCGCATGCGGATACCGACGGTGACCGGCCGTTCCAGGTGAAGCTGCATTCGAGCGGCCGCGTGATCGACGTGGCAGCCGGCGAGACCATCGTCGCCGCACTGGCCGCGCAAGGCGTGCAAGTGCAGACTTCCTGCGAGCAAGGCGTGTGCGGCACCTGCCTCACGCGCGTGATCGACGGCACGCCGGACCATCGCGACGTGTATCTCACCGACGAAGAGCGCGCGGCCAACGACCAGATCCTGCCGTGCTGCTCGCGCAGTCGGTCGGCCATGCTGGTGCTCGACCTGTAGCGCGCGCTCCCCCCGCCTGGGCGAGCCGCCCCGCTTCGCGTCGCGAGCGGGGCGGTCTCGCTTTCGTCGCCGTCAGGGCATTCTGCCGAGCCCCGCCGCCAAGCGGCTCGACGAATTGCGTCAGCTGGCGGCCGGCATGAGACATCGGGTCGCGCCGGCATGTCGCATCGGCATGTCGCACCGGCTGGTGCGGCCTGCGCGCGCAAGCGGCACGGCGTGGCGCCTCACGGGGCGGCGACGATATGCGCGCGGTGGTACGGCGTGGCGCCGTATTCCTTCGGGCCGTGAATCGTCTCGACGCGTTCGATGCGCCACGGCACCGCTCGCGTGAAGCGCGGTCCGTCATAGGCGAAGGTATGAAACTCGCCGTTCTCGCCGCACGCGTCGACGCTCGCCGGCAAGTCGGCCAGCAGCGCGGCGTCGTATTCGCGTCCGACGAACCCGGGGCCGAGATGGCGTCCGTCCACACACACGATCACCGCGCGATAACCCAGTGAGATGAACTCGTGCGCGAGCGTGAGCCGATCGCGTTGCCAGAGCGGCAGCACCGCCGTCATGCCGGCCGCCGCGCACACTTTTTCTTCCCAGTCGCGATGTGGCTGCAGATCGATATCGCCGAACAGGCCATGCGTGACGCCCTGTGCGCGCATGGCGCGCAACCGCGCCACGAACGCCGCTTCGTAGGTCTGCCAGCCTGCCTGTCCGACGTCGAGTGCGATGCCCAGCGCGTCGGCCTGCGCCTGCATCAGCGCTCGCGGCAAGCCGTGCGAGCGTGAGCTGTCGCCGGTCTCGTCGAACATCGCCAGCAGACGCCGCACGTCATAGTGCGGTGCGCCGCTCGCGTCGCACGACAGCGCATGATGCAGCGCAAGGCAGGAATCCTTACCGCCGCTCCACGAAAAAAAGGCAGGGGTGGGCATGGTCGATCGTCAGAAAGTTCGGGAAAGGGGGCGCGCGCGACGATGGGCGCGCGCAGTGGGGGAGGGATGTGAGGATGTGGGGACGTGCATGGAGAGCACAGGCCGCAATGCAAAGCGGACCCCGCAGGGTCCGCCCATGAGCCGACGGCGATCGTCGATCGGCCGCTCGCGCCGCTGCGCTCAGTGCGAGCGGATCATCGTGCCGAACGGTTGCTCGGTCAGAATCTCGAGCAGCACCGAATGTTCGATGCGGCCGTCCACGATGTGCACCGACTTCACGCCGCTCTTGGCCGCGTCGAGTGCCGACGAGATCTTCGGCAACATGCCGCCCGAGATCGTGCCGTCCGCGAACAGCTCATCGATTTCGCGCGCCGACAGATCGGTCAGCAGATTGCCGTCCTTGTCCATCACGCCCGGAATGTTGGTCATCATCACGAGCTTCTCCGCGCCGAGCACCGTCGCGAGCTTGCCGGCCACGAGGTCGGCGTTGATGTTGTACGCCTGGCCGTCTTCGCCCACGCCGATCGGCGAGATCACCGGGATGAACGCGTCATCCTGCAGCGCGCGCACCACGGCCGGGTTGATCGACTCGACTTCGCCGACGAAACCGATGTCGAGGAACTGCCCTGCGTTCTCGCGATCCGGCATGAGCATCTTGCGTGCGTTGATGAGACCGCCGTCCTTGCCGGTGAGGCCCACGGCCTGACCGCCGTACTGGTTGATCAGCATCACGATGTCTTGCTGGACTTCGCCGCCGAGCACCCATTCGACCACTTCCATGGTGTCTTCGTCGGTCACTCGCATGCCCTGCACGAACGTGCCCTGCTTGCCGATCTTCTTGAGCGCCTGATCGATCTGCGGGCCGCCGCCATGCACCACCACCGGGTTGATGCCGACCAGCTTGAGCAGAATGACGTCGCGCGCGAAGCCCTGCTTCAGGCGCTCTTCGGTCATTGCGTTGCCGCCGTATTTGATCACCACGGTCTTGCCGTGATACTTGCGGATGTACGGCATCGCCTCGGCCAGAATTTCTGCCTTGAGAGCGGGTGCGATGTCGTCGATGGAATTCAGTGGCAGATCGGACATGGCGGGAAGGTTTTTGCAGGTGGACCAGAAACACGGCGCATTGTACAGCCAAGAGGCCCGTGCGTGCGGGGCTTCGACGCGTTTCGGAGCACGCCGACGCCGGCCTCGGAGTTGGCCCGTCGTCACCCTTGGGCGCATGCTCGGGCGTAACCGCGAAGGCGGCAATTCCCGCCCCGCCAGCGGCACCCGGTCGCAGGTGCGTATCACCCCTTTCACTCGTTGACGGACGCCGCTCAATGGCCGATTTTTACGGCATTGCCTTTTTTGCCCCGCCGAGCGCACACGCCGATGCGCTCAATGGTCGGCGCGGCGCTGTTGCAGTGGCGCAACTGGCTCGCCGCCAGACGCGTTCGTGCCACGCGCATGAAGGGAACACGAAGGTCGAAGGGGAGGCTGCGCGCATATCGATCGGAGCGATCGGAGCGATCGGAGCGATCGGAGCAGCCGGAGTGGCAGGAGTGGTGGGGGCGGCAGGAGTCGCAGGGGCGGTGAGATGATCGACAAAGATGTCGCCGGAAAGCGGGAAGGCGCCGCGGCCGCAGCCGGCGATGCGCCGCAATGCCCGCGTTGCGGCGCGGCGGTGAGGTGCGGCGCAGCGTTGTCGCCGAATGCACATGAGGTGCGCTGCTGGTGTCTGGACTGGCCGCATCTGCCCGTGCTCGCACGCACGGGCGCCCTCGCCTGCCTATGTCCCGCTTGTCTTCGCACGGCGTTGCTTGACGCCGGTGTAGCGATCGACGGCACCGCCGCCGACCGCGCCCCCTGACGGCGTGCCGCGGCGAGGCGCCGGCGCACGCGTGCGCCCCGGAACGCCGGGGCCGCCGGGGCTGCCCGACTTGCCGGACGCCCCGCGAAACATCATCTTCTGCCGCGTGCCGAGGGTCTTGTTGGCCATGGGGCCTCGCGCAGCGCTTACTTGCTGCCGTGGGTGCCGTGCGCCATGCCGGCCATGCCACCGCCGGGAGCGCCGGCCGTCAGGTCGCGCACCGGCACCTGCACCTGCTGCTCGGTTTTCTTGTGGTCTGCCGACTCGAAGCGCAGCGTGAGCGCCACGCTGTCGCCCTTCTTGAGCGGTGCTCTCAGGTCGGTAAGCATGATGTGATAGCCGCCCGGCTTGAGCTGCACGGGCTCGTTGGCCGGCAACGGCAGTCCGTGGGGCAGCGCACGCATCTTCATCAGCGTGCCTTCGAGTTTCATCTCGTGCACTTCGGCGTTGGCCGCCGCCGGCGTGCTCACCCCGACGAGCGTGGTCGGCCCATGCGCCTGCAGCGTCATGAAGACGCCCGTCGCGCTCTGGCCCGGCACGGTGCCGCGCGCCCATGCATCGGTGACGTCCACGGCGCCGGTCTGGGCAAACGCCGAGGCCATGCCGAGACTGAGCGCGGCGGCCATCCATAGCTTGTGCTTCATGCAAACTCCTTGTCGTTATCGGTGGACGGACGAACGGACGAACGGGCGTCGCCCGGTATCGCATGAGTCGTTGCGCGGCGCGAGAGCGCGCGCGACGTGGACGACCATTGTAGTCGCGCCCCGCGCGGCGTGTGCGCGCCGCCGCGGGGCGCCCGGCATTGCGCTGTGCGGCAGAGTGTCGCAGCGCCGGAATGGCCCAATGGCGCGGGACCCGGACTTGGTACACTTGTCGGATGACTCATTTCCCTATCGAGCGAACCAACGTCGTGCAGCTTTTCTGGCTGCGCTGTCTGGCCATCGTCGGCCAGCTCGCGACCATCGGCGTGGCGCAACTCTGGCTCGGCGTGCGTTTGCCGCTCGAGCCGATGCTCACCATCGTCGCGCTCGAAGTGCTGTTCAACGTGCTCACCTGGGTGCGCGCACGCAGCGGTGTGGAGCGGGCCAAGCGCCGCACCGATCTCGATCTGATGGGCCAACTGCTCGTCGACCTGGCCGCGCTCACGGCGCTGCTCTTCTTCTCCGGCGGCGCCACCAATCCCTTCGTTTCGCTGTTCCTGCCCGGGCTCGCGATCGCCGCGGCCGTGCTGCCGTGGCGCAATGCTTCGCAGCTTGCCCTGCTCTCGCTGGTCGCCTACGGCGCGCTCAATTTCCAGTACGTCCCGCTCGATCTGGCCGACCCCGGCAATCTGCTGCGGCTGCATCTGGCGGGCATGTGGGTGAACTTCGTGGTGAGCGTACTCGTGATCGCCTGGTTCGTCTCGCGGATGTCGCGCGCGCTGCGCGCCCGGGACGCCCAGCTCGCCCGCGCCGAACAGCGGCTGCTGCGCGACGAACGCATGGCCGCGCTCGGCGCGCAGGCCGCGAGCGTGGCACACGAGCTGGGCACGCCGCTCTCCACCATGGCGGTGGTCGTGGGCGAGTTGCGCAGCGAGAGCCGCGGCAACGCCGCGCTCGCGCCGTTCGAGCCGGATCTCCAGACGCTGGAGCAGCAGATCGCATTGTGCAAGAGCGCCATCGGCCACGTGCAGACGCGCGCGGCCGCACCGGTGCGTCAGCCGCTGGCCGAGTGGCTGCCCGCCTTCACGACGCAGTGGCGTCTGCGCCATCCGCAGGTGCAGTTCCAGCTGCACGTGCCGCCGCAGTTGACGGCACGCATCGAAGATACCGTGCAGGTCGGCCAGATCCTCACGATCCTGCTCGATAACGCGGCGTACTTCAGCCCGTCGTCGGTCGTGCTGGAGGTTGCCGTCACGCCGGACGACGTGCGCTTCACCGTGTGCGACGAAGGCCCCGGCATGAGCGCCGACCTGCTCGCGCGGCTCGGCACTTCGCCCGTCATGAGCACGCACGGCGGACACGGCATGGGGCTGTACCTTGCCTTCGCCAGCGCGCAGCGGCTCGGCGGCGACATCGAACTCAGCCCCAACACGCCGACGGGCACGCGCGCGCAACTGCGTCTGCCGATGGCCACTTTCTTCTTCGGTTCGCGGAGTCAGACATGAACGCCTCCCACTTCCTTCTCATCGACGATGACGTCGTCTTCGCCGAAACGCTCGCCCGCGCCCTGACGCGCCGCGGCTATGACGTGCAGATCGCAGCGGACAGCGCCGCGGCACTGCTGGCGGCGCGCACGCGCCAGTTCGACCTGATCTCGGTCGATCTGCACCTGGGCCACGATTCGGGACTGCCGCTCATCGCCCCGCTGCGCGCCCTGCAGCCGAAGGCGCGCATGCTCGTGCTCACCGGGTACGCGAGCATTGCCACCGCCGTGCAGGCCGTCAAGGACGGCGCGGACAACTATCTCGCCAAGCCGGCCAACGCCGACACGATCCTCGCATCGCTGCGCAGCGACGCGAGCGAGACGCAGGCCGATGAAGCGATCGAAAACCCGTCGCCGCTGTCCGTCGCGCGTCTCGAGTGGGAGCACATCCAGCGCGTGCTCGCCGAGCACAACGGCAACATCTCGGCCACGGCGCGTGCACTCAACATGCACCGCCGCACGCTGCAGCGCAAGTTGCTCAAGCGCCCGGTAAAGCAGTAATCTGGCGGCGCGGCAGCGCACAGGGCGCGCGCCAACCCGAGCGGCGAGCGCCACGCGTGACGCGCCGCCCCGGGCACGCAGGCCCGCGCGAGACGAAAAAAAGGCCCCGAAGGGCCTTTTTTCACATCCGGCGCCGGCGGCTTAGAGCACGTAGCGCGACAGATCCTCGTTCTGCGCCACCTCGCCGAGAAAGCGATTGACGTACCCGGCGTCGATCGTCACCACCTCGTTCGACTGCTTGCCCGCGTTGTACGAGATGTCCTCGAGCAGCTTCTCGATGACCGTGTACAGGCGGCGCGCGCCGATGTTTTCCGTCTTCTCGTTGACCGAGAACGCGATCTCCGCGAGGCGCTTGATGCCGTCCTGCGCGAACTCGAGCTTCACGTCTTCGGTGGCAAGCAGCGCCTGGTACTGCTTGACGAGGCTCGCGTCCGTCTGCGTGAGGATGGCTTCGAAGTCTTCGACCGACAGCGATTCGAGTTCGACGCGAATCGGGAAGCGGCCCTGCAGTTCGGGAATCAGATCGCTCGGCTTGGCCAGATGGAACGCCCCGCTCGCGATGAACAGGATGTGATCCGTCTTGATCATGCCGAACTTGGTGCTCACGGTCGTGCCTTCGACGAGCGGCAGCAGGTCGCGCTGCACGCCCTGACGCGACACGTCGCCGCCGCCGACTTCACTGCGCGTGGCGATCTTGTCGATCTCATCGAGGAACACGATGCCGTTCTGCTCGACGTTGCGCAGCGCCAGTTGCTTGACCTCTTCGTCGTTGAGCATCTTGGAGGCTTCTTCGTCGGTCAGCACCTTGAGCGCGTCCTTGATCTTGAGCTTCTGGCGCTTCTTGCGCTGGTTGCCCAGGTTCGCGAACATGCCCTTGATCTGCTCGGTCATCTCTTCCATGCCGGGCGGGCCCATGATTTCCATGCCCTGCACCGGGACTTCGACTTCGAGCTCGATTTCCTTGTCGTCGAGCTGCCCTTCGCGCAGGCGCTTGCGGAAGGTCTGACGCGTGGCGTTGTCTTCCGAGCCCGGTTCCGGCTCGTGCGCTGCCGAGCCGAAACGGATGTCGCGCGACGATTCGCGCCCGGTCGGCAGCAGCAGATCGAGAATGCGGTCTTCGGCGCGATCTTCGGCCTTGGTGCGCACCTTCTTCATCTCGGCTTCGCGCGTCTGCTTGATCGCGATTTCCGCGAGGTCGCGCACGATGCTGTCCACGTCCCGGCCCACGTAGCCGACTTCGGTGAACTTGGTCGCCTCGACCTTGATGAACGGCGCGTCGGCCAGCTTGGCCAGACGGCGCGCAATTTCGGTCTTGCCGACACCGGTCGGACCGATCATCAGGATGTTCTTCGGCGTGATTTCCTGGCGCAGGGGTTCGGCCACCTGCTGACGGCGCCAGCGGTTGCGCAACGCGACCGCGACAGCCTTCTTGGCCTTGTGCTGGCCGATGATGTGTTTGTCGAGCTCGGAGACGATCTCGGAGGGGGTCATATGGGTCATGACGTTCGCCAATTAGGGGTTCGCAAGGAAGGGGACGCCCGGCCGGTCATGCACCGGCCGGCAGGTCGCGCCGCAGGAGTCCACCTGCTGCGGCGCGCGCGTCGTCCGTCGTCACTTCGCTGCCTTCGGCGGCAGCGATTCGATGATGTGGTTGCCGTTCGTGTAGATGCACATGTCGCCCGCGATCGTGAGTGCCTTCTTCACGATCTCGGCCGGCGAGAGGTCGGTGTTCTCGACGAGCGCGCGGGCTGCCGCCTGCGCGTATGAGCCGCCCGAACCGATGGCCGCAACGCCGCCCTCCGGGTCGAGCACGTCGCCGTTGCCGGTGATGACCAGCGTGGTCTCGGCGTCGGCGACGATCATCATCGCTTCGAGCCGGCGCAGCATGCGGTCGGTCCGCCAGTCCTTGGCGAGTTCGACGGCCGAGCGCGTGAGGTGGCCCTGATGCTTCTGCAGTTTCGCCTCGAAGCGGTCGAGCAGCGAGAAGGCGTCCGCGGTGGCGCCGGCGAAGCCGACCATGACCTTGCCGTCGTAAATCGTGCGCACCTTGCGCGCGGTGCCCTTCATCACGATGTTGCCGAGCGTGACCTGACCGTCGCCGCCGAGCGCGACCTGATCGCCGCGCCGAACGGAGACAATGGTGGTGCCGTGATATTGCTCCATGCCTGTTCCTTTTCCGGGGGCTGTGCGCCCCGTAACGATTGGCCCGGTGTACCGCGCGTCTCACGACAGTGGCGAGGCGCCCCGGCCGGGCGGGACGTCACTGTAGTTTAGGGCAATCAAAAGAATATCAAGAGGCGTCGACGGTGCTCGTCGATGCGGCGCCTTCGGCGCGGGCCCGATCTCGCGCAACGCGGCATGGACGACGGGATTCGCGCGGCACGGCGCCGCGCGAACCGGGAAACGCGGGGCAATTTCTCGGAAATCGCCCCATTTTTGCGGAATCGTTCCGCTCAGAACGTGGTGCGCAAACCGATGCGAACCGAGCGTCCGCCCTGCGGCGCGATGTCGCGCAGCACCGAGCTGGCCAGACGCACTTCCTGATTCGTCAGGTTCTCGCCCTTGAGGTACGCCAGCCACTGCGCGCCGCCTGCCCTGAACTGATACGTGAGCGCGGCGCCCAGCGTGGTGTAGCCGTTCGTCGGCAGGTCGTTGGCGGGCACGCGCGCCTGATTGCTCGCGTGCACCATTTCCAGACGGGCGCCCCAACGCCCCAGGCCATACACGAGCGCCGCCGTCAGACGCAACGGCGCGATGCGCGGCAGCGGCTCGCCCGTGTCGCGATTGCGCCCGACGGTGTAGTCGCCGCGCAGCTCCACGTCGAGATTGCCGTAGCCTTGCCAGACGCGCGCGCGGCCCTCGGCTTCCACGCCGTACAGTTCGGCGGGCACGCCCGCGTATTGGTAGACCGGTAGATTGCTGTCGTCCACCTCGGCCGTGCGGCCCGTGTTCTCCAGCGCGATGAAGTTCGAGAAACGGCTATAGAACAGTCCGACGCTGCCCTTGTGCGGGCCGTTCTCGTAGCGCAGCGAGAGATCGGTCGAGAGCGCTTTTTCGAGGCTCGCCTGCGGGCTGCCGATCTCCCATACGCCGGTGGCCAGATGCGGGCCGTTCGCGTAAAGCTCGTAGAACGTGGGCGCGCGCTCGGTGTACGACGTATTGACGGCCACCGACCACTTCGGCGCGAGCGCGAAGACAGCGCCCGCCGACAGACTGCCCGGCGTGAAGTTGCGCGCGGGCAGGCCGTCGAAGCGTTCGTTGCCGCCGGCCGACGGCTTCACGCGCGAATGTTCGATGCGTGCGCCGAACGAGAGCTTCACGGCCTTATTCACCGCCCACTCTTCCAGTGCGAAGAGCGCCACGTTGGTCGTATCGCTCTTGGGCACGAACGCCTCTTCGCCGAGCGCCGAGAACGTGTTCTGCGAGAACTGCACGCCGAGCGCGCCTTCGAGCGGACCGATCTTCGCGTGGCGCGCTTCGATACGGCCCTCATAGCCGCGGTTCTTGAAGGTCGTGCCCGTCTGGCCGTCCTCGATTTCCTTGTGCTCGTAATCCGTGTAGCCGAAGTTGAACTTGAGCGCGGTAAACCCGGAAAGCGGGCCGCTCAGTTCGCGCACTTCGCTCGCAAGCGCGAGGCGCTGCTGGCGCAGTCGGATGCGCGTGTCGGCTTCGGCGACGGTGCCGTAGTCGGTGTCGTAGCCCGAATACGACAGGCCGGTGTAACCGTTCGCCCACGTCCAGGACGCACCGAGCGCGGCGCCGCTCGCCTGGCCGTCGCTGTTGGGCAGGGTGCCGGAGGCCTGCGGCGCGCCTTCGCCGTCGAGTTCGCGCTGGCGCGCGGAATGGGCGAAGCCCGGAATGCGCAGGTCGGCGCTCTTGCGCGCGAAGCCGTCCACGTGAAACGCGAACTGGCCGTTGCCGAATTCGAGCAACGCCGCGCCGGCCCGCTCGCGATTGGCACCGCCGTAGCTGAAGTCCGTCGCCCCGGACACGCCGTCGAGCGGCGCTTTCGGAATGCGGTTGTCGATCGTGTTGACCACGCCGCCCACGGCGTTGCCGCCATAGAGCAGCGCCGCCGGCCCGCGCACGATCTCCACGCGCTCGATGGTGAGCGGGTCCTGCGCGACGGCGTGATCATACGAGAGCGAGGACGCGTCGAGCGCGGCGGTGCCGTTTTGCAGCACGCGGATGCGGTCGCCGTCCAGGCCCCGAATGATCGGACGGCTCACGTTCGGGCCGTATGACGTGGCAGAGACGCCGGGCAGGCCATCGAGTGTCTCGCCCAGCGTGCTCGCGCGGCGCAGCACGAGGGCGCGTCCATCGAGTTCGGTGACGGGCACGGTGAGTTCGGCGGCGGCGCGTCCGAGCGGATTGCCGGTGACGAAGGTGCCCGGCAGCGTGACGGGCGATGCCGTGTCCGCGGCCGTTGCGGTAGCCGCGGGCCCGACGCCGCCGGCGTCCTGCGCCCGCGCGGGCAAGCTTGCCGCTGTGAGCGCCGCGAGGGTCATCGCCGCAGCGAGCGGCAACTGCGCGGGACGCAGCACGCCTGGGCGGGCGGCACGAGGGCTGCGAGCGCTGCGAGGGCTGTGAGAGATGGAGGTGGCGCGGGTGTTGCGGCGGCTGGAAGGCGCCGAAGACGGCGCGCGTTCGCCGATCGCCGCTCGCGCGGCGTTGGATGAGGAGATTGCCATGTCGGTTCGAGTTCTGTTGGTCTGGGCGAAGGGCGCCGTGCGTCGGACGTCCTCCGGGTTCCCCGTGAAACGGCGCGAACGAATCCCGGCCCGCGCGCAGGGATGCGGACTGACGCGGATTGACGTGGACCGACGCGGATTGGCGGGGATTGACGCGGATGAACGCGCGAGCAACGCCCGGCCATCGGCCGCCCTTGGGCGGCACGGCGTCGGAAAATCACGACGGGATTCGCGCGAGAAGCGCGTGGTAGCGCGTGGTGTCACGCCGGGACGGGCGGTGCGCGGGACTCGAACGGCAGGCGCGGTGCACTGGCATGCACGCGGCCGGTGGCGCGCGGCGGTGTATCGTCGACGCGGGCTTCGCCGCCCCAGTGCCAGGCCGCGGTGGCCATGGTGGCCGCGAGCGTCGCCCCTTCGAACAGATGGCAGTGATGATGGTGGCCGCCGAAGTCGAGCGGCGCGACATGCGCACCGGCCAGCGACGCCGTTACGGCGCGGGTGGCGCGGGTGGCGCGGGCGGCGCGGGCGGCGTGTGGGGCGGCGCCGGTGTCGTCGGCGGTATCGGTGCCGGCGACATATGACCCGCTCTCGCCCGACACATCGGCGGCCGTCGCCGCCTGCGAGAGCGAACGGGCGTGCAGGATTTCGTGCTGCAGCCCCCAGACCTGTACGCAAAGCAGCGCGGCGACGAGCCACGCCCGCCATACCGGCCACGCCATCCACATGCCGCCGCGCCCACGGCCGACCGGCGCGCGCATGCGCGCACGCCACCGGCGGAAGACGGAATCAATGGAAGACATGGCTCGATGTAATTGCAACTGAGTTGCAATTTTGCCATAAAACGCCGGGGCTCGCGAGGCTTCGCCGACGTTGCGTCCAGGCGACAGTGGCAGGCGCCGGCCACGACTTCGCATGCGCTGCGTGCGTGGCGAGAGACTGGGTCAGAGCAGGCGATACTGACGCGCGGGCAATAAAAAAGGCATGCCCTGAGGACATGCCCTTCGCAAACCGAGGGGTCCGGCAGCGCCGCCACCGCGCGGCGCCGGACCGGTGCGCGTTGCGCGATCAGTCGCCGAACAGCTTCTGACGCAACTCGCGACGCTCCTGCGCTTCCAGCGACAGGGTCGCCGTCGGGCGGGCGAGCAGACGCGGGATGCCGATCGGCTCGCCGGTCTCTTCGCACCAGCCGTATTCGCCCGATTCGATGCGGGCGAGCGATTGCTGCACCTTCTTGAGCAACTTGCGCTCACGATCACGCGTGCGCAGCTCGAGCGCGTGCTCCTCTTCGATCGTGGCACGATCGGCCGGGTCCGGGACCAGAATGGTTTCCCGCAGGTTCTCGGTCGTTTGATCGGCGTTTTTCAGAATTTCCGATTGCAGCGCTTCCAGACGATTCTTGAAGAAGGCGAGTTGAGCCTCGTTCATATAGTCCTTGTCGGACATCTTCAGAATTTCGGCCTCGGTCAAAAGTCGTTGCTTGCTCATGGGTTTCTGTGGCGTCTCTTTCGGATGGTCCGGCAATGCCCCTGCGGACGGGGCGTCTTGCTTACCGGCAATGCCGCGGGCGGCTTCTTGGGTTACGGTCCTGCCGGACGATTTCGGTGGCCCCTTCTTGGCGGCGGCCTTCTCGCCCGTCTTCGATTTGCCTGCTGGAGCACGCTTGGCGACCGCATCCGTCGCCGGTCCCGACCGGCGCGCGGGGCTTGCGGTGGCAGTCTTGCGAGAGGCGGTAGCCATGACGGTGCTCCCCTGCCTACCCTCCGGAATACCGCGTCAACTCGCTGGCGGCAGCCCCGGTGGGCAGGTATTGTAACCGAATCGTCCGGGCGCCCCGGTTAAGGGCTTTCCCCTTGCACGTTTCGGCGGTCCCGCTCAGACCAGACAGCGTTCCAGCCCTTGCAGGATGATGTCTTTCGGCAGTTCTGCGCCAATGAACACCATCTTGGTGTTCGGCGTCTCCCCGGGTTGCCACTTCGCGCCCACGTCGCTGCCCATCATCTGGTGAACGCCCTGGAACACGACCCGGCGGTCGATGCCGCGCATGTTTAATACGCCTTTATAACGCAATAAGCGTTCGCCGTACACCTGCAGGATGCTCCCGAGGAAATCCTCCAGCTTGGCGGGGTCGAATTGCCGCTCGCTGCGGAAGACGAACGACTTGATGGCGTCGTCGTGGTGCGCGTGATGGTGGTGATGGTGCCCGTGGTCATGCCCGTGGTCGTGACCCTCGTGCTCGCACTTGCCATGATCGTGATCGCAATGCGAATGATCGTGGTCATGGTCGTGGTGGGCGTGCTCGTCTGCCGCGAGGAAGTCCGGGTCGATGTCGAGCTTGTCGTTCAGGTTGAAGCCGTGGATGTCGAAGATCTGGTTCAGATCGGCGCGGCCGAAGTCGACCACCTGCTGCGGCGCGCGCGGGTTCATGTGCGCGAGGCGATGCTTGAGATCGTCGAGCGCCTCGGGCGTGACCAGGTCGGCCTTGGTGATGAACAGCCGGTCGGCGAAGCCGACCTGGCGCTGCACCACTTCGTGCTGATTGAGCTGCTGCTGGCCGTGCTTGGCGTCGACGAGCGTGATGATGGCGTCCAGGCGATAGGTGTCGGCGACTTCGTCGTCGATGAAGAAGGTCTGCGCCACCGGCCCGGGATTGGCCAGCCCCGTCGTCTCGATGACCACGCGATCGAACTGGATCTTGCCCGCGTCGCGCTGGCTGTTCAGATCGGAGAGCGCCTGCACCAGATCGCCGCGGATCGTGCAGCATATGCAACCGTTGCTCATCTGCACGATCTGCTCGGCGTTGTCCTGCACGAGGATGTCGTTGTCGATGTTCTCCTCGCCGAATTCGTTCTCGATGACGGCGATCTTCATGCCGTGCGCTTCGGTGAGAATGCGCTTGAGCAGCGTGGTTTTCCCGCTGCCGAGAAAGCCGGTCAGGATGGTGACGGGTGTCATGAATGCAATGTCCTGTAATGAAGCGGCGGGTCAGCGGCCGCCTGAATGTCGTCCACTGTACCCGAGGCGGCGAAAACCGGCTCGGGACGCGTCAGTTGGGAGCGCCCGCGCAGTGCGCGCAGGTGCCGTGAATCAGCAGCTCGACCTGTTCGCCCACGAAGCCCTTGGGCAGGCGCTTGAGTTCGCGCTCGCTTAATTGGGGATGCTGGGGCCAGTCGTCAAGACAGAAGGTGCGATGGCAGCGCACGCAGCGGAAATGACCGTGCTGCGTGTGCGGGCGGGGCGATGCGGAGCGCTGCGGGTCGACGTGCTCGGCCATGACGAAGCGGAAGATGCGATCGTCGCCGGCCTGCTTGATGGCCCAACCCTGCGCGACCAGCCAGTCGAGCACGCGATAGGCCGTGACCCGGTCGAGCGGGTCGGCGTCGGTGGCCAGGTCGGCCAGCACTTCCTGGTGAGTGAGGGGCCGGCCGGCCTTGAGCAGCAACGCCAGCACGCGCACGCGCCCGGAAGTTACACGGCCCGATTGCTCCTGCAAGCTCGCGCGGGCAGCTTCCAGATACGGTTGAAGTTGAGTAAGGCTCATGAAATCGATTTAAGCACAGGCCCGCAAGCGCTGCAACCGAGTTGCAAAAACGCGGTGGACGGAGGGCAAGGGCGACGCGGGCCGGGCCCGGGGGCTCGCGCGAGGTTGCCGCTGGGTTGCCGCCTGGCCGCCTGGCCGCCTGGCCGCGCTGGAGCGCGATGGAGCGCGATGGAAGGGGGGGATTGTGGCGGGATCTTGCTGGCGCCGGGCCAAGATACCGCCGGAATTTCGCCGCAGTCTGGCGGGGCGGCAGGCGCGATGCGTCATACAATTGACACAAAAAACCCCGCCATCATGTCGCCCACCGCCCTCGCTCTCGTCGTTACCGCTGCTTTTCTGCACGCCAGCTGGAATTTCCTCGCCAAACGCATCGACACCAGCGAAGGAGGCGGGCCACAACTCGTTTTCCTCTACGCGCTGCTGACGGTTGTGCTGTACACGCCGCTCGCGCTGTACTTCCTCGCCGGCTCGCATGCGGCCTGGCCGGACGCGCGCGCCTGGCCCGTCATCGCCGCAAGCGCCCTGCTGCACTACGGCTACACACTGGTGCTGCAGCGCGGCTATCGCGTGGGCGACCTGTCGGTCGTTTATCCGCTCGCGCGGGGCACCGGCCCGCTGCTCTCGTCGCTGGGCGCGATCGTGCTGCTGGGCGAACGCCCGGGCTGGCTGGCGCTCGCCGGCATCGGCCTGGTCGTCGCCGGCGTGTTGATCATCGCCGGCGGCGAGCGTCTGTTCCGGCGAGGCAGCATGCACGCGGGTGCGGGCTGGGGCGTGCTCACCGGCGGATTCATCGCCGCCTATACGCTCGCCGACGCCTACGCCATCCGCACGCTGATGCTCGCCCCGCTCGTCTACTACTACCTGGAGAACGTGTTGCGCGTCGTGCTCTGCGCACCGATGGCCTGCTCGCGCCCTGCGCGCATGGCGGTCCTCTGGCAGGCGAACTGGCGCAAGGTCGTGCTGATTTCGCTGATCTCGCCGATGTCCTACTTCCTGATTCTCACCGCGCTCAAGTACGCGCCGGTTTCGCACGTCGCGCCGGCGCGCGAGATGTCGATGATGGTCGCCGCGCTGCTCGGCGTGCGGCTGCTGGGCGAGGGCGAGATGCACCGCCGCGTGGGCGGCGCCGTCCTGATCGCGCTGGGTGTGGTGGCGCTGACGCTGGGTTGAGCGCGCCCGGCCGGGCGCTCAGATGCGTTGCAGCCACAGGCCCTTGAGGTATTCGCCCTCGGGGAATTGCGTGAGCATCGGGTGATCCATGCCCGCCGAGAGCCGGCGCAGAATGCGAGCGTCCACGCCCGCGTCCACGGCGGCGCCGGCCACGATCTTCTGGAACAGATCGGCATCGATTGCGCCCGAGCACGAGTACGTCAGCAGCTGACCGCCCGGACGCAGCAGCCTGAAGCCCGCCATGTTGATGTCCTTGTACGCTCGCGCGGCGCGGTCCACGTGGTGGGCCGACGGCGCGAACTTCGGCGGATCGAGCACGATCATGTCGAATGTGCGGCCTTCCTCGCGCAGCGCGCGCAGCGTCTTGAACACGTCGGCGTCGCGCCATTCGGCACGCGCGGCGTCGAAGCCGTTGAGCTCGACGTTGCGCGCCCCGATGGCCAGCGCCTCGCCCGACGAGTCGATCGAGAGCACGCTCTGCGCGCCACCCGCGAGCGCCGCCAGCGAAAAACCACCGGTGTAGCAGAAGCAATTGAGCACGTCGCGCCCCCTCGCCTGCTGTTGCACGAGCAGCCGGTTATCGCGCTGGTCGACGTAGAACCCCGTCTTGTGGCCGTTGCGCACGTCGACGTAATACTTCACGCCACCCTCGTAGGTGCTCAGCAGCGCCGGCGCTTCGGGCGGCTCGGCGCCGGCCAGCACGCCGGTGATGCTCGGCAGGCCTTCGCGCTCGCGCACGGCCGCGTCGGAGCGTTCGTAGACGTTCGGGCAGCCGGTCGCGCCGACGAGCGCCTTGACGATGGCGTCCTTCCATGCCTCCACCCCAGCCGCCATGAACTGGCACACGAGCTGGTCGCTCGCCGGCAGGCCCGGCGCGGACTGGTAGCGATCGACGATCAGGCCGGGCAGGCCGTCGGCTTCGCCGAAGATCAGGCGCGTGGCGCCCGTGCCATGCACCATCTGCTCGCGGTAGGCCAGCGCGGCGGCCACGCGACGCTTGAAGAACGCGTGATCGACGGGCTCGTTCTCGTCGAACGTCCACACGCGGGCGCGGATGGCCGACACCGGGCTGAATGCCGCGCGCGCGAGGAAGCGCCCGTCGGCGGCGCGCACCACGACCGTGGCGCCGGAAGCCGGCTTGCCGTCCACGCGCGCCACGGCAGTGGCGTAAATCCAGGGGTGGCGGCGCAGCAAGGATTTTTCTTTGCCGGGCTTGAGGGTCAAGATGTTCATGCGGAGCGGGCCAACGGTTGCATTCGGAAGGGCGGCAGACCTCGCGGCGCGGCGTGCGGCGCCACCCGACGGGAGTCGGTGGCCGCCGTGGTCGGACGGCGGGCGGGAGTCTGCTGGGAAGGACGCGATTCTACACCGAGTCGCCCGTTCGGCAGGCGGCCGGCCCCGCGCCCGAACGCATTCGGTTCTCGCGCAGCCGCTCAGGTCTTCTTGCGTGAGCGCGGGTGGGCCTGGTCGTAGACCTTGGCCAGATGCTGGAAATCGAGCTTCGTGTAGATCTGCGTCGTGGAGATGTTGCTGTGGCCGAGCATTTCCTGCACGGCGCGCAGGTCGCCCGAGGATTGCAGCACATGCGTGGCGAACGAGTGACGCAGCATGTGCGGATGAACGTGCGTCGGCAAGCCGGCGCAAAGCGCATGACGGGCAAGGCCCTGCTGCACCGCGCGCGCGCCGATCCGCTTGCCCCGTGCGGACAGGAACAACGCGTGCGGCTCCGCTGCGTCCAGCGCGCCGCGCATCTGCAGCCACTGGGCGAGCGCCTGCGCGGCCTTCTCGCCCACCGGCACGCGGCGACGCTTGTTGCCCTTGCCGGTCACGACCACCTCACGTTCGGCCAGATCGAGCCAGCTCGACGAGCGGTAGCCGTCGGCCTCGACGTAGCGGTGATCGAGACTCGTGAGTTCCGACAAACGCAGGCCGGACGAATACAGCAGTTCGAACATCGCGCGATTGCGCACCGCCTCGGCGGACGTGCCGGAGGCGAACTCCACCAGCGCTGTCGCCTGATCCGGCGACAGCGCCTTGGGCAGCGGCCTGGGTTGCTTCGGGGCGCGCACGCCCTCGACGGGATTGGCGGCCAGCGCGGTGCGCTGCGCGAGCCAGGCGAAATAGCCGCGCCACGCCGAGAGTTTGCGAGCGATCGAACGTCCGACCAGGCCTTCGCTGTGCATTTGCATGACGAAGCGGCGAATGTCGCCGTGCTGCAGCGATTCGAGCGGGCGGCCTCGCGCCATGCGCTGCAACTGGCGCAGGTCGCGTGTGTAGTTCTCGAGGGTGAGGCCGGCGAGCTTGCGCTCGCTCGCGAGCGAGCTCAGATAAGCGCGCAGGCCGGCTTCGAGCGGCGTGTCGTCGTCGGCGGAACGAGCCGGCGCCGCGGGCGCTGTAGCGCGCACCGCTGACTTGGCGGCCGGCACGGCGCCGGAAGTGCGCGGCGCGTGACGCGAGCGCGGGGCCGGGGCGCGAGGCGGCGTGGCCATGGGCGTGTCGCGGGCGTCGCTGTCGTCCGGGGCCGTCGTCGCGCGTCAGTCGTCGGCGCGCAGCTTGCCGAGCGCCGCGCCGGCGAGCTCGCCGATCTGCGCGAGGAAGTCGGTCGCCATGCCTTCATGGAAGCGTCGTGCGTCTTCCGAGCCCATGACGAGCAGGCCGAAGACGGGCGATTCCGGCACCTGGGGATCGCGCAGCGCGAGCAGCGCCACGGACGCCGGATCGCTCGGCGCGCCCAGCCACGTCACCGCTTCGAACCCGGTGTTGGCGCCGCAATACGGCGTGACAAGGCTCGAGGCGAAGATCTTCACTTCCTCGCTTACACTGCGCGCGAACTCGGCCGGCTGGTATTGGGCGGCGACGTTCCACACGCGCACGGCCGCGAACGGCACGTTGAAGACGTCGCGCAGGCCGCGCGCAATGGCCTCGGGCAGCGCGTGCGGGTCGCGCTCGCCGAGCAGACCGAGCGTCCAGCGATGGAGCTTGCCCGAGATGTCGTCGTTCTCGTGACCGTAGCGCAGCAGCTCGGCGAGGCGTCGTTCGATCTGCTTGGTCTTCTCGCGCTGCATCTCGATCTGGCGCTCCTGCAGCGACACCGCGCGCTGGCCGTGAGGGCTGGTGAGGCGCACGCCGGCGAGCAACTCGGCGTGGCGCTCGAAGAAGTCGGGATGCGCAATCAGGTACTCCGCAATATCTCGGTCGTTCATGAGTGTCCGTCTGCTGTCGTGGACTGCCGCCCGCCATCCCCGAAGCACGAGGACCGCCTGCGGCCGCCTGGGTCGCTAAATCAGAATCCGTCTGAAACCAAATCGATGGCGCCGTGCCGCCGCCGGGGCGGGACGCCGAAACCGGCGCTCGTGCGTCAGATCTCGATGGTGCCCTCGAAGACCGTGGCGGCCGGCCCCGTCATGATGACCGGGCCGCTTGCGCCGTCCCAGTCGATGGTCAGCGTGCCGCCGTGCGTCTCGAGCGCCACGGGCGAGGCGAGCAGACCGCGGCGGATGCCCGCCACCGCCGCCGCACAGGCGCCGGTGCCGCAGGCGAGCGTCTCGCCCGCGCCGCGTTCGTACACGCGCAACCGTGCGCGGTGCTTGTCCACCACCTGAAGGAAACCGGCGTTCACGCGGCGCGGAAAACGGGCATGGCGCTCGATCAGCGGGCCGTCCGTCCCGACCGGCGCGGCGTCGACGTCGTCCACGACCTGCACGGCGTGCGGGTTGCCCATCGAAACCACGGAAATCCACACCGTGCGGCCCGCCACGTCGAGCGGCCAGAGCGTGTCGCTGCCTTCGGCCCGGCCTTCCAGACCGCTCGCGTCGAACGGCACGTCCGACGGCGCGAGCACCGGCGCACCCATATCCACACTGACCTGGCCGTCGTCGCGCATGGTGAGCGTGATCACGCCCTGCTGCACCTGCACGCGCACGGAGCGCTTGTCGGTGAGCCCGGTGTCGCGCACGAACTTCACGAAACAGCGCGCGCCGTTGCCGCAGTGCTCCACCTCGCCGCCGTCGGCGTTGAAGATGCGATAACGAAAGTCCACGTCGGGCAGCGTCGGGCGTTCGACGAGCAGCAACTGGTCGGCGCCGACGCCAAAGTGGCGGTCGGCGAGCGCGCGCCACTGGCCGGGCGTGAAATCGATGGTCTGCGAGATGCCGTCGATCACGACGAAGTCGTTCCCGGCGCCTTGCATCTTGGTGAATTTGAGCTTCATGCCGCTATTGTAGTGGAGAAGGCCGGCGCCCATCCGCCGCTGTCAATACACGCCCGGCTGACCTTGCGGACGCGTCTTGAAGCGCTTGTGCACCCAGTAGTACTGCTCCGGCATCTTCAGAATCTGCTCCTCGAGGAACGCGTTCATGGTGCGCGCGTCGGCGTCGGGGTCGTCGCTCGGGTAGTTCTGCCACGCCGGAAATATCTTGAGACGGTAGCCGCGGTAGTTCGGCAGCACTTCCGTCACGAACGGCACGACTTGCGCCCGGCCGACCTGCGCGAGCCGGGAGATGGCCGTGAGCGTACACGCCTGCACGCCGAAAAACGGCACGAACGTCGAATTGCGCGTGCCGTAGTCCATGTCGGCGGCCAGCATGACCGGCTTGCGTTTGCGCAGCACGCGCAGCACGTCGCGGGCGCTGTCGCCGCGCGGGATCATCTCGGCGTCGAAGCGGCCGCGCTGCTCCCTGGCCATCGCGTCGAACGCCGGGTTGGACATCGGCGTGTAGAGCGACGCACAGGGCCGGTGCAGCGAGTAATTCAGGAAGATCGAGCCGGCCTCGATGCCCACGAAGTGAAAGCCGAGGAAGATCGTCGGCGGCAGGTCCGGGTCGAGCAGGTCGATGGCCGAATCGAGGGCCACGAGCCGTTCCATCTTCTTGCCGCCGGCGAACCACTGCACACTGCGCTCGGCGTAGCTGCGAATGGCATGGACGAAGGCGGCCTTCGCCACGCGCTCGCGCGTCGCGTCGTCCCAGTCGGGGAAGCACAGGCGCAGGTTGGTATGGACCACGCGTCGGCGCGAGCTGGGAATGGCGTACAGCAGACGGCCCAGGCCGGCGCCGAAACGGGCCACCCAACTGTACGGCAGCAGGTTCAGCCCGCGCAGCAGGCCGACGCCGAGGTAGTAACCGAGAGATTTCTTGGGGGTAGTTGCCATGTCGCCAGCAGAATTTCTACAGGGGCGTATAATAAGCGACATCGCCGAGTTAACTGACAACTTGCGGGGCGATTCGAATGTGCCATCCCATCCAGGCAGCGCATTCGACTAATTTTCCGCTAAAGCGTCGCCGCTTCCCCTCCGATGCCGGCAACGTGAGTCGCCAAATTCTTTTAGAGGAGCCAGAAGTGGCGAACGACTATCTCTTTACTTCCGAATCGGTCTCCGAAGGTCACCCGGACAAGGTCGCCGACCAGATTTCCGACGCCGTTCTCGACGCCATCCTGACGCAGGACAAGTACGCCCGCGTTGCCGCGGAAACGCTGTGCAACACGGGTCTCGTGGTGCTCGCCGGCGAAATCACCACGACGGCGACGGTCGACTACCAGCAGATCGCGCGCGAGACCATCCGCCGCATCGGCTACGACAACACCGACTACGGCATCGATTACAAGGGCTGCGCCGTGCTGGTGGCCTACGACCGCCAGTCGCCGGACATCGCCCAGGGCGTGGACCGTGCGCACGACGACAACCTCGACCAGGGCGCGGGCGATCAGGGCCTGATGTTCGGCTACGCCTGCGACGAGACGCCGGAACTCATGCCGCTGCCGATCTACCTGTCGCACCGCCTGGTCGAGCGCCAGTCGCAGGTGCGCCGCGACGGCCGTCTGCCCTGGCTGCGCCCGGACGCCAAGTCGCAGGTCACCATCCGGTACGAAAATGGCCGTCCGCACAGTATCGACACGGTCGTGCTCTCGACGCAGCACCATCCGGACATCGGCCTGGAAGCGCTGCGCGAAGCAGTGATCGAGGAAGTCATCAAGCCGGTGCTGCCCGCCGAGCTGATCAAGGGCGACATCAAGTTCCTGGTGAACCCGACCGGCCGCTTCGTGATCGGCGGCCCGCAGGGCGACGCCGGCCTCACGGGACGCAAGATCATCGTCGACACGTATGGCGGCGCCGCACCGCACGGCGGCGGCGCCTTCTCGGGCAAGGACCCGTCGAAGGTCGACCGCTCGGCAGCCTACGCCGGCCGGTACGTCGCGAAGAACATCGTGGCCGCGGGTCTCGCTTCGAAGTGCGTGATCCAGGTCTCGTATGCCATCGGCGTGGCGCGTCCGACCTCGGTCATGGTCAACACCTTCGGCACGGGCAAGATCAGCGATCAGCGCATCGCCGAACTCGTCGGGAAGCACTTCGACCTGCGTCCGAAGGGCATCATCCAGATGCTCGACCTGCTGCGTCCGATCTACGAGAAGACGGCCGCCTACGGCCACTTCGGTCGCGAAGAGCCGGAATTCTCGTGGGAGGCGACGGATCGCGCCGACGCCCTGCTGGCCGACGCCGGCCTGCGCGCCGTGGCCTGATCTGATCGGGTCCCGCAGCCGCCCGACGGCGGCTGCCCGGCCAAACGAGACCCCCGCCCGGGACACCGCGGCGGGGGTTTCGTTTTTGGTCATGATGGTGGCACGCGCGGCCTTGCTCTCAGCGCAGCAACTGCCGGATCATCGTCGCGAACCGCTTGCCGTAGGGCGGGTTGAGCAGGCGCGTGCCGTTCCAGCGCGCCTGACGAAAGATCGGCTTGTCCTTGGAGAACGTCCGAAAACCCGCCTCGCCGTGGTAGCCGCCCATGCCCGACGGCCCGACGCCGCCAAACGGCAGCGTGTGCTCGGCGACATGCAGCAGCGTGTCGTTGACCGTCACACCGCCGGATATCGTCTGCGTCAGCACGCGCGCCACGCGCGCGTCGTCGGTGTCGAAGACGTACAGCGCGAGCGGACGCGGACGTTCGTTCACATACGCGATGGCTGCATCGAGGTCGTCGTAGGGCACCACGGGCAGGAGCGGGCCGAAGATCTCTTCGCGCATCACGCGCATGCCGTCATGCACGCCGGTCAGCAGTACGGGCGGCAGACGCCGGCTCGCTGCCCGCGCCGGCGAATCGAACATCGCGTGCAAGGTCGCGCCCTGCGCCGCGGCCTCGCTCGCGAGCCCCGACAGCCGCTCGAAATGGCGCGGCGAGACGATGCTGGTGTACTGGGGATTGTTCACCGCGTCGGGATACAGGCGCTGCGCCATCTGTCGCGCCGTCGAGATGAACGCCTCGAGCTTCTCGCGCGGCACGAGCACGTAGTCGGGCGCCACGCACGTCTGGCCCGCGTTCACCAGCTTGCCGTACATGATGCGCTCGACCGCGTGCTCCCAGCGCGCACCGGGGCCAACGATCGCAGGCGACTTGCCGCCGAGCTCGAGCGTCACCGGCGTGAGGTTCTCGCTGGCGGCCCGCATCACGTGATGGCCGAGGGAAGTCGCGCCCGTGAACAGCAGATGATCGAACGGCAGCGTCGAGAACGCGCGTGCGACCTGCGCGTCGCCGGTGACCACGCTCACCCATTCCGGCGCGAACGTGTCGGCCACGGCGGCCGCGAAGACTTCGGCAAAGCGCGGCGTGACTTCCGACACCTTGATCATCACGCGGTTGCCCGCTGCCAGCGCATCGGTGAGCGGACCGACCGCGAGCAGGACCGGATAATTCCACGGGGCGATCACGCCGACCACGCCGAGCGGCTGCGGCACGATCGCCCGACGCGCGGGCAGCAGCCACAGATGGGCCCAACCCCGCGAGCCGCGCATCCAACGGCGAGTGTGTGCGAGCGCGTGCCTGAGGTTGCCGACCGACGGGAACAATTCGAGCAGATCCGTCTCCTGCGCCGAGCGTCCGCCAAAGTCTTCGTCGATGGCCCTGGCGAACGCATTGCGGTACTTGTGCAGCATCGCGCGAAGCGCCTTCAGATGCCGCTCGCGCGTGGGCCAGTCGACGTGCGGTGAAGCGTCGTGCGCCCGACGCATGGCTTCGAAGCGCGGCAGCAACAGCGCGCGTGCGCTGTCGTCGGCCGCCAATGTGTCCAACGACGCGTCGTGCAGACCGCCGAACTCGTGGTTGTGTCCCATGCTGTCTTCCTCCCTGCGCTCGTCCACGGGTTCGCGAACGTCGCCATTGTTCGTCATGCGCTGGCGTCTTGCCGAATGCCGCGCCGCTTACGCGAGAAACGCCCGATCGAGCCACGCACGCTGCACGCCCACGGCGAGCGTGTCGGGCATGACCCCGTAGACGCGTCCTCCCGCCACGCAGAAGCGGCTTTCGATGAACCCGTGCGCCAGCTCCGCCGGCGCGTGCTCGAGCAGCAGCGCCGCCTGCGCGAGCAGCACGATCTGTTGCGCGATGGCGCGCGCGCGCACGGCGTGCGTGGCCGCGTCCGCCGCGAGCCAGCCATGCAACTGCGCGAGCGCGGCGCGTAGCGGCGCATGCGCGCCGGCGCGCTCGACGAGCCAGCCGAACCACGCCTGCGCGACTTCCGGCTCGCGGCTCATGGCGCGCAGCACGTCGAGACACATCACGTTGCCCGAGCCTTCCCAGATCGAGTTGACGGGCGCCTCGCGGTACAGGCGCGCGAGCGGCCCGGTCTCGACGTAGCCGTTGCCGCCCCACACTTCCATGCATTCGCCCGCGAGTTCGAGCGCGCGCTTGCACACCCAGAATTTCGCCGCCGGCAGCACGATGCGGCGCCACGCGCGCTGCACCGGCGAATCGTCATCGGACGCGGCCGCATCGAACGCCCGAGCAAGACGCATGGCCAACCACGTTGCAGCTTCGGACTCCAGTGCGAGATCGGCGAGTACGGTCGTCATCAGGTCCTGATCGACGAGCTTTGCGCCGAAGGCCGCGCGGTGCCGCGCATGATGGATGGCCTGCACGACGCCCGTTCGCATCATCGCCGCGCTGCCGATCACGCAATCGAGCCGCGTATATGTCGCCATCTCGATGATGGTCGGCACGCCGCGTCCCGGCGCGCCCACGCGCGTGCCGTAGGCGTCGAGAAACTCGACTTCGCTGCTCGCGTTGGAGCGGTTGCCGAGCTTGTCCTTGAGGCGCTGGATCTGCACCGCGTTCTTGCGCCCGTCGGGCGTGTAGCGCGGGACGAAGAAGCAGGAGACCGCGTCGGCGTCGCGCTCGCGCGCGAGCACCAGATGGGCGTCGCACTGCGGCGCGGAGAAAAACCACTTGTGGCCGACGATCGACACGCTGCCGTCGCCACGCTCGGTCGCCGTGGTCGTGTTGGCGCGCACGTCGGAGCCGCCCTGCTTTTCCGTCATGCCCATGCCGACGAGCATGGCGTGCTTTTGCGCGAGCGGCGCGTCGCGCGGGTCATGCTGCGGCGCCAGCAGCTTGTCCTTGAGGGGGGGAAAGAGCGACGCCTCCTTCGCGAGCACCGGAATGCTCGCGAAGGTCATGGTCGTGGGGCATAACGCGCCCGCCTCGTTCTGCGCGTGCAGAAAGTAAGAGGCGGTGCGCGCCGCCATCACGCCGGGGCGCGGATGCGCCCATGGCATCGACTGCAGCTGCGCGCCACGCAACAGGCTCATCAGGGCGTGCCACGCCGGGTGAAATTCAACACGATCGATGCGATGGCCGCGCGCGTCGAAGGTCTGCAATTCAGGCGTGTGACGATTGGCCGTCTCGGCCCATTGCTGCACTTCGGCCTCGCCCAGGCGCGCGCCCTGCCGATGCAGTTCCTTCGCGTGCCAGTCGGCGCCGAATGCCGCCACGGCCGCTTGCAGCGCCGTGTCGGTGGCATAGAGGTTGTAGTCGGTAAGCGGCGGCACCTGATTGGTGACGTCGTGGGTCTGCCAGGCTTGCGTCATCCCTGTCTCCGTGTCTCCGTATCTTCGTATCCCGTTGCAACACCCGCCATCTTTCATCATAGCGGCTTGGCCCGCGCGCCCCCGCAAATTAGAGGAATGCTTCACTTCGCCCCCGGGCGCACGGGTTCTCTGCCTACAATGAGTGCCGCCGCGCAGCATCGCCGATCGATCTCTCGATCCTCGAGACAGTGCGCGAGGCGGCCCACGGCGGCGCATGCGAATCCAACGACAAACCGAAGCAGCCGCGACCCGGCGGGGCAGCGCAGGACAGCGCAACACAGGCAGTGCATCCAAGGGAGGATGACAGCATGGACTATGACTACGTCATTGTCGGCGGCGGTTCGGCCGGCTGCGCACTCGCCGCGCGTCTGGCCGACGGCGCGCCCGATCGCACGGTGGCGCTCGTCGAAGCGGGACCGTCCGATGACAGCGCTCTCGTGCGGCTGCCCCTCGGACTCGCCGCGCTCGTGCCGTTTCGCTCGCGCCGCAACTACGGCTATCGCACCACGCCGCAGGCGGGCCTGGCCGGCCGCCGCGGTTATCAGCCGCGCGGGCGCGGTCTGGGCGGTTCCAGTTCGATCAACGCGATGATCTACACGCGCGGGCATCCGGACGATTACAACGACTGGGCGCGAGCCGGCTGCACCGGCTGGGGGTGGGAGGACGTGCTGCCCTACTTCCGTCGCAACGAAAACAACGAGCGCGGGGCAAACGCGTGGCACGGCGTCGGCGGGCCGCTCAACGTCGCGGATTTGCGCACGGTCAATCCGTTCTCGCGGCATTACGTCGACGCGGCGCGCGAAGCCGGCTTTCCCGTGAACGACGACTTCAACGGCCCGCAACAGGAAGGCGCCGGCATCTATCAGGTCACGCAGAAGGACGGCCAGCGCTGGAACGCCGCGCGCGCCTATCTGCACGGCAAGACGCGCGCAAATCTGCACGTCGTCACCGACGCGCTCGCGCAGCGCATCGTCTTCGACGGCAAGCGCGCGTCGGGGGTTCGCCTGCTGCGGCGCGGCGTGCCGCAGACGCTGCACGCCCGCGCCGAAGTCGTGCTGAGCGCGGGCGCCTTCAACTCGCCGCAACTGCTCATGTGCTCGGGCATCGGGCCGGCGGCGCAATTGCGCGCGCACGGCCTCGACGTCCTGGTCGATGCGCCCGGCGTCGGCGAAAATCTGCAGGATCACATCGACTTCATCATCAACAAGTACGTCGCGCATCGCGAGCTGGTGGGCTACACGCCCCCGGGCCTGTGGCACCTGCTCACGCAGGGCCTGACCTATCTGCGCGAACGACGCGGTCTTTTCGCGAGCAACGTGGCGGAGGCTGGCGGCTTCCTGAAGAGCGATCCGTCGCTCGCGCGCCCCGATCTGCAGATGCACTTTCTCGTCGGCATCTGCGACAACCACAATCGCCGGCTGCATCTGCGGCGCGGCTTCTCGTTGCATGCTTGCGTGCTGCGGCCGAAAAGCCGCGGGCGCGTCACCCTCGCCTCGAGCGACATGCGCGACGCGCCGCTCATCGATCCCGCGTTTCTGAGTGCGCAGGAAGACGTGGACACGTTGCTGCGCGGGGCGCGCGTGATTCGCAGGATTCTCGCCGCGCCGTCGCTCGCCCGGTTCGGCGGCAAAGAACTGCACACGCGAGGGGTGGATTCCGACGAAGCGCTCACCGCGCTCATCCGCGCTCGCGCCGACACGATCTATCACCCTGTCGGGACGTGTCGCATGGGCAGCGATGCGGCGTCGGTCGTCGACCCGGCGTTGCGGGTGCGAGGCGTCGAGGGCCTGCGTGTGGTGGACGCATCCGTGATGCCGACGCTCATCGGCGGCAACACCAACGCGCCATCGATGATGATCGGCGAGAAGGCCGCAGACATGATGCTGGGCCGCACGCCGGCCACCGAGGGTGCCGAGGGTGCCGCGCATCCGCATGACGGATACGCCGCGGCGCCGGTGCTAGCCGCCCGCGCGCAGCCACAGGCCTAGAAACCGCTCGCCCCACAGGGCGCTCGCGACGGCGCCCATCCCGAGCCAGGGGCCGAAGGGCAGCGGTTCGCGCAGCGCACGGCCGCGCCATGCGCCGTACAAGGCAAAGGCGAGCGTCGCGCCCACGGCGCCGAAGGCCAGCATCAGCGGCACGCCGATCCAGCCGAGCCATGCGCCGCAGGCCGCCACGAACTTGGCGTCGCCGCCGCCGAGCCCCTCGGTGCCGGCGAGCCGCCGATAGGCGCCCGCGGTGGCCCACATCACGACATAACCAAGGGCCGCGCCACGCACGGCATCGTGCAGCGGCAGCGTGAGCCCGGCCGCGCTGCACAGCAGGCCCGCCCACAGCAGGGGCAGCGTGAGCGCATCGGGCAGCAGGCGCGTATCGATGTCGATGAGCGCGAGCGCGAGCAGCGCGGCGCCAAAGCCGCACCACGCGAGCATCGTCGGATACTGCTGCGAGGGAGCGAACCGCCATGCAATGGCAGCGAACGCGACGCCGGTGGCGAGTTCGACCAGCGGATAGCGCCACGCGATGCCGGCACGGCAGTGCGCGCACCGGCCCAGCAGCAGCGCAAAGCCGAGCAAGGGCAGGTTATGGCGCACGGCGATGCGCGCGTCGCAACGCGGGCAGTGCGACGGCGGCCACGCAAGGTTGAACGTCGGCGTGACCATCGGTGTCTGCCCGGCCCAGAGCGCCGCCTCGCGCGCCCATTGCGTCTCGAGCATGCGCGGCAGGCGATAGACGACCACGTTGAGGAAGCTGCCGACAAAGAGGCCGAGCATCGCCATGGCCGCCACGACCGCCTCGCGCGGCAGCATCCGGACTTCGCGCCACAGGGAATCGAACGCTTCGGCCATCGTCAGAACGCGGTCTTGGCGTACTCGCCGGCTGCGTGGCCGATCTGCAGCATCCCGCCCACGGTGAAGATGATCGTCACGCCAACCATGGCGAGCAGCACCGAGCGCAGCGCGGCCGAGCGCTGCTTGATGCGCTCGGCAACCTCTTCGATGGTCATCAGGCCGATCTTGCGAATGCCGGCGTCGAAATTGGTGCGGTCCGAGTACTCCACGAGCCGGTCGAACACTTCTTCGTTGAAGATGCCGGTGTCCATCGCCTTGATCATGCTGCGCTCGCTCTTGAGCGAGGCCCGCATACGCAGCAAATGCCAGCGCAACCACGGCGAGGCGCCCGAGAGCAGCAGCGAGATGGCGTCGAACACGGAGGTCTTCGCGCTCGTGAGCGCCGCGAGCGCCACGAGGAATTCGCCGGCGCGCACGTCGCGATAGACGGCGTAGGGACCGACCCGGTCGACACGGCTGCGCATCGGCCCCGTCCAGCGGCTAAACGACAGCGACATCAGCACGACGAGCAGCAGCGGCACCCCGTAGAGGAACGGCCACCAGTTTGCGACGAAGCCCGACATCGCATAGAGCCCCGCGCCGACGAGCGGGAAATGTTCGGGCGGCATGATCTCCGTCATGATGGGCATCATGCCGTAGGCGACGCCCAGCTGAATCGCGGCGAGCAGCACGGACATGAAGATCGGCAGCGCCACGGCGCCAGCGATCGCGCTGCGAGTCTGTTGCTGCAGGGTGACCACGCGTGCGAGAAAGCGCAACGTGCCGGGCAGATCGCCCTTCTCTCCCGCCGCGATGACGAGGAGATCTTCGTCCGGAATCGTCCCCGACCACGACTTCTGCAGATTCTTCGAGCTGGCGCGATCGCGCCAGACGGCATAGAGCGGCGCCATCGGGTTACGGCGTTCTTTCGCGCGCGCATACCGGCGCGAGAAGAGCTCGAACGGATTCGCGCCGTCCTCGATGGCATCCGCGAAGTCGCTGTAGAACTTCGCGCGGTGCTTGCGGAACTGGCGTTTCGCTTTCGTCAGTCCCGGATACGGATCGCGTGCGGGGGTGATTTTGGCGAGCAGGCGGTTGGCGGCTTCGATCATGGGCAGGCAGACAGAACGTCAGACGCGCGTGGGCGTCGGCGCTTACACGCTGACGAGCCGCCTGGGCGGGACGGCGCCCGGCGACGTCGTCTGACGGAGGTGGAATTTCTTAAGTTTGCAGAAGGCGGCTTCGATGTCGCGCGGATCGACCAGGCCCTGCGACATCTTGTACATCGCATGCTCCATCGCCGACTTGCCGGTCATGTCCGGGCTGGCGAGGTTGCCGTCATGGCCGGCGCGCCACAGCCGCTCGGCGTCCCAGAAGCGCGACTCGCGCAGCATTTCGAGTATCTCGTCGGTCAACTCGCACACTTCGGCAACGACCGTCTGCCCGCTCGTGCCGCGACCGCTGCATCGCTCGCATCCCGGCCCTTCCACACAGACTTTGGCCGTATCGATGCCCAGCGCGCCGATCACGTCGAGCATGGCGGCGTCCAGGACCTCCTGCGCGGGCCGCTTGCAGTGCTCGCACAGGACGGGAATGAGCTTCTGATAGACGATCGCCGTGAGGAAGTTCGGGGCGGCCACCGCAGCGAGCGGCATGCCGATCTCCTCACTGGTCAGCCGCGCGATGATGCCGAACGCGCTCGACGCGTGCACCGTGGAGAGCACCTGATGCCCCGTCTCGGTCATCGACTTGGCGAACGAGCCGGTCTCCGCGTCCCGGATCTCGCCCGGCATGAGCTTGTCCGGATCGCCGCGCAGCAGCACCTTGGCCGCCGCGCCGAACGGCGATTCGCCGGGGCCGTCCTCGGCACGCCGTTGAATCGGGATCTGCGTCATGTGCGGCTGGATGTACTCGACCGGGTCCTCGATGGAGAAGAATTTCTTGCCGGAGTCGCGCTCGTAGGTCATGAGCGTGCGCAGCGTCGTGGACTTTCCCGAGCCGGTCTCGCCGGCAATCACCGTCAGGCCCGGGCTGCGATGCACGGCGTCTTCGAGGATTTCGATCTGGTCGTCCGAATATCCGAGCTGCGCGAGCGTGAGCACGTCGCCCTCGAGCGCCTCGTTGACGAGCAGCCGCAGCACCACGTCCACGCCGCGGTTTTCCTTCACGCTCTGGAAGCGGAGCTGGTACTTGCGATGACGCAGCGTGAGCGGGATCGAACAGCTCTGATGCTGCGCCTCGTCGAAGTGGTTGTGGCTGCGGCTGCTGGGATCGGCGCGCGAGTTGTAGGCGGCGGACACGGCGTCGAGCATGGCGTGATAGTCGCGCGCGAGCCGGTCGCTGTCGGGCGTCATGCGCAGCTTGCCGTGAATGCGCATGCGCACGCGCACGACATGCGAGTCGCGAAACTCGAAGTGGATGTCGGACGCGCCGGCGTCGATGGCGCGCTCGATGATCAGATCGAAGTTGCGATACGCGCCGGTACGCTGCGCGTCGCGCGGGTCGTCGCCGCCGCCCTGCTGCTGCAGGCGCGACTGCATGAGCAGGATCTCTTCCGTCGTCCCGACGTAGATGCCCTCGAGATCGAGCCGGTGCTTGGCGCGCACCGCATGATCGAAGCGCTCGAGCAGATCGGAGCCCTGCGTGCGCAGGAACGTGTTGTGTTCGAGCAGCACGAGATACAGGCGCGGCTTCATGGCGACGAGCACGAGCGAGCCGTGTTCGGCGCCAGCGAGCACGATGCCGAGATCCTGCCGCCAGCCGAACGCCTGAATGTCCGCTTCGCGCAGGTCGGCGATGGGACGAGCGACCGGTCGCGCGCGGGCGCGTTGCCCAACGCGCGCCAAGGCCGCGCGAAGACGTTCAGCCCACGTCGCCATGCGAGTGCCCCTGTGCACTTTGCGTTGCGGCGTCCGGCGCCGGCGGGGCTGCCCCGAACGCGCTCGGCAGCAACAGCCGCCGCTGTCGGGTGCCGCGACGGATGTCGATGAAGTCGTCTCCGATACCGACCACCTGCCACTCGCCGATCCTGTCGCCCTTGCCGACGCTGCGGCCATAGCGGCCGTCCACGCGCACATAAGCGACGACGGCGTTCTCCACGCCGTAGATGTAGAGCAGCTCGGGGGGCATGTCCGCGCGCGGCGGCGCGGCGGTGTACTCGGACGGGCGCCCGCCCGCCTGCGCCGCCTTGGCGGCCTTCTCGTCCTGCGCCTGTTGCGACGCCTTGAGATGCGCCCGGGCGAACGCATCGATCGTTTCCTCGGCGTGGGCCGTCGTGCCACCCAGCCATCCGGGCGCGGCCACGAGCATCGCCATGGGCGCCATTCGGCAAACCTTAGTGAACATAGTAGGTTCCTTGAGCAGAGAAAACGGGTTTGCTGTCGTCGATGACGATCTTCAGTTCGACGAGCGACATGTTGCCCGCGCGCATCATCAGGCCGGCGACCGAATCGAAGAAGGCGAGGTGCCCCGCCATCGTCCATTTGCCTTTCGAGATGGGCGGAGGCACGTCCCGACGCGCGGCCACGTCCGGAGGCGCCGGGACCAGTGGCGCCGGCATCGTGAGCGAGATGTCCATGCCGTAATCGCCGAGCGCCTGCAGGCGCGCGCCGGCGGTGCGGAGAAACTGGTGGTGCGGCACGGGCGTCACGCCCGCGTCGCCATCGTCCTCGTCACCGTCTCCATCCTTGCCCTCCACGCCGGCCCCGAGCGTGCCTGCGGCCGCGCTGGCAGCGCCGGCGGCGGCGGACGCCGCGGGCGAGTCCGGCGCTGCCTTCACGGGAGGCGGCGCGGGGTCGGCAAGCGTCATGGTTTCGTTGGCGTGATCGAGATCGACGATGCGCGCGTCGGGCCGCTGCGAGAGCAGCAGGTCGAACGTGCCGCCCTCGCTGCGCTGCCATGCGATGTCGCAGCGGTTGCCCTTGCAGGCGATCGACGCCGGACGCCACCCGCCCGCGTCGGCCGGCAGGCGCTGAACCGCATGTTGCAGTCGCCGCGCGTAAGAGGCACCCGTCGAGAACGGCTCGGCCGCGATGGCGCGCGTGAGCGCCTGCCGGTACGCCTCGACGGGATCGACGCGATTGGCCGCCGCACGCTTTGCCGCCTGCATGTCGGCGTACCAGGACCAGCCCCACAGCCCCGCGCCGCCCACCAGCGCAAGCGCCGCAACCGCGATGGCGGCGATCCGGAGCTGACGCACCGGCAGCGCGGTGCGCACCGGCTTGAGCTGCGCGTCGAGCGGGGGATCCTGCTGCAGCGAGGCGAGCACGTCGTCGAGCGTCAGCGCAATGTCCGCCGGCGGCAAGTCCCGGCAGCTCACACCGGCGACTTTCACCGGACCATCGACCTCCGAGCACCAGCGCTCGAGATGGCCCTTGAGCTGCGACGCAGGAAGCGCCATGTCGAGCTCAGGCCGGCGATCGCGCAGCGCAACGAAAAACGCGTTCGCCGGATTGTCGGGGTCGGGGTGAATGAACGCGACGTTGGGACCGTCGATCAGCGCGCCGATTGCGGCCGCCAGCGCGTATTGCGTCTTGGGCTCCGCGGGTGTCGCAGGCATGGCCGCCGCGCTGAGCGACAGCAGCCCGACGGTGCGCGTGCCGGCGCCATCGTCCGCCACGGCGTAGTGCGATGCGCCCCGGCTCCTGGCCAGGCTGCGGATCTCCGCGATCTCCTTTTGCAGGCCGATCAGCGTCTCCCACTGCGCGCCGACGACGAGGCCATTGGCGAGTGCGTGTGCCATATCACGCGCCCTCGGTCAGTTCCGGCGAGATCACGATGACGACCTCGCTCACGCTCTGCGTCGCCTCCTTCGTGCCGCCCTGGTAATTGAAGACGCCGTCGCGGTCGGTGCGATCGTCCTTGCGGCGAAAACCGCTGAGCACGAGCGTGTCGCCCGACTTGAGCGAGGCGCGCTGCATGGTTTGCAGCGACGACGTGAGAGGTAACTGCATGAAGGTGCCGACGCCCATGCCGTCGTCGCGCCGATCGCGGTCTTCGCGGCCCCGGTCGCCGACCACGTCGACGCTCGCGCCATCCCGATCGAGCATTGCCCTGACGTTCGACGCGCCCCCGCCTGCGCTGCCGCCCCCACTGCCGCCGCTACCGCTCGGCGCCTCCTTTCCCGTGCGCAGATTGATCTTCTCGAGCTTCTTCAGATCGGACATGTCGATCTGCACCTGCAGCATCACGCTGCGGTTGTCCATCAGCGTGGGCAGCAGATTCATGACGAAGCCCGTCGTGAGCACCGATTGCTCGGCGGTCACCACCGCCTGCCCGCCGTAGTTGCCGGGCGTCATCTTGGTTTGCGCGACGAAGCCCTGGTTCTGCGTGACGGCAACCGGTGCCGGTTGATTGTTCAGTGTGACGACCGTCGTGTCGATGACGGTGCTCACCCGCCCCTGCTGGCTGAGCGCGCGAAACAGCGCCGTGGAGCCCGCCAGGCGGCCGTTGGGAATCTTGCTGACGTTCAGCCCGCCGTTGCGCGACGTCAGCATGCCGCTCAGCGCCGGTCCACCGAACTGCGCCACGAGGCCGCTGGCCGATTGATAGACGAGATTCCAGTCGATGCCGGCGGCGGACTTCTCGTCGAGATTGACGGAATACACCTGCACGCGCAGCTTGACCTGCCGGCCGAGCACCGCGTTCTCGGATTCGATGTAGCGCGCAACGCGTTCCATCACGTCGGCGGTGTCGGTCACGACGAGCGAGCTCGTGACGACCGACGGCGTGACGCGCCCCCCCGGCGACAGCATGTCGGTGACGGTTTTCACCAGGTCGCTCCAGTAGTCGAGGTCGGACTCCACGCTCACGCGTGCATCGGCGTTGAAGCTCAGATCGACGCCACCCGTATCGCCTCCGCCCGCGCCGCCCCCGCCAGACGCGCCGCGCTTGGCCGTCAGCTTCGAGGCTTTGCCGACCGACGCCGTGTAGGAGGAACTGCCCGGCATCATCTTGATCTGGAACGTGCGCGTGACGTAGCGCGCGAAGTGCACCACGCCATCGCGGTAGGTCCAGTGGGTGCCCGAGCGATGCGCGATGGTATCGAGCAGCCCCGAGAGCGTGCCGTTGTACTGCAGCGGCACGGCGGGCTCGCCCGACTCGCTGCAACTGAGGAATGCGCGCGCCGGCTGAGCGCCGGGGCGGTCCATGCCGCCAAACGCACCCGGCCTGCCGGCGGCTCCGCGCGGACCGCCGTCGCGTATGCCGGCGCCTGCACTGCCGTCGCACGACACGTCCGGCGCAATGCGGATCGTCAACCCGTTGCCGCGCGCGACCTGGGCGAGCAGCATCGACATCGGCACGGGCGCCCCGGTGGAGAAACGGACATTGCGTTCGAAGAATTCCGGCAGCGCGACATTGGCGTTGACCGCCACGGATTTCCTGGCCAGCCATGCGCCCTCGACGTGCTCTATCGCCCGCATTGGCGCCGCCGCGTGGGTTTGCGCCGCGCTTTGCGCAGCCTCGCGCGCCTGCGTGACGTTCTCGTCGGTCTTGGAGAGCATGCCCGGCGTGCCGCATGCCGCCAGTAACGTGGTGGCGCCCAACACGCCGAGTCGCTTTTTCATGAAATCCGCTTCCGTGATCATTGGCCGCGCGCGTGGCGCGGCGCTCGTTATTGCGTTGCGTGCACGACACGCAGCACGCGATTGGCCTCGTACACCTTCACGCGAATCGGTGCGTCGGTGTTGTGCAGCGACAGCACGATCTGCTCGATGATGCCGAGGAAGTCTCCCTCGAACGTGGCCGGATACTCGATGGGGAAGTCGCGCTCGATCTCCCACGCGAGCTGCCAGCCGTTGCGCTCCGCATATCGCCGCACGGCCTGCGACAAGCGGCCGTCCTCCGGTTGCAAAGCGAGTTGCAATACCGGCGCGAGCGGCGCCGGAGCGGGGTCGGGGGCGGCGGTGAACTCGGGTGTGGGCTCTGCCGCCATCTCAGGCGCCACCTCAGACGCCATCTCCGGCGCCCTCTCCGGCGCCATCTCCGGCGCAGGCTCGAATACGAGTCCCGTATCCGACGCGACCCCGTGCCCTGCGGGCGGGAGCCCCGCTGCGCTGGCCACCTGCCGGCGCGATTCCTCGACGAGTCCCGGAGCAAGCGTCCCGGTGGGCGGCCTGTGCGGCGCGGCGTCCCCGAGGACCGCCGCCTGGGCCGGCCACTGCGTGACCGGTTTATGGCTGGCGAACATTCGCGTCACGTCGGCGCCCAAGGGCGGCTCGGCGGCGTGCGTGGACGCGACCCCACCGCCGAGGGCCAGTGCGAGAACTGCGGTGCGCAATCTGAAATCGTTCATGCCTCGTTCACCTATGTGTCAGTTCTCCGGAATGCCTCTCATCCAGCGATGGTGAATTCGAGATCGGCCTGCGGGACGTCGGTCGGCGCGCCGCCGCCCTGCGGCGCCCGCTTCGAGCACGCGTCCGTGATCTGCGTCATGTCGAGGGCCCGCGTGTTGGACTTCAGCTCGGTGCCGTTGATCGACAACGTCGCGAACAGGTTGCCCATTTTTCCGGCGAACTCCACGCATTGCGCGCTCGGATAGCTCACGGACTTGACTTCGACCCCGCTCGCCGGATAGGTGGTGCCGTCCACCGCCTTCATGACGATCTCGCCGCCGAACCGGTTGAGCAGCTTGCTGCCGTTATCGGTCCGGTTGAACGGTTCGGTGACTGCCATCTTGAGAAGGTCGCCGGTCGAGGTTGACGAGGTAAGCGTGCCGGAGGCCACCGCATTCTGCACAGCCAGCACCACCATCTGCCAGTCCTTCATTTCCTGCGAGAGCTTCACGCCATTCATCAGACGGGGCACACCGACCATGGCGCCCGCCATGATCAGCCCCATCACGGCCACGGCGACCGACAATTCGACCAAAGTCACACCCCGCTGACGGCGGCGGCGTAAGCGCTGCATCAGTCGTGGCGTGAGCGTGGTCCCGGATTTTGCGTTTTCGCTCACGGCTGCATGTACGTTCATGTCTGGATTCCGATTGTGGAGTTGAGAGAAAGAGCGCCGCGATTCGAGAGACTTCGTCTGCGGCGACAGGGGCGATTTATGCCCGAATGGGCGCGCGCCGGTTGTTGCGTGCGGCACGCCTCTTTCGCAAATCGACATCCTCCACGGGCAAGAAATGGCCCATAGGCGCGCCATTTCCGATAGTCGGAGACGCGTACCCACAACCGGGAAAAGGCCCCGATTTCCCTCGTCGAACGGTGCGGGCCGGGTGCCTCGGGATTGGAACGCCTTGCGCGCTCCGGAGAGAAAATTCAGACGAGGACTAGACGCAGACCGGGGACTGGAGAAATGGGTCGGCCGCCGGGAGAATCAGCCGATTCACAAGCCATGCGGCATGGGCGCGAGAATCGCGTACCGGCGCAGAGAGCGGTGTGCGTCGGGTGTGCGCCGGGTGTGCGTCGGTTGTCAATCGGCATACGTCGGCGCAAGCCGACGCATGCCGATGCGGCTTCAGTGCGCGGGACGAACGTGGCGCGCCTCGCCGCGCGCGGCGCCGTGCCCGCCGGCAGGTGAACTGTCGTCACGCTCCGGGCTGTCGTTGGCGGCGCGATCGCCAGGCAGCACGAGCGGGCCGCTGCCCGCGAAGCGATCCAGGTAGAGATAGATCACCGGCGTGATGTAGAGCGTGATGACCTGCGAGAACAGCAGGCCGCCGACGACCGCCAGCCCGAGCGGCTGACGCAGCTCGGCGCCCGCGCCGAGCCCCAGCGCAATCGGCAGCGCGCCCATGAGCGCGGCGAGCGTGGTCATCATGATCGGGCGAAAGCGCAGCGCGCACGCCTGGCGGATCGCCTCGGCTGGCGTCATGCCGCCGTTGCGCTGCGCGTCGAGCGCGAAGTCGATCATCATGATGGCGTTCTTCTTCACGATGCCGATGAGCATCAGAATCCCGATCACCGCGATGAGCGACAGATCCATGCCGAAGACCCGCAGCGTAAGCAAGGCTCCCACGGCCGCCGACGGCAGCCCCGCCAGAATCGTGATCGGGTGGATGTAGCTCTCGTAGAGCACGCCGAGCAGCACGTAGATCACGAGCAGCGCGCCGACGAGCAGCACCACCTGGCTCGCTTGCGACTTCTGGAACGCGGCCGCATCGCCGCCCCAGCTCGTGATGATGCTCGGCGGGAAGCCGAGTTGCTGCTGGTAGCCGACGATCTTGCGCGAGGCGTCGCCCAGCGCCGCGCCGGGCGCCAGATTGAACGAAAGCGTGACCGCCTGCAGCTGCCCCTGGTGGTTGACCGACACCGGCCCCATCTTGCGCTCGACGCTCGCCACCGCCGAGAGCGGCACGAGCGCCCCGCCCTTGCCGCGCACGTAGATCTTGTCGAACGCGCTCTCGTCGCGCCGGTCGTCGTCGGCCGCCTGCAGAATCACCTGATAGCTGTCGCTCGGCGTATAGATGGTCGACACCTGTCGCTCGCCGAACGCGCTGTAAAGCGCGCTGCGGATGTCGCCGATGGCCACGCCGAGCGTGTTGGCCTTGTCGCGGTCGATGCTGAGCTGCGCCTGCAGGCCCTTCATCTGCGCGTCGGTCGTCACGTCGCGGAAGATCGGGTCGGCGCGCATCAGGTTCATGAGCCGGTCGGACCAGAGCTGCATTTCGCCGGGCTTTACGCTCTGCATCACGTACTGGTAGCGGCTCTTGCTCTGTTTGCCGCCCAGTTGCAGGTTCTGCACCGGGTTGAAATAGACGTTCAGCCCGGGCACCTGCTTGACGTCGCGCCGCAGTGTCTCGAGCACTTCGCTCATGTGCGCGCGTTCGCCATGCGGCTTGAGGTTGATGAACATGCGGCCCTGATTGCTGTCGTTGGCCGAGACGATCACCGTGTCGACGGCCGGATTCGCGCGAATGATCTCGCCCGCCTGACGCAGCAGCGTCGACATCGCCGAGAACGAAATGTCCTGCGCGCCTTCGGCCGTCACCTGCACCTGTCCGATGTCCTCGCTGGGGAAGAAGCCCTTCGGAATCGTGGCGAACAGCGCGCCGGTGGCCACGAACGTCGCACCGGCGGCGGCCATCACCCATTTGCGGTGAGCAAGACACCAATCCACGCTGCGCACGTAGGCGTTCTGCACCCACACGAAACCGTCCTCGAACCATTGCGTGGCGCGCATGCCGACCCCTTCGTCCTGCTCGTGCCTGAGGTAGCGACTGCACAGCATCGGGATGAGCGTGAGCGAGACCGCCGCCGACACCAGGATCGCGAGCGAGACCACCACGGCGAACTCGTGGAACATCAGGCCGATCACGCCCGGCATGAAGAAGATCGGAATGAACACCGCCACGAGGGAGATCGAGATCGACAGGATCGTGAAGCCCATTTCGCGCGAGCCGACGAGCGCCGCACGCAGCGGCGCCACGCCGTTCTCGATGTGCCGCACGATGTTCTCGAGCATCACGATGGCGTCGTCGACGACCAGCCCCACGGCGAGCGTGATGCCGAGCAGCGAAATGTTGTCGATGGAATACCCCATGCCCTTCATGAGCGCGACGGTGCCGATGAGCGACACCGGCAGCGACATCACCGGAATCATCGTGGCGGCGAGCCGGCGCAGGAACAGGAAGATCACGAGCGTGACGAGAATCACCGTGAGCGCGAGCGTGAACTGCACGTCGTCGATGGACTCGCGAATCGACACCGAGCGGTCGTTGAGAAGCCTGACCTGGATCGACTGCGGCATCTGCTCGGCCAGGCGCGGCAACGCCGCCTTGACCTGATCGACGGTCGCGACCGTGTTCGCGTTCGGTTGGCGCAGCACCGCCAGCACGATCGAGCGCTCGCCGTTGACCCAGCTACCCGTCTTGACCGACTCCACGCTGTCCTGCACTTCGGCCACGTCGCGCAGATACACCGGGTTGCCGTTCACGCTCGCGATGATGAGGTTCGCGAACTGATCGGCCTTCGTCATCTGGCGATTGGCCTCGATGGTGAGCGTCTGGCGCGCGCCGTCGAGCGTGCCGACCGGGCTGTTGGCGTTGGCCGAGGCGAGCGCGCGCGCCACGTCGTCGAGCGTGAGCTTGCGCGCGGCGAGCGCGTCGGGACGCGCCTTCACGCGCACGGCGAAGCGCTTCTGGCCGAAGATCAGCACCTGCGCCACGCCGGGCAGCGTCGAGAGCGTGGGCGAGACGAGGTTTTCCGCGTAGTCGTCGAGCTCGGCGAGCGACATCGACGGCGAGTTCATCGCAAGGAACAGAATGGGCGCATCGGCCGGATTGACCTTGCGATAGGACGGCGGCGTGGTCATCTCCACGGGCAGCTTGCGCTGCGCACGGAACAGCGCCGCCTGCACGTCGACCGCCGCTGCGTCGATGTCGCGATCGCTGTCGAATTCGATGATGATCGACGTGGTGCCCTGCGTGTTGGTCGAGCTGATGACCGCCACGCCGGCGATCGTGGAGAACTGCTTTTCCATCGGCGCCGCGACCGAAGCGGCCATGGTCTCGGGGCTCGCGCCGGGCAGCGTGGCCGTCACCTGAATGACCGGCGAGTTGTAGCTGGGCAGCGCGGAAATCGGGATCTGGCCATACGCGATCAGGCCGGCCACGACAGCCGCCACGCACAGCAGGATCGTCATGACCGGGCGGCGGATGCAGAGCTCGGACAGATTCATGACGAGGCCTTCACGATCGTGACGGTGTTGCCCGGCCGCAGGTTCTCGGCGCCCTCCTGCACGACGCGCGCGCCGGCCTCCACGCCTTCGACCACGGCGAGCGTTGCTTCCACGTAGCCCACTTTCACGGGCTTCGCGCTGACCTTGTTGTCCGCGCCGATCACGTAGACGAACTTGCCGTCCGGGCCGGTCTGCACGGCCTGCGGCGGCACCACGCGGGCCTGCCTGAGTACGCGGCCGATCACCGCGACGTTCAGATACATGCCCGGCCAGAGCCGCGCGTCGCGATTGTCATACGCGGCCTTCAGGCGAATGGTGCCCGTCTGCGAGTCGACGGCGTTGTCGATGAAACTGAGCTGGCCGGTGACCGTCACGCCGGTGGTGCCCAGCGTGGCGGTCACCGAAACCGGGCCGCCCGCGCGTGCGGCCTGCAACTCGGCCAGCGCGCCTTCGGGCAGCGTGAAACTGATGTCGATGGGATCGAGCTGCGTGATGCTCACGAGCGCGGCGCCGCCGGGCGTGACGAGGCTGCCGGGGTGAACGTTGATGGCGCCAGTGCGGCCGTCGATGCCGGCGCGAATCTGGTTATAGTCCACGGCGACCTGGCTCGCCGAGATCGCGGCACGGTCGGCCGCCACCTGCGCGGTGAGGCTGTCCACACTGCTCTGCGCGGTATCGAGCGCGCTTTGCGAGACGAAGTGCTCGGCGATCAGCTCGCGCGTGCGCGCCAGCGTGCGGCGAGCATTGGCGAGGTCGGCTTCATCCTTTGCCAGTTGCGCCTGCGTCTTCTTGAGGTTCGCCTCGTCCATGCGCGCGTCCAGCGAGAACAGCAACTGGCCGGCTTTGACGAAGTCGCCCTCCTTGATGTGGACCTGGCGGACAGTACTGGAAATCTGCGGGCGCACCTCGATGGTCTGCCGCGCGGTGACGGTGCCATTGGCGATGAGTCGCACGGGCACGTCACGCACCTCGACCGTGGCGGCTGTCACGGATGGCGCGAGCGCCGCCTTGGCGGGCTTGCCCGCGCCGCGCGAGCCCAGCCACAGGCCCGCGCCGGCGACGAGCACGAGCACGAGCGCGCCGGCGACCCAGCGGCGCGG
>NZ_CABPSC010000002.1 GCF_902459585.1 Pandoraea nosoerga
GTCACTGCGGCCCGCCCCACCCGCGTCACCCGTGCCGCCAGACGCCGCGGGCAAGGCGACGCCGTCGTCGGCGCGCGCTTTGGCAGCGGACGGCCCGGTGGTCGTGCGTCTGGGCGCCGGCGAGAGCAATTCGGGGTGGGCGAGGGCGGCTGCCGGCGCGGCGTCGCAGGCAGCGGCCGACGCGAAGCTCGCACGTGCGAGCGATGCGTCGCGCAGCGACATGCCGACGTCGCTGCTCGATCGGTTCGGCCACTCACAGTAAGGCAAGTCGCGCGAAGACGCTCGTGCGCGGGCGCCCCCCGCCACGCATGGCGGCGCGCCTCAGGCAGGCTCACGCAACAGGAGGGAGACGGAATGATGGCAGTCCGGAAGTTCACAGCAAAGGCGGGCATGCGCACGCACGCGGCCGGACGCCGGCACGCCGCCGCGTTCATCGCCCTCGCCAGGCTCGCCAGGTTCGGCGCCATGTTCGCCGCGTTCACCGTGTCCGCTGTATGGGCAGGTAGCGCTGTCGCGCAAATCAGCGCGCCGATCACGGGGACGATGGGCAGCGCCAGTGCCGCGGCCGACGCGAACGCGCGCACCGTCGCGCCGCCGGCGCAATCGGCGCAATCGGCGCAATCCGCGCAAGTGGCCGGCGATGTGGCTGGCGATGTGGCCGGCGATGTGGCCGCCGGTGCGGCGCAGCCGCGGGTCGTCCAGGCCTCGCAGGCGGGGCAGCCAGGGCAGGCGGCACCGGCTGCCAGGGTGCCGGCCAACGTCGTGCGCCGCACCACGCCGCTGCGGGTCGGCGAACATGCGTCCGACGGCATGCTCGGTGATGAAACCGAGGCGTTGCTGGCGCTCCAGGCGAGCAACCTCGCGGCAGGCCCGGGGCTGCCGATGCTGGGCGCCACCGCGTCGCGCGCATACAAGCGCTATCTGGACAGCTTCACCTACGCGATTCCGCAGTTCTATCCGACGATGGTGCAAACCGAGAGCGGGGTGGGCAACAACAGTGGCAGTGGCGGAGCCGCACCGGCGGCGGCGGGGGCTGGCGCCAGCCAGTGACGTGACATGACTGCGCGTGCGCGTGTGCGCCATTTCGTTCGTGTTCCACCCGGCGTGCGGCAGCGCGGCTCGGTGCCGATCGTGGCCTTCGCCTTCGTGATCGTCGCGCTGGTTCTCGCGTTCGCGATCGACGCCGGGTATGCGTTCATGAAGCGGCGCGACCTGCAGCGCGCCGCGGACATGGCGGCGCTCGCCGGTGCGCAGACGCTGCCGGGCTGTGCGAACGCCACGTCGTATGCCGCCGTGGCGCAGGCCAACGTGACGTCGAATATGGGCAGCAACGTGAGCGGATTGCAGGTCACGTCGGCGTGCGGCATCTGGACCTCGCCCGCGGCGAACGCCACGGGCCCCGGAACGTTCGCCGCGGTGAGCTCGGGCAATGCCGCGAGCGGCAACGCGGTGCAGGTCACGCTCTCGCTCACGGTACCGTCGTTCTTCCAGCTCACAGGCAATCGCACGATCACGGCCACGGCCATCGCCCGCAAGGCGCCGGCGGTGGTGACGTTTACGGTCGACTCGGGCCTGCTCGCCCTCAACACGAGCAACTCGGTCCTCGCACCGCTGCTCAACACCATCGGGATATCGCCGTCGCTCTATGTGGGCGCGGCGCAGCAACTCGTAGGCGTCAATGTCACGCCGAAAGGCATTCTGCAGGCGCTGGGCGTACCGATCACGGGCGACGTGTCGGTGGCTTCGCTCACGGGCGTGGCCGCGGTGAGGAATCTCACGGTGGGCTCGTTGCTCAGCGCGACGAATACGGCGCTCGCGACGCAAAACGGTGCGCTCTCGGCGTCGGTCACCGCGATGAACAACCTCATCAGCGTATTCGCCGGCAGCCCGGTGCTGAATCTGCCGATCAATCTGCTCAGCACGGCCACCACGCCCGGGATCATCGCGAATATCGACGCGGCGGGCGTCAGCGCCGCGAACGCGCTCACGGCGAACATCGGTGTCGCGGACCTGATCACTGCCGCCATCATCGGTGCGAACGGCACCAACGCGATCTCGATCAGCGCACCCGTCAATACGCTCGGGCTGTCGGTCTATGCACGGGTGGTCGCGCCGCCGCAGGTGGGCGTCGGCGGCGTCGGCGCGACGGCCACGTCGGCGCAGCTGCGTCTTTTCGTGAGCGTCAATCCCGGCGCGACCGGGCCGGTCTCGTTGCTTGGCGGACTGCTGAGCGGTCTCAATACGACGCTGAACCTGCCGCTCGTGCTCGAACTGGCGCAGTCGAGCGCCACGGTAACGGCCCTGCAATGCGGGGCGACGCCAGCGGCGACGCTACAGGTGAATTCCGGGCTGGTGAACGTGTGCGTGGGCGGTACGGCCAGCGGCGTGAACATGGCGACCAATACGGCGAGCTGCACGACGCTCATGACGCAGCGCACGACGGTGGCGAGGCTGCTCGGCCTGATCGACGTGAACGCCAACGTCAATCTGTCGCTCGCCTCCAGCGCACCGGCGCCGATCACGTTCAGCGGTCCGTTTCCGCAGAGCGTCGGACCGATCGGAACGAGCGTGAATCTGGGTTCGATCGTCGGCGGCCTGCTGGCCGGTCTGTCGCTGGACGTGAGTGCGTCGGCGAGCGCCAGCACAGGCGCGCTCGGCACCGGACTCGTGAACAACGTGCCGGCCGCGGCGGCCGGCGCGACGATCTCGACGGTCAACGCGTTTCTCAGTTCGGCCGCATCGGGACTGAAGACGACGACCAATGCACTGGGCAGCACGCTGGGCGGTGTCCTGACGTTGAACCTGCCGCAGGTCGTGGGCGGCGTCGGCGGGCTGGTAACGGGGCTCGTCAACACGCTGGGCGGCATCGTGAACGGCTTGCTCGGCGGCCTCTCGGACCTCGTTTGCAATCTCGGCGGGAGTGCTGCAAATGCATGTCGTATCAACGCCGTATCGAATTCGATCGGCACGAGCGACATATCGCCCGTGCTCGGCAGCATTCTCTATACGTTGCTCAACCCGCTGCTCACGCCGTTGAGCACGCTGCTCAACACGCTTCTCACGTCGCTCGGCATCCAGCTGGGCATGACGACGGTAACGGTGGACAGCATCAACTGCCAGAACGGCCTCGTGCAACTGGTGTATTAGCGGCGAAGTGGGGAAGCGCAGATATGCGGATGTGCGGATGTGCGAAGCGATGGACCCGACCGAGACGGCCAGGCGTGCGGACGTCCCCCGGGGCGGCCGCACCGGATTTCATCATGACGGATGCCCGTGGTGTCCGGCGACCAGCGGAACAGCATGAAAAGCAAGCCAATACGTGAAGATCTCGACGTGTACGTGTGGGAAGGCAAGTCGGATATTGCCGAGCGCGTCGCGCACTGTCTCGCGAGCTTCGACATGGAGGTCATTCGTGCCGACGGCATGGATCTGTCGCGCGGGCGCACGAAGGCGAGGCCGTCTATCGCCGTGGTGAGCGTGTCGGTGATCGAGGGCGCTTCCACCAACGCGAATGAGTGGCAACTGGGCCATGGCATGCCCGTCATCTGGGTGGCGACTTCCCCGCGCGAGAACGATCCGCGGGTCTATCCGCCGGAATACAGCAACATCCTCACGCTCGACTTCACCGGCGCCGAACTGCGCACGCTCATCTTCAAGCTCGCGGGCGCCATCGCCGAGGCGGACAAGGCGCCGGCGCCGAGCGATCCGCTCGTCGCGCAATCGAGCGCCATGCTCGCGCTGCTCGCCGAAGTCGACGCGTTCGCCGACTGCGATTCGAACGTGCTGATTCACGGCGAGACGGGCGTCGGCAAGGAACGCATTGCACGGCTGCTGCACGACAAGCACAGCCACTACGGTCAGGGGCCGTTCGTGGCGGTGAACTGCGGCGCGATTCCCGACGGGCTCTTCGAGTCGCACTTCTTCGGCCATGCCAAAGGGGCGTTCACAGGGGCGCTCTACTCGCACAAGGGCTATTTCGAGCAGGCCAACGACGGCACGCTGTTCCTCGACGAAATCGGCGATCTGCCGCTGTATCAGCAGGTCAAGCTGCTGCGCGTGCTGGAGGACAGCGCGGTGACGCGTCTGGGCTCGGCGCAGCCCGTCAAGCTCGACTTCCGACTGGTCGCGGCGACCAACAAGAACCTCAAGGCGATGGTGCGCGAAGAGTTGTTCCGTGCGGACCTGTTCTATCGCCTTGCCGTGATCGAGCTGCGCATTCCCAGCCTGGAAGAGCGCGGCCCCGTCGACAAGCTGGCGGTCTTCACGGCGTATCTCGGCAAGGTCGTGGGCGACGGCGAGATCGGCGCGCAAGTGCCGCCGTGGTTGCGCGAGCTGGTCGAGGTCGGGGTGTTTCCGGGCAACGTCCGGGAAATGCGTAACATCGCCGAGCGCGTGGGTATCATCTATCGCCAGTTGGGGGCGTGGGACGAGCGGCGCATTCGCCCGATCTTCGAGGCGCTCTCACCGGCGCCCGCCGCACGCGGCGACGACGTGGCGCGCGGCGGCGCACTGGTCGACCGCGCTCGCTGGGACGCGGCCGAGCGCGCCCGCATCGTCGCCGCGCTCGACGCCAACGGCTGGCGCCGTCAGGACACGGCCAACGCGCTGGGCATCAGCCGCAAGGTCCTGTGGGAGAAAATGCGCAAATACCAGATTCTCGGCAACGACTCGGAACTGGCCAACGAGTACGAGGCTTGAGACGCCGGGGCCCGTCCCGGCACTCCCCATCCTGCGTGGGACAGACCTCGAAACGCCGTCGTATGACGGGATTTTTCCGACAAGCGAGTTCGCCCGTGCGGAACCCGGCGCCCCCTGGAGTTGCGCGGTGTCAACAGATGAAATGGGGCGGCCACAATTGCGCATTCCCCGCTTGGAAGAGCGCCTGTCAATGGATAGAATTGTCGGCTATTGCGGGCATGCGGTTATCATTCCACAAATACGCAGGTCTCAGATCCTCGGGACGGAGTCCGGGGTGGCGAATGAATGCGACGAACAAGGGCCTGAAACGGCTCGGTCGATAACAGGAAAACAGATCAGATGAAAATCAGTGATTGCCGGGGGCGGTTTTGGTTGGGCGTGGGGGTGGCATGCCTGGCTGCCTGGGGGACGTCAGCAGGCGCAGCTGAAGCCGTCAAGGATGTGACCGGTGCGGCGCCCGCCCAGCTCGCGGCTCCGGCAGTGTCCGCAACGGCTGGGGCGCAGCCTGCCGCATCGGGGACGATCCAGGAACTGCGCGATCGCATCCAGAACAAGGAAGTCACCGAACTCCGTACCACGTACAACGGCCGCTACGGCGCGAGCCTGCTGTTCTATCCCCAGACGATGGGTTATTACGTGGCCCTGTTCCACGAAGGCCAGTTCTGGCGCGTGGTCAAGCTCAACAACGAGAAGAAGGCCGAGGCGCTCTACGGCGACTTCGTGCGCCAGACGCAGGTACTCGCCGACGTCGAGATCCGCCGCATCAAGCTCGAAGCACAGAAGGCGTTGATGGAGCGCCAGCTCGCCGAGAGCGAAGCGCGCCTGAACGCGGTGCAGAACGATCTCGCGATCCAGCGTCAGCAGGAGCAGGCCCTGGCACAGAACCAGCAGGCCATTCGCGAACAGGCCTCGGCGCTCGAGACGGAACGCACGGCAGCCCGCATCCGCCTGACCGACCTGCAAGGCCAGATCCGCTCGCTCGAAGCCGAGCAGAACAGCGCCGACTCCGATCTCGTGCGCTCGGTCAAGAACGCCAGCGGCCGCAAGCCGGTCCGCCGCCGTTGAACGACGGGGCTACTCAGGGCCCCGGATGTACAAAAAGCCGCCTCCGGGCGGCTTTTTTCGTTGCGGCATGGCCGACCGCGGCCCGGCGGGGTGCCGCGCTACACCCAATCGGCAAGCCTGTCGACAGGCAGTCCGTCATGGCCGGGATATGTCGCGCATTTGCAACTTGCAAACGGGCGTCCACAAGCCCGGAGCCCGGCGGCATAACATCGGTGAAACCCTTGCCCCATCGCACTGGTCACGGCGTGCGGCTCGAATTATCCTAGCGAAGCCCGTCATGCAGGACGCCCGGCACTCAGGACCTGCCCGGACTGGCGAGGGAACCGGCGCCCAGTTAGAATAGCGGCCATTTTGTGCAGCGCAATATTGCGATTACCCAAACCTTATGACGCAAAACATTCGACACGGGCAGCGCCGTCAGGCTTTGCCCGCGCTCATGGTGTCGGCCATCGGCGTGGTCTTCGGCGATATCGGTACCAGCCCGCTCTATGCGCTCAAGGAATGTTTCGATCCGCAGCACGGCATTCCGTTTAACCAACAGGCCGTGTTCGGCATCATCTCGCTGCTGTTCTGGGCCTTGGTGGTCGTCGTTTCCCTGAAGTACGTGCTGTTCGTGATGCGAGCGGACAACCGAGGCGAAGGCGGCGTGCTCGCCCTCATGGCGCTGAGCCTGCGCAGCGTGCGCGGCGGCGGCCGATGGGCGTCGGTGCTCATGATGCTCGGCATGTTCGGCGCGTGCATGTTCTACGGCGACGCCGTCATCACACCCGCCATTTCCGTGATGTCGGCGGTCGAAGGCCTGGAGATCGCCGCACCGTCGCTCTCGCGCTTCGTCCTGCCGATCACGATCGTCATTCTGATCGTCCTGTTCTCGATGCAGAAGTCCGGCACGGCCAAGGTCGGCCGCCTGTTCGGACCGGTGATGGTGACGTGGTTCCTGATCCTCGGCGTGCTCGGCCTCTACAACATCGTGGCGGCGCCGGAGATCATCAAGGCGATCAATCCTTACTACGGCATTCACTTCATCCGCACGCACGCGCTGCAGGCGTATATCGTGCTCGGTTCCGTGTTCCTCGTGCTCACCGGCGCCGAAGCGCTCTACGCGGACATGGGTCACTTCGGCATCCGGCCGATTCGCTTCGCGTGGTCGTTTCTCGTCTTCCCGGCGCTGGCGCTGAACTACTTCGGCCAGGGTGCCTTGCTGCTGTCCGACCCGAAGGCCATCGAGAACCCGTTCTTCCTGCTGGCCCCGGACTGGGCGCTCCTGCCGCTCGTGATCGTGGCGACCGCGGCCACGGTCATCGCCTCGCAGGCGGTGATCTCGGGGGCGTTCTCCCTCACGAGCCAGGCGATTCAGCTCGGCTACGTGCCGCGCATGAAGATTCTGCACACGTCCGATCGTGAAATCGGCCAGATCTACATGCCGGTGATCAACTGGTCGCTGCTGCTCGTCATCATCTGGATCGTGCTGGCGTTCAAGTCCTCGAGCAACCTGGCGGCGGCATACGGTATCGCCGTGACGACGACGATGGTCATCACGACGATTCTCGCGTGCGTAGTCATGGTCAAGGTGTGGAACTGGAACAAGTTGCTCGTGGCGCTGATTATCACGGGCTTTCTGGTGGTCGACTTCGCGTTCTTCGGCGCCAACCTGATCAAGGTGGAAGAGGGCGGCGGGCTGCCGCTCGCGCTGGGCGCATTCCTGTTCTTCATGTTGATGACGTGGCACAAGGGCCGTCAACTGCTGCGTGAGCGCACGGCCGCCGACGGTATTCCGCTCGGGCCCTTCCTGCAGGGGCTGCTCGCGCATCCGCCACATCGCGTGGCCGGCACGGCGATCTATCTGACCGGCGGCAACACGCTCGTGCCGGTGAGCCTGCTGCACAACCTCAAGCACAACCGTATCCTGCACGAGCGCACGATTTTCCTTACCTTCCGCACGGTGGACGTGCCCTACGTGGAGGACGCCACGCGCATCGAGGTCAAGGACCACACCGGCGGCCTTTACAGCGTGGTGGCGACCTTCGGCTTTAACGAGACGCCCGATGTGAAGGAGGTGCTGCATCTGCTCGAGGAGAAGACGGACATGCATTTCGAGCTGATGGACACGTCGTTCTTCCTCGCGCGCGAGACCGTGGTGCCGACGAAGCTGCCGGGAATGTCGATCTGGCGCGAGCGTCTGTTCGCGTGGATGCATCAGAACGCGGCCAAGCCCACCGACTTCTTCAGCATTCCGGCGAACCGCGTCGTGGAGTTGGGCACGAAGATCGAAATCTGAGGCAGCGTGCGCGGTGCGGAGGCGACATGCCGCGCCGGTCTCGCATTGCCGTCGCGCGCGCCATCTCAGGCGTCGTCCCACGAAAAAAGCCCGCTCGATGGAGCGGGCTTTTTCATTGCGACACGTCGTTCGCCCTCGCACGGACGCCACCTTCGCGCCGAGGGTGACATCGCGCGCGAGTTCAACGCTTGAGCTTGGCGAAGGCGGCGGCCATGGCGCTGACCGTCTCCGGCTCGCGTTGGCGGGGTGCGCCGCCGCCACGCTGCGCACCGCCGCCGTGGCGCTGGGCGCCACTGTTGCCAGCGCGCTCGCCAGCACCGGCGGCCGGAAGGTCGTCGTTCAGACGCATGGTGAGCGAGATGCGCTGACGGCGGGGGTCGACTTCGAGCACCTTGACCTTCACGATGTCGCCGGCCTTCACGACTTCGTGCGGGTCCTTGATGAACTTCGTCGACATGGCGGACACGTGGACCAGGCCGTCCTGATGCACGCCGATGTCGATGAACGCGCCGAATGCGGCCACGTTCGTCACCACGCCTTCGAGCTGCATGCCCGGCTTCAGGTCGGTCAGCTTCTCCACGCCCTCCTGGAACGTCGCGGTCTTGAACTCGGGACGCGGATCGCGGCCCGGCTTCTCGAGCTCGGTCAGGATGTCCTTGATGGTCGGCAAGCCGAAACGCTCGTCGACAAATTCGTTCGCCGACAGGCTGCGCACCACCGGGCCGTTGCCCATCACGTCACCGATGGACTTCTTGATCTTGGCGAGAATGCGCTCGACGACCGGATAGGCTTCCGGGTGCACCGACGAGCGATCGAGCGGGTTGTCGCCGCCATTCACGCGCAGGAAGCCGGCAGCCTGCTCGAAGGTCTTGTCGCCAAGACGCGGCACCTTCTTGAGCGCCTCGCGGTTGGGGAACGGGCCGTTGCTGTCGCGAAAGTCCACGATGTTCTTCGCGAGCGTGCTGTTCAGGCCCGACACGCGCGCGAGCAGCGGGACCGACGCGGTGTTCACGTCCACGCCCACCGCGTTCACGCAGTCCTCGACCACGGCGTCGAGCATGCGCGCCAGCTCCCGCTGGTTCACGTCGTGCTGGTACTGGCCGACGCCGATGGCCTTCGGCTCGATCTTGACCAGCTCGGCGAGCGGGTCCTGCAGGCGCCGAGCGATCGATACGGCGCCGCGCAGCGAGACGTCGAGTTCCGGGAATTCCTTGGCGGCGAATTCGGAGGCCGAATACACCGAGGCGCCGGCTTCCGAGACCACGATCTTCTGCAGCTTGAGTTCGGGGTGGCGCTTGATGAGCTCGAGCGCGAGCTTGTCCGTCTCGCGCGACGCCGTGCCGTTGCCGATGCTCACGAGCTGCGCGCCCGTGGCGGCCGCGATTTTGGCCAGGCGTGAAATCGAACCTTCCCAGTCGCGGCGCGGTTCGTGCGGGTAGATGGTGTCGGTGCCGAGCAGCTTGCCGGTGGCATCGACGACGGCGACCTTCACGCCGGTGCGCAGGCCCGGGTCGAGGCCGATCACGCCCTTCGGGCCGGCCGGTGCGGCCAGCAGCAGCGCCTTGAGGTTGCGCGCGAACACGCGAATCGCTTCGTTCTCGGCGCGCTCGCGCAGTTGCGTGAGCAGCTCGGACTCGAGATGCGGCTGCACCTTCACGCGCCAGCACCAGCGGCACACGTCGGCCAGCCACTTGTCGGCGGCGCGGTTTTGCTGACGAATGCCGAAGTGCCCGGCAATCAGGCCTTCGCACGGGTGCGGCACCTGGGCGTCGAGCTCTTCGCCGAGGCCGAGTTTGACCATCAGGATGCCGAGATTGCGGCCGCGGAAGAGGGCGAGCGCGCGATGCGACGGGACGGCCGAGATCGGCTCGTCATAGTCGTAGTAGTCGCGGAATTTCTCGCCTTCCTCGTTTTCCTTGCCTTCGATGACTTTCGAGGACACCACGCCCTGAGTCCACAGGTAGTCGCGCAGCTTGCCGAGCAGTTCGGCCGTCTCGCCAAATTGCTCCGACAGGATGTCGCGCGCGCCGTCGAGCGCAGCCTTGACGTCGGCTACGCCTTTGCCGGCGTCGACGAACCTGGCGGCTTCGGTTTGCGGATCGAGCGTCGGGTCGGCGAGCAGCGCCTGCGCGAGCGGCTCGAGGCCGGCCTCACGGGCGATCTGCGCACGCGTGCGGCGCTTCGGCTTGTACGGCAGATAAAGGTCTTCGAGCGTCTGCTTCGTGTCGGCCGCCTCGATGGCGGTGCGCAGTTCGTCGGTGAGCTTGCCCTGTTCGTCGATGCTCGCGAGGATCGCGGCGCGGCGATCTTCCAACTCGCGCAGATAAAGCAGGCGTTCTTCCAGCGTGCGCAATTGGGTGTCGTCGAGGTTGCCCGTCACTTCCTTGCGGTAGCGTGCGATGAATGGCACGGTGGCGCCTTCATCGAGCAATTGCACGGCGGCAGCGACCTGACGCGGCTGCACGCTAAGTTCGGCAGCGATGCGTTGAACGATCTGAAGAGCTACGTTTTGCGTCATGAGTGTTGCGAATTACCCAAGTGCCAGGAGCGGGGCATTTTGCCATAAACGGCGGACGCGTCCGGGCGGGCAATGCTAAAATTTGACATCACTCTGCTCAACCTCATGATTTCCTTCGCAAAATTGTTTTCGCGCCGCCATGTTGGCGTGTCGCTCACCGCATTTGCCGCGCTCGGCAGCGTGGCAGCGGTCAGTGTCTGGCCCGGCGTATTGCTCGCGCAGGGATTGTCGGCCACCGAGGCCGCCGGGCGCACGACCGAACAACTGCGCGTGCCGCAGGTGCCGTTCGATGCCACCGCCGATCGCATACCGTCGCCCGCAAGCGCGGCGTCGGCCGCGGCCGCGGCAGCGGCCGAGGACGACGACACGCCGGTGGCATACGACGATCAGCTCGATCTGCATCCCGCACAGGACGACTTCGCCGGCCGTCGCGCCTTGCTCGAGCGTCAGCGCGCATGGGTGGATTACCGGTTCGAGGAAGCGAAGTACGAATGCGCGTCGAAGTTCTTCGTGAACTACTGCATCGACAAGGCGCGCGACGCGCAGCGCGAGGCCCTCAAGGCCATTCGCAGCCAGCGTCTTGTGCTCGAGGATCAGGAGCGCAAGGCGCGTGCGCAGGAGCGCGAGCAACGTCTGGCCGAAAAGCGGGCGCAGACGGCAGCCGAGGCGCCGCAACGCGCTGCCGAGCGTGCGCAGAACGTGGCGGACTACGAAGCCAAGCAAGCCGAATACCAGCAGCGCGTGACCGAGCGCACGGGCCAGGCCCCGCAACGCGCGGCCAACGTCGAGCAGTACAATGCCAAGCAGGCCGAGCAGCAAAAGAAGCTCGAGGATGCCAAGGCATCGGCCGCGCAGAAGGCGGCCGAGCGCGAAGAGAACGTGCGCAAGTACAACCAGAAGCAGCAGGAAGCCATCGAGCGCAAGCAGAAGTCGGACCAACGCCGCAACGAGTCCCAGTCGGGCGGCTCGCCGGCCCAGAAGGCGCTGGAAGGGAAGTAAGCGAGTCGGACCGGCGGCGTTGCGCGCCGGTCAGATTCGCGGACGTGGCCCCGGCAAGGCTGGCGGGCCCGGTATCATTCGAGAGTCGCAGGAGAGTTGCCAGGATGCAGCACGATCTTCACTCCATTGGACGCCGCATCATCGAGTTGCAGATCGAGCATCGCGATCTCGACTACCTGATCGACAAGTTGCTGACGGAGCCGACATACGACGAACTGCAGGTCACGCGGCTCAAGAAGCGACGTCTGAAAATCAAGGACACCATCACCCTGTTGCAGGTGCAGCAGATGCCGGACCAGCCCGCCTGAGCGGGCGCCGCGCACAACGCCCGCGAGGCCCGGCCAAGCTGCCCGGCCTCGCGGCCCGCGATTGCGCGGTTTTCATTTTTCATCGCGGCGCGGCGAGTGCGCACCGTCCGGCGGTTCGAACCGTTCCGACGGATGCGCAAGCGTATCGCGCGCCGCCTTTGCTTTTTTTGCCGTTTTGATCGATTCCGCCGCCGCTGCCAGCGATTCCCCCGAGACCGGTTCCCCATCCGACGCCGCTACGTTCCACGGGCTCAAGCCGCTCGCCCCCAAGCGCGAGCGGGAGCTGCAGGCAATCTTCGGCGACGGGGGGATGCTCGCGCGCGCCATCGATGGCTACCGTTCGCGCGAGCCGCAAACCGAGATGGCTCGCGCCGTGGCCGCCGCCATGGACACGCACGACACGCTGATCGCCGAGGCGGGTACGGGCACGGGCAAGACCTACGCGTATCTCGTGCCGGCCATGCTGTGGGGTGGCAAGACGATCATCTCCACAGGCACCAAGCACTTGCAGGACCAGATCTTCGCGCGCGACATTCCCACGGTGCGCCGCGCGCTCGCGGTCCCCGTGACGGTGGCGATGCTCAAGGGCCGCGCGAATTACCTCTGTCACTACTATCTGGAGCGCGCCCAGCAGGAAGGGCGCTTCGCGTCGCGTCACGAAGCCGCGCAGTTGCGCGAGATCACGACCTTCGCGCAGATCACCAGGAGCGGCGACAAGGCGGAGCTCGCGTCCGTGCCCGAGAACGCGCCGATCTGGTCGCAGGTCACCTCCACGCGTGAGAACTGCCTGGGCCAGGACTGCCCGCGTTACAAGGACTGCTTCGTGATGCTCGCGCGCAAGGAGGCGCAACAGGCGGATATCGTCGTTGTGAACCATCACCTGTTCTTCGCGGACGTGATGCTGCGCGACACGGGCATGGCGGAGCTGCTGCCAAGCGCGAACACGGTGATTTTCGACGAAGCGCACCAGTTGCCGGAGACCGCGACGCTGTTCTTCGGCGAGACAGTGTCGAGCGCACAGATGCTCGAACTGGCGCGTGATTGTGTAGCCGAAGGGCTGATCCACGCGCGCGATGCCGCGGACTGGGTCAAGCTGGGCGCGAATCTCGAGCGCGCCGCACGCGACGTGCGCCTGACCTTCGGCCCTGACAACGCGCGCATGTCCGTGACGCAACTGCCGGAAAATCACGAGCTCTTCGACGCGCTCGAGGCGGTCGACGCCGCGCTGCAAGACATGATCGGGACGCTCACCCATCAGGCTGAACGCGCCGAAGCGCTGGGCGCGTGCCTGCGCCGCGCGCTGGACCTGCGCCAGCAGGTGGGGCGGTGGCAGACGGGCGAGAGCCCGCCGTTGCCCGGCGAGCCGCCATTGCCGCTGCTCGATCCGGACGCGCCGCGCGTGACCGACAGCAAGCGCGAGAGGGCCGCGAAGGCAGCGAAGGCCGCCGAGGCGCGCGAAGCCGAAGCGGCGCGCGCTGCGGTTGAGGCGGCGTCACGGGGCAGCGATCGGGGCAGCGATGGCGGCGATGGCGGCGATGGCGGCGATGGCGCCGGCAGCGGGCAGAAGGCCTATACGCCGCCCGAGAACGTGCGCTGGATCGAAGTGTTTTCGCAGACGGTGCAGTTGCATCAGACGCCACTGTCGATTGCGCCGATCTTCGCGAAGCAGCGTGCCGGTGCGCCGCGCGCCTGGATCTTTACGTCGGCTACGCTCTCGGTGAAGGGCAATTTCACGCACTACGCCGCGCAGCTGGGCCTCGACGCGCAGAAGTCCCTCACGCTGGCGAGCCCCTTCGATTATCAGAACCAGAGCTTGCTCTACGTGCCGCGCGGACTGCCGCAACCGTCAGCGCCGGGCTTCACCGACGCGGTGCTCGACGCCGCGCTGCCCGTGCTCGAAGTGAGCGGCGGCAGGGCCTTCGTGCTATGTACGACGCTGCGGGCGGTCGGGCGTGCCGCCGAGCGTTTGCGCGACGAATTCGAGCGTCGCGGCTGGGACTATCCGCTGCTCGTGCAGGGAGAGGCGAGCCGCACCGAACTGCTCGACCGTTTTCGCGCGTTGGGCAACGCGGTGCTGGTGGGGAGTCAGAGCTTCTGGGAAGGGGTGGACGTGCGCGGCGAGGCGCTGTCGCTGGTCATCATCGACAAGCTGCCGTTCGCGCCGCCCGACGACCCGGTGCTCGCAGCCCGGCTCGATGCACTCACAAAGAAGGGGCTCAGCCCGTTCGCCGTGCACCAGCTGCCGCAGGCGGTCATCACGCTCAAGCAGGGCGCCGGTCGCCTGATTCGTTCCGAGCGTGATCGCGGCGTGTTGATGATCTGCGATCCGCGTCTTGTCGACAAACCCTACGGGCGTCGGATCTGGCAGAGCCTGCCGCCGTTCAAGCGCACGCGCGAACTGCCGATCGTGCGCGGATTCTTCGACGAGATGGCCGCCGGGGGCGACGCAGGTCGATCCTGACGCGCGGCCGGCCGCGCGGGCGCCGGTCGCCTCTCGGGCGCCCAGAAACGAAAAGCCCCCGCACGGGCGGGGGCTTTTGTCATGCCGTCTTGCTCGGGAGCACCGGCAGCTTAACGCCAGATTTGCCACCACGACTTCTTGTCGCCGCTGGTGTCGATACGGCGACCCACCGTCAGATAGCCGCTGTTCGGATACGTCTGTTCCATCACGCGACGCGCGTCGTCGCGCAGTTCGGTCATGCCGAGTTTGTCGTAAGACTTGATCATGATGCCAAGCGCGTCTTCGAGCGCCGGCGCCTTGTCGTAGTCCTTGAGCGCGGTCTGGGCGCGGTTCACGGCGGCCAGGTAGGCGCCACGGCGATAGTAGTACTCGGCCGCGTGCACTTCGTGTGCGGCCATGGCGTTGACGGCGTAGCGCATGCGCAGGGCAGCGTCGTTTGCGTACTTGCTGTTCGGATAGTGCTCGACCAGATACTTGAAGCTGTCGTAAGCCGCACGCAGCGCCTTCGGATCGCGCTCGCTCAGATCCTGCCCCGAGAAGCGCCCGAAAAGACCGAGGTCGTCGTTGAAGTTGATCAGGCCCTTGAGGTAATAGGCGTAGTCGATCGAGGGGCTGTCCGGATGCAGGCGGATGAAGCGATCCACGGCCGTGAGCGCCTGCGCCGGCTCATTGTCCTTGTAGTAGGCGTAGGCCGTGTTGATCTGGGCCTGTTGCGCATGCGGGCCGAACGGGTCGCGCCCTTCGAGCAGTTCGTAGTACTTGGCGGCCTTCGTGTAGTCGCCGCTATCGAAGCTGTCCTTGGCTTCCGAGTATAATTTGTTCGTCGACCAGCTGGCCGTTTCGTCGACTTTCTCCGGCAGAATGCCGCAGGCGGCCACACCGCCGACCAGGATGGCGGCCAGCGTCAGATGTTTGACAAGTTTCAGGGCTTGCATGCTCGTTGGCTTCACTTCTCGATGACCCGTTCAATACTGCCGGATTATAGCGTAACCGCCTCATTAGCCACGGAAAATGCGGATGACTCGTCCGATGACGATTTCGATTCGCTTGCCGAGGCTTTCCCGGGTGCCGCGCACGGCATCGCCACCTCCACCGACGCCTCCACCGCCGCCCCCGCACCGGGCGGCCCGGCCCCGTCGTCCGACCAATCCGGCCAATCGATCGCGAATGTCCCGCTCAGCGCGACATTGCCCGACGCGGTGGCCGGCGAGCGCCTCGACAAGGCGCTGGCCCTCTGTTTTCCCGAATATTCCCGGAGTCGCCTGCAGGCGTGGGTCGAAGACGGACGCGTCGCGCTCGACGGTGTGACGGCCAAGGTGCGTCAGAAGGTCGCCGGCGGCGAGTCGGTCCTCATCATGCCGGCGGCGCTGCCCGAGCAACTCGCGTTTGCACCGGAGCCGGTGCCGCTCGACGCCGTCTACGAAGATGCCGCGCTGGTCGTCTTCAACAAGCCGCCCGGGCTGGTCGTGCATCCGGCGGCCGGCAACTGGTCCGGCACGCTGCTCAACGGGCTGCTCCATCGCTACGGACACGCCGCCGCCGATCTGCCGCGCGCCGGCATCGTGCATCGGCTGGACAAGGAGACGTCGGGGCTGATGGTGGTGGCGCGCACGCTCATCGCGCAAACCGACCTCGTGCGCCAGTTGCAGGCCCGCACCGTCAAGCGCCATTACGCGGCGCTGGTCTGGGGACGCCCGCCGCTGCGCACGATCGTAGACGCGCCGATCGGGCGCGACCCACGCGAGCGCACGCGCATGGCGGTCGTGCAGGGGCAGGGCGGCAAGCCCGCGCGCACGCGCGTGGCGACTGTCGCCAGCGGGGAATGGGAAGGCTCCCCGGTGTCGCTCGTGCTGTGTTCGCTCGACACGGGGCGCACGCACCAGATTCGCGTCCATCTCTCGCACCTCGGACATTCGCTGCTCGGCGATCCCCTGTACAAGCCGCGTCACAAGCGACCGGCGCTGCCGGGCGACTTTGCGCGCCAGGCCCTGCACGCGTGGCGTCTGGGGTTGCTCCATCCCGACGACGGACGGGCAATGCACTGGCAGGCGGCGCTGCCCGGCGACATGCAAGACCTCATGGCCGCCATTGGCCTCGAATTCGATTTCTCAACGCTGCCCGACTCGCTCGATGACTTCTTCCCTGCCTGAGCCATTTTCTCCAGCCCCGATGCCCGCCGACTGGATCGTGCCCGACTGGCCGGCGCCGGCCAACGTCCGCGCGGTATTCACGACACGCGCCGGTGGGGTGAGCGAAGGGCCGCAGGCGACGTTCAACCTCGGTTACAAGGCCGACGATGACCCCGAGGCCGTGCGCGTGAACCGCGAGCGGCTCCGGGCGTATACGGGCGTGCCGTCGGCGTGGGTCGCGCAGGTGCACGGTCCGCGCGTCGTGGACGCTCGGGACGCGCTCGCCGCCGCCGAGGCCGGCGAACCGCTGCAGGCCGACGCCAGCATCACGACCGCCGTGGGCCTGGCCAGCACCGTCATGGTGGCGGACTGCCTGCCGGTGCTGCTGTGCGACGCCGGGGGCCGCGCCGTCGCAGCGGCCCATGCCGGCTGGCGCGGACTGTGCGCGGGCGTGATCGAGCAGACCGTGCAGGCGTTGCGCGCCCGTTTGAAGGACGAGGCGGACGGCGCAGAGGCATCGGTCATCGCCTGGCTCGGGCCGTGCATCGGCCCGACGGCGTTCGAAGTCGGGCCGGAAGTGCGCGCGGCGTTTCTCGATGCGGCCACGCCCGAAGAGCGGGACGCGACGCGCGCGGCGTTCGTGGCGCGCGGCGCGCCGCAAGCGGACAAGTCGCTTGCGGACCTGTGTGCGTTGGCCCGCTTGCGGCTCGCGCGCGAGGGCGTGACGAACGTCTCGGGCGGGCAGTGGTGTACGGTTGGCGATCCGGCGCGGTTCTACTCCTATCGACGCGATCGCGTGACAGGGCGCATGGCCGCGCTCGTGTGGCGCGTGGCGTGAGGGGGGCGAGAGGGGCGAGAGGGGGCGAGAGGGGGCGAGAGGGGGCGAGAGGGGGCGGCGCGTGTCACTCGGACGCGTCCGACGTCGGTCCGGTCCCGGGGGCTGCGCCATGGAGGGCGGCATCAGCAGGCGCTGCGGCATCGCGTCGCAGCGCCTGGGCGCTACGGATGCGGCGAATGCGGCTTCCCGCAATGTATAGCCACAGCAGCGCGGGGGCGATGCCGCCGCCGGCGAAGATCAGCAGACCCAGCCAGACCGAGGGTGCGGTGATTGCCACCATCGCCATGACATACAGCCATCCGAGAATGACGATAAACATCGGGACAAACGCGCATTCAAAAAAGGAAGGGGTGACGGGACAATGCCCCCCGGGACGTAGCCGCAAGCATTGACAGGCCTGCGCACGCACGCAAGAATGCTCCACAGGCGGGGCGCATCGCTCGCAAAGCGAAGCCCGCCGCCGCGTTTCGGGCACTGGCCCGTGAACGCAACGGACGTGACACTCAGGCTATCATGAATCGCGCCAGTGCCAACTTCGATCCGGCTTCGTTTGCCGCCTCGTTCGCTCAGCAGTTCCCCTCCGCTTCGCTCTCCGCCCAGGACATGTCGCAGTGGTTCAAGGTCGCCCAACAGATGTTCGGCGCTTTGCCGGGGCTTGCCGCGCAGACCGGCTCCGCAGCCAGCGGCGCTTCGAGTGCTGCCAGCACCGCCAATCCCTTCACTGGTCTCTTCGATCTGTTCGGCAAGGCGGGCAGCCTTCCAAAACCCACGCCCGTGCACGTCGATCCCGCGCGCCTGAGTGCGCTGCAGGCGGACTACGCGCGTGAATTTTCCGAACTTGTCGCCAGCTTCAATCAGCCGGGACTCGACACGGCGCCCTCGCTTGGCGACCGCCGCTTCGCAGGCGAGGGCTGGCGCAACCCGTTCTATGCGCTGCCGGCCGCGCTATACCTGCTCAACGGCCGCTTCCTGATGCGCATGGCGGAACTGGTCGACGCCGACGCCAAGACGCGCGAGCGTATACGCTTCGCCGTCGAGCAATGGGTGGCGGCGAGCTCACCGGCGAACTTCATCGCGACCAATCCCGACGCGCAGCAGCGCCTCGTGCAGACGCACGGCGACAGCCTGCTCGCGGGCATGCAGCACCTGCTGGTCGACATGGGCAAAGGCAAGGTCTCGCAGACCGACGACGCGGCCTTCGAAGTCGGGCGCAACGTGGCGACCACCGAAGGCGCCGTGGTCTTCGAGAACGACCTGATTCAGCTCATCCAGTACAAGCCGCTGACGGCGACCGTCTATCAGCGTGCGCTGCTGATCGTGCCGCCTTGCATCAACAAGTACTACATCCTCGACCTGCAGCCCGAGAACTCGCTCGTGCGCTACGCGGTGGAGCAGGGACATACGGTGTTCGTCGTGTCGTGGCGGAACCCGGACGCGTCGCTCGCCCACAAGTCGTGGGACGACTACGTCGGCGAAGGGCCGATTGCCGCCATCGACGTCGTGCGCGAAATCAGCGGGCAGCCGCAGATCAACGCGCTCGGCTTCTGCGTGGGCGGTACGCTGCTGGCGGCGGCGCTTGCCGTATTCGCGGCGAGGGGACAGAAGGGGCGCAAGTCGCCGGTCGCCAGCGTGACGCTGCTCACCACGCTGCTCGATTTTTCCGATACCGGCGTGCTCGACGTATTCATCGACGAGGCACACGTGCAATTTCGCGAGCAGACCATCGGCGGCGGGCTGGGGCAGCCGCCGGGCCTCATGCGCGGCGTGGAACTGGCCAACACGTTCTCGTTCCTGCGCCCGAACGACCTGGTCTGGAATTACGTCGTCGACAGCTATCTGAAAGGCAATGCGCCGCAGCCGTTCGACCTGCTGTACTGGAACGGCGACGGCACCAACTTGCCGGGGCCGATGTTCTGCTGGTATCTGCGCCATCTCTATTTGCAGAACGAGCTGAAGCAACCTGGCCGCGTGCAGACCTGCGGCGTGCCGGTCGATCTGGGCGCCATCGACGCACCGGCCTACGTATTCGGCTCACGCGAGGACCACATCGTGCCGTGGACATCGGCGTTCCGCTCGCTGGCCCTGCTCGGCGGCGAGCGCCGGTTCGTGCTCGGCGCGTCGGGGCACATTGCCGGCGTGGTCAATCCGCCGGCGAAAAAGAAACGCAGCTATTGGCGCAACGACGACGTGGGCGTCGAGGCGAACGACTGGCTGGCCGGCGCGACGGAGCACCCGGGCAGCTGGTGGACCGACTGGAGCGAATGGCTGGCGGGCTATGCCGGCAAACGCGTCAAGGCGCCAAAAGCGTATGGTAATGTTGCTCATGCACCCATCGAACCGGCGCCCGGCCGCTACGTCAAGGCGAAGGCCTGAGCGGTAGCGGCAACGCGGGCATCCCCCCCGGTTCGACTCATTTGATTACGAGGAAAGAGACATGACGGATATCGTGATTGTGTCGGCTGCGCGCACCGCGGTCGGTAAGTTTGGCGGCTCGCTCGCGAAGGTGGCTGCGCCGGATCTGGGCGCCATCGTCATCGAGGAAGTGCTCAAGCGCGCCAGGCTCAAGGGCGAGGACGTGAGCGAAGTCATCATGGGCCAGGTGCTGACCGCGGGTTCGGGCCAGAACGTGGCGCGTCAGGCGTCGATCAAGGCCGGCCTGCCGTCGATGGTGCCCGCGATGACGATCAACAAGGTGTGCGGCTCCGGCCTGAAGGCCGTGATGCTCGCCGCCAACGCCATTACGGCCGGCGACGCCGACATCGTGGTCGCGGGCGGCCAGGAGAACATGAGCGCCGCGCCGCATGTGCTGCCGGGCTCGCGCGACGGTTTTCGCATGGGCGACGCCAAGCTCGTCGACAGCATGATCGTCGACGGCCTGTGGGACGTGTACAACCAGTACCACATGGGCATCACGGCGGAGAACGTCGCGAAGGAATACGGCATCACGCGCCAGATGCAGGACGAGTTCGCCGCGGCGTCGCAGAACAAGGCGGAAGCGGCGCAGAAGGCCGGCCGCTTCGACGACGAGATCGTGCCGGTGTCGATTCCGCAGCGCAAGGGCGACCCGGTCGTCTTCAAGACGGACGAGTTCGTGCGTCACGGTGTGACGGCCGAGTCGCTCGCGGGTCTGAAGCCGGCCTTCACGAAGGACGGCACGGTCACGGCCGCCAACGCCTCGGGCATCAACGACGGCGCGGCGGCGGTGGTGGTGATGTCGGCCCGGCGCGCCGAGCAGCTTGGGCTCACGCCGCTCGCGCGCATCGTCGCGTATGCAAACGCCGGCGTCGATCCGTCGGTGATGGGCATCGGCCCGGTGCCGGCTTCGCAGCGTTGCCTCGCGCGCGCCGGCTGGAAGGCGAGCGATCTGGACCTGATGGAAATCAACGAGGCGTTCGCGGCGCAGGCGCTGGCCGTCAACAAGCAGATGGGCTGGGATACGTCGAAGATCAACGTGAATGGCGGGGCGATCGCCATCGGTCACCCGATCGGCGCGTCGGGCTGCCGCATTCTCGTCACGCTGCTCCACGAGATGGCGCGCCGCGACGCGCGCCGCGGCCTCGCCTCGTTGTGCATTGGCGGCGGCATGGGGGTGGCGCTGGCGGTCGAGCGCGTCTGAGGCGCTTCGGGAACGCCGTCCATTCGTCCATAACGATTTGAATCGAAACGGCATCGGCCGCGCGTGCAAGGCGCGCGGCAGCATGCCGGGGCAGTCAGGAGACGAAAGGCGCGCGGGAACGCGCGGCTTGCGCGTCGGTCAATTGGCAGTCGCAACAGGCGGCACGCGGTGCCGTTATTTAGGGGGAAGCGTTCCATGACTCAACGCATTGCATACGTGACAGGCGGGATGGGCGGTATCGGTACGTCCATTTGCCAGCGGCTGTACAAGGATGGTTTCAAGGTCGTAGCGGGCTGCGGGCCGAACTCGCCGCGCCGGGTGAAGTGGCTCGAAGAGCAGAAGGCGCTCGGCTTCGACTTCGTGGCGTCCGAAGGCAACGTCGGCGACTGGGATTCGACCAAGGCGGCGTTCGACAAGGTGAAGGCCGAAGTCGGCGAGATCGACGTGCTGGTCAACAATGCCGGCATCACGCGCGACGTGGTGTTTCGCAAGATGACCCGCGAAGACTGGGACGCCGTGATCGACACCAATCTCACGAGCCTGTTCAACGTCACGAAGCAGGTGATCGACGGCATGTGCGAGCGCGGCTGGGGTCGCATCATCAACATCTCGTCGGTCAACGGCCAAAAGGGCCAGTTCGGTCAGACGAACTACTCGACGGCCAAGGCGGGCATTCACGGCTTCACGATGGCGCTGGCGCAGGAGGTGGCGACCAAGGGCGTGACGGTCAACACCGTGTCGCCGGGCTATATCGGCACGGACATGGTGCGCTCGATCCGCCAGGACGTGCTCGACAAGATCGTGGCGACGATCCCGGTCAAGCGTCTGGGCGAGCCGGGCGAGATCGCGTCGATCGTGGCGTGGCTGGCTTCGGACGACTCGGGCTTCTCGACGGGCGCGGATTTCTCGCTCAATGGCGGCCTGCACATGGGCTGAGCGGTGACGGGGCCGGCGCGGACCGAATTTCGCAGTCGCACCCCGTTGCGGGTTAGGGCTTTGCCGCATGGCAGCAAACGTCCTAGAATCGATAATATGTGACTAACCCCGACCGCCGGTCGGGGGAGTCCTTCATAAAAGCAGGAAACCCACCGCATGACCGCGAGCAAGAAGACTGACGAGCGCCTGATCAAAAAGTATCCGAACCGGCGTCTGTACGATACCCAGACCAGTACGTACATCACCCTTGCCGATGTGAAGCAATTGGTACTCGAGACCGAAGAGTTCAAGGTCGTCGATGCCAAGACGGGCGAGGACCTGACCCGCAGCATTCTGCTGCAGATCATTCTGGAAGAAGAAACGGGCGGTGTCCCGATGTTCTCGAGCGCCATGCTCGCCCAGATCATCCGCTTCTACGGCCACGCGCTGCAGGGCATGATGGGCACGTACCTCGAGAAGAACATCCAGACGTTCATCGAGATTCAGAACAAACTGGCCGATCAGTCGAAGGGCATCTACGAGGGCGCGGCCTTCAATCCGGACGTCTGGGCGCAGTTCATGAACATGCAGGCGCCGATGATGCAGGGCATGATGACCAACTACATCGAGCAGTCGAAGAACCTGTTCGTGCAGATGCAGGAGCAGATGCAGAGCCAGGCCAAGAACATGTTCAGCACGTTCCCTTTCCCTGGCGCCCCCGGCGCCCCCGGGACGGACCCGAACAAGAAGCCCTGAACGCCCGCCTTCCCCCGACAGGAACGTTGCGGTGTGACCGGGGCGCGCATCGCGACGAATGTTGGAACGCACCGCGGGCGAACAAGGTAAAATGCGCGGTTCGACCGTTACACGTATTCACTAGATCAGGATTCGCCCCATGTCCCGCCCATCGCCCGCCGGCACCCCCAAGGTCGGCTTCGTTTCGCTCGGCTGCCCGAAGGCCCTGGTCGATTCCGAGCAAATCCTGACCCAACTGCGCGCCGAAGGCTACGACATTGCCGGCACCTATGACGGCGCCGATCTCGTCGTGGTCAATACCTGCGGCTTTATCGACGACGCCGTTCAGGAAAGTCTCGACGCCATCGGCGAGGCACTCGCCGAAAACGGCAAGGTGATCGTCACGGGCTGTCTTGGCGCGAAGAAGGACGCCGCCGGCCAGGACATCGTGAGCGCAGTCCACCCGAAGGTGCTCGCCGTGACGGGCCCGCACGCCGTGGGCGAAGTGATGAGCGCCGTGCACACGCACTTGCCGAAGCCGCACGATCCGTTCACCGACCTCGTGCCGCCGGCCGGCATCAAGCTCACGCCGCGTCACTACGCATATCTCAAGATTTCCGAAGGCTGCAACCATCGCTGCACGTTCTGCATCATCCCGTCGATGCGCGGCGATCTCGACTCGCGCCCGGTGGCCGAGGTGATGCTCGAAGCCGAGAACCTGTTCAAGGCGGGCGTGAAGGAACTGCTCGTGATTTCGCAGGACACCAGTGCCTACGGCGTCGACGTGAAGTACCGCACCGGTTTCTGGGCGGGCCGCCCGCTCAAGACGCGCATGACGGAACTGGTCACGGCGCTCGGCGAGTTGGCCAGGCAGTATGGTGCGTGGGTGCGCCTGCACTACGTCTATCCGTATCCGCACGTCGACGAAATCATTCCGCTGATGGCCGAGGGCCACATCCTGCCGTATCTCGACGTGCCGCTGCAGCACGCGCACCCGGACGTGCTCAAGCGCATGAAGCGTCCCGCGTCGGGCGAAAAGAACCTCGAGCGTATTCAGGCGTGGCGCAGACTGTGCCCGGATCTGACGATTCGCAGCACGTTCATCGCTGGCTTCCCCGGCGAGACGGAAGCGGAATTCGAATATCTGCTGGACTTCCTGCGCGAAGCACAGCTCGATCGCGTGGGCTGCTTCGCCTACTCGCCGGTCGAAGGCGCGAAGGCCAACGAATTGCCGGGCGCGTTGCCCGACGAGGTTCGCGAGGCGCGCCGCGCGCGCTTCATGGAGGTGGCCGAAGCGATTTCGGCCGAGCGCCAGCAGCGCAAGGTCGGTCGGACGATCCAGGTGATCGTCGACGAAATCAATCAGGACGGCGGCATTGCCCGTTCGGCGGCAGACGCCCCCGAAATCGACGGTCTGGTCTACATCGAGCCGACGCCCAAGGCCGCGAAGCGCCTGAAGGTCGGCGAGTTCGTGAACGTGACGCTCACCGGCGCCGACGGCCACGACCTGTGGGGCGAAGTGGTCTGATGCACGCGGCGCGCGCGGTTGCCGCGCGCGCTCGCAAATCCTTGAGTCGCAATTTCCGAAGCTCAATCAGTTTCTCCAGCCCGTTCAGCCTCCTCGGCCCTCCAGCCCCATTGCTCCGAAGACCGCACCGATGACGCAAGCCCGCTCGCAAACTCCGCAAGTCCTGGCCATGGGCGAAGCCATGGTCGAATTCAACCAGTCGCCCGACGACCCGCGCCGGTATCTGCAGGGTTTCGGCGGCGACACGTCGAACTTCGCCATCGCCGCGCGCCGTCAGGGCGTTCGCACGGGCTTCGTGAGCGCCGTGGGCGACGACCTGTTCGGCCGCATGCTGCTCGATCTGTGGCGCGAGGAGGATGTCGACACGCGCTACGTGAGCGTCGACGCGCAGGCGCCGACCGGCGTCTATTTCGTGTCGCACGACGAGAACGGCCACCACTTCGACTATCTGCGCGCCGGCTCGGCGGCGAGCCGGTATCGCGCTCAGGACCTGCCGCGCGACGCGCTCGCCGGCGCCTCGTTCCTGCATCTGTCCGGAATCAGCCTGGCGATCAGCGTGAACGCCTGCGATGCCGCGTTCGACGCAATGTCGAAGATCCGCGCGGCCGGGGGCAAGGTGTCGTTCGATACCAATCTGCGCCTGAAGCTGTGGCCGCTGGCACGCGCGCGCGCGACGATGCGCGAGGCGTTCAGCCTGACCGACGTATGTCTGCCGAGTTGGGACGACGTGACGGCCGTCACCGGCCTGGAAGACCGTGACGCCATCCTCGACGCGCTGCTCGCCTACGGGGTGAAGGTCGTCGCGCTCAAGCTGGGCCGCGAGGGCTGCTACGTGGCCACGCCGGACGAGCGACGCATTGTGGCGCCGTACCCGGTGCAGGCGGTCGACGCGACGGGCGCCGGCGACTGCTTCGGCGGCGCTTTCGTCGCGCGACTGGCGCTGGGCGATGATCCGTTTGCCGCCGCGCGCTACGCCAATGTGTGCGCCGCGCTGTCCACGACCGGATACGGTGCCGTCGCCCCCGTGCCGCGCGCCGAAGCGGTGCTGCGCACGCTCGCGGCCTGAGGCCCGAGTCCCGCCGGCGGGGGCGGGTGACGGGCCGTTCGCGGCGCCCGTCATCTGCCATCGTCTGCCGGTGCAGCGCCTTGGCGCACCGCCATGCGCCACCGAAGCTTCCCTCCAAAGTCCCTGCCATCGCGGTAACCCCCGCGGCGGTATACTCGTTGCCAATCCAAATCCACCCGGAGAAGAGACATGCAACGAGAAGTCGTGATCGTCAGCGGTGTGCGCACTGCCATTGGTGATTTTGGCGGCAGCCTGAAGGATTTCGCGCCGACGCAGCTCGGCGCCATCGTCGCGCGCGAAGCCATGTCTCGCGCCAACGTGGGCGGCGAGGACATCGGCCACGTGGTGTTCGGCAACGTCATCCATACCGAACCGAAGGACATGTATCTGGCGCGCGTGGCGTCCATCGAGGCCGGCGTGAGCCAGCATGCGCCGGCCATGACGGTGAACCGCCTGTGCGGCTCGGGCCTGCAGGCGGTCGTCTGCGCCGCGCAGTCGATCCTCCTGGGCGATGCGGACGTGGCCATGGCCGGCGGTGCGGAGAGCATGAGCCGCGCGCCGTACATCATGCCGGGCGCCCGCTGGGGGACGCGCATGGGCGAGTCGCGCCTGGTCGACATGATGCTCGGGGCGCTGCACGATCCGTTCGCGAATATCCACATGGGCGTGACAGCCGAGAACATCGCAAGGAAGTGGGGCATCACGCGCGAGGATCAGGACCGTCTCGCGGTGGAGTCGCACCAGCGTGCCGCGCGTGCGATGGCGGCCGGCTACTTCAACGACCAGATCGTGCCGGTGACGCTCAAGACCAAGAAGGGCGAAGTGGCGTTCACCACCGACGAGCACGTGCGCGCCGACGTGAGCCTCGCGGACATGGCGAAGCTGCGTCCGGTGTTCGAGAAGGACGGCACGGTAACGGCGGGCAATGCCTCGGGCCTGAACGATGCGGCGGCGGCGCTCGTTCTCATGGAGCGCGCCGAAGCCGAGCGCCGCGGCGCGAAGCCGCTCGCCCGGCTGGTGAGCTACGCGCACGCCGGCGTCGATCCGAACTACATGGGCATCGGCCCCGTGCCGGCCTCGCGCCAGGCGCTCGCGCGTGCGGGTCTGAAAGTCGACGACATCGACGTCGTCGAAGCCAACGAAGCGTTCGCGGCGCAGGCTTGCGCCGTGACGCGCGACCTCGGCTTCGACCCCGCGAAGGTCAACCCGAATGGCTCGGGCATCTCGCTCGGTCATCCGATCGGCGCGACCGGCGCCCTCATCACCGTCAAGGCGCTGCACGAACTGCAGCGCACTGGCGGCCGCTACGCGCTGGTGACCATGTGCATCGGCGGCGGGCAGGGCATTGCGGCCGTGTTCGAGCGCGTGTAACTTACTCCCGAGGGGCCGGCGTTCTTGCCGGCCCCAGTTTTTCCGGAGCCGTGATGACGCAAGACAACCGCAAGCCCTTCGATACGCCGGAAGCCAACGGCTGGCACTGGCAAACCAACATCCTGCACGCCGACACGCAAGTCCCGGCCGGCTTCGCCGCCATGCCGGTGCCGGTCGCGCGCGCCTCGACGGTGGTCTTTCCCGATCTGGCCGCCATGCGCTCGCTCGACTGGAAGAACGACAGTCAGTGGCGCTACGGACTGCACGCCACGCCGACGTCGATGGAACTCATGCGTCGCCTGGCCTCGCTCGAAGGCGGCAGGCACTGCCTGCTGTTCCCGTCGGGACTGGCTGCAATCTCGAACGTCTACTTCGGCCTGATCAAGAGCGGCGACGACGTCCTCGTGCCCGACAACGCCTACGGTCCGAACCGCGAGCACGGCGACTGGCTCGCCGAGTCGTTCGGCATCACGGTGCGCTACTACGACCCGATGATCGGCGAGGGCATCGGCGCGCTGATTCGGCCCAACACGAAACTGATCTGGCTCGAAGCCCCGGGCTCGGTCACGATGGAAGTGCAGGACGTGCCGGCGATTGCCCGCGTGGCGCGCGAGCGCGGCGTGCTCACCGCCATCGACAACACCTACTCGGCAGGGCTGGCCTTCCGCCCGTTCGAGCATCAGGTCGACATCTCGGTGCAGGCGCTGACCAAATACCAGTCGGGCGGCAGCGACGTGCTGATGGGCTCGGTCGTGACCGTCGATGACGACATTCATCATCGCCTCAAGCAGGCACGCATGCGCATGGGCGTGGGGGTGTCGGCCGACGATTGCAGCCTCGTGCTGCGCAGCCTGCCGAGCATGCGACTGCGTTTCGAAGCGCACGACCGCGCGGCGACGGCATTGGCGACATGGCTGGGTGCGCGCGACGAGATCGCGGCGGTGCTGCACCCCGCGTTCGAGGACTGCCCGGGGCATCGGAACTTCCGTCGCGACTTCACGGGCGCGGGCGGCCTGTTCTCCGTGGTGTTCCACGAACGCTACGCACAGGCGCAGATCGACGCCTTCATCGAGGCGCTGCGTCTGTTCAAGATCGGCTTCAGTTGGGGCGGCGCACACAGTCTGGTCGTGCCGTACCGCGTGCCGTCGATGCGCACGGCCACGACATGGCCGCACAAGGGCGCGCTCGTGCGCTTCTATGTGGGGCTGGAGGACGTGCGCGATCTGCAGTCCGATATCGAAGCCAGCCTGAAGGCGCATCTCGGCGGCGCCTGAGCGGCCGCCGCCATTGCGCGCCAAGCGGCAAAACGCATTCGCCCGGCACCGCAACGGCGCCGGGCGAAGTCGCCTCAGGCGTCGCGGAACAGCGATAGCAGGCCGTCCAGGCCGACGTGGTTGAACGCCACCGAGGCCTTCTCGCGCACCACCGGCTTCGCACGGAAGGCCACCGACAGTCCCGCAATCGCCATCATCTGCAGATCGTTCGAGCCGTCGCCCATGACAATGGCTTGCGAGGGCGTCGCACCGAACTGCGCCGCCACTTCGGCGACCGTGCGCGCCTTCACTTCGGCGTTGACGATCTCGCCGAGCACGCGGCCGGTGAGCCTGCCGTCGACGATTTCCAGCGTGTTGGCGCGCGTGACATCCAGATTCAGACGCGCCTTCAGGCGATCGGTGAAGAACGTGAAGCCGCCCGAGACGAGCAGCGTGCGCAGGCCCAGCGCCTGCACGCCGCGCAGCATGGTCTGCGCGCCGGGCGAGAGTTGCAGGCGCTCCTCGTAGACCTTTTCGAGCGCATTGGCCTCCAGACCCTTGAGCAGCGCCACGCGGCGCGTAAGGCTCTCGTTGAAGTCCTTGATCTCGCCGCGCATGGCCGCTTCGGTAATGGCCGAGACTTGCGCCTTCAGGCCGCAATAATCGGCGATTTCGTCGATGCACTCGATGGTGATGAGCGTCGAGTCCATATCCATCGCGACCAGCTTGAAGTCCGCCAGACGGCGCGTGCTGTCGACCAGCACGGCGTCGACCCGGTGCTGCTGTGCAAAGGTTGCAGCCACGGCGCGCAACGCCGGAGAATCGGTGACGCCGGCAATGCGGGCGATCGGGGCGCGCGTGTCGGCGCAAAACGTAACCGGGGCGCCGGGCACCAGTGCGCGAATGGCGGACTGCAGCGCGTCTGACGCCGGCAACGAGGCGGGCGCACCGAGAATGACAAGGTCGTGGGTCATGATGAAATGGCAGTCTTGCGGAATACGGGCGACCGACATTCTACCCGGGTTGCGGTGCGGCACTTACGCGTCCGGGCGCGCGCGGCGGGCCTGACTTGGCGGCAGCGTTTCGAACTTGTGCCACACGCGGCGCAGGTGGCGGCTGGAGCCAAAGCCGGTGCGCTCGGCAATGCGCTCCAGATCGAGCCGCGTGTTGCCCAGCATCTCGCGCGCCAGGGCGATGCGCAGACGATGCAGATAGTCGATGGGCGCGACGCCCGCGTGCTCGCGGAAAAGACGCGTGACGTGGCGCTCGCTCGTGCAGGCGATTTCCGCCATGAGGGCAAGCGTCCAGTCGCGGGCGGGCTCGGCGGCCATGGCGTCCTGAACGCGATGCAGCGCCGGATGCAGATGGTTGCGGCCTTCGAGCCATGGCGACAACTGCGGATCGGCGCCCGCGCGCCGCGCGTAGACCACCATGTGCCGCGCAATGGCCGCGGCACATACCGCGCTCGTGGCATTGGCAATGAGCGTGAGCATCAGGTCGAGGCCCGTCGTCACGCCGGCACTGGTCCACACGTTGCCGTCCCGCACGTAGAGCCGGTTGTCGGCGACGCGCGCGCTGGGCGCAAGTGCTCGCAGTTCGTCGCAACTGCTGTGATGCGTGGTGCACTGGCGCGCGTCGAGCAGGCCGGCGCGCGCCGCGAGCAGTGCGCCGGTGCAAATGCAGGCGATTTGGTGCGTGGGCCCCACGACCCGGCGCAGCCACGCGATCGCGCGCGCCTGCGCGAGCGCCGGCGACTCGCCGCGGCCCGGCGCCTCGCCCGAGGCGCCCCACACCGGCAACGGCTTTTCCACCGTGCCGGCGATCACGAGCCAAGCGTTCTCCGGCAGTGCGTCGGGCAGCACTTCGAGCGGCGAGATCCGCAGCCCGATCGACGTCGCCATCGAGGGCCGCGTTGCGACATAGCGCAACGTGAAACGCACGTCGTTCTGCAGGTGATTGGCGATGCGCAACGCCTCTGCCGGCGCGGCGACGTCGAGCAGCAGCGTATCGGGCATGACCAGCAGGTAGACGGGTTGCAGACGCGGCATGGGCGAGATCCGGTCGGTCGGACAAGGCGCCCGCAGGACGCCTTCGGACAAGCCTTGACGTTACACCGCGGCGAGCGCTTCCTCAACCGTGACGACGCGCGCGAACCGATCGACGAGTACCGTTTCGGTCCGCTCCTTGAGTTCTTCCACCGACAGTTCGCGGCCGGTGCGGGGGTGCCGCATCGGGAACGTGAGTGTGGCCTCGGTCACGAAGTCGACGTCGTAGCCGGCGTCGGACGCGGCCCGCGTGGTCGTCTCGCAGCATTGTTCGGTGCGAATGCCCGAGACGATCAGGCGAGTGATGCCGTGCTCGATCAGCCACGCGCCGAGCGTGGAGCCCGCGAGAGCGCTGTGCCTCGTCTTGTCGACGGTGACGGCCGGCGCGATGCGCAGTTCCTCGAGCGTGCGCACGAAGCCCGACTCGCGCGAGAACGGACCCGACGAGACGTGGAACACCTGCACCACGGGAATGCCCCTGGCGACGGCGCCGTCGATGAGGGCCTGCTGGCGCTCGAAGTACCTCGCGAGGTCGTCCTCGCGCCAGAACGGGCGCTGGCGAAACGACTCCTGCGCATCGATGACCAGCAGGGCGGTGCGGGGGGATGGGACTTGTGACATTTGCGGCTCCGTATGACGGTTGACGATAGCCCCATCGTAGGGTCGCGTGCGTTATCGCGACAGGCCGGGCGCAGACCGGAACCGGACGGATCCGGACGAATCCGGACATCGGGGGCGGCTGCCCGACGCCGATCACCACCCGGCTCAGATTGCGACGCGGGCGCCCGCGCCGGCGTCCTGTGCGCGTTGATACAACGCGGCGGCAAGCGCCACGTCCTGCGCGCCCATGCCGAGTGATTTGAACAACGTGACCGATGCCGCGTCGGTGCGCCCCGGATGCGCGCCCACCACGATCTCGCCGAGTTCGGCGAGCAGGTGCTCCGGTCCGATCCGGCCTTCGGCGGCTGCGGCGAGATAGTCGCCCGATTCGTTGATCGTCGACTCACGCCGGTCGACGAAGAGCTGCCCCAGGGCCATGAGCGCCGTGTCGGCCTCGCGATGGCGCGGCGTGCTGCTGCCCACGAGGTTCACATGCGTGCCCGGTGCGAGCCATTTCGCCTCGAGCACGGGGTCCGTCGCGTTGGTGACCGTGACGACGATGTCGGCGTCGCGCACGGCGTCCTGAACGCTGCCTGCCGCCTCCAGCGTGACATCGTAGTGCGGCTGGACGGCGTCGACGAATCGCTGCGCACTCTCGAGCGAGCGGCTTGCCACACGCACGTGACGCAGGGGCCGCGCCGCCACCAGCGCCGCGAGATGCCAATGCGCCTGATGGCCGGCGCCGATGAGCGCAAGACGCGTCGCATCGTGGCGGGCCAGCAGCCGTGTGGCCAGGCCGGTCACCGCCGCCGTGCGAATGCCTGTGATCTGCGCAGCGTTCATGATGGCTAGCAGCTCGCCCGTCTCGCCGCTCATGAGCACGACACAGCCTTGGTGCGGATCCTTGCCCAACGTGCTGTTGCCCGGGAAGAACGTGCCGACCTTGGCGCCGTAGACGGGCTCGCCGCCGCCGATGAAGGCGGGCATCATGCCCAGCAGTCCCTTGGCGCCAAGCGCCTCGGGCGGGCGCACGATCTGGCGCAGCGGCAGATGGATCTGGCCGCGTGCGAGCGCGGCGAACATGTCCGACATCACGGGGATGGCGTCGGCGACCGGCATCAACGCGGGACTTGCGCGGCGTCGAGCACGAGCACGGCGGGCGAGGGTGAGGTGGCGCTCATCGGGGCGAACCTGGGCGGGGCATGCTGGACAGTAGTGGCAGTAGCAGCAGTAGCGGCAGTAGCGGCAGTAGCGGCGAGGACGGTCTCAATGGTGGAGAAACGGCGAGCGCGTGTCAGCGGCCGCCCTGCGCGGCGAGCGCGGCGTCGATGTGGCGCTGGAATGTCGCCGTGTCGGTGTTCGTCCCGCACAGCAGCACGCCCACTCGCTTGCCGAGGAGCGTCTCGCGCAACGGCCCCATGAGGGCGGCGGTCGCAGCCGCGCACGCCGGTTCGACCGCGAGCTTCAACTCGCGGAACAACGTGAGCATGCCGGCGCGCATCTGGTCGTCGGTCACCGTGACCAGCTCGTCGATATGGCGACGGCACAGCGTGTAGCTATAGCGTTCCGTGTGCGGCGCCATCAGACTGTCGGCGATGCCCGTCATCGGGCCCATCTTGATGGGGCCGCCGGCGGCGAAACTCTGCGCCATGGCGTCCGCGCCGGCGGGCTCCACGCCGTAGACCTTCACGTGCGGCGCGAACAGCTTGAAGGCCGTTGCCACGCCCGCGATCAGTCCGCCGCCGCCGATGGGCACGATCACCGCATCGAGCTCCGGCGCCTGCCGGGCCCACTCGTAACCGAGCGTGGCCGTGCCGAGCACCGTCCGGTAGCCGTTGAACGGATGCACGAAGTAGCGGCCTTCGTCCTGCTCCACGCGCTTGACGATGTCGAACGCCTCGTGCACGTTCTCGGCGAGCACCAGATCCGCACCGTACTCGCGGCACAGGGACGAGCGCGCCGGGCTTGCCGTCTTGAGCATCACCGTCTTGGCGGCCACGCCCATCGCCTGCGCGGCGTAAGCCACGGCCACGGCATGGTTGCCCGCCGACACGCACGTCACGCCGGCCTTGCGCTGGGCGTCGTCAAGCGAGAGCAGGTTGGAGAAGGCGCCGCGCGCCTTGAACGTGCCGGACGCCTGCAGTAGTTCGAACTTGAACGTCACGCGCGTATCGCCCAGCGTCGGGAAGTCGCCGCGCGTGAACACCGGCGTGGTGCGCACGTATCGCTTGAGTGTCTCGTGCAGGGCCGCGATGGCGTCCCGGGTCGGCGCGGGCTGGCCGTCGATGGTCTCGGCGTGCAGGTCGGGGGTCGATTGCGTCACTTGAAACTTGTCTCCGTCATGAAGGCCCGCAAGCCGGGCTCCGGAAAAGCACCTGCGCGACACGTCGCGCAGGGCGCCACTGATAGGACCGCGATCGCATGGGCGTATCGCGATTTGCCGCGCCTGCCGCGCCGCAGCGGGCAAAGCGCACGCTGGCCTCAGCGCAGGCCGAGCGTGCGGCTGCGCAGCAGCGCGGTAATGCTGATCACGGCGGCGAAAATCAGATAGAAGCTCGGGGCAAGCTTGTTGCCGGTCGCGCCGATGAGCCACGTAATGATAAACGGCGCGAAGCCGCCGAACACGGTCGCCGCGATGTTGTAGCCGAGCGAGAGGCCCGTCGTGCGCACCTGCACCGGGAAGAGCTCGGTGAGCAGTGCGGGCAGTGCGCCGAAGTACGTGGTCATCAGCAGGCCGAGCACGATCTGGAACACCATCAGCGAGGCGAACGTCGGATTCGCATCGAGATAGCGGAACATCGGATAGACAAGGATCAGCAGGGCGACAGCCGCGGCGAGCATCGGCTTGATGCGGCCATGCGTGTCCGACCAGTGGCCGACGATGGGCGCGACGATCAGCTGCACCACACCGGTGAGCAGCACCGCCGAGAACGCCGCGGAGGACGGCAGGCCGAGCTGCTTCACGGCGTAAGTCGGCATGTAGAGCACCAGGTACGTCGCCACGGTCGCCATTACGACGACGCCGATGGCAAGCAGCAGGCGCTCCTTCTGGCTCGCGAACGTGTCGCGCAGCGGGCTTTGCGTGGGCTCGATGTCGAGGAACTCGGGCGTCTCGTCCAGGCGCCGGCGGATGTAGTACGCGACCGGGCCGATGAGCAGGCCGAAGAAGAACGGGATGCGCCAACCCCAGGACGCCATCGCCTCGGGCGACAGATTGCCCGTGAGCAGCGCGCCGAACCCGGCGGCCAGCAGCGTGGTGAGGCCTTGCGAGGCGACCTGCCAGCTCGAGAAGAAGCCGCGCCGCTGCGGGGCGTGCTCGGCAAGAAATGCCGTGGCGCTGCCGAACTCGCCGCCGGCCGAGAAGCCCTGCACCATGCGCGCGATGACGATGCCCACCGGCGCGAGCACGCCGATCGCGGCGTAGGTCGGCATGATCGCGATGAGCAGCGTGCCGACCATCATCAGCACGATCGAGAGCGTGAGGGCGGCCTTGCGTCCGGCGCGGTCGGCATAGGCGCCGATCACGATGGCGCCGAGCGGGCGCATGAAGAACGACACGCCGAACGTGCCGAGCGTGAGCAGCAGCGACACCGTGTCGTTGCCGGTCGGGAAGAACAGCTTGGCGATGGTCACGGCGAAGAAGCCGTACACCACGAGATCGAACCACTCGAGCGCATTGCCGATCGAGGCCGATACGATGACACGCCAGGCGTGCGGGGACGTGCGGGCGGCAGGGGCCGTCGCGTTGGGGGCTGCGCTTGCGCTCATGGGCGAGATCTCCAAAACCTGTCTGGCGTTGTGTGCTTGTAATGTTGCGAAGGGGTTGTCCTGTGCGCCCATTCTTTTGCAGGCGTCTGGTACTGCGTACAACGGTGTCCCGGCGCCGTACCGGCCGTCCAAGACAACGGGCCGCACCCGCGAAGCGGATACGGCCCGGCAAACGTCACGTCTTCATGCTGGCGTCGCAGGCGAGCATGGCGGCCCGTCTCAGGCGTCGACCGTGTTGCTGCGAATGAGCTTTTGCAGGAACGATTCGCACTGCGCGATCTGTTCGAGCGACACGAATTCGTTGGGCTTGTGCGCCTGCTCGATGTTGCCCGGGCCGCACACGATCGAGGGCACGCCCGCGAGCTGGAACTGGCCCGCTTCGGTGCCGTAGGCGACCTTGCGCTTGTCGGTGTCCTTGGTGAGCGCGCGCACGAGTTGCGTGATGGCGTCCTGCTCCGAGGCGTCGAGCGCCGGCGCGGCGGCAATCTTCTTGAATTCGATGCCTGCGCCCGGATGCTCCTCGCGCATCTTCGGCACGAGCTCTTGCGCCGCGTATTGCTGGATGCGCTGGAAGATGCCTTCGGCGTCCACGCCCGGCAGGTTGCGGTACTCGAAGACGAATTCGCACAGGGCCGGAATCGTGTTGAGCGCAATGCCGCCCGAGATCGTGCCTGTCTGCGCCGTGGTGAACGGCACGTCGAAGAGCTCGTCGAACGGGCCGTTTTGCTTGAAGTGATCGGCCAGATCGCGGATGTAGCAGATAAGGCGCGCCGCGTATTCGATGGCGTTCGAGCCCTTGGGCGTGAGCGAGGAGTGCGCGGCGTGGCCGCGCACGCAGCAGTGATAGGCGTTGATGCCTTTGTGCGCGACGATCACGCGCATGCTCGTGGGCTCGCCCACGATGCAGCCGTCCGGGCGAATGCCGCGCTCGCGCAGCTCGGCGAGCATCACCGGCGCGCCCACGCAGCCGATTTCTTCGTCATACGAGAACGCGAAGTGGAACGGCGTCTTGAGCCTGGCCTCGCGCATGGCGGGCAGCATCGTCATGACCGAGCCGATGAAGCCCTTCATGTCGCACGTGCCGCGGCCGTAGAGGTTGCCGTCGCGCACCACGGGTTTGAACGGATCGGTGTCCCAGGCCTGGCCGTCGACCGGCACCACGTCGGTGTGGCCCGAGAGGACGATGCCGCCCTGCGTATTGCCGTCGGCGGCGGGCAGCGTCACGAACAGGTTGGCCTTGCGCTTGGTGGCGTCGTAGGACAGCCACGGCTCCACACCGGCGTCCTTGAGCGAATCGCGTACCGTCTCGATCAGGCCGAGGTTCGACTCGCGGCTCGTGGTGTCGATGCTCACCAGCTTCGTGATCCAGTCGAGCGATGCCGGCTGGGCCTCTGTGGCGGCCTGCGCTGCGATGGCTTGGGGGGAAGCGCTTGTCATTCGAATCTCCGGAAATCTGCCAGTCATGTGCGTCACATGGTCTGGGAAATGGTACTCAAAAATAATTTAGAGGTAAAAGGTTGCTCACACAACATTTCTTACCTCGCGGGAATCGGCGGGCTGGGCAAGGGTTTGCCCGGTACGCCGGAATCGGGAAATCGGGAGGTGGCCGAAATTGGTGCGGTGCACACCGGCGGGCGGCCGTCTGTGGCCGCTCGCCGCGCGTGGGAACGAGCGGATGGACGTCACGCCGCGCGCGCCACGGGCGAGCCCAGCGCGCGCAGCGTCTCCTTGATGGCACGCACGCGATCGCTCAACTGCGCGTGCCTGAGCTCGACGCGCAGCTTGTCCTGACCGGCGAGCTTGATGTGACGATGCTTCTGCACGAGCTCGATGATGCGCATCGGGTCGACGGCCGGTGTCGGCTCGAACTGCAGCGCGATCGCTTCCTCGCTCGCGTCGATCTTCGTGATGCCCAGCGGCTTGGCCAGCAGACGCAGGCGATGCGTCTCGATGAGAGCCTGCGCCTGTTGCGGCAGCTTGCCGAAGCGATCGACGAGCTCCTCCTGAATCGTGTCGATGGCGTCGGCGTGCGTGCCGTTGGCGAGCCGCTTGTAGAGCGAGAGGCGCTCCTGAACGTCGGCGCAATAGTCATTGGGCAAAATGGCCGGCACGTGCAGGTTGATCTCGGTCGTGGCGGCCAGCGGCGCCGTCAGGTCCGGCTCACGGCCGGCCTTGAGCGCGCTCACGGCGTCGGCCAGCATGTCCGTATAGAGCTGGAAGCCGATCTCGTGAATTTCGCCCGACTGCTTGTCGCCGAGCACTTCACCCGCGCCGCGAATCTCCAGGTCGTGCATGGCGAGGTAGAACCCCGCGCCGAGTTCTTCCATCTGCTGAATCGCTTCCAGGCGTCGCTGCGCCTGCTTGGTCAGCGCCTTCGGATCGTGCACGAGCAGATACGCATACGCCTGGTGATGCGAGCGGCCCACGCGGCCGCGCAACTGGTGCAACTGCGCCAGACCGAACTTGTCCGCGCGATGCATCAGGATCGTGTTGGCGGTGGGCACGTCGATACCGGTCTCGATGATGGTGGTGCACAGCAGCACGTTGGCGCGCTGCGTGACGAAATCGCGCATCACGCGCTCCAGATCGCGCTCGTGCATCTGCCCGTGGGCGACGACGATGCGCGCTTCGGGCACGAGGGCTTCGAGCTGCGCCTTGCGGTTCTCGATGGTCTCGACCTCGTTGTGCAGGAAGTACACCTGGCCGCCGCGCTTGAGTTCGCGCAGCATGGCCTCGCGAATCACGCCGTCTTCCTCGCGCCGCACGAACGTCTTGATCGCCAGGCGCTTTTGCGGCGCGGTGGCGATGACCGAAAAGTCGCGCAGGCCTTCGAGCGCCATGCCCAGCGTGCGCGGGATCGGCGTGGCGGTGAGCGTGAGCACGTCCACTTCGGCGCGCAGCGCCTTGAGCGCCTCCTTCTGACGCACGCCGAACCGATGTTCCTCGTCGATGATCACGAGCCCCAGGCGCTGGAATTGGATGTCGTTCGAGAGCAGCTTGTGCGTGCCGATGACGATGTCCACCTGTCCTTCGTTGATTGCCTTCACGCTCGCATTGACTTCCTTCGCCGTCTTGAAGCGCGAGAGCTCCGCAATGCGCACCGGCCAGTCCGCGAAGCGATCCGAGAAGGTCTGCGCGTGCTGCTCGGCGAGCAGCGTGGTGGGCGCGAGCAGGGCCACCTGCTTGCCGTCGAGCACGGCGATGAAAGCTGCGCGCAGCGCCACTTCGGTCTTGCCGAAACCGACGTCGCCGCACACCAGACGGTCCATCGGGCGACCGCTCGTCATGTCGCTCATCACGGCCGCGATGGCGGCGGCCTGGTCCGGCGTCTCCTCGAAACCGAAACTGTCGGCAAACTTCTCGTAGTCGCGCGGCGAGAGTTCGAACGCATACCCCGAGCGCGCGGCGCGTCGGGCGTAGAGATTGAGCAGTTCGGCGGCGGTGTCGCGAATCTGCTGCGCCGCGCGGCGCTTGGCGCGCTCCCACTGTCCCGAGCCCAGCGAGTGCAGCGGCGCGGTGTCGGGGTCGGCGCCGCTGTAGCGTGAGATCAGGTGCAACTGCGAGACCGGCACGTACAGCTTGCTGTCGCCCGAGTATTCGAGATGCAGGAACTCGGTCTCGCCTTCGCCGAGGTCCATGCTCACGAGACCCTGATAGCGACCAATGCCATGCTGGCTGTGCACGACCGGGTCGCCGACCTTGAGCTCGGCAAGATCGCGCACCATCGAGTCGACCGACGTCGCCTGTTCCTGGCGGCGCCTGCCAGCTCGGCGCGCGAGGCCTTCGTAGAGCTCGTTCTCGGTAATGAACGCGAGGTCTTCCGTCGGCAGCAGGAAGCCCGCGGCGAGCGGCGCGACGCCAATGGCAAAGCGCGCGTCGGACGTGAGGAAGTCCTCGAGCGACTCGACCGTGGCCGGTCGCAGATCGTTGTCGTGCAGCAGTTGCAGCAGCGTTTCGCGCCGGCCTGCCGAGTCCGCGCATAGCAGCACGCGCGCGGGCGTGCGGGCGAGATACGCGCGCAGCGCCGCGAGCGGGTCGTCGGCGCGCCGGTTGATTGCGAGCGGCGGCAGGGCGATCGCCCAGGAGCCGTCGCCTGGCGTCGGCAGTGTCAATCGCGCGAAAGGCTTGGCGAGCGCGAAGAAGTCCTGATCGAGCAGGAATAGCTGTTCGGGCGGCAGCACCGGCCGTTCGCGATCGTGCGACAGGAAGTTGTAGCGCTGGCGCGTATCGTTCCAGAAGCGGTGAATCGCCGCTTCCAGATCGCCGACGAAGACCAGTTGCGCGTCGGCGGGCAGATAATGGAAAAGCGTGGCCGTCTCTTCGAAGAACAGCGGCAGGTAGTATTCGATGCCCGCCGAGGGCACGCCGCTGCCGATGTCCTTGTAGATGGGGCTGCGGCTCGGGTCGCCTTCGAACACTTCGCGCCAGCGGCCGCGAAAGGCCGTGCGGGCTGGCTCGTCGAACGGAAATTCGCGCCCGGGCAGCAGGCGCACTTCCTTGACCGGATACAGGCTGCGCTGCGTGTCCGGGTCGAACGCGCGGATGCTGTCGACCGTGTCGTCGAACAGGTCGAGGCGGTAGGGCAGCGCCGAGCCCATGGGGAAGAGGTCGATCAGACCGCCGCGCACGCAGTATTCGCCCGGGCGCATGACCTGGCTCACGTGCTCGTAGCCGGCCAGCGTGAGTTGCGACTTCAGACGCGCTTCGTCGAGGCGCTCGCCCTGCGTGAAGAAGAACGTGTAGGCCGCCATGAAGCTTGCCGGGGCCATGCGATAGAGCGCCGTGGTGGCGGGCACGAGCACGATGTCGCAACGCTTCTCGCCGAGGTCGTGCAAGGTGGCCAGGCGCTCGGAGACGAGATCCTGGTGCGGCGAGAACGTGTCGTAAGGCAGCGTTTCCCAGTCGGGCAGCAAACGCACGCGGGCTTCGGGCGCGCACCACCTGAGTTCCTGCTGCAGACGCAGCGCGTCGGTCGCCTGTGCGCAGACGACGGCCAGCAGCGGTACGCGCTCGCGGTTTGCTTCGAAGTAGCGGGCGATGAGCAAGGCGTCGCTCGACGCGTGCGAGCCCGCGAAGGCATAACGCTGTCCCGCTTTCACGAGCGGCACGGGCGCGGTATTACGGGATAAGGCGTTGGCGGATGACATAGGAAAAGCGTTGCAGAAATGGCAAAGCACGGGGCTCCATCCACATGGGGCCCCGTGACAGTCAGCGTCTATTATAAAATCCCCGCTTTACCCTTACCTGCGTTTTATCGTGAGCGACCGACTTTTTGCCGTCATCCCGTGCGCCGGCGCCGGTGTGCGCGCCGGGGCCGATGTGCCCAAGCAATACCGGAGCGTGGGCGGACGCGCCATGCTCCACTACGCGCTCGCGGCGTTCGACGCGTGTTCGGAGTTCGCACAGACGGTGCTGGTGCTCGCCCCGGACGACAATCATTTCGACGGCCGGCGCTTCGGCCCGTTGCGCTTTGCGGTGCGCCGCTGCGGCGGCCCGTCGCGGCACGCATCGGTGCTCGGCGGCCTGCAGGCGCTTACCGAGTTCGGGGCGCAGGACAGCGACTGGGTGCTCGTGCACGATGCGGCACGCCCCGGCATCACGCCCACGCTGATTCGCGCGCTGGTCGAAGCGCTGCGCGACGATCCCGTCGGCGGCATCCTCGCGTTGCCGGTGGCCGATACGCTCAAGCGCGAGCAGCCGCCGCGCGAGAAGGGCGCGCTGGCGGCCGTACAGGCGACCGAGTCGCGCGAGGGGCTATGGCAAGCGCAGACACCGCAAATGTTCCGTCTCGGCATGCTGCGTCATGCGCTGGAAGACGCGCTTGCCGCCGGCGCTGAAGTCACCGACGAAGCGAGCGCGATCGAGCGCCTCGGCCATGCGCCGAAGCTCGTGCGCGGCAGCCTGCGCAATTTCAAGGTGACTTATCCCGAGGACTTCGCACTCGCCGAGGCTTTTCTCGGCGCCGCCAGGCCCGCTTGAGGGCAACGCCCTCAGGCCGGCCCGGCAACGTCTGCGTTGTACCGTTTTCTTCGCATCTGGCGATTCTTCATGACTGATCAAGCTGATTCTTCCCGCGCCTCGCTCGCCCCATTCAGCGAGGGGCGCCTGCCCAGACTCCGGATAGGACAGGGCTACGACGTGCATGCGCTCGTGCCGGGCCGCCCGCTCGTGATGGGCGGGGTCACCATTCCGTTCGATCGTGGTCTGCTGGGCCACTCCGACGCCGACGTGCTGCTGCACGCGATCACCGACGCCGTGCTCGGTGCCGCAGCGTTGGGCGACATCGGCCGGCATTTCCCCGATACCGATCCCACTTTCAAGGGCGCGAACAGCGTCGTGCTGCTCAAGGAGGCGATGCGCCGCGTGCGCGAGCATGGCTATGAAGTCGTCAACGTGGATTGCACGGTGATCGCGCAGGCCCCGAAGCTCGCGCCGCACATCGGTGCCATGACGCAGTCGATCGCCGACGCGCTGGGCGTGAGCGTCGGACAGGTCAACGTGAAAGCGAAGACGAACGAAAAACTTGGCTACCTCGGGCGTCAGGAGGGAATCGAGGCGCAGGCGGCGGCGTTGCTCGTGGGCGTCTGAGCGACGGCACGACGGAGGCGCCCATGCGTGTGGCGCCCCCAGGGAAGGGTAGTCGGGCTCGGGCGCGCCAATCGACGCGCATGGTCTGGACGATACGGACGATACGGACGATACGGACGATATGGACGACACGGACGACACGGACGACACGGACGATCGGAACGACCGGAACGACCGGAACGAAAAACGGCGCGGCGGGGATCGTTCCCGCCGCGCCGTTTTGTTTTGTTGCGCGTGGTATCGCGGCCGTGGCTGCTACGCGCGCCCCCGCGCCTGGCCCGCTTAGGCGCCCCCTTACGCCGCTTCGGCGGCGAGCACCTGGGCTGCCGCATTGATGACGGCGGCGATGCGCCCGACGTCGCGCAGTTGCGCGGTGCTCATGCCTTGCTCGTTCGCCAGCAGCGCGTAGTGCGACTTCACGCAGAAGTGGCACTTGCCGACGATGGACGCGGCAAGCGCGTACATCTCGAAGCGGCGCTGATCGACGCCGCCGCGCGTCGCGTAGCCGTTCATGCGCAGTTGCGCCTTTTCGTTCTTGAGATCAGCGTTATCGGCCATCTCCAGATACGGGTACCACGTGTTGTTCATGCCCATGAGCGCGGCCGCGGTCAACGCGCCTTCCAGCTCTTCGGGTGACAGCACGCCGGCTTCGCGGATCGCTTTGACGATCGGCTGGCTCTTCGCCGCGAAGGCGGCGGCGAGGGCGACACCTACGGCATCGTTGCCCTCCAGCGAGGAGCGGGCGATCGTGCCGTCGAGGTTCAGGCGAATGTCCTTGGCGTAGTCAGGGATCTGTGCCTTAATCGCGGTGAGGAATTCCATAAATTTCTCCTATTGCTTGGGGCTGAAAAAGCCCGCTTGCGCGGGCTCCGAGACGACGCTTACAGCGTTGCACCGCCGACCGCGCGGTTGCACGGGCAGAGTTCGTCGGTTTGCAGGCCGTCCAGAATACGCAGGATTTCCTGCGGGTTGCGGCCGACGTTCAGGTTGTTCACCGAAACGTGCTGGATGGTGTTGTCCGGGTCAACGATGAACGTTGCACGCAGGGCCACACCGGCTTCCTTGTCGCGCACGCCGAGCTGGTCGATCAGGGCACCCGTGGTGTCGCCGAACGAGTAGTGGTTCAGCTTGTTCAGGTCCTTGTGCTCACGGCGCCATGCGAGCTTCACGAATTCGTTGTCGCCCGAGCCGCCCAGCAGCACGGCGTCGCGGTCTGCGAAGTCCTGAGCCAGCTTGCCGAACTCGACGATCTCCGTGGGGCACACGAACGTGAAGTCCTTCGGGTAGAAGTAAATGATCTTCCACTTGCCCGGGAACGAGGCTTCGGTGATCGTTTCGAAAGCCGACTGGCCGTTTTCTTCGTGGTTGTTGAAACCAGGCTTGGCCGCTTGAACCGAGAACGCTTCGAGTTTGTCGCCGACAGTTTTCATCGATTTACTCCTTAATAGATGCGGTGAATGTTGGATGCCATGTGTACATCGCAACCTGCAACTGACCGGGGACTTTCGTTCCCGGCCAACTAAAGCAGTATACGCTATCGATGTACCGATAGCAATAGTTTGTTTTTATTTCGGGGATAGTTAAATCAAATCCCGGCGATAGGATTTCGTGTGGCGCCGGCGAATGCCGGGCAAGCCTTGAGCATAGCCAAATTTGCTTCGCGTCACATCCCTTATTTAGCAAGCGGGAATGACACGATGATTTCAAGGCCGGTTCCCGGGCGCACATTGCGAAGCGAGGCGTGGCCCTTGTAGCGCGAGGCAATGCGCTGGACGATCGCCATGCCGAGTCCGGTGCCTTCGGCCTTCGTGCGCGCCGTGTCCACGCGATAGAACGGCCGGAAGACGAGCGCGAGCTGGTCTTCGGGAATGCCGGGACCGGTGTCGCGCACGCGCATCTCGACGCGCTCACCTAGTACTCGCGTCGAGATGAGGACGTTGGCGATGTTCGTTTGTGGGTCGCGTCCGTATTTGCGCGCGTTCTCGATCAGGTTCGTGAGCAGGCGCTTGAGGTCCGTGCGTTCGGCGAGTACGGGCGCGCTGTCGGCGAGCTCGACTGTCACCTTCAGGTCTTCGCGGGCGTCGAACGCCGCGGCCGTCTCGCGCGCAATGTCGGACAGATCGAGCGACTGCATCGTGCGTGAGGCGGGGCGGGCATAATCGAGGAAGCGGCCGATGATCTCGTCCATCTGCTCGATGTCGCTGATCATGTCGCGCTTGACCGATTCATCCGAAGGACTCATTTCCGTTTCCAGCCGCAGACGGGCGAGCGGTGTACGCAGGTCGTGCGAGATGCCGGCGAGCATGAGCGCGCGATCCGCCTCGAGCCGCTCGAGCTCCTGCACCATCTGGTTGAAGCTGCGGTTGGCTTCAGCAGCCTCGCCCATGCCGCGCTCGGGCAACGGGTCCGGGCGCTGACCCTCGCCAATGGCGCGCGCCGCGTGGGCCAGTCGCGCGAACGGACGGTTCACGAGGGCGGTGATGAAGGCGGCGCCGAGCAGCGAGAGGGCCAGCGCGAACGTGCCCCAACTGAAGAGCTGCAGGCCGGTGGCCGTGTCGATGCGGTCCTGCTCGATGGCGACCCAATAGTCGTCCTCATCGATCTTGAAGCTGATCCACATCGCGGGGATTTCGTTGACCGCGGCGGCGATCACGGTGTCGGTGCCGAGGCGCCGCTGAACGTCGCGCACGATCAGGTCTTGCACCACGCCGCCGGGCTGCTTTTCCACTTTGTCGGCCGGCTCGCGCGGGTACACGCGAATCCCTTCGTTGCTCTCCAGATCCTGCAGCAGCGCGCGGCGCAGGTCGGGCTCCGAGTAGAGCAGGGCCGTGCGCGTGAGCTTGACGATCGACACGAGCTGCTGCGCCACGCGCTGTGCGCGCGGTTCGCGCTCGATCACGCGAAAGCTCTGATACCAGGCGGCCAGGCTGACGCCGATGAGCAGGGCGATGAGGAAAAAGGTACGCCAGAAGAGACCGCCGAACAGCCCGCGTACCATCCGTATCGGATGCATGGGGGGCTCCGTCTAACGCGCGATGCGTACTACCGCGGAGATGATCCCGAGCGTCGGCGGGCAACGCTCGACATCGGTGATGCGCTGCGTCCGGAAAGGCGGCACGGGGCAAGTCGCGAGGCCGGTGCGCACGTCACGCGAACGTGTTGCGCCCGGCATCGTTTTGCTGCGTGAGACGTGGGGCTCGCAGGTCACGCGCCGCCGTCCGGGATGAACACGTAACCAAGGCCCCAGACGGTCTGAATGAAGCGAGGGCTGCCCGGGTCCGGCTCGATGAGCTTGCGCAGACGCGAGATCTGCACGTCGAGGCTGCGATCGAACACTTCGTATTCCCGACCGCGCGCCAGTTCCATGAGCTTCTCGCGCGAGAGCGGCTGGCGCGGGTGGCGCGCGAAGACCTTGAGCACCGAGAACTCGCCCGTGGTGAGCGCGATTTCCTGGCCGTTCTTGGTGAGCGTTCGCGTAGCGAGATTCAAGGCGAAGTCGCCGAACTCGAACGTCTCCATCGTTTCGCTGGGCGCACCGGGGAGCTCGGGCGGCGCCTGGCGACGCAGCACGGCATGAATGCGGGCGACGAGCTCGCGCGGATTGAACGGCTTGGGCAGATAGTCGTCCGCGCCCATTTCGAGGCCGACGATTCGGTCGACATCCTCGCCTTTGGCCGTTAACATGATGATCGGCGTGCGGTCATTGGCGCCACGCAGGCGGCGACAAATCGACAGACCGTCTTCACCGGGGAGCATCAGGTCCAGCACGAGCAGATCGAAACGCTCGCGCACCCAAAGCTTGTTCATGGCCGTGGCATTCTCTGCCACAAAGACATTGAAACCCTGTTCCCCGAGGTAACGACGCAGCAGGTCGCGCAGGCGCGGATCGTCGTCGACAACCAGAATTTTGGGAGAGTTTTTGTTTTCCATGCCACGTATCTTAGCCCGAAATGTTGCGATCTGAGGAGGCCGCCAAAGCGGGTTACAAAGGGTTACACAATTTACCCTACGGCTTGTGCGCTGACCATAGGCAGTCGGTACACTTGCAGCCCTGCCAGGGCGAAAACTTGCTGCACGGCATGAAGGACACACGCACAAGATGAGATGGGCTGCTGAGTTGACGCTACTGGTCGGGGGGATCATGCTCTGGGGGCACCTGAGCGTGACGTATGCCCGTCCCGCGCCCCATTTCAGTGCTCAGTCGCAAGGCATGAGTGCGCCGAAGCTCCAACGCAATGCGCCCGCGCCGTCGCCGCGCAATCCATCGAAGAGCGGCCAGGGCGCGAGCGATGCCGGCGCCGCCGAGCGCCGCGGCGACGAATCGCCGAGCTCGCCGGCGCGTCGTCCCAACGGCCACATGTCGGCCGAAGACCGGCGCCTGCTGCGCCAGCACATCCAGGACGCCGTGCGTGAGCTGTACACCCACTGATTGCCGCTCGCGAGAACCGTCATCATCGAATATCGCTTCTCTCCAAACGCCGGTAATGTCACTTTGACGTGAGCGTCTCATGAGGCCGAATCGAACCCCGCCAGCAACGCTCGACGCTGGCTTTTTTTGCGCCCGCCGTAGGCGAAATCCGACTGCTGCGCGGTGCATCGGACGGCTTGCGCTCATCCCGGCCGTTGTCGCCGCAACGTGGCTGGCGCCCATGCGTGGCGTAGCCGCGGATTTCGCGGGTTCCACCGGTCTCGCCGCAGGGCGTGGCGTGACGTCGCACGAGTCGCGTGCGGCGTCGCCACGCGGTGCAGGGCGCGCGCCTGACCCGGCGTCGCGCGTGCTGGACGCTGACGACGCGCGCTACCTGTTGACGCGAACGGGCTACGCGCCCGACGCGCGCGAACTGGCGCCCTTCGTCGGGCTCACGCGCGCGCAGGCCGTCGACCGCCTGCTCTCCCAGACCCGCCGCACCGCGGTGACCATGCCGCCCGAGTGGGTGAACGATCCGCCGCTCTATGGCGCGCCCGTCAAGAACATGGCCGACGAGCAACGCAGGGCGCTCAACGAGCGACGCAACCGGATGGCCGCGTCGCTCGCCGGCTGGTGGGCGCAGGAGATGGCCACCACGCCTTCGCCGCTCACCGAGCGCATGACGCTGTTCTGGCACAACCATTTCGTCTCGAGCGACGACAAGGTGCGCGAGCCGGTCGCGCTGTATCGGCAGAACGTGCTGCTGCGGGCGAACGCGCTGGGCAACTTCGGCACACTGCTCCACGCGGTGTCGAAGGACCCGGCAATGCTCGTCTATCTGGATGGCGCTGGCAGTCGCAAGGGGCGACCCAACGAGAATTTCGCGCGCGAGGTGATGGAGCTGTTCACGCTCGGTGAAGGGCATTTCAGCGAGCAGGACGTGCGCGAGGCAGCGCGCGCGTACACCGGCTGGAGCATCGATCGCCCGACGATGACATACGTCTGGCGCGCGAATCTGCACGACACTGGCGTGAAAACGGTGCTCGGGCACACGGGCGACTTCGACGGCGATCAAGTGCTCGACATCTTGCTGGCGCGCCCCGAGACCGCCGCGCTCGTGACGGCCAAGTTGTGGCGTGAATTCGTCTCGCCCACGCCGGAGCCGGTGCAGGCCGCGAAGGTGGCCGGCGTGTTCCGGGCGAGCGGCTATGACGTGCGTGTCGCCCTGCGCGCGTTGTTCCTCACGCCGGCATTCTGGGACGCCCGCAATCGAGGCGCGCTGGTCAAATCGCCGTCCGAGTTCGTGACCGACGCGGTGCGCGAGTTCGACATCGGCTACGACGATCCGCAAATGCTCGCGCAACAGATGCGTGTGCTCGGGCAGGACCTGTTCCGTCCACCCAATGTGAAGGGCTGGCCGGGCGGCGATACGTGGATCGACAGCACGACGCTGCTCGCGCGCAAGCAATTCGTCGAGCGCATGTTCCGCGCGACGGAGCGTGCCAACGCGGGCGGGCCGGCAACGATGGGCCCGGCGATGTCCACGCGCGCCGGAGTGCAGGGCTCGGCCGTGCGCGCGCCGCGGACCATGCCAGGAACGGTGGCTGGCGTGCGCTTCGATCTCGCGCGCTGGCTGCAGCCGTATGCGCTGGGGCCGGTCGATGTGCCCGACGCCGCCTCGCGCGAGGCACTGCAACGGGCGGTGCTGCCGTTGGCCCCGGCGGTGGCGCACACGAGCGGCGACAGCAGTGCGGCGTACTTGCAGGCGTTGTTGATGGATCCGGCGTATCAATTGAAGTAGCGGAAAGTAAGTGGAAAATGCCCGGAAACTACGCGGAAAGTACGCGGAAAGTACGCGAGAGTGTGCGCACAGGAGCCGCATGTGCTTCGCCAGTGTGGGTCAATGCCGAGCAGCAAGAGGTGCGAGATGCGTGATTTTCGTCGACGGGATTTTCTGACGTTTGCTGCCGGGCTGGGCGCGGCGTGGCTCGCCCCATTGCCTGCGTTCGCGGCGGCGCGCGACCTGTCCCGGCCGCTTGCCGGCGCGCAGGCGCCACATGGCGGCAGCTACGACAACCTGCTCATCCTCATCGAGCTCAAGGGCGGTAACGACGGCCTGAACACCGTCATCCCGTATGGCGATCCGCTCTATGCCGCTCTGAGGCCGAACATCGGCATCAAGCGAGAGCAGGTGATACAGCTCGACGAGCGCAGCGGCCTGCATCCGGAGCTGCGAGCGCTCATGCCGATGTGGCAGGCGAACGAGTTGGCGATCGTGCAGGGCGTAGGGTATCCGCAGCCGAATCTGTCGCACTTTCGCTCGATCGAAATATGGAACACCGCCTCGCGTGCCGACGAGTATTTGCGCGACGGCTGGCTGTCTCGCGCCTTTGCCGAGCGTGCGGTCCCGAGTGGATTCGACGCTGACGGCGTGATCGTCGGCAGCGCGGAACCCGGACCGCTCGCCGGCGGCGCCCGCGCGGTGACCTTGACCAATCCGGCGCAGTTTCTGCGCGACGCGGGCCTGGCGTCGGCGAACGCGGCGCAGGCGAGCAATCCCGCATTGGCGCATGTGCTGCGTGTCGAGAACGACATCGTGAAGGCGGCGCACGGGCTGCGCCCGCGCCAGGGGCAGTATGTGCTCAAGACGCCGATGCCGCCGGGTGCGTTCGGCAATGTGGTGAAAACGGCGCTGCAGGTCCTTGCGGCGGCGGACTCGCCGGCGGGCGTGCCGCTGCCGGGACGCGGCGTGGCGGTGCTGCGTCTGACGCTCAACGGTTTTGACACGCATCAGAACCAGCCGGGGCAGCAGGCCAGTTTATTGCGTCAATTGGCGCAGGGAATGATGGCGTTGCGCGCGGGGCTCACGGCGTTGGGCCGATGGCAATCGACGATGATCGTGACGTATGCCGAGTTCGGCCGTCGCCCGCGAGAGAACCAGAGCAACGGGACCGACCACGGCACGGTCGCGCCGCACTTCATCGCGGGCGGCGGGGTGCGCGGCGGGCTGTATGGCGAGGCGCCGCGTCTGGATCGCCTGGACGGCAACGGCAACTTGCCCTTCGCGGTCGACTTTCGCGAGGTCTACGCGACCGTATTGCAACGATGGTGGGGAATGGACCCGCGGCCGGTGCTCGGCGCGCCGTTCCAGCCGCTGGACGTGCTGCGGGGGTGATCGGTCTCGCTTGCGAGCGCGCGGCTATCGCGCCGCAGCCGCTCAGCGTGCTCGCCAGGCGCGCCAGAATTTCCGAAGCGGCGTGAGGTCGATGCGCTGATGGAGCACCTGATAGTCGCTGACGGCGACTTCGTCGAGAAGCGCCAGTTGCAGCGCAGCCAGCGCGAGCAATGGTTTTTGTTTGCGGCGGTCGCGCCCGGGCATCGCGGCGGCGGCCTCGACGATGGACTGGCGTGCGCGCGCGTGCTGGAACTTCATCAACTCGACGAAGGCGGGCGAGTACTTGCCGTTCTGCAGGTCGGCGGCGGTGACACCGAAGCGTTGCAGCTCGTCGATGGGGAAATAGACGTATCCCGCGCGCGCGTCGACGCCCACGTCCGTGACACGTCGGCCGAGCGTGATGGCGTGACCGAGAGCGCGGGCGAGGGCGGGAGTCCGGGCGTCGTCGAAGCCGTAGACGTGCGAGACCAGTTCGGCGGGCGCGCCGCCGGCGGCGTCGCAGTAGTGATCGAGGCCGGCGAAATCCAGATAGCGCATTTGCGACAGGTCCATCTCGGCGGCGTGCAGGACGGCTTCGAAGGCGTCGCGCGACAGACCGAACGTCTTGACCACGGGCGCGAGCGCGCGCGTGACCGGGTGCGCGGGCGTGCCGTCGAAGAGACGAGCGAGCTCCTGGCGCCACCAGTCGAGCTTGGCGTGGGCAACGCCGGGGTCGTGGACAGCCGAGTGGATGTCAGCAATTTCCTGGCAGAAGGCATGGACGGCGTAGGCCGCGTCGCGCCTGGATGGCCGGAGTTGCAGCAGGGCGTAGTAAAGGGCGGAACCGGGAGGACCAGCCTTCTGGCGACAGTACTCGTGGGCTTGTACGTTGGCCTGTGCGGGACTGTCGGGGGAGCCGGCGTGCTCGTCGGCGTTCTCGTGGGGTTGCATGCGAATGGGATATCGGTTTGGTCAGATGCCCGACAGCAGGTGGCGCAGGCGCGCGACCGGGGCAGATGCCATGAATTGGGGGGAATTCTAGCATTGCGGGGTGGGGCTGGCGGATTGCCGGTGAAATTCACTTCGTGTAGAATGCTCGCCTGCTTTGACGCATGCGAGCGGGGCGGCGACGAGTCGCCCCTTTTTATGTCCGACAGGACGCATGCCGTCGACCCGATGCCGGGCGTCGTACCTTACCCAGGTGCGCGGCGCCCACGGGCTGCGAGGATGGCGAAATTGGTAGACGCACCAGGTTTAGGTCCTGACGCCCGCAAGGGTGTAGGGGTTCGAGTCCCCTTCCTCGCACCAAAAGACCCTTAAAAATCATCGGGATGAAATTTGAGTCCGGCAAAAAATCGAGCCGGTCTTCGTCTGTCTGTCTCCCGAACTTCCAGCTTCCGTGCCGGCCTTTTCCGGCAAACGATTTGTGCGGCCCTGTCCCCGGCGCGCACGTCAGCGGAAGGCATCCATCCCCCCGTAGATTCGCGCGATCAATGGTCCAATCTGCATGCTCCATTTGCTTCGCAACCACATCGGGTGTTCGCTCGCAGAGAGTATCCTCGATGCATAAGTTAGTACGCGTCCCTACGTGCCCCTACGTGTCCCTACGTGTCCCTAAGCGCTCCTACGCGCCTCGAAGCGAGTTTTAGCCGGGCGACGCGCGATTGGCGCCCTCGCAAGCCCGCCTGCCGATGGCAACTCGTTTTCTCGGGCGCGCTGTCTCAATCCCACATTTCCCCAACCGACCGTAGCGCAGAGCGGATGGCATCGACGATAAACGCTTGACGTTGCCGGGACATTCGATCAGTGGGCGCGGCCACGCTGATCGCCGCGATCGGATAGCCTCGGCGGTTACACACGGCAACGCCGACGCCGAGGGCGCCCTTCGCCGCATGGTTGCCCACGACCGACCACCCCCGCTCTCGCGACGCCTTGACGAGCAGACGCAACGTCTCGCAGTTCAAGCCGCCATAGCTCGACAAGGTATCGCCATGCTGCGCGATCACGGCTTGCGCTTCGTGGTCGGGCAGCGCGGCCAATAACGCCAACCCCGCAGCGCCGGCGCCGAGCGGCTGGCGCGTTCCCACATCGACTGCCAGCACCTGGACGGGATAGCTTCCGATCCGGCGCGCAATGCATGACGACATGCGTCCTTCGCGCACCACGGCGAACGCCGCATCCCCGCTGATGGCGCTGACGTGTTCGAGCACCGGCTCGAGCTTGCTGGCGATCACCGATTGCGTCAGCACGTTCTCGGCGCGCCATTGCCGAACGGTCTCGCCCGCGACGTAGCGATAACGTCCGCTCAGTTCGATGTAGCCCGCTTCCCCAAGCGTTTGCAAGATTCGATAGATCGTCGCGCGCTCCAGCTGGCAGCGACGTCCGATCTCGGCGACGCGCAGCCCGGTGTCGCCCGCTTCGATGATGGCCGCCAGCACGTCGAGCCCGCGGCGCAACGCCCGCAAGCCTGCGCTTTTGGTGTCGTCCAAAACGTCCGCCTGATGAACGTTCGAATTGGTGATGATCGTCTGCATGAGAAAAGCCGGAATGAAAAGACGATTCACCATCACCGATGCAAGGTCGCTCATCAACAAGGGAAAACACTGATCCGCGAATGCATCGTCGCCCATGGAAAACGTCCGATTGCCGGACGATTCGATTTCTCGCACCCGGCGCGGCTGCGGAAAATCTCTGGTGTTGGGACGACGGTGGCACATGGCCCGCGCCAAGCGCAGGGGCTTGTCAATGTCCTGGGATGGGCCTGCCAATCGCCCACCAATCTCCTACCGATCGCCTACCGATCGGCTACCGATCGCCTACCAGTCGCCGCCAACAATTGAAAACTGCGTGCACGTCAACCGAGTGCACTCTTCGAGGATTTCGGCACATGTATCCCATTGATTTTTTCTGGCGCGCGGCGCGCCGTTGGCCAGACCATATCGCGATCGACGCGCCTGAAGGCGTCGTTCGCTACGGGGACCTGGCGCGCAGCGTAGCGGCGCTGGCCGCGGCCTTCCAGGCAATCGATCCGTCGCCACAAAGCCGCGTGGCCATCTGCGCGGGCAATAGCACGGCGCATCTCGTCGCGCTGCTTGCCACGCTGGCCAGCGGCAAAGTCTGGGTGCCGCTCAACCCGCGCAGCACGGCACCCGAAATTCAGCGAATCGTCGATACGACAGCGCCGGGCATTGTCGTGACGGACGTCGCATCCGAATGTCTCGTGGCGAACGCCTCGGGATATCGCATCGTCTGCGACGGCGAGGCGGCGGCCGCCACAACCCACCGCACGAACAGCACGCAGGGCACGTTGCTGAGCCAGCTACTCGCCGCGCACGACGGGGCTTCGCCGCGGATCGTCGATCTGCCTGACAGTGCCACGCAGGCGATCAAGTTCACCGGCGGCACCACCGGCATCCCCAAGGGCGTGATGCAACCCTATCGCGCGTGGATGGCCAACGTCGCAAACCAGATTCAGACGTGGGGGCTCACAGAGCGCGATCGCTACGTCGTCGCCGCGCCGATCACGCACGGAACGTCGACGTACATCCTGCCCACCCTCGCGCAGGGCGGGTGCCTCGTCATTGCGTCGCAGGCGGGCGCGCCCGGCGTGCGTGACGCGTTTCGCGACAAAGGCGGCACGATCGCCTTCATGCCGCCTACGCTCATCTACAAGCTCATGGGCTTGCCAGGTGTCTCGCGTCGCGACTTCCCGCAACTGCGGTTGCTCATCTACGGCGGCGCGCCCATGCCGCCGGAGAAGATTCGCGAAGCCCGTGATTTCTTTGGTCCCGTGCTCGCCACGCACTACGGGCAGACCGAGGCGCCCCAGATCCTGACGGCGATGCGCCCGGAAGATTTCGACGATCCGTCGCGCTGGTCATCCGTCGGCCGCGCCACGTGGTTCTCGGAGGTGGCCATCATGTCCGCCGACGGGACGCGGCTGCCGCCCGGGGAAATCGGCGAAGTCGTCGCGCGCGGCGACCTGCTCATGACCGGCTACTGGCAGTTGCCCGACAAAACGGCGCAAACGCTGATCGACGGCTGGCTGCACACGGGCGATCGGGGCTATCTCGACGCCGCCGGCTTCCTGCATCTGAAGGACCGCATCCGCGACGTGATCATCACCGGCGGCTTCAACGTCTACCCGATCGACGTCGAAAACGTGCTGGGCCAGCACCCGAGCGTCTTCGAATGCACGGTGTTCGGCCTGCCGGACGACGTATGGGGTGAAGCCGTGCAGGCCGGCGTGCAACTGCGGCCCGGCGGCGCGGCCACCGAAACCGAGCTGAGCGCCTTCGTTCGAGAGAAGCTCGGCCCGGTCCACACGCCCAAGCGCATCCATTTCTTCGACGATTTGCCGCGATCGTCCGTGGGCAAGGTCGTGAAGAACGCGGTGCGCGACCAGGTCCTGTCCGGGCGCGCGGTTGCCGCGAAACTCTGATGCCCCCGAACCCCTGAACTCCTGAATCCTTGAAGCCATGAAAGCCGATATTCCGTCCGAGCGCAAAGGCCCCGTCACGCGGCTTTGCGCGCACACGCACACGTCACTCCATTACGGCGACGCCGATCTCGTCGAGACACTGATCGGAAAGAAGACGTTCACTGAAGTTCTGCTGCGGCAGATCCTGGGCCGCGCCATTCGTCCCGTCGACGTATGCATTGCCGACGCAGTGCTCGTCGTGCTGATGGAGCACGGACTCACGCCGAGCTCGATCTCCACGCGCCTCGTCTACATGAGCGCCCCGGAGAACCTCCAGGGGGCCGTGGCCGCAGGGCTGCTGGCGGTGGGCAGCCAGTTCGTCGGCACGATGGAGAACTGCTCGCGACTCATTGACCGGGTTCGCGACGCGGCGGATCCACAGGCGCAGGCCTCGGCCATCGCTCGCGAATACCTGCAAGCCCGCAAGGCCATCCCGGGTTTCGGCCATCACCTGCACAAGCCGGTCGATCCGCGTGCCTACAAGCTGCTCGATCTCGCGCGTGCGCAGCCCGAACTGGCCGGCGCGCATATCGAGACGCTGATGTTGCTCTCGCGCGAGATCGACGCCGTGTACGGGCGGGCGATCACGATCAACGCGACGGGCGCCGTTGCCGCGCTGCTCGGCGAGATCGGCGTTGCCACGGACATCATGCGCGGCTTCGCCGTGATCTCGCGCGCGGCGGGCCTCGTCTCGCACGTGGTCGAGGAACGGCAATGCCCTTCGGGACGCTTCATCTGGGAAACGATCGAGGAGGCCATCCCGTTCGTTCCCGGCCGGGCGGATGCGGACTGACGGGCGCGCGAGTTGCCAAACCAACATACGACAATGAGGAGACGAATCATGACTGCCCTATCGACGAACGCCGTCGCGGACCCCGCCTTCGAGCAGCGCACGATGACCAAGGTGGGCTGGCGCATCCTGCCGTTCCTGTGCATCTGCTTTCTCGTGAACTACATCGATCGCACCAACGTGAGCTTCGCCGCGCTCACGATGAACCGCGATCTCGGTTTGACGCCCACCGGCTTCGGCTGGATCGTCGGCGCCTTTTTCTTCGGCTATTGCATTTCCGAGATTCCCAGCAACCTGGCGCTGCAGAAGTTCGGGGCGCGGCGCTGGCTCGCGACCATCATGATCGCCTGGGGTTTCATGACGATGGTGTGCGCGCTTGCCCGCACCCCGGCCGAGCTGATGGCGGCGCGCTTTCTGCTGGGCGTGGCCGAAGGCGGTTTCTCGCCGGCCGTCTTCATCTATCTGGCGCAGTGGTTTCCGTCCCGTTGGCGCGCGAAGGCCATCGCGACGTTTCTATTGGGCGTGCCGCTTGCTGCCGTGTTCGGCGGTCCGCTCTCCGGTGCAATCCTGTCGCTCTCGGGGGTGGCAGGGCTCAAGCACTGGCAATGGTTGTTCCTGCTCGAAGGCGTTCCCGCGCTCGTGCTCGGCGCGCTTTGTCTGCGCATGCTGATCGACTCGCCGACGAAGGCCGCATGGCTCAACGCCGACGAGAAGGCATGGATCGAATCCGAGCTGCGCGCCGAGCGCTTGGAGATCGAGAGCGCGGGGCACATGACACTCGGCCAATCGCTGACCGATTTTCGCGTGATCGTGCTCTCGCTGACGTACCTCACCGGGCTCATCGGGCTAAACGGCGTGTACTACTGGATGCCGCAGATCCTGAAGTCGTTCGGGCTCGATACGGTCACGGTGGGCCTCGTGAGCGCAATCCCGAACTTCGTGAGCGCGGTGGGCATGGTGCTTTGGGCGCGCAGCTCGGACCGTACCGGGCAGCGCGTGGGGCACGTCGTGGCAACGTGCCTGCTCGGCGCGGCGGCGCTCGCGGTGAGCAGCGCGTTCAGCGATCCGCGAGTGCTGATGGTCGGGTTGACGGTGGCACTCATTGGCGGATTCGGGTTTCTCGCGACCTTCTGGGCCGTGCCGTCGACCTTCCTGACGGGCCGCGCCGCAGCGGGCGGTTTCGGCCTGATCCTGTCGATCGGCAACTCGTCCGGCTTCTTCGGGCCGTACATCGTCGGTTGGCTAAGGGAGGAGACGCACGGCTACGGCGGCTCGTTCCTGGCGCTCTCGGGCTTCCTGATCGCTGCCGTGCTGCTCTCGCTCACCTTCGTGCGCCGGGCGCGGGCGCTGGAGGTCGCGCCGTCCGGGGCATCGTAAGCGGGAGCATGCGCGTTTTTCGCGCCCGAGCCCGTCGTCGGGCGCAAACGCATGCGCGCCGCCGCGCGCCGCCGGCCTCGCTCCGGTCCGCCGCGCGGCGGCACCGAATTTTCGGCGCCGAGTTCTCCGCGATTTCGCAATCGGGCGGAATCGCGCGACAATAGCCCGCCCCAACCACGCAAATCGCTCATGGCATCGCATATGAAGAAGTCTTTCGTCGGCCGGATTCGAGAGCAACTGGATCAACTCTCGCCGTCGGAGCGGCGGCTGGCGGAATTCGTGCTCGATCTGCCGGGCGATCTGGCGGGATACACGGCGTCCGAGCTTGCGACACTCGCGCAGGTCTCGAACGCTACCGTCACCCGGTTCGTGAGGCGCCTGGGCTACGAGTCGTTCGACGAAGCGCGCAAGCATGTGCGCTCCGAGCAGCGCGCCGGCTCGCCGTTGGCGATGGCGGCCACCCCGTCCGCGGCACGGACTGCCGCCGACGACCTCGTCGGTGCGCAATGCCGACAGAGCCTCGCCAACATCGACGCCACCTATCGGCGGCTTTCGTCCACCGAAATCGAGCAAATCGCCTCGGCTGTTCTGGCCGCGCGCAAGGTCTGGGTCGTTGGCTTCCGCTCGAGCCTGCCGCTCGCGATGTATCTGCGCTGGCAGTTGCTGCAAATCGTCCCGAGCGCGCAGGTCATTCCCGGTGCGGGAGAGACGCTGGGCGAACATCTCGCGGGCATTGGCGAGAACGATCTCGTGATCGTCTTTGCCTTGCGTCGCCGTGTGCGACAGATGCCGGCCGTCGTCGCCCAGCTCGCCAAAGCGTGCCCGAATCTCGTCTACATCACCGAGCGCAATGCCGGGGGTAAAACGCCCGCGAAGTGGTGGCTGCAGTGCGACGTGCAGGGCCCCGGCGTGCTCGATAACCACACGGCCGTCATCGGCCTGTGTCACCTGATCGTCACGCAGGTCATGACGCTGGCCGGCAATCCGGGACGCCGCCATCTCGGTCTGGTCGAAGCGTTCCACGACGCGCTCGACGAAATCTGACTCACGCTGCCCGCCCGGGCAGACGCGCACACCGCACGCCCGAGCGTCACCGAGCACCGCCTGATCGCATAGCCTGCATAGGCCGCATAGGCCGCATAGTCCGGATGGACCGCGCATCCAGCGCCCGACGGGATACCGGCCGCCGGATGCCGGACTTTTCTGCGCCCTCACGACATCTCCGCGCATTGACCGCCCCGCCCGGTCAAGGGCGCGCCACGTTCGGCGCGTCATGTGCGTGGCGTGTCCGCATCATGTCCGCGCCGTGTCCGCGTCGTGTCCGCGTCGTGTCCGCGTCGTGTCCGGTTAACTCCTGATATGAAAAATAATTTTCAATAACAAATAATATGAAAAAATATTAACAAACGGATGTTCATCCGACGCTGGGTGACGCAATGGTTCGCAAGGCGCCGTTCCAGGCGCAGGGAGTGCAAAGATGGGCGCAGAAGTGGTCGTATCTTCATCGGAACCCAGGCTGCAGCAGCTCGAGCGGGCGCTCGACGACATTGGCGTGACGCCGTCGCACAAGAAAATCCTGGCGCTGATCCTGTTCGGCGTGCTGTTCGACGTCTTCGAGCAGAACGCCGTCGGCCTCGTCGGGCCTTTGCTGCGCGAGTCCTGGGGCGTCTCGGCCGCGCAGATCGGGTTCCTCAACACGCTCACGTTCGGCGCGGCGGCGATCGGGCGGCTCGGCTCGGGCTACATCGCGGACCGCTACGGACGCCGCACGATGCTGAGCATCAACCTGATGCTCTTCACGCTCGGCGCCCTGATCTGCGCGCTCGCGCCCAACTATCCGACGCTCGCGGCCGGGCGTTTCATCGTCGGCTTCGGCCTTGGCGGCGAAATCTCGATCGCCGTCACCATGCTCGCGGAGTTCTGCTCCTCGCGCTTTCGCGGTGTGGCAGTCGGCGCCATCAACGTCGCGGGCGGCGGACTGGGCAATATGCTGGCGCCAGCATTCGGACTCGCGGTCTTCGCATTCTTCCCAGGGCCGGATAGCTGGCGCTGGCTGTTCGGCTGTCTGGTGTTGCCCGCGTTCTTCGTGCTGCTGTATCGCCGCTTCATTCCCGAGACGCCGCGATTCCTGCTCTCGAAGGGCAGGGTGGAAGACGCCAACCGCGTACTCAACGTCCTTGCCTCGGGCAAGCTCGGCAAGTTCGCCGGCGGGGCGAAGCGCTATCTCAGCGAAGCGCCGGGCGGCGCGCACCGTGCGGAAAAGGTGCGCCTGCGCGAGGTGTTCATCGGACCGCTGGCGCGCCGCACCGTGGCCGTGGGCATCGCCGTGTGCATGACGTATGGCGCCCAGATTTCCGTGCTCACGCTCATGCCCACCATCCTCATGGCGCAGGGCTACACGCTCAGCAAGAGCTTCGTGTTCACCATCGTGATGCAATCGGGCAGCTTGCTCGGTGCGCTCACCGCGTCCTATTTCGGCTTCCGCTTCCCGCGCAAGCGCGTATTGACGCTCGGCGCCATTGCGGCCTGCGTGATCGGGTTGTGCTTCGGCTTCCTGTCGAAGTCGCAGCCGCTGATTCTCGTGTTTGGCGCCGCTTTCCAGTTCTGCGTGCTGCTGCTCAATACGTCCATCTGGATCTATGCGCCGGAGCTCTATCCCACGCGAGTGCGTGCGTTCGGCACGGCGTTCATTCTGGCGCTGGGCACGCTGGCCGGCGCGGCCATGCCGCTGGTCGCCGGACGCGTTTTCGACCACGCGGGCATTGGCGGCATGTTCGGCATGATGGCGGCCATGTATGCGGTGTTCGCTCTTGCGCTGACGTTCGCGCCGGAGACGTTCGGCAGGCCGATCGACGGCCCCGAGGCCGACGCCGGGCGCGAGACGTCGGCCGCAACGGACCATGACACGCACGCCGCGAGAACGTCTGCCGGCGCCCCCGTCACACCCGCTTCCTGATTCGCCGACATTGCCATGACCCGTATTCTGCTCATCAACCCCAACACGTCGACGGCGACGACGCACATGATGGCCGGCATCGCCCGAACGTATTTCGCCAGCGTGATGGCCGGGCCACCGAGCGTCGTTGGCGCGACCGTGCCGCAGGGCGCGCCGATGATCGTCGACGAGCACGATCTCGCCATCGCGGCCGAGGCGGTGAACGATCCGCAGATCATTGCGCTGGCGGCGCTGGCCGACGGCGTCATCGTGGGCGCGTTCGGCGACCCCGGCATCGACGCGCTGCGTGCACGGCTCGACGTGCCGGTCGTGGGCATCGGCGCGAGTTCGGTGCGCGAGGCGGCCACTGGCGGCCGACGCTTCGGCATTGCGACGACGACCCCGCGGCTCGCCGATTCGATCGCCGCGAACGTGCGTAAGCTGGGGCTCGGCGCCCACTTCACCGGCGCGCGATTCACCACAGGCGATCCGCTCGCATTGGGCGACGCGCCGGCGCAGTTGGAGTCGAGTCTCGCGGGCGCCGTGCAGGCCTGTATCGAGGCCGACGGCGCGCAAGCCGTCGTGATCGGCGGCGGACCGCTGGGCGAGGCGGCGCAGGCGCTGGGCGAGCGATTCTCGATCCCGGTCATCGGGCCGGTGCCCGCCGCTTGCCGGGCCCTGCTTCGGGCGATGCGCCTCGGCCAGGCACGCCCGTTCAGGGAGGAGACGACATGACTCAACAGCCACCATCACGCATGCAGGACGCGCAGCAGCCAATGCTCGATCCCATCTACAGAAAGATCATGTGGCGGATCATTCCCTTCATCTTCGTGCTGTGGATGCTCGCGTGGATCGACCGCGTGAACGTCGGCTTCGCGAAGCTGCAGATGCAGCAGGACCTCGGCTTCAGCGAGACCGTCTACGGCATCGGCGCGGGCATCTTCTTTCTCGGGTATTTCTTCCTCGAGATCCCGAGCAACTGGCTGTTGCTGCGCATTGGCGCGCGCCGCACGCTCGCGCGCATCACGCTCGGCTGGGGGACGATATGCGTGCTCATGATGTTCACGCATTCGCCCGTGTACTTCTACGTCATGCGCTTCCTGCTCGGGGCATTCGAAGCGGGGTTCCAGCCGGGCGTGCTGCTCTACCTGACGTTCTGGTTCCCGGCGCACCGGCGCGCCAAGGCGTTCGCGTGGTTCATCTCCGCGTCGGCGGTGTCGTCGGTCGTGGGCGCGCCGCTCGCAGGCGCGATCCTCAACGGCATGCACGGCGTCAACGGCTGGGCGGGGTGGCAGTGGCTGTTTTTGCTCGAGGGCGTGCCGACCGTGCTCGCCGGCGTGCTGGCAGTGTGGTTTCTGGTAGACCGGCCCGCGCAGGCGAGCTGGCTCTCGGAGACGGAGAAACGTCTGCTGCAAGCCGATCTCGACCGCGACCAGAAGAGCGCCGGCAAGCGCGAGCACAGCTTTGTGCAGGCGGTGCGCAGCCCCAGGCTGTGGCTGCTCACCGGCATCTACTTCGGTATCGTTGCCGCCAATGCGACGCTGTCGTTCTTCGCGCCGACCATCGTTCGTGCGCTGGGGCCGACCAATCCTTTGCACATCGGGCTGCTCGTCGGGGTGATGTACGTCTTCGGGGCGATCTTCCAGATCGCCATCGGCTACAGTGCGGACAAGCGTCGCGAGGCGCGCGTGCATTGCGCGATCCCGGTGTTCGTGGGCGCGTGCGGACTGGCCGGCGTGGGGCTGTTCGCCGGAAGTCATGGCGTGGCGGCGTTCCTGTGCCTCGTGGTCGCGGTATCGGGCACCATGGGCGCGATTCCCGTCTTCTGGCAGTTGCCGAACGCCTATCTCGCCGGCGGCGCTGCGGCGATGGGCGTGGCCTTCATCAATTCGGTCGCGAATCTGGCCGGCTTCGGTTCGCCGTACCTGCTCGGCATGGTCAAGGATGCGACGGGGAGTTTCAATGCCGGGCTCTGGATCGTGGCGGCGCTCGAAGCGTTCGTGGCGCTGCTGATCTGGTGGCGAATGCACCGCCGGGAGACCCCGGCGACCGTACCGGAGACGGCCTGAGCTCTCGGGGCGGGGCGGGGCAGCGGCACGGCGCTGGGGCCCGGTCCCGCAGTATTGCCGAGCGCCGTGGCGCACCTTGGGCGAGACAATCCCGCGCGGGCCTGTTAATATACGTTTCGTAGTTACTTTGTATATAACAGGGTCGCATCATGGGAATCATCAAAATCTCGGAGCCGATGCACGCCGCGCTGCGTAACACCAGCGGGGCGCTGAGCCGCTCCATCAACGCGCAGGCCGAGCATTGGCTGCGCGTCGGCATGCTTGCCGAGCTCAACCCGTCGCTGAGCTACGGCGAAATTTGCCGCCGTCTCATCGAATCCGACGGTGCGCTGGTCGACGCCAACGCCGCCGTGTCTGCCGCAGCCGGTGCGCTCGTCACCGCATTCGACAAGGTGGCGTAATGGTGCGCGAACGCGTTGTAATCCGCTCGAAAGAAGAAATCGCCCTGTCGCGCCGCGCGGGGGAGATGGCCGCGCAGGTGCTTGCCATGATCGGCGAGTACGTCAAGCCCGGCGTGACGACCGACGAGCTCGATCGTCTCTGCCACGACTTCATCGTGAACGAGCTCAAGGCGATTCCGGCGAACATTGGCTATCACGGCTATCCGAAGACGGTGTGCACCTCGGTCAATCACGTCGTGTGTCACGGCATTCCCGGCGAGAAGAAGCTCCACGACGGTGACATCGTGAATATCGACGTCGCCCTGATCAAGGACGGCTGGTTCGGCGACACGAGCCGCATGTACTTCGCCGGAAAGCCCAGCATTCTTGCCAGGCGCCTCGTCGACACGACCTATGAAGCGATGCTCGCGGGCATTCGCGCGGTGCGCCCCGGCGCGACGCTCGGCGACGTGGGTTACGCGATCCAGACGGTCGCGCATCGCGAAGGCTTCAGCATCGTGCGCGACTATTGCGGACACGGCATCGGCACGACGTATCACGACGACCCGCAGGTGTTGCACTACGGACGCCCGGGTACGGGGCTCACGCTCAAGCCGGGCATGATCTTCACCATCGAGCCGATGGTCAACGTGGGCAAACCCGACACGAAGCAGTTGGCCGATGGCTGGACGGTCGTCACGCGCGACCGTTCGCTCTCGGCGCAATGGGAGCATATGGTGGCGGTGACCGAGACGGGATTCGAAGTGCTCACGCAATGGCCTGACGGGCTCGGCGAGTATGCCCGCTACGGCGAGCTGGCCAGTCCGGCCGAGGCGAACGCCGCCTGATCGCTGATCGCGCCGGCCGATCGCCGGCCCCGTGATGGATGAGCGGCCCGCGCTGCCAATGCAGTGCGGGCCGTTTTTGCGTCTGGCGACGCCGGCACAGCGATTCAGACGTCGTCGGGGGCGCCGTCGAGTTGCAGCAACTCGTTGGCAAAACGCCGGTACACCCATGCCGCGCTGCCGATGGCCACCGCGATCCATGCGACAGACAGCAGCGTTTGCAGAATCAGCGAGCCGAGGACCACCACCGTGGCGTCTGGCGCGACGGCGAGAACCAGGCGGAAGAGCACCGTGAGCACGATGCCGACGACCACGAGCGGGAGCACCGAAACGAACGTCGTGCCGAACATCGCCCAGAAATGCCCGCGCGAGTCGTGCCAGGCGGCGCGCCAGCGCTTGCTGCGGCCCGCGCCGATTTGCCCGTAGATCAGCTGCACGCGCACGAGCGCGTATATCAGCGCACAGAACAGCAGCACGAAAAAGGTGCCGAGCAAGGCAAACGAACTGCCGTGTCCCATGGCGCGCAGGGCGAGCACCGCGAGCACCGACAGGACGATCCACACGACGGCGATGCTCACGAAAATCTGGATCGACGTCCACAGATATCGCCAGAGATCGCGGCCGTACCAGCGGGCTGCGCGTGCGGCTTCCGGCCCGAGGATCACATATCGGAAGATGTGGAGCGCCAGCACGGAGAACGCCACGACGTTTACGATCATCACGGCGAACGAGACGAGGCCCACGCGAATGCGAGGGCCCGCCGCGACGCCGTCGTGCGCCATCGTGGCGGCAAGCGACCTGAGCGAGACGCCGAGCGCGAACATCACCAGTACGATGACGGCAACCGACAGACACAGGATGGGACGATTGCGCAGGGCGTTGAAGCCGTCGCGCCATGCGCCTCTGAAACACTGCTTGAATGTGATCTGTTCCACGATTTCCCCCGGGGCGAGCGTTATTTCGCAGATCGAAGCGATATGGCGTGATGCGTCAGAACGCCGCCATTCTTGCAGAACGAGCCGGGGCTGACAATGCGGGAAGGGAGAACGAGGGAAGGGAGAACGAGGGAAGGGAGAACGAGCGGAGCGCTTCGAGGGGGCGCGGCGGGGCGAAGCCACCGCGGGCGTGAATGCGAACGCCGCGGCAGGGCGCCCGGTGCGGGCGCCCGCAGCGGGTTCAGGCGGTAACGACCCGGCGCAGCACTTCGGCGTGTGTGACGAGACCGACGAGCCGCGCGGCGTCATCGAGCACGGGCAGGGTGCCGTGGCGTTGCGCCATCAGCAGCGCGACGGCTTCGGACAGCGGCATGCCCGCCGTTGCCGTCTTGAGTTCCCCCTGCATGACGTCGCGCACCGCCGGGCGCGGCCTTGCCGCCAGGCCGAAGCGCGGCCAGCGCTGACGACGCGCCCGGCGCGCGTGCAAATCGTGACGCGTCACCAGTCCGATGACCCGAGCGTCGCCGTCGACGACGGGCAGCGCGTCCAGACCGTGCCGCTGCAGCAGGCGCCAGGCAGCCGGCGCTTCCTCATGCGCATGCACTTTGGCCAGCGGCGGGGCCATCACGTCGGCACACGTGAGCTCGCGGGCACGGCGTGCGTATGCTTCGCGCTGTGTGTCGCGCAGCAGACTGGCGAGGTCGTCCGGGGAAATGTCGAGCAGTTCGCTGCGACGCGCGAGTGCTTTTTCGGCGTCCGCGGTCGTGACCGGAATGGCCGACGGGTTGACCGGGCGCACCGGCGTCGTCTGCGCGCGCGCCGCATGCGGATAGCGGTGACCGGTGAGCGCGTGATAGCCGATCGCCGCGCCCAGCAGCACGACCGTCTGCACGGCGATCGGCTCGAGGACAAAGCCGTAGCCGAGCGCATGCACGGCGGGCCCGCCGAGCACGGCAGTCAAGGCGACCGCGCCCGAAGGCGGGTGCACGCAGCGCAGGGTGAACATCAGCGCGATGGACACGCCGACGGCGGCGGCCGCCGCGATGACCGGCGACGGAATGTAGGTCGCACACGTCACCCCCACCACGGCCGCAATCAGATTGCCCCCAACGATGGACCAAGGCTGGGCGAGAGGACTGGCAGGCACACCGAAGAGCAGAACGGCTGATGCGCCCATCGGGGCCACCAGCCACGGAATATAGGTTGCAGGGCCAAGCAGCCAGAGCATCAGGCCGCCCGTCAGCGCGATACCGCACAGGGCGCCGACGCCGGCGCGCAGGCGCTCTCGCCAGTGCACGGCGACTACGGCGGGCAGAAAGCCCGTCAACCATTGCCTCACGTCTTGTTGTGTCATTGCCATGTCGTCCGCTCCACCGAGTGCACCGAATCGGGGCATTCGTTTGATATTTTGTGCATGATATATCGTATATCGATGGATTGGGAGGGCACGAGGCGTGATTTTAGTGTTGCGCCGCAGCGAAAACAGCATCGCGATCAGCGTGGCGGGGAGAGGGCGCAGCAAATTTCAGAAAACGGGACGGACGGGGCGCGAACCTTGCTAGCGTTGTAGCGGCGCCTGGTGACGGAGTGACGGAGTGACGGAGTGACGGAGTGGCGTAGCGGGGGAGACGGGGCGCATGCGGCAGGGGCGAGACCCTGCCGCATGGCTGGCCAGTCAGAAGGAACTGCCGACGATCGCGTGGGCGCGGCGTGGCTCAGCGTTGGCTGCCAAGCACGATTTGTGAAATCACGCCCGTGCCGATAGCCACGAGCAGGAAGTCACCGCCGACGCCCACCCAGTGATAGCCGCGCGGTGGCGGGTTCAGGCGATATTGTCGATAGTCGTCGACGACGTATTGCCGGTCGCGATACTGCTGCGGCACGCGCTCGCCGCGGCGCCATTCGGGATGCTGCCAGGTGTCCGGTGCAGGACCCGCATTGCCGCGCGGCGGCGGGCCGCCATGCTGCGCCTTGGGCGCGCCGTGTTGCGGGTGTTGCGGGCCGTGGCCGGGAGGTCCGCCATGCGGACCGCCAGGGCGCTGCCCCGGAGGACCGCCGGCGCCGGGGCCTTCCGAGCCGCCCGGGCCGCCCGGGCCGCCCTGGGGCGGCGGTCCGCCTTGTGCGAGCACGAGAGTGGAGGAGACCGCCAGACCGGCGGCGAGGCAAAGCGACAACGTTTTGCGCATCTTCATTGTTTGCACTCCTTATCGTAGGGTCGAAGCGACCGAACGCGGGCAAAGCACTCGAGATGACTGGCCAGCGACGATTTCCGCATGCAGGCGCCCCGAGCCGGGGTGCGGCGAAAACCGTGCTGCCATCCTACCATTGCCGGATAAAAAAACGCCCGGACATGCCCGGTGTCGTGGGACGCGGGCATGCGCCGGGCAAGCAGGGACGCAGGGAAGAAGCCTGTGCGCTCCTTATCGGAGCTAGGGTGCATCGAGACCGGCGGCACGCATGACGCGCGTCGGGGGCAGGTCGGCGCGTCGCTCGGCTTGGGGATGACGAGTGGCCGCCGGCCCGATGCATTCACTACCGAGGACGGGCCGGACGCCCGGCGCCGCCCTCGCTTTGCGTTATCGTGCCGCCACCGTGGGGTTGGCGGCGTTCGCGCTGGCCGTGGGCGCACCGTTCGGCTTCGCGGCCGGCACATCGCCCCAGCCACCGCCGAGCGCACGGATCAGGTTGACCGTCGACACCGCCTGTGCGCCGGCCAACTGCACGGCGTTGCGCTGCGCCTGCAGCACGGTGCGCTCGGCGTCGATGACGTCGAGATAGGCGATCGAGCCTTCCTGGTACTGCGTGCGCGAGAGCTGCGCGGCGCGGCGCGACGATCTCACCGCATCGTCCTGCGCGCGGGTTTGCTCGTCGAGCAGACGCAGGTTCGACAGGTTGTCCTCGACCTCGCGGAACGCAACGAGCACCTGCTGGCGATAGTTCGCGACATCTTCTTCGTACTGAGCACGGGCGCGCGCCAGGTTGCCGCTGCGCGCCCCGCCGTCGAAGATCGGCAGCGAGAGCAGACCGCCCACGGCCGGCCCAAGCAGGAACGTGCGGCTCGACCAGTTGAACAGATCGCCGAGCGTGGCCGCTTCGAACCCGCCCGAGCCCGTCAGCGAGATCGACGGGAAGAACGCCGCCTTCGCCACGCCGATGCGCGCGTTCGCTGCCGCCATGGCGCGCTCGGCGGCGGCGATGTCCGGACGCCGTTCGAGCAGCGCCGACGGCAGCCCCGCCGGAATGCGAACGTTGACCGGCGCGAGCGGCGCGGGCTCGAACGTGAACTCCGCCGGCGTCTTGCCGAGCAGAATCGCGAGGCTATGCTCGGAAGCGGCGCGCAGGCGCGCGATGGCCAGCGCGTCGGACTGTGCCGTGGCCAGTTCGGCCTTGGCGCGCGCCACGTCGAGCTCACCGATGTCGCCTTCGGTGAAACGCCGCTGCACGAGCTTGAGCGCTTCCTCGCGCAACTTCACGGTCTGCGTGTACAACGCCTGCTCGGCGTCGAGCTGGCGCAGGTTGAAGTAGTTCTGCGCGACGTCGGCCTGCAGCGCGAGCTGCACCGAACGGTACAGCGCTTCGCTTTGCTCGGCGTCGGCGCGGGCCGCCGCCACGCTGTCGGAGACACGGCCGAACAGATCGACCTCGTAGCCGACGCCGGCCTGCGCGCGCCACAGCGTGTACGGCGCGATGTTCGTGCCATCCGGCTGCAGTTGTGATGCCGGCGAGATTTTCTGGCGCGTCGGCCCGAAGCTGGCGTCGAGCGTCGGGAAGAGCGCGGCGCGGGCCTGACGCTGCACGCCGCGCGCTTCCTGCACGCGGGCGGCAGCCGCCTTCAGGCTCTGATTGGCCGCGAGCGCGTCGGCTTCGAGCTTGTCGAGCGTCGGGTCGCCGAACACTTTCCACCATTCGCCGCGCTCCGTCGCTTCCGACGGCTCGGCGGTCTTCCAGGTGCCGGCCTGATTGGCCGGCAACGCGGCTTCCTTGAAGGCCGTCGGCGTTCCCTTGTCGGTCACCTCGGGCACTTGGTACGCCGGGGCCATCGAGCAGCCCGCCACCACGAGCAGCGTGGCGAGCATACCCGGGACACCCAGGCTGCGTTTGATCGATTGCGGTTGCATGATAGACATCCTTCAGACTTCGGCCTTGACGTTGGCGGGCATGGTCGACGCGTGCGCGCTATGCAGCGGCTTCTTGCCGGCGAGCGCGCGCAACAGCACGTAGAACACCGGTGTGAGCAACAGGCCGAAACCCGTCACGCCGATCATGCCGAAGAACACCGCGATACCCATGGCGTGACGCATTTCCGAGCCAGCGCCCGTCGACATCACCAGCGGCACCACGCCCATGATGAACGCGATGGACGTCATCAGGATCGGGCGCAGACGCAGCCGGCTCGCCTCGATGGCCGCGGCCACGGCCGAGCGGCCCTGCATTTCCAGCTCCCGTGCAAATTCCACGATCAGGATCGCGTTCTTCGCGGATAGCCCCACCAGCACCATCAGGCCGATCTGCGTGAAGATGTTGTTGTCGCCATTGGTGAGCCACACCCCGAACAGCGCCGACATGATGCTCATCGGCACGATCATGATCACGGCGAGCGGCAGCGTGAGACTCTCGTACTGCGCGGCGAGCACCAGGAACACCAGCAGCACCGAGATCGGGAACACCCACAGCGCCGAATTGCCCGCGAGAATCTGCTGGTACGTGAGGTCGGTCCATTCGAACTTCACGCCGCGCGGCAGCGTTTCGGCCGCAATGCGTTCCACGGCCGCCTGCGCCTGACCCGACGAGTATCCTGGGGCCGGGCCGCCGTTGATGTCGGCCGCGGTGTAGCCGTTGTAGCGCACCACCATTTCCGGACCGTAGGTCGGCGAGACCTTCACCAGCGAGGAGAGCGGCACCATGTCGCCATTCGCATTGCGCGTCTTGAGCAGGCCAATGTCTTCGGCATGGGCGCGGAACGGCGCGTCTGCCTGCACACGGACCTGATACACGCGGCCGAACTTGTTGAAGTCGTTCACGTACAGCGAGCCAAGATAGATCTGCATCGTGTCGAACACGTCCGTGATCGGCACGCCGAGCTGCTTGGCCTTCACGCGATCGAGGTCCACGTTGAGCTGCGGCACGTTGATCTGGTACGACGAGAACGTCGGACCGAGCTCCTTCGTCTGCGACGCCTTCTTGATGAAGGCCTGCGTGGCGTCGTTCAGCGCTTCGTAACCGAGCGCGCCGCGGTCTTCGATCTGCAGCTTGAAGCCGCCGAGCGTACCGAGGCCCATCACCGGCGGGGGCGGGAACACGGCGATGAACGAATCCTTGTTCTTCGAGTACTCGGCATTGAGCTTGTCCGCGATGGCGGCTGCCGCGAGCGTCTTGTCGTGACGCTTGGCAAAGGGCTCGAGCATGACGAACACGATACCGGCGGACGACGAGTTGGTGAAGCCGTTGACCGACAGGCCGGGGAAGGCCACCGCGCTTCTTACGCCGGGCGTCTTCAGCGCGATGTCCGTCATGTCGCGGATCACCTTGTCGGTGCGGTCGAGCGACGCGCCGTTGGGCAACTGGGCGAACGCGACCAGATACTCCTTGTCCTGCGCCGGCACGAAGCCGCCCGGAACCACTTTGCCGAGCAGCATCGTCACACCGATGAGCACCGCGAAGATTGCCATCATGAGCGCCTTGCGGCCGACCGCGCGGGTCACGCCCTGGCCGTACTTCTCCGAGCCGCGATGGAACACCCGGTTGAACACGGCAAAAAAGCGGCCGAGATATCGGTTCATCTGGCGCGTGAGCCAGTCCGGCTGCGCGTGATGGTCCTTGAGCAGCAAGGCTGCCATGGCCGGCGAGAGCGTAAGCGAGTTGAACGCCGAGATCACCGTCGAGATCGCGATGGTCATCGCGAACTGCTTGTAGAACTGGCCCGTCAGACCCGACATGAACGCCAGCGGCACGAACACGGCAACGAGCGTGAGCGCAATGGCGATGATCGGTCCGCTCACTTCGCGCATGGCCTGATACGTGGCCTCCTTCGGCGAGAGCCCCGCCGCGATGTTGCGCTCCACGTTCTCGACGACCACGATGGCGTCGTCCACCACGATACCGATGGCAAGCACCATGCCGAACAGCGAGAGTGCGTTGATCGAATAACCGAAGCCGAGCAGCAGCGCGAAGGTGCCGACGATCGAGACCGGCACGGCGAGCAGCGGAATGATGGATGCGCGCCACGTTTGCAGGAACACGACCACCACCAGCACCACGAGCGCGATGGCTTCGAGCAGGGTGTGGATCACGGCCTTGATGGATGCGCGCACGAACTGCGTCGGGTCGTACTCGATGCGGTATTCGATGCCCGGCGGCATGTCCTTCTGCAAGTCGGCCATGGCCTCGCGGACCTGGTCGGAGATCTGCAGCGAGTTCGCGCCCGGTGACTGATTGATGGCCAATGCCACGGCGGGCTTGTTGTCGAGCAGCGAGCGCAGGCTGTAGCTCGAGGCGTCGAGCTCCACGCGCGCCACGTCGCTCAGATGCGTGACGGCGCCGTCCGGCGACGTCTTCAGGATGATGTCGCGGAACTCTTCTTCCGTGTTCAGACGGCCGCGCGCGTTCACGTTCAGTTGCAGCGGCGTGTTGGGACCGGCCGGCGTCGCACCGATCACGCCGGCGGCGACCTGCACGTTCTGCTCGCGAATGGCGTTCACCACGTCCGAGGCGGTGAGGCCGCGCTGGGCCACCTTGGCCGGATCGAGCCAGACGCGCATCGAGTAGTCGCCGCCCCCCCACAACTGCACTTCACCCACGCCCTGGATGCGCGAGAGGCGATCCTTCACGTTGATGAGCGCGTAGTTGCGCAGGTACGTCATGTCGTAGCGGTCGTTCGGCGAGATCAGGTGCACCACCATGGTGAGCGTGGGCGAGGACTTGATCGTCGTCACGCCCAGACGCTGCACGTCTTCCGGCAGACGGGGCAGGGCTTGCGAGACGCGGTTCTGCACGAGTTGCTGCGCCTTGTCCGGGTCGGTGCCCAGGCGGAAGGTCACCGTTGTCGTGAGGTTGCCGTCGCTATTGGCCTGCGACTGCATGTAGAGCATGTTTTCCACGCCGTTGATCTGCTCTTCGAGCGGCGAGGCAACGGTCTCGGCGATCACCTTCGGGTTGGCGCCGGGGTATTGGGCGTGCACGACGACCGACGGCGGGACCACTTCCGGGTACTCCGAAATCGGTAGCTGGAACACGGCGATCAGGCCGGCCAGCAGCGTGACGACCGATAGCACCCCTGCGAAGATGGGCCGGTCGATAAAGAATTTTGAAATGTTCATAACGAAACTCTGGGGTGTCGTTCAGCGCGCGAGGCGTGTGATGTGTCCGTGTGCCCGAACACGCTCACGAACGCGTCGCCGCCGTCGTTGCAGCCACCGACTGCGACTTCGCCGTCCGGGCCGGGCCGGCTGCTTTGCCGTCGGTGCCGTTGTTCTGAGAGGTCTTGGCGCCGGCTTCGCCCGCGGCGGATTTGGCCGACGCGTCCTTGGTGCCGCTGGTGCCGCTGGTGTCGCCAGCGGCGAGAGCCGTCGTGGCGGCGTCGACCGGACCGCCGGTGTCGCCGGCCATCTTCACGACCTTGGGCGAGACCGCATCGCCCGGACGCACGCGTTGCAGGCCGTTCACGACGATGCGCTCGCCTTCCTTCAGACCGCCGGCCACTTCCACGAGCCCGCCGTGGCGCTCGCCGAGCTGCACTTCACGGTACTGCACCTTGTTCTGGGCATCGAGCACGAGCACGAACTTCTTGCTCTGATCGGTGCCGATGGCGGCCTGGTCCACGAGCAGCGCCGGGTGCGGCTCGCCGCCGCCCACGCGAATGCGGGCGTAGAGGCCGGGCACGAGCGCGCCGTCGGTGTTGTCGAAGCGCGCGCGCACGCGGATCGTCCCCGACGTGGTGTCGAAGCGGTTGTCGACCGAGTAGACGGTGCCCTTGCGCGAGTAGCCCGCTTCGTTGGCGAGGCCGAGATCGACCGGCACGCCGCCCGGTTTCGCGGTGTCGCGCGACAGATAGCGCAGGTACGTCTGTTCGTCGACGTCGAAGGCCGCGTAGATCGGTGAGACCGACACCACGGTGGTCAGCGCAGGCGACTGGGCGCCGGCCGAGACGGTGTTGCCCACGGTGATTTCCGCGCGCGAGACACGCCCCGAGACGGGCGCCACGATCTGCGTATAGCCGAGGTTGATGCGCGCCGCTTCGAGCGCGGCGCGAGCGGCCTTCACGCTGGCGGCGGCTTCGCGCGCGGCGTTCTCCTTCTGGTCGAAGTCCTTCTTCGCGATGGCGTTATCCGCGATCAGGCGTTGCGCGCGCGCAAGATCGGTGCTGGCGAAGACGTCGCGCGCCTGTGCCGAGGCGAGCTGGGCGGCGGCGCGGTCCACTTCGGCCGCATACGGGCGCGGATCGATCGTGAAGAGCGGGTCGCCCTTCTTGACGAGTTGTCCGTCCTTGAAATGCACGGCGGTGATGGTGCCTGACACGAGCGGCTTGATGTCGACGCGGTCCACGGCGTCGAGCCGGCCCGAGTAGCTTTGCCAGTCGGTCACGGTGCGCGAGATCACGTTGGCCACGTCGACTTCGACCGCGGGCATGACTTGCGCAGCGGGGGGCGTGCTGGCGTCGACGCGCACGACGGTGAACGTGCCTATGGCCACGAGGACGGCCGTCGCAGCGGCGGCAATGAGGACGGGTTTGCGAGCGAGGGTGGTCATTTCTTCAAATCTCCGGCTTCGGATGGACTCACTGGGTAGAGCCGGCGGCAGGCGGTGCCAGCCGGCGTGTCAGGAACGCGGCCACCTCGCGCAGTGCTGCGGGCAAGGCGGCCAGACCGTGATGGGAAGCGCTGCGATGGCGCGTGACCTGCGTCGGCACGCCGGCCGCGATGAGTTCGGCAGCGTATTTTTCAGCTTCGACGTGCAGCAGGTCGTGTTCGGCGGAAGCGATCAGCGTGGGCGGCAAACCCGCGAGACGGCGTGATTCGAGCGGCGCCGCGTAGGGGTGCAGCCGCTGCGCCGCGTGGGGCAGGTAAGCGCGATAGCACTTGGCGCATTCGCTTGCCTCGATGTCGCTCGGCGTGCGGCCGTCGGCCAGGCGCGTCATGCTGGGATCGAGCAGCGGGGCGAGCAGCGCCTGTGCCGCGATCGCGATTTCACCGCGATCGCGTGCAATCATCGTGAGGGCCGTGGCAATATTGCCGCCGGCATCGTGACCGGCCACCGCGAGACGGCGCGCGCTCGCCCCATACCGGCGGGCGTGGCGGTGCAGCCAGAGCGCGGCGTTCCAGGCGTCTTCGGGCGCGGCCGGAAACGGGTGCGCCGGAGCGAGCGAGTAGCCGACCGAGACGACCAGCGCCGGGATGTGAGCGGCGAGGTAGCGCGCGGCGGCGTCCCCGTCGTCGAGCGAGCCCCCGCAGAAGCCGCCGCCGTGGAAATACAGCACGGCGGGCAGGTGCGCTTCGAGCGGGACCACCACGCCCGGCTCGCCGGTGTGACCGACGCACGGCGCGGCAGACGGATTCGGCCGGTACAGGCGCAGCGTGACCGGGCCGACGTGGCCGGCAACGCTCACCTCTTCGATGCGCAGCCCGTCGTCGGTGCGGGACAGCTGACCCGAGTGCGGCTTGGTGTTGACAGACATATGGCGTTGGGCGCGCGCGAGCGACACCCCTCTGATGACATTGGATGGAGCGAAGTCTAGAGGCCACGGACATCCGGATAAACGCCTATAATTTGGCAACACTGTTCGGCTAGCTCGACTAATCGACGCAAGCCTTATGGGCATTGGCTTATGCCGCCGACCAATATGCATATGCCCGCGCCGTTCGGGCGGGTGACGGGCACTGCAGCGGGTGCGATGGCGGTTCGGTCAGTGCAACATCATTCTCATCGAGGGAAACACCATGGATCGCTTGCAGGCAATGCAGGTCTTCACGCGGGTGGTCGAGGCGAATAGCTTTTCGCGCGCGGCCGACAATCTCGGGCTGCCGCGCACCTCCGTGACCACCATCATTCAGAATCTGGAGGCGCATCTGGGCACGCGGCTGCTGCAGCGCACGACCCGGCGGCTCAATCTCACGCCGGACGGGGCGGCGTACTACGAGCGCTGTCTGCGCATCCTGGCCGACATCGAGGAGACGGAATCTTCGTTCCGTGAGAGCAGCCAGCGCGTGCGCGGCAAGCTGCGCGTCGACATGCCGGGCTCGCTCGGCAAGCTCGTGGTGCTGCCGTCGCTGTGCGAGTTCCACGACCGCTACCCCGAGATCGAACTCATGGTCGGCATGGGCGACAAGCCGGTCGACCTGATTCAGGAAGGTGTCGATTGCGTGCTGCGCGTGGGCACGCTGCAGGATTCGAGCCTCGTCGCGCGCCGCGTCGGGCTGTTCCAGAGCCTGACGTGCGCCTCGCCCGCGTATCTCGAGCGCATGGGCGTGCCGCATACGCTGGAGGATCTGCAGCGCCACACGGCCGTGCACTATTTCTCGAGCCGCACGGGGCGCGTGCTCGAAGAGCAGTTCCTCGTGGACGGCAAGGAAGTCGAAATTCGCGTGCAGGGCTCGGTGGCCGTCAACGACGCCGAGGCGTATCTGCAGCTCGGCCTGGCCGGTTTCGGCATGGTGCAACTCGCGCGCTTCATGGCGCTGCCGTACCTGCAATCGGGCCAACTCGTGGAGGTGCTCCATCAGTGGAAACCGCCGCCCATGCCGATCTCGGCGGTGTATCCGCACAACCGCCATCTGTCGCCGAAAGTGCGCGTATTTGTCGACTTCATCGCCGAACTCTTCGAACGTTGCCCGTTGCTGCAAGGACTCGACGAGACGGCCGGCCAGTGCAAGCCGACGGTCGCGGCGGCCGATGCCGATGCCAGCCCGAACGGTCGCTGGGGCACGTATGGCACCGAAATGGCGCCACAGGAGGTGGTGGTTTGACATCCGGGCCGGCGGCGCGGGTGAGGCGCGCCACGCCGGCCGACGCCGCCGCATTGCCGGGCGTCGAGCGCAGCGCCGGCGACCTGTTCCGGACGCTGCCCGGCCTGGGCTGGCTCGCAGATGGCGAGCCGATTGCCGAAGCGCATCATCGGCGATGGATCGCCTCGGGCACGGTCTGGGTGGCGGTGGACCCGCACGGCGAGCCCGACGCTCCCGTCGGTTTTCTGGACGCTGAAGCCTTTGACGACGCCCTGCACGTTTGGGAAATGTCGGTGCACAGGCGCTGGCAAGGGCGGGGCATCGGGCGGGCGTTGCTCGATGCGGCGAGCGCCCATGCGTGCGACGTGGGCCTTGCCAGGCTGACCCTCACCACGTTCTCCGACGTTCCCTGGAACGCGCCGTATTACGCGCGCATGGGGTTCACGCGCATCGACGCCAGCGCACTATGTACGCGTTTGCAAAGCGTACTGGAAGCGGAAATTGCCGCCGGTCTGCCGGCGGCACGGCGCTGTGCAATGCAGCGGTGGACGAACGCAACGGCCGGAACGTCAGGAATCACAGGATCGGCCTGACGCCGCGGCTTACGCAACGCCAGGCGCGCGGCCCAAAGAAAAGCCCCCGGCATTGCGGCTCGGGGGCTTTCGCGATACCTCCCTGTGTCAGGCGTCGGCAGCCGTGAGCCGGAAGGGCGGAAGAAGGGCGGAAGAAGGTGGGGGGAACGGGGCAGAAGCGGAGAGAAAAGGAGGGCGGTCCGGTCAGTGTGCCGAGGCTTCCTTGACGCGCTTGCCGATGTGCTCGAGCGCTTCGTCGACCTGATCGATGAGGATCAGGCACAGGTCGCCCGGTTGCAGGCGCGCCAGCGCCGTGTCGATCGCCACGAACTCGCCGCGGATTTCGTCGATGTGAGTGGCGCGGCGCGCGTTGGCCAGACCCTCGCGCAGCAAGCGCAGCACTTCACCGTCTTCGCGGCCTCGCTGGCATTGATCCTGATAGAGCAGCACGTCGTCGAAGGCGTCGCCAAGGATCTGCGTCTGGCGGCGGATGTCTTCGTCGCGACGGTCACCCGCCCCCGAAATCACCACCGAACGGCGGCGCGCCGGCATCGTTTCGACGGCCTGCGTGAGCGCCGCGATCGCATCCGGGTTGTGGCCGTAGTCCGCAATCACGGTCGCGCCCTTGTAGTCGAACACGTTGAATCGGCCGGGTGCGGTGCCCGCATCGTTGACGAACGTGGCAAGGCCCGCGCGGATCGTCACCGGGTCGAGCTCGAGCGCCCATGCCGCGCCGATGGCGGCCATCGCGTTCTCGACCTGGAAGCCGATCGCGCCACCGCGCGTGAGCGGAATTGCCGCCAGCGCATAGCGGGTTTCTTCGCTGCCGCGCGCGGCCACGATGTGACGGTCCTCGACGTACACGACTCGCTTGCCCTTCGCGCGATGCGTGGCGAGCACGGGATGCGCGCCGTCGACGGCGAAATAGGTCACGTCGCCGGGGCAGGCGTCGGCCATGCGCGCGACCATCGGATCGGCGGCGTTGAGTACGGCCATGCCGCGCGGCGCCACGTTGCGCACGATTACGCTCTTGAGCACCGCCAGATCCTCGACGGTATTGATGTACGACAGGCCCAGGTGGTCGCCCATGCCGATGTTCGTCACCACCGCCACGTCGCAACGGTCGTAAGCGAGACCCTCGCGCAGCAGACCCCCGCGCGCGGTCTCGAACACGGCCGCGTCCACGTCCGGATGCATCAGCACGTTGCGCGCGCTGCGCGGACCGCTGCAGTCGCCGGTGTCAATGCGTTGACCGCTGATATAGATGCCGTCGGTGCCGGTCATGCCCACGCGCAGCCCTTGCTGTGCAATCAGGTGGGCAATCAGGCGCACCGTGGTCGTCTTGCCGTTGGTGCCGGAGACGGCCACGACCGGAATGCGGCCGTCGTCTCCGTCTTCGAACATCGTCGAGACGATCGCTTCGCCGACCGCGCGGCCCTTGCCGTATGACGGCTGCAGATGCATGCGCAGGCCGGGCGCGGCGTTGACTTCCACGATGCCGCCCGCCTGTTCCTCGAACGGGCGGATGACGGTCTCGCACACGGCGTCGACCCCGGCGATGTCGAGCCCGACCTGCTGGGCCGCGGCTACCGCACGCGCGGCGATTTCCGGGTGGACGTCGTCGGTCACGTCGGTTGCCGTGCCGCCCGTCGACAGGTTGGCGTTGTTGCGCAGCACCACGCGCGCGCCGGCCTCGGGTACGGAGTCGGCGTCGAGCCCCTGCTTGGCGAGCGTGGCGAGTGCGATGTCGTCGAAGCGAATCTTGGTGAGCGACGTGGCGTGGCCTTCGCCACGGCGCGGGTCGGCGTTTACCGCATCCACGAGCTGGCGCACGGTATGCACGCCGTCGCCCGTTACCTGCGGCGGGTCGCGACGCGCGGCCGCCACCAGCTTGTTGCCGATGACCAGCAGGCGGAAGTCATGACCGGGGATGTAGCGCTCGATGATGACGTCGCGGCTGATGTCCTGCGCGGCCTCGAACGCCTTCTCGATCTCTTCGCGCGTGCGCAGGCGCACGGCGACGCCCTTGCCCTGGTTGCCGTCGCGCGGCTTGACCACGACGGGCGCATCGATTTCCTGCACGAGCTTCCATGCATCTTCGATATTGCGCACGGTGCCGCCGAGCGGGACCGGCACGCCGGCCGCGTGCAGCAGCGTCTTCGTCAGGTCCTTGTCCTGCGCGATCGATTCGGCCACGGCCGAGGTGCGATCGGTTTCGGCCGCCTGGATGCGACGCTGCTTGCTGCCCCAACCGAACTGCACCATCGAGCCTTCGGTGAGACGGCGGTACGGAATGCCGCGCGCCACGGCGGCATGGACGATCGAACCGGTGGACGGGCCGAGGCGCACGTCCTCGTCGAGATCGCGCAGGCGATGGAGCGCGTCGGCCAGATCGAACGGGCTGTCCTCGAGCGCGGCATTGACGAGCTGCTGCGCGAGATCGAACGCGAGACGGCCGACCGGCTCTTCGCTGTACTGCACCACGACCTGAAACGTGCCCGGCTCGATGGTCTGCGTCGTCTGACTGAAGGTGACCGGACAGCCCGCGGCGGCCTGCAGGTGCAGCGCCGTCGTGGCGAGCGCGTCGGCCAGCGACACCGGACGCTCCTCGGCATCCGGCGTGAGCGCCGGCAGCTCGGCGAAGCGAGCGCGCAGACGAGCCTCGAAGCCGGCCAGATTGCCGATCGAGTATTCCAGATCGGTGCACGTCACGATCGCCTCGATGGCGGTGTGGCGGCTCCAGAGGTTCGGGCCGCGCAATGCGCGGATACGGGAGACTTCCATAAATTGCAATCCCTGTCTGTCCACTTCGCGTCCCCTGTATGGCGGTTGGTCGGCGAGAAAAACGACTGTGGTTTGGGTATTCGGTAGCTATCTATATAGAGAAGACGGCGGCGGGCGGCGCGCGCCGTCTTCAGGCGCCGCTCAGGCGGCCAGCGCGCGCATCGGCTGGCCCATCCACAGATGCACCAGATCGAGCATTGCCGCGGCGCCGCCTTCGTCAGCCTGCAACACGAGCAGTTCGCCGCTCGCGAGTTGCGCGAGCGCCGCTTCGGCCGCTGCACGCCGCTCGCCCGCATCGCTCACCTGCACCTTGGTGCCGGCCGCGTCCAGGCCTGCGCGCAGCTGGGCCCGCATCTCGTCGGCCGGGCGCTTGCGCGCGACGCTCAGGTCGTCGCACAGCACCACGCGGTCGAAGGTCTCGCCGAGCAGCTTGCCCTGGGCTTGCAGGTCTTCGTCCATGCGGTCGGCGCCGGCGCCGTACACCGCAATGCGGCGGGCGGCAGGCAGCGTGCCGAGCGCGGCGGCGAGCGCGGCGAGCGCCGGGGCGTTGTGGGCGTCGTCGACGATGACCGTCGCCCCTTGCTTCTCGAACAGCGTGAAGCGACCCGGCGCGTCGACCTGACCCACGTCGAACGTGATCACGCCGGTGCGCAGGACCTCGATGGCGACGCCCATCGACCAGGCGGCGGCCACGGCGGCGAGCACGTTCTCGACCTGGAAGGCGACTCGGCCGGCATACGTCAGCGGCATGCTGGCCGTGGCGCCGAGCACGGTTTCGTCCGTGCCGGTGGCGAGGATCACCTGAGCGTCGCGCACGAACACCACGCGCTTGCCTGCGGCGCGATGCGCCACGATGGCCGGCAGGTTTTCGTCCAGACCGAAGAAGATCACGTCGCCATCGCACAGCTCGGCCATTTCCACCACGAGCGGATCGCGGGCGTTGAGCACCGCGACGCCATCGGGCAGCACCACGTCGACTTGCGTGCGCAGCACGCTGAACATGCGATCCACGTCCTCGACGAAATACTGGCCCAGATGGTCGGGGCGGTCGATGTTGGTCACGATGCCGACCTGGCAGCGGTCGTAGGCCAGCCCTTCCGAGAGGATGGCAGTGCTGTCGTTCTCGAAGACGGCGGCGCTCACGCTCGCGTTCATCAGCACGCGCCGCGCGGCATCCCAGTTGGCGCGGTCGCCGCCCTGAACGAGGCGCTTGTCGAGGAACAGGCCGTCGCTGCACGCGAGTCCCGTGTGCTCGCCCGCGAGTTGCAGCAAATGCGCAAGCAGGCGGGCCACCACGGTCTTGCCGTTGGTGCCGGTGATGCCGACGACGGGAATGCGGCCCGCGTCGCCCTCGGGAAACAGATGGTCGACGATGGCGCGGCCCACCGGACGCGGCGTGCCTTCGGCCGGCTTGAGATGCATGAGCAGGCCCGGGCCGGCGTTGACTTCGACGATGGCGCCGCGCTGCTCGGTGAGCGGGCGCGAGATGTCTTCGGCGACCAGATCGACGCCTGCGATGTCAAGCCCGACGATGCGCGCGGCGAGCGATGCATGGGCTGCCACGCTCGGGTGCACGCGGTCGGTGACGTCGAATGCGACGTTGCCGTTGCGCTGGATCAGCACGTTTTTGCCTTCGGGCGGCACGGAGTCGGCGTCGAAGCCCTGGCGCCGCAGTTCCAGCCGGGCCGACGAATCGATGCGCACGCGGTTGAGCGGCTGGTCTTCGGCGCTGCCGCGGCGCGGGTCGCTATTGATCTGCAGCTCGATGAGTTCCGAGATGGTGTGCTTGCCGTCGCCGACGACGCAGGCCATCTCGCCCATGGCCGCGGCCACGACGCGGCCGCCCACCACGAGCAGGCGGTGCTCGAGGCCCGGCACGAAGCGCTCGACGATCACGCCGCTGCCTTCCTCGAGCGCAACGTCGAACGCCGTGGTGACCTCTTCTCGCGTGGTGAGATTGATGAATACGCCGCGGCCGTGGTTGCCGTCGTAGGGTTTCACGACGACCGGCAGACCGATGTCTTCAGCGGCCTCCCAGGCGTCCTCGGCGCTGTCGACCAGCCGGCCTTCAGGCACGGGCACGCCGCACGATTCGAGCAGTTGCTTGGTGAGATCCTTGTCGCGCGAGATGCTCTCGGCAATGGCGGGGGTGCGGTCGGTCTCGGCGGTCCAGATGCGGCGCGCGGCGGCGCCGTAGCCCAATTGCACCAGATTGCCGTCCGACAGACGCAGGTGGGGGATGTCGCGGTCGTCGGCGGCGTCCACGATGCACGCCGTGCTCGGACCGAGACAGTGCTTGTCGACCAGGCCGCGCAGGTTTTCGACGGCGGCCTCGACGTCGTAGGGGCGGTCTTCGATGGCCGCCATGACCAGATCGCGGGCGGCGAACAGAGCCGCGCGCGTCACATCTTCGTGCCAGGCGCGAACGATCACCTTGTAGACGCCCGGAATTGGCGTCTCGCGCGCCTTGCCGAAGCCGCCGGGCATGCCGGCGAGGTTCTGAAGTTCGAGCGTGACGTGCTCGAGAATGTGACCAGGCCAGGTGCCTTCGCGCAAGCGCTGCAGGAAGCCGCCGCGCTCGCCGATGCTGCAGCGGTGCTCGATGAGGCTCGGCAGCCATTCGGACAGCCGCTCGGGGAACCCCGGGATCTTGTTGGACGGGAACTCCTCGAGCTCGCCGATATCGACCCATGCCTCAAGCACCGGCCGATATGTCCACATATTCGGCCCGCGCAGTGACAGGACATCGAAAATTTCAATGTCTTTCTTTTTCATCTAAGGCTTATTTCACGCGTTCTGGCTGGTCTGGGAAGCCGGCGAGGCCGATTTCGGGCGGCGCAGCCGGTCGCGCTATTACAGTTAACTGGTTACTTAACGTGAAAATCCGCAAACGGTTGACCGTCGCAACAATATTTCCATTGTGCGGTGTGTCATCGGGGAACTCCGCGCCGCAAAGGGCGTCGCTGTGGTTATACTTGCGGCAAATTCGCGGACTGACAGGGAAAGTCCGCCTTGATTCTTCTCCGTTTGCCTCGATGTCCGCCCCTTGAGGACACGTCTGCCGCAGCAATGACCGACACTTCCACCCCGGCGCCTTCTGGCGCTGCCACGCCGCAAGCCGCTTCCGATAGCGACGCCTCCGGTTCGCCTTCGCCTTCGCCTTCATCTTCGTCTTTATCCTTGCCTTGCGCCTCCCCCCTCGGCCGCAGTGCCGCCGCCCAGCCCTGGTATCCGGAAGTCGCCGCGCAACTGGCCGCCGGCGAATCCGTGCTCGCGTGGCTGCCCGTGGACCTCGACGCCCAGTTGCATTTCGCCCGCGGCGTAGTGGTGGCCACCGAGCGCCGCTTGCTCGCACGCGAGCCGCGCCGCGATGGCGCGCACGGCGAATGGCGGTCGCTGCCATACCGTGCCGACCTGTCGCTCTCGCACACGGACCACGCAGGCGTGGGCTCGCTGGAGGTGTGCGACGCGCGCGAGAGGCTCGCTCACTGGCGCTACACGCTCGGTCACAATCCGGCCGCGCTGCAGTTGATGGATAGGGTCGCGCGTGAGCGCGACGCGCTCGTCGCCGGGCATACGGCGACTGCCGAACCGGTCGAGGCGGGGGTGTGCCCGATCTGCCAGGCCGAGTTGCCGGCGGGCGTCGACGACTGCCCGCAGTGCAATTCCGAGACGGAAGCCCCACCGTCGACGTGGGCATTGCTGCGCCTGTGGCGCTTCGCGCGTCCGTACCGTTTCCAGTTGCTGGCCGGTTTCCTGCTCACCCTGTGCGCGACGGGCGCCACGCTGATTCCGCCGTATCTGACCATGCCGCTGATGGATAACGTGCTGATTCCGTTTCAGAACGGTCAGCCGATCGACTACGGCCGCGTGGCGATGTATCTCTCGGGACTGCTCGGGGCCGGTCTCGCGGCATGGGTGCTTGGCTGGGCGCGCACATACCTGCTGGCGAAGGTGTCGGAGCGGATCGGGGCCGATCTGCGCACGGCCACGTACTCGCACCTGCTGCGGCTCTCGCTCGAGTATTTCGGCGGCAAGCGCACGGGCGACCTGATGGCGCGCATCGGCTCGGAGAGCGACCGCATCTGCGTGTTTCTGTCGTTGCACCTGCTGGACTTCGCGACCGACGTGCTGATGATCATCATGACGGCGGTCATTCTCGTGTCGATCAACCCGTGGCTCGCCGTGGTCACGCTCGTGCCGCTGCCGTTCATCGCCTGGCTCATCCATCTGGTGCGCGATCGCCTGCGTCACGGCTTCGAGAAGGTCGACCGGATCTGGGCGGAGATCACTAACGTGCTCGCCGACACGATCCCGGGCATTCGCGTGGTGAAGGCGTTTGCGCAGGAAAACCGTGAAGTCGCGCGCTTCAAGGAGGCGAACCGGCACAACCTGGTGGTCAACGATCGCGTGAACCGCGTATGGTCGCTGTTTTCGCCGACCGTCACGTTCCTTACCGAAGTCGGCCTGCTCGTGGTGTGGATCTTCGGCATCTGGCAGATTTCCCGGCACGAGATCACGGTCGGCGTGCTGGCCGCGTTCCTCACGTACATCAGCCGCTTCTACACGCGTCTGGACTCGATGAGCCGCATCGTCTCGGTCACGCAGAAGGCGGCAGCCGGCGCCAAGCGCATCTTCGACGTGCTCGATCACGTCTCGAACGTGCCCGAGCCGGCCAACCCCGTGCATCTGAAGGAAGTGAAGGGCGCCATCGACCTGCGCGACATCGGCTTTCGCTACGGCAACCGTTCGGTGATTCGCGGCATGGACCTGCGTATCGCGCCGGGCGAGATGATCGGGCTCGTGGGCCATAGCGGCTCGGGCAAGAGCACGCTGGTCAACCTGATTTGCCGCTTCTACGACGTGGCCGAAGGCGCGATCCAGATCGATGGGGTCGACATTCGCGCGCTGCCGGTCTCGGAATTTCGCCGTAACGTGGGGCTCGTGCTGCAGGAGCCGTTCCTGTTCTTCGGCACGATCGCCGACAACATTGCATACGGCAAGCCGAACGCCACGCGCGCCGAAATCGTGGCGGCCGCGCGCGCGGCGCACGCTCATGAGTTCATTCTGCGGTTGCCGCACGGTTACGACTCGCTCGTGGGCGAGCGTGGCCAGGCGCTCTCGGGCGGCGAACGCCAGCGTATCTCCATCGCGCGGGCGCTGCTGATCGATCCGCGCATTCTGATTCTCGACGAGGCAACCTCGTCGGTGGACACCGCCACCGAGAAGGAAATCCAGAAGGCGCTCGACAACCTCGTCAAGGGCCGCACGACGATCGCCATCGCGCACCGCCTCTCCACGCTGCGCAAGGCCGATCGCCTCGTGGTGCTCGACCGCGGCAAGATTGTCGAGGTTGGCAATCACGACGAGCTGATCGCGCGCGAGGGCGCGTACTACAAGCTTTACCAGGCCCAGCAGCGCAACGTCGACACCGACGTGGACGACGTCGTCGCTTCGGCCGAAGCGGCCGCCACCGTTGCCGCCGTGGCGGCTGCGCCGGCCCAGCCGCTCTCCGTCAACTGAACGTTCGCGAAGCTCCTCATGCAGATTGATTTCACTCTCTCGCGCAACGCCTTCGGCCGTCTGGTGCTGACCGATGCGGCGGGCGTCGCCCACGAAGGCGTGGTGCCCGTGCGCGCCTTTCCGATCGCCGCGCCCGAGGCGGGCCTCGCCCTCGTGAGCACCGAAGGCCGCGAACTGGTCTGGCTCGACTCGCTCGACGCGCTGCCCGCCGCCGTGCAGGCGCTTGTTCGCGAAGAGCTCGCCGCGCGCGAATTCATGCCGGAAGTGCTGCGCATCAAGGGCGTGTCGACCTACGCCACGCCCAGCACGTGGACCGTGGAGACGAATCGCGGCGAGGCGTCGTTCGTGCTGCGCGGCGAGGAGGACATCCGCCGCCTGGGTGGGCAGACGCTGCTCATCACCGATAGCCACGGCATTCACTTTCTCATTCGCGATGCGGGCAAGCTCGACAAGCCCAGCCGCAAGATCCTTGACCGCTTCCTCTGACGCGAAACGCGTCGCGGGATTCGCCGCGCTTCGCGTCGCTGGTAGAATCGCTGCTTTTGCTTGTTGCGGTGATGCCGATGTGGTTCAAGAATCTTCAGTTGCACCGAATTCCTGCCGGTTGGTCCATGAGCGTCGCGCAAATGGAAGAGGCGCTCGAGAAGCACGCCTTCCGCGAGGGCGGCAGCCTCGAATTGCAGGTGCAGGGCTGGGCGCCGCCGCGTGATGGCGGCGAGCTCGTTCATAGTGTCAATCGTCAGTTCCTGCTGGCGTATCGGGCGGAGAAAAAGCTGCTGCCCTCGACCGTGGTGAATCAGGTCACGCGCGCCAAGGCCGCCGAACTGGAGGAGCAGCAGGGCTTCAAACCGGGCCGCAAGCAGATGCGGGAGCTCAAGGAGCAGGTCACCGACGAGTTGCTGCCGCGTGCGTTCGGCATTCGTCGCGATACGCGCGTATGGATCGACCCGGTCAACCGCTGGCTGGTCATCGACGCGGCCTCGCCCGCGAAGGCCGACGAAGTGCGCAGCCTGTTGCTCAAGACGCTCGACATCGTGCTCGAACCCGTGGAGCTCAACGAAGCGCCAGTCGCGATGATGACGTCGTGGCTTGCCGGCAACGAAGCCCCGTCGGGCTTCACCGTCGATCAGGACGTGGAGCTGCGCTCGAACACCGACGAGAAGGCGGCCGTGCGCTACGTGCGCCACCCGCTCGACGGCGCGGACGTGCGCCAGCATATCGAGGCCGGCAAGCGCTGCACCAGGCTGGCAATGACGTGGAACGACCGTATCTCGTTCGTGCTCACGGACGCGTTCATCATCAAGCGCGTGACGCCGCTCGACGTGATCAAGGACGCCGCCGACCCGACGGCGGAAGGCGAAGCCGAGAAGTTCGACGCCGACGTCGCGCTCATGACGGGCGAGCTCGCACGCATGCTCGACGATCTGGTCGAGGCGCTCGGCGGGGAGCGCCAGATGGACAAGGCCGCCTAAGTCACCTGCGCCACCTGCGCCACCTGCGCCACCTGCGCCATCTGAGGCCGGCGGCAACGGCGCACGCCAGGCGTTTCGCCCGCGGCAGGCCGCGCTGCCGGCACCCGATCAGAACTGCGTCTGCGCTCGCGTGTCGCCGAGATAGATGCCTTGCGAGAGCCCCTGCCTGACCTGTCGCGTGGCGTCGTCGACGCACACTTCCTCCTCGCCGGCCTCGATGGCGTCATAGGCCTGACGCACCACCTCGGCCGGCGCGATCTTCTGTGCTTCGAAGCCGCGCGTCAGGTCGGTGTCGATGAAGCCCGCGTGCAGACCCACCACGAGCGTATTCTGCTCGCGCAGTTCCTTGCGCACGCCATTGGTCAGCGACCATGCGGCCGCCTTGGTGATCGAGTATTCCGGAATCGCGCTCGAACTGATCCAGCTCACGATGGAGAGCACGTTGAGCAGTGCGCCGCCGCCGTTGCGCCCGAGCGTGCCCGCGAAGGCCTGCGTCATTGACAGCACGCCGAACAGGTTCGTCTCCAGCGTGGCGCGCAGTAGCTGTGCCGAGCCGGGACGGGTGAGCCCCTCGGTCAATCCCGCCGTGCCCGCATTGTTGATGAGCAGCGTGACGTCACCGGCCAGCGCTGCGGCGGCGGCCACGTCGTCCGGATCGTTCACGTCGAGCTTCACCGGGATGACACCCGGCAGCGTAACCCTGGACGGATCGCGCGATCCGGCATAGACCTTCTTCGCGCCGCGCGCGAGCGCCTGTTTGGCGAATTCCAATCCCAGACCACGATTGGCGCCCGTGATGAACACCACGGCATTTTCGATCTTCATTTCCATAACTCCGGTAGAGAGGGGACGAGTGGCCCGGTCATTGCGCGGCCTGGGCTATACTTCATGACGATTGTGATCGACATCGTCATGTGTCAGGCATTGTGCCGAGTCCGGCAGCGCCATGTCAATGGTGATCAACATTGTCTTTTTCGATGGCAACGATAGGCGCGATGGCGCCGGGTTGCGGGGAGTACGTGATGGGGATTTCGAGAGAGCAGGCGGCGGAGAACCGCGAGGCGATCGTGGCGGCGGCCGAACGGTTGTTTCGCGAGCACGGCGTGGACGCGGTGGGGCTCAGCACATTGATGAAGGCCGCGGGCTTCACACAGGGTGGCTTTTACAACCACTTCAAATCGAAGGACGCGCTGGTCGAGGCGGTCATGGCCCGTGCCGTGGCAGGCAACGTCGGCCTGCTGGCCGGGGGCGATGCGCGGGCCGAGGCGGCGCTGTCGCCGCAAGCGGCCGTGGCCCGTTACCTGTCACCGGAGCATCGGGACAACGTTGCGTGCGGCTGTCCGATGGCGGGATTTGCCGGCGACGCGCCGCGCATCGGCGAGGCCGCGCGGGCCTGTTACGCGGCCGGGCTGGCCGAGGTGATCGCACGCATGGCGGCCGCCGGCGTCGCACGCGGCATGTCGCCTGGGCAGGCGAGTCAGGCGGCGATGGCAAGATTCGCGCAGATGGTCGGCACGCTGGTGCTCTCGCGCGCCGTGGCGGGAGCAGATCCCGTGCTGTCGGACGCGTTGCTGGCAGCGGGCCGTGAGGCGCTCAATGGCGCCGAGGCACACGAATGACGTGCTCGGTCACTGGCGCGTAAGAGAAAGGCGCACCGCGCGCCGCGCGTGGGAGAGAGGCGCACTGCGTGCGGCGCGTGGGAGAAAGGCGCACTGCGTGCGGCGCGTGGGAGAAAGGCGCACCGCGTGCGGCGCGTGGCGGCACGGGCGCGAAGGCGGCGAGGTCAACGCTGCGGCCAGCGCCACGAGGCGCGCAGCCGGTCGCGCAGGAAGTCCACGAACGCTCGCGTGCGCGGCGCGAGATGGCGGCTGTGCGGATACACCGCATGAAGCGGCGACGCCGGAATCTGCATCGCGGGCAATACGCGAACGAGGCGCCCGGCCCGGATGTCGTCGCCCACATCCCAGATCGATTTCTGCGCGATGCCCGCGCCGTGCAGCGCCAGTTCGTGCGCGGTGTCGCCATCGTCCACCACGTAGGTATCGCGCACCTGAACCCGTAACGTTTCGGAGTGCCATACGAATCGCCAGTCGCCGTGGGGCGCGTTGCCGAACAGGATGCAGTCGTGCTGCTGCAGATCGCCGAGCTCGTGCGGGGTGCCGCGGCGCGCCAGATAGTCGGGTGAGGCGACCAGCACGCGGTAGTTGGGCGCGAGTTCCTGCGCCACGAGGCTGGAGTCTGGCAGGGAGCCCACGCGAATCGCGACATCGGTGCCGTGCGCCACCAGGTCGACCCACAGGTCGGTGAGCTCGAGATGCACCTTCAGGTCGGGGTGGCGTTCGCGAAACGCCACCAGCAGCGGCGCCAGGTGGCGGCGGCCGAATGCGCGCGGGGCGCTGATGCGCAGCACGCCGCCGACGGTTCCCGCCTGTCGCGTCATGAGGCGCTCTGTCTCGGCAATTTCGGCGAGGATGCGCTGGCAGCACGCGTGAAAGACCTGGCCTTCCTCGGTGAGCGCCTGCCTGCGCGTGGTGCGATTGAGCAGCCGCACGCCCAGGCGCTGCTCGAGCAGCCCGAGCCGCTTGCTCACGACCGCGAGCGACAGCCCCATCTCGCGCGCGGCCGCCGACATGCTGCCGGTGGCGACAACCCGATCGAAGAGCGTGAGGTCAAGCGTTTGATCGATCATTTCCTGTCGGTTCGTGTCAGTTCGTGTTGATTATCAATATTTTGAAGAGAGTCATTCAGTCTGAAGGTGGATTATCGTCCTCTTCGATGAGGATCACAATGGCGCCATGACATCGCGCAGGGACGGTGCAGGGCGCCGGCGCGGTGTCCGTGCGCGGCGATCCGCCGGATCGCTTTGCAGCGAACTCAAACCGTATCCATCGTTTCCAGGAGTCATGCCATGTTCAATTTCGAAGGTCAGCGCGTGTTGGTCATCGGCGGCAGTTCCGGCATCGGCCGCGCTGCGGCCCAAGCGTTCGCCAGGGCCGGGGCGGCGCTCACCATCGCCTCGCGTAATCAGGCCAAACTCGACGAGGCGCTTGCCACCATCGGCAACGCCGCGCGTGCGGCCGTGCTCGATACGGGCGACGCCGCTGCGATCGAGCGCTTCTTCGCCGAGCACGCGCCGTGGCACCATGTGGTGATGTCGGCCGCGCAAACGCCGACGGGTCCGGTGCGCAAACTCTCGCTCGACGATGCGCATGCCGCCTTCGACAACAAGTTCTGGGGCACCTATCACGTGGCGCGTTTCGCCCGCATCGAGGACGGTGGCTCGCTCACGCTGACGTCCGGCTACCTGAGCGTGCGGCCGAGTACGTCGTCGGTGGTGCAGGGTGCCATCAACGCGGCTATCGAGGCATTGGGCCGCGGCCTGGCGCTGGAACTCTCGCCGGTGCGCGTGAATACCGTGTCGCCGGGCCTGACGATCACGCCGCTGTGGAACAAACTCGCGCAGGCCGATCGCGAGGCGATGTACCGAAACGCTGCCGAGCGCTTGCCGGCACGCCGCGTGGTGGCCGCCGAAGACGTCGCCAACACGATTCTCTATCTCGCAGGCACGCCGAGCGCCACCGGCTCGACGGTGCTGATCGACGCAGGCGGCGCGATCGCCTGACGATCCACACTCGAGGAGGCTCCATGCATATCGATCTGAAGGAAAAAATGGCGCTGGTCACGGCGTCGACGGCCGGCATCGGCTTGGCCATTGCCCATGGGCTGGCTGCTGCCGGCGCCACGACCATCATCAACGGCCGCTCGCGCGAAGGCGTGGACGCCGCCGTCGCGAAGCTGCGCGCCGCGCTGCCCGAGGCGCAGGTACGCGGGCTGGCGGCCGACGTATCGAGCGCGGCCGGCTGCGACACGCTGGCACGCGCCGTGCCCGACGTCGACATTCTCGTGAACAATGCGGGCATCTTCGGTCCGCAGGACTTTTTCGAGATCCCGGACGAGCGCTGGCAGCACTTCTACGACGTCAACGTCATGTCGGGCGTGCGCCTCTCGCGCGCATATCTGCCCGGCATGGCCGCGCGCGGCTGGGGTCGCGTCGTGTTCATCGCTTCGGAGTCGGCGCTGAACATTCCGGACGACATGATTCATTACGGAATGACCAAGACGGCGCAACTGGCCATTTCCCGAGGCCTGGCCAAGCGCATGCGCGGCACGGGCGTGACGGTCAATGCCGTACTGCCCGGTCCGACGCTCTCCGACGGCATGGCGGCGATGCTGCACGCCTCGGGCGTGCCCGACGACGCCGATATGGAACAGGCCGCGGCAACGTTCGTGCGCGAGCACCGTCCGAGCTCGCTGATCGGACGGGCGGCCAGTACGGAGGAAGTCGCGAACATGGTGATTTATGTTGCGTCGCCGCAGGCGTCGGCGACGACCGGCGCGGCCCTTCGCGTCGACGGCGGTGTGGTCGACTCGCTGTGAATCGCTGCTGCCGTGAGCAGCGCAAGCGCCGTATCCTGGCATTGCAGGGCGCCGGCGTGCTGCGCTGCGCAAGCGAGCCGGGCCCACCAACGCAGCACTTTTGACCCGGCGCAAACGCGGTATACCCGAATGACTTTCGGGTACCCAATTCGATAGGGATTGCCTAGAATGAAAGCGTGCCATCCCGCCATGTCGAAGTTAGGAGGCCGCGATGCTTACAGGGAGCTTGATTGCAATGTTGGTAATCGTGCTGGTCGTCGGCGCCGCCGTCGCCTGGCTCGTGGATCGCAACTGGTGTCGCGAACATCCCGCGGCGCGCCACACGTGGCGCCGGCACCGCCGGGACGTGCGCCACGGTTGAGCCCTACACGCCACAGGGGAGCCCGCGCCAAACAAAAAGCCCGCCGAAAGGCGGGCTTTTTGTTGTTGCTTACACCTCAACAACGGGCTGGGCGCTCAGGCAACGGCCTGAAGGACATACTTGCCCTGGACAGTCAGTCGCGGGGATTTCCCACCCGTTTCCAACTCTTCCCATTCGATCAGTTTGCTCTCGAGCAACGATTCGAGGTCCGGGCGATCAAGCTCCACTTGTTCCGGAGCGTCCTTGACCAGCATCAGGGTGGCAAATTCATGATGACTCAGCATCTTCGTCTCCCGGTTTGCGGTTCCACTGGGGGTCCCTCGTCAGGGACTTTAAGGATAGGTCACGAATATGGCACTTGTGCGACAAAATTCGTACTTTCGATGCTGCTATGCAGCATTTCTCGTGGCGACTTCCCCCGACGCCAGCATAAGCTCGCAGGGTGACATTACGATGTCATTCCGATAGCATTCCCGCCGCTCCGGAATGCATGCAGAATTCATCTGAATGCTGCGATGCAATAGTGACGAAATTCATGCCGCGCACGCGCTTATGTCGCTTATTTTGGGTTTGCTCGGGCACGAGGGACGGTAGAATGGCCCAATTTGCCAGCAATTCGCGCACAACAACCTGACATGCCGCAAAAGAAAACGCCGTACTTCGAGTTACGCAGCGGTGCAGTGGACACGCTGCATTTCGTGGTCAAGACGCCTGAACTGGATACGCTGCGCACCGAACTGGCGCAACGTTTCGAAGCGACCCCGGAATTCTTTGCCGGGGACACCGTCGCCATCGACGTGCGGCGTCTGGCGGGCAACGAGCGTGTTGCCGTGCCGGCGTTGGCCGAAATGCTGACCGAATTTCGCATGAAGCCGATCGGTGTGGTCGCCAATACCGAGCAGGCCGACTGGGCGGTGGTGGAGGGTCTGCCGCGTCTGGATAGCCACGAGCGGCGCATCTCGCGCACTCCGCGCGACGCGGGCGGTGCCGGCGACGACGAGGGGGCGCCCGCCGGGCAGTCTGCCGGGGCCACTGCTGCCGCCGCCGCTGTTGCCGGCGGCCCTGCGCCGGCCGAAGCCTCCGCCATCGCCTCGACCATCATCGACAAGCCGTTGCGTTCGGGCCAGCAGGTCTACGCGAAGGGTGACCTGATCATCCTCGATCTCGTCAGTTACGGGGCCGAGGTGATCGCCGAAGGTAATATTCACATTTACGCGCCGCTGCGGGGACGGGCGCTGGCAGGCGTGAAGGGCAAGCTCGATGCGCGCATCTTCTGCACCTGCCTCGAGCCCGAGCTGATTTCCATCGCCGGAATTTACCGGACCGGTGAGCATGCGCTGCCGCCTGAAGTGCAGGGGCGTTCGGTGCAGGTGCGGCTGGTAGACGACAAATTGATTTTCGAGCCCCTCGGGCTCAAGTGATTCGTAGCTAAGGTAGCTAATTTCATCCTCAATAGTTTGGGAAGGCATCGACAGATGGCAAAAGTGATTGTGGTGACCTCTGGCAAGGGTGGCGTCGGCAAGACGACGACCAGCGCCAGCTTTTCCGCCGGCCTCGCCTTGGAGGGGCACAAGACGGCAGTCATCGATTTCGACGTCGGTCTGCGCAACCTCGATCTGATCATGGGTTGCGAGCGCCGCGTGGTCTACGACCTGATCAACGTGATCCAGGGCGAGGCGAACCTCAATCAGGCGCTCATCAAGGACAAGTCCTGCGAGAACCTGTTCATCCTGCCCGCCTCGCAAACGCGTGACAAGGAAGCGCTCACGCAGGCAGGCGTGGAGAAGGTCATCAACGACCTTGCCGACATGGGCTTCGAGTACATCGTGTGCGATTCGCCGGCCGGTATCGAATCGGGCGCGCTGCTCGCCATGCACTTCGCCGACGAGGCGCTCGTGGTGACGAACCCCGAAGTGTCGTCGGTGCGTGATTCGGATCGCATCCTGGGCATTCTCTCGTCGAAGACGAAGCGCGCCATCGAGGGCAGCGAGCCGATCAAGGAACACCTGCTCATCACGCGCTACAACCCCAAGCGCGTGAACGACGGCCAGATGCTCTCGCTCGAAGACATTCAGGAAATCCTCCGGATCAAGCTCATCGGCGTGATTCCGGAGTCGGAGTCGGTGCTGCACGCATCGAACCAGGGCACTCCCGCGATCCATCTCGACGGCACCGACGTGGCCGACGCATACCGCGACGTGGTGAGCCGATTCAAGGGCGAAGACAAGCCCATGCGCTTTACCGACTATCAGAAGCCGGGGTTGTTTCAGCGCATTTTCGGCTCGAAGTAAGGAGCGCCCATGTCCTTCCTGTCTTTCCTCCTGGGGGAGAAGAAAAAGACCGCCGCCGTTGCCAAGGAGCGCCTGCAGATCATTCTGGCGCACGAGCGCGCGGGCTCGTCGCCGCCGGCCGATTATCTGCCGGCGCTGCAGCGCGAGCTGGTCGCCGTCATCTCCAAGTACGTCAAGATCGCCCAAGACGACATCAAGGTCAGCGTCGAGCATCAGGACAACCTGGAAGTGCTCGAGGTGAAGATCGAATTGCCGCAGACCTGAGCGGTCTAGGCACGGCGACGCCAATGCGCGTCGCCGGTCGTCGCGTGGCTGCCGACGCGCGGCATGGCCATGCCGTGCCGTGCGAATGAGCGAGACGGCCCGCCACTCCGCTGTGGGGCGGCGGGCTCCCGCCATGTCCGTCAGAACTTGTAGTCGGGATTCTTCGGATCGAACGTGAGGTCGGTCCACGTCTGTCGGCGCACCTTTTCGAAGCGCATTTCCTCGATCTTCTGCCCTGCGGCGTCCCACGCCTCGATGCCGCGCGGGCGCCCCGTCCTCAGATCGAGCAGCACGCGCGACCGGTTCGCGTAATGCTGCGGCGGCCCTGACGGCGCGTCCCATTCGAGCGCGGCCACGCGCACGCCATTCAGTTCGGACACCGATATTCTTGCCGGCTTCTCCGAGAGTCCGGCGGCCCGGAAGCTGCGGCCGTCATGCGCGATCTGCTCGGCGATGAATGCGAAGCCCAGGTCGCGCACGGTGTGATTCGATTGCGAGCGCGCGAGCGGCCCGTCGATGCCGCTCCAGATCGACGTGAAGCCCAGGATGCCGCCGAGATGACCGTACATTTCCTTCGGATTCCTCGTCTCGTCGTAGATGATCTCCTGGCCGGCATGAGCGCCGTCGGCCAGCCACTTGGCGTAAATCTGCAGCGGCTTTTCGCGGATTTTCACGAGCATGTGATCGGGTGTGCCCTGCCACTGGTCGTTGATGCGCTCATGGCGCGTGAGTTCGTACTGATACTCGGGCATGGCGGCCGCTTCCGCCTTGAGGAACCGAACCAGCGCGTCGGGCGAGAGCGCCTGCAGGTGGGCGACGATCTGCGCGTCGCTCATCTTCGCGAATTCGCCGCTTTTGATCGCGCGCGAGAACCATTGCGCTTGCGCCGCGACGGGCATGGCGGCGAGCCGGGCCGCGTCGGCGTCGTTCGGCGTGGCGCCCGCGGCACCCACCCCGCTTGCCGCTGACGCCGTCGGGCTCGCCTGAGGAGCGGTTTGTGCGCACGCGACCGATGCGCTCAGCACACCGGCGGCCAGCGTGAGCGGCAGCCAGCCGAGTACGAGCGCCAGACGTCCCACGCGCGGCGCTCGCCACATTGCGTGGCGTGGATGGAAACGCCGCTTGCCGTGGCGGCGCGCAGGTGCTCGGGCAATCGAATTGCGAAAGATGACCATTGTCGTTGTCTCCCTGAATCGATGGGGCGCCGGCGGAGGGCGTAGAAGTGCGCCGGCGCGCTTGGATCCGGCCACGCAGGCGCCTCGGGCCGCGTGAAGACGCTTCCAGGCCCTTTTCAAGGCGGCGTGGCCGGCGTCGGCGCCGGCTCGCGCAGTTCGCGCCGCAGGATCTTGCCGACAGTCGTCTTGGGCAGCTCGCCCTGGCGAAATTCGACGATGCGAGGCACCTTGTACGCCGTGAGGTGCTCGCGGCAGTGAGCGAGGATCGTCGCGGCGTCCAGTTGCGGATCTCTCGCCACGAGGACGAGTTTCACACGCTCGCCCGCCACGGGGTCGGGCACCCCGACGACCGCCGCTTCGCGCACGCCGGGATGCAGCATCACGACGTCCTCGATCTCGTTCGGATAGACGTTGAAGCCCGAGACGAGAATCATGTCCTTCTTGCGATCGATGAGCCGGACGTAGCCGCGCTCGTCCATCACGCCAATGTCGCCGGTCATCAGCCAGCCGTCGGCGTCGAGGGTCTTCGCCGTCTCTTCGGGGCGTCGCCAGTAACCGCGCATGACCTGCGGCCCACGCACGCACAGCTCGCCGGGCTCGCCGATCGCAGCCCACGTGCCGTCTTCGCGCCTGAAGCGCACTTCGGTGGACGGCGCGGGCAGGCCGATCGATCCGGTGAACTCGTAGTCGTCCATGTGGGCGAGATCGACCGGGTTCATGGTGACGATGGGCGAGCATTCCGTCAGACCGTAGCCTTCGATGATCGGCTTGCCGGTGACCTGCTTCCAGCGCTCGGCAATGGCGCGTTGCGTGGCCATGCCGCCCGCGAGCGACAGCTTGAGCTTCGAGAAGTCGCGCGCGCAGAAGTCCTTGTTCTCGAGCAGGCCGTTATAGAGCGTGTTCACGCCCGTGACGCCGGTGAAGGCCTCGTTGCGGATGATGTAGACGACCTTTTTCACGTCGCGCGGATTCGCAATGAGAATGTTGCGTCCGCCCAGGCTCATGAACACCAGAAGGTTCACGGTGAGCGAGAGGATGTGGTACATCGGCAGCAGCGACAGGTTGACCTCGATGTCGCCGTCGAGCTGATCGGCCGCCCACGCCTCGGTCTGGAGCAGGTTGGCGAGCACGTTGCCGTGCGTGAGCATCGCGCCCTTTGCCACGCCCGTCGTGCCGCCCGTGTATTGCAGGAACGCGAGATCGTCGCGCGCGAGCGGCACGGCAGCGGCGGTGAGCGTTGCGCCTTGCGCCAGCGCGCGGCGCAGCGCGACGGCGCGGGGCAGGTGATATGCCGGCACCTGCCTGGCGATGTGCCGCATGAGGAAATTGACGGCGCGTCCCTTGGCGTTCAGGCCGGCCCCGAGCAGGTCGCCGATCTGGGTGACGAGCACGTGGCGCACGTCAGTGTCGGGCAGCGCGTCCTGCACGGTCTTCGCGAAGTTCTCGAAGACGACGATCGTCTGCGCGCCGCTGTCCTGCAACTGATGCTTGAGCTCGCGCGCGGTGTAGAGCGGATTGACGTTGACCACCACGCCGCCGGCGATGAGCGTGCCGAACAGGCAGATCGGGTACTGGAAGCAGTTGGGCATCATGAGCGCCACGCGATCGCCGGCGCGCACGCCTTGCGCTTGCAGCCACGCCGCGAATGCGCGCGCCTGACGCGCGACTTCACCGTAGCTCATTTCGCTGCCGAGGCTCACGAACGCCACGCGGTCGCGATACCTGGCGATCCATTCATCGAAGGCCTGCACGAGCGACGTGTACCGTGTCACGTCGATGTCGGCCGGCACGCCGGGGGGATAGGCGCCGAGCCAGATGCGGTCCTGCTGGACAGCTTGGTCCATCGTTGTCTCCATGAAAAGCTCCCCGCGCTCGCGCATTCGCTCGCCAATTCGCCAGCTAATTCGCTCGCTCATCTGCTGACTCGCTCGCATGCTGCGGCTTGCTCTGCCGGCAAGACTCGTGCGCGCGCGGGCGCGGTGATGGCTGCCCCTGTGATGCCGATTCCGTTCTCGTTATGTGATTCGCGTCCTGGTTCGTATCGTCGTTGGTGGCGTCGTTTCGGTAGTTCCCGGTCGTCTGCGCTCCGGCCGTCTCACGTCAGCGCTCGAGCATCGCCACGACGCCCTGACCACCTGCCGCGCAAATCGAGATGAGCCCGCGCCCGCCGCCGCGCATGGCAAGCAGCTTGGCGAGCGTGGCGAGAATGCGCCCGCCAGTGGCCGCGAACGGGTGTCCGCACGCGAGTGAGCTGCCGTGTACGTTCAAACGCTGGCGGTCGATGCCGCCCAGCGGCGCGGCAAGCCCCAGCTTGTCGCGGCAGTACTGCGGGTCTTCCCACGCCTTGAGCGTGCAAAGCACCTGCGCGGCGAACGCCTCGTGGATTTCGTAAAAATCGAAGTCCTGCAGTGTCAGGCCGGCCTGCGCCAGCATGCGCGGGACCGCGTAGACCGGCGCCATCAGCAAGCCCTCGCGTTGCGATTCGTCCGGATTGAAGAAGTCGACGGCGGCCGTCTGCGAGTACGTCAGGTACGCGAGTACCGGGATACCGTGCGCGTGCGCCCACGCTTCGCTCGCGAGCAGCACACACGAGGCGCCGTCGGTGAGCGGCGTCGAGTTGCCGGCCGTGAGCGTGCCGGCGGCGCTGCGGTCGAACACCGGCTTGAGGCTGGCGAGTTTCTCGAGGGTGACGTCGGGCCGCAGGTTGTTGTCGCGTTGCAGGCCGCGAAACGGTGTCATCAGATCGAGGAAGAAACCTTGTTCGTAGGCCGCGGCGAGACGCTCGTGGCTCGCGAGCGCGAGCTCGTCCTGCGCGGCGCGCTCGATCTGCCAGTGCTTGGCCATCAATTCGCAGTGCTCGCCCATCGACAGACCGGTGCGCGGCTCGCCATTGCGCGGCAACGACGGGCGGAACAGCATGCCGGGCCGGGCTTTCGCGAACGCGCCGATCTTCGCGCTCGTGCTGCGTTGGCGGTTGGCTTCGAGCAGGATCTTGCGCAGCGTCTCGTTCACGCCGATGGGGGCGTCCGAGGCGGTGTCGACGCCGCCCGCGATGGCCACGTCGATCTGGCCCATTGCGATCTTGTTGCCGGTGAGGATGACCGTCTCGAGCCCGGTGCCGCATGCCTGCTGCACGTCGTAGGCGGGCGTCTGCGGCGCGAGCGTGGTCGACAGGACGGATTCTCGCGTCAGGTTGAAGTCGCGCGAGTGCTTGAGCACGGCGCCTGCGGCGACTTCGCCCAGCCGCTGGCCATGCAGGCCGAAGCGGTCGATGAGGCCCTGCATGGCCGCGCTCAGCATGTCCTGGTTCGATGCCGTCGCGTAGGCCGTGTTCGCGCGCGCGAATGGAATGCGATTGCCGCCGAGGATCGCGACGCGTCGCAGCGCGGGTGCGGGGGCGGTAGGTTTGATGGCGCTCATGAAAGGTCCGTTCCGGGTGCGGTTTCGGGGGCAGTTTCGGGGGCGATTTCGGTTGCGATTGCGGTTGCGATTTCGGGTGAGGTCTCGGGACCCGTCATGAAGCGGCGGGGGCGTCGACGGTGCCGGTGGCGCCGAGGGCAGCCCCCGTATCGCCGGCGCCGCGGCGCTGTGGCGACGCTGTGGCGGCGTTCTCGGCGAGTTGCCATCGTCCGCGCAGATGCGGGACGGTCCCCGCCGCATCGCGCAGTTCGAACACGGTCCCGGGCTCGGATCCGTCACCCGCTGTGCCGCTCGCCGGGGCGCCGTCGGACTGGCGCCAGAGCGTCACCTGGCCCGGCAGCAAGATCGGCGTCTTGAATTCGACGAGCAGATCGAGGGTCGCGGGCGAGCCTGGCAGCACGGCCGCGAGCGCGCGCGCGAAGCTCCACATGCCGTGGATGATCGGACGCGGAAAACCGAAGCATCTTGCCGTGATCGGCCACAGGTGGATCGGGTTGTAGTCGCCCGACACGCGCGCGTATTGCCGGCCGAGGTCGCGCGGAAGCGACCACGCTTGCGTTTGGATCAACGACGTGCGCGCGCCGAGCGCCGCGCGATAGGGTGTGCCCAGCGCAGCGCCCACGCCCGTGCGCAGATACAGGCTTTCGCCGCTCCAGACGACTTCGCCGCCGCGGCGCGCAGTGGTGAGCACCGTGAACGCCTGTCCCTTGTCATGCGCGTACAGCGCGCCGCAACGCACGTCGAAGTCGAGCCGGTCGCCGGCGTGAAGCGTCGCATGCTGCACGATGCGATTGGCCAGATGCACCATGCCCAGCATCGCGAACGGGAAGGCGCGATCGGTCATCAGCAGCATGTGTAGCGCAAACGCGAGCAGATGCGGCCACGTGGGCGGCACGGCGGACGTCTGCGCAAAGCCGCACAGACGCGCGTAGCGAGCGATGGCCTCGGCCTCGAGCGCCACGTTGCGCCATTCGAAGGCGAGCGGGGGCAGCGGCCGGGCGTGCGCAGGCTTGCGCGAGGCGAGCAGCGCACGCACGTAGCACCGCAGCGGCGAGGGCAGGTGCGTGATGCGACGGGCGGCGCCCTGCGCCGGGTCGCGTGAACGGTCGTGCGGCGGCGAGCGGTCGTCGGCCATGGTCATGCCCCCAGCAGGCTCTGGCCGCACACGCGCACGACCTGACCGGTCAACGCCCCGGAGGCCGGATGGGCGAGCCACGCGATCGTCTCGGCGACATCGACGGGCTGGCCGCCCTGGCCGAGCGAGTTCATGCGGCGTCCGGCCTCGCGAATTGCGAACGGCACCGCTGCCGTCATCTGCGTTTCGATGAAGCCCGGGGCCACGGCGTTGATGCTGATGCGGCGCTGCGCGAGCCGCGGCGCCCAAGCCTCGACCATGCCGATCACGGCCGCTTTCGATGCTGCGTAGTTCGTCTGCCCGCGATTGCCGGCAATGCCGCTGATCGACGCCACGCCGACGATGCGGCTGTTGGCGCGCAGCATGCCGGCCTCGAGCAGCGCCTCGTTCAGGCGCTGCGGGGCGCCCACGTTGATGTCGAGCACGCTGCGCCATTGCGCCTCGCTCATGCGAACGAGCGTTTTGTCGCGCGTGATGCCGGCGTTGTGCACGAGCACGTCGAGTCCGCGCGGCGCGTGAGTCGCCAGATGCGCGAGCAGGGTGGCGGCGGCGTCCGGCCCGGCGATGTCGCAGGCAAGGGCGCTGCCTTCCAGGCGCGATGCCACGGCTTCGAGAGGGCCCTGGGCGGACGGAATGTCGACGCATACGACATGCGCGCCGTCGCGCGCCAGCACGCACGCGATGGCTTCGCCGATGCCGCGCGCCGCACCCGTTACCACGGCGACCTGCCCGGCAAGCGGGCGCGCGTCGCGCATTGGCGGTACGTCGAAGACCGGCGCCTGCAGCGTGATCGCCTGACCGTCGACGTAGGCCGCTCGCGGCGAGAGGAAGAACCGCAGGCTCGAGTGCAACGCCTCGTGCGCCTGAGGGGCGACGTAGAGCAGTTGTGCCGTGGCGCCGCGCTTGAGCTCCTTCGCGAGCGAACGCACGAAGCCTTCGAGCGCGCGTTGCGCCGTGCTCGCCTGCGGGGTCGCGGCCAGATGCGGCGGCAGGCCGAACACAAGCACGCGAGCGCATGTGTCGAGCGAAGCGAGCGTGTCGTGGAAGAACGTGTAGAGCGCCATCAACGCGTCGGTGCTGGCGATGGCGCTCGCATCGAAGAGCAGTGCCTTCGGGCGTACACCTTCGGCCGGGTTGAAGCGTCCGCTCATCGTCCCGGCGGCGTTCGCATGACCAATCCAGTCGAGCGTGGCCGCGTGCGCGAGGCTCGGCACACCGAGCCAATGGAGTTCGCGCGCAAGCGCGCGGAGCAATGGCGCGGCATCTCCGCCACCGACGACGGCCAGGGGCGGCGTGGGGCCTTGTGCTTCGGCCGCGCCGTGCTGCGGCATGCGCTCGAGCGGCACGGGGCGCGGCAGGCCCAGCGCGTTGGCAAGACGGCTGCCCACGGCGGAGTTGGCGAAAGCCAGATATCGGTCGGACATCGTCACAGCCTCGATTCCTCCAGGTGATGGGGGGGCGATCCGGGTTTCCGGGTTCAGCTCGTGACGGCTTCGCCGGTCGCCGCCTGTTGCTGCGCACGCCGCATGTCGGCAAGGCGGCCAAAGTCGGCGGGGAAGTCGTCGACCGCCACGGCCCGCGCGGCATAGTCGGCGTACTGTGCGAGCACGCGGCGCTCGTCCTCGCTCAGCAGTTGCAGCGAAGCGGCCCGGTCGACCCATTGCGTGAATTCCGGCAGGCTCTGCGGCATGGCCGGCAGACGACCTTCCCTGATCGCGGCGCGCAGACGGTGCTCGATCGCGCTGACTTGCGGCGTCATCTGGAACACGATCTCGCCATACGCCAGTCCGTCGATCTCCGGGCGCGGCGAATAGCTGCCGGCGATCAGCCGCTCGCGCGCGTCGCCGGGCGTCTGCATCAGTTCAGCCACCTGCGCGCCGAGGGCGTCGGACGGCTTGGCGTAGGGTAGGCCCAGCGGCGTGAGCTTCCAGCGCATCCACCAGGCGACGAACCGCGACGGATAGTTCGCCAGCACGCCTTCGAACGCTTCGCGCGCTTGCCAGAGCGCGTCTTGCGCGGCCCAGTGCACCAGTGGCAGATCGGGCTGCGGGCGTCCTTCGTCTTCGAAGCGCTTGAGTGTTGCCGTCAGGAGGAACAATTGCGAGAGGATGTCGCCCAGGCGCCCCGTGATGCTCTCGCGGCGTTTGAGCGAACCGCCGAGCACCGCCATCGAAACGTCCGCCGCGATGGCCAGCAGCGTCGAGAAGCGATTCGCCGCGCGGTAATACGCGTGCAGTTCCGGCGCGCTGCGCTCGGGCACGGCGGAAAAGCGCGCATGTGTGATGCCGTGCAGCGCGCCTCGCACGATGTTGCTCGTCACAAACGTCAGGTGACCGAAGAGGGCGTCGTCGAAGGCGCGCACCGCGGCGTGGCGATCGGGCATCCGTGCGGCGGCGAGTTCCTTGAGCACATATGGGTGGCAGCGGATTGCGCCCTGGCCGAAGATCATCAGGCAGCGCGTCATGATGTTCGCGCCCTCGACCGTGATCGACACGGGAATCTGCTGATATGCGCGGGCGAGGAAGTTGTTCGGGCCCATGCAGATGCCCTTGCCGGCGACCACGTCCATGCCGTCGTTGACCACCTTGCGCGCGCGTTCGGTCACGTGATACTTCGCGATTGCCGAGATCACCGACGGTTTCTCGCCGAGATCGACGGCAAGGGCGGCGAGGCGGCGTGCGGCATCCATCGCGTACAGATTGCCCGCCATGCGCGCGAGCGCTTCCTGCACACCCTCGAACTTGCCGATGGGGGTGCGGAACTGGCGCCGGACGGCCGCATACGCGCCGGTCGCCCGCACTGCGATCTTCGAGTAGCCGACGTTCGATGACGGCAGCGAAATGGCGCGGCCGGCCGCCAGGCACTCCATCAGCATGCGCCAGCCTTTGCCGACCTGTGCGCGTCCGCCGATCACCCAGTCGAGTGGAATGAAGACGTCCTTGCCCGAATTCGGGCCGTTCTGGAAGACGGCGTTCAGCGGCCAGTGGCGACGGCCGATGACGACGCCCGGGTGATGCGTGGGAATGAGCGCGCAGGTAATGCCGGGCTCGTCTTCGTCGCCGAGCAGATGATCCGGGTCCAGCGCGCGAAACGCGAGGCCGAGCACGGTAGCGATCGGGCCAAGGGTGATGTAGCGCTTGTTCCAGGTCACACGAAAGCCCAGCGTCTCGCGGCCTTCGTGCATGCCCCGGCATACGACGCCCACGTCCGGGATGGCGGCGGCATCCGAGCCCGCGTAGGGGCTCGTGAGCGCGAAGCAAGGGATCTCCTCGCCCTTGGCCAGGCGCGGCAGATAGTAGTTCTTCTGCGCTTCGGTGCCGTAGTGCAGCAGCAGTTCGGCCGGCCCCAGCGAATTCGGCACCATGACAGAGACCGCGGCGGCCGAGCAGCGCGAGGCGAGCTTCATCACGACCTGCGAATGCGCATACGCGGAGAATCCAAGGCCGCCGTAGCGCTTGGGAATGATCATGCCGAGAAAGCCGGCTTCCTTCGCGTATTGCCAGGCCTTGGGCGGCAGATCCTGCCAGACCTGCGTGCTTTCCCAATCGTTGGACAGATCGCACAGACGCTCGACCTCGTTGTCCATGAACGCCTGTTCTTCGGCGCAGAGCCCGGGCGCGGGCAGCGAGGCGAACTTCCGCCAGTCGGGGCGCCCGGAAAAGAGGTCGGCGTCCCACCAGACGCTGCCGGCTTCGATCGCATCTTTTTCGGTTTCGGACATTTCCGGCATGATCGTGCGGAATTTGGCAAGCGCGGGGGCCGTGATGCAGGCGCGTCGCAGCGGGCCGATGCTCAGGAACAGGGCGGGCAGGACGAATACGACGGCCAGTATCGCGGCGGCAACGGGACCGCACAGGCCGAGCGCGGCGCCTGCGCCCACCCACAGCGCGGTGGCGATCAGCCACTGCCATGCGCGTGCGCGATAGAACAGCAATGCGCATACGCCTACGATCAACGCAAGAATCCAGATGGCCGTCATGTTTTCCTCCCTTCGTCCCTTCGTCCCTTCGTCCCCTCGTCCAGTTTCGGTTCGGCCTCCGGTGCGTCGCTTTCCACCTTCTGCCTACCGCCTTGCGGCGTTGCGACGTGTCATGGACTGCCGCGTGATGGCGCCGTCGCGCGGAGGGCGTCGTCCTCTTGCCGGGCAGTGCGAATCGCGTGCGCTGCGCCGCTGCCGGCACTCTTGTTGGATCGTTTCGCCGGACCTTGGTGCGCGGCGAATTCGAGTGATACGTCGAAACTGAAACGCGAGCCTCGCATTCGGCGCCGACGCGCCACGGGGCGTGTGCGGGCGCCGTGGCTCGCAGGCCTCGCCGTGCTGCCGGGTGTGCCGGGCGAATCGGACAACCGCTCAGGCGCTTGCCAGTGAGCGGCTCGCACCGCCGGAGGCGCGGCCGGCCTCGTCGCCCGACGTGGACGACGACATCGCCGCCGGCGAATCGGGATCGGGGTGTCCGGCTTCGCGCGGCGGCGTGACGCCGGCTTCCCTGGTCAGGGCGAACACTGCGGCAAAGCTCGCGAGCTGCGCTTCGCCCGGCATCGGCGCCTTGAGCGCGGCGACCATGAGCGCGGTGAGGCGCGCCACCACCTGCAGGTCGCCCATGGGCTGGCCCTGGGCGAACGTGTCGATCAGACGCGTCGTGTCGCTGCTCGCCAGCACGCCCGAGAGCGCCTGCAGCGCGAATTGCAGGCGCCAGCGCAGCTCCTGATGCGGCAGCTCGGGCAGCGCCTGCGCGAAAGCGTCGAAGAAGCGCTTGAACACCGGCGCGTAATGCTGCTGGAGATAGTCGCGAATGAACGGCGACGGGTCGGCATAGACCCGGCCGAGCAGGCGCAGGAACGCCGGCCCGCCGATGTCGCGGTGGTGCGAGATCGCCAGCGCCGGGATGAACATCGCCCCCAGCACGTGTTCGCACGTCAGGCGCGACCCGGGCCATGCGGCTTCGGCGCGCGTGAGCAGCGCGAGACGTTCCTCGTTGAGCCGGTCGAGCCGGCGCGAGAGCATGGCCTGCAACAGCGTTTCCTTGCTGCCGAAGTGATAGTTCACGGCCGCCAGATTCACCTCGGCACGCGAGGTGATCTGACGCAGCGACATGGCGTCGTAACCGTATTCGATGAAGAGGTCTTCTGCCGCATCGAGAATGCGCAGTTTGGTGTCGCCGGCTTGTCGGCCGGCCGGGACGCGTGGGCTCACGACGAATCTCCTTGGGGGCGCCGCCAGGCGCCGTGTCGTCTTGTAATGAACTTCCGTTTCATTCAAACGTTCGATTGAATGCTAGGCCGGGATCGGCTGTCTCCCAAGGGGTTTTTCTGGAGAGGGAACTCTAAAGCGGCGGATCGGCCAATGAAGGCGTGGGCCCGGCGGTGGCCAGAGGCGATTGTTAAAGGGGGCTGCCGTGAAAGGGGGGGCGGGGAGAGGCTCGCCAAGGGAACCGGCCTGGATTTCGTGAATTCCCCGATATTTCCTCGATGCCGGGCCGGAAAGTCTAAAGGCGGGGCAATAGTTTGCTAAAATGTCCCGCTTTGTGTGCAAAACCGTTTTGGCGCTACCCCGGTTTGCCGGGGGCGGAGGGAAGCCGGCGTCGCTTCGTCGGTACCGGCCCAAGGTTGATTAACTGACAGGGTCCGCTTGCGGCATTCCCTCGCCGCAACACAGAACGACCCTCTGGATGGACGAATATCCTCATGACTATCGTTGTTGAAAACCTCGGCAAGCTCGAGCGTCGCTTTACCATCGCCCTGCAGAAGCAGGACGTCGAGAAAGAAGTTGCGGCACGCATTCAGAAGCTGTCGAAGACGGTTCGTATGCCGGGCTTCCGTCCGGGCAAGGTGCCCCTGAAGATGGTCACGCAGCAGTACGGTGGTCAGGTCGAAGCCGAAGTCGTGAGCGACAAGGTCGGCCAGCAATTCTTCGAAATCAGCAAGAACCAGGATCTGCGCGTGGCCGGCCAGCCGCGCTTCGCCCCGAAGGCAGACGCCGCCGAGACCGAATACGCGTTCGACGCCACCTTCGAGGTCTACCCGGAAGTCAAGATCGGCGACCTCGCCGCCGCCGAAGTCACCCGTACCACGACCGAAGTGTCGGAAGCGGAGATCGATCGCACCATCGACATTCTGCGCAAGCAGCGCGTTCACTACCACGTGCGCGGTGAAGCCGGCGCCCATGGCGACGGCGGCTCGGTCGAAGCCAAGGACGGCGATCGCGTGACGGTCGACTTCGTCGGCAAGATCGATGGTGAAGCCTTCGCGGGCGGCAGCGCCGAAGATTTCGTGTTTGTGCTCGGCGAAGGCCGCATGCTGCCGGAATTCGAAAAGGCCACGCTGGGCCTGAAGGTCGGCGAGTCGAAGGAGTTCGAGCTCAAGTTCCCGGACGAGTATCACGGCAAGGAAGTGGCCGGTAAGACCGCCACGTTTACCGTCACGCTCAAGAAGGTCGAGTGGGCGCACCTGCCGGAAGTCGACGCCGAGTTCGCCAAGTCGCTCGGTATTGCCGATGGCAGCATCGAGAAGATGCGCGCCGACATCAAGGAAAACCTGTCGCGCGAAGTGAAGCGTCGCACCCAGGCGCTGCTCAAGGACCAGGTGATGAACGCCCTGATCTCGGTGTCCGAGCTCGACGTGCCGAACGCGCTGGTCGCGCAGGATCAGGAGCGTCTGGTGGCGATGGCGCGTCAGGACCTCGCACAGCGCGGTGTGCCCAACGCCGGCAACGTGCCGATTCCGGCCGAGATGTTCAAGGAGCAAGCCGAGCGCCGCGTCAAGTTGGGCCTGATCCTTGCCGAACTGGTCAAGCAGCACGATCTGCAGGCCAAGCCGGAGCAGATCAAGGCAGAAGTCGAAGAGTTCGCGAAGAGCTACGAAGACCCGCAAGAAGTCGTCCGCTGGTACTATGGCGATCAGCAGCGCATGGCGGAAATGGAAGGTTTCGTCGTCGAGAACAATGTTGTCGAGTTCGTCCTGGGCAAGGCCAAGGTGACCGACAAGCAAGTGAGCTTCGAAGAGCTGGCCGGCAACACGCAAGGCTGATCGAGCACGACGGACTGACGGAGCCGCCGCGGCCGCAAGGCCGTGGCGGTTCTTTTCCAAATGGCCTCCGGGCCTCCTCCCTGCGGCGCGCAAAACCATCTCGATAGAAGGGTCGAACCGATATGATTACCCGTTCCGAATTGCTCGCCCAACTCGCTTCCCCGACGCACAACTCCGCTCTCGAATCGCAGGCTCTGGGCCTCGTGCCGATGGTCGTCGAGCAAAGTGGCCGCGGTGAGCGCGCTTACGATATCTACTCGCGTCTGCTCAAGGAGCGCATCATTTTCCTGGTGGGCGAGGTCAACGACCAGACCGCCAATCTCGTCGTTGCGCAATTGCTGTTTCTCGAGAGCGAGAATCCGGACAAGGAAATCTCGATGTACATCAACTCGCCGGGCGGCTCCGTCTCGGCAGGGCTCGCGATTTACGACACGATGCAGTTCGTGAAGCCGGCCGTCTCCACGCTGTGCATGGGCATGGCCGCGAGCATGGGCGCGTTCCTGCTCGCCGCCGGCGAGAAGGGCAAGCGCTATGCGCTGCCCAACGCCCGCATCATGATTCACCAGCCGCTGGGCGGCGCGCGCGGTCAGGCCTCGGACATCGAAATTCACGCGAAGGAAATCCTGTTGCTCAAGGACCGCCTGAACCGTCTGCTCGCCGAGAACACGGGGCAGCCGCTCGAGGTCATCGCGCGCGACACCGATCGCGACAACTTCAAGTCCGCGACCGATGCCGTGGAGTACGGTCTGATCGATCGCGTGCTCGAAAAGCGTCCCTGAATCGGTTGCCGATTGGGGGCGCGCGACGGCAAAACGCTGGCGCGACATCCGGTAATTTCGACGTCGAACACCGGGTGATCGCGCCAAGTCTTTGTCGTAAAAGGAAATTTGCGGCTGTCGCGGGTGGGCCACACGCCCGCGCAGCATGGCGTTACAATGGGATTCACGTATGCCGCGTTTGCCGCCCCGGCGGGGGACGACCGGGGCGCAAATTGCTAGCAGGCTGACACAGATATGGTGGATAAAAAAAGCACTTCCAACGGCGAAAAGCTGCTCTACTGCTCCTTCTGCGGAAAGAGTCAGCACGAGGTCAAGAAGCTCATCGCGGGACCGTCCGTGTTTATCTGCGACGAGTGCATTGACCTGTGCAACGAGATCATCCGCGACGAGGCTGCGGCAGCCGAGGACGAGAGTGGCAGCGGCGGCAAGTCCGATCTGCCTTCGCCGCAGGAAATCCGCGAGAGTCTCGATCAATACGTGATCGGTCAGGACCGCGCCAAGAAGATTCTGGCGGTCGCGGTCTACAACCATTACAAGCGGTTGAAGCACCTCGGCGACAAGCGCGACGAGGTCGAGCTTTCCAAGAGCAACATCCTGCTGATCGGGCCGACCGGCTCAGGCAAGACGCTGCTCGCGCAGACGCTCGCGCGTTTGCTCAACGTGCCGTTCGTGATCGCCGACGCCACCACGCTGACCGAGGCCGGCTATGTGGGCGAGGACGTCGAGAACATCATTCAGAAACTTTTGCAGAACTGCAATTACGAGATCGAGCAGGCGCAAAAGGGCATTGTCTACATCGACGAAATCGACAAGATCAGCCGCAAGTCGGACAACCCGTCGATCACGCGCGACGTGTCCGGCGAGGGCGTGCAGCAGGCGCTGCTCAAGCTCGTCGAAGGCACGATGGCATCGGTGCCGCCACAAGGCGGGCGCAAGCATCCGAATCAGGACTTCATCCAGGTAGATACGACCAATATCCTGTTCATCTGCGGCGGCGCGTTCGATGGTCTCGAGAAGATCATCATGAACCGCACGGAGAAGACCGGGATCGGCTTCGGCGCGACGGTCAAGACCGGTGAAGAGCGCGACGCGGGCGAATTGCTGCGCGACGTGGAACCGGAAGACCTGATCAAGTTCGGTCTGATCCCGGAGCTGATCGGCCGTCTGCCCGTCGTTGCCACGTTGGGCAAGCTGGACGAAGACGCGCTCGTGACGATCCTGATCGAGCCGAAGAATGCGCTGGTCAAGCAGTACCAGCGTCTGTTCGCGATGGAAGGCGTGGAGCTCGAGATCCGCCCGGCGGCGCTGCATGCGGTGGCTCGCAAGGCCATCAAGCGCAAGACCGGTGCGCGCGGGCTGCGTTCGATCATCGAGCAGGCGCTGCTCGAAGTCATGTACGAGCTGCCGTCGCTCAAAGGCGTGACCAAGGTGATTCTGGACGAGAACGCGATCAGCGGCGACGGCAAACCGCTGCTGATCTACCAGGAGTCGCCCAAAGTTGCCGGCTCCAATTGAACGGTCAACTCAACTTGCTTCGAAGCCGTTCATGGAAACATGGACGGCTTTTTTTCCTTCATACTAGTGCCACGGGCAATGAAACCCCGAGTGGTGCACCTTATCGGCGAAGGGGCCTTTCCACCCCCTTGTAATTCTCGCCGGCGGCCTCAATTAGCTGGAACACAACGGTATCGTTAATTATGGGGAACGAGATGTCAGGCACCCAAATCCTCCCGCCCGAAGCGATTCAACTGCCCCTGTTGCCTCTGCGCGACGTGGTCGTGTTTCCGCACATGGTGATTCCCCTTTTCGTGGGGCGTCCGAAATCGATCAAAGCGCTTGAAACCGCCATGGAAGGCGGCAAGCACATCATGCTGGTCGCCCAGAAAGCCGCGGCCAAGGACGAGCCCACGGCCAAGGATCTCTACGAGATCGGCTGCGTGGCCAACATCCTGCAAATGCTCAAGCTGCCGGACGGCACCGTGAAGGTGCTCGTCGAGGGCATCCAGCGTGCGCGCACGCTGAGCGTGGATGAAGAAGAAACCCAGTTCACGTCGGAAGTCATGCCGCTCGAACCGGATGACGGCAATTCGCCCGAATCCGAGGCGCTGCGCCGTGCCATCGTCGCGCAGTTCGACCAGTACGTGAAGCTCAACAAGAAGATCCCCCCGGAGATCCTGACCTCGCTGTCGGGCATCGACGAAGCGGGTCGTCTGGCTGACACCATCGCCGCGCATCTGCCGCTCAAGCTCGAGCAGAAGCAGAAGATCCTGGAGATGTTCCCGGTCATCGAACGGCTCGAGCATCTGCTCGCGCAGCTCGAGAGCGAGATCGACATCCTGCAGGTGGAAAAGCGCATCCGCGGCCGCGTGAAGCGCCAGATGGAAAAGAGCCAGCGCGAGTACTACCTGAACGAGCAGGTCAAGGCCATCCAGAAGGAACTCGGCGAAGGCGAGGAGGGCGCGGATCTCGAAGAACTCGAGAAGCGCATCAAGGCCGCGCACCTGCCCAAGGAAGCCAAGAAGAAGGCTGACGCGGAACTCAAGAAGCTCAAGCTGATGTCGCCGATGTCGGCCGAAGCCACGGTCGTGCGCAACTACATCGACACGCTGGTCGGACTGCCGTGGCGCAAGAAGAGCAAGGTGAACAACGACCTGTCGAACGCCGAGAAGGTGCTCGACGAAGACCACTTCGGTCTCGAGAAGGTCAAGGAACGTATCCTCGAGTATCTTGCCGTGCAGCAGCGCGTGGACAAGGTCAAGGCGCCGATCCTGTGCCTGGTCGGGCCCCCGGGCGTGGGCAAGACTTCGCTCGGCCAGTCGATCGCGCGTGCGACGAACCGCAAGTTCGTGCGCATGGCGTTGGGCGGCGTGCGTGACGAGGCCGAGATTCGCGGCCACCGTCGCACGTACATCGGGTCGATGCCGGGCAAGATCCTGCAGAGCCTGTCGAAAGTGGCCGTGCGCAACCCGCTGTTCCTGCTTGACGAAGTGGACAAGATGGGCATGGACTTCCGTGGCGACCCGAGCTCGGCGCTGCTCGAAGTGCTTGATCCGGAGCAGAACCACACGTTCTCGGACCACTACGTCGAAGTCGACTTCGATCTGTCGGACGTGATGTTCGTGGCGACGTCGAACTCGCTGAACATTCCGGCGCCGCTGCTCGATCGCATGGAAGTGATTCGCCTATCGGGCTACACGGAAGACGAGAAGGTCAACATCGCCCAGCGTTATCTGCTGCCGAAGCAGAAGAAGAACAACGGGCTGAAGGAAGGCGAAATCGAGCTCACGGAAGCCGCGATTCGCGACATCATCCGCTACTACACGCGCGAAGCCGGTGTGCGTTCGCTCGAGCGCGAGATCTCGAAGATCTGCCGCAAGGTCGTGAAGATGCTGTTGCTCAAGAAGGTCGAAGGCACGTCGATCAAGGTCGACGCCGGCAATCTCGACAACTTCCTGGGCGTGCGCAAGTTCGACTTCGGTCTGGCGATGAAGGAAAACCAGATCGGCCAGGTCACGGGGCTGGCGTGGACGGAAGTGGGCGGCGATCTGCTGACCATCGAAGCCGCGTTGATGCCGGGCAAGGGCAACATCATTCGCACGGGCTCGCTCGGCGACGTGATGAAGGAGTCGGTCGAGGCGGCCCGCTCGGTGGTACGCTCGCGTGCGCGCCGCCTGGGGGTGACGGATGACCAGTTCGAGAAGAAGGACATCCACATCCACGTGCCGGAAGGCGCGACGCCGAAGGACGGCCCGTCCGCCGGTATCGCGATGACGACGGCGCTCGTGTCGGTGCTCACCGGCATTCCGGTGCGTGCCGATGTCGCGATGACCGGCGAGATCACGCTGCGCGGCGAAGTGTTGCCGATCGGTGGTCTCAAGGAGAAGCTGCTGGCCGCGCATCGCGGCGGCATCAAGCTCGTGTTGATTCCGGAAGAGAACGTGAAGGATCTCGCAGAGATTCCCGACACGGTGAAGAACGCGCTGGAGATCGTGCCCGTGCGCTGGATCGACAAGGTGCTGGAGCTGGCGCTGGAGCATGCGCCGACGCCGCTGCCCGAAGAAGAGGCGAAGGCTGCACCGGTGACGCCGAGCGCGGACGCCGGCGGCAAGCAGGACGTCATCAAGCACTGACGGCGTCGCTTGCCGGGGAGGGGAGGCGGTGTTCGCCGCAGCTCCCGGCATCGGAAAAGTGTGAAAGGCGAAAAAAGCTCGGGGTTTTCCCCGGGCTTTTTTTATTCACGCAAAGTGCTCGAAAATAGCGGCCGGAAAGCGCAGGTTCAGGAGTGCTTCCGAAGCCGCCAAAATGGCGCAAAACGGCTTGACATAAGGGTTTTCGGCTTGTCTAATGGCAAAGCCAGCGGACCTCGCAGATCAATGTCAAGGCGCGCGAAGAGCGCCTCCGCGGCTCAATCGCCTACTATCCTTGCAAGGGGGTTACAGTGAATAAGACGGAACTGATCGATCATATCGCGAGTGAGGCAGATATCTCGAAGGCCGCCTCGGGTCGAGCACTTGATGCATTTGTAGCTGCAGTAAAGAAGGCGCTGAAGAAGGGTGACGATGTGACGCTGGTGGGCTTCGGCACGTTCTTCGTGAACAAGCGCGCAGCGCGCACCGGTCGCAACCCGCGCACCGGCGACGCGATCAAGATCAAGGCCGCAAAGGTTCCGAAATTTCGCCCTGGCAAAGATCTCAAAGATACTGTAAACTGATCGACTTTCCTGCTCCGGCGGGAAGTAGCAGCAAGAACAACACTAGAATCGGGAACGGGTGCTTAGCTCAGCTGGTAGAGCGGCGCCCTTACAAGGCGTAGGTCGGGGGTTCGAACCCCTCAGCACCCACCAGTTCCAGATCTTGGGGAGCGGTAGTTCAGTTGGTTAGAATACCGGCCTGTCACGCCGGGGGTCGCGGGTTCGAGCCCCGTCCGCTCCGCCAAATTGTGAAAAGGCGAACTTCGGTTCGCCTTTTTTGCCATATGACGTCCTAAGACGCCTCCAGACGACTCTTCCGATTTCGTATGTTCGACTTCATCCGACGCCATCAACGATTGGTCCTCATTTTCCTGACGGTGTTGATCGTGCCGTCGTTCGTGGTCTTCGGCGTTCACGGCTGGCAGGAGTACGCCTCGGATGCCGGCACGATTGCCAAGGTGGGCGATCAGACCGTGACGCGTCAGGAATACGACAGCGTGTTGCGTGCCCAGACCGAGCGCATGCAGCAGATGTTCGGCGGCGCGGTCGACGCCAGCCAGATCAATACGCCCGAAATGCGCACGGCTGTGCTGGACAACCTGATCCAGCAGAAGCTGCTCATGCGGGAAACCCTCAAGAAGAATCTGTCGGTGCCCGATGCCCAGGTACGCGAGGCGCTGCTCGCCATCCCGGCAATTGCGCAGATGCGCCGCCCGGACGGCTCGATCGACGAAGCCAAGTACGAGCAACTGCTTGCCGCGCAGAACCTCACGCCGCAACGTCTCGAAGCTCAGGTGCGTTTCGAGCTCGCTTCGAACCAACTGCCGGCGAGCGTGCAGGCTAGCGCAATGCTGCCGAAGACGGTGATCGATCGTTTCGCGCAGCTTCGCGCACAGGAGCGCGAAGTGTCGGCGCTGACGTTCCCGGCCGCCGAGTACGCAGGCAAGGTCGCGCCGACGGCGCAGCAGATTCAGGCCTACTACGACGCCCACAAGGCCGCCTTCCAGACGCCGGAGTCGGCCGAGATCCAGTACGTCGTGCTCGATCCGAAGGCAATGCCGGCCTCGGCGCAGAGTGCGGCGAGCGATGACGTGCTGCGCAAGATGTACAACGACAACCTCAAGCAGTACACCACGCCGGAGGAGCGCCGTGCGTCGCACATCCTGATCGCCTCGCCGTCCGATGCATCGCCGGCCGAGCATGCCAAGGCGAAGGCCAAGGCCGAGGCGCTGCTCGCACAGCTCAAGCAGCATCCGAACGATTTCGCCAAGCTCGCGACGGAGAACTCCGACGATCCGGGTTCGAAGGCCAACGGCGGCGACCTCGGTTATTTCCAGCGCGACGCCATGGTCAAGCCGTTCGCGGACGCCGCCTTCGCGCTCAAGAGCGAAGGCGAGGTGAGCGACGTCGTGAAGAGCGACTTCGGCTATCACATCATCAAGCTGACCGGCATCAAACCGGGGCAGACGAAATCGTTCGAGGAGGTCAAGCCGCAACTCGCCGAACAGTATCGCCAACAGGAGTCGGCCAAGGCTTACGCCAAACTCGCCGACCAGTTCACCAACGCCGTGTACGAACAGCCGGACAGCCTGCAACCGGTGGCCGACAAGCTGAACCTGAAGGTGCTCGCCGCGACGGTCACGCGCACGCCGGACCCCGCGCAGGCCAAGGGGCCGCTCGGCAACGAGAAACTGCTCAAGGCCGTGTTCGGCGACGAGTCGCTCAAGAACAAGCGCAACACCGAAGCGGTGGACGTCGGACAGGGCGTGCTGGTCTCGGCGCATGTCGTCAACTATCATCCGGCCGCGACGCCGCCGCTCACGCAGATCGAAGCGCAGGTCAAGGAGAAGGTGGCCACCGATCTGGCCGCGCAAGACGCGAAGAAGGCCGGCGAAGCGAAGCTCGATGCGCTGAAAAAGGGCGGCGATGCCGCATTCGGCCCCGCGCAGACGGTCTCGCGCGACAACCCGGGCAAGCTGCCGGCCGCCGCGCTCACCGCGATCTTCGGTGCCGACACGGCCAAGCTGCCGGCATACGTCGGCGTGGATCTCGGCGAAGGCCAGGGCTATGCGGTGTACCGCATCAGCAAGGTCTCGCAGCCCACGGTGCAAGACCCCCAACGGTTGGCCGCCGAAACGCAGCAGCTCAACCAACTGGCGGCGCAGGCTGAATGGAACGCCTGGCTCGGGGATCTGCGCGCGCGCTCGAAGGTCAAAGTGGTCAACGACGTGACCAAGCCGGGCGCCTGATTCAGCGAGGCTCGGTGCAATGAAAAACGCGGCTCCCGGGCCGCGTTTTTTCATGCGCCGGACTTCGGCGTAGGAGCGTCGATCGCTTTGGCCGCCGGCTTGCCGGCAGGCTTGAGCAGCGGTTTCACGGTTGGCCAGACGTTTTGCAGAATTTGCGGGTGCGCCTTCGCAAGCGGATGAATCTGGTCCTGCTGGAACCAGTCCGGATGCTCGGCCACGCCGGCCAGCAGGAACGGCACATAGCCCGTCTTTTCCTGTCGGGCGAGTGTGGCGTACATGTTGTAGAACTGCTCGCTGTAGTCGGGCCCGTAGTTGGGCGGAATGCGCATGCCGACGACGATGACACGGCTGCCCGCCTTGCGTGCGGCTTCGATCATCGCCCGGAGATTGGTGCGCGTGAGCTCGAGCGGAATACCGCGCAGCGCGTCGTTGCCGCCCAGCTCGAGGATGGTGATCGCAGGGCGATGCCGTTCGAGAAGCGGGGCGAGCCGTGAGCGCCCGCCGCTCGTGGTGTCGCCGCTGATGCTCGCGTTGACGACGTTATAATCGAAGCCGTTTTGCGTGATCGTCTGCTGCAGGAGGTTGACCCACCCGGCGCCGCGTGCAATGCCATACTCGGCCGAGAGGCTGTCGCCCACGACGAGAATCGTCGGCGCGCTCGAACTTGCCGCGTTCGCCACAGTCCCTGACAGCAGGCTCCAGCCCACGAGGGCCGTGGCGGCCAATTTCAAGAACTCTCTTCTTGCCATGTCGTTTTCCGAAAACGTAATTGAGGTGCGGGGGCTCGGCAAGCGCTTGCGCGACGCCACCGGCGAGCTCGTCATTTTGCAGGATATCGATTTTTCCGTCGCGAAAGGCCAGACGGTGGCCATCGTCGGCGCTTCCGGCTCCGGCAAGTCGACGTTGCTGGGCCTCATGGCCGGCCTCGACACCGCGACGGACGGCAGCGTGACGCTGCTGGGCAAGTCGCTCGGCGATCTCGATGAAGAGGGCCGCGCCGCCCTGCGCCGCGGCGCCGTGGGCTTCGTCTTTCAGTCGTTCCAGCTGATGCCGCACCTGACGGCGCTCGAAAACGTCATGCTGCCGCTCGAACTGCTCGGTGAGACACGCGAGGTCCGCAATCGTGCCGTGAAGTTGCTCGAACAGGTGGGGCTCGGCTCGCGACTTACGCACTACCCGAAGCAGCTCTCCGGCGGCGAGCAGCAGCGCGTGGCACTGGCGCGCGCGTTCGTGACCGAACCGGCCGTGCTCTTTGCCGACGAGCCCACCGGCAGCCTCGATACGGCGACCGGCGAACGCGTCATCGACCTGATGTTTTCTCTGAACGAGGCGAGCGGCGCGACGTTGGTTCTCGTCACGCACGACCTGGCCATTGCGCAGCGTTGCGACGCGACGGTGCAGCTCGCCGGCGGCCGGCTCGTCAACGGCGCCCACGTTTGATCGGGGCTGCGTCGCCGCACCGCAAAGCAAAGAAGGAGAGGGGAGATCAGCCCTTGCGCCGCCGGAGCGCCTCGCCCGCCAAGCGGATGAGCGAGGCGGTCGAAGCATCGTGAGCGCCGGGTCTGAGCGTGTCCGGATCGAGAAGCTCGGGCTCGATCGCGCGGCATAGTGTCTTGCCGAGTTCCACACCCCACTGGTCGAAGGGATTGATGTCCCAGACAGCGGCCTGCACGAAGATCTTGTGCTCGTAGAGTGCGATCAACGCGCCCAGACGCTCCGGCGTCAACTTGTCGATGACGATGGTGTTGCTCGGCCGGTTGCCGTCGAAGCGACGCTGTGCGCCGAGCGGGCTGCCAGCCTGTTCGCTCGTCGCCATCGAACCGCCCTGGAGCAGGGCTTCGCTTTGCGCGAAGCAGTTCGCCAACAGCTTGCGATGGTGTTCGAGATAGGCCGCACCTTCGTACTGCGGCTCCAGCACGGCGATGAAGTCGACCGGCACGAGCGTCGTGCCCTGGTGCAGCATCTGGAAATATGCATGCTGCCCGTTCGTACCCGGTTCGCCCCAGATGATCGGTGCGGTCTGCCACGCCACCGGCGTGCCGTCGATCTGTACGGACTTGCCGTTGCTCTCCATGTCCAGTTGCTGCAAATATGGCGGCAGCTTCTGGAGCGCGTCCGTGTACGGGGCGATGGACAGCGTTTGCGCATCGAAGAAATTGCGATACCAGATGCCCAGCAAACCGAGCAACACAGGCATGTTGGCTTCGAGCGGCGCGGTGCGGAAGTGTTCGTCCATCGCATGCGCGCCGGCGAGCAGGGCGTCGAAGTGCTGCGGGCCCAGATAGAGCATGATGATCAGCCCCACCGACGACCACAGCGAATAGCGCCCGCCCACCCATTCGCCGAATTCGAAGACATTCTCGCGGTCGATGCCAAAGCGCGTTGCCTCGTCGGCGTTCGTCGATACCGCGACGAAATGCTTGCCCAGCGCGCTCTCCGGGATGCCGTTGGCCAGGAACCAGGCGCGAATCGTGCGCGCGTTGGTCATGGTCTCGAGCGTGGTGAACGTCTTCGAGCACACGACGACGAGCGTGGTTTGCGGATCGAGCGTGGGCAGCGTGCGGGCGAGTTCGGTCGGATCGATGTTGGCGATGAAGTGCGCCGTGAGTTCCGCGCGTCCGTAGACGGCGAGCGCGTCGCAGACCATGCGCGGCCCCAGATCGGAGCCGCCGATGCCGACGTTGACCAGATGCCGGATGCGCTTGCCGGTGGCGCCAAGCCACCGGCCGTCGCGAACGCGCTCGCTGAAGGCGCGCATGCGCGCGAGCGTCTGATGCACGCCGGCGCTGACATCGCCGGCGGCGTCGCGAAACGCCGCGCCCTGCGGCGCGCGCAATGCCACGTGCAGCGCCGCGCGGTCCTCGGTGACGTTCACGTGTTCGCCGGCCCACATTGCGTCGCGCTTGGCGGGTACGTGGCATTCGCGCGCGAGATGCGCGAGCAAGGTGCGCGTCTTGTCGGTGATCCGGTTCTTCGAGTAGTCGAGATAGAGGCCGGCGGCATGCAGCGAGAACTGCTCGACGCGTGCATTCGCGCCGGCGCCGGCAAACCAGTCGCGCATGTGCTGCCCTGCGATTTCATCGCGATGCTCGAGCAATGCACGCCATGCGGCGAGTTGATCCAGACGAACGGAGGGCGCGGAAGGCTTGTACGACATGTGCGGTAAGGGCATTTCGATAAAGCGAAGTATAACGGGAGTCACGCGCGATCACGCCGAAATGACGCCGTCGCGCGGCCATGGCGCGTGCTTCGGCCGTGCTTTCGACAGTTCTGTGGCGCACTCATGTCGCGGTCCGGGTCGCACCGCGCGCGCCGCGCTCCGACAACGCCGCCAGTTCGGCGCGCATGGCCGGCAACAGTTCGGATGCCGTCAGTCCCGCGGGTCCTGCGCCTTCGGCGACGCAACGGTCCGCGGCCTTGCCGTGCAGCCAAACGCCGGCCAGCGCGGCGGTGTTTGCGGGCATGCCCTGCGCGAGCAATGCGCCGATGGCGCCGGTGAGCACGTCGCCCGTGCCGGCCGTCGCCAGCCCCGCATTGCCGGTGGTATTGATCCACGCGCCGGCACCATCGTCGACGATGCTGCCCGATCCCTTGAGTACGACGACCGCACCAAAACGCTTTGCCAGCGAGCGCGCGGCGCTCAGGCGGTCGGACTCGACGTCTGCGACGCTGCACCCGGCCAGTCTTGCCGCTTCGAGCGGATGCGGCGTGAGTATCGTAGGACCGGCGCGGCGGCGCACGCGCTCGGCAAGCGAGGCGTGCGCCGCGATGAGATTGAGGGCATCGGCGTCGATGACGAGCGGCGTCTGCTCGAGCGACAGCGCACGGGAAAGACATGCCGCCGAAGCCGCGGACGTGCCCAGCCCAGGGCCGACGCACACCGCCTGCATGGCTGCCAGATCGACGTCTTCTGCCGCACGCAGCATGAGCTCGGGATGGACGGGGTCCCATGCAGGTGCGTCGGGGGCGACGAAACCGACATAGACGCGCCCGGCGCCGGTCATCAGCCCGGCGCGCGCACACAGGAGCGGCGCACCGACCATGCCGGGGTGGCCGCCGAGCACCGCGAGCGAGCCGTAACTGCCCTTGTGCGAGGCGTGGCGGCGCAGCGGAAGGTCGGCGCCGAAGACGTCCGGCGCGCTCGTGGCAAGTGTCGCAAGTGTGGGGCGGGCGGTAGGGGTGGCAGGGGCGGCAGGGGCAGCCTCGAGCGCCTCCTCGGCGCCCAACGACGCGACGAGTACCATGCCCGCAACGTCGCGGCCCTTGCCGGTAAACAATCCCGGGCACGCGCCGAGCATGGCGATCGTGACATCGGCGTGAATGACCGCGCCGTCCGCCATGCCCGTGGCTGCGCCGAGCCCGCTCGGAATGTCGATCGCGAGAACCGGCGTGCCGTGCGCGTGGGCATAGGCGATGTTCCCGACGAGGGCCGCGGCAGCACCATCGAGCGGACGCGACAGGCCAATGCCGAACAGGCCGTCGACGATCCACGCATAGGTGGCCGGGTGCGGCCACACCGCCGGCGCCGGGCGGATCGGCACGCCCGCCGTCATGGCCTGCGCGTGGGCCCAGCGGGCGTCGTCCGTCGCGGGTGCGGCGCATTGCCAGACGTCGACCAGTACGCCGCGCCGATGCAGGTCATGCGCGGCGACGTAGGCGTCGCCACCGTTGTTTCCGGGGCCGGCGAGCAGCAGCACGGGCTGACGACCGGCGCTGGCCAGGACCGGCAGTCGTGCGTAGAGCCAGTCGGCGACGGCGGCGCCCGCGCGCGCCATGAGCGTGTGCGGCGGTAGTTTGGCCGCCGCGGCGCGCTCCACGTCGCGCAGCGTCGCCGGAAGATACAGCGCGAGCGACGTGCCAGGGTCGCAAACCGTTGCGGTGTGGGTGAGCGATGCGGGCTGCGTCAACGCGGGCGGACGCGCGAGCGGACTCGGATTGAGCGCGGCGGGAACATCGATGCGCAGTGGGTTCGGCATGACAGGCGGGGCTCCCGGAGAATGCGGCGCGATCGCCCGAAGGGACGACGGACGCCGATGGCGGGCTCGGCGCCATGCCGGAGGGCCGACGTCGCGAACCTGCGCCTCAACGCAGGCATTATGCCGCCAACCTCGTCATCTGCCTGCCGGTGGGAATCCCGACCTCGTGTCGGCAATGTCTGACGTGCGCGGCGGGGCGCACGAGGCGGCTGCGGCGCCGGGTGCTGACGCGCGGACCATCGACGTGCGCGGCCATCGCATTCGGCGGCACGATCCACACGATCGGGCATGCTTCACACGATCGGGCACGCTCCACACGATCCGGCACGATTCGGCACAATCAGCGCGACTGGCTGCGGATGGCGCAGTTTAGCGCAGTTTAGCGCGGTTTGGCGCGCCAGCGGGGCTCAGCGATCGCGGCGAGCGTGGCGATCGTAGCGGGCGAGCGTGAGCCCGTCGAGATCGATCTCGGGCGTCTGGCCGGAGATCACGTCGGCGAGAATGCGCCCCGACCCGCAGGCCATGGCCCAGCCGGTGGAGCCGTGGCCGAGGTTGAGGTAGATGCCCGGCAGGTGCGTCGGCCCGAGCAGCGGCGGGCCGTCCGGCAGCATCGGTCGCGCGCCCACCCAGGCGCGCGCCTCGCGGTACTTGCCGGCGCCCGGGAACCAGTCCGTCGCCACCTTGTAGAGCGTGGAGATGGCGCGCTCGCGCAGCACCAGTTCGGTGTCGCCGAGCTCGGCCGTCCCGGCAATGCGCAACCGGTTGCCCTGCGGCGTGATGGCGGTCTTGTACGACTCGTCCATGACGGCAATGCGAGGGCTGAACAATTCCGTCTTGACGGGCACCGTGATCGAGTAGCCCTTGATCGGCCAAAGCGGCACGTCGATGCCGAGCGGGCGAAGCAGGGCGGTGCTCGCCACGCCGGCCGCGATCACCACGGCGTCCGCTTCGAGCCTCGCCGTCTGGCCGGGCACGCCGCTTGCGGCCGTCTCGACGGTGACGCCCGCACGCCCCACGTTCGGGCGCACCGACAGCACGGTCGTCTCGGTGGCGAGCGTCACGCCGAGCTCACGCGAGATCTGGGCCAGGCGCTTGGTGAACAACGGGCAGTTGCCGGTCTCGTCGCGCGGCAGATGCAGCCCGCCCGCAAGCGGCGCGTCGTTGGAGATCGCGGGTTCGAGCTTGCGGCATTCGTCGGCGGTGAGCAGGCGGTGCGGGACTTCGTTCTCGGCCAGCATGGCGCGCGCCGGCTCGTTCAACTTGATCTCGCGCTCGGTGCGAAACAGTTGCAGATAGCCCTGCGTGTGCTCGTATTCGAAGACGTGGACGTCGCGCAGGTCGTGCAGGCAACGCTGGCTGTAGAACGCCAGGCGCTGCATGCGCTCGCGGTTGGCGCGATAGCGCTCGAGCTTGCACTCGCGCAGCCAGCGCGCGGCCCAGCGCCAGGTGCCGGCCGACAGGCCGGGGCGGAAGATGAGGGGGCTCGCGGCGCTGAACATATAGCCGAGCAGCTTGCGCGGCATGCCCGGCGCGGCCCAGGGAGTGACGTAGCCCGGCGCGATGACGCCCGCATTGCCGAAGCTGCTCTCCTGCGCGACCGTGCTGTTGCGCTCGACGAGCGTGACCGTGTGCCCCGCGGCGGCCAGATAGTAGGCGGTGCATGTGCCGATAACCCCGCCGCCGATAACGATGACCTTCATTCCCAACCGTCTGGTGTGTGGCGAACGCCCGCCCGTTCGCTTGTTAGTGTCGTTCTTGGTTGTGCGGCCCGGACCCGTGGGGCCTCGCGCCGGTGTTCCAGTGTGTGTCCATCGCGGGGCGCATAGGTTACCAGAGAGCGGCCCGGACCGGGCGGGTAGATGGCGGAATTCGGTCGCGCGCACTCGGGTATAGCCCAGGGTAAGCAGGGTATAATCCCGGTTTGTCGTTCCCCCGCGTTTTGAACGCCTCGCCTTCCGTCCTTCCATGACTCACATTGCCTGCTTCGCCGGCGCCTTGGCGCTTTCCGAATTCCGCCAGCAACGTCTTCTGCAGACCCTGCAAGCCATCGACAGTTCGATCGTGCGTATCGACGCCCGCTACGTACACCTCGTGGCCAGCGCCGAACCGCTGTCGAGCGAAGACGAGGCGCGCGTGGCCGGGCTGCTCACCTACGGTGAGCCGGTGCGTGAGGAGCCGGTGGGCGATCAGTTGCTGGTGATTCCGCGCCTGGGCACGATTTCGCCGTGGGCGAGCAAGGCGACCGACATCGCGCACAATTGCGGCATCGCCCACGTGCGTCGTATCGAGCGCGCCGTCGAATACACCATCGGTGTGAAGTCCGGCCTGCTCGGTGGCAAGAAGTCGCTCGCGGCCGACGTGCTGGCCCGCGTGGCCGACGTGCTGCATGACCGCATGACCGAGACGGTGGTCGCCACGCGCCGTGACGCCGAGGCGCTCTTCGTCGAGCTGCCCGCCAAGCCGCTGCAGACGGTCGACGTGATCGGCGCCGGTCGCGGCGCGCTCGAAGCGGCCAACCGCGATCTGGGCCTGGCGCTCGCCGACGACGAAATCGATTACCTGGTCGACGCGTTCACGACGCTCGAGCGCAATCCGACCGACGTGGAGCTGATGATGTTCGCGCAGGCGAACAGCGAACATTGCCGCCACAAGATCTTCAACGCACAGTGGACCATCGACGGCCAGCCGCAGGACAAGTCGCTGTTCCAGATGATCAAGAACACGCATCAGTTGCATCCGCAGGGCACGATCGTGGCCTATTCGGACAACGCTTCGGTGATGGAAGGCGCCGAAGTGGAGCGCTGGTATCCGCGCGGCGCCGACGGCAAGTACGACCGCAGCGTGGAACTCACGCATACGCTGATGAAGGTCGAGACGCACAATCACCCGACGGCGATTTCGCCGTTCCCGGGCGCGTCGACGGGCGCGGGCGGCGAAATTCGCGATGAAGGCGCCACGGGCCGCGGCTCCACGCCGAAGTCCGGCCTGACCGGTTTCACGGTGTCGAACCTGGCACTGCCCGACGCGCGTGAAGCCTGGGAGAACGATCTCGACGTGACGGTGCCGCCGTCGCTGCGCAAGCCCGACGACAAGGGTGCGGACTACGGCCGCCCGGACCGCATCGCCTCGCCGCTGCAGATCATGATCGACGGCCCGCTCGGCGGCGCCGCGTTCAACAACGAATTCGGCCGCCCGAACCTGGGCGGTTACTTCCGCGCTTACGAGCAGAACGTCGGCGGCCGTGTTCGCGGCTACCACAAGCCCATCATGATCGCGGGCGGCATGGGCAACATCGCGGCGCAGCACACTCACAAGCACGACCTGCCGGCCGGCACGCTGCTGATCCAGATCGGCGGCCCGGGCATGCGCATCGGCATGGGCGGCGGCGCCGCGAGCTCGATGGCGACCGGCACGAACACCGCCGAACTCGACTTCGATTCGGTGCAGCGCGGCAACCCGGAAATCGAGCGTCGCGCGCAGGAAGTCATCAACTGGTGCTGGCGCCAGGGCGAGGCCAACCCGATCCTGTCGATTCACGACGTGGGCGCGGGCGGTTTGTCGAACGCATTCCCGGAGTTGGTCGACGGTGCCGACAAGGGAGCCCGTTTCGATCTGCGTCAGGTGCAGCTCGAAGAGTCGGGCATGTCGCCGGCCGAAATCTGGAGCAACGAAGCGCAGGAGCGCTACGTGCTGGCTATCGCGCCGGACGACTTTCCGGCGTTCCAGGCCGTGTGCCAGCGTGAGCGCTGCCCGGTCGCGGTGGTCGGCGTGGCGACGCAGGAGCGGCAGCTCAAGCTCGTCGACCCGATGCACCCCGAGTCGCCGGACCCTGTCGACATGCCGATGGACGTGCTGCTCGGCAAGCCTCCGCGCATGCATCGCGACGTCAAGCGTGTCAAGGCGGCGCTGCCGCCGGTGGACGTGACGGGGCTCTCGCTCGACGAAGTGGCACGTGCCGTGCTGCGCCATCCGACGGTGGCGAGCAAGTCGTTTCTCATCACCATTGGCGACCGCACCGTAGGCGGCCTGACCGCGCGCGACCAGATGGTCGGTCCGTGGCAGGTGCCGGTGGCCGACTGCGCCATTTCGCTGATGGATTACGCGGGCTATCGCGGCGAAGCAATGACGATGGGCGAGCGCACGCCGCTGGCCGTCATCGACGCGCCGGCCTCGGGCCGCATGGCGGTTGGCGAAGCCATCACCAACATTGCGGCCGCCCCGATCGCGTCGCTCGACCGGATCAAGCTGTCGGCCAACTGGATGGCCGCATGCGGCACGGAAGGTGAGGACGCCGCGTTGTTCGACACGGTCAAGGCCGTCGGCATGGAGCTTTGTCCGGCGCTGGGCCTGTCGATTCCGGTCGGCAAGGATTCCCTGTCGATGCGCACCAAGTGGGAAGACGCCGGCCGCGCCAAGGACGTGGTCGCGCCGGTCTCGCTGATCGTCTCGGCGTTTGCCCCCGTCGAAGACGTGCGCGGCCATCTCACGCCGCAACTGCGCCCGGTCGCCGAGGTTGGCGAGACGGTGCTGATCGCGATCGATCTCGGCCGCAACAAGAACCGTTTGGGCGGCAGTATCCTCGCGCAGGTCACGCAGCAGATCGGCGACGTGGCGCCCGATCTCGACGATCCGGCGGACCTCCGGCGCTTCTTCGACGCCATCCAGGCGCTCAACCGCGCAGGCAAGCTGCTCGCCTATCACGATCGTTCGGACGGCGGCCTGTTCGCCACGGTGGCCGAGATGGCGTTTGCCGGCCATGTGGGCGTGTCGCTCAACGTCGACATGCTCACCCTCGACGAGGGTTTCGAGTCGGACTACGGCGACGCCAAGGACTGGGCGAAGCAGACGATCGGCCGCCGCGAGGACAAGACGCTGCGAGCGCTCTTCGCCGAGGAACTGGGCGGCGTGATCCAGGTGCGCGCCGCCGAGCGCGACGCGGTACTGCAAACGCTGCGCGAAGCCGGTCTGTCGGCCTGCACGAACGTGATCGGCAAGCCCAATACGAACGACGTCATTGAAATCTATCGCGACGCCAGGAAAATCTTCGGCGCGCCGCGCGCCGAGCTGCAGCGCGTGTGGTCCGAAGTGAGCTGGCGCATCGCACGCCTGCGCGACAACCCGGCTGCGGCTGACGCGGAATACGAAGCGCTCAACGATACGAGCGATCCGGGCCTGTCGCCGAAGCTCACGTTCGACCCCAACGAGGACATCGCCGCACCGTTCATTGCGACGGGCGTGCGCCCGAAGATCGCGATCCTGCGCGAGCAGGGCGTGAACTCGCATCTGGAGATGGCGTATGTGCTGGACAAGGCCGGCTTCGACACCTACGACGTGCACATGAGCGACCTGCTCGCGGGCCGCCACTCGCTCGAAGCGTTTAAGGGCTTCATCGCCTGCGGCGGTTTCTCTTACGGGGACACGCTCGGCGCCGGTGAAGGCTGGGCGAAGACGATTCTGTTCAATCCGGCGCTGGCCGAGCAGTTCGCCGGCTTCTTCAATCGTGCGGACACGTTTGCGCTGGGGGTCTGCAACGGTTGCCAGATGATGAGCAACCTGTCGAACCTGATTCCGGGCGCGGCGGCGTGGCCCAAGTTCACGTACAACCAGTCGAAGTACGAGGCGCGTCTCACGCAGGTGGAGGTGCTCGATTCGCCGTCGCTGTTCTTCAAGGACATGGCCGGCTCGCAACTGCCGATCGTCGTCGCGCACGGCGAAGGCTTCGCCAACTTCGGTCTGCAGGGCAACATCGATCAGGCGATCGCCGCGATGCGCTTCGTCGATCACCGCGGTCAGCCGACCGAGCAGTATCCGTTCAACCCGAACGGCTCGCCGCGCGGCCTCACGTCGGTGACGACTGCCGACGGTCGCTTCACGGTCATGATGCCGCACCCGGAGCGCGTGTTCCGCACGGTGCAGATGAGCTGGGCGCCGGCGCAGTGGGGCGAAGACAGCCCGTGGATGCGCATGTTCCGCAACGCGCGCCGCTGGGTGGCCTGACGTTGCGGTGGCGCATTGCCGATGGCGCGGCGCCGTAACACCATAACGTCATCGGGCCACGGCGCCATCACACCATCGCACCGTATCGCCGTATTGCCGTATTGCCGTATCGACCGCCTGTCCCGCGATGGGGCAGGCGTTTTTTGTTCACCGCCGGCCCTGCTGCCGTGAAGGAATAAAAAAACCCGCCGTGCGAACGGCGGGTTTTTCCGCAAAGGGCGTCGCGCGTCTACGCTTATTGAATCTTGGCCTTCTTCTCGAGGCCGTCGATGAAGCCTTGCAGCTTCTCTTCCTGCATCTGCTGCATGAGTTGCGGCTTGACGTCGGACAGCGGCGGAATCTGCGCGTCGCGCGTGTCGTCGAGCTCGATCACGTGATAGCCGAACTGCGTCTTGACCGGCGTCTGCGAGTACTGACCCTTTTGCAGCTTCTGCAGCGCGTCGGCGAACTCGGGCACGTAGGCATTGGCAGGCGACCAGTCGAGATCGCCGCCGTTCTGTGCCGAACCGGGGTCCTTCGAGTATTGCTTCGCAAGGTCGGCGAACTTCGCCCCGCCCTTGAGCTTGGCGATGATTTCCTTGGCCGTGTCTTCGCTCGGCACCAGGATGTGGCGCGCGTGATATTCCTTGTCGCCGAACTGCTTCTTCAGCTGGTCGTAGCGTGCCTGCACCTCGGCGTCGGTGATCGGCGAGCGCTTCTGGAAGTCGGCGATCAGCGCGCGAATGAGCACGCCTTGCTCGGCCAGCTTGAGTTGCGCCTTGACGTCGGCCTGTTTGGCCAGACCGTTGCTCACGGCCGCTTGCGTGAGAATTTCGCGCTTGACCAGCTCTTCGCGCACTTGCTGTTGCAGTTGCGCAGAGTTCGGCTGACCCTGGCGCACCATTTCGCGCACCATGGCGTCGGCGCGCGACACGGGCACCGGCGTACCGTTTACGACGGCAACGTTCTGGGCAAAAGCGGGGAGGGTAACGGCGGTCAGCGACACGGCGGCGCCGAGCGCCAGCGCCGTGCGGGCGAGTTTCAATGCCATGCTGTTTTTCCTAACGAATGACGAAGGCAAGATTAATCGACGGGGGACGCGTTTCACGCGGATCACGCTTCGCCCGGGGCGAGCGCGACGATGGCGAGGGCGTGGATGCCGTTCTGCATCAAATCGGCTAGCGCATCATACACCAGCCGGTGGCGCGCCACGCGGTTGCGTCCGGTAAATGCCGCGGAGACGATCCGCAGGTTGTAATGCCCGCCGGAAGCGGCGCCGGCATGGCCGGCGTGGCGGGCGCTGTCGTTCTCCAGTGAGAACTCGAGCGGGGCGAGCGCAGCGGTGAGCCGCGCCTGGATTTGCTCTTCGATGCTCATTGCCGTGGCTCCCCGGATTACTCGTCCTGCTTGATGTACTTCGCAAGCCACAGGCTTTGCACGACGATGAACACCACCATCAGCCCCATGCCGCCGAAAAGCTTGAAGTCGACCCAGGTGTCGGTCGAGAAGTGGTAGGCAATCACGAGGTTGAGCGCGCCCATTGCGAGGAAGAACAGCGCCCAGCTGAAGTTCACGGCGCGCCAGAGATTCTCGGGCAGAGCCATCTGCTTTTCCATCATCGCGCGAATGAGGTTCTTGTCGAAGACCAGTTCCGCCACGAACAGCGTCACGCCGAACAGCCAGTACAGCGCCGTCGGCTTCCACTTGATGAAGGTCTCGTCGTGCAGCAGCATGGTCGCGCCGCCGAACACCACGATGATGGCGAGGCTCACCCATTGCATGGGCTCGACCTTGCGGTGACGCAGCCACATCCAGATGACCTGCACGATCGTGGTGGCGATCGCGATGCCGGTAGCCACATAGATGCCGGCGAACTTGAAGGCGACGAAAAAGAGGATGACCGGTAGCAGGTCGAAAAGAAATTTCATGAAGTCTCGGCTAGGGCGCTTCAGGCTTGCTGCGTCGGCCGCATGCGGCCGGCCGCGGCGAGCCCTGATCGAGCGCGCTCGGACGCGCGTCGGCGCGATTGACGGAAAGCCGCATTATATTTCAAAGCCCCGCGTTCGCCGAAATGGGCGGCGCCGCAGAGACACGGTGCCGCGGATTCGGACGATTACCTGACGATCTCGATGCGCTTCACCTCGATGTCGTTGGGACGGAAACGGTGGCGGTCGACTTCGCCGGTGATCCGAACGCGCGTCCTGTCATTGATGACCTGGCCCGGCGGCAGATACTTGTCGTCGAGGTCGATCTCGATGGTCTTGCCGGCATCGTCGCGGAACGTGTAGTGCTCGTGCCGGAGTTTGTTGACGATGAATCCCTCGATCACCGCGGTGGCGTCGTCCGGTGCGGCGAGCGCCTGCTCGACCGTCACGGCATGAGGCATGGCGGCCGGCACGGCGATTGTGCCGCCCGCGGCGGCGGGCTGTGCCGACGGCCCCGTGTACTGGGCTTGCGCCTGGCCGACGAGAGCGCCGCTGCCGGCGATCAGCAGCGCGGCGGCGGCGAACGAACGAAGAGGGTCGGATTTCCCGGGCATGGATCGGCTCCTGTTTTGCGTTGAACACATACGCAGCTTAACAGCCGGAACTGCCGATTCTTGCAAGAATGCCCTGGTATTCGCGACATTTCACTGATCTGGCACAAGAAATGAGCGGATTCCAGGGCGGGGGGCCGAGGTGTGGCCGCCGAGTGGCCGCCGAGTGGCCGCCAAGTGGCCGTCAGGCGGCCGCATTGGTCACGATTGGGGTGGGCGGGCCTGGTTCAGGCGTCCCCTGGCTTGTCGGACGCGCCGTCCCTGTCCTCGAAGTTGAGCGACGCCGAGTTGATGCAGTAACGCAGGCCGGTGGGTTGCGGACCGTCTTCGAACACGTGGCCCAGATGAGCGTCGCAGTTGTGGCAGCGCACTTCCACGCGCACCATGCCGTGGCTGTAGTCCATCACCTCGTCGATGCTCGCCTTGTCGATCGGCTTCGAATAGCTCGGCCAGCCACAACCCGCGTCGAACTTCTCGGTGGACTCGAACAGCGGCGCGCCGCAGCACACGCAGCGATACGTGCCGTCCTTCCAGTGGTCCCAGTATCGGCCGGTGAAGGCGCGTTCGGTGGCGGCGTGGCGGGTGACCTGGTACTCGACGTCGTCGAGTTGGGCGCGCCAGTCGGCATCGGATTTTTCCACTTTGCTCATGAGAGTCTCCTGATGGGCGCCGGCATGTGGGTGGCCGACGCGCGTCGAATGTCTTTCGGACCTGTCGCAGATGGGGGCGCGGCGCCGTTTTTGCAATGCCCGGCCGGTCTTCCGCGCCGGCCGCTCAGGACGAGCAGCTCACTTCGAGCTGTCCGGCCCAGTCGGGCGGCAGATCGGCGTAGCGCTCGAATTCCGGCTGCTCGTCGTAAGGGCGCGAGAGCACGCGAAGGAGCGTGTCGACTTCGGAGAAATCTTTCTCGCGGGCCTGCCGGATGGCGATCTCGGCCAGATGGTTGCGCAGCACGTATTTCGGATTGACCAGGCGCATGGCCACCGCGCGCTTCGCGTCGGTGCTGCCTTCGTGCCGCAGGCGCGCCCGATAGTTCGCCGCCCATGCATCGAAGCCCTCGCGGTCGATGAACATGTCGCGAATGCGCGCATCCGCTGCGGGGTTCTCGAGCTCCAGCGCTGCCAGCGTCCGAAACAGGCGCGTGAAGTCGACCCGCCCCTCGTGCATCAACCGGAACAAGCCGTTGATGAGCGTCTCGTCGTCGGCGTGCGACTCGCGCAAGCCGAGCTTGGCGCGCATGCGCAGGTCGATCTCTTCGGCAAAGCGCGTCTTGAAGAGCGGCAACACCGACTGCGCCTTCTCGATGGCGGCCTCGCCCTCGCCGAAGAGCGGCAGCAGCGCCTGCGCGAGACAGAACAGGTTCCAGTACGCCACGTTCGGCTGTGCCTGGTACGCATAGCGTCCCTGCGTATCCGAGTGGTTGCAGACGTGATGCGCGTTGAATCCGTCGAGGAAGCCGAACGGGCCGTAGTCGATCGTAAGACCCAGGATCGACATGTTGTCCGTGTTCATGACGCCGTGGCAGAAGCCCACGGCCTGCCAATGCGCCACCAGCTCGGCCGTCGCATCGCATACTTCGCCAAGCAGCGCCAGGTATGGGTTTGCCTGGTCGCGGCAGTGCGGATAGTGGTGATCGATGGTGAAGTCGGCAAGCTGGCGCAACGCGTCGTGCCGATCGTTGGCCCAGAAATGCTCGAAATGCCCGAAGCGGATGAAGCTCGGCGACAGGCGCGTGACGACGGCGGCCGTCTCGATCGTCTCGCGGCGTACCGGCGCGTCGGAGCCGATCACGCACAGTGCGCGCGTGGTCGGCACGCCGAGATGGAACATCGCCTCGGAGCCCAGAAATTCGCGGATCGACGAGCGCAGCACGGCGCGTCCGTCGCCCATGCGCGAATAGGGCGTGAGCCCGCTGCCCTTGAGCTGGATCTCCCAGCGCCCGCCCGGGCCGTCGGCCTCGCCGAGCAGCAGCGCGCGGCCGTCGCCGAGCTGGCCGGCCCATACGCCGAACTGATGGCCCGAATAGACGCTCGCGAGCGGATCGCCGCCCGGCAGCGGGGTGTTGCCCGCAAACGTCGCGACGAACCGGGGGTCGCGCGCGGCGTCGGGGGACCACCCGAGCAGGCGCGCGGCGTCGGCAGAGAACCCGACCAGGTAGGGGTCGGGCAGCGGCTGCGGGGAGAGTCGCGTGTAGAACTCGGCGCCGAGCCCGGCAAACCGGTTCGCGAGCGGCAGCGGTCCGAAGGGCTTGAGCGAAGGGGACACAGCGTCGGGGCGGTCAGATGCCGGCATTGGGGACGTTCCTGAGGGTGAACAAACATTCTACTTGAGGTGTCCGTAGTGCGCTGCCGGTGCTGCCGGCTCGCCTATGATGACAGCGCATCTCGCCGCGGGCGCTTCGCTCGCGCGACTGTTGCGCCGCACAAGCGATGGGCGTTGACCCGGCGCCCGCCCGCGTCAAGAATGATCCGCAGGCCGCATGGACGCCGCCGAAGGTGCCCCGCCCGCGCGAGACCCGGGTCCGATGCACGCGTGAGTCCATGTTGGCCGACGCCATCCGTTTTCGATAGTCGTTCTCGATAGCCTGTCTCGATAGCCGTTTTCGACGTATCCCCGTAGTTCCGGTATTCCCGACTTTTCTGGAGATTCGACGCATGGCAACACCGCTCCTCGGTCAGATGATGGCCGCGCCGCTATCGATTTCCTCGCTGATCACGCACGCTGCCCGTCACCATGGCGACACGGAAATCGTGTCGCGCCGCGTCGAGGGCGACATCCACCGCTACACATGGCGCGACGCGGAACTGCGCGCCCGCCGGCTCGCGCAGGCGCTGCGCCGGCTGGGCGTGGGCGACGGCGAGCGGGTGGGCACGCTGGCGTGGAACGGGTATCGCCATCTCGAGCTGTATTACGCCGTGTCCGGCATGGGCAGCGTGGTGCACACGATCAACCCGCGGCTGTTTCCCGAGCAGATCGCGTACATCGTCAACCACGCGGAAGACAGGTTCGTCGCGTTCGACATCAACTTTCTGCCGCTTGTCGAGACGATCGCACCGCAGTGCCCGACGGTGCAGGGCTGGATTGCGATGACCGACCGGGCGCATCTGCCGGATTCGACGCTGCGCCTGCTGTGCTATGACGACCTGCTCGCCGCGGAAGACGGCGAGTTCGCCTGGCCGTCGCTCGACGAGAACACGGCCTCGGGCCTGTGCTACACCTCGGGCACGACAGGCAACCCCAAGGGCGTGCTCTACAGCCATCGCTCGACGGTGCTGCACGCGTTTGGCGCGTCGTTGCCCGACGCCATGGCGATGTCCGCGCGCGACGCCGTGCTGCCGGTCGTGCCGATGTTTCACGTCAATGCGTGGGGGCTGCCGTATTCGAGCGCGCTGGTCGGCGCCAAGCTTGTTTTCCCCGGCAAGGATCTTGACGGGAAGTCGCTCTACGAATTGTTCGAAGCGGAAGGCGTGACGTTTTCCGCCGGCGTGCCGACGGTGTGGCTCGGCTTGCTGGCGCATGTCAAGTCGATCGGGGCTCGCTTTTCCACGCTCGAGCGCACCGTGATCGGCGGCTCGGCGTGCCCGCCCGCCATGCTGCAGACCTTCGAGAAGGACTACGGCGTGCGCGTCATCCATGCCTGGGGCATGAGCGAGATGTCGCCGCTCGGCACGCTGTGCCATCTGCGCAAGCATCATCGCGATCTGCCGCCCGAGGCGCAGCAGCGCATCCTGGAGAAGCAGGGCACTGCCATCTATGGCGTCGATCTGAAGATCGTCGGGCCCGACGCCGAGGAACTGCCGTGGGACGGCAAGGCATTCGGGGATCTGTATGCCCGCGGACCGTGGGTGATCGACCGCTATTTCCGCACGGCGGCGTCGCCGCTGGTGGACGGCTGGTTCCCCACGGGCGACGTGGCCACGATCGACCCGGAGGGTTACGTGCAGATCACCGACCGCAGCAAGGACGTGATCAAGTCCGGCGGCGAGTGGATCAGCTCGATCGACGTCGAGAACATCGCCATGGCGCATCCCGAGATTCACGAAGCGGCCTGCATAGCCATCCGGCATCCGAAGTGGGAAGAGCGGCCGCTGCTTGTCGTCGTGCGCAAACCCGGTTCGTCGCTCACGCGCGAAGCGGTGCTCGCGTTCTACGAGGGGCGAGTGGTGAAGTGGTGGATCCCCGACGACGTGGTTTTCGTCGAGGAGATTCCGCACACTGCAACGGGCAAGATGCTCAAGCTCAAGCTGCGCGAACGGTTCCGCGATTATCAGGTGCCGTCCTGAATGCGGCGCATGGTGGGCGCTGGAGTGGCGGGGGGACGGTGGGGCGGCTGACCGATCGGGCGCTCGGAATCGTCCGACGCGACGAGCGCGTCGGTCCGAAATACAGCAACGGCGCGGTTTCGCGGGTCGTTCCGGTCGAGTTCGCAATCGAGTTCGCGGTTGATTTCGCGGTCGATTCCGATCGCACGCGCCCCTTATAATGTCACGCTGGATTTCCCCGGACGCGGCGGTTCGCGCCGCGTCTTTCCCTGGCTTTCCGAAGGAGACGCAGTGCATCTGCTGAGTGCCACCGCCGGCCTCGTGTTGGTGAACGGCGCGAGCTACGGCTTGCTGCTGTTCATGCTCTCGAGCGGTTTGACGCTGATCTTCAGCATGCTCGGCGTGCTCAATTTCGCGCATGCCAGCTTCTACATGCTCGGGGCGTACTTCGCCTATGCGCTGTCGGGGGCGATCGGCTTCTGGGCGGCGCTCGCGGTGGCGCCGCTCGTCGTCGGTGCGCTCGGTGCGGTGTTCGAGCGCGGCGTATTGCGGCGTCTGCGCTCGCGCGGCGCGCTCGCCGAGCTGCTGGCCACGTTCGGGCTGGCGTATGTGGTGGTGGAACTCGTCCAGCTTGCCTGGGGACGCGGGCCGGTGGAATACGGCGTGCCGGACGCGTTCGAGGGCGTGCTCGTCCCTGTGGCCGGCATTGCGGTGCCGGCTTACCGGTTGTTTCTGATGGGGCTTGCGTGTGCGATCGCGCTGCTGGTCTGGGCAGCGTTTCGCATGACGCGTGCCGGACTCATCGTGCAGGCCGCCCTGTCGCAGCCGGCCATGACGCAGGCGCTCGGATATGACGTCCCGGCGCTCTACACGGGCGTGTTCGCCTGCGGGGCGGCGCTCGCGGCACTGGCCGGTGCGGCCGGCGGCAATGTGCTGGTGACCGAGCCCGGCATGGCGGCGACCGTGGGCAGCGTGATTTTCGTGGTCGTCGTCGTAGGCGGGCTCGGTTCGCTCGGCGGCGCGTTCGTGGCGTCGCTGCTCATCGGCGTGTTGCAGACGTGGGCGGTCACGAGCGATGCGAGCCTCGCGTCGTGGTGGGGCGGTGCGATCGGCGGCGGACCGGACACCGGGGGCGAAGGCCGCTGGGCCGCCGTGACAGACCTGATGGCGCCGCTTGCGCAGTTGACGGTGGCGCAGCTTGCGCCGGCGGTGCCGTACCTGCTGATGGTGGCGGTGCTGCTGTGGCGTCCGCGCGGCCTCTTCGGCGTGCGGGAGGGCTGATGCGTCGGGCCGCCTCCGTTCGTCTGGCATTCGGGCCGTGGCGTGCGCGCGCGAGCCTGTGGCTCGCGTTTGCGGCGCTGCTCGTGGTCGCGCCATTGTGTTTTCCGTCCAACGCCGCGCTCACGGTGATGACGCAGATGGGCACGGCCGCCATTCTCGCGCTTTCGTTCAATCTGTTGCTCGGATCCACGGGGCTGCTGAGCTTTTGCCATGCCACGTATGCGGGCGTTGGCGCTTATGCGGGCGTGTGGTGCATGAACGGGATCGGCCTGCACGCGTGGCCCGTGTCGATGGCTGTCGTGCCGCTCGCGGGCGGCCTGGCGGCCGGGCTCGCGGGCGCGACGCTCGGCTACGTGACGACGCGTCGCGCCGGCATGACGTTCGCCATGATCACGCTCGGCGTTGCCGAACTGGTGTGGGTGGTGGCCGCGATGGTGCCGGCATGGTTCGGCGGCGAGCGCGGCATTCCGACCGACCGCACACTCGGCGCGCCCTGGCTCGGTGTGACGTTCGCAACGCAACGCGAGGTGTACGGCCTCGTGGCGATGTGGCTCTTCTTCTGTACGGCGGCGATGTATGGCGTGACGCGAACGCCGTTGGGATTTCTGGCGCGCGCCGTGCGCGACAACGCGGGGCGGGTGGCGTTTCTCGGTCAGTCGCCCGCTGCCGTGCGTTACCGCATGCAAATCATCGCGGCGGCGTTTGCCGGCGTGGCAGGCGCGCTCGGTGCGCTCAACTTCGAACTGGTCAGCGCAGACGCGTTCAGTCTGGAGCGTTCCGGAACCGTGCTGGTGTTCACCGTCCTGGGCGGCACGGCCTATTTTGCGGGACCGATGCTGGGCGCAGTCCTCGGCGTATTCGTGACGGTGGTGCTCGCCACGATCACGCGGGCGTGGCAGTTGTACCTGGGGCTGGCCTTTCTCGCGGTGGTGAGGTTCGCGCCGGGCGGGGTCGCCGGACTCGTCGCGCTACACGTTCGTGCGTGGCGTGCGGGTCTGGTGCGTGCGTTGTGGCTGCCGTATTCGGTGCTCGGTATGGGGCTCTTGCTCTTCGCGGGCGGTCTGACGGCCATCGTTGAAATGACTTATGCGTCGCGTCTGGCGGATAGCGCCGGGCCCTGGACGGCAGGCAGTGCGCACGGCCTGCCGGGTCTGGCCATGTGGGCTTGCGCGGCGGCCGCAGCGGCCGTGGGCTTGGCCGTGCTCGTGCGAGGGTGGCGGCGCCTGCGCATGGCGGCAACGCGCGCGGGGATGGCCGGGATGGCAGCAAGCGCGGGAATGGTGGGCATGGCGGGAATGGCGGAGATGGCGGAGATGGCGGAGATGAGGGAGATGACGGAGATGACGCGGTGAGGCGGCGTGATGCCGGCGCCGCGCCGTTGCCCGGGCAAGCCCTCAGCGTGCGCGGCGTGCGCAAGTCATTCGGACGAACCCGGGTGTTGAACGGCGTCGATCTCGCGCTCGCGCCGGGCGAGCGTCTGGCGATCATCGGGCCGAACGGCGCAGGCAAGAGCACGTTGTTCGACGTCATCACGGGCAGGACGCGCGCCGACGGCGGACGCGTATTGATGGGCGGGCGCGACATCACCCGGTGCGCCCCCCACCGGATCAGCCGCCTCGGACTGTCGCGCAGCTTTCAGACGTCGCAATTGTTCGGCCAGATGAGCGTCATCGATCATCTGCGTTGCGCCGCGTTGTGGCCCGACGGGCATCGGTACACGTTCTGGCGCCGCATGCGCGGTCTCGCGGACGTCACGCGCCGCAGCGAGGGGTGGCTCGCGCGCCTCGGGCTTGAGGACCGGCGCGACGTGCCGGCTGGGGCCCTCAGCTATGCGGAGCAGCGCGTGCTCGAGGTCGGCCTGTGCGCGGCGTCGGCAGGCAGCGTGATGCTGCTCGACGAGCCGACGGCCGGCATGAGCCAGTCGGAGTCGGCGCGCATGGTCGCGCTGATCGCGGCGCTCAGTCGCGGCCGCTCGCTGTTGATGATCGAACACGACATGAAAGTGGTGTTCTCGCTGGCGGACCGCATCGCGGTGCTTGCGCGGGGAACGGTCATTGCGTGTGACTCGCCGGCCCGGATTCGCGAGCATCCGGACGTGCGCATGGCCTATCTCGGTGAGTACGCGGATGCGCTGGACGACGCCGGTGCGCGCGAGGCGCGCAATGCTTGAGCTGATCGACGTTCGCGCGGGTTACGGCGGCAGCCGCGTGCTTCACGGCGTGACGATGCGCGTGGCGCCGGGCGAGATCGTGGCGCTGCTCGGCCGCAACGGCGCGGGGCGCTCCACGCTGGCACGCGCCATCATGGGGCAACTGCCGCGCCAGGGCGAAATTCGCTGGCACGGTCGGTCGCTGAGCGCGCTCGCCCCGCACGAGATTGCGCGCCTGGGTATCGGCTACGTGCCCGAGACGCGCGACGTTTTCGGCCCGCTGACCGTCGCGCAGAATCTGCTGCTCGGGCAGCGCGGCGCAAGGGTGCCGGCGATATCGTTGCCCACGGCGCCCGCGCCGGGCGTCGGCGACACGCTCACGCTCTCGCAGGCGTTCGAGCGTTTCGAGGAGCTTGCGCCGCGTCGGGATACGCCGGCCGGTGCGCTGTCCGGCGGCGAGCAGCAATTGCTCTCGCTGTGCCGGGCCATGATGGCCGGCCCGGGGCTGCTGATCGTCGATGAACCGACCGAAGGGCTGGCGCCGCGCGTCGTCGCGCGCATTGGCCGCATCCTGACCGATTTGCGCGCCACGGGCGTGGCAATCCTGCTCATCGAACAGAAGCTCACGCTTGCGCTTGGCTGTGCGCAACGGGTCGCCGTCATGGGGCGCGGCACATTGGTGTTCGAAGGCGCGCCGCAAGCGCTGGCGGCGGCCGAGGGCATTCGCCGCGAATGGCTCGAGGTGTAGGGCTGCGCTAGAATCGAACGATCGTCCTGCCGCGTTCTGTACGTTCTGCACGTTCGCGGCTCCCGCAACGACGCAAACAAGTATCAGGATAGAGACAACGATGAGCACGGCATACGAGGTTCGGGACGGCGTGGCCGTCATTACGCTGGAAAATCCGCCGGTCAACGGGCTGGGACACGCCACGCGCGCCGGCATTGCCGAAGGCCTGACGCGGGCGCAGGCCGACCCGCAGGTGCGCGCCATCGTTTTGATCGGCGGCGGCAAGGCATTTTCCGGTGGCGCCGACATCCGTGAATTCAACACACCGAAGGCCACGCAGAGTCCGCTGCTGGTTGACGTCATCGCGGCGCTCGATGCCTGCAAGAAGCCGGTCGTCGCCGCGGTGCATGCCGTCGCCATGGGCGGCGGGCTCGAACTCGCGCTCGCGTGCCACTACCGCGTGGCACTCCCGGGCGCGCAGATCGCGTTGCCCGAAGTGAAGCTGGGGCTCCTGCCCGGCGCGGGCGGCACGCAGCGTCTGCCGCGCGCCGTCGGCGTTGCCCGTGCGCTCGACATGGTCGTCACCGGCCGTGTCGTGAAGTCCGAAGCGCTCGCCGGCACGTTGTTTGCGAAGATGTTCGAAGGCAGCCATGACGATTTGCGCGAGGGCGCGATCGCGTTTGCCAACGACATGGCGGCGCGGGGCGGCGCACTCCCGCGTTTGCGCGACGCGGCCATCGAGGATGCCGACGGCTCGGCGAAGGCCGCCATCGAGGCGGCACGCGAAAAGGTGCAGCGCGAGCAGCCGCATTTCCCGGCCCCGCATAAGTGCGTGGCGGCCGTGGAGGCGGCGCTGCGGCGTCCGTTCGACGAAGGTGTGAAGTTCGAGCGCGAATGTTTCGTGGCGCTGGTCAGCTCGCCGGAGTCGAAGGCGCTGCGGCATGCGTTCCTCGGCGAGCGCGCGGCCGCCAAGATCGCCGACGTGCCCGACGATACGCCGGTGCGCACTATCGAGCGCGTTGCGGTGATCGGCGCAGGGACCATGGGCGGCGGCATCGCCATGACGTTCGCGAATGCGGGGCTGCCGGTGACGCTGGTCGACACGACCGAGGCGGCGCTCTCGCGCGGCGTCGAGGCGATGCGCGGCAACTACGGGCGTGCCGTCACGCGCGGCAAGCTGAGCGCCGAGGAAGCGGACAAGCGTCTGGCGCGTATTCGGGGCAGTACGGATTTCGCCTCGGTGGCCGACGCCGATCTGATCGTCGAAGCGGTGTTCGAGGACATGGCCGTCAAGCAGGTGGTGTTCCGCGAGCTCGACAAGGTGGCGAAGGCAGGGGCCATTCTGGCGTCGAATACTTCCACGCTCGACCTCGATGCACTGGCGCAGACCACGTCGCGTCCGCAGGACGTGATCGGCATGCACTTCTTCAGCCCGGCCAACGTCATGCGCCTGCTCGAGGTCGTGCGCGGGGCGAATACGGGCAAGGACGTGCTCGCCACGGTCATGAAACTGGCCAAGCGCATTGGCAAGCTCGCCGTGGTGGCGCGCGTGTGCGACGGATTCATCGGCAACCGCATGCTCGAGCCGTATTTCAAGCAATCGCAGTGGATGGTCGAGCAGGGCGCCACGCCCGCGCAGGTCGACGCCGCCATCGAGCGCTTCGGCTTCGCGATGGGGCCGTTCCGCACGAGCGATCTGACGGGCAACGACGTGAGCTGGGCGATTCGCAAGCGCCGTCATGCCGAGCATCCCGGCATTGCGTACCCGAAGATCGCCGACGTGCTGTGCGAGGCGGGCCGTTACGGGCAAAAGACGCACGCCGGATGGTACGACTATGCGCAGGGGGATCGCACGCCGCGCGAGTCGGCCAAGGTGGCGCAGATGGTCGAGGACTATCGCCGCGAGCATGGTATTACGGCCCGCACGTTTTCGGACGAGGAAATCGTGGATCGGCTCGTGTACGCGCTGGTCAACGAGGGCGCCAAGGTGCTCGCCGACGGCACGGCGGCGCGCGCATCCGACATCGACATGGTCTATCTGAATGGCTATGGGTTCCCGCTGTGGCGCGGCGGCCCCATGCTCTACGCCGATATGGTCGGGCTGGACAGGGTGCTCGCGCGGGTGCGCGAGTTCGAGAAGGCCGAACACGGCGAGGACTGGGCGCCCGCGGCGCGCCTGGTCGAACTGGCCGACGCCGGCAAGCGGTTCAATGGGTGACGGTCGGACGACCGTAATGAAGTCGCAACGAGGCCGTAACGATGACGAGCGGCGACGCCGATGAAGGCATGAGAACGACGTGAGGACGATGGGATGAAACCGATGGACGAGGTGCTGCTCGTGATCGACGTGCAAAACGACTTCATGCCCGGCGGCGCGTTGGCGGTGCCGCGCGGTGACGAAGTGGTGCCGGCGATCAACGCGCTCGCCAGTACGTTTGCGCACGTCGTGCTCACGCAGGACTGGCATCCTTCGGATCACGTCTCCTTCGCCGAAAACCACGCGGGACGCCAGGCGTTCGAGACGATTCGGCTGCCATACGGCGAGCAGGTGCTCTGGCCCGCGCACTGCGTGCAGGGCACACACGGCGCGGCGCTGCATGCGGCGCTGCACGCACCGCATGCCCAGGCGGTCGTGCGCAAGGGCTATCAGGCCCACGTCGATAGTTACTCCGCGTTCGTGGAGGCGGACCGCAAGACGCCCACGGGGCTCGCCGGTTACCTACGCGACAAGGGCGTGAGGCGCGTGCATTGCGTGGGGCTGGCGACCGATTTCTGCGTCGCCTGGAGCGCGCTCGACGCGAAGGCGGCGGGCTTCGACGTTTGCGTAATCGAACATGCGTGCCGGGCCATCGACCTCGATGGCTCGCTCGCGGCGGCATGGGCGTCGCTCGCAGCAGCAGGCGTGGCGCGCGAGTGACGGCGCATCGGCGCAAGAGCCGCATGCGGTGTGCGCCGACGGGCGGCAAGGCCCGTGGGTCCAATGACAATTCGGTACGCCCCCGCTAGGGGCGTGTGCCTTTGACAAACGGCGGAATGATGAAAACGTTTTACCAGGCAGGGCACTACGGCCGGGGCGCGCAATGACGGCGCTCTCGATCCGGTCGGGCTTCATCGATCACCTCGGCATCGAACTGCTGCGCGCCGAGGGCGGCGAGTCGGAGTTGCGGCTTGCACTCGCACCGCAGCATCTCAATAGCTGGGAAGTGATGCACGGCGGCGTGACGATGGCGTTGCTCGACGTGGCGCTGAGCACCGCCTGTCGGAGTACGGCGCCGCAGGGCACGGGCGTTGTCACGATCGAGATGAAGACGAGCTTCATGCAGCCGGGCGCGGGAGAGATGCGCGCGTTCGGGCGCCTGCTGCATCGGTCCACGACAATGGCCTATTGTGAAGGCGAGGTGCGCGATGCCGAGGGCAAGCTGGTGGCCAAGGCGATGGGCACTTTCAAGTATTTGCGTCGTCTCGCGGTGGGGCGCGACATTCGTCAGCAGCGTCGTCCCGACGATCCGCGCGGCGACTGATCCGAAGCTCCCAACGGAGGAATGCCATGACGATCAACCGCCAGATTCTTCTGGTCTCACGCCCCAAGGGCGAACCCACGCTCGAGAACTTCCATCTGGCGGCGCCCGAATTGCCCGAGTTGGGCGAAGGTCAGGTGCTCGTGCGCAATTTCTATCTGTCGCTCGATCCCTACATGCGCGGTCGCATGAACGACACGAAGTCTTACGCGCCGCCTCAGCCGCTCGACACGGTAATGATCGGCGCGACCGCCGGCGAGGTGATCGAGTCGCGGCATCCGGACTGGCAGCCGGGCGACGCCGTCACGGCCATGTTCGGCTGGCAGGAGTACGGCATTTCGGACGGCTCGAATCTGCGGCGAATCGACGTGGCGCGCGTGCCAATGAGCGCCTATCTGGGCGCCGCGGGCATGCCGGGCGTCACGGCGTGGTACGGCCTGAAGCGCATCATCGCACCGAAGGCGGGCGAGACGGTGGCGGTCAGCGCGGCCTCGGGCGCCGTCGGCAGCGTGGTCGGGCAACTGGCCAAGCGCGCGGGATGCCGGGTTGTCGGCATCGCGGGCGGCGAGCACAAGTGCGCGTATGTCGTCGAGACGCTGGGCTTCGACGCGTGCATCGACTACAAGGCGGGTCATCTCGACGAGGCGCTGCGCGACGCGGCGCCCGACGGCATCGACGGATATTTCGAGAATGTGGGCGGTGCGGTGCTCGACGCCGTCCTCATGCACCTGAACGCTCACTCGCGCATCGCGCTGTGCGGCATGATCGCCGGCTACAACGGCGATCCGATTGCGCTGAAGCACCCGGCGCTGCTCCTGACGAACCGCGTGCGCCTCGAGGGTTTCATCGTCACCGAGCATATGGATGTCTGGCCGCAGGCGCTGACGGAGTTGGCCGACGCGATCGCCGCGGGTGAGCTGCGATACCGCGAGACGATGGCGCAGGGCATCGAGAACGCGCCGGCGGCGTTCCTTGGCCTGCTCAGAGGCGAGAATTTCGGCAAGCAGATCGTCAGGTTGGTGTGACGGGCCGCGCTCGCGTACCTGCGGCGCGCCAGGGCGCGGCGGCGCGCACCCCGGCCCGCGTCAGATTGGCGTGGCCTCGAAGCGATAGCGTTGCAGGTCGCGCAGTTCGTCGGGGCGCTGGCCGGGCGCGACGGTCGATTCGGTAAGCTCGATCACGCCGTTGCGGTGATACCGAAGCAACGTCGTGCACCGCGTGCCGTAAGCGGGTGAGGTGATGAACGCGGCCGAGAGTTTCTTTTCCCAGGCGGGCGGCACACCCGTCCTGGGCAGCGCATCGTCGAGCGCTTCGGTGGTGTCGCGCATGAGGCCGAGCAGCGCGAGGTCGTCGGCGTCGTGGCCGAGCGCGTCGGCCAGTGCGTCGCGTCGGCTCACCAGCTTCGGCCATGGCGTATCGAGCAGCGCGTTCGACAGGCCATGGACGCCCGGGGCGATCGCGTGCGCCATGGGTCTCACGCACGCGGCGGCCTGCGGCGCACCGTTCGCGCGCGTGACGGGCCTCCCGGATTCCGGCAACTCGGCCAATGCCGCCCTCGCCGCCGTATCCCGATTCCCGAGCCAGAACAGCTTACCGGCGGGCAGATCTCCGGTGAGCAAATTGAATCCCGCGTATTCGTGAGCGTGCCGCTCCACACGTGTAAGATCGTCGTCGAACGGCGTGGCGTCGAGCATGGCGCAGACGAGCAGGCCGCGCGACGGTGCATCCTTCGGCGCCATCGGCGCGCGGCCGTCACGGAAGTTGGTCAGCGCGGCGAAGCGCCCGGCGCGATTGACGCCCATCCAGGTGCCGCCGCCGCGAAGGTCGCGCCCGGCGAGCACGTCGCGCCGGTCGCGCCACCAGTGCATGGGTTCGGCGGGGCGCTCGAAGAATTCGTCGCGATTGGCGAGCAGCACCAGCGGCGTGGCAGCGTCAGGCCGCCAGGAGAAAACGATCAGGCACATGGGCTCGGGGCGTCGACAAAGCACTCGATGTGAAGGCCGCCCTCGATGAGCGCCGCGAGTCCGCATTCGCGGGCCAGTTCGGGCAGCGCCGTCACGAACGCTGCGTCCACGCCGTCGTATCGCTCCATCCACGTGAGGGCGCCTGCGGCGGCATCGTTGGCCGATGCATCGGCGCGCCACTGCAGGCGCCCGCCAACGCCGAAGCGCTCGGCCACCAAGGCGAAGCACCGCGCGACGGCCTGTCGCGCGGCTGCCGCGTGGCAAGACGGGACGCGGTAGTAGACGTAACAGTCCATCGGCAGGCGAGCGGGCGGCTCAGGAGGCCGCGGCAGACGACGCGGGCGCTTGCGTCGGATCGACGATCGCGTATGGCAGCTCGGCGAACGCGAGGGCAGGGCCGTCGACCGTGCCGAGCCGCACGTCGTCGGCTTCGCGCGAGGCGAGCTTCACCTCGACCAGCGCATCGTAGCCGCCGTGCGGCGCGGGCGCCGCCTGTACGACCATGCCGCAGGGCTGGTCCGGATCGCTCGTCTCGACCAGTTCCTGGCCGGGCGTCGGCGCGCTGCCGTCGACGTGTGCGAGATGCAGACGCCGTTTGATCGTGCCGCGGTACTGGCTGCGCGCCACGACTTCCTGCCCCGGATAGCAGCCCTTGCGGAAGCTCACGCCGCCGACGACTTCCCAGTTCACCATCTGCGGCACGAACTGCTCTTGCGTGGCAGTCGTCACGCGCGCCACGCCGCTGTGGACCTCGAGCCATGCGGCGAGCGCCGGGTCCACGACTGCGTCGGCGGCTTGCGTCAGCGCCTGCCAGACCTGCGCCACGTGCGAGACCGGCACACTCCACAGGAACCGCGAGAGCGAGCGCGCCGCGCCTGCGGCCGGCAGACGCACGAGGCTTGTCGGCGCTTCGCCGAGCACGGCGTGCGAGGCCGCCAGCGGTGCGTCGGGCAACGCGCCGAACGTGCCGGCAAGAACCGCCTCGACACCCGGGCCGCCAACCTGCAACAGGACGTGCGTGCCCGTCGCGTCGGTGAGCTTTGCCTTGGCGCGCAGCACGAACATCGACAGCCGCTTCTGAACGGCGGCTTGCACGGCGGCGTCGCAGGCGAGGTAGATCGTGCCTTCGGGCGATGCATCGCGCCACATCAGGAACGTGGCGAGCAAGCGGCCCTTGGCCGAGCAGTAGCCGGCCAGCCGGGCCTGTGCCGGCGCAAGCCGTTCGACGTCGTTGGTGAGCTGGCCGTGCAGGAAGGCGCCCGCGTCCGCGCCGTTGACGGCGATGAGACCGGTGTCGCTCGCTAGGCAGACGAAGCTGCCGCGCTGCAGCGCCTCGAACTGCACGGCGCGCGCGCTGGCGTGGGACGAAACGTCGGAAGGGTCGGAAGGGCCGGAAGGGCCGGAAGGGCCGGAAGGATCCGAGTAGGCCGCGGCTGCCGCTTGCGGCAGAAGATCATGCCATTGGGAGGTCATAAACGGGGGTGCCTGTCAATCTGTGAGGGTTCGGCAAGTCAAAGTATTATATTGGGTCTTCCGCCAGGACGTGCGAGCCGGCCCCGCGCGCAAAACGCGCGCGCAGGCGCGGCATTCGCTCCCGCGCCTGCGGCGGACCGAGCCCCCCGAACCCGCTGCCGCCGCCACGCGGCTTACCCTGCAATTCATGTCTTTCATCAAACGCCTGTTCGTCCTGCTGATAGTCGCCGCGCTGGCGGCGGGCGGCGCCTTCTATTACTGGGCGCAAGCGCCGCTGCAACTGGACAAGCCCACGCTGGACGTCACGATCAAGCCCTACAGCTCGGTGCGCAGCGTGGCCGCGCAATTGCGCGCGGGGGGCGTGCCGGTGCACCCGCTGCTGTTCAACCTGCTCGCTCGCGTCATGGATGTGGGCACGCGCCTCAAGTCCGGCAACTACGAGTTCGCGACCGGCATTACGCCTTACGAGGTGATGGAAAAGCTCGCGCGCGGCGACGTCAACCAGTATGTGGTGACGATCATCGAGGGCTGGACGTTCAAGAAAATGCGCAGCGAGATCGACGCCAATCCGGCGCTGCGCCACGACACCGCCGGCCTGCCGGATGCCGACGTGATGCAACTGGTGGGCGCCGATCGCGCCGAGGCCGAGGGTATGTTCTTTCCCGATACGTACCTTTTTCCGAAAGGCACCAGCGACATTGACATCTACAAACGCGCGTATCGCCTGATGCGCAAGCGCCTGGACGAGGCATGGGCTTCGCGCGCGCCGGGCCTGCCGTACACGACGCCGTATGAAGCGCTCATCATGGCGTCGCTCGTCGAGAAAGAGACGGGGCAGGCGGCCGAGCGCGGGCAGGTCGCCGCCGTGTTCGTGAACCGCCTGCGCAAGCGCATGCTGTTGCAGACCGATCCCACGGTGATCTACGGCATGGGCGAGCTGTACACCGGGCGTCTGCGCAAGCGCGATCTGCAGACGGACACGCCGTACAACACGTACACGCGCGCCGGCTTGCCGCCCACGCCGATCGCGCTGCCGGGCGTGGCGTCGCTGGCCGCCGCGCTCAATCCGGCGCCGACCGACGCCCTGTACTTCGTGGCGCGCGGCGACGGCACGAGCCATTTCTCGACGAATCTCCAGGAGCACAATCGCGCCGTGGACAAATATCAACGAGGTGAGCAATGACGTCATCCACCGGGACGCCGGCCGCAGTGCCGGGCAAGTTCGTGACCTTCGAAGGTATTGACGGCGCCGGCAAGAGCACGCACGTCAACGCCTTCGTCGAAACGTTGCGCCAGGGGCTCGCGAGCGTGGGGCGCAGTGTCGTGGCGACGCGTGAGCCGGGCGGCACGCCGCTGGGCGAAGCGCTGCGCAAACTGGTGCTCGACGAACCGATGGACCTCGAGACGGAAGCGCTGCTGATGTTCGCCGGCCGTCGGGAGCATCTGGCCAAGGTCATCGAGCCGGCGCTCGCCCGCGGCGATTGGGTGGTGTCCGATCGCTTCACCGACGCCACCTTCGCGTACCAGGGCGGCGGCCGCGGTTTGTCGCTCGAGAAACTGGCGATTCTCGAGCGCTGGGTGCACGGCGCGCGTCAGCCGGATCTCACGATCCTGTTCGACCTCGATCCGGCCATTGCCGCCGCGCGGCTCGCGGGCGCGCGCGCGCCGGACAAATTCGAGCGCGAGTCGGCCGCCTTCTTCACGCGGGTTCGCGAAGCGTACCTTCGTCGGGCGGAGGCTTCGGCCGGACGCTTCGTCGTGATCGACGCCGCGCAGAGCATCGACGCCATCGCGGCCGAGCTCGCCGGCGTGTACGTCCGGCTGGGACTGCCCGGGCACGGAACGCGCTGACGCGCGATAATCGCCGGTAATCCGATACCCTTCCGGCCAAGGAGGCCCCATGCTGTATCCGTGGCAGTCACAGGACTGGACACGCCTTAACGATCTTCGCGCCCAGATGCCGCACGCGTTGCTGCTGCAAGCGGTGCCCGGCATCGGCGAAATCGAGCTCGCGCGCGCACTTGCGCAGGGGCTGCTGTGCGAGTCGCCGCGCGGCGATCACCAGCCGTGCGGCACATGCGGCGCGTGCCAATGGTTTGCCAGCGGTAACCACCCGGACTTTCGCGCCGTGTGCCCGGAGGCGCTCGCCGACACGCTGCCCGGCGCCGAAGCCCGGGCCGAGGCCGAGGGCGACAAGAAGACCAAGACGCCGAGCAAGGAAATCAAGATCGAGCAGGTGCGCGAGGTGATCGACTTCGCGAGCCTCGGCTCGCACCGGCAAGGACGCCGCGTCGTGTTGCTCTTCCCGGCCGAGGCGCTCAATGTGCACGCCGCCAACGCGTTGCTCAAGACGCTCGAAGAACCGCCCGAAGGCGTGGTCTTCCTGCTGGTCACCACACAGCCCGACCGTCTGCTGCCGACGATCCTCTCGCGCTGCCGCCGCATGGTGCTCACGCGCCCGGACGCCGCCCAGGCAACCCAATGGCTGATGGGCGACGCCGGGCTCGATGCGGCGAGCGCCGCAGCCGTGCTTGCGGAGGCCGGCGGCGCGCCGCTCGCCGCCCGCGCGCTCGCCGGACCGGACGAGCGTGGTTGGCGCGACTGGCTGTTGGGACAACTCGCGCAGGGCGGGGCCATCGATGGTTTTGCCTGCGCCGAGCAACTGCACAAGGGCAATCTGCCGGGCATTCTCGACACGCTGCAACGCTGGTGCTTCGACGTTCTGGCCGAGCGCATGGCCGGCACCGCGCGGTTTTTCCCGAGCCACGCCCAGGCGCTGCAGCGCTGCGGCGAGGCGACCGACGACGTTCGCCTGCTCGGGTTCCTGCGCGAACTCGCCCAGCAGCGTCAGGTGCAGAATCATCCGCTCAACACGCGAGTGCTGCTCGAGGCGCTGTTCCTGCAATACAAACAGTTGTTCGGCGGCCCGGCCTCACTTTGACGCGCGCCCCGACGACCGATCGCACATCATGTTCATCGATTCACACTGCCATATCAATTTTCCCGAGCTGGCCGAGCAGATGCCGGCCCTGCTCGAACGCATGCGCGAGAACAAGGTCAGCCACGCGCTGTGCGTGTCGGTCGACCTGCCGACGCTGCCGCAGGTGCTGGAAATCGCCGCGCAGCACGAGAACGTCTACGCGTCGGTCGGCGTGCATCCCGATTACGAGGATACGCCGGAGCCGAGCGTCGACGATCTGGTGAAGCTCGCAGCGACGCCGAAGGTCGTTGCCATCGGCGAGACCGGCCTCGATTACTACCGCCTCGAGGGCCGCACCGTCGACGACATGGAGTGGCAGCGCGAGCGCTTTCGCACGCATATCCGCGCCGCGCGCGCCACGGGCAAGCCGCTGATCATCCACACGCGCTCGGCCGCTGCCGACACGCTGCGCATCATGCGCGAGGAGCACGCCGGCGAGCCGGCAGGCGTCATGCACTGCTTCACCGAGAGCTGGGAAGTGGCCCAGGGCTCGCTCGACCAGAACTTCTATATCTCGTTCTCGGGCATTGTGACGTTCAAGAGCGCACGCGATCTGCAGGACGTCGCGCGCCGCGTGCCGCTCGATCGCATGCTGATCGAGACGGATTCGCCCTACCTTGCGCCCGTGCCGTATCGCGGCAAGCTGAACCAACCCGGCTACGTGCGCCACGTAGCCGAATGCATTGCGGACCTGCGCGGCGAACCGCTGCAGAGGATCGCCGATGCCACCACGGAGAACTTCTTTCGCCTTTTCGCGACGGCCAGACACTGAGTTCCCGGATTCTGCGCCTTCTCTCGTGCCTTCCCTTATGCCTTTCCCCGGACCACCGACAGGAGCTCCCGATGCGTAAATTCTTGATGATCCGAGCCTGGATGTTGCTCAGCGTGCTGTGGCTCGCCGCCTGCGCGAGCGCCGCAACGTCCAACACGGCGCTGGTCAAGGCCGTCGTCTTCAACGATACGAAGGCGGTTGCCGAGGCGCTCAAGGCCGGCGTCGATCCGAACTCGACCGACGAGAAGGGCAATCCGCTGCTGGTCATTGCCATGCGCGAGAAGTCGACGGACGTGGCGCGTTTGCTGATCGACGACAAGCGCACGGACCTGGACGCGACTAACGCGGCCGGCGAGAACGCGATGATGATTGCGTCGCTGCAGGGCCTCGCCCCGATGGTCAAGCGGCTCATCGACAAGGACGCCGAGGTCAACAAGAAGGGCTGGGCGCCGCTGCACTACGCGGCAACGAACGGGCACGACGACATCGTGCAGATGCTGCTCGACGCGTCGGCTTACGTCGACGCCGAATCGCCCAATGGCACCACGCCGCTCATGATGGCGGCGCGCGGCGGACACATCACCACCTGCAAGGTACTGCTCGACGGCGGCGCCGACGTTCGCCTGAAGAACCAGCTCGGCATGACGGCCGTCGACTTTGCCAACCAGGCGCATCAGACGGAAATCGCCGACGGTCTGCGCAAGCGCATGGCGCAGGTGCAGCAGTCGCGTCCGGCCGGCAAGTAAGGCCGCCGCGCGGCCGAGGCCACCCCACGCCGCGCCACGGCGCATCACGACATGTCTCTGGGCGCCCCGTGGCGGCCGGCGCCGCCGAGAAACGCTCGCGCTCCGGCCATTCCCTCCGAGAACACCACGGCGTGTCCCGCTGCGCCCTCCTGGCGCAGCGCATCTTCGAGCGGCAGATCCCATTGGGCGTAGGCAGCCCGGCGGTCGGCGCGCAACGCGCCCTGCGGCAGCGCCGCGAGCTGTTGTGCGAGCGCCACGGCGCCCTGGCGCGCCATGCCCTCTGGCACCAGCCGGTTCACCAGTCCGATTTCAAACGCTTCTCGCGCGCCCACCGCACGGCCGGTCAGGATCAGGTCCAGCGCGCGGCTCATGCCGATCAGGCGTGGCAGGCGCACGGTGCCGCCGTCGATGAGCGGCACGCCGAAGCGGCGACAGAAGACGCCGAACGTCGCCGAGTCGTCCGCGACACGCAGGTCGCACCACAGCGCGAGCTCCAGTCCGCCCGCGACCGCGTGACCGCTCACGGCAGCGATCACCGGCTTGTCGAGGTGTCGCCGCGTGAGCCCCATCGGGCCGTCGCCGCTGCCGTCGGGCGTGACGACGTTGCGCCGCTGCGGGTCGTCGAACGCTGACAGGTCGGCGCCCGCGCAAAAAGCCGCACCCTTGCCGCAGAGCACGGCCACGCTCGCGTTGTCATCCTGCTCGAAGGCGAGCAGGGCGTCGCGCAGCGCCGCGGCCATGTCGCGGTCCACGGCATTGCGACGCCCGGGCCGGGCGAGCGTGATGATGGTGACGGGCCCGTCGGTCTCCACTTCGACACAGGGGGCGGCCGCGGGGTCCGGATGTGCTGAATGTTGGCTCATGGCGGGTCTCCTTACGCGCTCGCAGGGGCCTGGCTGGCGCCGGGCGGCGCGGATGCACCCCTCGCATGCACCGCACGCCGCGCGAACGCCGCCGTCGGCGACGGTCCGGCCCGGCCAGTCGAGGTCGCCGAGTCAGCGGCGCTTGTGCCGCCGCCCGTGCGGGGCGATCGACGCAGGAGCCGCCGACGGCGGCCTCGGGCCGCGCATCAGGCGGCCGCCGGGTGCGCGCAGCGCAGCAGGGCCGGGCAGGCGGCGACCGCCGGCTGACGGAGGTCGGCGATGAAGCGGTCGCGCCATGTAGACAGATTATGCTCGCGAAGCTTCGCCATCATGCTTTCGTAGCGAGACTGCCGCTCGGAGAGCGACATGTTGAGCGCCGTGCGAAGCGCCTCGGCCATGCAGTCGATGTCGTAGGGATTCACGATCAGTGCGCCGTCGAGTTCCTGCGCGGCCCCCGCGAAACACGACAGGACGAGCACGCCCGGGTCGGCCGGATCCTGCGATGCGACGTACTCCTTGGCCACCAGATTCATGCCGTCGCGCAGCGGCGTGACGTAGCCAACCTGCGAGGCGCGGAAGAAGGACATCAGCACCTCGTGGTCGTAGCGCTTGTTCACGTAGCGCAGCGGCGTCCACGCCATGTCGGAAAAACGGCCGTTGATATGGCCCGCCTCCGCCTCCAGTTGACGGCGGATCTCGCCGTACCCGGCCACATCCGAGCGGCTCGGCGGCGCGATCTGCACGAAGCTGACCGTGCCCTGCTGGTTCGGCCACAACTCGAGCATGCGCTCGAAGGCGCGGAAGCGTTCGAGCATTCCCTTCGAATAGTCGAGGCGGTCCACGCTCATGATGAGCTTGCGCTCCTGCAGTCCCTGCTTGAGATCGAGAATGTGCTTGACGGTCGAGCGCGCGGTGGCCTGCTGCTGGATCTCGTCGGGGTAGACGCCGATCGGATACACGCCCGTGCGCAGGGTGCGTCCATAGGCCGTGATAGTGCCGTCGCTGTTCAGCGTGGCGCCCGCATAGCGCACGAGATAGTCGGTAAACGCCGTGCGGTCGATCTCGGTCTGGAAGCCGACGAGATCGTATTCGCACATCGCGCGCACGAGTGCCTCGTGCGGCGGTACGGTCATGAGCACCTGCGGCGACGGGAACGGGATATGCAGGAAGAAGCCGATGCGCTGCTTGAGCCCGATCTGGCGGCACGCCTGCGCGAACGGCAGCAGATGGTAATCGTGCACCCAGATCAGGTCGTCGTGCTCGAGCAGCGGGGCGAGCAGCGAAGCGAAACGGGCGTTGACATGGCGATAGCCGTTGTAGTCGTCGCGTTCGAAGCGGGTGAGGTCGTCGCGGTAGTGGAACGTCGGCCACAGGGTCGCGTTGGAGAAGCCGCGATAGTAGGTGTTGTAGTCGCGTCGCGTGAGCGGCACCGTGGCAAAGGTGACGTTGTTGCGGTGCGCGATCTCGGGCGCGGTGGCCGGCTCGGCGTCGATCTCGCCGTTCCAGCCGAACCACATGCCTCCAGTGTCCTTGAGCGCGTCGAACACACCGATGGCCAGCCCACCGGCGGTCGGTTTGCCCTCGGTGATGGGGGCGACCCGGTTCGACACGATGACTAAGCGGCTCATACTCCATTCTCCTGTGAGGTGTGGCGAGGCGGGCCGTGTCGCAACGTCAGCAGCCAGGCGGTGAGCGCCTCGGGCGACGGCAAACGATGGCGGGCACAGGTCTGCCCCTCGCCGATCTTGATCGTGATGCCGCCAAGGGCGTTCACGTCGGCAAAACCTGCCTCGTCCGTCAGGTCGTCACCGGCGAAAAGCGGTGTGCGCCCGGCGAACGGGGTCTCCTTCAAAAGCGTGGTAATGGCGCTGCCCTTGCTCACATGGCGGGGGCGCAGTTCGAACACGAGCTTGCCCGGCTGCAGCGCGAAGCGCTCGGCGTGCACCTCGGCCAGCGCCGACATGGTCTCGCGCGCCACGCCCGCCAGTTCCGGCGCTCCGCGATAGTGCAGCGCGAGAGCGCTTCCCTTGTTCTCCAGCAGCAGCCCGGGGTGCTGCGCCACGAGCGCCTGCAGCGGCGCGACCATTGCGGCGACCTGCGCGGTGTCTTCGGCGTGGCCCTCGACGCGCCGCCACTGGCCGTCGGCATGGCGGATCTCGGCGCCGTGCAGGCCCGCGGCGGGTACTCGCAGCGGCGCGAGCAGGCCGTCGATGTCGTCGATGGTGCGCCCCGAGACGACCGCCACGGCGCCGGAGGTGCGCTCGAAGAGGCTCGCGAGTACCGAGGCCGTGTCGCGCGGCAGGCGCACCGCGTCGGGACGCCCGGCCAGCGGAGCGAGCGTGCCGTCGAGGTCGAAAAAGAATGCCGTCGTGGCAACGTCGACGACGCAGGTGTCGGCCGGCGTGGTTTCCGAGGCCGCTGGCGTCGCTGACGCCGCTGATGCCGCCGGCCTGGCCGGCTGGTGAGACGCTAAAGGCTGCTGCATGGCACTCCGTCGCTTCGTGCCGCAGGTCGATAGGTCGTATCCGGCGCCGTTCCGAGGGATCAGGCGGGCATGGGCAAGGGTAGACGAGACGTGCGGCGGTTCGGTGGGCGTAAGAGCGCGGTCAGGCCGCGCGGATAGATTCATCCTAATCAGTCAAAAAACGGCAGACAGTCGTCCTATCTATGAAATTACTGTCGGATGAGACCTACAAGGCGTAGAAAGTAAAGTTGATATTGAATATGAGAATCGTTTGCAATAACATGCGATATCGCCGCTGAGCGTCCACCGGGGACGGCGGCACGGCACACACTTGCCACGCACGCGCCATCGCCGGCGTACCGACGTGCGTCGGACGACAAAAATGATGAAAAGACTGTGGTTTCAGCTGCACTGGTTCTTCGGTATTACGGCCGGGCTGGTGCTGGCGGTGGTCGGGCTCACCGGCGCGCTGCTCTCCTATGACGACGAACTGACCCGCGCCTTGAGCCCGGGCGTGATGACGGTGCCCGTGCGGGATACCGCGCCGCTGCCCGTGGCGGAGCTCGTCGCACGCGTGCATGAAGCGGCGCCCGAGCGCCGCATCCTGCTCATGACGCTCACGCGCTCGCCGGAGGACGCCGTTGGCGTGCGGCTGTCCACCGGGGACGGGCCGCGCGGCGAGACGTATTTCGTCGATCCGTACACGGGTCAGATGCTCGGGCGCTCGAAGGCGGACGTGGTCTTCCGCTTCATCATGGACGTCCACCGGTTTCTGACGATCGACGGCATCGGCAAGCAGATCACCGCCGCGGCCACGCTGCTGCTGTTCCTGCTCGCCCTGTCGGGTCTCTATCTGCGGTGGCCGCGACGTGTCGGCAACTGGCGCGCGTGGCTGCACATCGACGTCAAGAAGCGCGGCCGGCCATTTCTGTGGAACCTGCACGCGGTCATCGGCACGGTGGTGCTGGTGCCGTACCTGCTCTCTGCCGTCACGGGGCTGTACTGGTCGTATGACTGGTGGCGCGGCATGCTCTTCACGATCGCAGGCGTGGAGCAGCCGGTGCGCAATCGCCCGGCGCAGGCGCCCAAGGGCGGCAAGAACGGGGCGCGTGACGAGGGCAGGAAAGCCGTGTTGTCTGATCTCGGTTCGACCTCCATCGGCGACATGAGGGTGGTCTGGGACAGCTTCAGCGCACGCGTGCCGAACTACACCAAGGTCTATCTGCGTCCGTCGCAGAAGCCCGGAGGGCCGCTGCAGGTGACGTGGCTCGATGACACCGCACCGCACGAGCGTGCGTTCAGTCGCATGGACGTCGTGCCGGCCTCGGGCGAAATCAGGAACGAGGAACGCTACGGCGAGAAGACGCTCGGCGCTCGGCTGATGACCAGCATCTACGCGCTGCATCGCGGCAGTTTCTTCGGGCAGGCGGGCATCATCATCATGATGCTCTCGAGCCTCATGATGCCGGTCTTCTTCGTGACGGGCTGGATGCTTTACCTCGACCGTCGCAAGAAGAAGCGTGCGCTGGCCGCCTCGCGGGTGGCCGGGGCCGACCACGGCGCGAACACGGCCGCGGGTGCGCTGACGGACGATGGCGTATTGATCGGGTACGCGAGCCAGAGCGGCGTGGCGGAAGGCCTCGCGTGGCAGACGGCCGGCATGCTGCAAGGCGCGGGCGTGCCCGCCCAGATCCAGCCGCTCGCGCGCATCGGCGAGGCGCAGCTCGGGCGCGCCAGGCGAGCGCTTTTCATCGTGAGCACCTTTGGCGACGGCGAACCGCCCGACAGTGCGCGCCGTTTCGCACAACAGTTGATGAATCAGGCCATGGCGTTGCCCGGCTTGCGCTTTGCCATGCTTTCGCTCGGCGACAGTCACTATGAGCGCTTCTGCGGCTTCGGCCGCAAGCTCGACGGATGGCTTCGGGCGCAGGGCGGGGTGGCGGCGTTCGAGCCGATCGAGGTCGATCGCGGCGATCCGGGCGCCTGGGCGCGCTGGCAGGAGCGCCTGGGGGAATGGCTGGGCCGGCCCCTCGGACCCCTTGGCCCCCTTGGCTCCGTTGGTCCCGTTAGTGCTCCTGTCGCGGCGAAGCAGGGTGCGGCGCCGGCCTTTGCGCCGTGGAAACTCGTCGAGCGCCTCGAACTGAACCCCGGCAGCGCCGGGCTGCCCGCGTATCATCTGGCCTTCACTCCACCGCCTGGCGCCACCTGGGTCGCCGGCGATCTGGTCGAAGTGCGGCCGAGCCACACGGCCGCCCGCGTCGAGGCGTTCCTCTCGGGCAGCGTGTGGGCGCCCGACGTGCGCGTGAGTGTGGCCGGACACGCCCTCACGCTTGGCGAGGCGCTGCGCGAGCGAGTGCTGCCCGATGCGGCCCCGCCGGCCGGCGTCGATTTGCAGGACTGGCTCGAGCACCTTGCCCCGCTGCCCGAGCGCGAGTACTCGATCGCCTCCACGCCTGCCGAGGGCAAGCTGATGCTACTGGTGCGCCAGGCGCGTCGCCCGGACGGCTCGCTGGGACTCGGCTCCGGCTGGCTGACCGATGGGGCGGCGCTCGGCGAGGGCGTGACGATGCGCGTGCGGCCGAATCCGGGGTTTCACGGCCCCGACGACGCCCGTGGCATGATCCTGATCGGCAACGGCACCGGACTGGCGGGATTGCGCGCGCACCTGGCCGCGCGCATCGCGCAGGGGCGCGTGCGCAACTGGCTCATCTTCGGTGAGCGCCAGGCGGCGCATGACAGCTTCCACGACGCTACGCTGCGCGAGTGGCTGGCCGAGGGCGGCATCGCGCGGCTCGATCGAGTCTATTCGCGCGATCAGGTGCAGCGCGTCTACGTCCAGGACAAGGTGCGCGAGTCGGCGCGGGATATTGCCGCGTGGGTGGCGCAGGGCGCATCGATTTACGTGTGCGGCAGTCTCGCCGGCATGGCGCCCGCGGTCGACGCCGCGCTTGCCGAGGCGCTCGGCGCCGAGGTATTGCTCGATCTGTCGGCGCAGGGCCGCTATCGCCGCGACATCTACTAGACGGATACGCGGCGTGTGCTAACTTGGTGAGAGCGAACTTGACGAGAAACAGGGCCTGTGCGATATCAGGCCCTTTTTGATCGTCCGTAAGATCGTCCGTAAATCGTGCATTGGCGAGGCGTGGCGGCTGTGCGCGCATCGTGTCGTTTCATCGTGGGAGGCCCCATGACGGCAACGTGGCAGATCGTGGTGCATGGGCGGGTGCAGGGCGTCGGTTTTCGCGCGGCCTGCGTGGCCGAGGCGCGCAAGATCGGGGTGCGTGGCTGGGTGCGCAACCGCCGCGACGGCACCGTCGAGGCGATCGCGCAAGGCGACGCTGCGCAATTGCTGGCGTTTTGCGAGTGGATGCGTCATGGGCCGCCTGGGGCGCAAGTGTCGTCCTGCGATGTCGACAAGGCCTGGCAGGCGCAGACGCCGCTCGTCGGCTTCGAGCAGCGGGGCAGCCTCTGAGGCCCGTCCCGGCTTGCCGGCGGTGTGATGGGGCAGGGCGGGAAGGGCGGGAAGGCGCAAAGGCGGGGCGGACGCATTTAGCCGCCCCCATTTAACGGGGCATTTGCGATGGACTTCGGCCGGCGCTAGCCGCGTCGCGACCGACGCGAGCGCCCTGCGGGCCATCAGGCGGCGAGGGCGAGCGAGCCGGAAGCGGCGGCGACACTGCCGCTGTCGACGGGTGCCGGCTGCGCAGCGTCGTGCGACGACAAACGGAACAGCGCCACGGATTCGCGCAGACGCGCCGCCTGCACTTCGAGGGCCGCCGCGGCCGCCGAGGCCTCTTCCACGAGCGCCGCGTTCTGCTGCGTCATCTCGTCCATCTGTGTGACCGCGCGGTTGACCTGCTCGATACCGCTCGATTGCTCGACGCTGGCCGCGGAGATCTCACCCATGATGTCGGTCACGCGCTTGACCGACTGCACGACTTCCACCATCGTCGCGCCGGCGCGCTCGACCAGGCGGGTGCCGACTTCCACGCGGCTGCCGGACGCCTCGATCAGCCCCTTGATTTCCTTGGCCGCCGACGCGCTGCGCTGCGCCAGCGTGCGCACTTCGCCGGCCACCACCGCAAAGCCCCGGCCCTGCTCGCCCGCGCGGGCGGCTTCCACGGCCGCGTTGAGCGCGAGGATATTGGTCTGGAACGCGATGCCGTCGATCACCGTCAGGATGTCGGTAACCTTTTGCGACGCCTCGGCGATGTCGCGCATCGTCGTCACGACTTCCTGCACGACCTCGCCGCCGCGCGAGGCGGTGTCCGACGCCGTCACGGCGAGCTGACTCGCGGCGCGCGCATTTTCGGCGTTTTGTTTCACGACGGCCGTGAGCTCCTCCATGCTCGCGGCCGTCTGCTCGAGCGACGACGCCTGCGATTCGGTGCGCTGCGACAGATCGGCGTTGCCTTGCGCGATCTCGCGGGCGCTGGCGTGAATCGCCTCGGTGCTCTCACGCACGGTGCCGACCGTGCTGGCCAGTCCGTCGCGCATGCGGCCCAGCGCGCCGAAGAGCTGCCCCATCTCGTTGTTGGTGCGTTGCTCGACGCGCTGGCTCAGGTCGCCCGCCGCCATGCGCTCGAAATGCGCGATGACCTCGCGGATCGGCCGTAGCACGGCGCGGGCGAGCATGGCGCGCCCCCACAGGGCCAGACACAGCGCGACGACCAGCGTGGCCCCCAGCGCAATGCGCATCACGCTGTAGCGCTGCTGCGCGGCCTCGTAGCGCGCCTTCTGACGCGCGATCTGGATGTCCTGGAGCTCGCGCATGCCCGCGTCGAGCGCGCTGTAAGCGGCCGGCGCGACGCGCGCCTGAATCTGATGGAAGCCGGCCACGTCGCCCTGCTTGAGCGCGTTGAGGGCCGGCGTGACGACTTTGTCGAAGAAGGCCTTGCGTTTCTCGTCGGTGGCCTTGGCGACCTCCGCCTCGTGCGCATCTTCTTTGGGACGATTCAGATAATCCTTCCAGAGGGCATCGGCGGTGGCGATGTATTGGGTGCCGCGCTTGAGCACCTTGTCCGATTCTTCCGGGTCCGCACCCAGGCTGACGTAGGACGCGTATGTCGCCATGGACAGACGAGTCCGCAGGATCTGCTCGCTCGTGCCCTTGAGCTCGGCCAGTGCCGGGGTGTCTTCCGTGGCCATCTTGCTCAGGGAGTCGTTGCTGGAGCTCAGTGCCTGAAGGCCCAGAGCGCTGACGAGGACAAGCAGTGCACCAAGCAAACCTAAGACCAGTGTCAGGCTGGTCCGAATCGTAATGTTCTTATACATATGGATCGATGGATTGTGTGCCCGGGTCGCGTAGGAGTGCGCGCGGCCTCCCCGTCCGTCGGAAAATGCATGACGGGGCATAGGGATTATCGGCAGATGAGAGGCAGAACTTGAGCCGTTCGGCTTCGGGCAAGTCCGAAAGCGCGGGGTACGCAGGCGAAGATCGGAATTTGCTCGACCGCAAGGCGGCGCCAAACGCCCACACTCGGGGCTTCTTCCTGTTCTTCAGGACGCCGAAGCGCATGAATCGTGACGAGGCGTCAATGACGCGATGACTCTCGACAATTTCAAATCCTTGCGGGACAGCGCCGGGGCGGGGCGCGGCGAACACGAAACGGCGGGTTCGGGAAACGGCCTCGGCGCCATGGCGGACGGCATGGGGCTGGCCCCCGGTGCGGCGCACGGCACGGCGCCGATCGATATCGCCACTTTCCGGCTTGCGCTGGTGCACGAGCTCCGGGCGCCGCTGCAGGTGCTGCAGGGGCACCTCGACGCGCTTTGTGCGCAAGCCGAATGCGATGAGGCCGCCGCCCGGGACACGGGTCGGGGCGGGGGCGGTGACGAGGCCGGCGCCCAGGCCGGTGAGGGAGGCGGCCGTCTCACGCGCCGGGGCTTGGCGGACGTCAAGGACCGTTGGGCGCCCGACGGCGGCCAGGTGCCGATTCGCCAGCGCGTTGTTGCAATGCGCAATATGCTCGACGCGGTGGCCTCGGCCGTCGACGACGTACTCGAACTGGGGCAGGGCGACGTGGTGCAACTACCGCTGCGCGAGGCGCCTTTCGAGGTGCGGGCCTGTCTGGACGAAGAGGTCGGCTGGTTTGCGGCGAAGGCGCGCGCGAAGCATCTCGACCTGACGTGCTCCATTGCCGACGACGTCCCCGTCATGCTGCACGGCGATGCCGCGCGTTTGCGGCAGATTTTGCGCGTGCTGATCGACAACGCGCTGAAATACACCGCTTGCGGCGGCGTCGCAATCGCCGCGGCGTGGGCAGGCGCGCAAGGCGCCCGAGACAACGACGCCGCCGGGCGGATCGCAGCGCGGAAGCCCCTGCGCCCGTGCGCAGGATATTTGACCCTGGACGTGGCCGACACCGGCCCCGGTGTTCCGGCCGGCATGGAGAACGCCGTGTTCGCGGCGTTCTCGCGCGCGGACCAGGAAGCGCCCGGGGCCGGCCTGGGGCTGTGGATCGCGCGGCAATGGGCGCAGCGCATGGGCGGCGTACTGCGTGTGGAACCGTCCTCGACTGGCGCACGTTTTCAACTGTGTGTCCCGCTCGCCGCGTTGGCGTCCTGCGCGCCGTCCGGGCCATCCGAGCCACCTGGGTCATCCGAGCCACCTGGGCCATCGGAGTTACCTGGGCCGTCGGGGCCGTCCGCGGACTCGTCCGCTGCCGTGCGCGCATTGCCGCCATGCCGGCCGGGCGCGGCGAGCGAAGTGCCGGCCGTGCCTGTCGACGTGCGGCGCGGGTTGCGCGCAATGGTAGTTGACGATCACGCCCTGAACCGGGCGATCGTCGCCGAGCAACTCGGCGCGCTCGGCTGCGAGGTGCGGTGCGCGGCGGACATCACCGAGGCGCTGCTGCACTGGCTCCGCTGCGACCTCGACGTGGTGCTCACCGACGTTCAGCTTGGCGACGGCTCCGGTTTGACATTGGCCAGGACGCTGCGGGCGCTGGCGCCCGTACTGGCAAGAGACGTGCCGGTCGTGCTGGCGATCACGGGTTCGGTGGTGTCGGCCCGGGCCGCGCGCGAGGCCAGCCTGGACGGCGTGCTGACCAAGCCCGTCTCGCGCCACCGGCTCGCGCGGGCGCTGGCGGCGCGATGGCCGGCGTTCGGCCAGATGCACGGTGCGCAGGACTCAGCGGCGGGTGAGGCTGCCGGCGATACGCTCTCGCGCGGAGCCGCCGTGCCGGCCGGCGCGCGAAGCGTCGCGCTCAAAGACGACCCCTATGCGCGTCGTTTGATGCGAGACGAGATGGCGAAGGATCTGGCGCGTTTTCGCCGTTTGCTGGCGGGGCGGCGCGAGGAAGACCTGCGGGCCGCGCAGGCGGTGGTGCACCGTATGCGCGGCGCGTGCCGGATGTTCGGTGATCCGGTGCTCGTGGCGCGCTGCGAGCGGTTGGCGGCAAAACTCACCGAGACGCTGGTCCGCAGCGGCGCGGCGCCGGCCGGCGACGACGGCGTCGATCAGAGGTAGCGGCACACCGCCAGGTAGTGGCAGGCGGTGCCGCCGATGGCGAACAGGTGCCAGACCAGATGGCCGAACTTGATATGTCCGTCGAGCGAGTAGAAGACCGCGCCGATTGTGTAGGCGGCGCCACCCGCGTAGAGCCATCCGGCGCCCGGCCCCGGAATGGCGGCGAGTACCGGGCCGGCCACGAGCACCGCCACCCAGCCAAGCGCGACATAGAGCAGCGTGGAGACGAGCGGCCGGTCGAGCAGCCCGAGCGACTTGGCGATCAGCCCGGCGATGGCCATGCTCCACACGCCGGTGAGCAGCGGCCAGCCCCATGGGTCATGGAGGATCTTGACGGTAAAGGGCGTGTAAGTACCGGCAATGAACAGAAAGATGGCGCAGTGATCCACGCGCATGAACAGGCGCTTCGCGGGCCCGTCAGGCAGCCCGTGATACAGCGCGGAGGCCAGGTAGACGATGACCATGGTCGCGGCGAATACGCCGATGCCGATCTGTTGCACGGTGGTCGGCATTGGCGGGCGTACCGTCGAGAACAGGAACGGAATGGCCGCGAGGGCCGCGAGACAGGCGATGCCGTGGCTGACGCTGTTGGCGAGCTCTTCGCTACGCGTCTGGGCGCGTGCCGATGCTTTCATGTTTGCCCTCACGGATGGGCGGCGCGCCACTTGCGCACGGCATCGAGCGTGTTGGCCACGTGCTTTTCGGGGTTGAGGCTTACGTAGCTGTAGATCACCTTGCCGTCGGGGGCGATGACATACGAGACACGGTTGGCCAGATCAGGCTTGAGCGCCAGCACGGCGTCGTAGGCGCGCATGATGTGCTGGTCGGTGTCGGCCGCCACCGCGAACTTGCTGCGGCACTCCGACACGGAGAATTTGTTGAGTGTCTCGATGTTGTCGTGCGACACCCCGATCACCGTGGCGCCCATCGACTTGAACGTGTCGGCAGCCTCGGCGAAATCGTGCGCCTCGATGGTGCAACCCGTGGTGAACGCGGCCGGATAGAAGTACAGCACGACGGGGCCTTTCTTCAGGGCGTCGGCGAGGGAAAACGTGAAGACCTGCCCGCCGAGCGACGCCTGTGCGGCGAAGTCCGGGGCCTGCGCGCCGTTCTTGAGGGCTGCGTGTGCCGGGATGAAGCACCAGGCCGTGATACCCAGGACGGCTGCAGCGGCGGTCATTCCTAACCAACGTTTCATGCGTGGCTCCCATAGGTGGATGCTTAAGGATAGAGGCTTGCAACGGCAGTGTGCAACCTTGGGAGCGCAGGCGTCGCGGTCGCGCGACGCCCGTTGCGCTTTTGCCCGACGCACCTCGCCGCCGCCGTATTCCCGTCCTGTCCGCGTCCTGTTCCTGCCCTGTGCGCGTCCTGTGCGCGTCCTGTGCGTGTCCTGTCCGCCTCCTGCCCGCATCCTGTCATCGTCTCGCTGGCGGACGGTCATCGCCACGTCACGAAACGCCGGCACTCCCCATGGCGCCGGCCCCCGAGCCTGGGGCGCGGTCCCCAATGGGCAGCACCGTCGTCGATTTGATCTGCGAGAGCGCAATCATCGAGTTCACTTCCTGAACCATCGGCAATTGCGAGAGGCGCTCGAAGAAGAAGCGCTCGTAGGCGTCGACGTCGCGCGTCACGATGCGCAGCAGAAAGTCCACGTTGCCCATGAGCACGTGGCATTCGAGGACCTCCGGAAACGCCTGGATCGCCTTGGAGAACTCCGGCAGCGCGTTGCGGTTGTGGCCGGCGAGTTTCACGTGCGCAAACAGCATCACGTTCAGGCCCACCTTCTTGCGATCGACCAGCGCGACCCGGCGCTCGATGACGCCTTCCGCGTCGAGCCGATCGATACGCCGCCAGCATTGCGACTGCGACAGGCCGATGCGCTCGCCGATCTGGGCGGCGGACAACGATGCGTCTTCCTGCAGGATTGCGAGAATTTTCTCGTCGAATTCGTCGAGTTGCATGATTTATTCTCAATAAATGGCTTGATTGAATGAATCATGTGAAATTGACCGGATTTTGTCAACGATACGCGAAGCAATTACCGCCCGATGCCCGTAAGCTTGAATGTCATCAGGCGAGCTCGCGCCATGCTCGCCGCTGTTCGTTGACATCCGCAGGAAACCACGTACCCATGAAACTCGATCTGACTCTGCCCGCTGCCGAAACCGTGACTGGCGCCGTCGCCCAGCCCGTTGCTCCGTTGTCCGCCAAAGGGGCGGACCTGATTGCGCGCACGCTGGTCGAGATTGGCATCGACACGGTGTTCTGCTATCCGGGCGGGGCCAATCTCGAGATGCTCGACGCACTCTCGCGCGTGGATATCGCGCTGGTGCGCACGGAGCACGAGCAGGGCTCGGTGTTCGGCGCGCAGGGGTACGCGCGCGCTACCGGCAAGCTGGGTGTATGCCTGGCGACGTCCGGGCCGGGCGCGACCAATCTGGTGACGGGCATTGCGGACGCCGCCAGCGACTCCGTGCCCATTCTGGCCATCACTGGCAATGTCGCGACGCACTGGCTGGGCAAGAACGCGTTCCAGGAAGTCGACATCGTGGCCGTGACCCGGCCGGTGACCAAGCTCGCCCGGCAAGTGCGCGAAGCGCGCGACATCCCGGCGGCACTGCGCGAGGCTGCGGCATGCGCCCTGGCGGGCCGGCCCGGCCCGGTGCTGCTCGACTTTCCCAAGGACATCCAGCAGGCACGCCCCGATCAGCCGACCGACAAGCGTTTTACCGCGCCGGTGCCTGCCGGCATGAGCGACGAGACGGCCGAGCGCATCGCGGCGCTGCTCGCGGCGAGCGAGCGTCCCGTGATCTACGCTGGCGGCGGCGTCATCGCGTCCGGAACGAGCGCGCAGCTCGTGGCGCTGGCCGAAGCGCTCGACTGCCCGGTCGCGCTCACCATGATGGGCCTGGGCGCGATGCCCGATGACCATCCGCTGCTGCTCGGCCCGCTCGGCATGCACGGCGCTCATGCGGCCAATGTCGCGGTCAATGAAGCCGACCTCGTCCTCGCGCTGGGCGTGCGCTTCGACGATCGCGTGATCGGCGACCCGGCGTCGTTCGCGCGCTACGCCAGGATCGTGCACGTCGACGTCGACGCGGCCGAGATCGGCAAGAACAAGCCCGTAACGCTCGGTGTGCACGCCGACCTGCGCGACGCGTTTGCCGGCCTGCTCGCGCATGCGAAGCGTCGCGAAGTGCCGCAGTGGCATGCCTACCTGCGCGAGCGTCGCGCGGCGCATCCCCTGCGTCCCGTGCAGAACGCCGGCGACGGCGCGGGCCAGGACAGGGGCGACGTGCTCACGGGCGTTGACGTCATCACGGCGCTGGCCGCCTTGCTGCCGCGCGAAGCAGTGGTGACGACGGGCGTGGGGCAGCACCAGATGTGGGCGATGCAGCACCTGCGTCTGCGCGAACCTCGCACCTTCCTCTCGAGCGCCGGCTTCGGCACGATGGGCTTCGGCCTGCCGGCCGCGATCGGCGCCAAGGTGGCGTTGCCGAACGTGCCGGTGATCGATATCGACGGTGATGGCAGCCTCAACATGTCGGTCAACGAGCTCTCGACGTGCCGCCGTTACGGGCTGGGCGTCAAGGTGCTGGTCATCAACAACCAGTGGCTCGGCATGGTGCGCCAGTGGCAGGACATGATCTATGCGCGCAACCGGGTGGCGTCTTCGCTGGTCGATCCGAACGCGCCCGATGCGGCCGACGACGGCCGGCCGTACCCGGACTTCGTGACGATCGCCGCGGGCTATGGCGTGGCGGGCGCGCGCGTTACGCGAGCCGCGGACTTGCCGGGGGCGCTGGCGCGCATGCTGGCCGATCCGGGCGAGCCTTATCTCCTCGACGTGCTGGTGGCCCGCGAGGACGACGTCTATCCGATGATCCCCGCGGGCAAGACGTATCGCGACGTCGTTTTCGGACCGGGGCAGGCGGCCGGTCCCATCGCGGCAGGCGCCTTCTGAGAGGGCTGGCGGCAGCGTGCGGGCGGGGCGTCACCCCACGCGCCGCCCTGTGCATCGTTCCATGCATCGTCGCATGCATCGTCGCATGCATCGTCGCATGCGTCGTCATGTGGGCCGTCATGTGCGCTGCCCGCGCGCTCAGGTGTTACCGTCACATGAGAATCGCCCGTCACGTCGCGAGATCGCAACGAGCGAACCCGCTCAGGCGGGTTTTTTTCGTTTCGGCGGTGGCGAGGAGTATCATTGCGCTCTTTTACGAATTCTCGCCAAGGAAATCAACATGTTGACGAAGCGCCTCGTGCTGGCCGCCGCCTGTTTTCTGACGACCTTTGCCGCGGTGCCGGCAGCGCAGGCCGCCGATCCCACGTACACCGTGGGCGCCGGCGGCACGTATCGCCCGTTCGAGTTCGAAACCCCGCAAAAGGAGCTGGTGGGCTTCGACATCGACGTGATCAAGGCGATCGGCAAGGCCGGCGGGTTCAACGTGAAGCTGGTCAGCACGCCGTGGGAAGGCATCTTCGCAACGCTTGACCAGGGCGATCGCGACATCATCATTTCGGGCATCACCATTACCGACAAGCGTCGTGAAATGGTCGACTTCTCGGCGCCGTATTTCCCGGCAGATCAGGTCATCATCACCTCGCCGGGCGCCAAGGTGGCCGGTCTGTCCGACCTGAAGAAGCTGCAGGTGGGCGTGGTCAATTCGAGCACGGGCGACATCTCCGTGTCGGAAGAGCTGGGCAAGGCGAGTACCGCCATCCGCCGCTTCGACAACACGCCGCTCATGCTCGAGGAACTCTATCGCGGGGGCGTGGACGCCGCCGTGGGCGACGTCGGCGTGATCAAGTTCTACATCAAGAGCCACCCGGAAAAGCCGTTCAAGCTCGTGTACGACAGCAAGTTCAAGCGTCAGTACTTCGGTATCGCGGTCAAGAAGGGCAACAAGGCGGTGCTCGACAAGGTCAATGCGGGCCTGAAAAAGATCGTGGCTGACGGCACCTACGCCAAGATCTACAAGCAGTGGTTCGACGCCGACGTGCCGGCGCTGCCGCAACAATAAGCAACGCGTGTAAGATTCGCGCCACGCGCGCCAGATATCTGGCTCCTCGCGGCCCGTGAGCTGATCGTCGTCCTGCGACGTCAACCCCCGGGCCGCGAGCGTTTTTCCGCCGGCCGGCCGGTTCGTTTCATTTTGTGAGAAAGGTGCTTCATGGGTGGGTTCCAGTGGAACATCATCAGCGAATACATGCCCCTGTTCGTCGAGGGCACGCTGATGACGCTCAAGTGCACGGTGATCTGCGTGATCGCCGGCACGTTACTCGGGCTCGTGCTCGGCGTCGGCCGTCTGGCCGAGGCCCGTCATGGCTTCTACAAGTATTTCCTGCGCTACGCGGTGCAATACCCCGTGCGTTTCTATGTCAGCTTCTTTCGCGGCACGCCGCTGTTCGTGCAGATCCTGCTGATTCACTTCGCGCTCATGCCGATGCTGATCAACCCCGCGGGCGGCCTGATCGTCAGCGGCGACTTCGCACGCGAGATCCGCTCGCAGTACGGCGCGTTCATGTCCGCGGTGCTGGCCATCTCCCTGAACGCCGGCGCGTATGTGTCCGAGATCTTCCGCGCAGGCATTCAGTCGATCGATCGCGGTCAGGCCGAGGCGGCCCGCTCGCTGGGCATGACCTACATGCAGACGCTGCGCAAGGTCGTGCTGCCGCAGGCGTTTCGTCGCATGCTGCCGCCGCTGGGCAACAACGCCATCGCGATCGTGAAGGACTCCTCGCTGGCCTCGGCGATCGGCCTGGCCGAACTGGCATACGCGGCGCGCACCGTCTCCGGCGCCTACGCTCGCTACTGGGAGCCGTATCTGACGATTTCGCTCATCTACTGGGTGATCACGCTGGTGCTGTCGGCATTTGTTCAACATCTGGAATTGAGGTACGGCAAAGGTGATCGTCGTCAATAACCTGCAAAAGCAGTACGGCGATGCGCACGTGCTGCGCGGCATTTCGTGCCGCATCGAAGAAAGCGAAGTCGTTTGCGTGATCGGGCCGTCGGGCTCGGGCAAGAGCACTTTCCTGCGCTGCCTGAACGGGCTGGAGGACGTGAGCGGCGGCGAAGTGCTCGTCAACGGCTTTCACGTGGAAGATCCCAAGACGGACATGAATGCCATGCGCGCGAGCGTGGGCATGGTGTTCCAGCGCTTCAACCTGTTCCCGCACATGTCCGTGCTCGAGAATCTGATCCTCGCGCCGATGCAGGTGACCGGCATCAAGCGCGCGGAAGCGGTCACGATTGCCGAGCAGCTGCTGCGCAAGGTTGGCCTGCTCGACAAGATCGACGCGTTCCCGAACCAGCTCTCCGGCGGGCAGCAGCAGCGTGTGGCGATTGCGCGCGCGCTCGCCATGAAGCCCACCGTCATGCTGTTCGACGAGCCAACTTCGGCGCTCGACCCCGAGCTCGTGGGCGAAGTGCTCGAAGTCATGAAGTCGCTCGCCGAGGAAGGCATGACGATGGTGGTGGTCACCCACGAAATGGGCTTCGCGCGGGAAGTGTCCGATCGCGTGTTTTTCATCGATCAGGGCGTGATCATGGAAGAAGGGGCGCCGGAGCAGATCTTCTCGTCGCCGAAGCACGAGCGCACGCGCGAATTCCTGCGCAAGGTCCTGTAACGGCCGACGCCATTCTCACGACGCGGCGCGCGCGAAGGGTGTATCCGTGCGCTGCATCTGATTACAATGCGAGGGTACGCGCGCCAAGTGTCGGTCTACGTGATCGACCGCGGCGCGACGCCGGCGTCCTGAGCCCCCAGCCAGGTTTCTTTCATCGAGCAGCGACCGCGATGCGGCCTGCTTCGCAATCGCAGATTGCACTCCGATTTCATGAGGTTGTCATGAGCCAGCCAATCCCCGTGACCCGCCAGACGTTCGACGACGTGATGGTGCCCAATTACGCTCCCGCCCAGATGGTGCCGGTGCGCGGCGAAGGCTCGCGCATGTGGGACCAGGAAGGCCGCGAGTATGTCGATTTCACCGGCGGCATTGCCGTGAACGCGTTGGGCCACGCGAATCCGGAGCTGGTGAAGGTCATCGAGGAGCAGGCGCGCAAGGTGTGGCACATCGGCAACGGCTACACGAACGAGCCGGTGCTGCGTCTGGCGAAAGCGCTCACCGAAGCGACCTTTGCCGACAAGGCGTTCTTCTGCAATTCGGGCCTCGAGGCCAACGAAGCCGCGCTCAAGCTCGCACGGCGCTACGCATACGACCATGCGGCCGAGCGCGGCGGCAAGGAAAAGAGCGAGATCATCTCGTTCTACAACTCGTTTCACGGTCGTTCGCTGTTTACCGTGAGCGTAGGCGGTCAGGCCAAGTACACAGAAGGTTTCGGCCCGTTGCCGGGCGGTATCATGCATCTGCCGTACAACGACCTGGCGACCGTGGAGGCGACCCTCTCGGACGCCACGGCCGCCGTAATCGTCGAGCCGGTGCAAGGCGAGGGCGGTGTGCTGCCCGCCGATCCCGACTTCCTCAAGGGCCTGCGCGCCCTGTGCGACAAGCACGGCGCGCTGCTCATTTTCGACGAGGTGCAGACGGGCGTCGGCAGAACAGGCACCCTCTACGCCTATGAGCAGTACGGCGTGACGCCGGACATCCTGACGACGGCCAAGGCGTTGGGCAACGGCTACCCGATCGGCGGCATTCTGACCACGAGCAAGATCGCGGCGAGCTTCTCGCCGGGCACGCACGGCTGCACGTATGGTGGCAATCCGCTTGCCACGGCCGTTGCGGGCCGCGTGCTCGAACTCATCAACACGCCCGAGACGCTCAACGGCGTGAAGTCGCGCCACGACTACTTCATCAAGGGCATCGAAGCGATCAATGCGCGCCACGGCGTGTTTGCCGACGTGCGCGGCATGGGGCTGCTCATCGGCGCGGTGCTCAAGCCGGCATTCGCGGGCCGCGCGAAGGACATCGTCGCCGAAGCCGAGAAGAATGGGCTGATGCTGCTGGTGGCCGGCGGCGACGTGGTGCGTTTCGCGCCGTCGCTCAACATTCCGTTCGCGGATATCGACGCGGGCCTCGCGTCGCTCGACAAGGCGGTCGCGGCGGTGGCCGCCACGGCAAAGGCTGCCTGAGGTGGCCTGACGTCACTCAATGCCGCTTGGCACCGCCGTGTTCGCCGTGTTTGCTGGGGGGGCGCGCTCGTCGGCCGGCTGACGCCGGCCCGCACCGACCCTTCGCGCTGATGTCAGCACAAGGACAGCACGAAGGACACCACGAAGGACACCGGGCCGGACCGACGGAGCCCGTCGCTCCGGCCCATGTTTCATCGACCTCGCCGGATCTGCCCATGACACGCCCATCGAAATCGCTGACGCCGCCCCTGCCGCAAGGTGATCTGCCGTCGCCGGAGGATGTCGCATTGGCGTCGTCGCTGCGGGTGGTGCGGCTGGCGCGCCAGGACGATTTGCCCGCGCTGCTCAAGCTCGCCGAACTGGCCGGCCCGGGCATGACGTCGTTCAAGCCCGACCGGGCGGCACTCGAAGCCCGCCTGGCGCGTGTCGCCGCCACGATCGACGGCCAGGCGCCCACCGCAGCGCAGGGCTATCTGTTCGTGATGGAAGATGTGGAGACGGGCGAGATTGCCGGCGTGTGCGGGCTGGAGGCCGCCGTCGGGCTCGAACAGCCGTTCTACACGTACCGTAAGGACACCATCGTCCACGCGAGCCGTGAATTGAACGTCTGGTCGCGCATGCTGACGTTGTCGCTCTCGAACGACCTCACCGGCTACAGCGAGCTGTGTTCTCTGCTGCTCGATCCCGCATGGCGCGGGCATGGCAACGGCGCATTGCTCTCGAAGGCTCGCTTTCTGTTCATGGCGCAGTTTCCCGAGCGGTTCGGGCCGTATGTCTGCGCCGAACTGCGCGGCTATTTCGACGATGACGGCCAGAGCCCGTTCTGGCGTTCGCTGGGGCAGCACTTCTTCAAGATCGATTTCGATCAGGCGGATTACCTCACGTCGATCGGCAAGAAGTCGTTTGTCGCCGAACTGATGCCGAAGTACCCGATCTACGTCGACTTTCTGTCGCCGCAGGCGCAGGCGGCCATTGGCGTGACGCACCGCGATACACTCCCCGCGCGTCGCTTGCTCGAACAGGAGGGCATGCGCTCGGGCGCCCACGTCGACATCTTCGATAGCGGGCCGGTGCTCGAGGCGCGCGTGGCCGATCTGCGTGCGGCGCGCGACGGCCGTTATCTCAGCGTGAACATCGTGGATCCGGCCGCCAGCCAAAACGGCGGCACCGCGCCGCCGAGCGCCGTGCCTGCCGGCGAGGCGTATCTGGTGGCGCGTCTGGGGCTGGCGAGTTTCCGCGCGACGTTGGTCACCGGCCGTCCCGAGCGACGCAGTTTCGCAATGAGCCCGCTCGCGGCGAAGGCGCTGGGCGTGGAGCAGGGCGATCGCGTCCAGGTGCTGCCGCTCAAGCCGCCGCGCGCCGACGCGATCTGACACGGCGTCATCCGCGCATGCGCCTCGCGCGCGCGGAACCATTGCGCGCCGAGTGTCGCATTCATACGCGCAACGCGCACGTTCTCGGTCACGCAGCGCGCATGCGCACACCCGCGCGAAAGTTCGATGGAGAAAATTCATGAGGGCGGTGACGCCGATTCGGGCGTGCCGGCAAGACGAGATGACGCCGGTCAAAGCGCCTGCTCGCCGTACAAGCATTCGCGCATTTTTCACTTGATCTTGCCGCGTCGCCGTCTCTAGAATGACCTTTCGACGCGCCTCGGATGCCGTTGCCGCCGCCCCCATCGTGCTCGTGCGTAGCTTCGATATGGGCGCGCCAGTGGCTCGCGTTCGCTACCCGCGGTTATTTCACGAGAGGGATGCCATGCTCAGACTTCTGTCGAAATACTGGTGGTTGCTTGTGTTGCGCGGTGTACTGGCCGTGATTTTCGGCATTGCGGCGTTTGCGCTGCCCGGGGTCACGATCGCCGTCCTGGTGCTGTGTTTCGGCGCCTTCTCGTTTGTCGACGGCATCTTTTCCCTGAGCGGGGCGTGGAGTGCGCGCAGCGAGCACGCCGACTGGTGGCTGCCGCTGCTCCAGGGCATTGCCGGCGTCGTCATCGGCGTTCTGACCTATCTCAACCCGGCGCTGACGGCCGTCGCGCTGCTCATCTATATCGTGGCCTGGAGTTTTGTCACCGGCGTGTTGCAGGTGGCGGCAGGCATCGCGTTGCGGCGCGAAGTCAAAGGCGAGCTCTGGGTCATTCTCTCCGGTGTGTTCAGCATCCTGTTTGCCGTCTTCATCATGTGGCAACCCGGCGCCGGGGCGCTCGCGCTCATCTGGGCCATTGGGTCGTGGGCCGTCATCTGGGGCGTGCTCCTCGTGATGGCCGGTATCAAGCTGCGCGGCGCGGCCCATGGGCCGGCGCACGCTGCCCCGGGGCAACTGCGCCCGTAGATCCGCACGCCGGCACACCCGCACACCCGCGGCGCGCCGTTTGCCGATTTTTCTTCGTCCGCGCGGGCGGCTGGGGCCGTCCGGCGCCGACGGCCATCCCCGGCGGCCCGCCGGCCGCCAGACGTCAGGAGTGTCAAATGGCTCTGAATCATACGCGTAACACCCTCGGTGAGAAGATCCGTATCGAGTCGGTCAATCAACTCAATCGGGGGCTGGTCAACGGCATCGACGTTCAGCGTCAGGCCAAGCAGGCGCACTGGAACGTACACGGCCCGGGCTTCATCGAGCTGCACCTGCTGTTCGACGAGGTCTACAACGCCGCGGTCGAATGGGCGGATCTGTGTGCGGAGCGTCTCGTCGCCCTCGGTGGCGTGGCCGACGGTCGGGTGCAGAGCGTTGCGCAGAAGACCGAACTGCCGGTGTACAAGAACGAGTTCAAGCGCGGCATCGATCACGCCGCGGCGCTGGCCGAAGCCCTGGCCGCATACGGCGAAATCATTCGCGGCCTGATCGACGCGTCGGCGGAAATCGGCGACGCCACCACGTCGGACGTATTTACCGAGATCTCGCGCGGCGTGGACGATCACCTCTGGAAGGTGGAAGCGCACTTGCGCGGCGATTGATCCCGCGCAGTCGCCTCGTGCGCACGGCCCCGAGCCGTTTGCGCTGCCGCCGCCGCTCGAGGCGGCGGCCTGCCGCATTGCAATGCGCATGACAAGGAACGCGCGCACCCGGTCGCGCCGGTGCGCGCGTTCGCGCGTGCATTACCCGATCCCCCCGGAGCTCCCATGACCACCCGTAACCTGAGCCAGATGTTTCAGCCCAAGTCGGTCGCCGTGATCGGCGCGTCCAACCGCGAACGCCGCGTGGGGACGACCGTGCTGCACAACGTCATCGACGGCGGCTTTCGGGGCGAGATCTATCCGGTCAATCCGAAGTACGGCGCGCTCGCGGGCAGGAAGTGCTATCGCAACGTCGCCGACTTGCCGCAGGCGCCCGATCTGGCCGTGATCTGTACGCCACCCGCTACGGTGCCCGAGCTGATTCGCGAACTGGGCGCGCGTGGCACACGCGCGGCGCTGGTGCTGAGCTCGGGGCTGGCGCGCGAGCGCGATCGTCATGGCGTAACGCTGCAAGCGCGCATGCTCGAGGCCGCCAAGCCGCACGTGCTGCGCGTTCTCGGGCCAAACTGCATCGGACTGTTGAGTCCCGGCATCGGCTTGAACGCGAGCTTCGCACACATGGGGGCGCGCCCGGGAAAGCTCGCCTTCGTCTCGCAGTCGGGCGCGCTCACCACGGCCGTGCTCGATTGGGCCGACGCGCGCGACATCGGCTTTTCGCACTTCGTCTCGCTGGGCGACGGGGCCGACGTGGACTTCGGCGACATGCTCGACTATCTCGCGAGCGATCCGGGCACGGACGCGATTCTGATGTACATGGAATCGATTCGCGACGCACGCAAGTTCATGTCGGCCGCGCGCGCGGCTGCACGCAACAAGCCGGTTGTCGTGATCAAGTCGGGGCGCGCGCCCGAAGGCGCTCAGGCGGCGGCGTCGCACACCGGCGCACTGGCCGGGGCGGACGATGTCTACGATGCCGCGATCCGGCGCGCGGGCATGCTGCGCGTGGACACGACCGACGAGCTTTTCGCCGCGGTCGAGACGCTCGCGCGCCTGCGCCCCTTCCTTGGCGACAGACTTTCGATCATGACCAACGGCGGCGGCGCCGGCGTGATGGCGACCGACGCACTCGTACTCGCCGGTGGCAAGCTCGCGGCGCTGAGCGACGAGACGCGCGAGGCGCTCGACGCCGTCCTGCCGAAATCGCTCGGTCGCGTGAATCCGGTCGACATCGGCGGCGACGCCGATCTCGAGCGTTACACGAAGACGCTCGCCGCGCTGTGCGAAGACCCGGAGACGGCCGCGGTACTGTTCATACAGGCGCCGACGGCCGTGATGCCGAGCCTCGACGTCGCCCATGCCCTCGCCGCGTTGCCCCGAATGCCGAAGAACGTCTTCACATGCTGGCTTGGCGGCGAGACGGCGGAGCGCGCGCGCCGCGTCTGTCGCGAGGCGGGGCTGCCGACGTATGACACGCCGGAGAACGCCGCGCGGGCCTTCCTTGAAGCCGTGAACTATCGCCGCAACCAGGCGCTGCTCATGGAGACGCCGCCATCGATTCCGCCAGGCTTCGCGCCCGACATCGCGCGGGTGCGCGCAATCGTCGAGAGCGCGATGCGCGAGGGCCGCGAACTGCTCTCCGAGCCGGAAGCCAAGGGCGTGCTCGCCGCTTACGGCATTCCCGTCGTGGAGACGCTCGTGGCGCAGACGCCGGAGCAGGCCGGCGAGCTGGCGCAAGGCATCGGCTTTCCGGTGGCGCTCAAGCTGGTGTCGCCCGACATCTCGCACAAGTCGGACGTCGGCGGCGTGGTGCTCAATATCGAGACGGCGGAGCAGGCAAGGCAGGCCGCGTGTCAGATACGCAAGCGCGCGCTTGCCGCGAGGCCCGACGCCCGCGTGAGCGGCTACGCCGTGCAGCGCATGGTCAACGGGACGGAGGCGTTCGAGCTGATCGTGGGCGTGGCGACCGACAGCGTCTTCGGTCCGGTGCTGCTGTTCGGGCAGGGCGGCACCGCCGTCGAAGTCATTGCCGACCGCACCATCGGCCTGCCGCCGCTGAACCTGAATCTCGCGCGCGACATGGTGGCGCGCGCCCGCGTGTCGCGGCTGCTCGCGGGCTATCGCAATCGCCCGCCGGCCAACCACGAGGCCATCTATCTCACGCTCGTGAAGCTCTCGCAACTCGTATGCGACGTGCCCGAAATCGCGGAGCTGGACATCAACCCGCTGTTCGCGGATTCACACGGCGTGCTCGCGCTCGACGCACGCATCGTCGCGCGCAGGCCCGCGGTGCCGGGGCATGGACGGTTGGCGATTCGTCCGTATCCGCAGGAGCTCGAGAGCACCGTGGACGCCGGCGGCAAGCCGGTGCGCGTGCGCCCCATTCGTCCCGAGGACGAGCCCGCCTACAACGCGTTTTTCCACACACTCACGCCGCAGGACGTGCAGTTCCGCTACTTCGGGCTCATCAAGGAGCTGTCGCACTCGCAGATGGCGCGCGTCACGCAGATCGACTACGACCGCGCGATGACGTTCGTGGCGACCGAAAAGGACGAGAGCGGCAGCACGCGCCTGCTCGGCGTGGTGCAGGCGATGGCCGATCCTGACAACACCGTGGCCGAGTTCGCGGTCACCGTGAGTCCGGCGGCGCAGGGGCGGGGCCTGGGTCGTGCGCTGATGGAGCACATCATCGACTACTGCCGCAAGCGTGGTACTGGGGAACTCATCGGCTATGTCCTGTGCGCAAATACGCGTATGCTGACACTCGCCCGCCATCTTGGCTTCCGGGAGGCCGAGGAGATGGAGGCGGGCATCGTTCATATCCGGCTGCCGCTGCAACAGACGGCGCAGGCGCAGGAGACGCGTGAGGAGTGACGGCCGTGGGCCGCCACGTCGGCCGGATCCGGTGCCTGGGCGCGAACGCGCAGCGGGCGACCGCACCGACCAGGAAGACGAATGCTAGTGAATTGCGTGGCCTACGAGGATGGCCGCAAGATCGCGGATCTGCATCCCGACGAAATCTCGGACTATCTGGAGCGCCCGCAGTGCTTCGTGTGGGTGGCGCTCAAGGACCCCGGGCCGGGTGAACTGGCGCAGATGCAGCACGAATTCGGCCTGCATGACCTTGCCGTGGAAGACGCGCAGCACGGCCATCAACGCCCGAAGATCGAACAGTACGGCGACTCGCTTTTCGCCGTGCTTCACGTGCTCAACAAGGACGCCGACGGCGACTTCACGCTAGGCGAAGTCGCTATCTTTGCAGGGCACAATTACGTGCTCTCGGTGCGCTCGAACGCGACGCAGGGCCTGGGCGCGGTGAGGGCGCGCGCCGAGAAGGAGCCGCACCTGCTCAAGCAGGGCTCGATCTTCGTGCTCTACGCGCTCATGGACGCCATCGTCGACAGCTACTTCCCCGTGTTCGACGATCTCGAAGCGCAGCTCGAAGCGATCGAGGAGCAGATCTTCACGCCCAACGCGCCCACCAAGGGGCGCGCGATCATCGAAGACCTGTACCAACTCAAGCGCCGATTGATCACGCTCCAGCATGCCTGCGTGCCGCTCATGGAAGCCGTGAGCAAGCTGTTCGGCGCCATGGCCCCCAAGCTGTGCGGCGGCATGCAGGAGTATTTCCGCGACGTGTTCGACCATTTGCAGCGCATCACGAAGAACATCGATTTGCTGCGCGAAATGGTCACCACGGCACTCTCGGTCAATCTCGGCATGATTTCGCTGACGGAGAACGAAACGACCAAGCGGCTCGGCTCGTTCGCCGCGCTCTTTGCGGTGCCGACGATGATCGCAGGCATCTACGGCATGAACTTCGCCGACATTCCCGAGTTGAAGTTTGCGTATGGCTACCCGCTTTGCATTGCCGCGATGGTGCTCATCGACGTGCTGCTGTTCCTCAAATTCCGTAAGGCGGGGTGGTTGTAAGGCCGGGGCTTGTGGTGCGCGAGGGCGAGGTCTGCGGCGCGCCGCGAGGGCGCCAGCGTGTGACGCGCACATGTCGCCGACGCCCGTCCATCGCGCTTGTTGCCCCGTGGCAACGGGGCGCGGCCCCTCCTTTTTTCCGCAGTGACCGGCGTTGAACATTTGCACTAGAATTCGCCAACACCGCGCCAGACGGTTGCCAAGGGTAAGAATTACAACAAACGCCAGGCAAATAGGGGTCAGATATTGAACGCACCACTTTCGGGGATCCGCGTCATCGAGTTCTGTCGGGGCGCGGCGGGCGCCTACTGCGGCATGCTGCTCGCTGACATGGGCGCGGACGTCATCATGGTCGATGATCCCGTCGACGAGTTTTCCATCGACAGCCAGAGTCCATTGGGCGCCTCGACGCAGGTCGGCCTGCGGCGCAACAAGCGCTCCGTCGTGCTGGATCTGCTCACGCTCGAAGGACGAAGTCTCGCCCATACGCTGGTGCGCGGGGCGCATGTCGTCATCGAATGTCTGCCGCCGGGCATGCTCGCGCGTGCCGGACTTGGCTACGACGCACTGGCTGCCGTGCAGCCGCATCTCGTCTACGTCTGCATTTCCGCCTTTGGCCAGGATGGCCCGCGCTCGGTGACGCAGCCCGACGTGCCCGCACTGGAGGCGCTGCGCGGCATGCTCGGCACGGCCTCCGGCCGGCTCGAGCCACCGCGCGATTTGCCGGTCGCCGATCTGGCGGCCGGGCTCTACGCGGCGTTTTCGGCCTCGGCCGCGCTCGTCGCGGCGCAACAGCACGGGCGAGGCGTGCATATCGACGTACCCATGCTCGGCGCCACGTTGGCCATTGCCGCGTTGCGGGCCGGCGACGAGGGCGCTGAAGCGGCGCAGCGGGCCGGACTGGTGCCGGCACAGGCTCTCACGTCAACACTGGCACCAACACTCGCACCGACGCTCGCACCGACGCCCACACCGGCACATACATCGGCACATACATCGGCACGCGTGCCGGCCGGCAGTGCCGCGACGGCGGCTTCCCCGGGAATGGGTGAGGCGGCGGGGGGCAGCGCCGTTTCTCCGCTCGCGAAGGCGCTGGGAAATGACGAGGCGCGCTTCGGCGGTCCATCGGCGCCCTGGCCGACGTTTCGCGCCCGTGACGGCTACTTCGGCATGGACCTCGATGGCCCAGCGCATTGGCAGGCGATCTGTGCGCTCGTGCATCGCGTCGATCTGCTTGACGACTCCCGGTTCGCCAACGCGCGCGAACGGGCGCGCCATCAGGCGGCGCTGCGCGATGTGCTCGAAGCCGTGTTCGTGCTCGAAGACCGGAGCGTCTGGCTGGCACGGCTGCACGCGGTCGGCGTGCCATGCACGGCCATCAGCACCTACTCGCGGGTGTTGGCCGACCCGCAGGTCGCCCATATGGGCTGGGTACGCCCCATGGTCCTGCCGAGCGGGGAGATGACGCATACCATTGCGTCGCCGGTGCGGCTCAATGGCCAGAGCCCCGTGGCGCCTATCGATCCGCCGGCGCCCGGAGCGCATACGGGCGATATCCTGGCTGAACTCGGCGTCGCGGACATCGCCGCGCCATCGGCCGACTTCACCGGGCGCCGCTGACAGGCGCGCCGCCTCCTGATCGAGACAGCGGCGCCGTGGCGCCGCCAGTCCCGGCCGGCAAGCGCTGTGCGAGTTCGCGCCATCGCCGTGAACGGCTGGTATCTCCAGAATCTCCTCCCTTTCTTCTCTCGCTCCCCTTATTCCGCTTAGTCGCCTTAGTCGCCTTACTCCTCTTACTCGCCTTACTCGCCTTAGCCCCTCGTGTTCGGAAACATTACAAATTATTTGCCATCGTTATTAAAAATAGGAATAATTCGCATTTCCGAAGAGCGATTCCAGTTCAGTATTTGGCTGATTCGGCGGTGACCGGCCGTGGTAGCCGGCCGGGGGCGGCAGGTGACGGGCGACGCAGGCGCGACGTCGCGCGTCACCGGTTTGCCGGCGGGGGCCGGAGCCACGACAGCCTACGAACGACACGCGGATCGCCCGATGACAGCGATCTCCAAGGGGGAAATCCGAGATGCAAGCAGGACCGATGACGCTGCGCCGCTCGCAACTGAGCGCCGCATTGGTGGGCATTCTGAGCGCGCAGGGCGCGATGGCAGCCGACGCAGGAACCACGCCCGGCGCGGCCGAGGTGCAATTGCCCAGCCTCAATGTCACCGGCGAGCGGGACAGTTTCAAGGTCGATTACTCGTCGTCGCAGAAGTTCACGGCGCCGATCCTCGACACGCCGCGCGCCGTGACCGTCATCCCCGAGCCGCTCCTGCAAAGCACCGGATCGAGCACATTGACCGAGGCGCTGCGTACCGTGCCGGGCATCACGTTCGGGGCGGGCGAGGGCGGCAACCCGCTCGGCGACCGCCCGTTCCTGCGCGGCTATGACACGCAGGGCAGCCTGTTCGTCGACGGCATGCGTGACGTCGGCGCGACCACGCACGAGATGTTCAACACCGAAGCGGTGGAGGTCGTGAAGGGGGCGAGCGGCGCCTACGGCGGCCGTGGCGGCGCAGGCGGCAGCGTGAACATCGTGAGCAAGGAGGCCAAGCTCGGCACGTTCGCCGAAGGCACGGTGGGCCTGGGCAACGCGAAATACAAACGGCTGACGGCCGACGGCAACTGGCAGGTCGGCGACCACGCCGCATTCCGGCTGAACCTCATGGGGCATGACGCCGGCGTGGCCGGGCGCGACGCGATCTACGATTCGCGCTGGGGTATCGCGCCGTCCGTGGCATTCGGGCTGGGCACGCCCACGCGCGTGGTGGCGAGCTTCTATCACATGCAGTCGGACGGCCTGCCCGACTCGGGTATTCCGTACAACTACGCGCCCGGCCGCCGCACGGGGCCTGCCGCCGTCAACGCGAGCAACTTCTACGGGCTCGACGACCGCGACTTCCGCCGCACGTCATCGGACATCGGCACGATCAAGATCGAACACGACATTTCGCCGACGCTTACCGTGCGCAACATGACGCGTTACACCAAGTCGTCGCAAAGCTATATCTGGACGCAGCCCGACGACAGCCAGGGCAACGTGGCCAACGGCAAGGTGTGGCGCCGCGCGAACACGCGAGACAGCAACGTGTGGAGCATTGCCAACCAGACGGAGCTCTTCGGCGAGGCGCACACCGGACGCTTCAAGCACAGCTTCAACATCGGCGCCGAGTTCTCGCGAGAGTCGAGCCGCAAGGACGCCTACGCCGTGGCCGCCGGCAGCGGATCGGGCGCCGCGAACTCGTGTCTGCGAGGGATCGGCGCGGCGTCCGGCTACAACTGCACGAGCCTGTACGACCCGAACCCGTATGACCCGTGGACCGGCAGCATCCGGTTGAACGGCGATCCGGCCTTCCAGCGCACGGTGACGGCCGCGGTCTATGGCTTCGATACCATCGATCTGTCGAAGGAATGGCAGCTCAACCTCGGCGCGCGGGTCGATCGCTATTCCACCGATTTCACCGACACGCGCGCCAACGGCGGCAAGACGACCTCGCGCGACGACACGCTCTTCAACTGGCAGGCGGGCGTGACGTACAAGCCGCTGCCCAACGGCAGCATTTACGCGTCGTATGCGACCTCTTCGGTGCCGGCCGGCTCGCTGCTCGGCGAAGGCAGCGAAGGGCAAAGTCTGCTGCCGGGCCGCGGCGGCGTTGGCGCGAATGCGGCCGATCTCGCCCCCGAGAAGAACCGTTCATACGAGATCGGAACGAAGTGGAACGTGCTCGGCGAGCGTCTGTTGTTTACCGCCGCGTTGTTTTACATCGAGACGACCAATGCCCGCGTAACGATGGCCGACAACACGTATGCGATGGTCGGCGGCAAGAACGTGAAGGGCGTCGAACTCGGCTTCGCCGGCAAGCTCACCGACAAGTGGCAGGTGTTCGGTGGCTACACATACATGAAGAGCGAGCTCACCGACAACGGCACGGGCGCGGCAGCGTCGAACAACGGCAACCAGTTCCCGAACACGCCGCGCAACAGCTTCAGCCTGTGGACGACCTACGACATCGTTCCGGCGGTGACCGTGGGCGGCGGTGCGTTCTACACGTCGAGCGTGTTCGGCGACCCGGCCAACCTGCGTGAGATTCCCGCGTACTGGCGCTTCGACGCGATGGCCGCGTGGCGCATCAACAAGAAGATCACGGCTCAGCTCAACGTGCAGAACGTCTTCAATCGTCGCTACTTCGACCAGGCCTACCCGGCGCACTACGCGTCGATGGCGCCAGGACGCAGCGCAATCGTGTCGCTCACCGCCCGTTACTGATGCACGTTACGCCGTCGCAAATCGCGACGCTCACGCCTGCGCAGATTCGCGAGATTCTCGCGGGGCCGCCGGCAACGGCGCTCGCGTGGCTTGCCGCGGCCTCGCGGGCGGGGCACGTCGAGGCGCAAACGGTGTACGCGCAGTGGTTGCTCGAGGGGCGCGGGAGCGCGCCCGACGCCGCGGCCGCACTCGAGTGGTTCAAGCGCGCCGCGCACGCCGGTCACGGCATGGCAGCGAACATGGTCGGGCGGTGCTATGAGAACGGTTGGGGCGTGTCGGCCAGCGACGACGTGGCGCGCTACTGGTATCGCCAGTCCGCGCGCCGCGACGAGCCATGGGGCATGTACAACCTCGCGACGCTGCTCGCGCTCGGGCGCGGCGGCAAGATGGATCGCAAGACCGCCCTGGCGTGGCTGGAAAAGGCGGCGGGCGTTGGGCACGCCAAGTCGCAGAACCTGCTGGGGGGCTTCTTCGAAGACGGCTGGGAAGTGCCGCGCGACATGACGCGCGCGCTCGACTGGTATCGGCGTGCGGCCTTGGGCGGGGACTTTCGCGGCCAATTCAACGTGGCGCGCCTGCTGATCGGGCAGCGGCAGTTCGACGCGGCGCTGACATGGCTTGCCCAGGTGCCGACGACGGCCACCGCTGCGTTTCTCCAGAAGGCGGCCGATTTTCTGTCCGCAGTGCCGGACGAGCGAATCCGCGCGCTGGCCGCAACATGGGCCGGGGCGTGAACGGCGGCACGGTCGCGCCGTCGCCGCATCCGCCCAGGTATCCGACCCCACGGCCTGGCAGCGCTGCAACACGGCGCTGCAACACGGCGCTGCAAAAGGGCACTCCATAACGGCCCATAACGGCATTCCATAACGGCATTCCATAACGGCGCTCCATAGCGGCGCTCCATAGCGGCGCTCCATAGGCGTCGCGTGCCCGAATGCCGACTGGAACACAGCCCTCCCAAACGGCGAGCGGGGCCTCCACTGCTGACCGCACTCGCCGCACTCACCTCACTCGCCATAGGCACCATCAATACCCACCGAGACCCCCGTCAGGCGGGCATCTGCGCTGCTCTGCGTACCCGGGACTTTTCTGTTTGGGATGATTCCTATATAATTTGACGTCATAAGAATATGACTAATAGTGATTTGGGGATGGCGCCAGGTCACTTTTTTGTTGGATATCGTCCCATGTCCCCCGACCTCGCGAGTGTGTTCCCCGCCGCGGCCCTGCTGGGCGCGGGCGTTGGCCTCGTGCTCGGATTGACGGGCGCGGGCGGCGGCATCTTCGCGGTGCCCGCGCTGGTGTTCGGCCTTGGCTGGGGCGTGCCGCAGGCGGGGCCCGTGGCGCTGCTCGCCGTGGGGGCAAGTGCCGCGGTTGGCAGCGCGCAGGGCTTGCGCGCCGGCCTCGTGCGCTATCGGGCCGCCATGCTCATGGCCGGCATTGGGGTATGCGTTGCACCGCTCGGTACGTGGATGGCGCATCGGTTGCCCGAGCGATGGCTCGTCGGACTGTTCGCAATAGCCATGCTCATCGTGGCTGCACGGATGTACCGCGCCTCACGCGGTGCGCGCGCCCGTGCGTCAACGACAGGCCCGTCCGGCGCCGCAGCGGCGCCGCCGCCGTGCCGGCTCGACCCGGCCACGGGACGCCTGCACTGGACACGTCGCGTGGCCGGCACGCTTGGCACCATCGGCGCCGTCTCTGGATTCGCCTCGGGACTGCTCGGTGTGGGCGGCGGTTTCGTGATCGTTCCGGCACTGCGCCGGTTCTCCGACATCACGGTGCACGGCGTTGTGGCGACGTCGTTGTTCGTCATTGCGCTGATCTCCGCCGGAACGGTCGCCAACGCGTGGTGGCACGGCATGCATCCGGGGGAGCAGGGTTGGACGTTCGTCGTGGGCGCCGTTGCCGGCATGGTCCTCGGCCGGGCGCTCGCGCCGCGCCTCGCCGCCGCGAGGTTGCAGCAGGTCTTTTCCGCCCTCATGGCACTCGTTGCGCTCGGCATGTTCGTGAGAGCCTTCGGCGCTTGATGCCTTGCACGGCGACGCGCAACGTACCGGCCTCGCACGCGAGCGTGTGCGAATGCATGAATGACGCCCGAGGCCGGGCATGCGTTTTCAGGTCGATTTCATTCTCTCGAAAATCACAACGCCTTTCGAGTGAATTGCCGTTTCCAATGAAACGCGCATAGCGGCGCTATTTCCAAACGCAAGTCGGTATTGGCGGCGGTTCGCGCCGGAGGAAATGAATCTTTTCCTTGCGTATCTGTCCATCAGAACGCGCCTGAAGCAAGCAGCGGGCGGGAATTAAGCAATTCCTGCATTAAATCGCCGCGGCATGCGTGCACTGCGCGGTTCGAAAACAGTGATCTGCCTATTCTGAACTAGGATGTTTCCTATAACTGAGTTCGAATTGGCCGGATTTTGTAGATTTATCCTATATTCCTGCTGATCGTAAAACGTGACAGGTAACGTGAATCGCCACGCGTTGCGGGTCAGCATTTCATTGATGACCACGACACACGTTGACGCTTTCCCTTCCGGCTTCGGGCAATCCGCAAAAGCGGTGCGCGCGGTGGTGCGACACGCTCGCACGAGCCTGATCGGTGCCGTGGCGATGCTGTGGCTGGCGGGGTGCAGCGAGTACCAGCCGTCGGCGGCGGGTGGCACGGGGCAGGGCGCCGAGGCGCACAGCGCCGGTGCATCGTTGTCGGCGGCGCATTCTCCGACAGCGACGAAGGAAATCGATACCCGTTTGCGGCCCGTGGCGGCCGCGGTCGCGATGAGCGGGACACCACAAGTGGGCCGCGTCGTGAGCGGAACGTATCGATGGATGGCCGACTGGCCTGAGACCGATAGCGTGCATCTGTGGGAAGCGGCGTCTGGCCCGACACGCATTCGGGTCGTGGGACGCGCCCGCGAAATGATGCCCTCGGCCGGCTTGCGCGGCGCGCGGGTTCGCTACTGTGTCAAGCCGGTCATCGGACAAGGGGAGACGCGGCTCGCGGGGCACAAGACGTGCTCCGCGTGGACAACGGTCGGCGACGCGAGGTCGCCCGACGCCGCGGAATAACGCGAGGCCGGAAGCCGGCAGGACCGGTGCTCCGCAAGACATCGCGCAACGACGAGGCGGTCACTCGCCAGTGACCAACGAGTGTGTCGGCCCGACACGCATTCCTCTTTCAGGAGGCCATGACGCGTAGACGCGGCGGAGGATCGCGCGCGCCCACGGCTGACTTCTTTTAAAAGGATTTTGCACATGATGGTAAAAATTCTGATTGCCGATGATCATCCGATCATCGCCTCCACGCTGCGTGAAATGCTCTCCCCGGATCCCGGCTTCCACGTGTTGCCGCCGGTGTCGAACTCCACCGAATTGTTCAAGGCGCTCGAGACGAATTCCGTCGACGTGCTCATCACCGATTACTGCATGCCGGGAGGCACCTTCGGCGACGGGCTCGTGATGATCAACCGCGTGCGCCGCAAGTATCCGGACGTCAAGATCATCGTCTTCACGTCGATCGAACAGCCGGCCATCATCCACGCGCTCGACAACTGCGGCGTGCTCGGCGTGATGACCAAGTCCGACGATCTGCGCGAAATCACGGTCTGCGTGGAGCGCTGCCGTCGCGGCATGAGCTATCGCGGCGGTCGCGCCGAACAGATCCTCGAGGAGCAGATGCGACGCAAGCCGACGGCGCGCCGCCCGCTTTCGCCCAAGGAAATGGAAGTGCTGCGCATGTATCTGGATGGCCAGAACGTGTCGCAGATCGCGGCGGCGCTCAAGCGCTCGGCCAAGACGATCAATAACCAGAAGCGCATGGCCATGTGCAAGCTGGGTTGCCGCACCGATATGGAACTGTTCAAGCTGCACGTCTCGAGTCCCGTCCAGTTCGATCGCGAAGGCGAAGCCGAAACGGCAACCGCGGCCTGAGCCCGCCACCACGCCGGACGCCGGAGCCTATGCCCACCCGAACCATGATGCGTGACATCGCCATTGCAGGCTGTCTGCTCCGTGCAGGCAGCCTGCTTGCGCTTCTCTTCGGCCTGTCCGTCTGGTGCGCGGCGGTGTCGTATGCGCTGTTCGGCGCGCTCTGGCAGGGCGGCCAAAAGACAGAGGCGTTCTTCGCCGCTGTGGGCCGCGAGATCCGCGATCTGGAGATATTCAACGAGCAGGCGCGCGCCATGGCGCAGTCGACGCAGGCCAGCCGCATGCGACCGGGCGGCGTGACGCAGACGCTGACCGATCGCATCCTCCAACCATTGCTCAGCATGCCCGTGGGCACGGCCAAACGCATCAGCGGCGTGGGTTGGGACGGGCAGTTCGAAATCGTCAAGCTCGCCGAGATTCCGCCCGAGCGCGCGGAGCTCTATGCACGCCTGACCTTGCGGCTCATGGTGCTCGACGCCAACTTCTGGAGCCCGCTCGACAGTCAGGACGAGACGTTCATCATCTCGCCGGACGGCGCCTTCGCGACATATCGCCCTGCCGCCGGCCGCGAAGCTTTCAGTCCCGCCAAGCTGGCGCAGGATGCGCGCGCGATGCTGGGCGAAATCAACAAGGTCGAGCGCTATCACGCGCGCGCCCGCGGCAACAGCGAAGGTCCGTTCTGGACGTACAACTACGAGCATCCGGTCACGCATCTGAAGACCGTGGCGAACTTCACGCCGATTCGCGACCTGCAAGGGCATCTGCTGCTGTACGTCGGCACCAGCATGTCGCCCGAAATGCTCGTGCCGCCGCATATGCGCGACCTCCAGCAGACCGGGCAATCGCTGCAACTGGTGTCCGACGATGGCCTGGTCATTGCCAGCGCCGGCGTGCCGCTCCCGTCTCTGGGGCATTTGCGCAGACTCCTCACGCTGCCGCTCTTCGGCGGCGCCCGCATGTCCCTTTGCACCGACGGCCAGCGCATCGTGTTCGAACGACACCTGCCGTCCGCGCCGTGGTTCGTGCGTTATGCCGCGCAGCCGTCCACGCTGCTGCGCGAGAACGCGACGCTGCTGCTCGGCGCGACCGTGCTACTGCTGCTATATGCGGGCGGCGTATACGCCGGCATGCGCTACATGCGCCAGCGCATCATCGAGCCGGCCAGTCAACGCACGACCACGTTGCTCGAGCGTGACGCCTTCACCCAGACGCTTATCGAGACGGCGCCGGTCGGCATGGCCATCGTCGACCCGTTCGAGCCGGCCGTCGTGATGAGCAATCCGGCGTATGCGGGAACGGTCGACCTGTTGCGGCAACTGGGCGACGGCGAGCTCACCCGCATGTACCGCCAGCTCAACAGCGGCGTGGTCGCGCGGCCGGCGCGGCGTCTGCTCAGCGCCGTCGACGACGCGGGCGAGCGCCACTACGCCGTGAGCTTCGTCGATACGGTGTTTCGCGAGGCGCCGGTGCTCATCGCCACGCTCTCCGACGTGACCGAGCAGCGCCGCTTCGAACTCGAGCAGCGCAAGGCGCGGCTCGCTGCCGAGTCCGCCAATCGGGCCAAGGACGTGTTCCTCACGACCGTCAGCCATGAGATGCGCACGCCGCTCTATGGCACGCTGGCGTCGCTCGAGTTGTTGAGCGCGCAGAAGCTCGGCGACGATCACCGCTACTACGTGGATGTGATGGAAAGCTCCACGCGCAATCTGCTCGACCTGATCAATGACCTTCTCGATTACTCGCGCATGCAGGTCGGGCGTTTCGAGCTCAATGCGCGCGACTGCTCGTTGCTCAAGGAACTCGAAGCGGTGGGGCTGTCGTTCACGGGACGTGCGCGTTTGCAGGGCCTCACGCTCGACTGGATGATCGATCCGGCGCTCGCGCGCGCCGTACATACCGATGCGCTGCGCATCGGCCAGGTGGTCACCAATCTGATCGGCAACGCGATCAAGTTCACGGAGAAGGGACATGTGGCGTTCAGCGCCATGCTCGCACGCGCGGACGCACAGGGCTGCGACGTGACCTTCACGGTAAACGACAGCGGCGTCGGTATTGCCGCGGAGGACCTCGTGGACCTGTTCCGGCCATTCGGCAAGAGTACGAACGAGCCAGGCATGCAGCACGGTACGGGCCTGGGGCTGGCCATCTCGCATCAATTCGTCGGCATGCTCGGGGGCCAGTTGCGGGTGGACAGCCGCAAGGGGGAGGGCACGACGATGACCTTCACGCTGCGGCTGCCATGGGCCGCCGAGAGCGAGGCGCCGCTCGTGATCGAGAGCGGGGAAACATTTGGCTATGTCAGCGCGCTCTCGCGCCGGCACGGGTACCTCGAAGCGTTGATTCGGCGCGCGGGTTTCATTCCCGTGCGCCATGACGATGCCGTGTCGTGGTCCATGGGCGCCGGTCGCAGCGATGACGCCGGTCTGCTGATGTTCGCCGACGAATGGCCGGTGCGCGGCATGGCGGGCGCGAACGTCTACCTGCTGCGTTCGACGCCGGTCGACCGGCCGGCGGGCGCCACGCGCGCGTGGCCGCGCGACATCTCTCTCTTTCAGCAGGCGGAGTTGTGGGAGGCGATGGGTTCGGTGCCGCGCCCCGGTGAGATGTCGCATGGGGAACTGCCGTCCACGACCGATGCGCAGGCGCGCTCGCAGCCGCTGGCCGGCTGGTACGTGCTCGTCGCGGACGATCATCCGATCAGCGGCATGTTGCTCTCTCGGCAACTGGAAGGATTGGGCGCGATGGTCGACTGCTACCACGACCCGCGCGAGGCCCTGGACGCCTTCGATGCCGACTCGCACATGCTGGTGATCACGGACGCCAACATGCCGCACATCTCCGGTTATGCGCTCGCGACGGAGATCAAGGCGCGCGCCTCGCACGTGCCGGTGCTCGTGGCAACCGCGGATGTGACGCTGCGTCACGACGGCGATGCGAAGTCGCCGTATGACGCGATCGTCTACAAGCCCGTCGACGCGCGCTCGCTGCTGCGCGCGGTCGATCTGGTGCGCAAGCGCTACCCGGCGCTGTCCGGCGAAATCGCGCCGTTGCCGGCGCCGCCGACCGAACCGGCCAACGAATCGGCCGCCCACACGCCCGCAGCGAACGAGGGGAGAATGCCGCTCTCGGATATGCTCGACACATTCGTCAACATTGCAGATCAGGACATCGCCAACTGCCGCGCGGCCCTGGCCACCATGTCGCGCGAGACGCTGCGCCACTCCGCGCACCGCCTGCGCGGCGGCTACATGACGTTCGGCCTGGGTTCGCTCGCATCGCTCGCGGCGCAAGTGGAACACCTGGCGCCGCAGGCGTCGTCTGGCCAGATGGAAGCGGCGCTCGACGCGCTCGACGTCGCCTGGAACGAGTGGCTGCGCTCGCAGGGCCACGCCATCGCCACCGACGCGTGACGGCCGGTGCAAGGCGACGCCGACTGGCCGCGCGCGCCGCGCTACTCCACGAAATGCTCCGAGACGATCTGCCGCAGCCACTGATTGCCGGCGTCCTGATGATACCGGCGATGCCAGAACACGTTCGTCTGCAGCGCCGGAAGCCGTAGCGGCGGCTTGACGAAACGCAGCCCGAACGGCTCCGCGGCGCGTTCGGCGAATTTTTGCGGCACGGTCACCACGAGATCGTTGACGCTCACGACATAGGGCACGGCAATGAAGTGCGGCACCCAGAAGTTGGCGTCCGCGCCGAAGCCGGCTTGTGCAAGCAACTGATTGACGCGAGCGTAGGGATTGTCGCCCGTCGACACGAACAAGTGCCGCGCCGCCTGGAAGTCCGCAAGTCCCACGCCCGGCCTGTCCAATGCATGCCCGATGCGAAACATGCTGACGTACTGCTGCCGAAAGAGGCGCCGCTGGAAAAAGGGGCCGGTGAGATCGTCGAACGCGCCAACCGCGAGGTCGATACGGCCTGCAGCCATCTCTTCCTTCAGATCCGGCAACGTCGCGCGCACCGTGCTGATCCGAACGCCCGGCGCGAGCAGGGTGCACAGGTCGACGAGCGCCGGCATGAAGTACACCTCCCCGACATCCGTCATTGCCAGCGTGAAGGCGCGCTGGCTGCTGGCGGGATCAAACGCCTCGCGATGATTGATCGCGCGCGAAATCCCCGCCAATGCGGCCGACACCGGCTCTGCCAACGCCTCGCCGAACGGCGTGGGCTGCATGCCAGCCCCCGTGCGCGTGAACAGCTCGTCGCCAAACGTCTGGCGCAGGCGGGCCAGACCGTTGCTGACGGCGGGCTGCGACAGGCCGAGTTCGCGCGCGGCCTGCGAGATGCTCCGATGCGTGAGCACCGAATGAAAGACGACCAACAGGTTCAAATCGACATCGCGCAAGGAAATCATGGTGCGGTTGATCTATTCATGATGTGAATATAGTGGATTTGTCTATTTATATCGCAAAATGTGATCGCTTGTCGGACAATGGTCGCATTCGAAATCAGGAGACGAGGCAAGTCATGCGCCAAGCCGATCAAATCCAGGGGGAACTGGGTTATTTGTCCGGGTTCCCCAACGAATTCGCGTCCGAGGCCTTGCCCGGTGCGCTACCCATCGGACAGAACTCGCCGCAGCGCGCGCCGTATGGGCTCTACGCGGAACAACTCTCGGGCACCGCATTTACGGCGCCGCGCGGCCATAACCGCCGCTCGTGGGTGTATCGCATTCGCCCGGCCGCCGTGCATCAGCCGTTCACGGCCATCGAGCAGGCGCGCTGGTTGAGCCGCTTCGGCGACGTCCCGACGCCGCCCAACCAATTGCGCTGGGACCCACTGCCGATGCCCGATGCGCCGACCGATTTCGTCGACGGCATGGTCACGATGGCAGGCAACGGCAGTCCGGACGCCGGCCACGGTTGCGGCATTCATCTGTACGCGGCCAACAAGTCGATGGAAGGCCGCTTCTTCTACAACGCCGACGGCGAAATGCTGGTTGTGCCTCAGGAGGGCCGGCTGCGTATCGCGACCGAATTCGGCGTGCTCGAGGTCGAGCCATACGAGATCGTGGTATTGCCGCGCGGCGTTCGTTTTCGCGTCACGCTGCCCGACGGCCGCGCTCGCGGTTACGTCTGCGAAAACTACGGGGCCTTGTTCCGTTTGCCGGACCTTGGCCCGATCGGCTCGAACGGCCTGGCCAACCCGCGCGACTTCCTCACGCCGGTCGCCGCCTACGAGGACGTCGAAGGCGACTTCGAACTGGTGGCCAAGTTCTGCGGCGCGCTCTGGCGCGCCGACATCGGCCATTCGCCGCTGGACGTGGTGGCATGGCACGGCAACTATGCGCCGTACAAGTACGATCTGCGCCGCTTCAACACCATCGGCTCGATCAGTTACGACCATCCGGATCCGTCGATCTTCCTGGTGCTGCAGTCGCAGAGCAACACGCCGGGCGTCGACGACATCGATTTCGTGATCTTCCCGCCGCGCTGGCTCGCCATGGAACATTCGTTCCGCCCGCCCTGGTTCCATCGCAACATCGCCAGCGAATTCATGGGCCTGATCCACGGCGTGTACGACGCGAAGGCCGAGGGCTTCGTGCCGGGCGGTGCTAGCCTGCACAACTGCATGTCGGGCCACGGCCCCGATGCGGATACGTTCGAGAAGGCGTCCGCGGCCGATACGACCAAGCCCCACAAGGTAGACGCCACGATGGCCTTCATGTTCGAGACGCCCGCGGTCATTCGTCCCACGCGCTTCGCGCTGGAGTCGAAGCAACTGCAAGGCAACTACTACACGTGCTGGCAAGGCCTGAAGAAGCACTTCAACCCGAACCAGAAATAAGCGGCGTCGGCTAACGACACCCCTCTTTGGACGGCCGGCCCCGCGCGTCGTGCGCCGTGCCGGCCGCAGCACTTCTCCGAAAAAGGAATTCACATGTCTGCTCTCCCGCAAAGCTGGGTCGCGTCCGCCAACACTGGCGTGACGGACTTCCCGCTGCAAAACCTGCCGTATGGCGTGTTCTCGACGCAGGCGAACCCGTCGCCGCGCGTGGGCGTGGCTATCGGCGACCAGGTGCTCGACCTGGCCGCTCTCGAGGCTGCCGGCGTGCTTGCCGCGGGCGACGCACCCGTTTTCGGCCAGTCGTCGATCAACGCTTTCGTGTCGTTGGGCAGTGCGGCATGGCGCGCCACGCGCGCGCGTCTGACCTCGCTGCTCGCCGCCGACGGTGACGCCGCGCTGCGCGATAACGCCGCCTTGCGTGCGCAGGCGCTCGTGCCCCTGGCCGACGCAACGCTGCATCTGCCGGTGCAAGTACCGGGCTACACCGACTTCTACTCGTCGAAAGAGCATGCCACGAACGTGGGCAGCATGTTCCGCGACCCGGCCAACGCGTTGCTGCCAAACTGGCTCGAAATCCCGATCGGCTACAACGGCCGTGCCAGCTCGGTGGTCGTGAGCGGCACCGACATCCATCGTCCGAACGGACAGATCAAGCTGCCGGACCAACCGCGTCCGATCTTCGATGCGTGCCGCAAGCTCGACTTCGAGCTCGAGACCGGCTTCATCGTCGGTCGTGACACGTCGCTCGGCGAGGCACTCGGCATCGAGGCGGCAGAGGCGGCCATCTTCGGCATGGTGTTGCTCAACGACTGGTCGGCCCGCGACCTGCAACAGTGGGAATACGTGCCGCTCGGCCCGTTCAACGCCAAGACGTTCGGTACGTCCATTTCGCCGTGGGTGGTCACCATGGAGGCGCTCGAGCCTTTCCGTGTCGCCGGTCCGGAACAGACGCCGCAGCCGCTTTCGTATCTGCAACAACCGGGCAAGCATGCGTTCGACATCGAACTCGAAGTGCTGATGCGAGCCGAGGGCGATGCGCAGGCGACGTCGATTTGCCGCACCAACTTCCGCTACATGTACTGGAGCATGGCGCAGCAGCTCGCGCACCACACCGTGTCGGGTTGTAACGTCCGCGTGGGCGATCTGATGGGTTCGGGCACGATCAGCGGACCGACGCCGGACTCGTTCGGCAGCCTGCTCGAACTCACCTGGAACGGCAAGAATCCGATCACGCTCGCCAGCGGCGCGAAGCGCTCGTTCATCGAAGATGGCGACACCATCGTGATGGCCGGCTGGTGCCAGGGCGATGGCTATCGCGTGGGCTTCGGCGAAGTCAGCGGCAAGATTTTGCCGGCCAGGGCGCGATAATCCGCTGCGCCGCCTGCACACCGCCCGGGCGAATACGCTCAAGCGGAACATGCACCGAACACGCGCCGTACCGCTTCGTCGGTCGGCGCGTTTCACTTTGGTGACTCATGCGTTGGCATATGCATGCAGGCGTCGGTGAGCTCCGCTGGCGCGAGATGCTGCCACCATTCGCTCAGGCGCCGGATGCTCAGGCTGGCGGTGACGCGGCAGCGCGTTGGCGTGTAGGCGAGCTCGTCGCCGACGCGTCGCAGTAGCGGCGGGTCGCCAAGCCGCGCGCGACGGGGCACGCGAAGCGATCGCCGCTTGGGCTGGGTGATGTCCTGATGGGGCGAGGTATTGGGCATCGAATGCTCCCGGCATCGTGTGATGACGAGACCATTAAGCCATGCCGGGCCGTTTGGCGACAGGTGAAGCGATCCGAAAAATGCGTCCGCTTTGCGTGACATCGGCGCCGAGACGGGGAGGGACCGTACTGTGCTGCCGCTCGTGCGCCGCTCATGCGCCACTCATGCGCCACTCATGCCGCCCTTGTATGCCTGTCTTGTGGCGGGGTCGGCGGCGCTGCCGGAATCGTGCCGTCAGCCGCGCGTCTCTTCGCGGCCCGCCGCCGCCTTGCTTGCCGATGCGGAGGCCGAGGCCGATACCGGTGCCGAAGGTTCGGCTGCGCGCGTGCTCGGCCCCGGGCCCGTCGACGTTTCCGGCGGGACTGTCGCCGCCTCAGTCGCTGCCCCGGTCGTTGCCCCGGCCGGCGCCCCGGTCGGCGCCATCATCGGCCGGTTCAGGCCCTCGTTGATCCAGGCGGTGAGCAGCGTGTATGTCACGGCGAGAATGACGGGGCCGACGAACAGGCCGACGATGCCGAACGTCAGCATGCCGCCGAGCACGCCGGCGAGAATCAGCGTCATCGGCAGATCCGCACCGCGGCGAATGAGCATCGGGCGCATGACGTTATCGAGCATGCCGATGAAGACCGATAACACGAGCAACAGGGTTGCAAGCGTGGGGCTGTCCTGCCAGTAGAGCCATGCCACGCTCGAGAGCAGTACCGGGAACGGCCCGATTTGCGCGATGCACAGCACCAGCATGAGCGCCGTGAGGAAGCCGGGCAGCGGCACGCCGGTCAGCCACAGTCCCAGGCCGCCGAGCAGCGATTGCGTCACGGCCGTCACCACGATGCCGAGTGCCACCGCGCGAATCGACATGCCGGCCAGCCGCACCGATTCCTCGCCGCGATCGCCTCCCAGACGCCGCGCCATGCGGATAAGTGCGCGCGCCGCGTGCTCGCCCTGCATGAACAGGATGGCCGAGATGATCAGCGTCAGCCCCAGGTGGACGAAGAGCAGGCCGATCGACCCGAGCTTCGCGAAGCCCCATGACGCCGCCTTGACTGCGTAGGGCTGCACCTTGGCGACGAGACCGCCCGGGCCGGCGGCGGCCAGGGCCTGCCATTCGTCGCTGGCGCGCTGGCCGATCACCGGAATGCGCGCGAGCCAGTCGGGCGGCATGGGAAGACCGCGCTGGCCGATCGAATGAACCTGTTCGCTGATGTCGCTCGCGTGTCCGATGAGTGTGCCGATCGCCGCCGTCAGCGGGGCGACGACGATAATCAACATCGCGATGATCATCACGGTGGTGGCGAGCCAGCGGCGGCCCCAGAGGCGGCGTTGCAGGCCAATGAGCATCGGCCAGGTGGAGGCGACGATCGTCACCGCCCAGATCAGCGCGGGCAGGAATGGCAGCAGAACCCAAAGCGTACCGATCATCAACAGGCTGAGCACCAGGATGATCAGCAGATTGCGGGCCAGCTCACTCGGGGTGGTGGAAAACATAGGCGCTCCTGCGGGCGGGGAAAGAAAGCCGCGCGGCAAAGCCGCGTCCGTCGAGCGCATTCGTGCGCAGCGGGCGCGCTCGTGAAGGAAGATGCCATGCCGGGGCAGGCACGGCAAGTGCGTCGCAACACTTCGTCACAAAGCCGTCATCGAAGCAGGCGCGCGATCCGTGCCGTGCGCGTCGCCGGCCGTGGCGCCGCGCTCGAAATCGCTCGAGCCGCCCATGCCGTGCGGCGGTATGCCGGCCGGTGCGACCATGGTCCCATGCCGGCGTGCCGCGGGTGCTGCCGGTCCTGCCGGTGCTGACGGCGCCGACGGCGGCGACCGCGTCGGCGAGACGGTCCCGAGACTCGCATGGCGTTCGCCGGCGCCGGGCATTTCTCCGATCGGCGCCCGGGCTGCGGCGTTCTCCGGCGTGCCGCCGGAGGTGTTCCCGCACGCCTCGTTCGACACATCGGGGCCGAGCGCGTCGTCCCGATCCGCCGCCATGCCGCAGAACGAGCCCGAGGACGAAAGGCCCGAGTCCGCCTGCGAGGCGAGGGTGATGGTGCTGATCTTGGGCCGCCCGCGCCGTCGCATGTAGGCCGTGCTGATGTCCCCGTGTCGCGCAGCCACGCCCTGCAGGCCGATGGCCGTTGCGATCGTGCCGTAGATCGTCGCGAGAAGCGCCTGCGTGTGCCAGTCGATGCCCACGTCCACGTCATCGGACCGGGCGGGCGATGCCGTCGAATTCTCGCCGGCGCCCGGCGAAGGGTCATCGGCGGCTCCGGTGGCTCCGGCGGCTCCGGTGGCTCCGGTGGCACAGGCGCCGTCGTGCAGCGATGCCAGGAAATAGAATCCGAGCGTCAGCGTGAGCCATATGGCGCGCGGCGCCGCCGACGCGAGGAGGAGCCTCATCTCGCGCCAGAAGACGGACCACCCGTCGGGCGCTGCGACGTTCGCACGGGCACCGGCACAGGCGTCGGCGACCAGATCCGCAAACCGGTCCTGGAGGAGCAGTTCCAGTCGCGCATCCTCGGCGGGCATGCTGATTCGTTCGATCGTCGGCTGCAACAGCATGCCGGGAATCGGGGCGAGGAGAATTTCGAGCGCGGCGTGAATCGTGTTGGCGAACCGGTGCGACATCATGCCGGGAAGCGCCGCGGACAGCCCTGCCTCCATGCCCAGCCGCGCACCGTTTCGTATCACGCCGTAACAGAGCACGAACCCCACGACATGGGCGAGAACCTCACGCGCGGGGTGGCGCAGTACCCAACTCAGCGCTTCCTGACCCTGCGCGGGCGTCATGCGCGTGACCTTCTTGCGAAGCGTCGGGTGGCACGCATTGAAGCGGGCCATGCCCATCAGGCTGATGAGGACGACGCCAGCCGCTTCCACCGCGGGCCACAACGCGGCCTGCGTGCGCTCGGGGTCTACGCTGTCGACGAGCAGCGCGATCAGCGTCGAGCCCACGGCGAACGGCAGCGCATCGCGCTCCATGCCTATACGCAGGGAACGCAGGCAGAGGCCCGGACGTTCATGCCGCATGAGCGCATCGAAGCGGCGACGGACGTCGGGCGCATCGAGCCCACGTTGCGCAAGCGCTTGCGCCTCTGCACGCAGGTGCGGTTGCAGCGTTTCGTACCATGGCAATGACAGCACGGGGTCTTGCACCGCGGCCTCGCGTCGCGCGCTCTGAATACCTGGCCCCGCGGCGCTTCCGGGTTGCCGCGGATGTACGCGGCGCCGCAGCGCCGGCGCAGCGATCTCATCACGCAACGCTGCGTAGATATGCTGCGCCCGCGTGAACGTGTCGCCGCGCTCGCCGCGCAGACCGGCGACGGCGCGGCCGTCGCGGTCCGGCCGCACGTTGGCGACATGCCGGGCAGCGAGCGCGAATTCGACGCCGTCGGACGCGAGGCCGGGCGAGTTGCCATTGACGTCGACTTTCCGGCAGGCGTGGGCGCACGAGATGGCCATCTGCTGTTGCACGAGGGCGAGATCGGCGGCGAGGTGACGGGGCGACGCCGTGCAGGGCATGCGTTCGGGCGCGTCGGCGCTGAAACTCGTGGAGCGGGTGCGGCAATTCAGGGAACGCAATAAACCGTGGGGCATGTCGTCGATGGCGGATCGGCTCGGACCGCAGCAGGGCTCGGCTGGGCTCGGTGCGGATACTCGTGCGGCGCCTTCTCGTTGGGAAAAGAACGGGCGATGCTACGCGCATCCCTGTGTGATGACGACGCTCCGACAGGCGTTTGAAGACGTTAAGCCGCGTTTGTGCGTACACGGCGGCGCGCGCTGTCTCGCGCGAACGGCCGTCACTGCCATGTGCGGCCATGCGCCCGTTCCGGGCGCGACACCTCCGGCGCCATAGTCCCGATACGGTAGCGCAACCGCTCGTATGCGCTCGACCGCCGGATCACTCCGGCACTACCATCACGCCCGCGCGCAATCCGTTCGCCACGTTCGGATTGGGAAACACGATGCACTCCTCGGGGTGCGAGACGGTGTACGTGTTTTCACCATCGCGCGCGAGTACGGTGCCTGCGGGGTAGGGCGTGAAGTTTGGCGTGTCGGCAGGCACGTCGAGCACGAAGGCGTCAGTACGGCGCACGATTTCCGCGGCCACGCGAAACCGGCGCGGGCCGGTCGTCCGTGCGTCGTCGCGTTCGCCCATCTCGCCGCCCGACAACCAGCGGCGCAACGCCGCATCGATACCGGCGAAGTCCGCAAGCTGGTTCTGCCCGAACGGGGCGACCTTGCCGAGTTCCAGCGTGCAGCTCTCAGCGCCGAAGCGCGCGCACGTGTAGTAGGAGAACGTCGCCGACGGCTGATCGGTGAGCACGACCGCTTCGATGCCGGTGGCCGCGAGCGTCGCGACCCAGGCGTCGCTGGCCGCGTGTTGCGGCGTGCTCGGCACCACCGCGAAGCGCGGGTAGAGCGATGCGCGAATGGCGGTGTGCATATCGACGTGCCGGCGCACCCTGCGTACACCGTCCACGCCGGCGAAGAACTGCGCCACGATCACTTCGAGCTCTCGGGCGCGCTGCACTGCTGGTGACTCGGCGCGTTTGGCATGTGCGCCCTGGAAGAGCCGGTTGAGGTCGTATTCGAGATATCGCTTGCCGGCGCGCACGGCCTCGGGATTGCCAAGCACGACGAGAACGCGCTCGCGCAGCGTCAGGCGAGCGTCGGCGATATCGCGAAGGATGCCGTCGACGATTTCGATGGGCGCCGTTTCGTCGCCATGAATGCCGCAGGACAGGATCGCGTCGAAGCGATGGCCACGTAAGATGACATCGGACGCGCCACCACCATCATCACCGTTGGCGCCGGCCCTCGCGGCCGGCGCCAGCTCCAGCACGCCGTGTGCGTGGCGCTGCCAGCGCACACCGCACGGATCGACGCCCGCGCCGGGGCTGGTGTCACGCGCGTCGAGCACATCGCTGAGCCAGTCGCGCAGGGCCGAACGAGAGACGGGCGTCATGGCGAGGATCTCCAGGAAAACCAAATTCGTATTCTATGCGTGTCCGAGCCGGGATCGTCACATGATGTTCCGGCCGTGCAATCCGTGTCATCATGATCCGCATCGCACGCCGCGCCTTCGGGCGTGGCCTCAGGGGGGCCGTTCATGACCGATCTGTACATCGAAGGCGTCTGGCGCGCTGCCGACGGCGCCGAGTTCCGTTCTCTGGACCCGATGTCGGGCGATGTCGTCTGGCGCGGTCGCGCGGCCGACGCCAACGACGTCGACGCCGCCGTGCGCGCCGCGCGTCAGGCGCAGCGCGACTGGTCGCGCCGTGGCGCCGAAGCGCGGCTCGCGATCCTCGAGCGCTTCGCGTCCATCGTGGTAACGCATGCCGAAACGCTTGCCGACGCCATCGGTCGCGAAACCGGCAAACCGCTCTGGGAAGCACGGACGGAAGTGGCGACGATGGCCGCCAAGGTGGGCCATTCGGCGAAGGCTTATCACGAGCGCACCGGCGAGCGGCGCAGCGAACTCGCCGACGCCCGGAGCGTCGTGCGCCATCGCGCGCATGGTGTGATGGCCGTCCTCGGACCGTACAACTTTCCGGGGCATCTTCCCAACGGCCATATCGTGCCGGCCTTGCTCGCCGGCAATACGGTCGTCTTCAAGCCGAGCGAGCTCGCGCCCGGCGTGGCCGAGCGAACGATGCAGTGCTGGATCGAGGCGGGCCTGCCGCCTGGCGTGCTCAATCTCGTGCAGGGCGGACGCGACACCGGGGCGGCGCTCGCCGCGCATGACGGCATCGACGGTCTGTGCTTTACCGGGAGCTCCGCTGGCGGTCGCGCGTTGCATCAGCAGTTCGCGGGACGGCCGGACAAGATCCTTGCGCTCGAGATGGGCGGCAACAACCCGCTGATCGTCGATGCACCGGCGGATATCGATGCCGCCGTGCACGTCACGATCCAGTCGGCGTTTCTGTCGGCCGGCCAGCGCTGCACGTGCGCGAGACGTTTGCTGGTGCCGCGCGGCCCGCAGGGCGACGCGTTCGTGGAGCGGTTGGCGTTCGTCACGCAACGCATCCATGTCGGACGGTACGATGCAGAACCGCAGCCCTTCATGGGCGCGGTGGTGTCGCTACGGGCGGCGCGCCGCATGACCGAAGCGCAGGCTGGGCTGATGTCGCTCGGCGCGCGTGTCATCGTGCCGCTCTCGCAGCCCGACGGGCGCAGCGCGCTGCTCACGCCGGGACTGATCGACGTGACGGCCATCGCCGCGCGCGACGCGCTGCCCGACGACGAATATTTCGGACCGCTGCTGCAGGTCATTCGCTACGACACCTTCGAACATGCGATCGCGCTGGCCAACCGCACGCGCTATGGGCTGGCCGCCGGCCTGCTGACGGACGACCCCGCCCGCTATGCGCAGTTCGTCGAAGAGATCCGCGCTGGCGTGGTCAACTGGAACCGGCCGACGACCGGCGCCGCGAGCGCCGCGCCGTTTGGCGGCGTAGGGCTGTCCGGCAATCACCGGCCCAGCGCGTGGTACGCGGCGGACTATTGCGCCTATCCGATGGCGTCGATGGAAGCGACGCACGTCGCGATGCCCGAGCGCCTGAGCCCGGGACTGGACTTCGGCGGCGCCTGAGAGGCGCGCGGTGGGCGGGCGACGCCCGACGTCATCCGACGACGGCACGACGTCGCCTGCCGAGAGGGACTTGTTTGGTCTTTACTGATTTCAGGATTTGACATGACGCGTCTTGCCTTCGAAGCAAACTTCGACGGATTGGTCGGCCCCACCCACAACTACGCAGGTTTGTCGTTCGGCAACGTGGCCTCGGCGAACAATGCGAACCGCACGTCGAATCCTCGTGAGGCAGCCCTGCAGGGGCTCGCGAAGATGAAGGCACTGGCGGACCTGGGATACGCCCAGGGCGTGCTGCCGCCGCAAGAGCGTCCCTCGGTCGCGTTGCTACGCACGTTAGGCTTCTCGGGGAATGACCGCGCCGTGATCCGAGAGGCGGCGCGCACCGCACCGGCGTTGCTTGGCGCGGCAAGCTCGGCCGCGAGCATGTGGACGGCCAACGCGGCCACCGTCAGCCCGTCGGCGGACACGGCCGACGCTCGCGTACATTTCACGGCGGCGAATCTGTGCAGCAAGCTGCATCGGGCGATCGAGCATGAGACGACATCGCGCATCCTGCGTGCCGCTTTCCCCGACGAGTCGCGCTTCGCGCATCACGCCGCGTTGCCCGGCTGGCCGTCGTTGGGTGACGAGGGGGCTGCCAACCATACGCGATTTTGCAGCGCCTACGGCGAGCGCGGCGTCGAGCTCTTTGTGTACGGCCGGGACGATCTGGCCAGTGCGCCGGCGCCGCGCCGGTTTCCGGCGCGCCAGACCCTGCAGGCAAGCCAGGCGATCGCGCGCCTGCACGGGCTGGCGGACGACGATGTGGTTTTCGCGCAGCAGCACCCCGACGCCATCGACGCGGGCGTGTTCCACAACGATGTGATCGCGGTCGGCAACGGCAACGTGCTGTTCTGCCATGCGCAGGCGTTCGTCGATCAACCGGCGGTCCTGGCCACGTTGCGCGAGCGGCTCGCCGCGCGGGGCGTGGCGCTCGAGGTCATCGAAGTCGCGACGGCGGACGTCTCCATCGAAGACACCGTCGGCAGCTATCTCTTCAACAGCCAGTTGCTCGCCCGGTCGCCGCAGGCGGGGGGCGGCATGCGTCTGGTCGTGCCGCAGGAGTGCCGCGAGCGTCCCGCGGTCTGGCGCTACCTCGAATCGCTCGTCGCCAGCGGCGGGCCCATCCGTGAGCTGCATGTGTTCGATCTGCGCGAGAGCATGCGCAACGGCGGGGGACCGGCATGCCTGCGTCTGCGCGTGGTGCTCACCGACGAAGAACGCAAGGCGGTGAACGCCGGGCTATGGATCGACGAGGCGCGCTATGCCGCGCTGACCGACTGGGTGAAGCGCCATTACCGCGACCGGTTGACGGTGGAGGATCTGGCGGATCCTGCGCTGCTCGATGAATGCCGGACGGCGCTCGACGAGCTGACACGTCTGCTGGGGTTGGGCGGCGGCCTCTATCCGTTCCAGCGAGACGCGTAGTGGGCCTGGGGGCGACGGCCGGCCGGCGAGACGATCGTTGGTGAATTTTGTAAAGCCGATAAAAAACAATGGGATAAGGGGATTTGTTGATGTTGATTCTCGATGATGAGACTGACAGACCTCTCGCCAATCGCTGCGCGCGAACCGATTGGCGACGCGATTTTCCGAATCCGCAGCGATGCGCTATGCTGGATGGAACGTGTCGGCCGACACGTCGATCGCGTCATTTCGTCCAACCGGGGGTGCCGCCATGCAAATCGAGTTTCCGGATCACCGACCCGTGTTCAACTACGAAGACCTGACGATCGAGTTTGCCGTCGTCGTCAACGGGCGGCCGATCGACTGCGCGGTGTCGGCCGAGGCGCTGGAGGACCACTTCGGCGCCCATTCCGCGCGCGCCGACGATCTGCTTCATGCCTTCGAGCACGGCCGTACCGACATCGAAGCGCTCACCAAGCAATATCTTTCCATGGGGCTATCCGGCCCGGTGTTGTTGCGCAGCGGGCATTTCCGCTGGGTTCGCGAGGCCAAGCGCCAGGAGGCCCGGCGATAAGCCGCGCCGGCGTCTGCGGTTCCATCGCGGCCCAGTCCTGGCGCGGCATCTCGCGCGCCCTCGCCGTTTCGGTTTCGGCACTCCGCCGAAACCGCCCGGCCGGACGCGCTCGTTGACCTGCGTCAAATGCCGGAGGGGACAGGGCGCCACCGTCATGCTCGGTGCTCCGCTTTCGGCGTACACTGATATTGCCGTTCGGGAGAACGTCCCAACCGGTCTGCGGACGGTGCCATTGTCGATAACTACACTACAAGGAGTCGCCATGGGCTCGGAATTCCGTGTCGTCATCGCCTCGATCGCGGCCTTCATGACGCTGGCGGGCGCATTCGCCACCATCCACGGTTTGTTGTACGACAGGACGCAGGTCATGAACGGCGGCATCGTCACCGTGCTGTTCGGGATCCTCTTCATCGTGGTGATGCTCACGCCGTGGGCCCGCGACGAGGAACGCGACACCGCCGGCAAACCCTGAGTCCGCGGCCTGCCATTCGGCGCAGCGCGTCCTACACTGAAGTGGAGGGACGCCGCCGAAGCCCAGCCGGCATTGCACGGCTCGCGCGGGTCCGCAAGGAGCCCTGCGCCACAGCGCTTCGCAACGTGCGTGGCCTCGTTGTGAGGTGATGTATGTGCTCCGATATCCGCGTGTTCATCGCGTCCGTCGCGGCATTCGTGATGCTGGGCGGCATCTTTGCCACCCTCCATGGCCTGCTGTTCAATCTCCACGAAATTGCGCGTTACGGCGTGGCAGCCGTCCTCCTGGGGGCGACCACCACGGCGACGATGCTCATTCCCTGGGGCGCGCGAGACGAGTCCTGAAACATCGCGCCCGCTTGGGCGCCCCGCGCGCGTCTTCATGGATGCGCCGCGCTTAAGGGGCCCGGGCTGTCCGTCTATGCAACCGGCGCGCGGCGCGCGCGCACGCACAGAAACGCCGGCACCTGCGACAACTCGCCGTAAAGCCGCGGGTCGACGCGCTTCATTTCCGGCTGCGGCCGCGGTTCCACCATCCGCTCGAATTGCCAACCCGCGCCGGCCGCTGCATTGAGAATGTCGGCGAGCGGGCGTCGGAACGATTGCACGAACGGCTTCGGCTCACCGAAGCCGCTCCAATACATGCCGAAGCGGGTCGTCTCGAAGTAGGGGCGATTGCGGTGTGTGCGCTCGTCGAGCCAGTCGCGCATGGGGTGCGCCATCGACCACACGAGGGTCGCGCCCGGTCTTGCCACCCGAGCGAACTCGCGGAACGTTGGGGCGAGATCCTCCACGTAGTCGAGCGCGAGTGCGCTCAGGACGACGTCGAAGCGGCCGTCGTCGAGCGTGGCGAATGGTTGCGCGAGATCCTGCACGTCGAACGTCGCGGCCATTCCTTCGCAGCGCTTGCGCGCGAGCGCGATCATCTCCGGCGTGACATCGATGCCGTGCACCGTGGCGCCATGCTGCGCGAGCCACGCGCTGTTGATGCCGGGGCCGCAGCCGGCGTCGAGCACGTGCAGACCGTGGAGGTTGCTGCCGAGCAATTCGCGCGTGGCGGGGCGCTCATAGAGGGCGTTGTGCGGCTTGGTGAGGGCGATTTCTGCGTAACGTTCGGCGAAACTGGCGTAGGCGGTGCGTACCATCGACGCGGCTTCGGATGACGACATGCGCAACTCCGGGTGGACGCCGCTGCAGCACGCGAAGGACAACGGCGCGCCGCGCGGCAGCGGTAAACGACAAAGGCGGGGGAGCGATTGTAACGCCAAAGACGGGATGGTTTCTCGGAGGCGATGGCGCGTCTGGACGCACCCGGTGGGACACTCGGCCCCCCACGCGGCGCCGTTTGTGGGCCATTCGACTGTGGGGCCATTCGACTGTGGGGCCATTCGACCCCATTCAGCTCCATTCGGCGCCTTCCTGCTGTCTTCCTGCTGTCCTCCTGCTGTCTTTGCGCTTGCCTTCCCGCCCGTGTCGTATTGGCTTCGAATCGCGTGCCGGCTCTGGCACCGATATGGGACAATGACGACCTTCGGCGTCACGCATGCCGACGAGGGGGCACCGGCGCGCCGACGGCGTCCGGCGCCACTGCCGCCATGGCTTACCCCCGCAACATTCTTCCCAGCATGACCGCATCTACCGCCGCCTCGCGCCCCATAGCGCCGTCCGCCCCGTGCGCCCCGTGCGCCCCGTGCGCCCCGTCAAGTGCCTCTCGCAGTTCGCCGGCCGCCACGCTCGCGACCGACGTCGCCGTGATAGGCGCCGGGCCGGCAGGGCTGATGGCGGCCGAAGTGCTGTCGGCGGCGGGCTGGCGCGTGGACGTGTTCGACGCCATGCCGTCGGTCGGCCGCAAGTTCCTGATGGCCGGCAAGGGCGGCATGAATCTCACGCACAGCGAGGCCGCGGACGCGTTCGTGTCCCGCTACGGCAAGCGCGCCGCGGCCGTGGGGCAGTGGCTGCGCCATTTCGGCGCGGACGATGTGCGCACGTGGGCGCATCGCCTGGGCGTCGACACCTTCGTCGGCACGTCGGGGCGCGTGTTTCCCACCGACATGAAAGCCGCGCCGTTGCTGCGCGCATGGCTCACACGCCTGCGCGCGGGCGGCGTGCGGCTGCATGTGCGGCACCGCTGGCTCGGCTGGCTCGGCTGGCCTGAGGCCTCGCCCGCGCAGCCTGGGCCGCTTCGCTTTGCGACACCGCAGGGCGAGCGCCTGGTGCAAGCGAGGGCGGTGGTGCTGGCATTGGGCGGCGCGAGTTGGCCGCAGCTCGGCTCCGATGCGGCGTGGGTGCCCTGGTTGCGCGAGCATGGCGTCGACGTGGCGCCGTTGCGTCCGGCGAACGCCGGCTTCGAAATCGACTGGACGCCGCACATGCGCGAACGGTTCGCCGGCCACCCGGTGAAGTCGGTCACCATGGCGCTGCCTGATGGCACTACGCGACAGGGCGAGTTCGTGATCTCCGAGCATGGCATCGAAGGCAGCCTGGTCTACGCCCTGTGCGCACCGATTCGCGACGCCATCCTCGCCGAAGGCAGCGCTCGGGTGTATCTCGATCTGTTGCCCGACTGGCCGGCGCAGCGAGTGCGCGACGAAGTGTCGCGCCCGCGCGGCTCGCGCTCCATGGCGAGCCATCTGCAAAGCCGGTTGGGGATTGCCGGGGTCAAGGCCGGGCTGCTGCGGGAATGCCTGTCTCGCGACACGTTCGACGACCCGGCCGCGCTGGCGGCGGGCATCAAGCGTTTGCCGTTGACGTTGCGACGCACGCGCCCGATCGCGGAGGTCATCAGCAGTGCAGGCGGGGTGACGCTCGAAGCGCTCGACGAGCGCTTGATGGCGCGCGCGCTGCCCGGCGTGTTCTTCGCCGGCGAGATGCTCGACTGGGAGGCCCCGACCGGCGGCTACCTGCTCACGGCGTGCTTCGCAAGCGCGTGTGTCGCGGCGCAGGGCGCCGCCGCCTATCTCGAGACCTTGCGCCAGGCGAGCGAGCGGTACTGAAGGGGCGGTGCCCCCGGTCAGGACTGCGCCGGCCGCACTCCGAGGCGCCACAGCGAAGTGACTTCGGCGCGCCGCGCGGCATGCAGCGGATCGCCCGCATCGCCGGCTTTGGGATGGCGCGGACGAACGTCGTGGCGCGCCAGCACGACCAGCCCCGCCGCGTGAATCCACGAGAGCAGCGTCTCGCGCGTGCGCAATCCGAGGTGCTCGGCCAGATCAGAGAGGATCAGCCAGCCTTCGCCCGCGGGTGTGAGGTGTGCGGCGAGTCCGTTCAGAAAGCCTTTGAGCATCTGGCTGTCCGGATCGTAGATGGCGCGCTCGATGGGGGCATTGGCCTTGGCGGGCAGCCATGGCGGGTTGCAGACCACGAGCGGTGCACGGCCCTCGGGAAACAGATCGGCGTCCACGATCGTCACCGAGCGTTCGTAGCCCAGGCGCGCGATATTGTCGCGCGCGCACGCGAGCGCGCGCGGATCGCGGTCGGTACCCACGACGTGCTGCACGCCGCGACGGGCGAGCAGCGCGGCGATCACGCCCGTTCCCGTGCCAATGTCGAACGCCAGCGACTTGTCGGGCAGCGGCGCCTGGTCGACGAGATCGAGATACTCGCCGCGTACCGGCGAGAACACGCCGTACCACGGATGGATGGAGGCGCCGAGTGCCGGAATCATCACGCCTTTCTTGCGCCATTCGTGCGCACCGATCAACCCGAGCACTTCGCGCAGCGAGGCGACCGAGGGCGTCCCGTCCGGTGCGCCCCAGGCTTCGGTGCAGGCTTCGCGCACGTCCGGCGCGCGGCGCAGCGCAATGCCGTAATCGGCCTCGAGTGCAATGAGCACCATGCCCAGAATGCGCGCGCGTTGCGCCTGCGCCATGCGGTGCTTGTGGAACGCGTCGGCCGGGCCGGCGGGGGCCGCTGCGTCCTTGCCGCCGGACTTGCGGCGCTGACGGTGAGGCGGGCGGTCCACGCGACGGGCCATGGCCTGCATCAACTGGCGAGCGTTGTGATAGTCGCCGCGATACAGCAGTGCGGTGCCGCCGCAGGCGAGGTGATAGGCGTCGTCGGCGGTGAGCGTGTCGTCGACGACTTCGACGCGACGCGGCGGCATCACGCCGGCCTCGGAGCGCCAGCGCGCGGTGACGGGGCGACCGTCTTCGGTCCAGGCTAGCGTCGGGGTAGTGTTCATGCAGCGTCTTTTTGAAAAACGTGGCGGCGCGCGGAAAAGCGTCTCGCGCGCCCGGAAGTCCGCATTATGCCTGTGTTGCCGGGCTATCGGCCGGAAACCGGACGCTCCGGCCCCAGCGATGCCTCCGGTGCCTGCGGTGGCTGCGGTGCGTCCGGCTCGCCAGATCCGGTCGGCGCCCTCGGCTTGGTGGGCATGGTGGGCATGGTGGACATGATGGGCGTGGTGCGCCCGAGCGAGGCATCGCGCGGGGCGGCACCAGAGAGCAACGCGATCGCTTCTCGCAGGGCGGTGTCCAGCGCGGGTCCGATACCCGCCACGGGCGCGTCGGGCATGACCGGGACCGGTCCGCCATGGCGCAGCGCAGCGGCCAGACGCGTCAGCACGGCCGCGGCGGGATGCACCGGCGCATCGGGATCGTCGCCATGCGCGGCGGTGTCGGTAATCGCGTTGGCCACCCGTTCGAGCGAGACGAGCGCCGGCCACCACCGTGCCGCGCGGCGGCTCACCAACGGCGGTTCGGACAGTGCCCGTTGCAGCGCGATGCGCGTGTCGTCGAGCGCCTTGTATGCGGCGCGGCGGGCGGCGAAGGTGGCGTCCGCGTCGTGCGTGCAGGCAAGCGCCGCGTAGCGGCCGAGCGCGTCGAGCGCGTTCGCCACGCGTTCATCGAGCTGACGGCGCTCCCATTTCGCCCACGGCAGATAGCCCACGAGCAGCACGATGGCGCACGCGGCCACGGCGTCGACGAAGCGCGCGATCGCAATGTCCTGGCTGCCGGGTTGCAACGCGCCCATCACGAGCATCAGGATCGGCAGCAGCAACGCGCTGAAAAGCCCGTAGTTGCGGCGCAGCGCCCACGGCAGGCAGGCCGCCAGCGGCACGAGCGACGCCAGACTCGCCACGCCATTGCGATCGATTGCGACGACCGCCGCCGATACCGCCACGCCCACAATGCTGCCGAGACCGCTTTGCAGCGCCCGGGCAAACACGGATCCGTAGTTCGGCTTGAAGATCACCACGACGATCAGCGGCACCCAGTACGAGCGCGGCAGCGCCGTCACCGCGATGAAGATCTGCGCGACGAGCACACACAGCCCGATGCGCACGAGATAGCGCCACACGTCGGGCCACGGCCACTTCGGCGTCCAGCGCGCATGGGCGCTCGCGCGGGACCGATGCCGCGCGAGCGCCACGAGCGGAGCCTCGGCCGCGTGAACCGCGCCGGTGAGAAGCGGCTGCGCGCGATGCAGTGCAGCGCTCAACGCCGTAGCGCCGTGTGTTTCGGCCGCGGCGGCCGCACTGTCGACGTCGACCGGCCGGTCCCGGGCAATGCTGCGCGCCATGCCGTAGAACGCGCGCCCGAGCGGCGCCGGCACCGGCTGTCCGCTTTGCGCGAGCCCGATCACGGCGGTGGTAATCGGCTCCGCGGCAAGGATCTGGGCGGCGCGCCGCTCCAGGATGTCCCAGCCGTTGGTGGTGCTCGCGCTGGCGCTCAGCAGCGTGTCGTAAGCGGCGGCGATGGCGTTCTCGAGCGAGCGCCGCGCCAGGCGCGCCCGAGGCGTGCCGCTCGCATCGAGCACGTTGGCGAGTTGCTGGTAGATGGCGGCCACGGCATCGCGCTCGGCCGCGCCGGGGTGCCGCAGCCAATGCACGGCCATGAGCAGCATGCTGAACAGGCCCCCCGCCGCGAGCAGCAACGGTGCGCGCCACTCCGGCGGCGGTAGCGCGAGCCCCCAGCCGACGATCAGGTACACCGCGCCTTGCAGCGTCGCGGCGGACGCCACGTTCCCGAACGTACCGAGAAAACTGAGCAAGAGAACCGCGATCTGCAGCAACACATGGGCAAGCCAGGGGTGTGCCACGCCGACGTCGTGAATCAGCATGCCCGCGTAAAAGCCGGCGCCGCCGGTGAGAATGGTGATGAGGATGGAGCGGGCCCGGGCACGATACGGACCGGTGCGGTCGCCGGTGATGGCGGGCAGCGCACCGAGCGCTACGACAGAGGCGTCCGCGCCGTGGCCCAGCGCGGCGCCGACGGCTGTCGGCACGGCGACCGAGAGCGCTGCGTGCACGGCGTCCCAGCGCGAAAACGCCACGGGTTCGAGACGCGTCAGTCGCGACACCCATGCCACGCGGCGGCCGGGATTGGGCGTGCTCGTCATTGGCGCATGAACGGTGAGACGTCAGGACGCGCTCGAGGGCGCGTCGGCATCGGTGAGCGGCATCAGCCTGCCCTCACCGCGGATCCATGCGTAGTCCGCGCGCTCGGCCATCTCCCTGTCGCCGCGGCTGTCGCCATAGACGAACAGCACGCGCGGCGGCGCGGCTCGCCACCACTCCTCGAGGCGGCGGATCTTCTCCGGTCCCCAGCAATTGGGCCGGGCGAACTCGCCGGTGAAGCGATCGTGCGCATCGAAGGCGAGTTCGGTGCTCAGCACGGCGTCAAACCCGAGCGGCGCGGCCCACAGGCGCAGGTAGAGTCCGGGCGAAGCGCTGACCAGCACGATCCGATGACCGTGCGCGCGGTGCTGGCGCAAGCGCGAGAGCATCTCCGGCCGGATCAGCGCGGGCAGATGCTGCGCCGCGAAACGTTGGGCGTCGGCTTCGAGCTGTGTGCGCGTGCGAGCGCCGAAGCAGGCGCGCAGAAAAGCGGCCTTGGCCGTGCCGCGATCGACCAGGCGCAGCGCTGCGCCGATGAGCCATGGCGACGCGCGCAACGCGCCGGCAACGAAGCGCGGCGTGCCCACCGTGGTGCGCACGAACACACGCAGGCTGTCGGTCGTGGAAATCGTCCCGTCGAAATCGAAGGCGGCGACGATGGAGGAATCGCGCATGCGAGATCAGGTCGCGCCGATCGACGCCGCGTCGCGCGAATCGGCGAACGCCACGAGATGCGGCCGGCGCTCGCCCGCCCGGCGGCGCGCCGCCACGGCCTGCGCTCCGCGATGGAACGGCAGCACGTCGGTGCCAACGGCCTCGCGCAGACGATCGGCGCCGCACGGATACCGTCGCTCGAACGGTCGCTCGATCATCGCGTCGGCCGCGTGCAGCGCCGCCACGGGGGAGATGGATTCGGTCGGGCTCATGCCGGGCATTCTATACGGTGCGCGGCGCGCGCGGCAACGCTCCTGAATCGCTGGCTTGGGCGAGGGCGCGAGGCGAACGAAGGAGAGGAGAGAGGAAGGGATGAAGTGTGCGGAGCGCGCAGTTTCCCGGAATCGCGCATACTGTGCGTCGTGCCCGCGCGAGCGGGCAGCGCAGTTTCATGTTTTCAGCGTATTCGCCTGAACCGTACTTTCCGGGAGCTACCGTGCAATACACGAAATTCGGCCGTACCGGCCTGAGCGTATCGCGTCTGTGTCTGGGGACGATGACCTTCGGTCTGCAGACCGAAGAAGCCGCCAGCCACGCCATCATCGACCGCGCGACCGACGCGGGCGTCAATTTCATTGACATCGCCGACGTCTACCCGCTGGGCAGCGACACGTCACTGGCCGGGCGTACCGAGGAGATCGTCGGACGCTGGCTCAAGGGCCGGCGCGAGCGCTTCATCGTGGCGACCAAGGCGTGCGGCCAGATGGGGCCCTCGCCGTGGGACAAGGGCGCGTCGCGCAAGCACCTGCTCGATGCCATCGACGCCTCGCTCCGGCGGCTCGGCACTGACTACGTCGATCTCTATCAACTGCACTCGGACGACACCGACACGCCGATCGACGAGACGCTCGAAGCGCTCGACACCATCGTGAAGTCCGGCAAGGCGCGCTACATTGGCGTGTCGAACTATCTCGCGTACCGCCTCGCGCGCGCACTCGGCCGGGCCGACGTACTGCGCGTGGCGCGCTTCGTCTCGGTGCAACCGCGCTACAACCTGCTGTTCCGCCAGATCGAACGGGAACTGCTGCCGCTCGCGAGCGAGGAGGCACTGGCGGTGATTCCGTACAACCCGCTCGCCGGCGGGCTGCTCACGGGCAAGTATCGCCACGATGCGACGCCCAGCGAAGGGCGCTTCACGGCAACCGTCGGCAAGGCCGGGGCGATGTACCAGCAGCGCTACTGGCACGAACGCGAGTTCGAGACCATCGAGACGCTCAAGGGCATTGCCAGCGAGGCGGGCGAGTCGCTCACGCGTCTTTCGCTCGCGTGGGTGCTCGCCAATCCGGTCGTGACCTCGGCGATCATCGGTGCGAGCCGCGTGGAGCAGCTCACCGAGACGCTCGGCACCATCGACTACGCGCTCGACGCAGAGCTCAAGGCGAAACTCGACGAGGCCTCGCACGCCTATCGCTGGGGAGACGCCGCGCGCTGACGGCCCGCCGACGGCCCGCTGACGGCCCGCTGACGGCACGCTAACGGCACGCTAACGGCAACATTGCCTGCGGCAGAACCCGACCACAGGCCCGCCATGCCGGGCCTGTATCGTTTGCGCTGCGTCAAACCGCGTTTGCGTGCGCGGCGCATTGAACGCGTCGCACTGGTTTTGGTCGCTTATCGAGCGGTATAGTGAGAAGTGTCCGGTGCGCTCCGGTCGGCGCTTTGCGAGTCCGATGCGCGGGCCTCGGCGCCCGGCACCCCCGTCATTTCCAATGCGAGGCTGCTCATGAACAAACGCATTCTCCTGGCGACCGACGGAAGCGAGTCGTCGCGCCGCGCCTTGCGCGAGGCCGCTGCCTTTGCCTGCAGAGGCGACACGATACGCGTCATCCATATGGTGGAAGATCCGGTCAATCTGCTGACCTCCGCGTTCAGCAAGGTAATCGACCTGGAGCAGGTCCGCCGCGACATGCAGACGGAGGGCGAGGAGCATCTGGCGCGCGCCGTGCTGTATCTGCGCGAGGAAGGGCTCGACGCCGAGGCCCATCTGCTCGACCTGCGCACGACGGGCGAGACGGTGCCCGAGGCGATGACGCGCGAGGCCAACGAATGGTCCGCCGACATCATCATCGTCGGCACGCACGGGCGCAGCGGTGTGCGGCGCGCCATGCTGGGCAGCATCGCCGAGCAGATTCTGCGCAACGCCCAAATCCCCGTGATGCTGGTCTCCGGAGAAGCCCGTCCCCACGAGCCGCAGCGCGCCGACGGCCACTACGAACGCGTGCTCGTCGCACTGGACGACAGCGAGACGGCGCGCCGCGCATTCGACTACGCACTGGCGCTGGCGCGCACCCATACCGCGTCGCTGCGCGCGGTGCATGTGCTCGACATGCCCGGCCCGTTTCTCGCCGGGTTCGACCCGGAGCCGCTGCTCAACGCCGTGCGGGCGGTGGGCGATCAAGTACGGACGTGGGCGACGCACAAGATGCGCGAAGCCGGCGTTCCCGGGGAAGTGGAGATCCGCGAGATTCAGCCGATCGGGGAGGGCGTGGCCGATCAGATCGTCGCCGCCGGCAAGGACGCCGACGCCGACGTGATCGTGCTGGGCACCCACGGCCGGCGAGGGTTCCGGCGCTTCACGCTGGGCAGCGTGGCGGAGGATACGGCTCGCCACGCGGGCCGTCCGGTATTGCTGCTGCCCGCGCTGGCGCCGTCCCCGTAAGGGGCAGGCGCGGTGAGGTGCGGTGAGGTGCGGTGAGGTGCGGTGAGGTGCGGTGATGTGCGGTGAGAGGATGGGCAATGGGGGCAATAGGGACAATGGGGCGGGGCCACGGCAAGAGCGCGAGACGGCATGACCGTGCCGCGCCCCATGCGTCGTGAGGCTCAGGCCGCCGGGCCCAACTCGGCGAGCAGCGTCTTGAGCGGCGTGGCGGCGTCGGCCAGACGCGCCGGGTCCACCACCGCGCGGCGTCCGACCAACTCGCGCGCCGCCATGAATTCCTGCGCGCGGTTGATGCTCGCGGCGGCCACCACGGCGCCTTCGCGCAGATAGAACAGCATGAAGACCGCCGCGCCCTGGGCGTCCGGCAGGCGACGCTCGACCACGGTGTCGTGGCCTTCCGTCATGCCGACCATCTGCATCTTGGCGTTGAACTGGTCCGACCAGAACCATGGCGCCGTGGCAACGGCCTTGGGCGCGTCGCCGTGCACGACGCTCGCGGCAACCTTGGCCATCTCGCTGGCGCTGGGCACCGATTCGAGGCGAATGCGGCGGCCAAGCGCGAGATGCTTGTGGTGCGCGCAGTCGCCCACGGCCAGAATGGCCGGATCGCTCGTTCTGGCGAATTCGTCCACGAGGATCCCATTGTCGACCGCCAGTCCGGCGGCCTGAGCGAGTTCGGTGTTCGGGATCAGGCCGATGCCCACGACAACCACGTCGGCCGGCAGGCGCTTCTCACCGGCGAGCACCGTCGTGACATGCCCGTCGGCGTCCTGCTCCAGCGCGCTCACGCCGACGCTGACCTGCACGTCGACGCCGTTCTCGCGATGCAGCGCGGCAAAGAAGCCGGCGAGCTCGGGCTCGGCCACGCGCGCGAGCAAGCGCGGCGCCGCTTCGAGCACGGTCACCGACGCGCCCGCCTTGACGGCGCTCGCCGCCACTTCCAGACCGATATATCCGCCGCCGATCACCACCACGCGCTTGCCTTGCGCGAGGGCTTCGCGCAGGCGCTGCGCATCGGCAATGTCGCGCAGGTAATGGACGTTCGGCGCATCGCCGCCCGGCATCGGCAGACGGCGTACACGCCCGCCGAGGGCGAGCACGAGGTGGTCATAGCCGAGCGTCTGGCCGTCGTCGAACGAAACGGTGCGGGCCGTGCGGTCGATGGCCGTGGCCGTGACGCCCAGGCGCACGTCGATCTCGGCCTTCTCCCAGGCGTCCGCCGGGCGGATCAGCAGGCTCGCTTCGTCGGCCTGCCCGGCGAGAAACGCCTTCGAGAGCGGCGGGCGGCGATACGGCAGATGGGTTTCGTTGCCGGCGAGCACGATGCGGCCGGTGTAGCCGAGTTGACGCAGTGCGAGGGCGGTTTCGCCGCCGGCCTGGCCGGCGCCGAGGATGACGGTGGTGGAATTAGCTTCGGACATTGGCGCGAGAGTGTGTGAATTTGGCCGCCAGTGTAATGCATCGGCGCGCCGCCGGCGTCCCGGATACCGGCAAGATGGCCGCCGCGCCGACCGGCGCCGGGCGCTGGCGACGCCGCCCGGGAGCGACGCAATGCCGCGGCGCCTCGCCGATCGTCTTCAGGTCGCCTCCCGAGACCCGGGCGCGCGTTAGCCCTGCGTGTCCGGCGGCGTGAAGAACACCATCTCGACCTGCTTGAGCAGCGCGGGCCCGAAGGCCTCACCGCCGACTTCCGGCGCGATCAGCTGCATCAGCACGGGCGAGCCGGGCGGCGGATGCAGCGCGTGCGCGAGCACGCAAAAGTACATTGCCGGGTGCTCCGCGCGAATCACCCCGGCCGCCATGCCTTCGACGATGAGTTTCTCCATGCAGTGGTAGACGGGTTCGAGCAAGTGGCGGTACAGCACCGCGCCGCGCTCGCCCGTCTCCGACGCGTGCAGGGAAATGAAGCGCTTGTGCTCGGGATGCTGCATCGCGTGGGCGGCCATCAGCGCAATGGCCTCGCGCAGCCGGTCCCGGACCGGCCGCGTCGTGTCGTCGGCAATGGCTTTCAGGTGAGCCACGGGGGCCGCGAGCGCGGCCTCGAGCGTATCCACACAGGCGCGCCAGAGCTGCTCCTTCGAGCCGAAATGCACGCGCACGAGGCTGGCGTCGACTTTGGCGGCGGCGGCAATGCCGCGCAGGTTCGCGCCGTCATAACCGAGATGCGAGAAAGCGTCGATGGCCGCGCCGAGCAGGGCGGCGCGGCCATCGGGCAGATGTTTGGGGCGTCTGCCCCGTGTCGTGGAGGTGGCGGTCATCGTGTCGCAACGTCTTGCGGCGGGGGCGGCCGTTCGCCGGCCGGTGCGGTCGCTGCCGCCCCGGCGGCCGGCGTCGCCGCATCGGCGAGCGGCTCGGGCGGCACCCCCATCGCGTAAAACAGGAGCGCAGTATCCGACAAACGGGCGCCGGTTGCACGCACCGTCGTCAGATAGGCGTTCCAGTACTGCTGCTCGCGCCCGCGCGCGGCCGACACCGGCAGCGCTCCCAGGCGCACGCGCGCCGCCGTGTCGCGGTAGATCTGCTCGGCCGCGGCGCTGGCGTTGTCGGCGTGCAGCAGCGACGTGTTGTCCGCCTCCAGCGATGCGAGCGTGTCGGCCACGTTCCTGAACGCGGTGAGCACCGTCTGCCTGTATTGCTCGACGGCCGCTTCGTAGGACGCCTGCGCCGCGCGCCGCTGGGCGAGCAGCGCGCCGCCATGGAAGATCGGCTGCGAGATCGACGCGGCCACGCTCCACAACGACCCGGCGTTGGACATCACGGTCGCCCACTTGAAGCCGCCTTTGCCCATCGACGCGCTGAGCGACAGGCTCGGGAACATCTGTGCCGTGGCCACGCCTACTTCGGCCGATGCCGCCTTGAGCGCCATCTCCGCGGCCTGAATGTCCGGGCGCGACTGGAGCAGCGTCGACGGCACCGAGACCGGCACCTTCTCCGGCACCTTCAATTCGCCCAGCGCGATATCGTCGGGCGCCTGATCGGGCGTGCGGCCGAGCAGCACGGCCAGCGCATGGCGCGTGGACTGCCACTGGGCGCGCAAGCCCGGCAGCGACGCACTGAGCGATTCGGCGTTCTGCGCGGCGGCGAGGGCGTCGGCGCGCGAGACCGCGCCGAGGGCTTCGCGCCGCGCCATGTCGTTCGCGTCGGCTTGCGCGAGTTCGGCCAGACGCTCCGTCGCCTTGACCTGAGCGCCGAGCACCGAGGCGCCGATCGCGCCCGAGACGATGTTGGCCGCGAGCGCCTGGCGCGCCGACTCGAGCTGGAACGCCTGCTGGTCGACCTGCGCGGCAAGCGACGCGTTTGCGAAGCGTGAAGCGCCGAAGAAGTCGAACGTATAGCGCGCCTGGATCTGTCCCACGAACATGTTGTACAGCGCGGTCGGCGGCCCGAGCGTCGGAATGCCCAGCGCCCGTTCGCGCGCCGCCTCCCCGCCGAGGTCGACGGAAGGCAGCAGCGACGAGCCCACCTGCGCCTTGAGCTGCTCGCGCGCCGCCTGCAGCGCATGGTCGGCCGCCGCGAGATTGGGGCTGTTGCGCAGACCTTCGTCGACCAGCGCGTCGAGCTTGTCCGAGCGATAGGCGCGCCACCACGCCTTGACGGGCGGCGCGCCCACTTCGAACCGTTGCGACGTGCCCTGCGCCGACACCGTGCGTTCCGGCAGCGCCTGCGTGCCGTAGTGGGCGGGCGAGGGCATGGCGGGCGGCTTGTCGCCGGGCGTGAACGAGCAGGCGGCCAGCCACAGTGACACGAGCGGCAGGGTCAGCAATCGCGGCGCAGCGCATCGACGCGGCGCAGGAGGGGGCAGGGGGCGCGGACTCATGAGCGGTCTCCTTGCGAGCTGCCGGACGCCGCGGCGGCGGTGGCAGGGGGCGCGTGCGACGCGCGTTCGTGGTGGCGCACGCGAAATGCCGCCGCATACAACGCAGGCAGGAAGAATACGGTGAGGACGGTCGCGCTGGTGATGCCGCCCATGAGGGCGGTTGCCATCGGACCGAAGAAGTTGCTGCGCAGCAGCGGGATGAGCGCCAGCACGGCCGCCGCGGCGGTGAGCGTGATCGGCCGGAAGCGTCGCACCGTGGCGCTTACGATCGCGTCGAAGCGCGGGTGCCCGGACGCGATGTCCTGTTCGATCTGGTCGACCAGGATCACCGAGTTGCGCATGATGATGCCGAACATGGCGATCACGCCGAGCATCGCCACGAAGCCGAACGGCTTGCCGAAGAGCAGCAGGGTGGCGACCACCCCGATCATGCCCAGCGGCGCGGTCAGCACCACCAGCATCGTGCGCGCGAAGCTTTGCAACTGGATCATAAGCAGCGTGAGCACGGCGATGATCATGATCGGCATCTGCGCATTGATCGAGGACTGGCCCTTCGCCGATTCCTCGACCGAGCCACCGATCTCGATGCGATAGCCCACGGGCAGCGCCTTGCGAATGTCGGCGAGCTGCTTGTAGACCGCCTCGGTCACGTCGATGCCTTGCTTGCCGGCGCGCACGTCCGAGCGCACCGTAATGGTGGGCTGGCGGTCGCGCTCCCAGATCACGCCATGTTCGAGCGTGTCGACGACCTGCCCCAGCGTGGCGAGCGGCACCGGGCCGTTGGGTGTGGGCATGGCGAGCGTGGCGATTTTCGCCGGGTCCACGCGCTCGGCCCTGGGCGCGCGCAGCGTGATCGAAATCAGCTTGTCGCGCTCGCGATACTGACTGATGTCGTAGCCGGTGAGTGTCATGGCGATGAAGTTCGAGATGTCGGCGGAGCTCACGCCGAGCGCGCGCGCCTTCTGCTGGTCGACTTCGAAGCGCACAGAGCGTTGCGACGGTTCGTCCCAGTCGAACTGAACGTCGACCGTGTCGCCGTTGCGGCGCATCACCTCGGCGACCTGTTCGGAGATTCTGCGCACCGTGCCGATGTCGTCGCCGCTCACACGGAACTGCACCGGAAATCCCACCGGCGGGCCGTTTTCGAGCCGCGACAGACGCGTGCGCACACCCGGCATCGCTTCACGCAGCTTCGGTTCGAGCCATTGAGCGAGCGCTTCGCGTTCTTCCACCGATTTCGCGGTGATGACGAGCTGCGCGAAGTTCGGCGTGGGCAGCTGCTGGTCGAGCGGCAGGTAGAAGCGCGGCGCGCCGGTGCCGACGAAGCTCACCGTGTGATCGATTTCCTTGCGGCCTTCGAGAATTTTCTCCAGCCGCTGCGTCTCGCGCAGGGTCGCCTGGTACGACGCGCCTTCCTGGAGCCGCAGGTCGACCATCAGCTCCGGACGATCCGAGCTGGGGAAGAACTGCTGCGGCACGAGCGAGAAGCCCGCCATCGAGATCAGGAACAGCACCACAGTGATCGCGAGCACCACGAACTTGCGTTCGATGCACCATGTCAGCCAGCCGCGCAGGCGATTGTAGAAGCGCGTGTCGTAGACCTCGTGCTCGTGGTCGTCGCCGTGATGGGCCTCGCGCGCTCGCTCGGGCAGCAGCTTGTAGCCGAGCAGCGGAATGAGCACCACCGCCGCGAGCCACGACGCGAGCAACGCGATCGCCGAGACCTCGAAGATCGAGCGCGTGTATTCGCCGGTGCTCGACTTGGCGAGCGCGATCGGCAAAAAGCCCGAGACGGTCACGAGCGTGCCGGTGAGCATCGGGAAAGCGGTGCTCGTATACGCAAAGGCGGCAGCACGCCTGCGCTCCCACCCCTGCGCGAGCTTCACGGCCATCATCTCGACGGCGATGATCGCGTCGTCCACCAGCAGGCCGAGCGCGAGAATCAGTGTGCCGAGCGAGACCTTGTGCAGCCCGATGTCGAAGAGGTACATGAACAGCGAGGTGACGGCGAGCACGACCGGAATCGAAATCACCACCACCATGCCTGTGCGAAAGCCCAGCGAGACCAGGCTCACGACCAGCACGATCGCCACGGCCTCGGCCACCGCTTCGAGGAAGTCGTCCACCGAGTGCGAGACCGACTGCGACATGCTCGCCACTTCCGTGAGCTTGAGCCCCGCGGGCAGCTGCGCGCGCAGCTCGCCCATCGTGTCGGCAAGCGCGCGGCCGAGGTGGACGACATCCTGACCCTTTTGCATCGTGATGCCGATGCCGAGCACGGGCTTGCCGCCGAAGCGCATTTCCGAGATCGGCGGGTCGACGTAGCCGCGCTTGATGGTCGCGATGTCGCCCAGGCGGAACGTGCGGTTGTTCACGCGGATGAGCGTGTCGGCAAGCTCGGCAACGTTGCGGAACTCGCCGCTCGGGCGCACGACCACGCGATCGTTCGGCCCCTCGATGGTGCCCGCCGGCGACACCGCGTTCTGGTCATTGACGGCCTGCGCGATCTGATTCGGCGAGATGCCCAGGCGCGTGAGCTGCGTGTTGCTGATTTCGACGTAGACGCGCTGGTCCTGGTCGCCGAAGTAGTCGACTTTCGCCACGCCGGGCACGCGCAGGAGCACCGTGCGCAGCGAATCGGCATAGTCGCGCAGCTGCGCAGGACCGAAACCGTCGCCTTCGAGCGTGAAGATGTGCGTGTAGACGTCGCCGAACTCGTCATTGAAGAACGGCCCCTGCACGCCGGGCGGCAAGGTGTAGGCAATGTCGCCGACCTTCTTGCGCACCTGATACCACTCCTCGGCGACTTCGCTCGCCGGCGCGGAGTCCTTCATCGCGAAGAACAGGAGCGACTCGCCGGGGCGCGAATAACTGCGCTGAAAGTCGATCGAGGGCATCTCCTGGAGCTTGCGCGCGATGCGGTCGGTCACCTGGTCCTGCACCTGCTTTGCCGTGGCGCCCGGCCAGAATGTGCGGATCACCATCACGCGGAACGTGAAGGGCGGGTCTTCCGATTGCGCGAGACGCGAGTAGGCGAGGATGCCGAAGATCGTCGCCATGGCGATGAGGAACACGACGAGCGAGCGATGGCGCAGCGCCCACGCGGAGAGGTTGAAGCGCCCCTCCTCGTGGCGGTAGTCCTGCGGTTCGGCCGGCGTTGGCGTTGGCGGTGCGGGGGGCGGGGGTACGGGCGGCTTCCCGTCGAGCGTGCTCATGACGCAAAGTCCTCGGGATGCAGCGGCGCGACGACGCGCACCTTTTCACCGGCGGTGACCGTATGAACGCCTTGCCAGACCACGCGCTCGCCCGGCTGGACGCCGCCGGCGACGGTGACCGTGCGCTCGCCATAACGCGCGATTCTCACGCGGCGCAGCACGAGGGTGTCGTCCGCCTTGACGATCCATACGGCTGGCTGATTGCCATCGTGAAAGAGTGCGGTCGAGGGCAGCGTGATCGGTGGGCCGTCGCTCACGGCGGCGGCCGGGGGCGTGGAAGTTGCGGGCGCGGAAGATGCGGACCCGGAGGAGGCCGCCGAGGGCGCCGACGCGCTCGCCGCCGGTGCGGAGGCAGCGGGCGACACAGCGTGCATGGGCAGCAGGTTGAGCGGCTGTGCGAAGGCCACGTTCGCCGTCATGCCGAGCTTCACGTCGGGGCCGGGCGAGAGCAGCGAGAGCTTGGCGCGGTAAGTCCGGCTCAGCGGATCGGCCGCCGGGGCCACTTCGCGCACGCGCGCCTGCCACGTCTTGCCGGGCACGGCGGGCAGCGACACGGTCGCGGTCTGGCCGATGCGCAGGGCCCCGAGCGCGGCTTCGGGCACGTCGGCAACCACGTCGACGTCCCCCGTCCATGCCAGTTGGTACACCGGTTGACCGGCGCTGACGTTCTGTCCCGTATCGGCCTGCTCGGCCGTGATGACGCCGTCGCGCTCGGCCTTGAGATTGCCGTAGCTCAACTGATCCGCAGCCAATGCCGCCTGCTGGCTTGCCTGATTGCGTTGCGCGAGCGCGCTCGCGTAAGCGTTCTCGGACTGCTCGAGCTGCGCGGGCGCGATCAGGTTCTCGCGCGCCTGCGCACGGTCGCGGGTGACCGTCTGCGTGGCGTAGTCGAGCTGATGCTGAGCCGCGTCGAGCTGCGCGCGGGCGCTCGCGGCGTTTTTCGACAAGTCCGCCGGATCGAGGCGCGCCACGATCTGGCCGGCCTTGACGGCATCGCCCAGGCGCACGGAGCGCTCGATGATCTTGCCGGCGACGCGAAACGACAGCGGCGTGGAATAGCGCGCTTCGATCTGCGCGGGCAGCGACGCAATGGGCGTTTGCTCGGCGGCCTTCGCTGCCACGGCGACGACCGGTCGCGGCGGCGGTTCGGGCGGCGCCTTGCGCGAGCACGCGGCAAGCAAAACGAGAACGGCGGCGGCAAGCGCCGTGGTGGCGACCGTCAGCGCGGGGCGACGGTGGTGTGGGGCAGTATCGGGCAGAGAAGGCATCATGCGCTCATGACTCACCAGGTGAGAAGTCCGGGAAGAAGACCCCCGCGTTCGCGCCCGCCGGCCTTCGCCGCGAGACGGCGAGACGGCGAGACCAGCGCTACCGGCGCGATCCGGAAAAAAATCTACGGGCGATGATATATGGATTGGCCACACGCCGCAACGGTCGCGCGGCGGATTTTGTCGCGTTATTGCCTCGACCTGTGACTATCGATAGGGGCGTGTCATTGGATTGTTTTTGACGGAGGCCGGAAGGCCAACCGGCAAATTATTTTGGAGTACGATCCCAAGCACACACCAACACACTCAGCACCTCCCCACACGTCCACGCTGGCGCGCCGCGATTGCATGCAATCGGACAATCTGCAACGGAATGCGCGCCGGGCACCAGGCCGACGGCCGTCCTCATCGGCGCGTCGTCGAACGCCTGGGAAAAATTATCACGGCGCGGAACGTTCTCGCGCCGCACGAGTCGCATTGCGGCCCCCCGAACGTTCAACGATCGACATTCAACGATCGACGATCGACGTTAACCGGAGATGGAAAGCCATGACAACGCGAATTGCATTGGTGACTGGAGGCATGGGGGGACTGGGCGAGGCGATCAGCCTGCGGCTCTCGGATGCCGGATATCGCGTAGCGGTCACGTGTTCCCCTCGAAACGAGGATTGCGAGGGCTGGGTTGCGCGCATGCGCGAGACCGGCCGCGACTTCGACGCCTATCGCGTCGACGTGGCCGATTTCGTCTCCTGCGCGGCCTGCGCGAAAGCGGTCGAGTCCGACACCGGACCGGTCGACGTTCTCGTGAACAACGCGGGCATCACGCGCGACGCCACGATGCGCAAGATGTCCCCCGAAGACTGGCAGTCGGTATTGCGCACCGATCTGGACAGCGTGTTCAACATGACGCGTCCGATCTTTGGCGGCATGGTCTCCCGCGGCTGGGGCCGCATCATCAATATCGCATCCGTGAACGGCAGCCGCGGCGCCTTCGGCCAGGCGAACTACGCCGCGGCCAAGGCCGGCATGCATGGTTTCACCAAGGCACTGGCGCTGGAGGTGGCCAAGTCCGGTGTGACGGTCAATACCGTCTCGCCAGGCTATCTCGCCACGAAGATGGTCACTGCCGTGCCGCGGGAAGTGCTCGAATCACGCATTCTTCCGCAGATTCCGGTCGGCCGGCTCGGACGCCCCGACGAAGTCGCCGCGCTCGTGGCGTTCCTCGCGTCCGACGACGCCGGTTTCATCACCGGCAGCAACCTTGCCATCAACGGCGGCATGCATATGGAGTGACGCGCGTGGCGCGCGACACTCATCTACCTAGGAGAGTGACGATGTCAAAGGAAACGAATCCGGCGTTGGCGCTGGCGAAGCTGGGCACTGCAAGTGCGCTGGGCGCCTACGGCATTTTTCTCGAAGCCGCGCAGCGTGCGCACCAATTGCAGGCACGGCGCGACAGTGAACTGCTCAAGACGCAAGCCGAAGCGAGTCAATCGTTCGACGACGCCAGGGATTTCAACGCGCTGCTCACCGCGCAGTTGCAATTGCTCAATGGACAGCTCGCGCAGCACAACGAGTTCTGGCGTGAATGGTTCGCCGCATGCGCCGACAACCAGCTGCAGTGGGCCGAGCACTGCCGCAAGATGGGCGAAGACGTTCAGCACGGCATGGCCAGTGCGATGACGCTGCCCGATCTGCTTGGGGCGGGAACGAGCGCGGGCGAGGCGGCGAGGGCGGTCGAAGCGCCGCTGCAAAAGTGGTTCCAGGCGTTCAACGACGCGACGCAAAGCACGATGGACGTGTGGCGCCGCATGTCGGCCGAAGCAGCACAGGCGACGCAAGCGGCGGCCTCGCCGCAGTCGCCGCTCAACGGTCGCGTGCCACCCAGGCGCGGCGGTGCGCAGGCTCAGCGTTCGAGCGCGTAAGCCCCGGGCGCTGTCGCCGGCGCAGTGACGGGCGAGGCTGCCGGGGTGGGCGATGTGGACGGCACGGGCGCCACCGGCTTGCGTGCGTGCCAACTGGCGCGGCGGAACGGCTGATCACGTCCGGAGAGTTTCAGCGCGATGTGGGTGATCCAGCGCTGCGTCGGCACGCGCTCGCCATGCAGCCACATCACGAGCACGAAGAGGCTGGCCGCCATGGGCAGCGCCTTGAGATGCGGCGCGTCGTCGCGACGGCTGAACCAGGCGAAAGCGCCGCATACGGCGAAACCGACCACCCAGCCGGCTACCGTCTCCGAGATCGAGTGCGCCGAGAGCGCGACCCGCGATACGCCCACCGCCACGCTGCCGGCCATCGCCGCGGCCATGCCGAGCACGCGCCAGGGCCACGCCACGCGCCGCAGCAGCAGCCACGCCATCGTCGGGTAAACCGTCGCCGCAAGCATCGTATGACCGCTCACGCCCGTGAAGTCGAGTTCGCGCACGCCCATGCCCCAGCCAAGGAACATGACCTTGGAGACCGCCACGAGGAGCGCGCCCGCGGCGAACATCATGCCCCACGTGACGGCCATGCGCCACGCGCGCGCCGAGAGAAGCCAGAGGGTGAGCGCCGCGGCCGCCGGCACGGTCACGGCGGCGCTGCCGAAATTGGTGATGGTGATCCAGGAGTTAGACATGACAGCCGCAAATCGGCCCGACGGCAGGGCGCCCCGGGCGAAGGCGCTATCTTACGCGTGCGGCGGCGCGAGGCACAAATGGCGTCCCAGGCCGGTCGCGGCAACCGCGTGTCGGACGCCGTTGCCGCGACGGTTCGTCCGACGGCGGCGCACGGCCGGGGTGGCAGCGCTCGCCTGGGCCGCGTGCTCGCCGGCGCGCCTGCCGGGTTTGGGGGCTGATGAATGCGCGAGGTCGTAGTACGATGGCCGCGGATGTGATTCCCCCTCGTCACATCGCTCCAGGAGACTTCATGGCTTTGAACCCGGCGCACGCGAGCCCGCTGCGCCCGCGCAACGACAGCATCGACCTGTTGCGCGGCTTGTCGATCCTTTTCGTCGTCGTCCACCACCTCGCACTCCCATTCCGTCTGCCGCTCGGACCGAGCCTGCTGGGCGACGTGCTGCCGCGTCGCGTGATCAATGGTTTGAGTTTCAACGGATACGAGGCGGTTTTCGTCTTCTTCGTGATTTCCGGTTTCGTCATCACGCGTCGCTCGCTCGAGCGCTACGGTTCGCTCGACGCCTTGCGCTGGCGCCACTTCTATGCCCTGCGCGCCGTGCGCATCTTTCCATTGCTCCTGCTGCTTCTCGCGGTGCTGGCGGTCATGCATTGGCTGGCAGTGCCCGGTTTCGTCATCGACAAGCCGGGGCAGACGCTCGGCGGCGCGCTGGCCTCGGCGCTCACCATGACGCTGAACTGGTACGAGGGCCGCACGACCTGGTTGCCGGGCGCATGGGACGTGCTGTGGTCGCTCTCGATCGAGGAGTGCTTCTATCTGGCGTTCCCACTCGTGTGCCTGGTGTTGCGCGGGCGCTGGCGAATCCTGGCGCTGACGGCGCTGGCCATCTCGCTGCCGTGGACGCGCGCCGCGCTGCAGGCTAACGAAATCTGGCAGGAAAAGGCGTATCTGCCCGGCATGGCGGCGATTGCGTGGGGCGTGCTCACGGCGCTGGCCGTGCAGCGCGTGACGTTGCCGCGCACGGCCGTCCGGGCGATGGGGGCGCTGGGCGTGGCCGGCCTGGTGGCGGTCGTGTTTTTCGGCGGCGCGCTATGGAGCGCGCTGCATGACGGTGTGATGCTGGTGCTCTGCGCGAGCGCGGCGTGCTGGCTGGCGGCGGCGCACGGCTCGACGCGCGCCGTACCGCGCGCATGGCAATGGCTCACGCAAATGGGCCGCTGGAGCTACGAGATCTATCTGAGCCATATGTTCGTCGTGCTTGCGGTAACGCCGGCGTACCTTGCGCTATCGGGCGGCGACATGCGCTGGACGTTCCTCGTCTATCCGCCCGTACTGATCGCGTGCACGGTCCTTGGCGGCCTGTTGCATCGAGGCGTGAGCATCCCGGCGGGGCGCCGCCTGATGCGGCGGAAGGCCGCCCCCGGCGCGGCGAACGTGGTCTGATCGTACCGGTGCCCGCTCGGGCACCGGCTGCATTGCCACCGGCTGCATTGCCATCACCCTGATGGGCGGGCTCCCAAAACACGGTGAGCGGGCGCCCATCGCCTGCCAATTTGGGGTGATTCCCGCCAAATCCCCGTCGTAATGTCCGTAGACTGCGTCGCTTTGGAATTTGTTCTTCGAGCGATGTTTTCTTCTCTATGGTCCTCATGGGCAGCATTGTCGGGCCGAGCCGCCGCGGACCGTGACATCGCGGGTCCGCCCGGGCACGGGCGCGCGCCTCTACGCCGCCGCGTGCCCCGGATCGTCGTCGGCGGTTTGTGTTGCGTGGCGATGCAACTGACCGGTCCCGCATTCGGCGGCGCGAAGTTCGGCGCACAGTTCGGCGCGACCAGCGGCCGGAGCCCGGCGTCGGCCGAGTCGTACATGGAGCCGGTCGCCACAGTGCGCGTGTCGTCGCCGTTCGGGGTGCGATACCACCCGTTGCGGCGCGTCAGCCACCGGCACAACGGTGTGGATCTGGTCGCCCCGAGCGGCACGTCCGTGCATGCCGCGGCCCAGGGCGTGGTCAGGCACATTGGCTACGAGCGACGCGGTTATGGACGCTATGTGGTGATCGATCACCGATACGACAGCGAAACGCGCTACGCCCACTTGTCGCAGACTGCGCGCCACCTCCGAGTCGGAATGACCGTCGAAGCTGGGGAGGTCATCGGCAAGGTGGGGCGCACGGGTATGGCGACCGGCCCGCATCTGCACTTCGAACTGTGGCGCTACGGCGCGCCGGTCGACCCGCTGCCGCTGATCCGCGAGTCGGCTCGTGCGGCCCCTTCGGCCCCTTCGGCCTCTTCCGCTTCTTCCGCTCGTTGGTACCGCCCGCCGATGTGACGCGGGGAAGCCACACGGCCGTCCGACAGGGCTCGCGAATCGCTCGGCAATGTCGGCAATGTCGGCAATGTCGGGATATCGCAAAGAAGGCGGCACGTCGGCCGGTACCACGGATCACGGCAGCGCCCAACGCCTGTCACGGCGACGGACGCGCGGCGGGCGCCGACGGTGACTGGCGATGATGGCTATGCCACCGCCCGATGGCGACGCGACGGCATGACGCACTGGGCGATTACCGACGCCGAGGCGTCGCACCCGCGCGTGTTCGTGGAGGCATTGCAGGCCGGGACCTGATATCGTGAAGGCTGTTCCCGTTTCCCGTTTCTTATTTCCCATCTCCCATCTCGCATCCGAAGGAGCGCGTCATGGCGCAAGTGCCCTCGCCGAATGCCCCTGTCAACCCTGCGTGGCAGGCCGCCCAGTATGTGAAGTTCGAAGACGAGCGCACACGTCCCGTGCGCGACCTCGTGGCCGCCATTCCCGATCTGCCGGGGCGCACTGCCATGCGCGTGGTCGATATCGGCTGCGGGCCGGGCAATTCGACGCAGGTGCTCGCCGCGCGCTATGCGCAGGCCGAAGTGCTCGGCCTGGACAGTTCGCGCGACATGATCGATGCGGCGCGCGCCCGGTTGCCGCAGTTTCGCTTCGAAGTCGCGGACATCGCTCGTTGGCAAGACGAGCAGGGCGAAGCACCGTTCGACGTGATTCTCGCCAACGCCGTGATGCAATGGCTGCCCGATCACGAGACGCTGTACCCGCGTCTGGTCGGGCGCCTCGCCCCTGGCGGCTCGCTGGCCGTGCAAACGCCTGACAATCTCGACGAACCTGCTCATGTGTTGATGCGCGAAGTCGCCGCCGACGCGTGTTGGGCAACCACGCTCAGGGGTATCGAGCGCACCGCGCGCCATGACGCCGCGTTCTACTATGCGCTGCTGCGTGCAACGTGCTCGCGCGTGGACGTCTGGCGCACCACTTACTACCACCCGCTGGCCGCAGGCGCGGCGGCCGTGGTGGAGTGGTTCAAGGGCAGCGCATTGCGGCCGTTCCTGGCAAAGCTCGACGAGGACTCGCGTGAGGCATTCCTCAGCCGCTACACCGACGCCATATCGAAGGCCTATCCGGCGCTGGACGACGGCACGGTGCTGCTGCCGTTTCCGCGGCTATTCGTCGTCGCGACGCGTTGATCGATCCGGCGGGCCGCCTCCGCTTGCGGCCCAGCCTCCGGCGCTTGCCCGCGCTCTTACGCTTGCTTCCTCCTGCTTCCTCCTGCTCTTCCACCGGCGCTGTCTCCCTGCGCACCATGGCCCTCCGAAATCCACCTGCCAGACCGCCAAGGCCCTTCGCCACCCGTGCGGCAAGCGTCCGCGGCCCAGTGTAAAGTAGCGGGCATGAACGCCTCCACCCCACCGCCCCGGCCGTTTCGCAACGCCCCGCTGTACTGGCGCTCGTCGCTCGTGCCGGGGGCGGACATGCTCACGGCCGAGTACAACGATCACACCTTCGCACCGCACTGGCACGACGCCTACACGTTCGCCTGCATCGTGGCGGGCGCGGAGCGCTATTTCTATCGCGGTGGCGAGCACGTGGCCGACGCGGGCTCGATCGCCATCATTCATCCGGGGGAGGTGCATACGGGCGCGCGCGAGACCGACTTCGGCTGGCGCTACCGCGTGTTCTATCTGCCGGTCGATTTCGTGAAGGGCGTACAGCGGCAGTTGGTGCACGCGCACGCGGGGCCGAACACGGCCGAGGACGCCATGCCGTGGTTCGGCGAATATGTCGTACACGACGACGAGGCGTTGCAACGGCTCGTCACCGCACATCGATTGCTGCAAGGCGGCGCGGATCCGCTCGTGGCCGAAAGCGTACTGATCGAGGCCGTGTCGATGATGCTCGTGCGTCACGCGCAGGCGCGGGTGCCGGCGTTGCCCGGGCATCGCGACGCGGTACGCGTGGAGACGATGAAGGCGCGGCTGTCGGCCGATCTGACGGAACCGCTGTCGCTCACGGCCCTGGCTGAGGCTGTCGACCTCTCGCCGTTTCACGCGGCGCGCCTGTTCTCGCGCGAGACGGGCCTCGCGCCGCACGCCTGGCGTAACCAGCTGCGAGTGGTGCGCGCCTTGCCGGCGTTGCGCGCCGGGGCGTCGGCCACCGATGTCGCGCTCGCCCACGGCTTCAATGACCTGTCGCACTTCACCCGGTATTTCCGGCGTGCCTTTGGCGTGCCACCCGGGAAGTGGAGCGCAGGGAGTGCAGGGAACGGAGGAGCGGCGGCGTGAGCGCCGCGACGCTCGCCCGAACCTCACCCGAATGACGCCGACTTCCGGTGATTTCCGCTGACGTCTGGGCTGCCGGGCGCCCGCTCCCGTGGGGCAGTTCCCTTCGGGCAGTTCCTGTGTGGCAGCTCCCGTCTGGCCGCTCGATTTATCGATGGTGCGAGCGTCGATCATGGATTATCGTTCGTCCCTGATTTGTCCTGCGGATGCGGACGCATTCTGGCGACGGGTTGGCAACTGACGAGGCACGAATGCACGAGGGATGGTTAATGCAGTCACTGGCCGCGCATGCCTGGAGCATGGCGATGGTGGCCGTCGTGGGAACGGCGGCAGGCGTGGTGAGCGGCGTGGTCGGGACGGGCTCGTCGATGATGCTCCTGCCGGTACTCGTCTACACATATGGGCCGAAGCAGGCGGTGCCGATCATGGCCGTGGCCGCCATCGTCGGCAACGTGTCGAAGGTGCTGGCGTGGTGGCGCGACATCGACTGGCGCGCGGTGCTCGCATATTCGATGGCCGGAGCGCCGGCCGCGGCGCTCGGGGCCCGCACGCTGTGGAGTCTGCCCGCCACGGCGGTGGACATCGCGCTGGGCCTGTTCTTTGTCGCGATGGTGCCCGTGCGGCACTATCTGCTTCGCAAGCACTGGCGGCTCTCGCTCTGGCAACTGGCGCTGGCCGGGGCCGCGATCGGCTTTCTGACGGGGATCGTGCTCTCCACCGGGCCGCTTAGCGTGCCCGCGTTCGCCGCCTACGGCCTGTCCGGCGGCGCGTTTCTCGGCGCCGAGTCCGCCAGCTCGGTGCTCATTTACGTGGCCAAGGTGCTGATGTTTTCCGGCCTCGGCGCGTTGCCGCCCGAGGCGTGGGCCAACGGTCTGATCGTCGGCGCGACGCTGATGTTGGGCACGGTGCTCGGCAAACGCTTCGTGCTCGGTCTGCCTGCCCGTGTCTTTCAACGCCTGCTCGACGTCATGCTCATCGTGTCGGGCAGTGTGATGCTCAGCGCGGCGTGGCGCTGATCGGGCTCCTTGCGCACATTGCGCACGTCACCCGCCGACGCCCGGGCGCAGCGGGTTGTCGGCGATGTCTGACAGGCGACCGGCCGTGCGAACTGCTAAGCTGATGGCATGGCGTCCGGCTGCCGGAGGCCCACCTGTACCACTGACCGGTTCACGTCTGCACCGCACCCACCATGAAGACGTCAATTGCAACGCTCCTTGCCGTCGTCGCCACAGCTACCCTGGCGCCGATGCCGCTTGGCTTCGCCGCCGGCGGCATGCCGCCGGTGCCCGGCGCCGCGATCTCCGCGGCCGGCTCCGACGGCTTGCGCGCCTCGGTGAACCCGGCGGCCGAGGCGCCCGCCGAGCAACTGGCGTCGAACAAGGACATCGTGCTCGCGTTCTATGAGGCGGGACTCAACCGCAAGGACTTCGAGGCCGCGCGTCAGTACCTGGGGCGGCAGTACATCCAGCACAATCCGAATGCGGCGGACGGCGTCGAAGGCTTCGGCAAGTTTCTCGACTTCCTGCGCAAAAACCAGCCCGATTCGCACAGCGAGATCGTGCGCGCGTTCGCCGACGGCGATTACGTGATTCTTCACGTCAGAAAGGTGCCGTATCCGGGCGCTCAACCCATTGCGATCGTCGACATCTTCCGGCTGGAGAAGGGCAAGATCGTCGAGCACTGGGACGTCTCGCAGCAGGTGCCGGCGAAGACGGTCAGCGGCAACTCGATGTTCTGAGCGCGCGGCGCCGCGAAATTGCGGCGCGACGGCTCAATCGCGGCTCGCCGCGCAGATTCCCGACCGCCTGCGTGAACATGCTTCAGGCGGCTTCGGGGCGTGTCAGGCGACCCCGGCCGCCCCCCGGACCTCAGGCCGCGTTCATCGCGCCCGGGCCGAATTCGGCGTCCACGGCAACAATCGCTTGCGCCAACTGTTGCGCGAGCGCGGGCGATGCACTCGTCATGGGCGCGCGCAACACGTCCGCCAACCATCCCTCTCGTGCGAGCCATGCCTTGACCGGCCCGGGATTCGGTTGTGCGAAGAGCAGCCGGATCACCGGCATGAGCGCGTGGAACAAGGCCCGCGCCGTGTCGAGCTGCCGCGCCTGCACCGCGCGATACAGCGCGACGAAGTGCACCGGGCGGCAATGGGCCGAGGCAATGATGGCGCCGTGTCCCCCCATGGCCAGCGTCGACAGCAGCTGATGATCCTCGCCGGCGAGGACGGCGAGCCGCCCGTCGGCAATGAGCGCCTGCGTGGTGTGCGGGTTGCCGCCGCAGTCCTTGATGCCGCGGATGTTGCCATGGCCGGCGAGCGTGAGCAGCGTGTCGAGCGCGAGCGCCGCCCCCGTGCGGTACGGAATGTCGTAGAGCACGAGCGGCGCGTGCGAGCGGTCCGCCAGCGTCCGGAACCATTCGACGAGGCCTTCCTGAGACGGGCGGATGTAGTAGGGCGCCGGTGCCAGCACGCCGGCGAGCGGCAGGGCGTTCAAAGCATCAAGGCGTGCGAGCGTGTGACCGAGATGATTGCCCGCGAGGCCCGCAATGACGGGCAAGTCGCCCACTTCGTTGAGGACGGTGTCGAACACCGCGAGCTGCTCGGCGTCGTCGAGCGCGGCGGCTTCGCCTGTCGTGCCGCAGATCACGAGGCCGGCAATGCCAGAACGGCGGTAGTGTGCGACCAGACGGCGCAGGGCGGCATGGTCGACCGGTCTGTCGGCGCCTTCGCCCGCGCCTCGCGCTGCGCCGTCGCGAGAGAACGGCGTGACGAGCGGCAGCCAGATGCCCCGAAAGGCCGGCGAGGCGGCGCAATGAGCGGCGGGTGCGGCGGTTTGTGACGGTGCGGCTTGCATGGATGTCTCCGTGACGATACGTAAGCGGGTGATGACCTGTACGGAAACCGTGCAGTCGGGCGACGCTGACGCTTGCGTGGAGAGGGGTTCGGGGCAGAGGCCGATGGTGCGGGTGATGCGGGGATGCTCGAGGCGCCAGGGGCGCAGGGCGGGACTGCCGGGTCCACGTGGCTATTCCGTCGCTCAACTGACGGAACAGCACGCTCCGGTCAGTTGAGCGACTGTTTTTTGCTTTTGACGAGCGCCACCGATTGCCCCATCAGGGCAACGCGCAGTACCGGAGTCGCGTGGTGGCGGAAATTCGTCATGCAGTGACTCTAAACGCAATGTGCGGGTGTCGTCAACTCGACATTGAGATTCTGTTGCCGGTGCGGGCATCGCATAGGAAGTTTCGATGGCGCACGCTCGAACGGCGTCGCAAACCGCGTAGTCGAACAGGCATCGGTCGGGTGCCGGGCGGGGCTGCCGATGCGCGACGCGCCGGCGCCGGACGTTCCACGGTTCAGTGGCTCGATGATAAGGAGGACGATATGCAATCACGACAGACCACAGGGTATGGCGCTTGCCTGACGGGCGTCGCGTTGCTGGTGAGCGCAGCCGTTGCGTTTGCACAGGGATCGCCCCGGAGCGTACCGGCGCAGGGCAGCGCGACGGAGGCCGGCGGCAGCGCGGGACCGTCGCGCGCCCAAGCCACGCGCACCGCCGAGCCGACGACCGGCATTGATGTGGAGTTCGTCGACAAGGCACAGAAGTCCGGCAAAACTGAAGTGCAGGCGAGCCAACTGGCGGTGCAGCGCTCCAGCAATCCGTCGGTCAAGCGCTTCGCGCAGCAGATGGTGACCGACCACAGCAAGGCGAACGAAACGCTGCGGCAACTCGCGGCGAAGAAAGGCGTGAGCGTGCCTAACGACGTGGCCGTCAATCCCGACATCGAAGCGCTCAAGCGAAAGTCCGGCCGGGAGTTCGACGTGGCGTATCTCGCGCTGGCCGGGCCCGATGCGCACGAACAGGCCGTGACCCTCTTCGAGACCGAGTCCGAAAAGGGACAGGACTCAGACTTGCGCGGATTCGCGCGTCAGACGTTGCCTACATTGCGTCATCATCTGAGCGAGGCGCGTGAGGTCTCGGCGAAGATCGAGATGGGCAAGTAGTCCCGACAGAACGCGACGTTGTGGCCAGACCGCCGGAAGATCGGCGGCAGATCGCTGGCAGATCGCCGGTATAGCGTCCGTTTGACATCCGTTTGACATCCGTTTGACATCCGTTTGACATCCGTTTGACGTCCGTTCGGCGTTTGTATGGCGGTGCGCCGTCGCGAACGTTTCTTCGCGCCTGGCGAGCCAGCGCAACGCGGTTGTGCGCGCACGGCGTGCGCCATTCACGTCCGGCCGTGCGCGTTGCCGCTTTGCCACGATGGGAGTGCTGAAACTTGCGCGACGCACGACGAGTCACATCGCGCATGAAAGACGCCAACCCGATGACCTCGCCGCCGGCGACGTCCCCGGCGGCAGACCGCGCCGGGACACCCGAGACAACCGCGACACCCGGAACGTGCGCGGCGCCCATGATCGCCGCACCGCAAGCTTGCGCGCGTGACGGCGACGCCGCCGGGTCCACTGTGCCCGGCACGCCGTTGCGCCTGCGCGAGGGGCGTCACTGCTGGCGTATCGCGCCGGCGGCGCGCATGCGCATGCTCGTGGACGGGCAGGCCTATTTCAGCGCGCTGCGCGAGGCGTTGCGCGCGGCGCGGCATACCGTTTTCATTCTCGGCTGGGACATCGACAGCCGCATGCAACTTCAGCCGCTCGGCGTGGACGACGGCTTGCCCGCCGGTTTGCGCGATTTCCTCGACGCCCTTGTACGGCGCCGAAAAGGGCTGCGCATCTACGGCCTCAGCTGGGACTTCGCCATGCTCTATGCGCTCGAGCGCGAGTGGCTGACGTCGGTCAAGCTCGACTGGCGCACGCATCGGCGGCTGTGCTTCCGGCTCGATGGTCACCACCCGAGCGGGGCGTCGCATCATCAGAAGATCGTAGTGATCGACAATCGGCTCGCCTTCGTGGGCGGCCTCGATCTCACGCGACGGCGCTGGGATACGTCCCGCCACGCACCGGACGAGCCTGGACGGCTCGATCCTGCCGGGCATCCCTATCCACCGTTCCACGACGTGCACGCGCTCATCGACGGCGAAGCGGCGCGCGCCGTGGCCGCTCTGGCCGAAGCGCGCTGGCATCGGGCGACGGGCATGCACGTCGATCTTCGGCTGCCCGATGCGCGAGACGCGCCGTATGCGCCGCTCGATCCCTGGCCGACGAGCGTGGCCCCCGACCTGACGGACGTGGAGGTCGCCATCGCGCGCACGGCCCCCGCGTTCGACGGACGGCCCGCGGTGCAGGAAATTCAGTCGCTCTACCTCGATGCGATCGCCAGCGCGAAAAAACGGATCTACTTCGAGAATCAGTATTTCACGGCGAAATCGATCGGCGACGCGCTGGCGGCGCGGCTGTCGCAGCCCGACTGTCCCGACATTGCAGTCGTCTCGCGCCGCATCGAGGACGGCTGGCTTCAGCAGCAGAGCATGGGGGTGCTGCGCGCGCGTCTTTACCGGCGTCTGCGCGAGATCGATCCGGGCGAGCGTTTCCGCCTGTACTGCCCTGAAGTGCCGGGTGTCGCACCGGCGTGCGTGAACGTGCACAGCAAGGTGATGGTCGTCGACGACGAGCTGCTCGTGATCGGCTCGGCCAACCTCAACAATCGCTCCATGGCGCTCGATACCGAGTGCAATATCGCCATCGCGGCCAATGGCGACGCGCGCGTCGCGGCCGGCATCGCACGCGCGCGCAACCGCCTGCTCGCCGAGCATCTCGATGTCCCCGAGCCGGCCGTCGAGGCGGCGCTGGCGCGCGACGAAGGGCTGCATCGCGCCATCGCGACGCTACATCGGGAAGGCGCCCGCACGCTCGAGGCGTTCGCGCCGGAACTGCACGAGGCCGACGATGCGGCGTCGCCGGGGCCGGTGGTGCTCGACCCGATGGAGCCGATCGACTTCGAGAACGTGATGGGCACCTTCATTGCAACGGAAGCGCGCCCGCGCCTGATTGGGCGGATTGCTTCGCTCATCGTGCTGCTGCTGGCGCTGGCCGGCCTGGCGCTCGCATGGCGCTACACGCCCTTGCGCGAATGGGCCGACGTGCGCCGCGTGCTCGGCTTCGTGGAGCACGTCCACGACCTGCCGCTCGCGCCGCTTGTCATGATGGCCGTGTACATCGTCGGCACGTTGATCATGGTGCCCGTCACGGTATTGATCGTGGTCACGGTCGTGGTCTTCGGTCCAGTCATGGGCGCCCTCTACGCGCTGAGTGGCACGACGCTGGGCGCGATGGCCGGCTATGCCGTCGGACGCGTGGCCGGGCGCGACGCCGTGCGACGCTTCGGCGGCCGGCATCTGAACGCCGTGAGCCAGCAGATCGGCAACCACGGCCTGCTCGCCATGATCGTGCTGCGCCTGATGCCGCTCGCGCCATTCACGTTGGTGAATTTCGTGGTCGGGGCCTCGCGCATCCGGTTGCGGCATTGCCTGCTGGGCACGGTGATCGGCATGGCGCCGGGCATTCTGATTGCCGCCGCGCTCGTGGACCGCGTGGCGGCGCTCGCACAGCGCCCGAGCGGCTGGACGGCGGCGTTGCTCGCGGCGGTGCTCGTGGTGCCCGGCCTGGGCGTGGCCGCGCTCAAGCGCCGTATCGGCGCTGCGCGCAAGTCCGGCAATGGCGACGAAGGCGCCGGCACTCATGCCAGCCCCGTAACCAGCGAGCCCGCGCTGCCCGAGCGTCCCGGGCGGATCAGCCGGGAGCTTTGCGTGGCGAGCTACAACATTCACGGCGGCGTGGGGGCGGACGGGCGCCATGCGCCCGGTCGCGTGCTCGGCGTGCTCGACGAGATCGATCCGGACATCGTGGCGCTGCAGGAAGTCCAGGCGAGTGCGACGGGCGTGGGGTTGCTCGCGCAACTGGCCGAGGCGCGCGGCATGCACGTGATCCCCGGACCGACGCTCACGCGAGGCGGGCTCGAGTACGGCAACGCGATCCTGACACGCTTCGCACCGGTGGCCGTGCGCCACATCGACCTGAGCGTGCCGGGCCGCGAGCCGCGCGGCGCCATCGACGCGACGCTCGTCTGGCACGACGCGCAGGGCCGTGAGATGCAACTGCGCGTGATCGCCACGCATCTGGGGTTGCATCCGGGCGAGCGTCGGGAGCAGGTCAGGCGCCTGCTCGAATGCCTGGCCGGCCAGCCGCGCACCGCGACCGTGCTGCTGGGCGACGTCAACGAGTGGTTCCTGTGGGGACGGCCGCTGCGCTGGCTGCACCGCTATTTCGAGCGCACGCCGCACGTCGCCACGTTTCCGTCGCGCCTGCCGGTGCTCTCGCTCGATCGCATCTGGACTTCGCCTCGCGCGCATCTCGGCGAAGTGCGCCGCCATGCCACGCCGCTGGCGCGCGTGGCGTCGGACCACCTGCCGCTCGTCGCGACGCTGCGCACGTCGATGCCGATGCGCGAACCGGCACCGCGCCGTCCTGCCTCCACGCCCGAATCCACGCCCGAATCCACGCCCGAATCCACGCCGGAATCCATGCCCGATCCTGCACCCGGCCCCGCAGGCGAATCCGCAGCCGCCAGTCCCGACCGGGCGTAAGCGCGGCAGCTCAGGTCGTGGCGATGGCGCGCTCGAGCGCCGCGATGTCGATCTTGTGCATCGTCATCATGGCTTGCATGGCGCGCCGCGCCTGGGCCACGTCGGGGCTGGTCACGAGATCGAGCAGGCGCTGCGGCGTGATCTGCCAGGAGAAGCCCCAACGGTCCTTGCACCAACCGCAGGCCGACTCCGCGCCCCCATTGCCGACGATGGCGTTCCAATAGCGGTCGGTCTCCTCCTGATTTTGCGTGAGCACCATGAAGCTCACCGCTTCGTTCGGTTTGAACTCGGGACCGCCGTTAAGCCCCACGAAGCGCCGGCCCAGCACCGTGAACTCGACCGTCAGCTCGTCGCCTTGGCCGATGCCCGGAATGGGAGAGGGATGCAGCGCATCGACGTGGCTGTCGGGAAATGTCGCGGCATAGAACTCGGCCGCCTCGCGGGCCTGACCGTTATCGAACCATACACAAGTGACGAGTTGGGTCATTGCTGTCTCCTGTCGTGAAGTGAAACCGAAGCGTCAAACCGAAGCGCCAAACCGACGCGAATACCGCGCACGCCGACACAGACGTAATCGCATGCGGTGCCGCGGTGAACCAGAGGAGAAAAAATGGTTACGGAAAACTATATATATGAAGTTTACGGTTCACCCTGATTTTTACTTTTAATTCGTTTTGCGAAGGATTCAAGGAATGAAAATACCAAATGTGGACGCGGTCGATTTCCAGTCTCGGGATTTGCGAATGACGCGTCCGACTACTCAATTGGCGCTCGCGCGTCAACAATGGCGTCGTTGCGACAGATGTCGCCGCGCAAGTTGCCAATTTGAATCGACCAAGTGACAATCAGCGGGAATTGGCGGCACGGCAGTACAGGGGAAATACGGGACATACCCGACGGTACGAGATATATCGACCGTGTCGGCTTTAGCGAACGAGAGTTGGAATTCCGCTCGCTGGGTGGTGTCGCAAATCAAACGTTGCGCCGCGAATACGACGCTGCGAGTCGAAAAGCGCGGCAAGCGAACCAAACCTGCGTGGCGACGCCAGTCTGGATCAAGCAATTGATTTTCTGATCGATGGAATTCGTAACAAAAGACGTCCTCGCAAGTTGCATGGAACTGCTGCTGGATGCGGTGTTTCTCGTCAATCGCGAGGGCACGCTCGTGTACGTGAGCCCGGCCTGCGAACGCATTTTCGGTTATACGTCGCAGGAGCTCATGGGGCGCTCGATGATCGACTTCGTGGCGAAGGAAGATCGCGAGCGCACCCTCGAGGAATCGAAGCGCGTCATCGCCGGCCAGCCCCGGATCGGTTTCGAGAACCGATATGTCCACAAGGACGGCCACTACGTTCATCTCATGTGGTCGGCGCGCTGGTCGGAGGAACACGGCCTGCGTATCGGCGTGGCGCGCGACGTCTCGGCCCGCAAGCGCGCCGAAGCGTTACAGCGCGCCACCTATTCGATCTCCGAGGCGGCGCACGATGCGGCCGACATTCGCACACTGTGTCAGGCCGTACACGCAACGCTGTCCACGTTGTTTCCCATCGACGCGATTGTCGTCGCCACCTGTACGGCAGCGGTGGCCGATTCGATGGACGCGGAAGATGCCGTGGACGGCCTGGGCGGCGAAGACTCGGCTGGCGCCTGGGAGAAGGCGTACCAGTACCGTGAGAGTCCTGAGGTGCCGTTGCTCGACTGGGCGCTGGCGCAGCGTGTCTCGGCGCGCGCGGTGCGCGCCCGGCAGCCGCGGTGGCATCTGATCGACGCGGCGCCGGCTCAGGCGCGCGTCGAGCCGTTCACGCCGAACGACGCGTCCGCCGTCATCGACAAGGACCGGGGGGCGTTGGCGGTGCTGCCCATGCATACGGCGCGCCGGGCCGTCGGCACACTGATGATCTATGGCCCCGCCGGGGCGCTGCAGGCCGAGGCGGCGCAACGTCTGCTCGCCTTCGTATGCGACCAGACCGCGTTGGCCATCGAGCGCAAGCAACTCATCGACGATCTGTACAAGGCCGCGCGTTTCGATGAGCTCACCGGTTTGCCGAACCGCCGCACCTTTGGGGAGTACGCCGCCGACGCCGTGCGGCGCGCGCAGCGGACCAACGGCAAGCTGGCGCTGCTCTTCGCCGACATCGACGGCTTCAAGGGAGTGAACGACGGCATGGGCCACGCGGTCGGCGATCTGCTGCTCAAGGAGATCGGCGGGCGCATGAAGGCGGGCGTGGCCGAGTGCGGCTTCGTTGCGCGGCACGCCGGCGACGAGTTCGTGGCCCTCCTGCATGACGCCGAGATCGTCGAGCGCATCGACTTCGCCGTCAATCGCCTGCGTGCCGGGATCGAGCAGGCCATCTCGGTAAACGGCGTGGATGTCACCGTGCGCGTGAGCGTGGGCGTGGCGGTCTTTCCTGACGACGGCGAATCGATGCACGAACTGATCCGCGTTGCCGATCAGCGCATGTACGCCAACAAGGCCGAGCGCAAATCCGGCGCGGCGGGCTTCCTGCAGCGCCTCATCTGAGCGGCGCGCTCAGCCCAGGGTCTGCGTGGGCCACACCATCTCGATTTCGATGGCGATCGAGCGCGCCAGTCCGTCCAGGTCCGGGAACAGCGAAGCATTGGTGATGTTCATGCGGTAGAGCCATTTCATGGCGTCCGCGCGCAGCGCCACGGGCAGCACGATCTTGCGCAACAGCGGCTCTTCGCTCTCATAGCCCTCGAGAATGCGATGCAGCGGGCGGTCGATGATGCCCGGCACGACCAGCGTGCCCGACTGGGCGATCAGCCGACCGTCCATCTCCTCGGGCTCGCCGAACCAGACCACTTCGTTGTCGTTGCCGAGAAAGTACTTGTCGAGATTGCCCTTCACGCGTGGGTCGATGGTGTCGCGCGTGAGCCACGGGGCATGGCGCGGGCGAGCGCGATCGGCGTACAGCGCCGGGGTGTTCAGCGCGAAGATGGCCGAATCGCTCGTGGCGCGCTCGAGCGCGAAGAAGGCGGCGACGAACGGCGACTTGGTGAAATCGAGCAGGCGCGTGGGCGCGCCGTGGTGCTGCATGAGGCCGAGACAGCGCAGGTCGTCGTGCAGCACTTCGGGCCATGCCACATGGTTGTGCGCCTTGCGCCGGAAGATGCGGATGGCGCGCGCCTCGCGGCTGCGCCACTGTTCCTTGTCCGACACGAACGCGTGCAGGTACCGCGAGAGCGAGCTTTGCAGATGCCAGCGTGCGTCCTGCTGTCCGCGAAAGGCCCAGCCTTCGAAGCGGGAGGACAGCTCCATGAAATCCTTCCAGCTCTCGACGACGATGGTGTCCATAGTGGGCAAAATCCTTGCGCCGGCCCGCGCGATGGCCGACGGTTCTGTTGAGGACGCCAAGGCATCGCAATCGATGCATGGCGTCGGCCACTATAGTACGGCGTCTGTGACAGCTCAAGCGCACGCCGCCCCGTGCCTGCGATATCGGCCGGACGCCCGCCCGGATCAGCCGGCGATGGCGCGCGGCGCGAAGTTCACGAGCCAGCCGCCCGCATACAGTCCGAGGCCGAACACGGCATGCGTGATCAGGCTGCGCACGCGCGCCTGGACGGGCTTCGGCGTCTTCGAGGCCGCGATGCCGGCGCCGAACGCCGGCTGCATGACGAAGAACGGCAACACCACGGTGGCGACGCCGAAGGCGAGCGCCGGTCCAGGAGCCGGGGCTTGCAGCCACGCCGTGCCCGCCACGAGGACCAGGCCGGCGGCAAACGCCACGCCGATCGCATAGTGGGCCGCCCAGCCCAGCGCCTTCTCGCCGCGCACCGGCCTCGAGCGCCCGATGCCGGCATGCGCGAACTGCCCGGCGCCCATATGCCCGATCCAGCGCCCGACGAGTGCGTAGTCGAGCGGCGTCACGCCGAACAGGCGGCGCAACAGCAGCGTCCACAGATCCATGATGACCGTGGCGAAAACGCCGATGGCCAGAGTTTGCGCAATGAGACTTAACGTCGTCGATGTCATTTCGGCTCCTCGAAATCATCTGAAAATCGTTTGAAGCAGCCGGTTTTCCGGGCGAAGTCGCGCACGCACCGGCTGCGATTGAGGCACTATACGAATTCAAGCCAACTTGAAGTCAATCGGGAGCGTCGACATGACACTGGACATTGGCGAGGTGGTGCGGCAGGCCGGCGTGCCGCCGTCCACGTTGCGGTATTACGAGGAAAAAGGGTTGATCGCGGCGGTCGGGCGGCGCGGACTGCGCCGCCAGTACGATCCGTCCGTGCTGCAGACGCTGTCGTTGATTGCGCTTGGCCGGACGGCGGGGTTCTCGCTCGATGACATCGCGGGCATGCTGCTGCCGCAGGGCAAGGCGAGCATCGACCGCGCGCGCCTGCAGGCGAGGGCCGACGAGATCGACAGGACCATCCGTCAGCTCAGTGCGCTGCGCGACGGCTTGCGTCACGCGGCGGTGTGTCCGGCGCCGGAGCATCTGGCGTGCCCGCAGTTCCAGCGGCTGATGCGGCTGGCGAGTGCGAAGCGGGGCGGGCACGTCATCGGCAGCGAAGGCTCGTCGGCGCCGAGGCGCCGCAAGGCGGGCTGACCCGCTGGCGCCGGTACGGACAGGTCACGCGAGCGATTTCCGGCACAGGATTCGACCGATGGCGCCAGCGTCAGGCAGCGTCAGGCGGCGCGTGCCGGTGACAGCGTGTCCTGCAAGGCGGCGAGCGCCGCATCCGGCGTGATGTCCGACGTGTCGAGCGTCACGTCGGCGAGTTGGTAGAGCGCTTCGCGCGCGTCGAGCATGCGGTGGATGTGTTCGAGCGCTTCGTTGCGTAGCGCCTCGGTGGCGATGCGCGCATCGTTCTGCTGCATCACGCGCTGAAAGTGGACGTCGGGGCGGGCGCGCAACCATACCGTGCGGAACGTGCGCAGCACGCGCTCGTAGGTCTGGGCTTCGGACACGATACCGCCGCCCGTGGCCAGCACCACGTTCTCGTGTTCCGCGATGATGCGCTCGATGCACTGTCGCTCGATGCGCCGCATGGCGGCCTGTCCATACAGCGTGATCACTTCTCCGATCGCGATCCCCGCTTCCCGTTCGACTTCCTTGTCGAGTTCCACGAAGGGCGCGCCGATCGCCTGCGCGAGCCGCGGCCCGAGCGTCGATTTGCCCGCGCCCCGCAGGCCGATGAGCGCGATGCGCCGACCCTTGCCGCGCGCTTCGGCGGCCGCGGGCGCCACGATTTGACGACGCAGGCGTGAAAGCACCTCGGCGGGCTGCTGACGAAGATATTCGACGAGGATCAACAAGTCGCCGTCGTAAGCCATGCGCTCGGCAACGAGCGTCTCCACACCGACGTTCAGCGCTTCGCCAAGCTTGTGCAGCACGGCGAGCGAGACGTTTCCGGTGCCGGCTTCCACGCGGGCGAGATAGGGCAGCGACACGCCGGACTGCGCGGCGAGCTGCTTGCGGGTCATGCCGCGTTGGGCTCGCAGCGTACGAACGCGCCGGGCCAGCAAGGCAAGTTGCGGCGCGATGGCGTCGCCGGCATTGGTCGGCGACAAGGAGGCGGACGGAGGGGGATCGGCAGGTCGTTTGGTCATCGAGGAGTGCGACGTCGACGGTCATGCCGATAAATATACTATGAGATATCGGCAATGAGACGATCAAAGGGGCGGGCGTTGGCTGTTGGCGTTCGATATATGCACTAAAATGCCTTTTTATTGGAAATATCCCTGTTAACCCTGAACTGCATTGCACAAGCCACGCAACTCTGAAAATATCTTATAAGATACTTTTCACGATTTGGAGCGAATGCGGACATGACCTATCCCCACTTGCGAGTGCGCGTCGAAGACGCCATCGCTTTCGTAACGCTGGACCGCGCGGACAAGCGCAATGCGCTGTGCGACGCCGCTGTCGATTCGCTCGAGGCAGCGTTCCGCGATTTCGACGGCAGCGTGCGCGCCGTCGTCCTGAGCGGCGCCGGCGAGCACTTCTGCGCCGGGCTCGACCTCGCCGAGAACAGCCAGCGCGATCCCATCGACGTGCTGCGCGTCTCGCAGCGCTGGCACAAGGTCTTCCACGAGATTCAGTTCGGTGGCCGCCCGGTCGTGGCGGTGCTGCATGGCGCGGTGATCGGTGGTGGCCTGGAACTGGCGCTCGCCGCGCATGTGCGCGTCATCGAACGCGGTGCATTCTTCCAGTTGCCCGAGGGCAAGCGCGGCATCTTCGTCGGCGGTGGCGCGTCGGTCCGCGTGGCGCGCATTCTCGGGCCGGACCGCATGACGGAGATGATGCTCACCGGGCGCCGTTACGATGCCGTCGACGGCGAGCGTCTCGGCCTCGGTCACTACCTGACGGACGCGGGCGCGGGCCTGGCGCTCGCCGCGCAACTCGCCCGCGACACCGCGGCGAACAGCCCGCTCTCGAATTGGGCGACGATTCACGCGCTCTCGCGCATTCACGACATGTCGATGTCCGACGGGCTGTTCACCGAGTCGGTCACGAGTGCGCTGATGCTGGCGACGCCCGAAGCGCGCGAGCGCATGGAACGCTTTCTGGGCCGCACGGCGCGCTAGTGCGGCGGCCATCCCCCACGGAGACGAATGTGAAATACGACAACATCGAACAGGTCGCCGTCGTCGGCACCGGTGTGATCGGCGCGAGCTGGGCTGCGTACTTCCTGGCGCGTGGACTGCGCGTGAGCGCATGGGATCCTGCGCCGGGTGCCCGCGAGCGTCTGCGCGAGGCGATCGATGCGCATTGGTCCACGCTGATCCGCATCGGTCTGTCGGAAGGCGCCACCCGTGATGCACTCGCTTTTCACGACACACTCGACGCCGCACTCGAGGGCGCCGGTTTCGTGCAGGAGAGCGGTCCGGAGCGCGAGGATCTCAAACAGGACCTGTTCCGGCGGATGGACGCGGCATTGCCGCCCTCGGTGGTCATTGCGTCGAGCTCGTCGGGACTGTTGATGAGCCGGGTGCAGTCGGTTTGCCGGCATCCCGAGCGAGTGGTGCTCGGCCATCCGTTCAACCCGCCGCATCTCATTCCGCTGGTGGAAGTCATTGGCGGCGCGCAATCGTCGCAAGCCGCCATCGATACGGCGATGCAGTTCTACCGGGCCATCGGCAAGCGCGCGATCCACGTGAAGAAAGAGGTCAAGGGCCATATCGCGAATCGCCTGCAGGCCGCGTTGTGGCGCGAGGCGATGCATCTCGTGGACACGGGCGTCGCGTCGGTGGCCGACATCGACGACGCCATCGCCTACGGGCCCGGGCTGCGCTGGGCCGCACTCGGGCCGTTCCTGAACCTGCATTTGTCGGGCGGCGCGGGCGGCATTGCGCATCTGCTCGAACACCTCGGTCCGCCCATCGAATCGTGGTGGGCCGATCTTGGCGCGCCGGTGCTCACGGAGGACCTCAAGGCGCGCATCACGGCAGGCGTCGAGGCTGAACTCGCCGGGCGCGGCAATGCGCGACTCGAAGCCCAGCGCGACGCCATCATCCTCGGCATTCTCGCGAACAAGCCGTAGGCGCGCGCCAGCCCGCCGCGCGCGGGCGTATTCCGGACTATCGAATTACCGGATCCCCCGATCCTTGATCCCGGGCTCACCGGTGCGATCCCGCATACCGAACATACCGAACATACCGAACGAATCGAAGGAGACAGCCATGAGCAAACCGAAAGTCATCGTCACCATCGCGCCCACGGGCGGCATGGCGCACAAGTCGCAGAACCCCCATCTGCCCACGCAGCCCGACGAGATCGCCCGCGACGTCTACGACTGTTACAACGCGGGCGCGAGCGTCGTGGCCGTGCATGCGCGCCGCCCCGGCGACGACGGCGCGACCTGCGACCCGGCGATCTATCGCGACATCAATCGCCGCATTCGCGACAAGTGCGACATCGTCATCAACAACTCCACCGGCGGCGGCGTGCACGGCGACATGATCGGGCAGGCCGACAACGGCTATTGGGAGATTCTGTGGGACGAGCGTCTGAAGGGCATGGACGCCGGCGCCGAGATGTGCACGCTCGACGCGACCACCATCATCGCGAGCTTCGGCGGCAAGGAGTTGCTGATGCACACGTCGCCCGAGCGCTCGAAGCATCTTGCCGTGGAGATGAAAAAGCGCGGCATCAAGCCCGAGTGGGAAGTCTTCAGCCCGACGCACATCGTGCAGGACCTCGCCACGCTCACCGCCGCGGGTTTCGACGAGGAGCCGTTCTTCGTGAATCTGGTGCTCGGCGTGCATCGCGGCTTCCAGAACGCCATGCCGTACACGCCGCGCGTGCTGCAGTCGATGGTCGATCTGCTGCCCAAGGGCAGCATCTTCTGCGTGAGCGGCATCGGTCCGGCACAGCTTCCGTCGGCGATGAACTCGCTGCTGCTCGGCGGTCACGTGCGCGTGGGCCTCGAAGACAACCTGTACTACGAGCACGGCGTGCCCGCCACGAACCAGCAACTGACCGAGCGCGTGGTGCGGCTCGTGCGCGAGATGGGCTACGAGCCCGCCACACCGGCCGAGGCCCGCGAAATCATGGGCCTGCCGCGCAATCGCGAAGTGCTGCCGGAGTTTGCCGTGCGTTGAGTCGTCGTGCGTTGCAAGCTGTCCGGCCCCTGCATTCGAAAACAACAAGCGAAAGACCAGGAGACAAGTCACATGGCGGCAAACCGGTTCACATGCAGTGTCGCGTTCTCGCGATCCCGACGTTTCACGCTCAGCGCGCTGTCGCTGTGTGTCGCCGTGTTGGGCGCGGCCACGCAGGCCCATGCACAGCCGACGGGCGTCACCATCGGCGTGACGCTGTCTTCCACGGGGCCGGGCGCATCGCTCGGCATTCCCGAGAAGCAGGCCATCGGCATGCTGCCGCCCACGCTGGGCGGTCTGCCTGCGCGCTACATCGTGCTCGACGACGCCACCGATCCGACCACGGCGACGAAGAACGCACGGCGTCTCGCCACCGAGGACAAGGTCGACGCGATCATCGGCTCGTCCACGACGCCGGCGTGTCTGGCGGTCGCGGCCGTCGCCGCCGACACGCGCACGCCGCAACTGGGGCTGTGCCCGTTCGTGCCGAGCGCGACGCAGATGCGCTACGTCTTCTCGTTGCCGCAGTCGGTGGCCGTCATGGCCGACGCCGTGCTCGACGACATGAAGGCCCATAAGGTGAAGACGCTCGGCTTCATCGGTTTCTCCGATTCCTATGGCGAGGCCTGGCTCAAGGACATTCAGGCGCGCGCGGCGGCGCGCCAGATCCAGGTGGCGCCGGTCGAGCGCTACGCCCGCAACGACCAGTCGGTGACGGCGCAGGTGCTCAAGGTGATGTCGGCCAACGTGGACGCCGTCATCATCGCGGCGAGCGGCACGCCCGGCGCGCTGCCGATGAGCACGCTGCGCGAGCGCGGCTACAAGGGCCGCATCTACCAGACGCACGGGGTGGCCAACAACGACTTCCTGCGCGTGGCCGGCAAGAGCGCCGAAGGCGCGATCCTCCCGGTCGGCAACATTCTGGTCGCAGAGCAATTGCCGGCGAGCCACCCGGGCAAGGCCGTCGCGGTCGACTTCGCCAAACGCTACGAGGCGCAGTACGGGGCGGGCTCGCGCAACCTCTTCGCGGGCTACGCCTACGACGCCTACCTGGTGCTCGACCGCGCCGTCGCCGTGGCGGCGAAGCAGACGCCGCCGGGCACCCAGGCGTTTCGCGACGCGCTCGTGAACGCCATCGGACAGACGCGTGGGCTGGCAGCCACGCACGGCATGATCAACGTGAGCGCGCAGGACCATTCGGCGTATGGCGAAGACGGTCGCGTGCTCGTTACGGTCAAGGGTGGCAAGTGGACGATCGACTGACCCCGACGATGGCGACGTCGTTCGGCGCGCGACGTCTCGCCGTGCCCGACATCGAGCGCGAGACGAGAGCGGACGGCAGCTTCGTGATTCGCTCTCGCACGCCGCTGGGCGAGTTCGCGCGCAGCCCCGCCGACTGGCTCGTGAAGTGGGCCAAGCAAACGCCCGACGCCGTTTTCGTCGCGCAACGCCTGCTGCCCGGCGAGGCGGCTTCCGACGGCGGTCTCTGGCGCAAGGCGACGTATCGCGAGGCCCTTGCCCTGGCGCGCGGCATTGGCCAGGCGCTGCTCGATCTGCGCGTGCCGCGCGAGCGGCCGGTCGTGATCCTGTCGGACAACAGCGTCAATCATGCGCTGCTCGTGCTCGGCGCGATGATGGCGGGGCGGCAGACGGCCATCGTCTCGTCGGCCTATTCACGCGTCGCGAAGGACATGAGCAAACTGCACGGCATTCTGGCGCGGCTCGACCCCGCGCTGGTCTATGTCGAGGACGGCGAAGCCTATGGACGCGCGCTAGTCGATGCGCCGATCCGCTGCCCGATCGTCGCGACGCACAACGCACGGCCCGGGTGGCTGCAGTTCGACACGCTGGCGGCGACGCCTGCCACACCGGCGCTGGACGCCGCGTTTGCCCAGGTGGGGCCGGAGGACACGGCCAAGCTGTTGCTGACATCGGGCTCGACCGGCAAACCGAAGATCGTCGTCAACACGCATCGAATGCTCGCGGCGAACCAGCAAATGGTCGCGCAGTGCTGGCATTTCATCGACGATGCCGCGCCGATCGTGGTGGACTGGTTGCCGTGGAGCCACACGTTCGGCGCGAATCACAACTTTCACATGGTGCTGCGCAACGGCGGGGCGTTCTACGTCGACGACGGTCGTCCCGTGCCGGAACTGATCGGCCGTTCCGTCGAGAATCTGCGCGACGTGTCGCCCACGCTGCACTTCAACGTGCCGAAGGGCTTCGAGGCGCTGGCGCCGTACCTGGAGGACGACGCCGCCTTTGCCGCACGTTTCTTCGGCCGCCTGCAGGTGCTGTTCTATGCGGCGGCGAGCCTGCCGCCGGCGCTGTGGCAGCGCTTCGAACGGCTGGCGTCGCGGCATTGCGACACGCTGCCGTTCTTCACTTCGGCGTGGGGAGCGACGGAGACCTCGCCGCTCATCACCAGCGTGCACTTCCCGATTCCGGGGGCGGGCAACATCGGGGTTCCGGCGCCGGGCAACGAGCTCAAGTTCGTGCCCAACGGCGACAAACTGGAGATGCGCGTGCGCGGCCCGTCGGTGTTTCGCCGCTATGCGGGCGACCCGGTGGCCACTGCCGAAGCGTTCGACGACGAAGGCTTCTATCGCACGGGCGATGCAGGCCGACTATGCGATCCGGGCGATCCGAGCGCGGGCGTCCTCTTCGACGGTCGGGTATCGGAGGACTTCAAGCTCACGAGCGGCACATGGGTTTCCGTCGGCGCATTGCGCTTGCGCGCGGTGACGGCATTGGCGCCGTATGCGTCGGACGTCGTCGTCGCGGGGCACGACCGGGAGGAGATCGGGCTGCTGATCTTCCCGAGTCCGGCCATGCGCGCGATGGCGGCGGACGTGGGCAACGCGCCGGACGCGGGCCGGCAACTGGCGCTGCACGATGGCATTCGCGCTCGAGTGGCGCAGGCGCTCGCACAACTGGCGCAGGACGCCGGCAGTTCGCAGCGGGCCGCGCGCGCCGCGATTCTGTCCTCGCCGCCGTCGCTGGAGCAGGGCGAGATCACGGACAAGGGGTACGTCAATCAGCGCGCGGTGCTGAACCTGCGTGCCGACGACGTTGCGCGGCTGTATTCGGATTGCCCGTCGGTCATCCGGCTGGCGTTGCCTTGAGAGGCGCACGCCGGGCGGTTGGGGGGAAGTGAGAGAGCGACAGCGCACTGACGGCAGCAGGGGCCGTCGGTGCGCAAAGTTGCCGGAGGGCGTAGGAGGGCTTAAGAGGGCCTAAGAGGGCGTAAGAGGGCGTAAGAGGGGGTGTAAGCGTCAAGGTCACGCGAGCGCTTCGCCATGCCGCTCGGGCAGGAAGAAGTACACGATGATCGCCGCGAGCAGGAAGAATCCGGCAGTCGCCCCGAGCGCCGCGCTCACGTTCTCGCCGCGCGAGAGCAGTCCAACAGCCGCGGGCGCGAGGGCACTGGCCGCACGTCCCGTGTTGTAGATGAAGCCTTGCGCCGTGGCGCGAACCTGCGTCGGAAACATCTCGGCGAAGGTCGGTGCGAAGCCGCTGTAAAAGCCCGTGCCGAAGAACGCCACCACCGGGCCGAAAACGAGTAGCAGCATCGGCTCGCGAATCGCGACGTAGAGCGGCACCGTCACGGCCGACACGATGAAGAAAAGCAGGAAGGACTTGCGGCAGCCGATGCGATCGGCGATGTAGCCGAAGCACACGAAGCCTGCCGCCGCGCCGATCTGCATGATCACGATCCATGTCGTCGAGCGCAGCAGGTCGAAGCCCGGGCCGCCCTGGTCGACCGGTGTGGCGAGATACGCCGGAATCCATGTGAAGAGCCCCCAGTAGCCGCACATGGCAGCCGCCGTGAACGCCAGGCCGACGATCGTACTGCGCGCGTAGGGGCCGAACAGCGTGGCGAGCGTCTGACCGAGCGTGAGGCGCACACGTTGCTCGCGCCAGATGGCCGGCTCCTCCACGTGGCGGCGTACCCAGAACGCGAGCACCGTCGGCAACAGGCCGAACGCGAACACCCAGCGCCAACCGAAGTACGGCAGGATCACCGCCGCGACGATGGCCGCCACCGCGTAACCCATGGCGAAGGCGCTCTGCACCCATGCCATGACCTTCGCGCGATGTTCGGCAGGCCACGTCTCGGTAATGAGCGCCGCGCCGGCCGACCACTCGCCGCCAATGCCAAGGCCCAGCAGAAAGCGGAACACGAGGAGCTGCGTCACCGAATCGGCGAAACCGCACAGTGCGGTGCCGATGGAATAGCACAGGATCGAGAGAATCATCGAGCGGGTGCGTCCGATACGATCGGCGAGAAACCCGAAGAACAGGCCGCCGAACGCGGTGGCCAACAGGGTGAGCGAGGCGATGACGCCGGCCACGCCCTTGTCGAAATGCAGATCGGCGCTGATGTAGCGAATCACCATCGCGAACAGCATCAGATCCATGATGTCCAGCATCCAGCCGATATAGGCCGAACCAAATGCCCGCCATTGCGCCAGCGACGCCCCGCGATACCACGGTCGACGTGCCGCGCCCGCCGCCTTCAGCGCGGTCGTGCCAGTGTCCATTCTTGTCTCCTTCATGGAACTCATCCTAATGTCACACCTTGTGTATCGATTATCGATACGATTGGGAATGATTTCGTTTGCATGGTAACAGGACGTTTCGCAATTAGGTGTCGTGGTAAACCATAAATGGTGCTTTGTGTATCGATAATCGATACTGTGTATCAAGGTTGTCTCGATGGTCGGGCAACCGTAGGTCACAGGAGATCGAGAAGTGAAGCCGTTCCAATTGCGTTTGTACGAGGATGTCATTGCGCCAAACCACGCGCCGGTCTATTTGCCCGCGGCGCGCCGCGCGATTTATGTGGTGCGCGGCGACGTCGCCATTGAGTTCGAAACGGGCGCGCAACATCACCCGGCGCAAAGCGCCTGGCTGGGGGAAGACGATCTGGCGTTGCTCGCGGGCAGCGAGGGGGCCACGCTGTGGCGCTGGGAGTTGATGGCCGGCGAGGCGCCCACGCCGGGCGAAATCACGTCGGCGCCCGGGGCGTCGTCGACGCTCAAGCTGGCCGCGCCGATCGAGCTGGACCCGCGCCAACGCTGGCTCATGCGATGCGACAAGGTACAATTCCCCCCCGGCGGCGTGGCGCATCTGCACGTGCATCAGGGCCCGGGCGTGCGTTGCACGCTCGAAGGCGAGATCACGATCGAGACGCTGGGCACCTCGCATACGCACGGCCCCGGGCAGGCGTGGCTCGAGCTCGGACACGCGCCGGTGCTCGCTCCCACGACCGAGGCGCGCGACACGACATTCATCCGCTGCTTCATCCTGCCGCGCGCGTGCCGCAATCGCAGCTCGATTCGCTACGTGCGCCCCGAGGATGGCGACAAGAACAAGCCGCAGCGCTATCACGTGTTCGGCGAGCGTTTCATCTCGCTCGACGCGCAGTAGTCGCATGGCGCGACAGTGACAAAGGACACTCAGTGAAACGAACGAAGGACATCCCGAACGACGTCGCCCGCGGCGCGGGCCCGGCGGCGGCACATCACGATTCGGCGGCGGACGCCGCGGGCGCCGAAGCGCTCAACACGTCGTCGACTTCGGTTATTTCACTGCGCATTCTGGAGTTGCTGGCCGAGCGCAATGCCGAGTGCGGCGTCACGCACCTGGCCGACGCGCTCGGAGTGCCCAAGGCGCGCGTGCACCGGCACCTCACGGCGCTGCGACAGGAGGGCTACGTCGTGCAGAATCCGCGCACGAGCCGATACCGCATCGGCTGGCGGCTTTTCCTGCTCGGGCAGAAGCTGGTCAAGCAGTTCGACGTCGTCGGACTCGCGCGCCCGGTGATGGAGGAGTTGCGCGACGCCGTGGGACAGACCATCGTCATCAGTTCGTTTACCGAGACCGACGTGGTCGTGCTGGACGTGATGCGCGGGCGCAGCCCGCTCGAGATCCTGTTGCACCCGGGCACGCAGTTCAAATTGCATAGCGTGGCGCAGGGCAAGATCGCGCTGGCGTTCGGCGCGCCCGAGCGCCGCGAGGCGGTGCTCGCCGCGCCGCTCGACGCTTGCACGCCGCATACCATTACCGATCCCATGCGCTTGTCGCACGAGCTTGCGCTGGTGCGCGAGCGCGGCTGGGCCGACGCCCCGGAGGAAGTATTTCTCGGCGTGAACGCACTTGCTGCGCCTATCGTGCAGGACGACGGTTCGCTTTTCGGCACGCTGGCCATCGTCGGCTCGATTCACTACCTGCCGGCGCATCCGAATCCGCAGACGGTGGCGGCGCTCACCGATGCGGCGCGTCGCATTTCGCGGCTGCTCGGCGGCGCGCGAGCGGGCTGATCGACGCTGCGCGCATCCGCGATGCAAGGCCGCGTTCGGCGCGCGTGGCCGGATTGAGCGCCTATATGGCCGAATCAGGCGGTGCGGCCGGAAACCGAGAGTGTCAGCGAAGAGACTCGTGATATACAATATATCAATAACATCAACGACTATGAGACACTCACCGCGCCATGTTCGATCCCGCCTTGTTCGGACGGATGCCCCCGGACGTTCTTGCCCCGGCGTCTGCGCCGCTTCGCGATTCCGTCCTCGCCAGCGTCGACCCGTCGCTCGATCCTCCCTCCGCGGTTGACGCGGCTCCCGGCTCGAGCCGCGCATTGCCCCCGGGCCGGCACGCGTTGGGCCTGAGCGAAGCGCGCGACGCCGTGCTCTACGTTCCGGCCGACATCCCGCAGGACCGGCCGGTCCCGTTGTTCGTGATGTTTCACGGCGCGGGCGGCTTCCCGGAGAAGGTGCTGCCGTTCATCGAGCCGCACGCCGATCGCCACAAGTTTCTCGTCCTCGCGCCGCATTCGACCTTTCCCACGTGGGATATCGTGATCGGCGGCAACGGGCCCGATCTCGAACGTCTCCGGCTGGCGCTCGGCAAGGTGGCCGGGCAATACCGGATCGACACCCGACGTGTCGCGTTCGCCGGCTTTTCCGATGGCGCGAGCTATGCGTTGTCCATCGGCGTGACCAACGGCGACATCGCGAGCCACGTGATCGCCTTCTCGGGCGGTTTCATGTCGATCTTCCTGCAGGAGGGCACGCCGCGCATTTTCATCGCGCATGGCCTGATCGACGAGCAGTTGCCCATTGCCACGAGCGGACGCCAGAACGCCGGCAAGCTCAAAGCGGCGGGATACGATGTCGAGTACGTCGAGTTCGATGGTTTGCATGTCATCGAGCCCGGCGTCGTCGCGCGCGCCATCGATTTTTTCCTCGCCTGACGCTGCTGCCGCAGCGGCAGCAAGACCTATGGCCACACGCTTTACGGGGAGTGCCGCATATGGATTTCGAAATTCCTGAGTCGCTGATTCATCCGCTGTTGCAACTGATCGGCAGCGATTCGCCGCTGGGCAAACAGCTAACGGCTTATGGCGTGTGCCGGGGCAACATGATGGTGTCGAGCGAGTGGTTCGACGCCAAGTCGCTCAACACACTGTACGTGCTGAGCAAGACACAGAACGAGCGCGCGCTGATGTTCCAGATGCTGGCGCTCGACAACGTCTACAACGCCCCGCAGGCGCGCGTGATTCCGGGGCTCGACAAGCTCGTGCCCGGGCTCGTGGCGTATCTCGCGCGCGACGTCATCGACGGCTGGCTGTACCAGCGCCATCGGGACGGCGCGTTGCTGCCGTGGCTGGTGCGTCGCCTGCGCTACGTGGAACCGGAGCAGGGCTCGCCGTATGTCGTGATGGACATGCTCGCGAACACGATGCAATCGGCCAATTCCAATCTGCCCGAGCATCGCCTGCGCCGCTCGGGCATGACCACCTCGCTCGTCTTCACGCGCGACGACATCGCCAATCGCACGATTCCCGAACTGCTCGCCGAGTTCGGTTTCTACAAGGAGTGCGCGGAGTTCAAGCACGAGTACGAGCAGCATGCGAAGCGGTTCCTGCGCGTGCAGCGGGCCTTCGGCGCCCAGTTCGTGATTCGTCGCGCGGCATTCTCCGTCGACCCGAAGGGCGCAACCGAGCTCGTTCGCGTGGAGGACGGCGTGGCGGCCAGGTGCGTGAACGACGAGGAGCGCCTGGAGCGCAACTTCGAGATGGCCTGCGACGCCGATTTCTGGCGAAAGGCCGATATCGGCAAGGCATTCGAGACGGTGCCGCTGCACTGCTATGTACACGTGTTCCATCTGGACTGGCATCGCAATCTCTGGGTCCACGTGCAGAACCTCACCGAGTACGAGTACCAGCCCCAATTGCGCGACAAGCTGGTGCTGCCCGCTCACCATCACGATCTGATCGACATCCTCACGTCGAATATGGAAGTGATGGTGCCGGACTTCGTGCCGGGCAAGTCGGGCGGGGCGACGATCCTGTGTCAGGGGGCGCCGGGGCTCGGCAAGACGCTCACTGCGGAAATCTATTCGGAAGTGGTGGGCAAGCCGCTGTATCGGGTGCATTCCGGGCAATTGGGCACGACGGCCGCGTCGGTCGGCGCCACGCTCATGACCATCCTGCGTCGGGCAATGCGCTGGAACGCGATTCTGCTGCTCGACGAGGCGGACGTCTACATCCGGCGGCGTGACAACGATCTGGAGCACAATGCCATCGTCGCGGAGTTCCTGCGCTCGCTGGAGTACTTCCATGGCTTGCTGTTCATGACGACGAACCGCATCGGCGACGTGGACGACGCCATTCTCTCGCGCTGCATTGCGACGATCCATTACGAGACGCCCTCGCCGGCGGATGCACGCCGGTTGTGGCGCATGCAGGGCGAGCAGGTCGGCGCGTATCTCGACGACGCACTCATCGAAACGCTCGCCAATCGTTATCCGAACGCCAGCGGGCGCGACATCAAGGAATTGATGAAGCTCGCGAGCCGCTATTGCAAGGTAAAGAACATTCCCTACACGGAAGAAGTGTTCCGCCTGTGCGGGCTGTTCCGCGGCTACGCGCCTTGAGCGAGCCGGGCGCGCCGGCCGGCGGCGCGCCGCAACATGCCGGTCAATCCCGCTCAAGCGACCGAGCGGCCCAAGCGACCCAAGCACCGACGGGTGAGGCGAGGGCGCAGCCATGCTGCCATAAGAAAAATTCATGAAACGGCGCGAAGAACTGATATACGGGAAAACTAGAGGCGCGCGCGAGTGCACGTCTGGCTATATTGATCGCGGACCGGCGTGGCATTTGTGGCGTGCGTAAGACCTGGCGGTAGCTCTGTTCGTGCGTCTTGCGGTGGCGCCATCGACCGCGCCGCGTCATTTCATTGATGAGACGGCCGCCGCACGGCGGCCGGCGAGGAAACGCGAGGAGACGCAGTGGAGACGCATGGCGAACTGCACCGGGCGATTCTGAACAACATTCCCGACCAGGCGTGGCTCAAGGACACCGAGTCCCGCTACATCCTCGTCAACGAAGCGTTCATGGCCGCCTGTGGCCGCACCGAGGCCGAGATCATCGGCAGCACGCCGGATCGTGTCTGGTCGTCGGAGTGGGGGCGCGTGTACGTTGCGACCGATCGCGCGGTCGTGGCAAGCGGTGTACGGCGCCGCTACGAGGAGAGCCGCACCGGCGCCGATGGTGCGCCGCGCTGGTTCGACACCGTCAAGATGCCGGTGCGCGACGAACACGGCCGCATTGTCGGCACGGTCGGCATTTCGCGTGATATCACCGACCGCAAGCGCTCCGAGATGGCATTGCTCGATTCGCGCGCTCAACTGCGGCAACTCTCCGCCTATCTGCAGACGGTGCGCGAAGCGGAGCGCACACGCCTGTCGCGTGAGTTGCACGACGAACTCGGTCAATGGCTCAGCGGTCTGCGCCTCGGCCTGAATTACCTGGAAACTCAGCCTGACGCGCCGGCGGCCGACCGGGCCGCGCACCTCCACATGCTCAAGGAACTCGTCGACGAGACCATCGACGCCGTGCACCGCATCGCAGCCGACCTGCGTCCGGCGGTGCTCGACGAACTTGGCCTGCACGCCGCGCTGGAGTGGCTCACGGAGTCGTTTGCGCAACGCCATGGCCTGCCGTGCGAGCTCGCGATGTCCGAGGACGTCACCGCGTGCCTCGACAGCGATTGCAGCACGGCGATCTTCCGTATCGTGCAGGAATCGCTGACCAACGCCAGCCGCCACGGCAGGCCGTCGCGCGTCGATGTCGCACTGGCGGTGCGCGACGGGCACTGCCATGTGAGCATCACCGACGACGGGCGCGGCATGGACGCCGCGCGCGCCGGCCATGGGCAGCGTCTGGGTCTCATGGGCATGCGCGAGCGCGCGCTGATGCTCGGCGGCGTGCTCGACATCGAAAGCGCGCCGGGGCGCGGCACTTGCGTCACGGTGCGCATTCCCACGCGCCATGGCGCGAGCCCGATCGCGAGCGAGGGCAGCGAGGTCGGAAGCGCAGGGCCGAACGAAGGGAGGACGTCATGCGCGTGATGATTGCGGACGACCATGCGATCATTCGCGACGGCCTGAAAAAGATCATTTCGACGGCGCCCGACATGTGCGTGGCGTCGGAGGCCGTGGACGGCGCCGACGTCCTCAACCGGTTGCGGCTGAGCACCGTGGACGTGCTCCTGCTCGACATGTCGATGCCGGGCAAGAGCGGCATCGCGCTCATCGCACAGATCAAGGCGAGCTATCCGTCGCTGCCGATTCTGGTGCTGAGCATGTATCGCGAGTCGCAATACGCAGTGCAGGCGATTCGCGCCGGCGCGGCGGGCTATCTCACCAAGAACGCCGAGTCGGAGCAACTGATGAGCGCTATCCGCCGCGTGGCGCGAGGCGGGACTGTCGTGTCGCCGCTGGTGGCGGAAAAGCTGGTGCGTCAGCTGCAGCAGCCGGCCGAGGCGCTCCCGCACACCCGCCTTACCGCACGCGAATTCCAGATCTTCCAGATGCTCGTCGAGGGCAGCGGCATCAACGACATCGCGCGTTGTCTGTCGCTCTCGGCAAAGACGGTCAGCACCCACAAGGCTAATATCCTTGCCAAGATGGACATTCCGTCTACCGCGGGTCTAGTGCACTACGCCATCGAACACGGCCTGATCGTGGCAGGCACCGAGGCCTGACGCCCGCGCTGCCGCGCCGGCCATCCCGCCCGCTACCTCGTCCGCTACCTCGTCCGTAACCGCCAGCTACCCCGCCGGCGACCCTGCCAGCTACCCCGCCAGCCAGCTCGCCAACCGCGCGGCTCGCTCGCCTGCCTTCCGCCCGCCCGTGCCGTCGCACCGTTGCGCGCGAAGCGGGTTCCGCGCCCCGCCATTGCTGCGCTGCGTCTAAGGAAATTCCTAGGCAAAAACCAGCAAATCCCGATGCCCCGCGCGCGGCCGGCCCCCTAATCTTCGTCTCAGGCCCCGGCCTGACGGGGCGCGAGTTCATTGCCACCCCGCCGGCATTCGCCAGCACCGAACAACAACCGTGTGACGTAAGGAGACCGCACCATGCATGTGGACCTGCTGATCAACAACGTGTGCGTGCGCGATGACGCGCCACTCGTCGATATTGCGATCAAGGGCGGGCGCATCGTCGCGATCGAACCCGGTATCGACGCGAGCGCCGACGCGCATATCGACGCGCAGGGCCGCGCCGCCATTCCGGGCCTTGTCGAGGCACATCTGCATCTCGACAAGGCGCTATTGCACCGCCGCTTGCCGGCGCGCTTCGGCACACTCGACGAGGCAATCCGCGTGACCGGCATTCTCAAGAGCAAGCAGGAGCGCGAAGACGTGCTCGACCGTTCTCGGCAGGTGCTCGACATGGCCGTGAAAAACGGCACCGTCGCCGTGCGTGCTCACCCGGACGTCGATCTGATCCAGGGCCTGATCGGTGTGCAGACGCTGCTCGCGCTCAAGGACGAATATGAGAGCCTGCTCGACCTGCAGATCGTGGCGTTCCCGCAGGAAGGCATTCTCAAGTCGAAAGGCACCTATGAGCTGATGATCGAGGCGCTGCGCATGGGGGCCGACGTGGTCGGCGGCTGCCCGTACAACGAGCTGAACTGGGAGGATACGAAGCGGCACATCGACATCGTGTTCGAACTGGCGCAGCGCTTCGACGCGCCGGTCGACATGCATGCGGACTTTGCCGACGACACGAGCGATCAGCGCTTCGCCGCCATTTCGTACATTGCGCAGAAGACCATCGACACCGGCTACCAGGGCCGGGTGTCGCTGGGACATGTGACGAGCCTGGGTGCGCTCGACAGCGATGCGCTCGGGCCCGTGATCGAGCAGATTCGCCTCGCGGGCATCAGCATCGTGACACTGCCCGCGACCGATCTCTATCTGGGCGGACGCAAGGACACGCAGAATCAGCGCCGCGGCCTCACGCCCGTCAAGGCGCTGCATACCGCCGGCGTGAACGTTGCGTACTCCTCGAACAACGTGCGCAACGCCTTCACCCCGTTCGGCAAGGCCGACATGCTGCAGATCGGCAACCTGCTCGCCCATGTGGCGCAGTTCGGCGTGCCCGAGCACCAGCAGGCGATTCTCGACATGGGCACGCACAACGCGGCGCGCGCCATCGGGCTGTCGCACGACTACGGCATTGCCGTGGGCAAGCAGGCCGATCTGGTGATCCTCGACACGTTCCGGGTGGCCGACGCGCTGCTCGACATCCCGCCCCGCCTGTGGGTGATCAAACGCGGCCGTATCACGGTCGTGACGCAGCACCACTGCCAGATTCACCGCCATTCATGTTGTTGTGCGCAATGAAATCCCCATAAAACTCAAGGAGACAATCATGAAGAAGCTGCCCGCGGAAGTCGTCGCCTCACTGCTTGCCGTGACCACCATTCCCATCGCGATGCTGCCACTGCACCTGCCGCCGTGGGCCATCTTCATCAGTTGGGCGGCCACGTTCGCCATGGGTGGACCCACACCGCAGAACCTCAAGCGCATCTGGGCGACGCTGCCGGTCGGGTCGTGCTTTGCCTTTCTCATCGTGCTCGGCTTCAGGCAGGCCGCCACGCAATTTTCCGGCAACGCGATGCTCGTGGCCGAAATGGTGATCCTGTTCGCGGGCAACGGCACGATGATGGCGCTCGCCCGCGTCCTTCCGGGGCTGAACTTCATTCCGGGCATGTTCTTTGGCTTCGCCACGTATTTCGCCACGCTCTTCGGCGGCTTCGGACCGGTCGCACAGGACCCGCTCGCCGCGCTCGGCGCGGCCGTCGCCATGAACGCGCTCGGACCGGCTTACGCATGGGTGAAGGAGCGCTATTCGGCGCCGGAAGTCACGCATCAGCGCAACTGGAAGGGCTGGAAGGCCCAGGTGTGAGACGCAACCCTGCGTATGGCCGCGCAACGATTTGACGAAGGACAGGCGAAGCGTCAGCCAGTGTCGGGCTCGCTTCGCCGCTTGATGACACCGAGGGAGACGGCATGACGTTCGAACAAAACACGGCCAATGGACTGACCGGGCCGATGACGACACAACCGATGCTGGGCGGCGAAGCCGCCAACACCGCGCGACGCAACTTCTTGATGAGCACCGCCGCGCTGGCGGGCAGCGCCGTGTTGCCGGTATCGGCGGCGCAAGCCGCGGCGGCATCGGCCGCATCGGCCGCCGTCGCCTCGAGCGCGCGAGCGAGCGTGAGCGTGCCGCCGGGACCTCGCCTGGCGCAATCGACGCGTGGCATGGTCACGAGTCCGCACGAACTGGCCAGTGAGGCTGGGCTGGAAGTTCTGCGCGCGGGCGGCAACGCCATCGAGGCTGCCATCGCGATCGGCGCCGTGCTCAGCGTGACGTATCCGCATTTCACGGGGCTAGGCGGCGACGCGTTCATGGTCATCAGCGACCGTGATGGCAACGTCAGCACGCTCTCCGGCATCGGCCAAGCGGCCGCCAACGTGCCCGCCTATTCGGGCTCGATCCCCGTGCGCGGGCCTGGGGCGGCGCTTACCACGGCGGCGACCGTCGCCATCTGGGACAAGGCGTTCGGCATCAGCCGTGACAAGTGGGGCGGCGAGCAGGCCTGGTCCTCGCTGTTCGCGCGCGCCACCGAATATGCGGCCAACGGCTTCCCGGTCACGCCGTCACAGCATTTCTGGCAGACGTTCCGTGCGAACGAGCTGGCAAGCTGGGACGGCTTCTCGGCCGTCTTCATGCCGGGCGGGCGTGTGCCGAACGCCGGCGAGTGCTTCTTCCAGCCGGCACTCGCCCGTAGTCTTGATCGCATTGCCACGCATGGCGGGCGAGAATTCTACGAAGGCGATCTGGCCGGGCGCATCGCCGCCGGTCTGCGCAAGGTCGGCTCGCCGCTGCGCGCCGACGATCTGGCACGGGCGCAGGCGCGAGAGGAAGTGCCGCTGCGGGTGGCTTATCGCGGGGGCGAACTGCTCGGACTGCGTCCGCCGACGCAAGGCGTGACCACGCTCGAAATCATGGGCATTCTCGATCGCTTCGACCTGAAGGCGATGCCCGAAGGCAGTGCGGACTATTACCACGTGCTGGTCGAAGCGGTGAAGCTCGCCTTCATCGATCGCAACCGCTACGTGGCCGATCCCGATTTCGTCGAGGTGCCTGTCGACAGGCTCTTGTCGAGTGCATCGCTCGACGCTCATGCGCGCAGCATTCGCATGGATCGCGCGATGCCTTGGCCGCACGTGTTCAAGCCGGGCGACACGGTGTATATCGGCGCCGCGGATGCACAAGGCAATTGTGTGAGCATGCTGCAGACGGTCTATTTCGACTGGGGCAGCGGCGTGGTGCTGGGCGACACCGGCGTGCTGTGGCACAACCGCGGCGCGTCGTTCAGTCTCGATCCCGCCAGCCCCAACGTATTGCGCGGCGGCAAGCGGCCGTTCCATACGCTCAACCCCGGCATGTACCTGAAGCAAGGGCGCCCGCAACTGCTTTACGGCACACAGGGCGCCGACGGTCAGCCGCAGACGCTCGCCGCCGTGCTCACGCGTCTGATCGACTACGACATGGACCCGCTGACGGCGCTGGAGCGGCCCCGCTTCCTGCTCGGCAAGACGTTCTCCGACAGCCGCGACACGCTCAAGCTGGAGCAGGACGCCGGCGAGGCGGTATTTGCGGCGCTTGCCGCGCGCGGGCACGAGATCAGCGCGCTGCCGCCGCAAAGCCAGCTCGCCGGGCATCCCGGCGCGATTCGCATCGGCGCGCACGGCCAGATGAGCGGGGCGCACGATCCGCGCAGCGACGGACGGGCACTCGGCGTGTGACTCGGCAAGCCGCACGGGACGGCAGGGCGTGGCCTCGCACCGCACCGGCGAGGCGGCGCCAGTTCGCTTCCACCAACACCTGCTTGCCGGGTGTTCGCCGCACGTGATACAAGTTCGGCCATCCATTGACAAAACAAATACCGTTCATGGCTGGCAGTGCAAAATCGAATCGTCCGTTGTTCGATCTGGACCTGTTGCGCTCGATCGTCACGGTGGCCGACTGCGGCAGCTTCACCACGGCGGCAGCGCGCCTTCATTCCACGCAATCGACCGTCAGCCAGAAGATCCGGCGACTCGAGGACATGGTGGGCCACAAGCTGCTCGAGCGCGGCAACCGGGAAGTTCACCCGACCGACGCCGGTGAGCTGCTGCTGGGGTATGCGCGGCAGATGCTCGCCCTCAACGATCAGATGTGCGAGGCGCTCTCGGGCGCGGTCGTGGCGGTGACGGTGCGCCTGGGGGTGCCCGAGGACTTCGCGACGGGTGCGACCACGCACGTGCTTGCGCGCTTCAACCGGCAATATCCCCAGGTCAAGCTCGAAGTGACGAGCGGGCTGAGCCGCGACCTGATGAGCCGTTACGATCACGGCGAGCTCGACCTGGTGCTCGTCAAGCAACGCCGTAACAGCCGCGAAGCGGTTGCCTGTCGCCCGGAGAAGCTTGCGTGGATCGACAGCGCGACGCATCCGTCGTTCGGGCTCGACCCCGTGCCGCTCGTGACGTTTCCGACGCGCGGCCTCTATCGCGAGGACATGATCAATGCGCTCGAGGCGATGGGGCGCAACTGGCGCATCAGCTTCACGAGTTCCAGCCTGAGCGGCATTCAGGGCGCGGTCGCGGACGGGATGGGGATCAGCCTGGTGCCGCCGCGCGCGGTGCTGCCGGGACACGTGGTGCTCGGTCGGGCGCAGGGGCTGCCGGTCATCGACACGTTCGAGCTGGCGATCTTTCATCGCCCGACGGCCGATCCGATGGTGAGCGCACTCGCCAGGGTGCTGGTGGGGATGCTGGCGAGAAGGCCGCGCGGCGCGGCGTGAAGCCCGCGCGCGGCAACGCCTGCGCCGTCTGACGATCGGGCAGGCGAGTGGGGCGTCTTGAGCGGAGCCCCCTCGAGTGGGGCCCCTTGCGTGGAACCCCTTGAGCGGGCCCCCTTGAGCGGGACCCCTTACTTCGGTTGCGCGCCCAGCGTCAGGTTCATATGGCGGTTGACGTCCTTGTACAGCAGGTAGCGGAACGGGCCCGGACCGCCGGCGTAGCACGCCTGCGGACAGAACGCGCGCAGCCACATGAAGTCGCCGGCTTCGACCTCCACCCAGTCCTGGTTCAGACGGTAGACGGCCTTTCCTTCGAGCACGTACAGGCCGTGTTCCATCACGTGGGTCTCGGCGAACGGGATCACGCCGCCCGGCTGGAACGTCACGATGTTGACGTGCATGTCGTGGCGCATGTCCTGAATGTCGACGAAGCGCGTCGTCACCCAGCGGCCTTCGGTGCCGGGCATCGGAATCGGCTCGACGTCCTGCTCGTTCTTCACGAACGGTTCCGGATACGGCAAGCCTTCCACGGCCTGGTAGTGCTTGCGGATCCAGTGGAAGCGGGCGATGCCCTGGCTATGGTTGCGCAGTTGCCAGTCCGTCCTGGGCGGGATAAACGCGTAGCCGCCAGGACTCAGCTGGTTGGCTTTGCCCTGGATCGTCACGGTAATCTCGCCTTCGACCACGAACAGCACGCCTTCGGCCTTCTCGTCCTGCTCGGGCTTGTCGCTGCCGCCACCGGCGCCGACTTCCATGATGTATTGCGAGAACGTCTCCGCAAAGCCCGACAGCGGGCGCGCGAGCACCCACAGGCGCGTGTTGTCCCAGAACGGCAGATGGCTGGTCACGATGTCGCGCATCACCCCCTTGGGGATGACGGCGTAAGCTTCGGTGAACATGGCGCGGTCGGTGAGCAGTTCGGTCTGGCCCGGATGCCCGCCGTGCGGCGCGTAATACGTTGTCTTCGACATTGCTGATTGCTCCTGAGTCGTTCTGATTATTCTCCCCATCGTCTGCCGCCGTGCGCCTTGGCCGCCATCCGCACCTGGGGGCGGGTGCGCACGGTTTGACCGCGGCGCGGCAAACGAGAACGACGCCGCCGTCTCTCGCAGACGCACGGCGTCGTGCATGACAGTCAGGTCGGGGTGGACCCTGCTGTGTCCTCGAGCAGGGCGGCGTCGAGCGCGAGTTGCGCCGGGCCGCCCCAATAGCGTCCGTGACGGATGACCGCCCGTGCGGCCGGGGCCGCGGCGACCGCGGCGGCGGCGTTCGGCGCGTCGAATACCACGAAGCTTGCCTCGTTGCCGGCGCGCAGGCCGTAGTCCGTCTTGCCGATGACCGCGGCGGCGGCATGGGTCGCCATGTCGAGCGCGACGCGCAGCTCGTCGTCCGTGTAGAAACCGGAGCGATAGCCGACGAGCATCGCGCGCTGCAGCATGTCGCCGTTGCCGTATGGCCACCAACTGTCCTGAATGTTGTCGTTGCCCGTGAACACGCGCACGCCGGCCTCGCGCAGTCGCAGGATCGGCGGGAATGCGCGGTCGCCGGGCGCGTTGGTCATGATCGAGACGCCGGCGTCGGCCAGCGCGCGCGCGATGGTGTCGAGTTCGGCCGGACCGATGTCGCCCAGCCCGTAGGCGTGACTCACGGCGACACGGCCTTGCAGACCGGCCGCCTGCGTGCGCGCGGCGATGCGATGCAGCTGCGCGAGGCCGATCTCGCCGGGCTCGTGCAGGTGGATGTCGAGCTTGACGCCGTGCTTCTCGGCAAGACCGAAAATCACGCCGAGCTGGCCATGCGGATCGCCGTCGAGCGTGGTGGGATCGATGCCGCCAATGACCTGCACGCCTTCGCGCACGGCCGCGTCAAGCACGTCGGCGGTGCCGGGACACGTCATCACGCCCGCTTGCGGGAACGCCACGAGCTCGATGTCGAGCAGCCCGCGCCATTTCTCACGCATGGCCATCACGGCGTGCAGGTGAGTGAGGCCGGTGGTGGCGTCGATGTCGACATGGCAGCGCATCGCCACCGTGCCGAACGACACCGTCTGGCGCATGAGCGCGTCCGCGCGCTGTGCCATCGGCGCCGCAGCGGCCAGTTCGCGCTTTTCCGCGGCCAGACGTTCGCGCAGCGTCGTCGCCGTCTGGTGCGGGCGCCAGCGGTCGCCCACGAAGCTTTTGTCCAGATGAATGTGCCCGTCGACGAATCCCGGCAAGACGAGCTTGCCTTGCAGGTCGACGACTTGCGCGCCGGCGGTCTCTGGCCGCTCGGGGCCGACGTAGGTGAAACGCCCGTCGCGGGTGGCCAGATGAAGGGGGCTGCCGTCGGCGCCGACGGCGCCCACGAAAACGCGGTGAGTCATGAAACGGCCTCTGTGCTGCCCGGGCCCGCCGGCACCGCGCTCCGTCTTGAGTGCGCCGCGCCGCAGGGGCTCGTAGGAGATGAAACGGTGGGGAAAGACTTACAAGATAGCGAACGGGCCAGGCATCGACAAATTAAATATCAAAATGCGTCGCATTCGATTTGTAAATGCGTGTGCCGACGGGGGAGGGGGCCGCACTGCGGCGCGAATGCGCGGGCTTGCGAACAGGGCGGGTGGGGCTGCACGCAGCGTTGCCGGCCGTCCACGCCGTGTGGCACCGCCGGCGCGCCGGTGCGGCGGCTAGCGCGGCCTCCGGCCGGCAACGCTGATCTGGGCGGCGTCACGGTGCTGTCACGGCGGCTCGCCCGTCTCCGAGCGCGCCGAAGACAGCGGCGCGGCGACCGATTCGAGCGAGCGTCGTTCCGCGGCGACGCCCCAGCGCGCCGCGACAACGGCGGCCACGAGCATCAGCGTCGCGCCGAGCAGGTAGCCGGCGAACACGTCGGTGCGCTCGCCCGTGTCGATCAGCCGCCCGAACAATGCCGGGCCGGCAACGCCGCCCAGCAACGTGCCGATGGCGTAGAACACCGCAATGGCCAGCGCGCGAATTTCGAGGGGAAACGTCTCGCTGACCGTCAGATACGCCGAGCTCGCAGCCGCCGATGCGAAGAAAAAGATCACCGACCATGCGAGCGTTTGCGTGACGGTGCTCAGCAAACCGTGCGCGAACGCCCATCCGCTCGCCGCGAGCAGAACGCCCGACAGCGCGTAGGTCGTGCCGATCATCACGCGGCGCCCGAGCACGTCGAACGCGCGGCCGAGCACGATGGGCCCGGCCACGTTACCCGCGGCAAAGGGCAGCAGATACCAGCCGACGCTGGCCGCTGGTACGCCATAGAAGTCCGTCAACACCAGTGCATAGGTAAAGAAGATGGCGTTGTAGCAGAACGCCTGCGCGATCATGAGCGTGAGCCCGACGAGCGAACGGCGCCGGTAGGTGTGCATGAGCGTATGCCACACCTCGCGCAGCGGCGTGGCGTCGCGCGTGCGCAGGCAAAGGCGCGCGGCAGGCGTATCGTCCACCGGACGGCCCTGCCTTCGCACCGACGCCTCGATGCCCGCGACGATCGCTTCGGCCTCGCGCGCGCGGCCATGGACGATGAGCCAGCGAGGGCTTTCCGGCACCCACAGTCGCATCAGCAGAATGCCCAACCCGAGCGCGGCACCGATGAAAAAGCACATGCGCCAGCCCCAGTCCGGCGGCAGCACCCCGGGCGCGAGCAATACCAGCGAGCCGGCCGCGCCGAGCGCGGCGCCGGCCCAGAAGGTGCCGTTGATGACGAGATCCGTCCAGCCGCGCACGCGCGCCGGCGTGAATTCCTGAATCGTGGAGTTGATCGCCGTGTACTCGCCGCCGATGCCGGCGCCCGTGAGAAAGCGAAAGGCGACGAAACTCGCAAAACTCCACGAGAGGCCGGTCGCCGCGGTGGCGGCGACGTACAGAAGCAGCGTGAGGAAGAACAATTTGCGACGCCCGAGCCGGTCGGTGAGCCAGCCAAAGCCGAGGGCGCCGAGCACGGCCCCGGCGATGTAGGCGCTGCCGGCCAGACCGACCTGCGCGTTCGTGAGGGCCAGTGCGGGGCTCGTGCGCAATGCGCCGGCGACCGCGCCTGCGAGCGTGACCTCCAGACCGTCGAGCAGCCACGTCACGCCAAGCGCCACGACGATCAGTGTGTGAAAACGCCCCCACGGCAGACGGTCGAGGCGGGCGGGCAGATCGGTGTCGACGACGGACGCCGCGGCACATGCCGCGACGCTCCGGTCGCCGGTTACGTCAGTTGTCTCCGACATTGGGCGATTGAGAACTCCAGAAAAATCCCCGGGTGGTTCATCAATGTTTGCCCGATATGTTACCGCGCATGCGCCTGCGCGGCGGCAACAGACCCGCCGGCAAGGCGCGGCGTCTCAGGCGCCTGCTGTTCTGCCCTCGCCGCTCAGGCGCGCCGGGTCGATTTCCAGCGCCGAGCGCCGACGGATTTCGCTGCGAGTCACGTCGTCGACGCCCTCATCGTTGCCGTCGTTGGCGCTGCCGGGCGGGGCATTGCGCGCGACGGCGCTCAGCAGTGCCATCAGGTTATCGGAGCGCGATGCGCTCGCAGGCGTCGTCACGTCGGAGACGAGTCTGGCCATCTCGTAGCGCATGACCTGCGTCGACTGGCTGGCCGAGCGTCGGGACACGGCATGCGCGAGCAGGCCGTCGCGATAGCCGACGTCGACATGGCGCTGCGCGGTGTCCTGCACCTTCAGGTATTCGTAGTTCTGCGACTTGGGATCGGTGGTGAGCTCGAGCGGCACGCCGGCCCACAACGAGCGATGGTAGCTCGCGCTGAGCGTGGCATGGGTGTCTTGCTGCACGGTGCGATTGAACGTGTCCTTGCCGTCGATCTTCGTCTGCTGCGAGATTCGGTACGAGAAGGTGTCGGCTTCGTTCGGACGCAGTGGATTGGGCGCCGTGGGCGTCTGCACGAGCGACGCGCTGAAGTCCGCCAGGCCGCTCAGCACCGAACGGTCGGCGGCGTTCAGCGCAATGCGCGGCAGCGGCGGCGCACTCGGGTAGTGGCTGTTGAGCGCCGTGAATGCCCCTTTGAACTTCGCCATGAGGCTCGCGTCGCCGTTGCCGCGCGCCTGCGCCGTGTCGAAACGCGTGAGCCAGGCGTCGCGCGCGGCGGCCTGGGCCGGGGCGCTGCCGATCGCCTGAAGATTCGTGAGGTCGACGGCCAGGTCGAACTTGCCCGCCGGCCCGTCGACGTGAATCGAACGCTGCGCTGCATCAGCGTGGAACGAGAGGGCTTGTGGCGCCTTGCCGTTGGCGCCGAGCGTTGCCGTCAGATCGACGGCGGCGAGAACGCGGCTGTCGAAGCTCGTCAGCGCACCCAAATCGATCGCGGGCGGCTGCTTGGCCAAGCCGTCTACGGCACGCTGGAATGCGTCGGCCAGCTTGCCGAGTTCGCTGCGCTCGGCGTCCGTGAGCGTGCCTTGGGTAACGTCGAACTGCGCAGACAGTCCATCGTCGCTGCTGCCGAGGCGAATGCGGACCTGAGCGCCGCTGGCTGTCGAAATCGTCAACGAAAACTGGTTGTCGGCCGCCGTGCGCAAGCGCGCCTGCTGCACTGCGAGCTCTGCGCCCGAAGGCGGAGCGCCCGAAGTCGAACGGAGCACACTCTGCGAATACGTAGCGGCGCCGCCTGCGATCGACTCGAGCAGTCGCGCGCCGAGCTGATCGAGCCGATTGCCCAGCGCCGAGGTGGAAACGTTGCCCGCCATCAGCAGCGAGAGCGGATCGGAGGGCGCCTGCTGCCACAACAGCGTGGCGCCGTTGACCACGGGCTGGCGGTACGTCGGCCAGTTCGCCACGGCAGGCGCTTGCGAGAGCGTCACCACCGTAGACGATCCGGCGACGACGCTCGCCGGTGGCGTCGCCCCTTGCGACGCCGGTGACGTGGCCCTTTGGGGCGCCGTTGCGAGCGATGACGTCTTCGCGGCGACGCTGCCGGCGGCAGGCGGGATCAGGTTCGTCAGCATGTCGATGGACGTCATCGGGCGGGCGCGTGTCGTATGAAGGTAATGCCCGGTAAGGAATACCGGGCGGCTGCGTGCATTAACGACAGTCAGACGGCAATGTTTAACGCGCCTGTCAGTTTCCATAGGGGGCACGCGTACCCGCGGCGCCTGTTGTGGCGGCGGCCTTGCACAGTCGGCGCCGATCGTGTCATCATGAAACATCAAAAGTTACATGTTGACGGAGGTATGCGTTATGGTTCGAGACACGACGGTGCAGGACACGATTGCGATGTTCGATCAGCACGCGGCCACGTATGACGAGACGTGGCGCGGCCTCGCTGCGCTGCGCGACGCATTGCAGCTCGTGCTGGATGCGGCGTTTGCCGCGCTGCCCGTCGATGCGAACGTGCTTTGCGTGGGCGCGGGCACCGGCGCGGAGATCGTGCCGCTCGCGCAGCGGCATCCCGGCTGGCGCTTCACGGCCGTGGAGCCGTCCGGCGCGATGCTCGACGTGTTCCGGAACAAGGCGCAGGCGCATGGCATCGCATCGCGCTGCACGTTTCACCGGGGTTTTCTCTCGTCCTTGCCGGCGTCGGCGCCGTTCGACGGCGCTACCTCCATTCTCGTGTCGCAGTTCGTGACGGATCCCCGGGCACGGCAAGGATTCTTCCGCGATATCGCGCAGCGGCTTCGCCCCGGCGGCCATCTGGTGAGCGCCGATCTTGCCTGCGATATGGCATCAGAAGCGGGAAGCCGTCTGCTGGCACTGTGGTTCGAGCTGATGTCCTTCTCGCCCCAGGCGCGCGAGCGCGCGAAGAGCGTCTATGGCGATCAGGTCGCCGTGGTGCCGCCGCAGGCGGTGGAGGCGCTCATCGAGGCGGGTGGTTTCGACGCGCCGGTGCGCTGTTTCCAGAGCGGCCTGATTCACGCGTGGTTCGCCCGCGCGGTCAACCAAGGCTGAGGCGGCAATGCGAAGCGACAGCCGTCTCTCGCGCATGCTGCACGTGCTGCTGCACATGGCCCGGCATGACGCACCGTTCACGTCGGAACAGCTCGCGCGGATGCTGCGCACCAATGCCGTGGTGGTGCGGCGCACGATGGCGGGCCTGCGCGACGCAGGCTATGTCCGCTCGGACAAAGGGCATGGCGGCGGCTGGTCGATCGCTTGCGATTTGCGCGCCGTGACGCTGCTCGACATCTACCGCGCGGTGGGCGGGCCGCATCTCTTCGCCATCGGCGTCGAGAGCGATAACCCTCAATGCGCCGTCGAGCGGGCGGTGAACGCCGCGCTGGATGACGCGCTACGGGAGGCTGAAGCCCTGCTGATCGCCCGCCTCGGCGCGATCTCGCTCGCCGAGCTCGCGCAGCGGTTCGACACGTTGTGCCGGCCGACGGCGGCCCCGGGGTGATGCGCCCGTGAGGGTGGGCGATGTGAGGGCGATGTGAGGGCAGCAATACCGTGAATCTGCGCGCGGCGCGGGATACACGGTTCATACAACCGCGTTCGCGACTTGGGCTATAAAGCAGACATCGATCGCGCCGCCGGCGCGAATAACGCTCGGGAGTCGCCGAATGCCGTCAGACGTCTTGCAAGGATCCTGCCACTGCGGGGCCGTGCGTTTCGAAGTGAGAACGCCGCTGGAACCCGCGACCCGCTGCAATTGCAGCCTGTGCCGCCGCAAGGGAGCGCTGATGTCGCCGGCTTTCCCGGAAGCGAACCTCCAGATCCTGGCCGGGGAGGGGGACCTGACCTGCTATCAATTCAATACCCGCGTGGCGCGACACTATTTCTGCAAGCACTGCGGGATCTATACGTTCCACGGCACGCGCATGTCGCCCGGTATGTGGCGGGTCAATATCGGCTGCCTCGAAGGCGTGGATCCTTATGCGCTCGAGGCCGCGGTCGCCGACGGCCGGACGCTGTCCGTCGTGGGGGACGCGTGAGACACCTGCCCGGCGCCGGCCGACGTCCGTGCCGGGCGAGCCGGATACCTTAGCAGACAAGCGCGCGGTGGGCGCTTCCGCGCTTTCCCATGTCGTGGTGAGCACCTGGTGGCGAGCGGGGAGCGGCGGCCGTCGGCCTCATCTCCCCATGTCGTTCGTCGACGGCAGCTTACCGCTCCAGCCCGGCGCGATGCTTCTGATACTGGATCGCGGAGACGATGGCCAGACGCCGGATCGGTTCGGGGGGAAGCCACGTCGGACGTTCGAAGCCGAGCGCATCCGCGAGTTCGGGCGACTGCTGCCCGCACGCCATCTCGCCGAGCAGCTTGCCGAACATGCTGCCCTTGAGCACGCCCGCGCCATTGCAGCCGAGCGAGGCGAACAGGCCGGGCCGGATTTCGCCGAAGTAAAGCGCGCCGTTGCGCGTGAGGGCCGTGACGCCCCCCCAGACGTGCTCGAATCTGTGCGAGGCCATGCGCGGGTAGCGGCGGCGGTACGCGTCCGACAACATCGCTTCGACATCGGCCATCGGGCGTTCCTTCTCGTAGGAATAGGCGCTGCGCACGACGAAGCGTCCGCCGAGCGTCTTGCGCAGCGTGGTGCCGAGCCGGTTCGCGGGAATCACGCCCCACTCGCGCGCGGGACCGAGCTTGGCCAATTCGTCGGCGCAGAGCACCGGCGTCATCGCCGCGTAGGTGTAGATCGTGAACACGCGGTCGCGCGCGAGGCCCAGCTTGCGCGCAAAACCGTTGTTGGCGACGATCACCTGCGTGGCGCTCAGCGTGGCGCTGGGCGTCGTGACGGTGAACGGGCCCGTGCCGTCGAGCGCGATCACCGGCTCGTTCTCCCACAACCGGACATTGGCGGGCAGACTGTCGGCCAGTCCGCGAACCAGCGCGGCGGGCTGCACGAACACGTTGTTCTGGGAGTGATAGCCGTAGCCGTAGTAGTCCGTGCCAATTTCCTCGCGCAGCGCGTCGCGCGACAGTTCGCGGTACGTCACTCCCCACTCTCGATACTGCGCCAGCGTGTCGCGCAGGCGTCGTTCGCCGTCGCGCGTGGCTGCCGCGTGATACTTGCCGACCGGGTTCCAGCCGCACTCGATGCCATGCGTTCGGACCAGATCGTGCAGCCACTTCAGGCCGATGTCATAGAGCCGGATCTGCTTGCGGGCGACTTCCGCCGGGCTGCCGTGGCCGCCCATGCCGGTGTTGTGCGGCAGGTTGATGAGAAACCCGGAGTTGCGTCCTGCCGAACCGTTGCCGGCGATCGTGGCGTCGATGACCAGCACGTTCGCTTCCGGGCGCAGCTCCGCCACCCGGCGAGCGGCTGCGAGGCCGGTGAAGCCGGCGCCGATGACGATGACGTCGAAGCTGCGCACCGAAGGCGCCTTCGTGTGCGGGACGCGGGCCGGCAGCAGGGCGTTCCAGCCGGCCCCCGCCTGATACGCGGGGAAAGTGTCCCGCACGGGGCGGGAAGAAGTGACTTGATTGGACATGACATTGAATTGCGGGGCGTAGGCAGGCTCGGCGACCCGGTTTCGGTCGCCGGCGTGGCGAGCGTCAGGCAGCCTGGCTCTCGAGACTGCGCATCACTTCGGTTTGCACGGTGTTCCAGATTTGTGACTTGAGTTCGTTGTAGCGGGGCGAGAGCTGGACCTGGGCGTCGCGCGGCATCGGCAGATCGTTGTGCAGGTCGCATGCCACGCGCCCCGGGCGCGCACTCATGATGACCATGCGCGTGGAGAGCATCAGCGCCTCGTCGATCGAGTGCGTGATGAAGACAATGGTCTTGCCGCTCTTCTGATAGATCTGCAGCAACTCCTCCTGCAATACCTGGCGCGTCATCGCGTCGAGCGCGGCGAATGGTTCGTCGAGCAGGATCACGTCGGGATCGTTGGCCAGTACGCGCGCGATCGACACGCGCTGGCGCATGCCGCCCGAGAGCGCTTTCGGATAGCGGTCCTCGAAGCCCTTCAGGCCCACCATCTCGATGTAGCGGCGTGCGCAGGCGTAGCGCGTGGGCTTGTCCACGCCCTTCATCTTCAGGCCGAAGGCCACGTTATCGAGTACGGTGAGCCACGGGAACAGTGCGTACTGCTGGAAGACCATGCCGCAGTGCGGGTCGATGCCCTTGACCTCGCGGCCATTCACGCGGATGCGGCCCGTGGTCGGTTCGTCGAAACCGGTGATGAGATTGAGCAGCGTCGACTTGCCGCAGCCCGAGGCGCCGAGCAGCACCACGAATTCGCCGCGCGCGATGTCCATGTCAACGCGCTCGAGTGCCTGGAACTCGCCGAAGCGCTTCGAAACGCCGTCAATGGCGATCATCGTTTGCGTCTCGCCTGCGCCAGCGCCTTGCGCGCCGGGTCGCACGTCCGTGTGCGAATCGATGCGATCGTTCATGCCTGCCACCCCAACACCTTGCGCTCGATGGCGCGAAACACAATATCCGTCACCAGTACGGTGACGCTGATCATCACCATGCCCAGCACCACAACCTCGGTCTGGAAGAACTCCTTGCCGTTCATGATGAGAAAGCCCAGACCTTCGCGCGCGGCGACCAGCTCTGCCGAAATCACGCACGTCCACGACAGGCCGAGAATGATCTTCAGGCCCGACAGGATCTGCGGCAGGCTCGCCGGCAGAATCACTTCACGCATGACCTGCGAGCGGCTCGCGCCGAGATTCCTGGCGGCCCGGATGAGCAATGGATCCACGCTGCGCGTCGCCTCGATCACGTAGACCAGCGCCGGCGCGAACGTGCCCATGAACACGATGCTGTACTTCTGCGTCTCCGAGATGCCGAACCACAATAGCGAGAGCGGAATCCAGCTCATCGAGGGGAGCGGGCGCAGGAACGACAGAATGGGATCGAACGCGGCGCGCGCGTAGCTCGACGTGCCGAGCACGATGCCGAGCGGGATCGCCACGACCGTGGCGGCGATGAAGCCCGTCATCACGCGCCGGGTGGAGGCGAGCACGTTGGCGAGCAGCGAGCCGTCGGCCAGCATGGCGACGATGCGCTCCCCCACCGCGGACGGGGGCGGCAGGAACAGCGGGTCGACGAGCCCCGAGCGGCAGGCCGCTTCCCACGCGAGCAGGAAGACGACGACGGAAGCGAACCCCACGCCGAGCAACGTGGCGCGAGACGGTTGGCGATGATTCACGATCAGACTCCTCAAACCTGCACCGGCACGCGGGCGCCGGCGCACGGGCGATAGCGCGGGGGCTTACAGATACGACGTGTTGATCCACTGGCGCACGGCTGGCGCCTTGTCGATCTGCTTGTATGTCACCAGCATTTCCGCGAGGCGCTGCAGGCCGTCGACATAGCTGCCCGGCGACTTGAGCAACTGCCCCTGCTGCGCGAGGCTGTACCACTCCGCGCCCTTGATCGTCTCGATCTGATCGAGTGCGGAAACGCCCGTGAGCGAGATGAGCGTGCGGGCGGCTTCATCCGGTTTGTCGCGCAGCGTCTGGCAGGCGTCGAAATACACCTTCAGGTACTTGCGCACCGCGTCGGCGTTCTTCTCGGCCCAGGCGTTGCGCACGATGAGCACGTCCGGACCCGGCGTCACGTTGTACTTCTTGTAGAGCGAGAACTGTGTGTCGTCCGCGAGCAATTTCATGCCCGACATGGCGCGGATGCGGTTGAACTGCGGCGTCCAGGCCGCGGCCGCGTCGATCTGCCCCGACTGAATGGCGCCCGGCAGTTCCGGGGCGGGCACGTTGAGCACCGTCACGTCGTTTGACAGACCGGCGCTGCCCAGCAGATCGAGCACGAGCAGGTGTGCGCTCGAGGCGAACGTCACGCCCAGCTTCTTGCCCTTGAGGTCCTGCAGCGAATTGACGCCTTCACGCACGAACAGCCCCTCCACGCGACCGAAGCTCTCCGGCACGGCCACGATCGAAAAGTGCTTGGAGCCTCGCGCCATCAATGCGAGCGCGGACACGATGCCCGTGCAGGCGATGTCGATGCCGCCCGAGAGCACCGCGCTCATGCGCGCCGAGGACGTGCCGAACGACTGCCACTGCTGATCGATGCCGGCGGCCGCGAAGGCCCCCGACTTCATGGCGAGATAGGCCGGATAGTGGCCCAGCCATGCCGAGCCGCCGTATTGAACGGTAGTCGTGTCGGCGGCGCGGGCAACGCCGGGCAGCGAGAGGCCGCCGACGGTGGCGGCAGCCGACATGGCGGCGCTGGCGTGGAGGAACTGGCGTCGTGAAAGGTTCATGCGTGTCTCCTGGTTGACTGTGTTATTCGCGTTGAACATGGGGCGCGCTTCAGATGGCGTTCATCCGGCCCCGCGCCCGGGGCGGGGGTTCGGCTACCGGGTGACGATGGCCGAACGGGTTCGGGAATGGCGATGGCGCGGACCTAGCACAGTGCGAGCCGCTCACCGAGCCACGGCATGAGGCGGCGCAGTTCGGGGAACGCTTCCTGTGCCAGCGCGAGCCGGCCGGCGAGAAAACACTGCGACGCCATCTCCGAGACTTCGCCTTCGCGCGAGACCTGATAGATCGTGCGCGAGAGGGCGGGGCCGGGCAGCGGCAGCGCGGCCACCTGAGGGAGCGAGGCACGCCCTTGCAGCAGGCAAAGCGGCGTGGCGATCGTGAACCCGAGGTCGGCGGCGACCATCGACATCACCACGTCCGAGGTGTCGATCTCGAGGTGCATGCGCGGTGAATGGCCTGTGCGGCGCAAATGACGCTCGATCACGGCGCCGAAGTGCGACCGTCCCGAGAAGCGGATGAGCGGCAGCGTGCGAATCAGCTCGCTCAGGTCGGCCTGTGCGAGATCCGCCTCGCGGGCTTTGGGCACCACGACGATGAACGGTTCCGTGAAGATTGGCCGGCGCACGAGGCGTTCCATGTCGTGCATGGGGTCGCTGGTCACGATCAGGTCGAGTTGGCGGGCGAGCAGGGCTTGCGCGTGTCCGTTGGCGAGTCCGGACCAGAGCAGGAGTTCGCTGGTGCTGCCCGACATCTGTCGCACGATCGACGGGCCGACAGTGGCCGCGAACGAGTCGATCATGCCGACGCGCACGGCGGCGCGGCTGGCGACGTCGGCGTCCTGCACCTGAGCGATGAGCCGGTCCATGTCGTCGACGATCTGCCGTGCGTGCCGTGAGAGGGCGAGGCCGGCGGGCGTGAGCTTGAGCGGACGCCGGGTGCGATCGAGCACGCGCGTGCCGACCGTCTGCTCGATCTGGGCGATGGCTTGAGAAATGGCTGACTGCGTGACGCCCAGCGTCTGAGCGGCGCCTGACAGGCTACCGGCGGACGCCACGGCCTCGAAGATCCGCAAGGATCTGACATCGAGGTCTGCGCGTTTTTTCATCGACCTGTCTCCGGTCCCGGCAACGCGCGGCGCAGGGAAAATCGCTCCTTGGCGGCGTTGCGTTGTATCGATATAAGAATTTCTGTGAATTGTAGGGAGACGGGTGCAAAAAACGGAACAGAATTAAGAAAAACTAATACTTTGTATTAGGGGTTGAGAACTGCAGCCGGGACAGCCGCGCGAAAAGACCGGCGCCGGCTCGGGCGCCGGGCGGAACGAAGGTGTCGCAGGGACAATGGACGATGAGACCGGCGGACGGGAACTGCTTTCCGAATCGAGTCCGGTCACTGTCCGAGAGGCGGGCAGGGGGGCACGCGCTGCCCGTCGGCATCGACGACCATTTCGCCGTCTTCCTTGGCGAACGCAGCGCGTTGAGCGCCCGGCAGGATGTCGAGCACGACTTCCGAGGGGCGGCATAGCCGCACACCGCGTGCGGTGACGACGAACGGGCGATTGATGAGGATGGGATGCGAGAGCATGGCGTCGAGCAATTGGTCGTCGCTCAGCGAAGGATCCTCGAGGCCGAGTTCGGTGTAGGGCGTGCCACCTCTGCGCAGGGCATGGCGCACCGAAAGCCCGGCCTGGCGAATCAATGTCTGCAGCGTCCGACGATCCGGCGGTGTGGCCAGGTACTCGATGATCACGGGCTCGATGCCCGCGTTGCGAATCATGGCGAGCGTGTTGCGTGACGTGCCGCACGCCGGGTTGTGATAGATCGTGACGGACATGAGGGTTTCCCGGAAGGTTGCGATTCCGCTATCGCGTTTCGTACCAGCGCTGCGACCGGTTGACGATGCCGACCACCAGCAGCATGACGGGGACCTCGATCAATACCCCGACGACCGTCGCCAGCGCCGCGCCGGACTGCAAGCCGAACAGGCTGATGGCGGTGGCGACCGCCAGTTCGAAAAAGTTGCTTGCCCCGATCAGCGCGGAAGGGCCGGCAACGCAGTGCGCGACACCAAGCTTGCAATTGAGCAGGTAAGCCAGCGCCGCGTTGAGCAACACCTGGATAAGAATCGGGACGGCGAGCAGCACAATGACCAGCGGCTCGCCGACGATGGCATTGCCCTGAAAACCGAAGAGCAGGACGAGCGTGGCGAGCAGCGCCCAGATCGAGCAGCGGCCCAGGCCGCCCACGACACGTTGATAGATCGCTTCCCCGCGCGCGAGCAGCATCTTTCGCAGCGCTTGCGCAATCATTACGGGCGCCACGATGTAGAGACCGACCGAGGCGATCAGCGTGTCCCACGGCACCGTGATGGACGACAAGCCGAGCAGCAGGCCGACGACTGGCGCGAATGCCACGACCATGATGGCATCGTTGAGCGCGACTTGCGATAGCGTGAAGTAAGGATCGCCTTTGCAGAGCTGCGACCAGACGAAAACCATCGCCGTACATGGCGCCGCCGCGAGCAGGATGAGTCCGGCGATATAGCTGTCGAGTTGGTCCCCGGGCAGCCACGCCGCGAACAGATGTCGCACGAAGATCCACCCGAGCAGCGCCATCGAAAATGGCTTGACGAGCCAGTTGACGAACAGTGTGACGCCGATGCCCCGCCAGTGGCCGGCCACCTGGCCCATTGCGCGGAAGTCGATCTTGACCAGCATGGGGATGATCATCACCCAGATCAGCAACCCGACGGGCAGATTGACGTGGGCGACTTCCATGCCGGCGATGGCGTGAAACGTGCCAGGCAACCGCTGCCCCAGCACCACGCCCGCGCCAATGCACAATGCCACCCAGAGACTCAGGTAGCGCTCGAAGGCTCCCATCGTGCCGGCTGGAACGAGGGGAGCGGCGGGAGCGGCGGACGTTTCGCGCGCGGCGCTCACGGACGGGACTCCGCGATCGCGCGGTGTCCGCCCTGCGATGCTCGTGACGATATCATTGCGTCGATTTCCATATTTCTAATTTAATGGAAATATGGAAAAGTTGCAAACCGCCCACACTCAGAGCAGCCGATAGGCGAGTCGGGCGGCCACGCGCGCGCCTGCGGCTTGAGCATCGAACTGCGGGTTATACTCCGCGAGATCCGCGACACGCAGCTTGCCCGAGCGGCGCACGTGCGTCACGATGGCCTCGATGACCGGCATCGGCACGCCGTATGCCGCCGGCGCGGAAACGCCTGGCATGACGGGGGCGGGCAGCACGTCGAGATCGATCGTCAGATAAACGTGGGAGACGCCGGCGATCATCGCGTCGACGTCGGCCAGACGTGCGGCGAGGTCGCGCTCCTGCATGTCCACGTCTTCCACATACGTCACGTTCAGTTCGCGGGCGCGCTCGAACAGCGATGCCGTGTTGCTCAGCCGGCTGACGCCCAGGCAGGCATAGTCGAACGGAAGCCCCGCCGCCGCACAGGCCTCGGCGATCTGATCGAACGGAGTGCCCGACGTGCCGGGCCGCGCCGTGCGCAGATCGAAGTGCGCATCGAGGTTGAGGATCAGCACGCGCGAGCGGTCGCCCGCGGCGTCGAGATGCGCACGCAACCCCTGCCAGGTGCCCCAGGCGACCTCGTGTCCGCCGCCGAGCACGATCGGCTGCGCACCGGCGTCGAGCTGCCGGTGCACCCGTGCTGCGAGTGCCGCCTGTGCGATTTCGAGCGCGTCGCCTTCGCACGAGACGTCGCCCGCGTCGAACACGCGAATCATGTCGTGCGCCGGCAGATTCGCCAACGCGCGACGGATGGCAAGCGGCCCTTCGGCGGCGCCCGCGCGCCCCTGGTTGCGCTTGACGCCGGCATCGCAGGCGAAGCCGATGATGACCGGCGCGCCGCCGGGCGCGGCCTCGATGCGCGGATCGATTTCGCGCACGATGTTGAAAAGACGACGGGTGTCGCCGCGCTCGCCCGCGTCCGTGCGTCCGCGCCAGACGGTGGCGTCGGCCGGGACGGGCTTGAGTTGCTTTGCCATGACGGCGTCTCCTTTGGGCGAAGCGGGTTACGCGCCGGCGAGCTCGCGCCACTGGCCATGGCGCACCGTTCGCGAGGGCAGATCGCCGCCCAGCCAGTAAGCCAGCTCGGCGGGACGCTCGATCTCCCACGCCACGAAGTCCGCCGTCTTGCCTGCTTCGAGCGTGCCGTGCGTGTCGAGCATGCCGAGCGCCTTGGCGGCGTTGCGTGTGACCCCCGCGAGCGCTTCTTCCGGCGTGAGGCCGAACAACGTGCAGGCCATGTTGAGCATGAGCCGCAGCGACAGTGCGGGCGAGGTGCCGGGATTCAGATCGGACGCCACGGCAATGTCCACGCCGTGACGGCGCAGCAGGTCGACCGGCGGCCGGCGTGTTTCCTGAAGCATGTGAAAGGCGCCCGGCAACAATACCGCCACCGTGCCGGCGCGCGCCATGGCGGCCGCGTCCTCCGGCGTCATGTACTCGAGATGATCCGCCGAGAGCGCGCCCAGCTCCGCGGCCAGACTCGAACCGCCGAGCGGCGACAATTGCTCGGCATGGAGCTTCACGGGAAGCTTGAGCTTCTGGGCGCGCAGCAGCACCCGCATGACCTGTGCCGGCGAGAACGCGATCGTTTCACAGAAAGCGTCGACGGCGTCGACGAGGCGCTCCTCGGCCAGCGTGGGCAGGATCTCGGCGCAGACGTAGTTCACGTATTCGTCCGCTTTGCCCGCAAACTCCGACGGCACCGTGTGCGCGGCGAGGCACGTCGTCTTGACGGTGACCGGCAGCGCTTCGCCGAGGCGACGCGCCACGCGCAGCATCTTGCGTTCGCTATTGAGGTCGAGGCCATAGCCCGACTTGATCTCCACGGTGGTGACGCCGTCGCGCATGAGCGCCAGCAGACGCTTGCGCGCCGACTCGAACAGGGCGTCTTCGGTGGCGTCGCGCGTGTGGCGCACCGTGTGCTTGATGCCGCCGCCGGCCGCTGAGATTTCGGCATAGCTCACGCCCTGCAGCCGCTGCTCGAACTCGAGGCTGCGGTTGCCGCCGAATACCAGGTGCGTGTGGCAGTCGATCAGGCCGGGGGTAACCCACGCGCCCTGCAGGTCGATGCATTCGTGCGCCCCGCTCGCGGGCCGCTCGTTGCGCGGGCCAACCCATTCGATTCGCTTGCCGTGCGTGACGATGACGGCGTCCTCGATGGCGTGATACCGGCCGTCGCGCATGGTCGCGACGTGGCAGTGCTTCCAGTAGATTCGTTTCATGGCGCGCTCATTTCAGACTCATCTGGCCGCGCAGTGCCTGCGCCTGCCTGGGCTTGACCCCGAAGTGATATGCCGCCGACATCAGCACGATCCAGCCGGCGCCGACATACAGCGCGATGCGCGTGTCCTCCCTATAGCCGAGCACGCCGATCACGAACAGCATGAATGCGATCGCCAGCGCCGGGCCGACCGGCCACAGCGGCACCTTGAACCTGAGCGCGGCAACCTCCGCGGCCGAGAGACGGCGGCGCATGGCGACCTGCGAGAGCAGGATCATGAGCCACACCCATACCGTCGCGAACGTGGCGATCGATGCAATGATGAGAAATACGCCTTCGGGAATCAGGTAGTTGAGCACCACGCCGACGAGCAGGGCAGCCGTCATCACGAGCACCGTCACCCAGGGCACGCCATGGCGCGACGTGGCGGTAAAGGCCGCCGGCGCCTGACCGTGTTCGGCCATGCCGAACATCATGCGTCCCGCCCCGAAGATGTTGCTGTTGATGGCGGAGATGGCGGCCGAAATCACGATCAGGTTCAGGATCGCGGCGGCCGACTTGATGCCCAGGCCCGAGAAGATCTGCACGAACGGGCTGCCCTGGCTGCCGATGCCGGTCCACGGAAAGATCGCCATGAGCACCACCATCGTGAGCACGTAGAAGAGCAGAATGCGGGCCGGCACGGCGTTGATGGCGCGCGGGATCACCGTCTCGGGGTTCCTGGCTTCGCCTCCCGTGATGCCGATGATCTCGATGCCGCCATAAGCGAACATCACCACCGCGAGCGAGGCCACCAGACCGCCCCAGCCGTTGGGCAGGAAGCCGCCATGCACCCACAGATTGCTCGCCGCCGGCGCGTGTTCGCCATGCAGCTGCGCGCCGGTGAAGAGGATCACCGCGCCGCCGGCGATCATGGCCACGATGGCCAGGATCTTCACCAGCGCCAGCCAGAATTCCATTTCGCCGTACACCTTCACGTTGCACAGGTTCAGCCCGCAGATGAGCATCACGATGCCGAGCACCCAGATCCACTGCGGCACGTCGGGAAACCAGAAGCCCATGTAGATGCCGAATGCCGTGACGTCGGCCAGACACACGATCACCATCTCGAGGATGTAGGTCCAGCCGGTGAGGAAGCCGGCAAGCGGGCCGAGATTGTCGCGGGCATAACGGCCGAACGAGCCGGACACGGGCTGCCGCACGACCATTTCGCCGAGCGCGCGCATGACCATGTACACCGCCGCGCCGCCCAGCACGTAGGCGAGGATGACGGCCGGGCCGGCGAGCTGGATGGCCGAGGCCGAACCGTAGAACAGGCCCGTGCCGATGGCCGAGCCGAGCGCCAGAAAGCGGATGTGCCGCGCGCTCAGATTGCGTTGCAGGTTTTTCAAGCTGTCTCCTGAAGGCGTGATGCACCGGCCCGCGAGAGCGGGCGGCGAAGGAAATCGGGTTGTGCGGCCAACCCGGCACGCGTATACGCCGGGGCACGAATCGCTGTTCGTTACGCCCCGGCGGGGCGTGACATCAATGGCGAATCAGACGCTCGGCAGCATGCCGGACGGCACCAGCTCGCTCAACCGGCGTTGCGCGATCAGGGCACTGGCGCCCTCGATGTCCGGGGCGAAATAGCGATCCTTATCGTAGAACGGAACGGACTGGCGCAGCAGCGTGCGGGCGCGCTCGAGCACTGGCGTCGTCTTGACGCCCTCACGGAAGTCCAGGCCCTGGCAGGCGCCGAGCCATTCGATCGCGAGGATGCCTTCGACGTTATCGGCCATCTCCCAAAGCCGTTTGCCGGCATTGGGCGCCATCGACACGTGGTCTTCCTGGTTGGCCGAGGTCGGGAGACTATCAACGCTCGCCGGATGTGCCAAGGCCTTGTTCTCGGAGGCCAGGGCAGCGGCCGTCACCTGCGCGATCATGAAACCGGAGTTCACGCCGCCGTTGGCCACGAGAAACGCCGGCAACTGGGACATGTGCTTGTCCATCATGAGCGAAATGCGGCGCTCGCTGAGCGCGCCGATTTCCGCGAGCGCCAGGGCGAGGTTGTCGGCCGCCATGGCAACCGGCTCCGCATGGAAGTTGCCGCCGGAGATCACGTCGCCCTGTTCCCAGAACACGAGCGGGTTGTCCGACACGGCATTCGCCTCGATCGCCAGCACCTCGGCGGCCTGACGGATCTGCGTGAGGCACGCACCCATCACCTGCGGCTGGCAGCGCAGCGAATACGGGTCTTGCACCTTCTCGCAGTTCGCATGCGACTGGCCGACCTCGCTCGTCTCGCCGAGCAGATGGCGGTACACGGCCGCCGCGTCGATCTGGCCGCGCTGGCCGCGCGCGGCGTGAATACGTGCATCGAACGGCGCGCGCGAGCCGAGCATCGCTTCGACCGTCAGTGCGCCGCACACGCTGGCCGCCGCGTACAGGTCTTCGGCTTCGAACAGGCCTCGCAACGCGTAGGCCGTAGACACCTGCGTGCCGTTTAGCAGCGCCAGACCTTCCTTGGCGGCGAGCGTGAGCGGCTCGAGGCCGGCGACGGCGAGCGCCTCGCGCGCGCTCATCCATTGGCCGCGATAGCGCGCCTGGCCCTCGCCGAGCAGCAGCAGCGACATATGGGCGAGCGGCGCGAGGTCGCCCGAGGCGCCGACCGAGCCCTTGAGCGGGATGCGCGGATAGACCTCGGCATTGACCAGCGCGACGAGCGCGTCGATCACCTTGCGGCGAATGCCCGACAGGCCACGCGCCAGACTGTTGATCTTGAGCACCATGATGAGGCGCACCATCGCGTCGTCGAGCGGTGCGCCGACGCCTGCCGCATGCGAGAGCACGAGCGAGCGCTGCAGATTCTCCAGATCCTCGTGGGCAATGCGCGTTTGCGCGAGCAGGCCGAAGCCGGTGTTGATGCCGTAAGCGGTGCGGCCCTCTGCCACGATAGCCTCGACGCACGCCACGCTCTTGTCGATGGCGGCGCAAGCGGCGGGATCGAGCGTGACGGTGATCGGGGTCTGATAGACCTCGCGCAACTGGGCGAGCGTCAGTGCGCCGGGCGTCACAAAGAGTTGGGACATGGATGGATTTCCTTGATTCGACATATTCGGTGTTTCGCAGGTAATGCGATGGCTTTGGCGATGACTTTGGCGATGACTTTGGCGATGACTTTGGCGATGACCTCGGCGATGACCTCGGCGATTACTTTGGCGACGACTTCGCGGTGCCCAGCATGGGCAGGTTCAGGCCGTGCTCGCGGGCGCACTCGATGGCAATGTCATAGCCGGCGTCGGCATGACGCATGACCCCGGTGGCCGGATCGTTGTTCAGCACGCGGGCGATGCGTGCGGCAGCAGCGTCGGTGCCGTCGCACACGATCACCACGCCCGAGTGCTGCGAGAAGCCCATGCCGACGCCCCCACCGTGGTGCAGCGAGACCCACGTCGCGCCGCTGGCCGTGTTCAGCAGGGCGTTGAGCAGCGGCCAGTCGGAGACGGCGTCCGAGCCGTCGCGCATGGCTTCCGTTTCGCGGTTGGGGCTCGCGACCGAACCGGAGTCGAGATGGTCGCGGCCGATCACGACCGGCGCCGAGAGCTCTCCCGAGCGTACCATTTCGTTGAACGCCAGTCCCAGCCTGGCGCGCAGGCCCAGCCCGACCCAGCAGATGCGCGCCGGCAGGCCCTGGAAGCTGATGCGCTCGCGCGCCATGTCGAGCCAGCGATGCAGGTGAGCGTCGTCCGGAATCAATTCCTTGACCTTTGCGTCGGTCTTGTATATGTCTTGCGGATCGCCGGAGAGTGCGGCCCACCGGAACGGGCCCACACCGCGGCAGAACAGCGGGCGGATGTAGGCGGGCACGAAACCGGGAAAGTCGAACGCATTCTCCACGCCTTCTTCCTTGGCCATCTGACGGATGTTGTTGCCGTAGTCGAAGGTCGGCACGCCCATGGCGCGCAAGTCCAGCATTGCCCTTACATGCACGGCCATCGACTGCTTGGCGGCCTTCACGACCTCAGCGGGCTTCGAGCGGGCGCGCTCGCGATACTCTTCCCACGTCCAGCCGATCGGCAGGTAGCCGTTGAGCGGATCGTGCGCGCTGGTCTGGTCGGTGACCATGTCCGGACGCACGCCGCGGCGCACCAGCTCCGGCAGGATTTCCGCCGCATTGCCGCACAGCGCGACCGAGACGGCCTGCCCGGCGGCCGTATACCGCGCAATGCGGGCGAGGGCGTCGTCGAGATCCTTGGCCTGCTCGTCGACGTAGCGCGTGCGCAGGCGAAAGTCGATGCTCGTCTGCTGGCATTCGATGTTCAGCGAGCAGGCGCCGGCGAGCGTGGCCGCCAGGGGCTGCGCGCCGCCCATGCCGCCGAGCCCGGCAGTCAGCACCCAGCGTCCCTTCAGATTGCCGCCGTAGTGCTGCCGGCCGGCTTCCACGAACGTTTCGTAAGTGCCCTGCACGATGCCCTGGCTGCCGATGTAGATCCACGAGCCGGCCGTCATCTGGCCGTACATGGCAAGCCCCTTGGCATCGAGTTCGTTGAAGTGTTCCCACGTTGCCCAGTGCGGCACGAGGTTGGAGTTGGCGATGAGCACGCGCGGCGCGTCGGCGTGGGTCTTGAACACGCCCACGGGCTTGCCCGACTGCACCAGCAGCGTTTCGTCGTCGCCCAGCGTCTTGAGCGTCTCCACGATCTTGTCGTAGCACTCCCAGTCGCGCGCCGCGCGTCCGATGCCGCCATAGACGACGAGCGCATTGGGGTTCTCCGCGACGTCCGGGTCGAGGTTGTTCATCAGCATGCGCAGCGGCGCTTCGGTCAGCCAGCTGCGGGCGTTGAGCTGCGTGCCGCGCGGGGCGCGGATCGTTGCATCGCGGTATCGGGTGGGTTGGCTCACAACGTTCCTCTGTTTCGTCGAGTTCATGGCAGATGCCTGCCGGAGTGACTTGTACAGTATTGTATATACAAGTCATCGTGAACTAGGGTTTTCACGCAGTCGGAACGACGGGCCAATGGGCGCGACTCGCGCGAGGCGCGGACGACCTTACGGGCTATCGCCGAAGCGGCCTTCGAGTCGATGGCGCGAGCCGGGGTGCAGCAGGCGCGCGACGGAGACGATGCGCTTGCCGGTCCATGTGCGGCGGCGAATCAGCAGGCACGGCTCGGTGCGCGCGATGTGCAGCATGTGCGCTTCCTCGGGCGTTGCGGTCACGGCTTCCACGACGTGCTCGCCCGACGTGAGCGGCGAAATGCGCTGCAGATAGGCGTTCGGCGTGAGCTTGGTGAAGTCCTGCGCGAGGTAGTGCGGCGCCAGTCCGGGATTGACGTAGCGGTCTTCGATCTGGACAGGCACGTTGTCCTGGTAGTGGACGATGACCGAGTGGAAGAGGGGCTCGCGTTCCTGGAGCCCCATCGCGAGGGCGCGCTCCGGACCGGCGAGTTCCTCGCGCAGCAGCTTCACTTCCGCGCGATGGCGATGACCGTGCTCGGAGATTTCGTCGGCGATGTTGTTGACGGCGAGCAGCGGCGAGTGCGATTTCGGCTCGGCCACGAACGTGCCGACACCCTGCATGCGCACGAGCCGGCCTTCGGCGGTGAGTTCGCGCAGCGCGCGATTGACCGTCATGCGGCTCACGCCGGAAAGCTCGACGAGTTCGTTCTCCGAAGGCACACGATGATGCGGCGGCCACGCCCCGCTGTCGATCTGATGACAGATGAACTGCTTGAGCTGCAGATAGCGGGGCGCGGGCCCCGGTTCGGTGAGCGTTTCGACAGTGGGCTGTGCAGTTTGACGTGGCACCTTGTTGGCCTCTCCGGACACTGTGTGCGGGTGGAAAGCCTGAAGGATAAGCCAATCGCCGGCCGGACAGGGGAAAAATGCGGCGCCCGCATGAAGAACGGCTCGGGGCCGGAGGCTGCTGCGCCGTCCGCGCAATCCCGGCGGCTTACCAGCCGTGCAGCCGCGGCCACACGGCCACGTCGCCCGTCGGAGAGACGGCGTGGTACTCGGGGAATTGAGCGCCGGTCGCACAGGCATGATTGGGCAGAATGCGCAGCAGCGTACCGATCGGAAAACGCGTGGCGATGTCGCGATCGGGCTCGCCCTCGCGCGACAGAATACCGTGCTCCTGATTGGCGCCGCTCAGGACATAGCCGGGCATGACGCTGCCGTCGATGCCGCAGACCTGACCGTAGCCGAAGTCGCGCCTTTGCTTGCCCGTGCCGCGATCCCGGCTCATGGCCATCCAGCCGGCGTCGACAATGGCCCAGCCCTTGTCCGTTTGATGGCCGATCACCGTCGTGAGCACACTCAGCGCAAGTTCGTCGATCGTGCATACACCGATGTTATGCATGACCAGATCGAAGAACACATAGACCCCTGCGCGGACTTCGGTCACGCCCTCGAGATGCCGGGCCGAAAGCGCCGTGGGCGTCGAGCCCACGCTCACCACCGGACACGGCAGGCCGGCGTCGCGCAGGCGCGCTGCCGCGCGCACGCAACCCGCGCGCTCTTGCTCGGCGATCGCGGCAAGCGCCTGTGGCGTATCGAACTCGTAGCTCGAGCCCGCATGCGTCATCACCCCGCCGAGCCTGGCGCCGCCTTCGTGCAGCGTGCGAGCCACCTCGAGCAACGCATCTTCCTCCGGACGGATACCGGAACGGTGGCCATCGGTGTCGATCTCGATCCACACGTCGAACGTTTCGCCGTATTCGGCCCCGAACGCGACGATCGCCTGGGCCGACGCCACGCTGTCCGTGACGATCTTCAGAGCGCAGCCGCGCCGCCGAAGCGCAAGCGCGGCCGGCAGCTTGCTCGCGACCATCCCGACCGCGTACAGGATATCGGTGACGCCGTCATCGAAGCAGCGGGCGGCTTCCTTGAGTGTCGAGACGGTGACGCCCGTCGCACCGGCGGCCGCCTGCGCGCGCGCCACCTCCATACACTTGCTGGTCTTGACGTGCGGGCGCAAGCGCACGCCCAGCGCGTCCATGCGCTCCTGCATGCGGCGGATGTTGTGCTGCATGCGCGACACATCGATCAGGGCAGCGGGCGTATCAAGGGTATCGAGCGTATCGAGCGTCTGCATCGAAGCGAGCGATGCGGCGGATATGGAAGTCATGGTGCGCTCCTCAACGTCAAGCGTGAAAATGTCGAAGCCACGCGAGCGCGGGTTCGAGGGTGGCGGCCTCGCGCTCGGCCGGCGGCGCCCCGTCGGGCCGCGGCAGGCCGACACGGTTGTGCCAGAACGTGCGCAGGCCCACGGCCGACGTGCCGAACAGGTCGTAACCGGAGCCGGCCACGAACGCCGCATCGCCGGCAGGCACGCCCAGCCGGTCGAGCGCCATGCGGTAAGGGCGCGGATCGGGCTTGTAGAACCCCGCTTCTTCGGACGTCACTACGGCGTCCCATTCGATGCCGAGCCGAGCCGCCGCCTGATGGCCCAGTGTCCTGGAGCAGTTCGTGACGACGGCGAGCTTGCAGTGCGGGCGCAACGCAGCGAGCAACTCGCGCGCGCCGTCCCAGGCGGGCAGCGAGCGCCACCCCGCCTCGAGCGCGAGCAGCGCTGCCGGCGGCAGGCCGACGTGGCCGGCCGCTTCGCGCACGAGCTGCTCGTAGCTCACGTAAGCGCCGCAGCCGTAGGTTCTGCGCAGATACTCGGCGCGCCACGCGCGCCCGGCGGTCTCGCTGCCCGCGGCGCGATTCCAGAGCGTCCACGAGTCGAGCAGTGCCGTGAGCAGATCGAACAGCACGGCGCGTGGCCAGCCGTCTGTGTGAGGTGTCGCAGCGTCGGACATAAGGGCCTCGGAGAAAAAATTCACTGAAGTTCGCGAACGGCACGGGCGCCGCCGGATAGCGACCAATGTAGATCGCAAACCGCTTGCCGTGGTTAAATCTCACAACATCCATCATTAACTTCAAGTGAATGATCCAGATCGAGGACTTGCGCCTGATCGAAGCGCTGGCGCAGAGCGCGTCGCTCAGTGCGGCGGCGCGCATGCTCAACGTGACGCCTCCGGCCTTGTCGGCGCGCCTGCGCAAGCTCGAGGCGGCGTTGGGCGTGGCATTGGCGACGCGCACGTCGCGCCAGCTGAGCCTGACGGCCGAAGGCGAGCGTCTCGCGCGCGAAGGCTCGGCGCTGCTCGCGCAGCTCGATGCGTTGCCCGACTCGTTTCGCCGCGACGGCAAGCGCCTGACGGGGACGCTGCGCGTTGCGGCTCCCTTCGGCTACGGGCGTCACTACGTCGCGCCGGCGCTGGCGCGTTTCGCGCAGATGCACCCGGATCTTCATCTGCAACTGGATCTGCGCGAGACGCCGTGGCCCGACAAGCACGACGCGGATGCGGTCGTTCATGTGGGCAACGTCAGGGATTCGTCATGGATTGCACGCCCGCTCGCGCCGAATGAACGGTGGTTGTGCGCGAGCCCGGCGTATCTTCAGCGCCATGGCGCGCCGGCCGAGCCGCGCGATTTGCTGCAGCATCGCTGCATCTGCATCCGGGAGAACGACGAGGACGCCTCGCTGTGGCGGTTCCGGCGGCGAACGTCAGCAGCCGCGCGAACGCCGCGCCGCACGTCCTCGCGCGAGAGCGTTCGCATTGTGCCGGCCTACACCAGCAACGATGGCAGCGTTGCGCGCGCCTGGGCGGAGCAGGGGCTGGGCATCGTGCTTCGCTCGCAATGGGATACGCGCGAAGCCGTCGCGGCAGGGCGCCTCGCGCGCGTGCTCGGCGACTGGGAGTTCGACAGCGCGCCCGTGACGTTGCTCGTGCCCACGCGACGCGGGCGCACGGCGCGCCTGCAGGCGCTGATGGCGTTTCTGGAGGAGGCGCTGGGCGCGTGAGCTACCGGCCGGCTTGCAGTGTCGCGTCGGCAACGCGAATCGGGCGCGGAATGAGCCTGAGCTGCGAGAAGGTGTCGGCAATGCGCTGCTGCGCCTGCAGTACCGGGTCCGACACCGGCTTGTAGACGTGGGCGTAGTGGCGCAAGCCCTTCTCGATGATCTTCGCGTCGAGCCCCTGAATCGGCGCGAGCCTGGCGGCGGCGCCAGCGTAGTCGTCGCGAATTTGCTGTCCGGTCTGGCTCAGCACTTCCAACGTGGTCTTGATGACGTCGGCGCGCTTTTGCGCATAGGTGCGCTGGCTCAGGAAGAACTGATGATGGTCCGCGGCGCCCTCGGCGTTCGCGAGCAGGCGCACGGGGCTCTGGTCGAGCACCGCGCTGAGAAACGGATCCCAGATGGCCCAGGCGTCGACCGAGCCGCGTTCGAGCGCGGCGCGCGCATCGGCAGGGGCGAGGTATACCGGCTCGATGTCGCCGAAATCCAGTCCATGCTTGCGCAGCAGGGCGACGAGGAACCAGTGGACGTCCGAGCCTTTGTTGAACGCGATCTTGCGGCGTTTGAGATCGGCCACCGTCCTCACCGGCGACGTGTTGGCGACGACGACGCCTTCGGCCAGCGGCGTCGGCACTTCGTAGGCGCTATAGACGAAATCCGCGCCCGCCGCCTGCGCAAATACGGGCGGGGCTTCGCCAACGTAGCCGAAATCGATCGCGCCGACATTCAGCCCCTCCAGCAGTTGCGGTCCGGCGGCGAACTCGGCCCAGGTGACTTCGACGCCCAGCGGGCGAAGCCGGGCCTCGAGGCTGCCGTTCGCCTTGGCGAGCACCAGCGTGCTGGCCGCCTTTTGATAGCCGATGCGGAACTTGCCTGGGTCGAACGCCGCTCGCACGGGCAGAGAGAATGCGCCGGTGCCGGCGGCCGCGCACGCGCCGAGCAGGGTCAGAAATTGGCGACGGCTCGGATGGCCTGAATGCATCATGAGTCTTGACCGTATCGAGAAAGCAATCGGTGGATGTCGATGAACGAGGGGCGCGCAATGTCACGCAATGTCGGGCCCTTCGCCCGAATTATCCGTATCGCCTCGTGCGATGGGCAACGAAGCGTTTGTGCTTTCGATATTCGCAAATCGAGGAACTGCAGGGCGCGGCGGGCAGACCGAATCGGCGGTGGCATCGGTCGCGGCCGCAGGTGCGTCGACGATCAGTGCTCGCGCCAGGGTACGGCGCCCCGATGCGTCGAGCGAAAACTCACTGTGCGCCGCTCACTTCAGATGTTAATCTTCCGGGCGCCCGTCATGGCGTCCTGTTGCTCGATTGCGCGGGGCGCGGCGTGCGGGCGCAACAGGACAACGATATTCATCAGGAGGGTATGTGTTCGAGAGGCTTCATCAACGTGTGGGACGCGCTCGGGGGAAATGGCAACGCCATCTCGTCGCAGGTGCGATGGTGGCGATGGGCGCAATGGGTGCGATGGGCGTGGGCAGCCAGTGGGCGCACGCCAGCGAAGTGCGGTCGAGCGAGGTGTACAGCAAGGATCTGTCGCGCCCGCTCACCTACAACGTGTATCTGCCGACGGGCTACGATGCCGCAGGCAAGACCACGTATCCGGTGCTGTATCTGCTCCACGGTAACGACGGGGTACGCAACGACTGGGTCGTCAAGGGCCGCATGCAATCGACGATGGACGAGCTCATTGCGCACGGCGACATCCCGCCGGCCATCGTCATCATGCCGGACGCCAACACCAACTGGTACGTCGACCTGAAGGAGCGCATGGAGAGCGCGTTCTTTGGCGAACTCATCCCGCATGTCGAAAAGACGTACCGGGCAATCAAGACGCGCGACGCTCGCGTGATCGGCGGCTTGTCCATGGGCGGCTACGGCGCGCTGCGCTATGTGATGAAGTATCCGGAGAAGTTCAAGGCCGCGGCGCTGCTCAGTCCCGCCATCTACAACCCGGAACCGCCGAAGGACTCGTCGGCCCGCTTCGTGAAGGTCTTCGCCGAGCCGAACACCGACGGCGCCTACAGCGCGCGCGTCTGGCAGGAGAACAACTATCCGGCATTCTTCGACGCGTTTCTGAAAAAAGGCATCAAGGTACCGATGTACATCAACTCCGGCGACGACGACGACTTCAACATCGAAGCCGAGGCCACGCGGTTGTACGAGCTGTTGCGCGCCAACAAGCAGCCCGCCGAATTGCGCATCGTCGACGGCAAGCATGAATGGCCGGTGTGGTCGAGCACGCTGCCTGACGCACTGAAATACATCTTCCGCGACGTGCAGCGTCCGCAACGCAACGACTGAATCCGTCCGGCGCTCGTCTGCCGGCCCGAGAGCGCGCACGCGCAGGGCATCATCCGGTGCGAGCCGGGCGTTCCGGATCGCATTCGGATCGTATTCGGATCGCGTTCGCGAGCAGCAATCTGGTGGGGCTCGGGCGCTGGCGCTCCCTGGCCGGGCCGTGAGGGTCATGACGCAGACAGCCGTGTCGGCGGATTGGCGCATCCTGACGGGGCGCCCACCAGTGCCATCGTAGCCATGGCTCCCCCCGCTGCCATGGCTGCCGGCCGTGGGAATTGCGGTAAAGTTCGATCGCACGCGTCCCGATGCGCTGAGCCCGGCGCTTGCCGGGCACATCCAGCGAACTTTGCCGGCGAACTCAGCGGCAAATCAGCGGCAAATCAGCGGCGAAGTTAGCGGCGATGTCGGGCCGGCGCGACAGCGGGTCGCCGGCGGCCAAATTCGTCGCCAGTCGGGCGCGATTTGTCGCACAATGTCGGGCTGCCTCGGCGGCGCGGCACGGGGAAATGCCGCACCGCCGGCAAAAGTCGATTTCCGGGAGGGGGGTTCCGTCACCGGAAACGTTTGATCAAGTGATTTTTGTACCGAAGAGGTCGATATGTTGGCGCGTTTCGTTGCGTTGTTGGTGTTGGTCGGTTCGCTCTTTTCCCTTGCAGCCTGCAATACGGTCGACGGGGTTGGGCAGGACATTTCGGGCGCGGCGCGCACCGTCAAGCGGGCGCTGTAAGCGCCTGGCGTCAGCGTGGGCCGCACCCGGACGGCCTGTCGCTCACCACTTGCCTCGACGCCCATGCCCGGCGCCTGCCGGGCGTGCGGCGCCGACTATCTTCAACGCGCCGGCCGACTATCGCGCCCGGGCAACGGCGGCATTCACCTGCAACGGCTTGTCGCCGGGCAGCGAGTGTTCGTCCGGGACGAGCGATTCGATCACGCCCTCTTCGAAGACCAGGCAATAGGTCGATCCCCCGTACTGAAAATGCCCCACCTCGTCGCCCTTGCTGACGTGCCGCCCCCGGTCCGTGCCCAGCATGCATGACGACACGTCGCCCATGCCGACGAACAGACAGCCGACAGTGCCAAGCGCGGGCTCGTCTGCCTTGATCACGATGATCGCCCGGGTCGCCGTCGCCGCCAGATACCCCTGAGAGTCGTTGAGCCCGGCCTGGTCTTCGCCCTCGGACGGTGCTTCCGAATAGTAAGTACCGGGCAACCGGTAAGCGGCGATCACCGTGCCGTCGATCGGCGCATGCCAGCGGTGGTAGTCGTAGGCGCTCAGATAGGCCTGATATACCGTGCCGCCGGCAAACGGCGCCGCGAGCGCCTTGTGCGACGCGCCGAACATGTCGAGCAGCGAGTAGGGCTGCGATTTGATCCAGAACGTGTCGCGCATGTGCGCATGGTGCTGCACGTTGTACGGCGTGCTTTCGCAGGCGTTGACGATGACGCGCGGATCGTCGGGCGCCGCGACGGGCCGCATGCCCGGCCGGAAATGGCGGGTGAAGAAGGCGTTCCAGGAGTCGAAACCGCCGTAAGGCAAGTCGCGCTGCACCTCGAACTGATCGAGGTGCAGCTTGGCGTCGGCCTCGTCGCTGAGCCACCCGTCCGGTGCGCGCCTGTTGAGAAACGTGCGCGAATCGGGGCCGCTCAGGAAGTGACACCATTGCGTGAGCACGTCGCGCAGGCAGCGGTTGAGCTCGGGGTCCCGGAAGAGCGCATAACCGGACGGCACGCACATGAGCCAGTCGAGCAGGGCGTTGAACGGGCAGACGATCAGGCTCGCCTTGTCGAAGGCCGGGGCGATCGTCGTCACGTAGTCGATGGTCGTCATCAACGTGTCGATGTCGTCGAACCCGAGGTGGTGCCCGTCGGCCCGCGCTTGCGAGATCGCGAGGCTCAGGTCCATGCGGCGCACGGGATCGTCGATGACGCAGGCCCGCAATCGGGAGACGGCGGGGCTCAACGGCTGGGTGGCGCTGCGCTGCCGTGCCTTGCGCACGAGCGAGGCACGGAATTCGGCAATCGCGTCTTCATTTTCCGTGATCCACGCGCCGAGACGGCGGCGCGACGAAGGCGGCGTGGCACGCTTGGCGGTCGACGTCATGTTGCGAACGCTCCTTGTCCTGGTGTCGGTAACCCGAAGCAGAAGCAAGTTCCGTGCGCGGCGCCCGGGTACGCCCGGCGGAAGCGGTGCGCTCCTGCGCCGCGACATCCTACAAAGCGATGTAATGCGGCGCATCGTCATCGAGTGCCTTCAATCTCTTCAATCCCTCCAATCGTGAAGAAAAAAGGAGATTCGGGAGCGGCGGCTCAAGTTTTTCGCGGCGTGGCCGTTGCTCGCGAGTAATGGCGTCATGCATGGACGGGCACGTTCCGCGCGCGAGGCCGGATGGCCGCCGGCGTCGGCGGCCATGGTGCGAAAGGAAAGGCGGCAGCGCAATGTTGAAAAATTGGACGATTCGTTGGCAGTTGCGAGTGGCGGTGGCCGGCCTGGCGGCGTTGGTGGTCGTGGTCGGCGCGCTGGCACTGCTCGGGTTGCGGGGCACTGTGGGCAGCTTGCGCGAGGTCTACGACAAGGAACTGGCGAGCACACGCCTGCTGGGAGAGGCGGAAATTCACATCGGCCGTGCGCGGGCCGTGGTCCTGCGCGCGCCCCAGGCGCCAAGCGCCGAAGTCAAGGCCGACGATGTCAGGAAGGGCACCGAATACTGGAACGAATCGGAGAAGGCCTGGCAGCACTATCTCGCGCTGCCGGCCGACGCGCAAGAGCAGCTTCTCGCGACGCAGGTCACGAGTGCGCGTCAGGCCCTCAAGGAGGCGTTCTCGCTCGTCCAGAACAGTATTGCGGCCGGACAAGCGGACGTGTACTACGAGCAGGCCGCGGTTCTCGGCAAGCGTTACACCGCGTATGTGAAAGCCAACGACGCCCTCAAGGCGCTCTACGACAGCCGCGCGAAGGCGAGTTTCGATTCGGCCGTCGCCGCTTACGATCGCCTGTTTGTCCTGACGCTGGGGGCGATCGCGTTCGCAATCCTCGCCGCTTTCCTTACGGCGCGCTCGCTCAATCGCGCGATCACCCAACCGCTCGACGACGTGCTGGGCCATTTTCAGGAAATCGCCGAGGGCAACCTTCAACGCGCGGTGCGCGTGACGTCGAACAACGAAATGGGCCGCCTGCTGCAGTCGCTTGCCGACATGAAGGCGCAGTTGAGTGCCACGGTCGCGAAGGTGCGCAAGAGCGGCGAAGCGATTGCCGCGAGCGCACGGGAAATCGCTGCGGGCAATCTGGATCTGTCATCGCGCACCGAACAGCAGGCGGCCTCGCTGGAGGAAACGGCGGCGAGCATGGAGGAGCTCACGAGCACCGTGCGACAGAACATGGAGCACGCGCTGCAAGCGAATGAACTGGCGCGTCAGGCCAGCGAGCAGACCGGCGCGGGCGACGCTGCCATGACGGAGGTCACGCGGACCATGCGCGCCATCGACGCGGGTTCCGCCAAGATTCGCGACATCATTGCGCTCATCGACGGCATCGCGTTCCAGACCAACATCCTGGCGCTGAACGCCGCGGTGGAAGCGGCCCGGGCCGGCGAGCAGGGGCGCGGTTTCGCCGTGGTGGCCGGCGAGGTCCGCACGCTGGCACAGCGCTCGGCCAGTGCCGCGCGCGACATCAAGACGTTGATCGAGACGTCCGCCGAGCGCTCGGCCGCCGGTAGCCGTATCGCGGGCGAAGCGGGCGTTGCGATGCAGAGCATTGCCACCAGCGTGCGTCGGGTGACGGACATCATGGCCGAAATTTCGGCCGCCTCGCAAGAGCAGACGACCGGCATCGATCAGGTGGCGCGAGCCGTCACGCAGATGGATGAGGTCACACAGCAAAACGCGGCGCTCGTGGAACAGGCCTCGGCCGCGGCCCAGTCGCTCGCGGAGCAAGCCGAAGCGCTCGAGGACGCGGTCGCGGTGTTCCGGCTGGCGCAGCAAGCTGACGACGGCATGGCCGCCGGCAGCGTCGCGACGACGCCGCACGCGCGGCTGCGCGCGGTGACGTGAGCGACGGGAAATGGAAGTCAGGCGTCGCAGCGGGCACGGGCTGCAAGCGCGCCCACGCAAGCGAGCAGCGGCGTTGCGGCAAAGCGGGTAACCTGACGCTTCCCTTCCCACGCGCGCCCGTGCGGCGCAGTCCATTCATGAGCCAGCAAAAACCGATCGAATACGCCAGCGCCACGCCCGAAGTCCAGGCCATCTTCGACGATATCAAGGCCACGCGTGGCGTGCCCGACGTCAACAACTTCTGGAAGTTCATTGCGCAGCATCCGCCAACCCTCGCGCGCACGTGGGACAGCATCAAGGACGTAATGGCCCCCGGCGCGCTCGACCCGTTGGTCAAGGAGCTGATCTACGTCGCCGTGAGCGTGACGAACAACTGCGGTTACTGCGTGGCGAGCCACACGGCGGCCGCACGCCGAGCCGGCATGACCGACGAGATGTTCGGCGAACTGCTGGCTGTCGTCGGAATGGCCAACGAGACCAATCGCCTTGCCGTCGGCTATCGCGTGCCGATCGACGCCGCGTTCGAGTAACGCGTGACGGCTCCGGGCGCCGACCGCGCCTGAGGCGGACCCGTCGCGCCTTGCCTCAAAGGCTCGATAGAATTTCCCGCGCCTTGGCGATGACCGGTGCGTCGATCATCTTGCCGTCCAACGCCACGGCCGCGCCGCCGCTGGCTTGCGCCGCAGCCAGTACGCGCCGGGCCCACGCGAGGTCCTCGTCGCGCCACGCGAACGCGGCACGCACCGGCGCGATCTGACGCGGATGTATGCACAGCTTGCCGCCAAAGCCGAGCGCACGCGCGCGGCGGGTGTCGGTCTCGATGCGAGCCGCGTCGTCGAGCGTCGTCGTCACGCCGTCGACGGGCGCCGCGATGCCTGCCACGCGTGACGCGAGCGTGAGCGCCGACCGGAAGTAGAGCAGTTCGTCGCCATCGCCTTCGATGCCGATGTCGAGCTGGAAGTCGATGGTGCCGAACATCAGGCGCTCGACCCGAGGTGCCGAGGCAATGTCGTCGATCGCGGCAAATGCCCTGGCCGTCTCGATGAGCGGTGCGAGGCGCAGCGAGTCCGGCGCACCGGCCGCGGCGCGGCGCAGCGTTGCGGCGTCTTCTGTTTTCGGCACCACGAAGCCGCGCACCGATGGCAGCGCAGCAAGCGTTGCGACGTCCTCGTCGAACCATTCGGTCGTCGCCGCATTGATGCGCACATAGACCGGTACGAGCGCTGCCGGCGCGCGCTCGCGCAGCCAGTTCGCGGCATGCTCGCGCGCGGCGAGCTTTTCGGCGGGCGGTACGGCGTCCTCGAGGTCGAGAATAACGGCGTCGGCACCGGCGGCGCACGCCTTGTCAAAACGCGCCGGACGATTGCCGGGGACGAACAGCCAACTGCGAAGCGGGCGAGGTGCTTGCATGGCTCACACCGCCTTCGCTGCGTGCAGCGCGTCGATCTGTTCGGGCGAGCGTCCGAGCTCGGCGAGAATCGCATCCGTGTGTTGCCCGAGCGCCGGGATCGGATCCATGCGCGGGGTGAAATCCGCCCCGGCCGTGGCCATGCCCGGCGGAATCGGCGCGCGAACCGTGCCGTTTGGCGTGGCCACTTCGGCCCAGCGCTGCCGCGCGGCGAGCTGCGCATGCTGCCACACGTCGTGCATTGTGTTGAGGTTGGCGTTGGCGATGCCCACGGCGTCCAGCCGGCTCACCAGTTGCCGCGCGTCGAGCTGCATGAACACCTCATGGATGATGGCGCGCAGCGCGTCGCGATGTTCGAGTCGCAGCGGATTGGACGCGAAGCGCGCATCCTCGGCGAGCGAGGGCTGCTCCAGCACCTTGTCGCAGAAGATCTTCCATTCGCGCTCGTTCTGCAGGCCGAGCATGACCGTCTTGCCGTCGCCCGTCTCGAAGGGGCCATACGGGAAGATCGTCGCGTGGGCCGCACCGGCGCGCGGCGGCGGCGCCTGATCGTCGATCGAGTAATAGAGTGGAAAGCCCATCCACTCGACCATGCATTCGAGCATGGAGATGTCGATGCGGCTGCCGCGACCCGTCTTGCCGCGTTGAATCAGCGCCGACAGGATATTGGTGTAGGCGTACATGCCGGCGGCAATGTCGGCAATGGAGCAACCGGCCTTGGCCGACGCTTCGGGCGAGCCCGTCACGGACAGGAAGCCCGACTCGCTCTGAATGAGTAGATCGTAGGCCTTCTTGTCGCGGTACGGGCCGTCCGGGCCGTAGCCCGAAATGCCGCAGACGATGATGCGAGGATAGCGCGCGGACAACGCGTCGTAGCTCAGCCCGAGCCGGTCGGCTGCGCCGGGCGCGAGATTCTGCACGAGGACGTCGGCGTCCGCCAGCAGATCGTGCAGGACGGCCTGGGCAGCCGCCTGCTTGAGATCGAGCGTGAGGCTCTCCTTCGAACGATTGGTCCACACGAAGTGCGACGACATGCCGTTCACGCGGCCGTCGTAAGCGCGCGCAAAGTCGCCCGCGCCCGGGCGCTCGATCTTGATGACGCGTGCGCCGAGATCGGCCAGTTGACGGGTGCAGAACGGCGCCGCAATGGCGTGTTCGAGCGCGACGACCTTGATGCCGTCCAGGGGCCTCATGACAATGTCTCCAAAAAGAGGGTGGGGGCTGGGGGCGGGCCGAATCAGACGATCTTCGCGAGCACGATCAGGCTCAGCGTGATGGTGATGGCGCCGCCGATGCGAGTGGCGATCTGGGCGAAGGGCATGAGCCGCATGCGGTTGGCCGCCGTGAGAATGGCCACGTCGCCGGTGCCGCCCATGCCGCTGTGCGTGCCCACGACGATGGCGGCATCGATCGGGTGCATGTTCATGCGGCGCGCGACGAAGAATGCCGAGGCCATGAGCGTGATGACGGTGGCGACGATGGTCACCAGCGTTGGCACGTTGAACGACGCGACGACCTTCTGCCAGGGCGTGATTACGACGCCGATGGCGAACAGCAGCGGGTACGTGACGGCGGTGGCAAAGAACTTGTAGACCACGCCGGCGCCGGCTTCGAGCCGCGGCGAGAAGATGAAGCCGATCTTGGCCGCGACGGCGAGCACCAGCATCATGACCGGGCCGGGCAGGCCAAGCGTGTTCTGCGCGAGCATGCCGACGAAATACAGGCACACGGCGATCATGCCGGCGGCCGCGATGTCGGTGGCGTCGACCGGCGCGGCGGGCTTGCCGTGCCCGTCATGCGAGCCGATGTCGTCGTTGCCCGAACGCATGAGCTGCCCGTTGCCCGTGAGCGAGGGATAGCGCTTGCCGATGGCGTTGAGCACGCCCGAAAAGACGATGGCGCACACGTTGCCGAGCATCACCGCGGGCAGCGCCTGGGCGAGCAGATCGCCGGCGCTCTGGTGCATGACTTCCGAGTAACCGATCGTGAGCGGGATGACGCCTTCGCCGAGCCCGCCCGACATCACCGGTACGACGACGAAGAACACGGTATGGAAGAGGCCCATGCCAAGCAGGGTGCCCACGGCCGTGCCGACGATGCCCGCGAGGATCGAGCCGATGGCCAGCGGTACGAAGATGCGCAGGAAGCCGCCGATCAGCACTTTCCGGTCCATGCTCAGAATGCTGCCGACGATGATGCCGGGGATGAACAGGTACAGGAAGTTGCTTTGCTTCCAGAAGTTGACGATGGGCGTGACGACCGACGGCGGCAACGCATGCGTGAACACCAGCCATGACGGCAGGAACGTCACGAGGATCACCGGGCCGCCGATGCTGCGGAAAACCGGGATTCGCTGGCCGATTTCCATGCACGTGAAGCTGCATACGGCCAGCAGTGCGATGATCGGCGAGAGTTCGGCCGAAAGCTTGCCGGTGGTAAGGATCGTGGTCACGATGGCCGCGATCAGCACCAGATGCACGGGCAGCGGCACGATGCCGACGCGCACGTCCATCAGGCGCCACCAGGCGTCGCGCATGGAGTGCCGGGTCGTCGCGGCGTTCGGCGAGTCGCTGTGGCGGCTGCGCACGGGGGTGGCGGAAAGTCCTTCTTGCATCCTCTTGTCTCCGTCTGGCGGTTTGGAATGGGTTTATTGACCGGACTATAGGCGCGCGCGGCCCGCCGCAGGAAATACCGATTTTGGATGCGGGTATAGGGTAAAACTATGGCCCGTTGAAGAACCCGGTTCCCGGGCGGCGGGAATGGCGGCGAATTGACGCCCAATGGCGGGCATCGTGTGCTTTTCGGTGTCGCCGCATAGCGGTACGCTATGGCTTTTCCACTTCGCCGGCTAGCGCCAGCCGGCCTTCGATACGATCATGGACGTCAGACAGCTCAGGAATTTTGTGGCGATCGTGGACAGCGCAAGCGTATCGAAGGCCGCGGAGCGCCTGCATATCGCGCAGCCGTCGCTGAGTGCGCAATTGCGCGGGCTGGAAGACGAACTGCAGGCGCAGCTGCTGGTCCGCAGCGCGCAGGGGGTAACGCCGACCGAAGCCGGCAAGGCCTTGTATCGGCATGCGCGGGTGGTATTGCGTCAGATGGAGCAGATTCGACAGGAGGTGCGCGAAGGCGGCGGCAGCGAAGCCGGGCCGGTCGCCGTAGGCTTTCCGACGACCATTGCCGCGATTCTTGCCGTGCCGTTGTTCTCGCGGGTAAGGGCGCAGTATCCGGGCATCCGGTTGCAGATCTTCGAGAGCATGAGCGGGTATATCGGAGAACTGCTGGCGAACGGGCGTCTGGATCTGGCGATGCTGTTCCGGGATTCCGAGACACGCGGCATATCCGTCATGCCGCTGTTCGACGAGGAACTGTACGTCCTCGGCGGTCACCGGGCTTGTCCGGAGATTTACGAGGATGCCGCGCAGACCACGTGCACGTTGGCGCGGCTGGCGAACGTGCCCATCGTGGCGCCGAGCGGGTCGAACGGTCTGCGGCTGCTCATCGAGCGAAGCTTTGCGCAGGCGAACGTGGAGCTCAACATCGTGGCGGATATCGACTCGCTGCCGACGCTCATCGACATTGCCCGCTCGGGAGATGCGTGTTCGATTCTGCCGGCATCGGCGCTGGCGTCGCGCGATCCGGCGCTGCGTCCGCCATCGCGACGCCTGGTCTCACCGGAACTGCGCCGGGCGGCGAGCCTATGCTGGTCGAACGCCTTGCCGGTAGGGTCGGCGACCGTGGCCGTGAGGCGGTGCATCGCCGATCTGATTCGCGAGCTTCAGGCGGATGGGCACTGGACGGGGATCACGTTGCGGCCGGTAGAGGCGTGAGCGGCCGACGCCGCGCTCGCGAAGTCACTGGCGCATCCCGATCGCCAGGCGATTGAATGCGCTCATCAGCGCGATCGCGAAGCTCAGGTCGGAGACCTCGGCGTCGGTGAAATGGGCGCGCAGCGGCTCGTAGACTTCGTCGGGCGCGTGCGTCTCGGCCACGCTGACAAGCGCTTCGGTCCACGCCAGGGCCGCGCGTTCGCGTTCGGTGTAATGCGAACTCACGCGCCAGCCGGCCAGACTATCGATCTTGGCGTCGGGCATGCCGTCCGCGCGCAGCGCCTTCGCGTGCATCTCCAGGCAGAACGCGCAGCCATTGATTTGCGAGACGCGCAGATAGACCAGCTCGACCAGCGGTTTGCCGAGGCTGCTCGATTGCAGCGCCTTTTTTGTTGCCGCAAGTCCCTGGTAGGCATCGGGCGACAGCTTGGAATAGGGCAGGCGAAGGGGGCTCATACAATTCTCCGAAATTCTCCGAAAGCGTGATGGGGCAGCGGATATACGCGTGTATAGGCCGACATATGGCGACTTGTCCTCACCCCCGCACTCTAGGAGAATGATGTCCCAGTGATCAGATGCAAGAATCGACAAAATCAATGGGACATGGCGCATGGCAGTTTCCGAGCTGAGATCTGGCGAGCACGCCGGCAAACCGCTTTACTGGCAGTTGTACCGGCGGTACCGCGATGCGATCGCCTCGGGAAAACTGCGCCCGGGCGACCGGGTGCCGTCGGTGCGCGCTCTCGCGAGCGAACTCAACGTGGCCCGCGGCACCGTGGAACTGGCCTATCAGATGCTCGCGAGCGAGGGCTACTTCTCTTCGCGAGGCCCGGCGGGCACGTTCGTTTCTCCGGCACTGGGCAAAGTCAACGAGCTCGCGTCATTGCCGCCGGCGCCGGCCGCTGCCCCTGAGTCGCCCGAAGCCCGCATCGCGGTAGGCATGCCGAGGCCGCTTCAGTTGGGACTCCCGGCGCTCGACGCCTTTCCGCGCAAGACCTGGGTGCGCCTGGCCGGCCGGAACCTTCGTGCGATGGATCTCGCCGCCATGACGTATCCGGACACGGCCGGCTATGCGCCGCTGCGCCATGCCATCGCCGCCTATCTGGGGATTTCGCGCGGCATCGCGTGCACGCCGTCGCAGGTTTTCGTGACGGCGGGCTATCTCGGCGCGCTGGAGCTGATCCGCCGCAGCGTGCTCCATCCGGGCGACAAGGGCTGGTTCGAGGACCCGGGATACCTGTTCGCGCGGCAATTTCTCGTGAGCGCCGGGATGTCGCTCGTTGCCGTTCCGGTGGATGAGGCGGGAATGGACGTCGCCTATGGCCTGCGTCGCGCGGCGCAGGCCCGCTTCGCCGTCGTCACGCCCGCGCACCAGAGCCCGACCGGCGCGACGCTGTCGCTTGCACGGCGCCTCGAGTTGCTCGACTGGGCCGGTCGCAATGACGCCTGGATCGTCGAAGACGATTACGACAGCGAGTTTCGCTATCACGGGCGTCCCTTGCCCGCACTCAAGAGTCTCGATCACGACGGCCGCGTGCTTTATACCGGAACGTTCAGCAAGGTATTGTTTCCGGGCTTGCGACTGGCGTACCTCGTCGTGCCGCCCGCACATATCGATCGTTTCGCCAATGCCGCGAGGACGATGGGCGGCGCGGGGGCGATTCAGATACAGGCCACCGTGGCCGACTTCATGACACAAGGCCACTTCGCCCGGCATCTTCGCAAGATGCGCGCGCTTTACGCGCAACGCCGCGGTTGGCTCGTCGACGCGCTCGGCGAGGTCTTTGGGAGCGAGCTCTACGTGCATCCGCAGGCGGGCGGCATTCAGGCGCTGGCTTACCTTCGCGACAATCTCGCCCGCCGATGCGACGCCTCGCTGGCCGATGCGGCGCACCGGCATGGCCTGGCCGTCCATGCCCTGAGCCGCTGGCAGACCCGTCGTGGCGCGCCGGGCGGCCTGCTGATGGGGTTCACCAACATTGCCAATGCGAGGGTGGCCCTCGGCCTCAGCCGAGAACTGCAGGCGGCTGTCCGATCGCTTTGATACCCTCGCGCGCACCGAATCCTTTTTTCGGCGCGTCGTCTCCCCGAGAAACCACGTCGAGGCAGGTGATTTTGAAAACCGCTATGCTTGGCCGCATCGGCATGGATTCTTGCCGTTCTTTCCATGCGAAGCAGACGGTGTGCGCTGCTTTGCCCGTATCTTTGGAGCCCCTCTTGGCCGCGTTCGACATCGACGATATCGTCTCCTCCCTCCATTCGGCCCGCCTGCGCTGGCGCGACGGCCAACGCCGCCTGTTCGAGTCCGGCGGGCGCGACCTGCCCTCGCGTGAACGCCTTGCCAGCATCATCGTGCAGCTCAAGGGTGTGCTCTTTCCCATGCGCCTGGGGCCGCTCGACCTGCACCAGCAAGGCGAGAACTATTACGTCGGGCACACCCTGACCAGCGCGCTCAACGCGCTCGCCGAACAGGCCCGCCTCGAATGGCGCTACAAGGCGCGCCACGACGCCGATATCGACGCCGCACTCATCGACGAACGCGCCCACGCCGCGATTCAGCAGTTCGCCGGCAAGCTGCCGGAGATTCGCGAACTTCTCGACGCCGATGTTCTTGCCGCCTACCAGGGCGACCCCGCGGCTGGCAGCGTCGATGAAGTCCTCATCTGCTATCCGGGCATCCACGCGATGATCCACCATCGCATCGCCCACGAACTCTACCGGCTGGAACTGCCGCTGCTCGCCCGCATCATTGCGGAACAGGCGCACTCGGACACCGGCATCGACATTCACCCCGGTGCGCGAATCGGCGCCGGCTTCTTCATCGATCACGGCACCGGCGTGGTCATTGGCGAGACCGCGATTCTGGGGCAGCGCGTGCGCGTCTATCAGGCCGTCACGCTGGGCGCCAAACGCTTTCCCGCCGACGACGACGGAAACCTCCATAAGGGGCTGCCGCGCCATCCGATCGTCGAGGACAACGTCGTCATCTACGCGGGCGCCACGATCCTCGGCCGCGTCACGATCGGACAAGGCTCGGTCATCGGCGGCAACGTCTGGCTGACTCAGGACGTCCCGCCGTACAGCAACATCACCCAGGCCCGCTCGCGCACGGAAGCCGGTTCGCCGCCCGTCTCCGGATGCGACAATCACGACGCCTGAACACCGCGCGCGCAAGGCGTGTCGGTGTTCCTTGCGTCTTCCCGTCTTTACGCCGGCCTAGAGGGGCGGCGGCTTGCGCAAATATTTAACATATCAACGGTTGTCGAATTAATTGACCGACCGGTCGGTTATATCGTGTTACGCTTCAATGCGCCTTTCCAGAAAAACAACGGAGACATTGCATTGATGACTGTGAATTCTCGCTCGCCCGGCGCGGCGGCGCTGGCGTCGGCCAACATCTCGACGAAGTCCGTCGCACGCCGCCGGATGTCGGCCGGCGTGGCCGCGTCGCTGCTCGGTATCGCACTGAGCGCCGCACTCGCCGCGCCGTTTGCCGGCGCAGCCACTTCTTCCTCGGCGCCGGAGGCGCAACCCGCGGCGCAGCGGCCTGGCCGCGCCGACGTCACGATCAAGCGCGACGAGTTCGGCGTGCCGCACGTCTATGCCTCGACCACCTACGCGCTGTTCTACGGCTATGGCTATGCGATCGCGCAAGACAGGCTGTTCCAGATGGAGATGGCCCGGCGCAGCACGCAGGGCACCGTCGCGGAGGTGCTGGGCGAGAAGTTCGTGGACTTCGACAAGTCGATTCGGGGCAACTACTGGCCGGCCTCGATCCGTCGGCAACTGGCCGAGTTGCCGCAGCGCGAACGCGACATTCTCGACGGCTACGCCGCCGGCATGAACGCGTGGATCGCGCAGGTCCGCGCTCAGCCGGGCACGCGCATGCCGAAGCAATTCAACGACTTCGGCTTCCAGCCGGCGAACTGGGATGCGTTCGACGTCGCCATGGTGTTCGTCGGCACGATGGCGAATCGCTTCTCCGACGCCACCAGCGAGATCGACAACCTCGCGCTGCTGACCGCGCTCAAGGACAAATACGGCCCGCACAAGGGCATGGCATTGTTCGACGAGCTGAAATGGATCGTGAATCCCGATGCGCCTTCGACCGTACCCGCCTCGGAGGGCGCATACCCCATCAAGGTCGGCCCGAGCGCCGGCGTGCCGATGCAGCCGCTCGCCCGTTATGACGGCCCGGCGCCGACGTTCGCGCGTCTGGCGCGCGGCAGCGACGGGGCGTTGCTGCATCAGGACGCCGAAACCAACGCGGCCACGATGCTCGCGCAGTTCGCCGAGTCGGGGCAGCCCGGGCTCGCAGGTTTCCCGACAACGAGCAACATGTGGATCGTCGGCAGAAAGGCGCGCGACGCCCGCGCCATCATGCTCAACGGCCCGCAATTCGGCTGGTTCGCGCCTGCCTACACATACGGCATCGGACTGCATGGCGCGGGCTTCGATCTCGTGGGCAACACGCCGTTCGGCTACCCGTGCATTCTGTTCGGCCATAACGGCAAGGTGTCGTGGGGTTCCACCGCGGGCTTCGGCGACGACATCGACATCTATGCCGAGAAGCTCGATCCGGCCAACCCGAACCGCTACCTCCACAACGGCCAGTGGCACGACATGGAAAAGCGCGTCGAGATCATCCGAGTGAAGGGCGGCGCGCCGGTCGTGCAGGAGGTCTATCGCACGGTCCACGGTATCGTGATGCAGCGCGACGCCAGGCAACCCATCGCCTACGCGAAGGCCCGTGCATGGGACGGTCTCGAGGTACAGTCGCTGCTCGCCTGGACGCATCAGGCCCAGGCGCACGACTGGAAGTCCTGGACGGCGCAGGCCGCACGCCATGCCCTGACCATCAACTGGTACTACGCGGACGTCGCGGGCAATATCGGCTATGTGCACACCGGCGCCTACCCGGCGCGCAAGCCCGGCCACGATCCTCGCTTGCCGGTGCCCGGCACCGGCGAGTGGGACTGGCGGGGGCTGCTGCCGTTCTCGGCAAACCCGAAGGTCTACAACCCGAAGCAGGGCTGGATCGCCAACTGGAACAACTCGCCACAGAAGGGCTATCCCGCGAGTGATCTTTTTGCCTTCGTGTGGGGCGGTGCGGATCGCGTGGTCGAGATCGACCGGCGCATCCAAGCCCACGACAAGCTCGGTGTCGACGACATGTGGCAAATCCTCAAGGACACCAGCGCCGTCGACGTCAACCGCACCCACTTCCTGCCGTTCATCGAACGTGCCACGGCGAATCTGCCCGCCGGCGATGCACGCCGTCAGCTCGCCATGCAGCTCGCGGCGTGGGACGGCCTGAGCCGCGATCCGCAGCACACGGGGCGCTACGACACCGCCGGCCCGGCGATCATGGACGCATGGCTGAGCGCGATGCTCAGGCGCACGCTCGGCGCGGTGGTTCCCGCGCCGTATGACAAGTGGTTCCTTGCGAGCGGTTATGCGGCGCCGCAGGACGGCCCGACCGGATCGCTCAACATCGGCAACGGCAGCAAGGTGCTCTACGAGGCGCTGCGTGGCGACAGGTCGGGCGTGCCGCAGACGTTCGACATCTTCGAAGGCAAGCGCGCGGATGACGTGATCCTCGCCGCGCTCGACGACGCCATTGGCGCGCTCAGCGCGAAGCTCGGCCCGGACATGGCGAGCTGGCGCGCGCCCACGGTGCCGCTCACGTTCCGCGCCAATAACTTCTTCGGCGTGCCGCAGGCAAGCGCCGCAGAGGCGGTGCGAACGCCGGGGTACATGAACCGCGGCACGGAAAACGACCTGATCGTGTTCGGCCCTCGGGACTCCGCGGCCAAAGTGGCGGCCTACGATGTGGTGGCGCCGGGCCAGAGCGGTTTCGTTGCGCCGGATGGCACCCCGTCGCCCCATTACGCCGACCAGTTGGCGATGTACACGTCGTTCGGGCGCAAGCCGTTGTGGCACCAGCCGGCGGATGTCGATCGCGCCACGAGGTCGATCGAGCGTCTGCGCGTCGAGCCAATGGCGCACGGCCAATAGGCGTCGGCCGGGGCCGACGTGTCAGGCCAACCCCGTCGCTCCGGCGATCGCGCATAACGCGACCACGGCCAGCGGCGGGGCCTTCCAGCGCAGGAGCAGCACGAAGGCGAGGGCGGCCACCGCGAAGTCTGCCGGGCGGTGGATTGCGCTCGTCCACACCGGCGAGTAAAGCGCCGAAGCCAGGATGCCGACCACCGCCGCATTCACACCTGCGAGCATCGCGGCCGTAGCCGGGCGCTGACGCAACGCCTGCCAATGCGGCAGTGCGGCCACCACCAGCAGTAGCCCGGGCAGAAAGATGCCGACGGTCGCCAGCGCTGCGCCGAGCGCGGCATGGGCAGGGCCGCCGGCAACCCAGCCGAGGAACGACGCAAAGGTGAACAACGGCCCGGGGACCGCCTGCGCCGCACCATAGCCGGCGAGGAAGTCGCCCGGCGATACCCATCCGGTGGCCACCACCTGCTCCTGCAGGAGCGGCAGCACGACGTGGCCGCCGCCGAACACCAGCGCTCCCGAACGATAGAAGCCGTCGAGCATCGCAACGGCCTGAAGGCCTGTTACCGAGGCAGCGAACGGCAAGCCGGCCAGCAACACGCAAAAGAGAAGCAGCGCGAGCGCGCCGACGGTGCGCGAGACGTGAAAGTGATGCGGCATTGCCGAGGCCGCCGCGCAAGCCGTTCCTGCGGAACGTAACAGGGCGTACCCGAGCGCCGCGCCGAGCACGATCACGACGAGTTGGGCGTAGACCGTGGTCATCCATGCGAGAGCAATCAGGGCCGCGAGCGCAATGGCGGCACGTCGCGTGTCCGGGCAAAGGCGTCTCGCCATCTCCCAGACGGCCTGCGCGACCACGGCAACGGCCACGAGCTTGAGGCCGTGCAGCACCCCGTCTCCGGTCGCTCCGCCAAGACGCGGCATCAGGGCGGCGAACGCCAGCAGCAGACACACCGACGGCAGCGTGAAGCCGCACCAGGCGGCAATGCCGCCGAGCCATCCGGCGCGCAGCAGCCCGATCGAAAAGCCGGCCTGACTGCTCGCGGGCCCGGGCAGGAACTGACACAGGCCCACCAGGTCGGCGAAGGCGGCGTCGTCGAGCCAGCGGCGCCGCTCCACGAATTCCCGACGAAAATATCCGATGTGCGCCACTGGTCCGCCGAAGCTCGTCAGTCCCAGCCCCAGGAAGGCGGCGAATACTTCGAAGGCGCCGCGGGCGCCCGGTGCGGTGCGTGTTTTGTGGTTTGTCGTAGTCAAAGCGCGAAGGAAGTGGATGCCTTGCCGTGAAGCATAGCGCCGAACCGGTGACGCAGGAATGAATTGCGCCGGCAGCCGTGCCGACGCCCCCGAGCGAGGTGTTGCGCGCCGCGCGCACGCAATATCGCGGCAACGCCGCGCCACGCGTGACGGAATTTCCCCTATATTGACCGGTTCGACGGCAATTCCGGCACATCCCGACACATCCCGACACATGGGCCGCAGTTCGCTGCGGCGGGCGGTGCGCCTCACGACACAGGAGCAACGAACGCATGACGGCGTCCGAATCCCCCGCGCGCAAACCGGCCATCGGGCTGGGCAGCGCTGCACGCGACCTCTATCGGGCGCTATGGCGTCACGCTCATGGGGTGCGGCGTCATCTGCTCGGCGCCGCGGCACTGCTCTCGGCAGCGCAGCTGCTTCGCCTCACCATGCCGTGGCTTGCCGCGCAGGCCATCAACGCGCTTCAGCAAGGCGAGATGACGACGGCCGGGCGCTGGATCGTCTATCTCGTCGGCGTCTATTTGCTGTCGTGGCTGCTACACGGCCCGGGCCGAATTCTGGAGCGCAACGTCGGCGTGCGCGTGCGCGAACGGCTCGCCGACCAGCTCTATGCACGCATTGCCGCCGCGCCGCTCGCATGGCGCGACGGGCGCCATTCGGGCGAATTGCAGCACCGCGTGGTGCAATCGAGCCGCGCGCTGTCGGACTTCGCGCAGAACCAGTTCGGCTATCTGCAAAGCGCGTTCAACTTCGTGGGGCCGATCGTCGCGCTCGCGCTGCTCTCGCGCACGAGCGGCGCGATTGCCGTGACCGGCTACGTGATCATCGCGCTCATCATCCTGCGCTTCGATCGCGCGCTCATGCAGCTGGCCCGCGCCGAGAACGACGCGGAACGCCGCTATGCGGCCGCCTTGCTCGATTTTGTCGGCAATGCCGCAACGGTGATCGGGCTGCGGCTCCAGGCCGCCTCGCGCAAGGTGCTCGGCCGGCGAATGGGCGCGGTGATGGCGCCCCTGCGCCGCGCCGTCGTCGTCAACGAAGGCAAGTGGTTCGCCGTCGACCTGCTCGGCATGGGACTCACATGGATTCTGGTCGTCGTCTACGTACTGCAATCGCGCCAGCCGGGCCAGGCGGTGTTGCTCGGCACCGTGTTCATGATTTATCAGTACGCCCAGCAGGCAGCGACGGTGGTGGGGGCAATGGCGGCGAACTTCCAGAGCTTTGCGCGCATGCACACCGACTACGGTAGCGCCGAGCCGATCTGGGCGGCCCCCGGAGACCCCGGCGCGGCCGTGCCGGCTATCGCGCCGGACGCCGCCTGGCAGACGCTCGCGTTGCGCGGCGTGTCGTGGCGCTATGCAGACGATGCCCGCGGCGGACTGCACGGCGTGGATCTGGTGCTGCGGCGCGGCGAGCGCGTGGCGCTCGTCGGCCCGAGCGGCGGCGGCAAAAGTACGCTGCTGCGCGCGCTGGCCGGCCTGTATCTGCCTCAGCACGGAGTGCTTTTGCGCGACGGCGATCCTGTCGACTGGGGCGCGCTGCGCACGCTGGCGACCCTCATTCCCCAGGAGGCCGACGTGTTCGAAGCCAGTGTGGAAGAGAACCTGACGTTCGGCGAGCCTGCCGGCGCGCCGGCGTTGCAGGCGGCCGTGCATGCCGGGGTATTCGACGACGTGCTTCGACAACTGCCCGACGGCCTGAAGAGCGCCGTCAACGAGCGTGGCAGCAATTTCTCCGGAGGCCAGCGGCAGCGCCTGGCGCTGGCCCGAGGCGTGCTTGCCGCAAAGGGCAGCTCGCTGCTCCTGCTCGACGAGCCGACCAGCGCGCTCGATCCGCTTGCCGAGGGCCGCGTCTTCGACCGGATGTACGAAGCGTTTCCGACGGCGTGCATCGTGGCTTCCGTGCACCGGCCGAGCCTGCTGGAGCGCTTTGACACGATCGTCGTGATGGAGGCCGGCCGTGTTGTCGACGCCGGCGCCCGCGACGACGTGCTTGCCCGCCGCACCTGACCGACGCCGCTGTCGCGCCGGACAGCGGCGATCACGAGTGGCCAGGTGGCTCCGGCAAGCCCGGTGCAGGCGCGCCCTGTCGCCAACGCCGGCGACAATGCCGGCGACAATGCCGGCGACAATGCCGGCGAGGAAAGAGAAGGGCGGCCCAGGCGAACATGAACGTGTACGTATAGGTTGTGCTATGATTTGCCTGTCGCCGTCTTCTCCCGCATAGATCATGTCATTTTCCAGCCGCGAATCCGGATACGTTACGGTACGCGAGGCGGCGGAGCGCCTCAACGTGACGCCGCGCACGCTCAAGTACTACGAGGAGAAGGGGCTGATCTCTCCCGATCGGAGCGACGGACACTACCGGCTCTATACCGAACAGGACCTCGAGAAGTTCGCGCGCATCCTGCGCATGCGCTCGCTCGGCTTCTCGCTCCAGACGATCGCGGAGATTCTCCAGAAGCCGATCGAATCGGTGAGCGCCTCGGGCACGGCCGTGTCGTTGGCGTCGCTGCAGGAAATCGAAAAGTCGCTGGCGCAGCAGGTCGACGCGGTCGACGCCAGAATCCAGGCGGTCAGGCGCGAAATGCGCGAGGCGCAGGCGGTGCGCGACGAGCTGGCCTACGATCTCGAGTACATCCGGCGCCGCATTGCCGGCGAGCCGAAGGACGAACTGCTGCGCGAGCGTCGCGAGCGCGCTGCGGCCCGACGCGCCCGCCGGGCCGGCGAGCAGCAGGCGGCCAAATGAGCGTCGCTGCTCCGGCGCGAGGGCCGTCGCGATCGCTGCTGACGCGTTTCAAGGACGATTTCTTCCCCTGGGCCATCGCGCTCGCCACCGGCCTCGACTATTTCGACAACGCAGGATTCGCGTTCTTCACCAGCTACATCGCAGGCGGCATCAACGGCTCGCCCGATGAACTCGTGTGGGCGTCGAGCGCGTATGCGGTGGCCTCTGTGCTCGGCATCCTGCAACAGCAATGGTGGGTGGAGCGTCTCGGTTACCGTCGCTACGTGGGCGGCAGCCTGTTCCTGTTCGCCGCCGGCGCGCTCGCGGCGGCACTGAGCGAGTCGTCGATCGAACTGGCGATCGCGCGCGGCTTCCAGGGCTATTTCATCGGCCCGATGATGAGCGCGTGCCGCATCCTGATCCAAACTAGAATCGCCCCCCAGCGACGGGCGGTGGCCGTGCGCGTGTTCCTGCTGATGATTCTTGCCGGCAGCGCGCTGGCGCCGCTCGCGGGCGGCTACCTGATTGGCCATTTCGGCTGGCGCGCGTTGTTCATCGCGACCGGCTTCGGCGGCGTGGCGCTCGGCATTTTCACGGTACTGGTCGTGCCGCCGGCCGGGCGGGTGCTCCACGAGCACCGCGGCGAAGCGCATTTCTGGCCTTACATCCTGTTCGCCTTCGCACAGGGCGCCTTGCAGATCGCCATGCAACAGGTGCGTTTCGAGCTATTCGGTTCATCACCGGAACTCATCTTTCTGGCCGGAGCGGGCGTGGTGGCGTTGGGCGGGTTCGTGTGGCAGCAATGGCACCATCCGCGGCCGCTGCTGCGTCTGCATGCGCTGCGCGAGAAGACCTTCCAGGCCGGCATCATGCTCTACATCGCGTTCTACTACGTGAGCAACTCGATGAGCTTTCTCGTATCCCGGCTGCTCGAAGGCGGGCTGCGCTATCCGGTGGAGAATGCGGGGCGGCTCGTCGGTCTCACATCGCTCGTCTCGATTGCCGGCGCTTTTCTCTATTTCCGATATGCAGGGCGACTGGCGCACAAGAAATGGCTGATCGTGCCCGGCTTCCTGATGGCCGCGCTGATCGGGGCATGGATGACGTACATGCCGCCCGACGTGAGCATGCCGTGGCTGATCGCTCCGCTCATTCTGCGGGGCCTGCTCCTGCTGACGATCGCGCTGCCGGTCGCCAACGTCACGTTCCGGATCTTCGCGGCGGAGGAATTTCACCACGGTTATCGTTTCAAGAACATCGTCAAGCAACTGACGTATTCGTTCGCGACGGCGACGATGATCATCCTGCAACAGCATCGCGTGGCGGTACATGAGACGCGCCTCGCGGAATCGGTGAATCCGTTCAATCCGGTCTTTCAGGAGACCTTCGGCAAGCTGGTGCACGGCTATGAAGCCATGGGTTATGCCGCACAACAGGCAAGCACGCTGGCGCTGTCGGCCATCCACACCATGGTCATGCAACAGGCGAGCTTCCTCAGCGCCCTGGACGGCTTTTCCGTCATCATTGGCGTGTCGCTCGTCGGCGCGCTATGCGCGTTCATTCAGAAGCAGATCGATTGAGCCGGGGCGGCGCCGCGCAGCGGGGTCGCAACGCTATCCCTTCCGTTTCGGCGAAAAAAACGCCACTATGGAGCGCTCGCGTCATATCCCGGCGCGAGGGTGACTCGACCATAAGACAAGGAGAGCGAAGATGGCGTTGTCCACAAGAACCCACCTCGTCGCGATGCAAGCCGTTCTGATGGCATCGCTGGCATTGACCGCGAACAGCCAGGCAACGGCGGCGGACGCCAAGCCCCGAATTCTCGTGCTGGCCACGGGCGGCACCATCGCCAGCACGGGAGATGCGCGATCGGCCATCGGTTACAACGCTGGCGGTGTGACCGCCGAACAGCTGACGGCAAGCGTGCCCGGTCTCGACAAGCTGGGGACCATCAAGGCCGAGCAGATCTCGAACATCGGCTCGCAGGACATGAACAGCAAGGTCTGGTATCAGCTCGCCGCACGCATCAAGCAGGCGTTTGACAGGAACGAAGCCGACGGCGTCGTCATCACGCATGGCACGGACACCATGGAGGAAACGGCCTTCTTCCTGGATAACGTGCTCGCGACGAGCAAGCCGGTGGTGCTCGTCGGCTCGATGCGCCCGAGCACGGCCGTCAGCGCGGACGGTCCCGGCAATCTGTACGAGGCCGTAGAAGTGGCGGCCAGCGCCCAGTCCCAGAATCGCGGCGTGCTGGTCGTGCTGAACGACACGATTCACGCACCGCGCTGGGTAACGAAGACGAACACCACCTCGGTGCAAACCTTCCAGAATCCCAATGCCGGGCCCGTCGGCTACGTCGACCCGGCGTCGGTGCGTTATCTCGCGCCGGCCGTCGGCGCACGCAAAAAGCCGCTGGAGCTGCCCAGCGCCGGCTTGCCGCGCGTCGACATCATCTATGCGCACGCCGACATGGACGCCGCGCAGATCGACGACGCGGTGCGCCGCAACGTAAAGGGCATCGTGCTCGCGGGTGTGGGCGACGGCAATGCCTCCAAGGCCGCGCTCGATGCGCTGGAAGCGGCGGCGCGCAAGGGCATCGTCGTCGTGCGGTCGTCGCGCGTGGGCGCGGGCTTCGTCAATCGCAACGTCGAAGTGTCGGACGACAAGGCCGGCTTCGTCGTCTCCTACGACCTGAATCCCCAGAAGGCCCGCGTGCTGACGCAACTGCTCATCGGCAATGGCGTGAGTTCGGCCGACAAGGTGCAAAAAGCGTTCGACGCCACTTACTGATCGCCCGGCGGCCGCGGCCGCGCTCGCCAGGCGGATCGGGAGCGTGGTGGTGGCAAGGGGGAGGGGGCGGCGGTGTCCGGCCGCCGCGCCCTCACTCCCTGAAGGTGCGCGCGGTCTCTTCGGCCGCGTGCCGCAGCTCCGGCTCGAAGGCCAGCAGGTCGTCGAGCGTGAGCCGGCCGATCGGCGCCTGTACCGCGATGGCCGCGCAAGCGCGCGTGCGACTGAGCATCACCGGCACCGCAATCGCGATCAGTCCCTGCAAATGTTCCTGATTGTTGATGGCCATCTTGCGCCGTCGCGTGCGAGCGAGCTCCTGGCGCAGCGCCTCGCGATCGGTGAGCGTGTGATCGGAAAAGCGCCGCAGCGGCAGGGTGTCGATCAGGCGTTCGCGCCGCTCTTTGGGTAGAAAGCTCATCAACACCTTGCCGCTCGCCGAACAGTGCATCGGCACATGCGAACCCGGCTGCAGATGCATGCGCAGCGGCCACTCCGTCTCCACGCGGTCGACATAGATCACGTCGTTGCCCGAGAGCATCGTGAGGTTGCACGTCTCGCCGATCCGCGCGACGAGTTGCTGCAGCAGGCCGTGCCGTGCGGCGGCCGGCCCCGTTTGCATCAGCACGTTGATGGCGAGCGCACGCACGCGGGGCGAGCATTCATAGCGACGATCGTTCGCGCTGCGCGTGATGAGCCAGGCGTCCTTGAGCTGCGTCAGGATGCGATGCACGGTCTGCTTGGGCAGTCCCAGCGCATTGACCAGGTCCATCATCGAGAGCGGGCCACCCGCGTCGGCCAGGACTTCGAGCACGCGAAACGCCCGGACCGCGGCCGCGTTCGATTGGTTCGATGCCGTCATTCTCCCCTCCTGATACAAGGCGCGCTCGCGCCGCGGCGCGCACGTCCGTGCGGGGCCGTTCCTGAAGTCGCGCCGCATGGGTGATCCGCGCTATCCACGCGGCTTACCTGCGATTCTGCATCGTTTTCATTACTTTTGCGGACTGAACGGGTCCCGAATATCGAGACAGCCTGTACACCCGTCGACACTGTCCGGTTTGTCCGGAAATTTGAGACCTGCGGCACTCCCCGGTTGGCTAGATTGAGTACGCGAACTCAAGCAAAAACCGGCGTTTCACGCATCAGGAGACATCTCATGAATTCACGGGCTTTCGGCGCCGTCGTCACCTCATCCCCGCAATCGCCTTTGCCACAGGACGCGCGCTCGCTTGCCGCCACGGCTCGCGCCGCCGGCGCAGCGTGCGAGCAGGTGCAGGTCGCTGAACTCGTCGCACGCGCCCGAGCGGCACAGCGCACCTTCGCCATTGCCGGACAGCGCACGCTCGACACGGCTGCCAGTGCGGCGGCGTGGGCCATCATGGAGCCCGCACGCAATCGCCAACTCGCCGAGCTCGCCGTCGCCGACACCGGGCTCGGCAACGTCGACGACAAGATCCAGAAGAATTTTCGCAAGACGCTCGGGCTGCTGCGCGACCTGCATGGCCGCCGCACCACCGGCGTCATCGCGCAAGACGCCGCGCGCGGCATCGTCGAGATTGCGCGGGCCGTAGGTGTCGTAGCCGCGATCACGCCGTCGACCAATCCGGCCGCCACGCCGGCCAACAAGATCATCAACGCGCTCAAATGCGGCAACGCGGTGATCGTCGCGCCGTCGCCGAAGGGGTATTCCGCCTGCGCGCTGCTTCTTCGCTTCATCCACGCGGAACTCGCCAAGGCGTCGCTTTCGCCGGATCTCGTGCAGATGTTGCCCGCGCCGATCAGCAAGGCGGCCACCGCGGCGTTGATGCAGCAGGTCGATCTGGTCGTCGCGACCGGCTCCCAGGCGAACGTGCGCATGGCCTACACGAGCGGCACGCCGGCTTTCGGCGTCGGCGCCGGCAACGTGGCGTCGATCGTTACGGCAAGCGCCGATCTGGCCGATGCGGCGCAGAAGATCGCCCGCTCGAAGACGTTCGACAACGCCACGAGCTGCTCGTCCGAGAACAGCGTGGTGATCGAGGATGCCGTATACGCGCCGATGATCGAGGCGCTGCGGGCGGCGGGCGGCGTATTGCTCGACGAGGCCCAGAAGCGTGCGCTTCAGGCGGTCATGTGGGTCGACGGCAAGCTCTCGGCGCAGTGCACGGCCAAATCGGCGCAAGTGATTGCGCGACTTGCCGGGCTGGCGTCGGTTGCGGCGCAGCAGCCGGCCTTTCTGATGGTCGAGGAGACGGGAACCGGCGCGGATCATCCGTTCTCGGGCGAGAAGCTCTCGCCGGTGCTCACGGTCTATCGCGCACGCGATTTTGTCGACGCCATGTCGCTCGTCGAACGGCTTTACGCCTATATGGGCGCCGGCCATTCTGTCGGACTTCATGGGGGCGACCCGGCACAGGCCGTGCAACTCGGCCAGACGCTGCCCGTCGCCCGGGTGATTGTCAACCAGGCGCATTGCTTCGCCACCGGCGGGAATTTCGACAACGGTCTGCCGTTCTCGCTTTCGATGGGCTGCGGCACGTGGGGCAAGAACAACTTCACGGACAACCTCGGCTTTCGCCAGTACCTGAACGTGACTCGCGTGGCATATCCGATCGCCGCGGTGGTGCCCGAAGTCGACGATCTGCTGGCGGACTATTTCGGGAGGTTCGGACGATGAACGCACCGATGAACCCTGTCCTGGACGCCGTACCGGAGGCCGAGTCCACTGGAGCCACTGCACCCGCTGCACCCGGCGCAGCGGCGACCCTGCGCGAGTTGATCGAAGCGCAGGCGTTGGCGTTCGGCGACAAACCCTACCTGCTGAGGACGGGCGAGGGCAGCGAACCGGAGAGCGAGACCCAGGGCGATGCGCCCGCACTGACTTTCGCGGCGCTGCGCGACGACTGCCGGGAACTCGCGAGGCGTTTTGCCCGCGCGGGGCTCCGGCCGGGCGACATCGTGTCGGTGTGCATGGGCAACGGCCTGCAGACGGCACGCTTGATTCTGGCGGCAATGTACGGCGGTCTCGTCGTCAATCCGATCAATCTGCTGTGTCAGCCCGCGCAGTTGCAGTACATCGTCGAGCATTCGGACACCCGGATGATTTTCGTGTCGCCCGCCATGCTGCCCGCGCTAACGCAGGCGGTGGACGCGGCGCACGCCGGCGGCATGCGCCGTCCCGTCGCGCTGGTCTGCGTTTCGCCCGACGACGCCCGTTTGCCGGACATCCCGACGCTCGGCGCCTCGCATACCCCGCGCGTCTCGCCAACGCCGGCCGGGCAGGACATGCGCGACGTCGCCTTGCTGATGTACACGTCGGGCACCACGGGTCTGCCCAAGGGCGTACTGCTCACGCACGGCAATCTGCTGGCCAATGCGGGCTTCATCAGTGCCGAACATCGGCTGACCCCCGACGATCGCGTGCTGGCAGCGCTGCCGCTCTATCACATCAACGGCCTGGTGGTGACGCTGCTCACGCCGCTGTTCCACGGAGGATCGGTGGTAATGGCGCCGAAGTTTTCGGCGCGCACGTTCTGGCGCGACGTCGTTGCGACCCGGTGCTCGTGGATCAACGTCGTGCCGACCATCGTGGCGTACCTGCTCGACGGCGAGATGCCCGACCGGGAGGCTCTCGCGTCGCTGCGCTTTTGCCGCAGCGCGTCGGCGGCCTTGCCGGGCGACCATCATCGGGCGTTCGAGGCACGCTTTGGCATCGGCATCATCGAGACGATGGGCATGACCGAAACGGCGGCGCCCGTATTCAGCAATCCGTTCGACGCGAGCCGGCGGCGTGTGGGCAGCATCGGCCTGCCCTCGGGCGGCGAGGCGAAAGTCGTTCGCCGCGATGGCACGCGGGCAACAGCGGGCGAGACCGGCGAGCTGGTGTTGCGCGGCGCCCAGGTGATGCGCGGCTACTACAAGCGTCCCGAGGAAACCGCGGCCGCGTTCACGAGCGACGGATGGCTGCGCACCGGTGACCTCGGGTATTGCGACGAGGATGGCTATTTCTACATCACGGGGCGCGCCAAGGAACTGATCATCAAGGGCGGGGAGAACATTGCGCCGCGCGAGATCGACGAAGCGCTGCTGCGACATCCGGGCGTGCTCGACGCCGCGGCCGTGGGCGTGCCGGACCCCGCTTACGGGCAGGAAATCGTGGCGTTCGTCGTGGTGCGCGAGCGCACGGAGGGCAGCGTCGATGCGGCGGCCTTGCGCGAGCACTGCCTGCAGACGCTCGGCCGCTACAAGACGCCAAAGGAGTTCCGGTTCGTGACCGACCTGCCCAGGGGGCCGTCCGGGAAGGTGCAGCGCCTGAAGCTGCTGCAGCCCTAGCCGATGGCCGGGGCGCCGGGCGACGCACCCCGCATCCGTCGTTCGTCCTCTGGCCGCCCGTTCACCGTAGTACCGCGCAAGACGCGATCGCAGGCGCGAGACGCCGGCGACGTAAATACATAGGAGACAACATGAACAAGCCCCCTCGTCGCGTGAAAACGCGGCACATCATTCTCGCGGTCATGTGCCTGATGTATTTCATCTCGTACATCGATCGCGTCAACATTGCCGTGGCCGGCCCCTTCATTCGCCAGGAAATGGGGCTGACGTCGGTACAACTCGGCCTCGTCTTCTCGGCGTTCGCTTATCCCTATGCCGCGATGCAGATCTTCGGCGGATGGCTGGCCGATCGTTACGGCCCGAAGCTCGTATTGACGGTGCTGTCGCTGATCTGGGGCGCCGCGACGCTCGCGACCGGTTTTGCCGGAAGTATCGCGATGCTCGTGGCGCTGCGGTTCCTGCTGGGCGTGGGCGAGGGCGGGGCGTTTCCCACCGCCACGCGCGCGTTCACGTACTGGATGCCGGTGGGCGAGCGCGGCTTCGCGCAGGGCATCACGCATAGCTTCGCGCGCCTGGGCGGGGCGATCACGCCGCCGGTCGTACTGGCCATCGTGGTCGCCTTCGGCTGGCGCGAAGCGTTCATCGTGCTGGGCGTAGTGAGCCTTGCGTGGACGGCGCTCTACGCGAAGGTGTTTAGCAATACGCCCGAGCAGCATCGGCACATCACACCGGAGGAGACGGCGGAGATCGGCTATCGCGCAGGCGACTGCGAGCGCGCCAAGCGCGCGTCCACGCCATGGCGAAAACTCGTGCGCCGTATGTGGCTCGTGACGTTCGTCGACTTTTGCTACGGCTGGCTGCTCTGGGTCTATCTCACCTGGATGCCGTCGTATCTGCGCGAGTCGCAGGGTTTCGATCTCAAGCAGTTGGCGTTGTTCACGGCGTTGCCGTTGCTCGCCGGGGTGGTGGGCGACACGCTCGGCGGCGTGGTCTCCGACAAGCTTTACAAGGCCACCGGGCGTCTACGCCTTGCACGCGTGTCGGTGCTGGTCGTCGGCATGGGGGGATCCCTGGCGTTCCTGCTGCCGCTGACGGCAGTCTCCGATCCGATGACGGCGGTGCTGTTGCTCTGCGCGTCGTTCTTCTTCCTCGAGATCACGAACCCGGTGCTGTGGACGCTGCCGCTCGATATCGCAGGCAGGTACGCCGGGACGGCCGGCGGCATGATGAATACCGGCTTCGGCCTTGCAGGCATGGTCTCGCCGGTGGCGTTCGGCTATCTCATTGAAACGAGCGGCAACTACAACGTACCGTTCGCCATCTCGGCGGTGCTGCTGGGCGTCGGCGTGGTGGCCGCGCTTTTCATCGACACGAACAAGACGGTGGAGAAGGATGAGGCGCAAGAGGAAGCTGCCGCGCGTTTCGGCGCGTCGGCAACGGCGGCACCCGCCGCGCCGATGTGGGTCGCCGCCGGCCCGCACCGCCATGCGCTGCGGCGTCCGTTGCGCTGGCGCCGATAGCGGGGCAGCGGATGATCACGCGTAGCCCGACGGGTTATTGACCTGCCAGCGCCAATGGTCCACGCACATGCGCTCGATCCCGTACTTGGCTGTCCAGCCCAGCAGCGTTTGCGCCAGCGACGTCGAGGCATAGCAGCACGCCACGTCACCCGCGCGGCGGGGCATGAACTCGTGCGGCACGCGCTGTCCGCAGTTGGCCTCGAACGCCTGGATCAGCTGCAGGACGGAATAGCCGCGGCCAGTCCCGAGGTTCACCGTGAAGCCATGGTTCAGGCGCCGCAGCGCGTCGAGCGCCTTCACGTGCCCCTCGGCAAGGTCCATCACGTGGACATAGTCGCGCACACCCGTGCCGTCTACCGTGTCCCAGTCGTTGCCGAACACCTTTAACGTCGGCTGGCGGCCCATCGCGACGCGCGTGACGATCGGCATCAGGTTATTGGGGGTGCCGAGCGGGTCCTCGCCGATCCGGCCGCTCTCGTGCGCGCCGACCGGATTGAAGTACCGCAGCATGGCGATGCGCCACGCGGGATCCGCGTTGGCCGTATCGCGAAGTATGGTCTCGCCGATGAGCTTCGTCTGCCCATAGGGACTCGCCGCCGAAAGCGCACATGCCTCGTCGATGGGGACCCTCTCGGGGTTGCCGTACACCGACGCCGAAGAGCTGAAAACCAGGTCGCGCACGCCGTGCTGCTGCATGACCTTCACCAGCGCGAGCACGGCGCCGACGTTGTTGCAGTAGTATTCGACGGGCTTGCTGACCGATTCGCCCACGGCCTTGAGCGCGGCGAAGTGAATGACGCAGGAGATGTCGAAGTCGGTAAAAATCCGATCCAGCACGCGCTCCGAGCATACGTCGCCTTCGATGAATACCGGCGCACGCCCACAGATTTCGGCAATGCGCTCCACGACAATCCTGCGGCTGTTGATCAGATTGTCGACGATGACCACGTCGTAGCCGCTGTCGAGCAGCGCCACGCATGTGTGCGAACCGATGTAGCCGGTGCCTCCCGTCACGAGAACTGTCTCACGACGCATTGTTGCGATCCTCTTGATCCTCTGGAATGCCGGCATCATAAGCCGGCACCCCCGACAAAGCAAATACAGCGAAAGCAAATACCATGCCGCCGCCGGCACGGTGCGCCTTTGGCGGTTGCAGCCGCCGGGCGCACGCCGCGCTGCCTATTTGCATGCGTTTGCAGTTTTCTCCCGTCTTCGCCCCGTCAGCGCCGGTCATTGCCCGCGACTTGCCCGCCCATCCGCACGTTCCGGCCTTGGTACGAGTCTTGCGAATCCATGGGGTCCGAATCCATGGGGGCTTGCCACGCCACGCCCGGCGACCACGAAGCTCATGACACCGAAGACGAACTCCACCCCCGGCAACGTGAGATGGCAGATCGCGACCTACCTCTGGCAGGCGGTGCGCGCGCACGGCTGGCGCGTGGTCATTGCGCTGGCGCTGCTCCTGGCGGCAAAGCTCGCGTCGGTGTCGGTCCCGGTCCTGCTCAAGCGCATCGTGGACGAACTGGGCACGCCCACGCCGGCCATGCTGCCCGTATTCCTGATACTCGGCTACGCCATCGTGCGTTTCCTGTCCAACGCCTTCAATGAAGTGCGCGACGTCGCCTTTTCCGAAGTCACGCAACGCACGGTCGCCGACCTCACCGTCAAGACCTTTTCCCACCTGCATCACCTGAGCGCGCGATTTCACGCGCAACGGGAAACCGGTGCGGTCATTCGCGACATGGAAAAGGGCACCACGGCCGTGGGATTCCTGCTGGGCGTCTCGCTCTTCGCGATCGTGCCGACCGTCGTCGAGATCGCGATGATTCTGGCGATCATCGTGCGCAACTACGGTGGCGGATTTCTCGCGATCATCGCCGTGACGTTCCTGTCCTACGCGGCGTGGACCGCCTACGCCACGCGCCGGCGCATGCGCATGCAAAAGCAGGTCAACGCACTCGAAGCGGTGCAGAGCAGTCGCATCGTCGACAGCCTGCTCAATGCCGATACCGTGAAGTACTTCGCGCGCGAGTCGTTCGAGACCGAGCGCCTGCGCGTGGTCGCCGACGACTGGGCGAAGGCGGGCGTGGCCAATCAGTCCGCGCTCTCGGCGCTGCACATCGGGCAAAGCGCGTGCATCGGCGCCGGCATTGCCGCCGTCATGCTGCTCGCCGGTCAGCACGTCATGACACGCGCCATGACCATCGGCGATCTGGTGCTCATCAACGCGTACATCATCCAGGTGAGCTTGCCGCTCAATTCGCTGGGTTTCGTTTTTCGGGAGACGAACGATGCCATCAGCAACATCGAACGGCTTTTTGCGCTGCTGTTCGCCAGGGGCCGTCCGGACGAGGACAACGACGCGCGCGACGCGCGTGCGCTCGTCGTCACCGGCGGGGCCATCGAATTCTCGGGGGTGGACTTCAGCTACGAACCGGGTCGTCAACTCCTGCACGACGTTTCGTTTCGCGTGGGCAGCGGCCAGACAGTGGCGATCGTGGGCGGCAGCGGCTCGGGAAAATCGACGCTGGCGCGCCTGCTGTTCCGCTTGTACCAGCCCGACGCCGGCACCATACGCATCGACGGTCAGGATCTGCGCGAGGTCACACAGCAAAGCGTGCGCGACGCCATCGGCATCGTGCCGCAGGACACGATCCTGTTCAACGACACGCTCGCGTACAACATCGCTTACGGTCGCCCGGGCGCCACGCGCGCGGACGTGGTCAAGGCCGCCCGCAGCGCGCAGCTCGCCCCGTTCATCGAAGCCCTGCCCGACGCCTACGAAACCCGCGTCGGCGAGCGCGGCATGCGTCTGTCCGGCGGGGAGCGTCAGCGCATCGCCATCGCTCGCGCCTTGCTCAAACGCCCGCCGATCATCGTTTTCGATGAAGCGACGTCGGCGCTCGACACCCGCACCGAGCGGGCGATCCAGGTCGAAATGATGCAACTGGCCGAACAACGCACGAGTTTGCTGATCGCACACCGACTGTCCACGGTGGTCGGCGCGGACTGGATCCTCGTGATGGACCGCGGGCGCATCGTGGAGCAAGGCCGGCACGACGATCTACTCGCCCGCGGCAGCGTCTACGCCCAGTTGTGGCACCTGCAGGAACAACAGCGCGAACTGGAGCAGGTCGAGCGCCGCGTCGTCATGCGCCCGGTCCGGCTGGTGCCTTTCGTCGAGGGCGTGCTCGACGCGCTGCGCGAGCCGTTGCTCGAGCATCGCACCGAGCTCAATCGCGAAATGGCCACGGACGACCCCGTCGTCACCATCGACGCCCCGGGCATGCACCACCTGCTGTGGGAAATTCTGCGCTTCGCCGTGGAAATGACAGGGCAGGGAGGACGGCTCGATGTTCGCGTGATGCACGGCGCGACGGAAGCGGCGATCGTGCTGGGCAGCCCGCTGTTCGACGCGCCCGAACTCTCGCTGCTCGACTTTACCGCCATCCAGGCGAGCCTGGAACAACACGGCGCATACCTCACGCGCACGCACGACGATGAGGGTGTCACCCTGCGCATCACGCTGCCGCTGGCCGTGCAGGGCCCCGGCGGCGAGCACGATCCTCCCGCGTCCCCCTCCGGAGAACCCCATGCCGACACTCACGCAACGCCTCAACACCCCTCAGAACCTCACCGCCTTTGATATGACGCGCTACAACGGAAGTCACTTCGCCAATCGCGAAGCCGCCATCGAGGCGCTCGAATTGCTCATGCCCACGCTGCTGAGCGCCATGCAGAACGACACCGTGGGGCAGAGCGGCTGTCTGCACATTGTCGTGATGGACCCCGCAATGGGGCCCGATGTCGCAACGTTCGAGGAATCGATTCTCTATGAGCTCTCGCTGCCTGATCCGAAGCAGTGGGACGCCGACTACGGCGCCTATGCTCGCGCCAAGGCCCGCGTGTCGTGGCTCACGGGCAAGGACAGCCGCGTCGTGCAGCTATGCGAACCGTACCGGCTGCGCAGCGGCGACACCAACCTGTGGGGCAGCGTCGCGCAACACGGCATCGTAGTGGCCGTATCCGGCGCACAGCCGCATTTCGACGAGGCGCTGGCCGGCTGTGTGGCGCACTGTCTGCGGGCCGTGGCGCAGCATCGCGCCAACAGCACGCCAGAGACGCTCGCGCTCTCGGACGACTGAACGAGAGCGCCGCAGCACCGGGCATCGCCAAATTACATGCGGCTGGCAGAAAGGCAGGGCACGTATGCGGCCCTGCCGGCGCGTCGCATGTCGCAAACGCCCGGGCGACGCCCGCGCATCGTGTGGAACCCTTTACGAAACATGGGGTTACACGTACCGACCAAGCACGGCTCGTCGTCCTTTCGTGGCTGGCATGCAATTCGCTCTGTCTCCGACAGTTGTCCTGTCAACCGTTGTGCCATTCCGAATGTCATTCAGGAGTCAGCATGTCAGCAAAGGAACATCAAGATGCGCGAGCGACAACCGAACCACCGCTGCGAGGCAAGAACGTCCTCGTGACGGGCGGTGCACGGGGCCTTGGCGCGGCGATTTGCGAGAACCTTGCGAGTGCGGGCGCGCGCGTCACGCTGGCCGACGTCGACCGCGCACTGGCCTCGACGACCTGCGAGCGCCTGACCGCGCGTGGGCTGGACGTGGCGTTTCAATGCTTCGATGTTCGCCACGAAGCGTCGGTCACCGAGGCGGTCCATGACGCCCGCACGCGCATGGGCGGGCTCGATGTGGTCGTCAACAATGCCGGTATCGACATCACCGCGCCGGTCGACGAAGTGAGCGCGAGCGCTTGGCACGACGTGCTCATGACGAACCTTTTCGGGCCGTACCTCCTGTGTCACGCGGCCGTGCCGATGATGCGCGCGTGCGGCGGCGGACATATCGTCAACATCGCCTCGACGGCCGCCAAGCGCGCGTGGCCGAACGCATCGGCCTACCACGCCACGAAGTGGGGACTGCTCGGCCTGTCGCATGCGCTGCATGCGGAGCTGCGCGATGCGGGCATCAAGGTCACCGCCATCGTCGCCGGCGGCATGCGCACGCCGTTCCTGCTCGATCGCTTCCCCGACATCGACGAAACGACCCTGCAACCGCCCGAAAACGTGGCCAATACCGTGCGCTTCGTCCTGACGCAGCCCGAGGGCACCGTCATCCCGGAGGTCATGGTGCTGCCGATACGAGAAACATCATGGCCGTGATCGCCGGCGAGCACACCCCGGAGGGCGCCATTCTGATCGACAAGGACGGCACGTTGATCGACGACGATCCGTTCAATGTCGAGCCAGCCCGGATCCGCCTGGCGCCCGGCGCAGAGCAGGCGCTGTGCGAGTTTGCGTCGCTGCGCTGGCCGGTGGCGATCGTTTCCAACCAGCCAGGCGTGGCGTTCGGGTACTTCGCGGAGTCGGAGCTCAACGGCGTGCGCGAGCACCTCGCGCGGGTCATGGCGGACTACGGCGTCGATTTCGCCGGCTTTTTCTACTGTCCGCACCACCCTCAGGGCCGCGACGCCGCCTATCGCACCGTCTGCGCATGCCGCAAGCCGGCGCCCGGGCTGCTCCAGGCCGCCGCGCGCCACATCGGCGTGCCGCTGTCGCGCTGCTGGATGATCGGCGACATTCTCGACGACGTGGAAGCCGGCAACGTGGCGGGCTGCCAGACGATCCTCGTCGACTGCGGCAACGAGACGCAATGGCGCACGGGCGCGCACCGCACGCCGGATCACACGGTGTCCGCCATCGACCAGGCGGCGCGTCTGGTGGTCTCGCACGCGCGCGAGACGGCCAACATCGCCGTCGGGAGGTTGTCATGAGTTGCTGGCGCGCCGCGCGACGCATTCTCTGCGTCCGGCTCGACAACATGGGCGACGTACTGATGACGACACCCGCAATGCGTGCCCTCAGGCAGTCCGGGCATGAACGCCATCTCACCCTGCTGACGTCGTCGTCCGCCGCGAAGCTCGCACCGTTCCTCAATATGGTCGATGACGTATGGGCTTACGACGCGCCGTGGGTCAAGCACCCCGTGGCGTCCACGCCGCAGGCGGATCTCGACATGATCGAACGGCTGCGTCGCGCGCACTTCGACGCGGCGGTGATCTTCACGGTGTATTCGCAAAGCCCGCTGCCCGCCGCGATGATGTGTCGGCTCGCCGGCATTCCGCTGCGGCTCGCCCACTGCCGGGAAAATCCATACGAGTTGCTCACCGAGCGCATTGTCGAGAGCGAGCCGCATTCGGTGACGCGGCACGAAGTGGCGCGCCAGCTCGCGCTCGTGCAGTCGGTCGGCGCCATGACGTCGGACGAACGCCTCGGCTTCGACGTCCAGCGTCAGGATCGCCGGGCCATCGCCGAACTGCTCGCCGCGGCGCGTCATCACCACTCAGCCGGCCGCTGGCTCGTGATTCATCCGGGCGCCAGTGCGTCGTCGCGCCGGTGGCCTGCCGAGCGCTTCGGCGAGGCCGGCGCCCAGCTGGCGCGCGACTTCGACGGCATTGCCGTGACCGGCAGCCACGGCGAGCAGGCGCTCGTCGCGGCCGTCTGCGCCCGCATCGGCACAAAGGCGGTGCCGCTCGCCGGTGCATTGTCGCTGGGCAAGCTCGCGGCGTTGATCGAACGGGCCGATCTGCTGGTGGCCAACAACACGGGCCCGGTCCATATCGCGGCGGCCGTCGGCACACCCGTGGTGGATCTCTACGCGCTCACCAACCCGCAGCACCGCCCCTGGCAGGTGCCGAACCGCGTGCTCAACGTCGACGTGCCATGCCGAAACTGCTACCGCAGCGTATGCGACCAGCCGGGCCACCCGTGCCTCACGGGCGTATCTCCGGACGCGGTCGTTGCGGCGGCGCGTCACCTGTTGCCGCGCATTTCGCCGGCCGGGCAGGACGGGCGCGACGAACCGCCCCGCGCGGCGTTGTTGCGTCCCGCACGCCATGACGCGCACGACCGGTCCGCGGCCGGCACCGCCGTCCGTTCTGGTGTCGACGCACCCCACATTCTTGCAAGGAGCCGCTGACATGCCGCCGTCCACAACGCGCTATACCCTGGGCATCAATGCCGCATTTCACGACAGCGCCGCTTGCCTGATACGTGACGGTCAGGTCGTCGCGGCGGCCGAAGAGGAGCGCTTCACCCATATCAAGCACGGCAAGCGTCCCGTGCCGTTCTCGGCCTGGGAGCTGCCTTACCACGCCATCGACTATTGTCTTCAGGCGGCAGATATCGAAATGCGCGACGTCCACGACGTGGCTTATGCCTACGACCCGTGGCGGCAAATCGCGCGCGGGGATATTCCCGGCATCGAGATGAGCGGCGAGAAGCCCGACGACGCAACGCAGGCGTTCATGCAACTGCCGTTGATGCCATCGGCGCATGCACGGGCTGCGGAAAACGGCTCGCCATGGGATCCGCTGTTCCTGTCCTACGTCGTCAACGCGCCGCGCCAGCTCGCCGACGGCGCACCGCACCATTTGCAAAGACGATTTCGCGGCCTGCGCCATGACGGCCCCTACCAGTGGCACCACGTGGAACACCACTTGGCTCACGAGGCCAGTGCGTTCCTTGCGGCGCCGTTCGAGCGTTGCGCGGTGCTGACGATGGACGGCCGCGGTGAGCTGGTCACCACGAGCTACGGCCTATTCGACGGGAAGCGGTATCAGCGCATCAAACAGATCGACCTGCCGAACTCGCTCGGGCTGCTCTATGAGCGCATTACGCGGCATCTGGGGTTCCTGCATTCGTCTGACGAGTACAAGGTGATGGCGCTGGCCTCGTTCGGACAGCCGTCGTACCTGCCGGAGATGCAGGCGCTGGCGCGGTACGCCGGTCATGGCGCCTACGTCACGCCGGAGCGCGATCTCACCGAGCTGCTGGGCCCGGCACGCCAGCGCGGCTGGCCGCTGGAGCAGCGCCACTTCGACATTGCGCGATCGTTGCAGGAGACGCTCGAGTCGATCGTCCTCGACATGGCGCACTGGCTGGCGAAGGAGACAGGTGAGCGGTGCCTGGCGATGGCCGGCGGCGTGGCGCTCAACTGCGTGATGAACGCGCGCGTGCGAGACGAGGGGCCTTTCGAATCGGTGTGGGTGCAGCCGGCCGCCGGCGATGCCGGGACGGCGTTGGGCGCGGCGCTGTGGGTCGATTTCCAGCAGCGCGGCGCGCGCGGCGACTGGCGCATGGAGCACGCCTATCTCGGGCCGTCGTTCGAGGAAACGGAGATCAAGGCGTTTCTCGACGAGGCCAAGCTTCGCTACCGCCGGCTCGACGACGTGCCGCGCGAGACAGCCAGGCTGCTCGCGCAGAACCGCGTGATCGGCTGGTTCCAGGGGCGGATGGAGTTCGGGCCGCGCGCCCTTGGCGCCCGCTCGATTCTGGCCTCGCCGATCGACCCCGGCATGCAGCAGCGCCTGAACCAGATCAAGGACCGCGAGGACTTTCGTCCGGTCGCGCCGGTGGTGCTCGAAGAGAAGGCCCACGAGTGGTTCCGCCCGAGACCGCGCGATGGGGCCGGGCGAGGTGACAAGCTGTACGCGCCGTTCATGTTGTTCGTGTACGGCATTGTCCCTGGGCAGGACGCGCGTATTCCCGCGGTGTGCCACGTCGACGGCACGGCGCGGGTGCAGACCATCAACGCGTCGCAAAACCCTGACTATCACGCGCTGCTCACCGAGTTCGAAACGCTGACCGGTGTGCCTGTGCTGGTCAACACGTCGTTCAACACGCGCGGCGAGCCTATCGTCTGCACGCCGCGCGACGCGCTCGAGTGCTTCTGGGCGTCCCCCCTCGACGCCCTGGTCATCGGTCCGTTCCTGCTGGAGAAGGCGCAATGACATCGATGGATTGCGCGGCGCATTCCCGTCTCGTCGTGTCGGTCGTGGTGCCGACGTGGCGCCGTGCGGATCTGCTGCGCCGGTGCCTCGCGGCGCTGTGCGCACAGCGGTTCGACCCCACGGCGTTCGAAATCATCGTGGCCGACGACGGACCCGACGACGCAACGCGCGACGTCGTGGCCGAATTTCAGGCACGCACCGCCGGCGCCCCGGCCGTCATCTATCTGCCGATATCGAAGACGCAAGGGCCGGCCGCCGCGCGCAACGCCGGTTGGCGGCGGGCGCAGGCGCCGGTGGTGGCCTTCACTGACGACGACACCATTGCCGATCCGCTTTGGCTGCGAGGCGGCTGCGCTGCGCTGCTGTGCGAGCCGCAGGCCGCCGCGGTGGCGGGCGAAATCGAGATGCCGATTTCCGATCCGCCCACGGATTACGAACGCGATGCGAGTGGACTCGCGCACGCCGAATTCGCCACGGCGAACTGCTTCGTGCGGCGCAGCGCGCTCGTGTCGGTGGGGGGCTTCGACGAGCGTTTCACGCGTGCCTGGCGCGAAGACGCCGACCTCATGTTCGCGCTGCGCAACGTTGGCGCCATCTCGCGCGCGCCTGGCGCGCGCGTGGTGCATCCGGTGCGTCCGGCGCACTGGGGGGTGAGCATCGGCCAGCAGTCGAAGGTCTTCTTCGACGCCTTGCTCTACAAGAAATACCCGGCGCTGTATCGGCGGCATATCCGGCCCTCGCCGCCCTGGTTGTACTACACGGCGGGCATTGCGCTGGTGCTCGCCGCGGGACTGACCATCTTCGCGCAGTACGTCGCCGCGGCTGCCGCGCTGGTGGTGTGGGCCGTCGCCACGGCCGTCTTCTGCGTCAGACGGTTGCGAAACACCGCGCGTACACCGGCGCACGTTGCCGAAATGATCTGGACTTCGATCGCCATTCCGCCGGTCTCGCTGTACTGGCGCCTGCGGGCCGGTCTTCATTTCAGGGTGCTATTCCTATGAGTTCGCTCCCGATATCTGCCGCACCGTACTGTCCGGCGGACACGCCGACGACCTACCCGGGCACGGCGCCGCGCCTGGCCATTCCGAATTTGGGCAAGCATCGCCGCATCGTCGTGTTCCGCGCGCTGCAACTGGGCGACATGCTGTGCGCCGTGCCGGCGCTGCGCGCGATCCGGCAGGGCGAGCCTGCCGCGCGCATCACGCTCGTCGGGCTGCCATGGGCCGAGTCATTCGCGACCCGCTTCAAATCGTACATCGACGACTTCCTGCCGTTTCCGGGGGCGCCCGGCCTGCCCGAGCAGGGCGCGGACGCAGCGCAGTTGCGGGCGTTCGAGCGGCAATGTCGCGAGCGCCGCTTCGATCTCGCGGTGCAGTTGCACGGCAGCGGCGCGTATTCAAACGCCGTGGTGGGCCGGATGGGTGCGCAGTGCAGCGCGGGCTTCGTGCCGCACGACGGCGCCGCCGCCACGCCGGCCCGCGCCGACGGAGAGGGCGTCGAGCACGGCCTGCCGTGGCCCGAGTCCGGTTCCGAAGTCCACCGATGTCTCGAGCTCACGCGAGCAATGGGCTATCAGGATTGGGGCGATCACCTGGAATTTCCGCTCGCCGCGCTCGATTACGCTACCTTCCAGGTGCTGTGCGACAAGTTCCGCCTGGAGCCGGGACGCTTCGTCGTCATTCATCCGGGCTCGAGAATGCCGTCGCGCCGCTGGCCGGTGGAGCGCTACGCCAGCGTGGCGGACAAGGTCGCGCGCGAAGGCTACCGTGTAGTGCTCACCGGGGGAGCGCACGAGCGCGATATCGCGCAGGCGCTCACGGCGCGCACGCACGAACCCATCATCGATTTCTGCAGCAAGACGTCGCTCGGCACGCTCGCGGCGCTCATCGCGCATGCGCGGCTGCTGATCTGCAACGACACGGGCGTCTCGCACATCGCCGCCGCGATGGGCACGCGCAGCGTGGTGGTGGCATGCGGCAGCGACGTGGCACGCTGGGCGCCGCTCAACGCACAACGTCACGACATGCTGGCCAAGCATCCGAAGTGCCGGCCCTGCATGTTCCACTCCTGCCCTTACGGACACGAGTGCGCGACGGAAATCTCGGTCGCCCAGGTGATGCGCCACGTCAGAACGATGCTCAACGCGGGAGATTCGGTATGCGACGGCTGAAAGTGCTGACCTGGCAGGTCCACGGCAACTATCTGTTCTATCTCTCGCACGCGCCGCACGACTTCTACATCGTGACGAAGCCGGGCAACCCGGCCGGCTATGCGCGCTGCGGCAACGCACTGCCGTGGGGCACGAACGTGCACGAGGTGCCGTACCACGCCGTTGCGCAGACCGAGTTCGATTGCGTGCTGTACCAGCACCACCGGCACTATCTCGAGGACGGGCCCGCGTTGTTGAGCGAGGCGCAGCGCCGATTGCCGACGGCGTTCGTGGAGCACGATCCGCCCCAGGGCCATCCGACCGACACGCGCCATCCGGTGCAGGATCCCGACGTCATGCTCGTTCATGTGACGCCGTTCAATGCGCTGATGTGGGATTCGGGGGACACGCCCACGCGCGTCATCGAGCATGGCGTGCGGCTCGTCGAAGAGGTCGAATGGCATGGCACGCTGCCCAAAGGCATCACGGTCGTCAATCATCTCGCCCGACGCGGCCGACGACTGGGCGCCGACGTCTTCGAGCGGCTGCGCGCCGAAATTCCACTGGATCTCGTTGGCATGGACGCGCAGGCGCTGGGCGGTATCGGCGAGATTCCGGCGTCGGAATTGCCACGCTTTATGAGTGCGTACCGCTTTTTCTTCAACCCGATTCGGTACACGAGCCTCGGGCTTGCCGTCATCGAGGCCATGATGGCGGGCCTGCCGATCGTGGCGCTGGCCACCACGGAAATGGCAATGCTCGTTCGCTCGGGATACAACGGCGTGGCCGATACGCGCTTGCACGTGCTCGCCGAGGCCATGCGTCAACTGATACGCGATCCCGCAACCGCGAGGGAATGGGGCGAGGCCGCGCGGCGCGATGCACGCGAGCGTTTCGACATCGGCCGCTTTGCGCACGACTGGGACTGCGCGCTTCGGGAGCTCACGCAATAGACGCGCGCAGACTGCGATGGCCGTGGCGTGCTCGCCCTACGCCGGGCTCGTGTCTGCCGCTTGCGCCGTCTGGGCGTCGGTCATCAGGGCGAGGCGGTTATAGAGCGTCTTCAGACTGATTCCGAGCGCCTTGGCCGTGCGCGGCTTGTCCCCGCCGAAGTGGCGCAGCGCGGCCGCGATGAACGACTGCTGCGCCTGCGCCAGCGTGGCGCCGATGGGGATGCTGAGCGCGCCATCGAGAACCTGTTCGCGCCGACGGGGGGCGGGCAGCGGTTCGAGCTCGAGGTCGCCGTCGGCCATGATGAACGCTCGCTCGATCGTGTTGTGCAGCTCTCGCACGTTGCCCGGCCACGGGTGGCGGCGCAAGACGGTGAGAGACTGCGGCGTCAGACGCTTGCCCGTCCCGTTACTGGCGTTGAGCCGGTCGACGTGAGACTGGGCGAGGGCGACCACGTCGTTCTCGCGACGCCGCAGCGGCGGCACGTACAGCGCGAAAGCCGCGAGGCGGAAAAGCAGGTCCTGCCGCAGCCGGCCCTCGCGTACCGCCCGGCCTGGATTGGCGTTGGTCGCGGCGATGATGCGCGTGTCGAAGCCGACCGGCTCCTGAGCGCCGACGCGGACCACGGCCCTCGTCTCGAGCGCGCGCAGCAGCTTGACCTGCAGCGCCATCGGCATGTCCTGGATTTCGTCGAGAAAGAGGGTGCCCCGCGTGGCGGCTTCGAAAAATCCGATGTGCTGCGACACGGCGCCGGTGAAACTGCCGCGCTCGTGGCCGAACAATTGCGACTCCGCGAGCTCCTGCACAATGGCGGCACAGTTCACGGCGACGAAGGGATAGGGGTGACGCGGGCTCACGTCATGAAGATAGCGCGCCACGACTTCCTTGCCGCTACCGCTTTCGCCCACGATGAGCACGTTCGCCGGAACGCTCGCGAAACGCTCGATCCTCGCGCGCAGTTCCGTCACGCCGCGCGAATCTCCCACGAGCCGTGCGCGGGCTTCCTCTTGCACTGCCATGCACTTCTCCTCATTGCCCCGAGTGACCCGTCCGGTAGCGCCGGATCTGTAAGACGGCGCCGACAGACGCTCGTTCGGATTCCGTCTATAAAAGAGTAACGTATCGCGCGCAGCAACGGATTGATTGTTTGGTCGCCCGAGGGCTTTCGGATAGCTACATTGCATGGTCCGACGCGGCAACCTTCGGCGTCCGCTTGCTGTCCGAACAACGTGATGGTAGCGAACCGGAAGAGGCCTGCGCCATGCCATACATTCTCATCGTCGAAGACGACCAGGACACCCGCGAAATGCTGAGTGCCCTGGCACATGCCCAGCAGTTGAACTGTGATGCGGTGCCAACGCTTGCCCAGGCGCGTGAAAAGATCGCCAAACGCGTGCCGGACCTGATCCTCGCCGATCTCATGCTCCCGGACGGCGATGGCATGACACTGATCGATGATTTCCCGCATGCCGCCGACGTCGAGGTCGTGCTCATGACCGGGCACGCGAGCCTCGACACCGCCATCGATGCATTGCGGCGCGGTGCGGCGGACTATCTGGTCAAGCCGATCAATATGCAGCGGCTAAACGGCATTCTGGCCAGAGTGCCCCGCACCGACGAGCTGCGCGGCGAAATCCTCGCGCTGCGCGCGCAGCTGCAGCAACTCGGCCGCTTCGGCCGCATGCTGGGCAACTCGCCCGTGATGCAGGACGTGTATCGCGCGATCAGCCGCGTGGCACCCAGCGAGGCGGCGGTATTTCTGATGGGGGAGTCGGGCACGGGCAAGGAACTGGCTGCGCAGACCGTCCACGATCTGAGCTTGCGACGCAAAGGCCCGTTCGTGGCGGTCAACTGCGGGGCGATTGCCGCCAATCTGGTCGAAAGCGAAATGTTTGGCCATGATCGCGGCAGCTTCACGGGCGCCGAGCGCCAGCACAAGGGCTTCTTCGAACGCGCTGACGGCGGCACGCTGTTCCTCGACGAAGTGACCGAGATGCCGCCCGAGTCGCAGGTGAAACTGTTGCGCGTGCTGGAGACCGGCAAGCTGACCCGCTTGGGCTCCACGCAGGAGATCAGCGTCGACGTGCGCATCATCGCCGCGACCAACGTCAACCCTGAAGCGGCGGTGAGCGACGGCCGTTTCCGGCTCGACCTCTATCACCGCCTGAACGTCTTTCCGATCACGCTGCCGCCATTGCGCGAGCGCGGCGACGACATCCCGATGCTCGCACAGGCCTTCCTCGCGGCACTGACCGACACGGACGGACGGCAGATGATATTCAGCGAAGCCACGCTCAAGGCGCTGCGCGCCTACGACTGGCCGGGCAATGTGCGCGAACTGCGCAATCTTGTGCAACGTGCGCGCATTCTGAACGACGGCGACGTGATCGATACACTGCCGCCGCCCATTCTCGCGGAGTTCGACGAAGCGATCGTCAACGATGACAGCGTGACGGTGCCGCTCGACACGCCGCTCGAGGACATGGACCGCAAGCTGATCCTCGGCACGCTCGAACGCTGCGGCGGCGTGAAGGCACGGGCCGCGGAAATGCTCAATATCAGCCTGAAGACGCTGTATAGCCGCCTTGCCGAGCCGGCGGAGAAGGACGAGAGTCCACCGACGGCGCGTTCACGATGATCCCCGCCCCGCAACTTGTCCTCGCAGGTCGCCGTCATCTGCCGTCGCAGCGCGTTGTCGCGGATCTTCGCCACGGCCAGTCACGCCTGGGCCTCGGAAAACGCGAGCCTGCGCTGCGCGGCCGCTACGCGACGCCGCATGTTTTCCACACGCCGCGGGATCACGTTGCGTTCCCTGAGCGTCCAGGCAAGCCCGCTCAGCGTGCGCGCCCAGCCGGCAATGCCGCCGGCCTCGCGCCACACGTCCGGCGCGAGGCGCCAGGTTTCGCGCAGCGCCGCGCCCAGGGGAAGCCGCAACCAGGCCGTCCAGACCGCGTTGCGCGCGAGCGTCGCCCGGCGGGCGAGCGCGTCGCGCATGAGCGAAGGGTAGTGATGCACCGTCAACTGGTCACTGTAGACGAGGGTCCACCCCTGCGCGGCGATGTCGAGCGCGAGCAGCGACTCCTCGCCGCCGAGAAAGAAGCGCGGATGGTAGCCACCCGCCGCAACGAAGGCGGCACGGCGAAATACGGTGGCGCCGGCGAGCATGCCGAGAATGGTCGGCCCCGGCTGCTTGGGGAAGGTGTCGAGCGGACTGTGGCGCATGAGCCGGCTGGTGGCGTCTTCGCGGCGTTCCACGCCGACGAGCACGCGCGCCGTGATCGCGCCGATGTGCGTGTGCTTGTCGAGATAGTCGGCGGCAAGGCACAGCGACCCGGGTTCCCACCACGTATCGTCGTCGCAGAAGGCGACGTAGGGCGTTTTGGCATTGCGCACGCCGATGTTGCGGGCGCACGCGCCCAGATTGGCGGTGGAGCGCAGCAGGGTGACGCCGGGGAACTGCTCGCGGACCATCTCGGCAAGTTCGCGTTCGGAGCCGTTGTCCACCACGACGATGGACGGCCGGTCGGGCAGCGCGACCAGACGACGCAGCGTGCGCCGCAATTCGAACGGGCGCCGATGGGACAGCACCACGACGGTGAGACGCGGATCCCGCTGCCCGGAAACGCGGGCAGGGCAAGCACTCAAAGCGATACAGGAGACCATTGCAGTTGCCAGTAACTCTCGGAAGTGTTCAGATCGATCAGTGCCTCCGGGTCAAGCAGACCCAGTTGGCTCTCGTAAGCCTGCATGGCGGTGACCTTGACCGCTGCAAAGTCGCTGCCCGCCATCTCAGGCGGCATGGGATCGGCCCGACGGGCCGCATAGCCCTGTTCGCGCCACTGACGCACGCGGGCGGCCACGAGCCCGCTCAGCCGACGGTACGGCATGTCCTCGTAAAACCACCAGCGCCCGAGCTCCCGCACGCCCGCATCGGCTTCGGCGACGTCCCCCGCCAGTGCGGGCACGGCTTCGTGCAGCATCGCCCATATCGCGTCGTACACCAGCGCGTGGTCGCTGTGGAACAGCCCGAGAGGCGCGAGGATGCGGCGCCCCGGGTATTGCTCGATCACCTCGCGCAACGCCGGCACGATCGTCTGCGGCGTGTTGCCTTCGCAGTACTGCCGGTCCAGGAAGGGCAGCCAGAGCGGCTGGGCGCTCAGCATCTCGAGCGCCGCACGGTCCTCGAGGTGGCGCGCCTGCATGGCGGCACGCCCCGAGGCAAAGCCCGCAGCCCGGTCCCACGGCGGCGCCTCGCCGTCGTCGGCCGGCACGCCGGCGAAAACCGTCACGACAGTGCTGCCGGGCGAGGCGGCGAGCAGCCGTCCGCAACTGAAGACGGCATCATCGAGATGCGGAGAAATCACGAGCCATTTCGACGTTTCCGGCGGCTCGGGAAGGAGACTTTGCGTCATGTTGGGCATCCTGGATCGTTGCGGTGGCCATCGTGAACAGCAAATATCGTGCCCGTCGCTGGATAGCCCTCCTCTTTGCGGCCCTGGTTGCCGTGTTCGTCGACTTGCTCGTGCGACCGCTGGTGTCGGTGGAACTGGAGTGGGTCACGTCGCTCGCTTACGTACCGGTGATCCTGCTCGCGGCGTACCTCTTTCGCAGCGGCGCTTCGAGGCGGCAAGCGCAAGGCGTGCTCGACGCCGTGCCCGACGCCGTGGTCAGTATCGACAGTTGCCTTCGCGTCACGCAGTGGAACCCGGCCGCCGAGCGCATGTTCGGGCTCGCGGCGAGCGAGGCCCTGGGCAAGACGGTGGAAGACCTCGTGGCGAGGCACTGGCTGGCCCGCCACCCGCTGCACCGTCCGCTGAGCGCCGCATCGGCGAGCGTGTCCGGCATCGATATCGTGTGCCTGCGCTCGGACGGTCGGCCGTTTCGCGCCGCGCTCTCCAGCGCCCCTTTGCGGGATACGCGAGGGCAGTGCATCGGGGCAACCGCGGTGCTGCGCGACGAGAGTCAGAAGCATGTCGACAATCGCCGCATCCAGCGGTCCCTGCGCGGTGCACGCGACGAGCGCGACCAGGCGGACACGTCGAACCGCATGAAGGACGAATTGCTCGCCACGGTCTCGCACGAGCTGCGCACGCCGCTCAACGCCATCTATGGGTGGATCGAGGTGCTGCGCCATCCTTCGGGAAAGGACATGCAGTCACAGGCCGTCGATGCAATCGACCGCAGCGCGCGCTCGCTGGCACACATGGTCGACGACATCCTCGACGTGTCGTCGCTCGCCACGGGCAAGCTGCGTCTGGAGCGGGTGTTGCTCGACGTGGAGCGCATCGTGCACGACGTGACGGTCACCATGCAGACGATGGCCGCCGCCGAAGGCGTGAGCCTGAGCTCGGACGTATCCGCCATGACCGGCCTGCTGGTCGGCGACGGCGAGCGTTTGCGCCAGATGCTCACCAATCTCGTATCGAACGCCATCAAGTTCACGCCCAAAGGGGGGCAGGTGAAAGTGACCCTTGAACAGGAAGCCCGCTGGCTGCGTCTATCGGTCATCGACACGGGACAAGGCATTGCCGCCGACTTCCTGCCGTATGTGTTCGACGCGTTCCGGCGCGCCTCGGACGCGCCCGTGTCGCCGCGCCGCGGGCTGGGGCTCGGGTTGTCGATCGTGCGCCACATTGCGGAGCTGCATGGGGGCAGCGTCGAAGTGGCGAGCCGCGGCGTGGGCACCGGTAGCCGCTTCACCGTGCGACTCCCACTCGACGGGCCGCCGCCGCGTACGGTGCATCCCGACACGGCGCCGCTGCTGATGCAGCCGACCACCGTGCTCGAGGGGCAGCATGTGCTGCTCGTGGATGACGATGCGCCGTCGCGCGAAAGCTTGGCCGCGGCACTGCGCACGCTCGGCGCCGTCGTCACGGAGGCGCGCAGCGGGCAGGAAGGGCTCGCCGCCCTGCACCGGGACACGCCAAGCATCGTGCTCTCCGATCTCGAGATGCCCGACGGGGACGGCTTCTGGCTCGTGCGCCAGATCAACGAGACGTTCGCCAGGCGCGAGCCCGTGCCCGTGCTGGCCGTGACGGCGCATGCGGACAACGCCCAGCGGCGCCTCGCGCTAGCAGCCGGCTTTCGGGCATACGTCGCCAAGCCGGTCGACGTGCGTGCGCTCGCGCGCCAGATCCTGACGCTGACGACCCAATGACGTCGCGCCGTTCCGATGCCGTTTGGATGCCGTTTGGATGCCGTTTGGATGCCGTTTGGATGCCGGCTCGATGCCGGTTCGATGCCGGTTCGATGTTTCGCCTGTTTCAGCGTTTCAGCGTCTCAGCGCTTTTTCGCCTTTTCAGCGTTGCGGCATTTCGGCGTGCCATTTTTTCAAGCGTGCTGTGAAAATTACCCGCGCAGCGTGAGGGCGACGCGCCCGTGGCGCGGTGAATGTTGCGCCGCCCCGGCGTCCATGGGCCTGTTCGCCGCCCGGGGCCGCGGCACGAACCTTGCGACGGTGAGGTATTTACCGGGAGAACACCGTCATGGCACAGAGCGTTGGAGATTTTCTGCTGGAGCGGCTTCGCCTTTGGGGCGTGCAGCGGGTATTCGGCTATCCCGGCGACGGCATCAACGGCATCGTCGGCGCTTTCGGCAGGGCGAAGAACGAGCCCGAGTTCGTGCAGGTGCGCCACGAGGAGATGGCCGCTTTCATGGCGTGCGCACATGCCAAGTTCACCGGCGAGACGGGCGTGTGTCTCGCCACGTCAGGCCCGGGCGCCATCCATCTGCTCAATGGTCTCTACGACGCCAAGGCCGATCACCAGCCGGTGGTGGCGATCGTTGGCCAGCAAAAGCGGGCATCGCTGGGTGGCGACTTCCAGCAGGAGGTGGATCTTCACGCGCTGTTCAAGGACGTGGCGCATGAATACGTGCAGGAGATCATGACGCCGGCGCAAGCGCGGCATGTGATCGACCGCGCCTTTCGCATCGCGCACGACCAGCGCACCGTCACCTGCATCATCGTCCCCAACGACGTCCAGGACCTGCCCGCCGTGGCCGTGCCGCCGCGCGTGCACGGCAGCGTGCGCAGCGGCCCCATCGTGGGCGGCGTGCGACGTGCGCCGCGCCATGTCGTGCCATCTGAGGACGAGCTCGACCGTGCCGCCGAAGTGCTCAACGCGGGACAGCGCGTCGCCATGCTCGTCGGGGCCGGGGCGCTAGGCGCGGGCGCGCGCGTCATTGACGTGGCTAACCGGCTCGAAGCCGGTGTGGCCAAAGCGCTGCTCGGCAAGGCGGTCATTCCCGACACGTTGCCCTGGGTGACCGGCGCGATCGGCCTGCTGGGGACCGAGCCGAGCTGGGAACTGATGAACGAATGCGACACGTTGCTGATGATCGGCTCGGCGTTCCCCTATGCCGAATTTCTGCCGGAGGAAGGGCAGGCGCGCGGGGTGCAGATCGACATCGACGCACGCATGCTGAGTCTGCGCTATCCGATGGAAGTCGCGATGGTCGGCGATGCGCGCGCCACGCTCGACGCGCTGCTGCCGCGGCTCCACGTTCGTCAGAACGACGACTGGCGCCAACGGGTGCAGGCACGCGTGGCCCGATGGTGGCGCGTCATGGACCGCCGCGCGGCGTCGGACGCCAAGCCGATCAATCCGCAGCGTGTCTTTCGCGAGTTGTCGCAGCAATTGCCCGACAATGCCATCGTCACCGCCGACTCGGGCACGGCGGCCAACTGGTATGCGCGCGACGTACAACTGCGCGAGGGCATGATGGGCTCGCTCTCCGGCGGTCTGGCGTCGATGGGCGCGGCCATGCCATATGCGCTGGCCGCCAAGATGGCGCACCCCTCGCGCGTCGTTGTCGCCCTGGAGGGCGATGGCGCGATGCAGATGAACGGCATCAATGAACTCATCACACTATCGAACCTCTGGCAGACGTGGCGTGACCCGCGACTGGCGGTGCTGGTGCTCAACAACGGCGATCTGAACGAAGTCACATGGGAGCAGCGCGCACAGGAAGGCGATCCGCGTTTTGCCGTGTCCCAGTCGCTGCCACCATTTGACTACGCGGCATACGCCCGTCAATTGGGCCTGAACGGCATTCGCGTCGAAGCCCCGGGCGATGTGCGCGCGGCGTGGCGCGAGGCGTTCGAGGCAGACCGGCCCACCGTGCTCGATGTCGTGACCGATCCGAACGTGCCGCCGATCCCGCCGCATATGACCGCGAAGATGTTTCGCAACTACACCGGTGCGCTGCTGCGCGGCGACAGCGAAGCGGCCGGCGTGGCGCGCGCGACCATGCGCGAGACCTGGGAAAGCGTGGCCAGTCGCTGGGAAAAGTAGCGCACCGTGTGGGCGAGGCCGTCGGCCAGGGGCGTCGACGGCGCCCAGCCCAGACATTCGCGGGCGGCGCGTAGATCCGGGCACCGGCGCTGCGGATCGTCCGCGGGCAGGGGCCTGAACTCGATCGAGGTCTTGGCGCCCGTGGCGCGCAGCACTTCGCGCGCGACGTCCAGCATGGAGAGCTCGTGATCGCTGCCGAGGTTCACCGGGACCTCGGCGGCCACGTCCGATTCCATCAGCCGGACGAGGCCGTCGACCAGATCGTCCACGTAACAGAGCGCCCGGGTCTGCAGCCCGTCGCCATACACGGTCAGCGGCTCACCGCGCAGCGCCTGGGTGATGAGGTTCGATATCACGCGGCCATCGAGCGGATGCATGCGCGGCCCATAGGTATTGAAGATGCGCGCGATGCGTGTCTGCACGCCATGCTGGCGGTGATAGTTGACGAATAGCGTCTCCGCGCACCGCTTTCCTTCGTCGTAGCACGCGCGCGGGCCGATGGGGTTCACGTTGCCCCAGTACGATTCGGCCTGGGGGTGTACGCCGGGGTCTCCGTACACCTCGCTCGTCGACGCCTGCACAATGCGCGCGCCGGTCCGCTTGGCGAGGCCGAGCATGTTGATCGCGCCGTGGACGCTCGTCTTGGTGGTCTGCACGGGGTCGCGCTGATAGTGGACGGGCGAGGCGGGGCAGGCGAGGTTGTAGATCTCGTCGACCTCGACGTAGAGCGGGAACGTCACGTCGTGGCGCATCAGCTCGAAGTTGCCGGCGTCGAGCAGGTGCGCGATGTTGTCCTTTACGCCCGTATAGAAGTTATCGACGCATAGCACGTCGTGGCCGGCGCTCACGAGCCGCTCGCACAGGTGCGAACCCAGGAACCCGGCGCCACCGGTCACCAACACACGCTTGCGGTGCAGTTCTTTCATCGAATGCTCTCCTTGAGCGTTGCCGTTACGGGAATCGCCGGCTTGACGGTCATGGTGCGCACCGGCGGCAGCGGGACGATCGTCGCCTTGCCGCGCTGTGTGCCGGCAAGCCTGGCGTAGACGGCGCACAGCTGTTCTGCGACGCCGCTCCATGTGAAATGCCGATTGGCGCGCCGCGCACCGGCCAGGCCGAGCCGGTGCGCGAGGCACCGGTCGTCGCGCAACTGCGCAAGACGCGCCGCGAGCGCTTCAGGGTGCTTCGGCGGCACGAGGAAGCCGGTCTCGCCGTCGACGACCGTGGTGCGTATGCCGCCCACGTCGCTGCCGATCACCGGCGTGGCGCATGCCATCGCCTCGACCGGCGTGATGCCGAACGGCTCGTACCAGGGCGTGGTGACGAAGACGTCGGCCGCGCCGTAGAAGTCTCTTAGCGCGTCGCGGTCGCGCCGCCCGACGAAATCGACATGCTCGGCGACGCCGAGCTCGTGAGCGAGCGTCGAGAGCCGCGCCAGTTCCGCGCAACGGTCGAGATCGACACGGTAATCAGGACCGCCGACGACATGGAGCTTCACGCGCCGTCCGCAGCCCACTTCATCGAGCATCACGCGCAGGGCGCGAATCACGTTGTCGATGCCCTTGCGCGGCACGAGCCGGCCCAGTTGCAGGATCGCGAACTCGTCGGGGTCCCAGCCCAGCGCGGCGCGGGCCTCGGCGCGAGGCACCGGATGGAACTCGCTCGCATCGAAGCCGCACGGCACGATTTCGATGCGGCGCGGATCGGCGTTGTACAGCGTGAGCAGATCGATCTTATCCTGCGGGCATTCCGCGATGATCACGTCAGCCGTTCGCACGAGCGCGTTCTCGATTTCGATGCGCTCCTCGGGGAACGTGTCGGAAGCGCCCTGGTTCTGGCGTCTCACGTGCCCGAGCGCATGAAACGTCATGACGAGCGGGATGTCGAGCACCTGACGAACGCGCATTCCCACCTGGCCCGACATGAAGAAGTTGGCATGCAGAATGTCGTAGCCTGGTTTCGTCTGCGCGCAGTGGCGCACCATGAAGTCCGCGAATTCGCCCATGTACGGCAGCAACTGCTCCTTCGGAATGTCGCGCGGCGGCCCGGCAGGCACATGGATGACCCGGATGTTGTGGCCGACTGGCACGACCGGAGGCAGCGACGGGTCGTCGCGCCGTGTGAAGACGTCCACGCGATAACCGCGCGAGACGAGCTGACGGGCGACGTTGGCGACATAGATGTTCTGGCCTCCGGCGTCGACCCCACCGATGGCGGCCAGCGGCGAAGCATGCTCGCTGATCAAGGCAATTTTTTGCATGACTTGTGACTCCGGCTGGGCGGGGAGCGCCAGACATCGGCGCAGTCATGCCTGTCGTGCAATTGGCGTGCCAACGGGTTCCTCAAGCGCGGCGCGCCCGGGTGGGCGGTGCCGCGTGCGCGGCGGTGAATCGCATTTCACGAGGTGCAACGGTTCTCGGCGTCGTTCTCGGCGTCGTTCATTTCCTGCACGCGTTGCGCGGCGCGCCGTGCGCGTGGGCGCCGCGGGGCTACGGCAGTGCCGACCATTCTTACAAAAGGTTGGACAAAAGGTCGGAAAAAAAGGGCGAATACCAAGGCGAAAGCAAGGCGAAAGCAGGGCGAAGCCACGCCGCGACCGGCCAACACGCGCCCCTGGGCAGCCGGCGGTTTCGGGCGCGCTTGCGGCGAACCGCCTGGAACGCGACTTGCATCGATCTCTGGCACGCAGAAATCCGGAGGCCAGCATGAATATCGTCACACCCGCACCCCCCACGCTTCGTCGGCTCGCACCCGCCGTGGTCGTTCCGCCCGGAACGTGGGATTCGCATACGCCCCCTTACATGCCTTACACGCCTTACATGCCTCACCTTCCCCATGCCCCTTTGAAAACGCCTTTCGTCGTCCCCGAGGGCGACGATTCCGACCGCCCGTGCCTGCCGCTGCAATGCGGCGCGGCCACGCCAGGCGCGCCGGGCGCGCAACGCAACCCCCGAGGCCGCAACGAGGGCAGCGGCGGCCGCCACTGAGCCGCGCGCCTGTGGCTCGCACTCGACAAGGAGTCTCGTCCATGAGCTATAGATTGAAGCCGCTGTCCGAGCAGGTCATCGTCCTTACGGGCGCCACGAGCGGCGTCGGCCTCGTGACGGCCCGCAAGGCCGCCAGGCGCGGCGCGAAACTCGTGCTCGTCGCCCGCAACCAGGTCGCGCTCGAACAACTCTGCGAGGAAATTCGCGAGCAGGGCGGCCAGGCCATTCCGGTGACCGCGGACGTCTGCGACGCCGAGCAAATGCGCAACGTGGCCGTCAAGGCCATCGAAGCGTTCGGCGAGTTCGACACCTGGGTAAACAACGCGGGCGTGTCGATATTCGGCGCGGCCTCGGACGTCCCGCTCGAAGACCAGCGCAAACTTTTCGACACCAACTATTGGGGCGTCGTGCACGGATCGCTCGTGGCCGCCGAATACCTGCGCGGCAAACAGGACGGCCTGGGCGGCGCCATCATCAACATGGGCAGCGAGGCGTCCGACGCGCCGATCGCGCTCCAGGCCGCCTACGTCGCGTCCAAGCACGCCGTGAAAGGCTTCACCGACTCGCTGCGGCTGGAACTCGAATCCGTGCAGGCTCCGGTGAGCGTCACGCTGATCAAGCCGGCCGCGCTCGACACGATGTTCGTCAAGCACGCGAAGAATTACCTCGACGTCGAGCCGAAACTTCCGCCGCCCATCTACGATCCGGAGCTCGCGGCCGACGCCATTCTCCACGCCGCCGCGCATCCGCACCGCGACCTGTTCGTCGGCGCGGCGGCGAAAGTCATGTCGTCGAGCGCATATCACATGCCCGGCCTCTTCGACCGGATGGCGTCGAACCTGTTCTCGCGCTCTCAGCGCACCGACAAGCCGCCGCGGCCGCGCGAGGAAAACGCGCTGCACGAGCCTGGCCGCGACATGCAGGAGCGCGCCGGCATGGAAGGCGTGGTGTTCCGAAGCTGCCCGTACACGGCGATGGCAAAGCGGCCCCGGCTCTCCGGCGCGCTCGCCGTCGGCGCGACGGTGATCGCCTATGCAGCGCTCTCGCGAATGCGCAAGCCGGCAGCTCACTGATAGTGCTGCCCCTCGTCAACCGTCGATTGTCAATCGTCAACCCGTCAACCGTTTTGGAGCGAAAGACCATGGCATCTCATCACCCGCAACACACCGGCCACGAAATGAGCCGCACCCGTTCGCACGAAGGCGACCGTGCCAATCGCGACAAGGGCGGACACCAGACGGGGCACAACCAGCCGCCGAGCCCGGTCGACGTGCAAAAGGCGCTCAAGGGCGTGGACTATCCGTGCAGCAAGGCCGAACTGCTGGCGTGCGCGCGCGACCAGCACGCCGAGCGCAAGATTCTCGACACCCTCGAGCACATCCCCGACATCGAATACAAGACGCCGGCATCGGTGTCCAAGGAGCTCGGCAAGTTGATGTAACGGCCGTACCGAGCGCGCAGTACCACGGAGGCACGTCATGGCAACGATCGTGGCAGGACGCTTCGACACCTTCGAGCAGGCGAGTGAAGTCGCGCGCCGCCTATACGCGCGGCGCTTCAGGACCGATGACGTGTCGATCTTCTTCCTCAACCCCGCGGGACAGCACGCCCGTTTTCCCATCGGCGGCGATGTGCACGCCGACCCCGGCGCCCGACGCGGCGGCTCCGGCGCGGTCCTCGGACTGTCCGCCGGCCTGATCGTCGGCGGCGTGATCGGCGTGGCCGTCTATTGGTACGGGCTGCAGTGGTGGCCCATACCGCTCATTGGCGCGCTCGTCGGCGCCTACCTCGGCGCGCTGGCCGGCGCGCTCTCGCGCATGCGTAATCGCCGCGCGCAGGCGCAAACCTACGACGCCCGAGACGCCGGGGTCATCGTCGCCGCGCACGTCACGGCGCAGACGGCCGACATGGCGATGTCCGTGCTGCGCGATGCCGGCGCCGACGATCTCCAGCGCACGGAGGGCGTCTGGGAAGACGGCGAATGGCGCGATTTTTCGCCGCTTGCGCCCCCGCAACCCGCAACGACACAGGAGTCTCACTCATGACAGGTCAGAAGCCCAACACCCCGCCGCCGCAAACGCAGAATCAGCAGCCCGGCGTAGAGGCCGAGATGCATCCTAAGCCCCAGGATACGTCCAAGGAGTACGTCGGCAGCGGCAAGCTCGTGGACCGCGTGGCCATCGTGACCGGCGGCGACAGCGGTATCGGGCGCGCCGTGGCGGTGGCCTTCGCCAAGGAGGGCGCCGACGTGGCCATCGTCTACCTCAAGGAATCGGAAGATGCCAACACGACCCGCGAGCTCATCGAGCAGGCCGGTCGCAAGTGCCTGACGATCGAGGCGGATATCGGCGAGCGTGAGCAGGCGCGTCAAGCGGTCGACAAGGTGGTGAGGACGTGGGGGCGCCTCGACGTGCTCGTCAACAACGCCGGCGAGCAGCATGTGTGCGAGAGCCTCTCGGAAATTTCAGAGGAACAGTTGCGCAGGACCTTCCAGACCAACGTGTTCGGGATGTTCTTCATGACGCAGGCCGCGCTGGTGCACATGAAGAGCGGCGCGCGCATCGTCAATACGGCGTCGGTCACGGCCTATCAGGGCAACCCGGTGCTGCTCGACTATTCGGCGAGCAAGGGCGCGATCGTCTCGTTCACGCGTGCGCTGGCGGCCAACCTCGCGCCAGACGGCATCTACGTGAATGCGGTTGCGCCGGGGCCGATCTGGACGCCGCTGATCCCGTCGACGTTCAGCGCCGATCAGGTGGCAAAGTTCGGCGCCAACACACCGCTCAAGCGCCCGGGTCAGCCCGACGAGCTGGCGGCGTGCTACGTGCTGCTCGCCTGCCGCGACGGCAGCTACATGACAGGGCAGACCCTGCACCCGAACGGTGGCACCGCCGTCGGCGGCTGAGCACGGTCCTCAACGACTCAGGAGACTCGCCATGAAACTCACACATCGCAGTCAGGGGCGCTTCCAACGCCGCCTGTACGGGCTGATGGCCGAGCTGGCGCTGGTTGCGCCGGCGATGGCGATCGCCCAGACGCCACTCACGCCCCACGAGGCGACGCCAGGTGGCGCCGACATGGTCGATCCGGGCAAGCCGCGCGACTCCGGCCTCATGGCACATCCGCCCGGCGGCGCCGACGCCGCCTTCGTCAACGCGGCCGAGCGCTCGGGCATGCTCGAAGTGCAGGCGAGCCAGTTGGCGCTGGAGCGCTCTGCGAACACTGAGGTCAAGAACTTCGCGCGTCAGATGGTGGCGGATCACACGAAGGCGGCGAGCGAGCTGCAACAGATCGCCGCGCGCAAGAACATTCGCACACCGGCCACCTCGGAAGTCGACCCCGAGCTGCAGGCGCTCAAGTCGCGCCAGGGTCACGACTTCGACGTCGCCTACGTGGCCACCGCCGGCCCGGCGGCGCACGAGCAGGCCGTGCAGTTGTTCCAGCGCGAGGCGAAATCGGGACAAGACCCCGAGCTCAAGGCCTTTGCGCGCAGCACGCTGCCGACGCTGGAGCACCACCTGACGATGGCGCGCAAGCTCGCGACGTCTCTCGCCAATACGAGATGACTTGCGAGATGACTTGCGAGATGACTTGCGAGATGACTTCGAAGCGACCGACGGCCGACTGACAGGAGAACCTCATGCCCCGCCGCAAAACGCCGCAGTCCGGCGCCCCCTCCACCCGCGATAGCGGGGCGACGCCCTTCGCTGCCGAAAGCGCTTTCCGCCAATCGAGCGGCGGGCCGGCTGGCGCGCCGCATGCCAGGATCGACGACGCGGGCGTTGCGCGAACGCGCGAAGTCGGACAGACCGTCGACGGCATGCCATACAACGCCGGGAAGGCATCGGAGTACGGTCCCGATGCCGCGACGCCGGCGCTCGGGCAGACGTCGAAGTCGCCGTCACCGCTCGCGCGCGCCAGCACAGTGCGCGAGCGCAACGACACGCCGAAGACCGGCGGTCCCGCCGCTCCCGGGCTCAACGCCGTCACCGGCGACCTGTCGCGGGTGCGCGCCGACGCCGAAGGCACGCCGCTCACTACGAATCAGGGCGTGCCCGTCGCAGACAACCAGAACTCGCTCGTGGGCGGCATGCGCGGCCCGGCGCTGCTCAAGGACTTCGTGCTACGCGAGAAAATCACGCATTTCGATCATGAGCGCATTCCCGAGCGCGTGGTGCATGCTCGCGGGTCGGCCGCACACGGCTACTTCGAGGCTTACGATGCGTTGGGCGAATTGACGTGCGCCGCGCCGTTCGCCGAGGCCGGCAAGCGCACGCCTGTCTTCGTGCGGTTTTCGACCGTCGCCGGCGAGCGCGGCTCCAAGGACACGGCGCGCGACGTGCGCGGCTTCGCGGTGAAGTTCTACACGGACCAGGGCAACTGGGATCTCGTGGGCAATAACATGCCGGTGTTCTTCATTCAGGACGCCATGAAGTTTCCCGATCTCGTCCACGCCGTCAAGCCGGAGCCGCATCACGCCATGCCGCAGGCCGCGTCGGCGCACGACACGTTCTACGACTTCATCTCGCTCACGCCCGAGTCGACTCACATGATGATGTGGCTCATGTCGGACCGGGCGATTCCGCGCAGCTTTCGCATGATGCAGGGCTTCGGCGTGCACACGTACCGCTTCGTCAATGCGAGCGGCGTGTCGAAACTCGTCAAATTCCACTGGACGCCGCGCCTTGGCACGCATTCGCTCGTCTGGGACGAAGCGGTGAAGATCGCCGGCGCCGACCCCGACTTTCACCGGCGCGATCTGTGGGAAGCGATCGAGAACGGCGCGTATCCCGAGTGGGAACTGGGCGTGCAGATCTTCACCGAAGCGCAGGCCGATACGTTCAGCTTCGACGTGCTCGACCCGACGAAGATCGTGCCGGAGGAGATGATCCCGGTCACGCCGATCGGCCGCATGGTACTCGAGCGCAATCCGGATAACTTCTTCGCCGAGACAGAACAGGTGGCGTTCTGCGTCGCCAACGTGGTGCCCGGCATCGATTTCACCAATGACCCGCTGCTCGCCGGGCGAATTCACTCTTACGTCGACACGCAGCTCACCCGGCTGGGAGGACCGAACTTCCACGAGCTGCCCATCAACGCGCCGCTTGCCCCCGTGCAGAATCACCAGCGCGATGGCATGCATCGACAGACCGTACATCGCGCCCGCGTCGCCTACGATCCCAATTCCATGGGCGGCGGCTGTCCGTTTCAGGCGGGCTCGGGCGGCTACATTCCGTTTCCGGAACCGGTGCCGGAGCGCGGTGTGGAGATGCGCGGCAAGCCGGCCAGATTCGCCGAGCACTTCCAGCAGGCGACGCTGTTCTACGAGAGCCAGTCGCCGGCAGAACAGCGCCACATCATCGACGCTTATCGCTTCGAGCTGAGCCACGTGAGCGTGCCCGGCATCCGGCGGCGCATGCTCTCGATGCTGCGCAACGTGTCCGAACCGATGGCGGCGGCGATTGCGGCGGGGCTCGGCATGCCGTTGCCCGACCCGATGCCGCCCGCAGCCGTCGCGCCGGCCGCGCCGGAAGTCGATCGATCGCCGGCGCTGTCGATGCAAGCGCACCCCGGCGACGGGGGGATCGCTTCGCGCAAGATCGCCGTGCTCGTCACCGACGGCACGCACGCCGAGGTCGTCAAGGTCGTGACTCGCACCCTGTTGGCACAGCAAGCGGATGTGCGCCTCGTGGGCGAGCACGTCGGGCTGTGTGCCGCCGCCGACGGCGAAGCGCTCGATGCGGACGCCGCGCTCGACAGCCACCCCGGGTTCCTTTTCGACGCCGTCGTCGTCCCGCCGGGCGAGCCTGCCGTGGACAGGCTGTGCGCCAACGGCCATGCGCTGGAGTTCGTGCGCCACCAGTTCAGGCACTGCAAGACGTTGCTCGCCATCGGCGAAGGACGCCGGTTGCTCGACGCCGCCGGCGTGATGCCCGACGACGGCGACACCGGGGTTCGTTACACCGCGACGCCCGACCCGGCGACGCTCGAGACGTTCATCGCTGCCGTTGCCATGCACCGGCATTATGGACGCGAGGAGAGCGCCGCGTGGCGTTCGGTCTGACATGGCAGCCGTCCTCACCTTTCGTTACCGGGCCTTCAGCGTCATTTGCTCGGCGCTGCCCCACCCGGCAGGCGGCTTCACGGGCAAGGCCACCGTACAGACCAGCGATGGCCTGATTCACCACCATCAGGTCGAGACGTTGAAAGACGACATCCACGAACAGGAGCAGGCGGCGCTCGACGAGGCGTCGCGCATCGCGCGGGAGTGGATCGACAGTCAATAGCCGGGGCGAGGGCCCGCGGGCCGCGGGATCCGTCGCTCATCCCGGGGTAAGCAGGGCAACGGGCAGCACGTCGAGCACCTCGGACAGTGCCAGCTCGCTGCCGGATCGCGTGCCGATTGCCGCCTCGCAAATCAGGCTGCGGCAATGCGTGGTGCGCGACACCGGCCCGATGTCCACGACCGTCTCGCGCCAGTCCTGCGCCCGCAGCCGGGGCGCACTCCGGGACATTCCCGGCACGGGGGCGGTCGCGCCCAGGTGGCGTGCGGCGTGCCGCGTCGCCACACAGACGAGCGCCCCGCCCGTGCGGGGTGCGGGCACGCGGGCGAACGCGACGACCTGCGACGCGCACGGTCCGCGCGCCTCGAGCGCAACGTAGTCGCCGTGCATGAACGCCGGCGTAAAGGCACGGCGCAAATGGAGCAGGGCGCGCAGCAGCGCGCGCTTGATGTCGCCGTCTTCCCACCGATCCATCAAGGCGAGCCAACCGGCGCGGTCCATCGTACTGCCGGTCGTCGCGAAATCGAAACGTACCGGGCGGCGATTGTCGGGATCCACGAGCGTCTGGTCCCAGCCGATGCTGGCCTGATAGGTGTCCGGAACGCCTGGGCAGGTCAGGCGCAGGAACGTCTGCGTGAGCCCGTTCAGTGCGCCGGCCGGACCGATGGCGTCCGAGAAGGCCTGCATCGACTGCACGAACGACGGTTCGGCCATGATGGCGGCGAGAAACGCCTCGCATGCCGCTTCGTAGTTGCTGTCAGGCGCGAGCCAGGAGGTGCGCAGGCCCGCCTCGCGAATCGCCTTGCGCTGCCATTGCGCCACGCGCCCGACAAACGTGGCGATGGCCTCGCGCGTCGGTGCCGACGACGACCAGCCGCACGGCCAGGCGCCGGCGAGCGTCTGGTAGAGCATCAGTTCGTGCGCGGGATCGGGCGCGTTGGCCGCCGCGTCGCGATGGCGGTCGTTCTCCACCCGCCAGCCGGCGACCATTTCGGCCCAACGCGCCGGGACTTCGGATAGCACCGCCAAGCGGGCGCGCACGTCTTCGCCGCGCTTGTGGTCGTGGGTGGCGGTGGTGAGCATGGCGGTGCGCCAGTGTTGCGCGCGGTGCGCATTGGCCCGGTGAAACGCCTCGGGCGGCAATGACAAGGTGGCCGCATCGCAGCCAACGTCGTTGCGTGAAAGGAGGCGTCCCCAACGGTATCCGGCGGTATCCTCCACAGCCTTGGCCGCCAGCGGCGCCGTGGTCTGCGCAAAGCGAATCTGCGCGTCGCGCCGCAGCCCCGTCGCGCCGTTCTCGCCAGGCGTGAGCCAGCGGACCAGTTGTGCCAGCGCCGCGTGGTCGAGCGCATGGAGCTTGCGTCGCGCCGCGGCCATGGCCGTCGCCAGCACTTCGTTGGCCGCGTCGGCGGCTTCCGGACCGTCCGGATAACAGCGGTACACGGGAAACGACGCCGCCAGCGCGCAGGCGCACCGGTGCAAGCTGGCGATACCGAGATCGCGCGCGGGACCGCTCGCGTCGGCTTCGACGAGCGCCGAGAGCGCCTTGGCGACTCTTGCCATCTCGCTGCCGAAGCGCTCAACGATCAATTGTTCGCGCGCCTGCCGAACATGCGAGTCGAAGTCCCTGACGTCGCCCGTCGCGCTTCGCCAGAGGGCGTCGAGTTCGCTCGCGCCATTCGCGTCGTGCAGCAGCGCGCCCACGTCGTTCATGAAGTCGTAGCCGGTCGTGCCATCGGTTTGCCAGCGGGCGTCGAGGCGCTCGCCGTTCATCAGGATCTTCTCGACGACGATCCAGGGCTCGCGGCCCCGGCCATGCGCACGCAGCGCCGCGCGCAACATGCGACAGTACGCGCCGGGGTCGCCCAGCCCGTCCACGTGGTCGATGCGCACGCCGTCGATGACGCCGTCGGCGAACAGGCGCAGCACCAGAGCGTGGACGGCGTCGAACACTTCCGGGCGCTCGACGCAGACGGCCGCGAGCGTCGTGATGTCGAAGAATCGGCGCCAGTTGAGCGCGTCGCGCGCGAGGGGCCAATGCGCCAGACGGTAATGCTGGCGCGCCAGCACCTGCTGCCAGTCCTGCGCCGTGCGCGCAGCGTCCGCAATGCCGAGCGTGTCGGGCGCCAGCGGCCAGCGCGCGTCGCCGCAGGCGAGCGACGACTCCCCCGTCATGCCGTGCACGACGGACAGCTCTCGCCGGGCCAGTGTATCCGCGAGCGAGTCGGCAAGCACCGGCAGCAGAACCTTGCCGGCAGGAACGTCGGCATTGCCTTCCCAATCGATGTCGAAGTAGCGCGCATAGGGACTTTGCCGTCCTCGACGCAGCACGTCGCACCACCAGCGATTCGCCGGACCAATGCCCATGTGATTCGGCACGATGTCGAGCACGAGCCCCATGTCGAAGGCGGCCAGCCGGTCGCGCAGGCGGCGCAACCCGGACTCGCCGCCGAGCACGTCGCTCACCGTGCCGGGGTCGACGACGTCGTAGCCGTGCGTCGAGCCGGTCGCCGCCGTCCAGATCGGCGAGGCATACAGGTGCGAGACGCCGAGTGCCGCGAATGCGGGAACGTCGCGCGAGGCGTCGTCGAAGGTATAACCGGCGTTGAACTGCACCCGAAGGGTGGACAGGGGCGTCATGGAGCTCTCGTTCTCAGGGGCCAACTCAGGGGCCGACCGTGCGATGCGCGGGGCGACGAGCCGTTGCGCGCCGCGCACTGACCCCGCGCATTCTGGCGAATCGGGCAACGCGCGAAGCGACATCGGCCTCGCCGAGCAGCGTGGATACCGGCGCAGGCAGCCGTCGGCGCCAGTTCGGATGCTCCGTCGTGGTTCCCGGCAGGTTGTCGGCTTCACGCGCGCCGATGGCGTCGGAGATGGGCAGCAGCGCCAGCGCCGCGGGCGCGAGCGCAACGAAGCTCACGATCGCGTCGAGCGGTGTCACGCCCGGCGGGCGACCCGCCGCCCTGGGGAGCGCTTCGGCAGCGCCGTCTGCCGGCCCCTCCACAGAGTCGGCATGCACCGATGGTGCGGCTGCCTGGCCGCCTTCGTTGACCACGCCGGCCGCGACCATGGCGTCCCACAGTGCCGTGCGGTCCCCCCGGCGCGCCCGCCGGGCGGCGCGCGCGTCGAAGCTGGTGCGCGAGAGCCGCACGCGCCAGGCGATGTCGCGCCCGGTCCACCAGCCGACGGCCGTGGGCAGGTCGTGCGTGCTCGTCGTGGCGACCGCGTCGGCGCGCCACTGGATCGGATCGAGAAATTGCGCGGATTGGCCGGGCGTCGCCTGCGGCGGCTCGCCGCGCGCGAACCACAGAACGTCGGTGCCGAGCACGCCCTGCGTGGCAACGCGCGTGCGAAAGTCGACCGGCACCGTGCCGAGATCCTCTCCGACGACGATCGCCCGGTGCCGCGACGACTCCAGCGCCACGATGGCGAGCAGGGCGTCGAGCGGGTAGCGCAGATACGCGCCGGAATTCGCCGGCGCCCCTGCCGGGCAGACCCACAGGCGGGACAGCCCGAGCACGTGGTCGATGCGCACGCCGCCCGCGAAGGCCAGGGCCGCACGCAGCGCCGCGATGAACGGCCGGTAGCCGCGTTGCCGCAATGCCCAGGGCGAGAATGTCGTCAATCCCCAGACCTGGCCCGATGGACTGAACGCGTCCGGCGGCGCGCCCAGCGACACGCCCTGCAGCAGGTGGCCGACGTCGGCCCACGCCTCGCTGCCGGTCGAGTCTACGCCGACCGCCATGTCGGCAATGAGCCCAATGCCCATGCCGGCCTCACGCGCCTGTCGATGTGCCTGTTGCAATCCCCGCAGCGCAAGCCACTGCAGGAAGACGTGAAACGCGACGTCGTCGGCATGCTCGATCGCCAGACGTTCGGCCTGCGGCGCCCATGGCGAGTGCAGGCCGCGCGGCCATCGGCGCCAGTCGTCTCCGTGCGTCGAGTGCATGCGCTCATGCAGCATCTCGAAACGCGCGTGGGCTTCAAGGGCGTCACGACCGTCGCGGCGAAACGCCTTGAGCGCGGCGGCCTGTTCGGCGTCGAGCCAGCGCTCGCGAAGATGATAGAGATGACGCAGCACCTGAAGGCGCGCGGCCCAGGCCGCCGGCCAATTGACGAGCCGCTGGCTCTCGCGCTGGGCATAGCCGGAGATCAGCCGTAGTTGCCGCGCGGCTTCCTGCGCTTCGGGCATGCCGCACACCGCAGCCGGATCGATGTGGGCAGCGTTGTACCAGCGGCGATTCGACGGCGAATACGGACTGTACTGGGCGGGTCGCGCGCTGAACATCGCGTGCGCCGGACTGATGGCGAGCGCCTGCGCGCCGTGTTTCGCGCTGGCGATCGCGGCGTCGGTGAGCGCGCCATAGTGTCCCAGGCCGCCGTCGCCTTCGCTGCGCAGCCCATAGAGCGGCACGCTCATCCCCCAATCGCGGGCATTCTCCGGCGGGCGGTGCGCATGCGGCGGGGCAACGACGAGCATCAGACGCCGGTTGCCGATCTCGAGATGGTGATAGCCGGGCACGTCGATGGCGCCCAGCAGCGACTCGCCCGAGGTGGCATCGACCTGCGTCACGCCATCGACCATGCCGCCGTCTTCCAGATGAACCCGATAGGGCAGCCCCTTTCGCCCGGCGGTGAGCGACATTGCGGGTAACGTGGCGGGTACGCCCACGCGCGTGACGATCTGCGTCTCGTCCGACAGCGAGGCGGGCGATTCGAGGAAATTCAGGCTGTCGCGGCATTGCGCCGCGTTCGCACACCGCAGGCCCATGGCGTCGAGCAACGCGCGCAAGGCGTCGAGCGAAACGGTTTGCGCACGGCCATTGGCGTCTTCCCAATGCACGAGCAGGCCCGCGCGCTGCGCGAGCGCATGCAGCGCTTCCTGCGACGGCGCGGACAACAACGAAGCAGCGGTGGTGCTCATAGCGGTCCCTCCAGCCAGGCGACGCAGGCATTCGCGCACAGCACGCCTTCGGACAATCCGGTGGTAGCCTGCGGGGGCGTCTGGCAAAGCGGTGTGCCGCACACGCGCAGGGCGGACCGGTCGATCGTCACGCCGTGGCCGCCGAGGTTGAGCGCGATGACGAGCAGCGCCCCGTCGCCGAGCCGCCAGCGCGCACATAGCGCGTGCGGGCTCAGTACGTCGACGCCCGCGCACGCCGCTCCCGGCAGCCGCGGCACGATCCACGTCCTGCGCATTTCGATCAGGCCGCGGTACCACGTCAGCCATTCGTCGGAGGCGGGCGTTTCGTCCTCGCCCGGCGCAACGCACGACATCGCGAACGTGACCGGATCGTTGGGGTCGGGCACGCACGCCTCGGTGACCGCGCCGAGCCGGGCGAACTCCTGCCGCCGTCCTTCGCGCACGGCGTCGGCGAGCGTCCCCCGGTAATCGGTGAAGAACAGGAACGGCGTTTCGCTGCCCCATTCTTCGCCCATGAAGAGCATCGGTATCTGCGGACACAGCAGCAGCAGGGCGACGGCCGCGCGCAGCGCCTGCGGGTCGGTCAACGTGACGAGCCGCTCGCCGAACGGGCGATTGCCGACCTGATCATGGTTCTGCAGGAACGTGACGAACGACGTGGGCGCGAGAAAGCTGCTCGGCTCGCCTCGGGATCGGCCCAGTCGCTCGACGCGCTCGCCCTGGTAGGCGAAGCCTTCGGCCAGGGCTCGCGCCAGGTGGGCCATCGGCTTCGCCTCGAAGTCGGCATAGTAGCCGTCGCGCTCGCCCGTGAGCAGCACGTGCGCGGCATTGTGGAAGTCGTCGTTCCACTGCGCGGCCGAAGTCTTGGCGAGCAGTCCGGCCGCGTTGTGCTCGTTCTCGAAGATGAGATGCACGTGCCGGCCGGGTTCGCGCGCGGCGATCTCGTCGCGCACACAGGTGGACAGCGCCTGGACGAATGCGTCGTTGCCGATGGCGTGGACCGCATCGAGGCGCAGGCCGTCGACGCGATATTCGAACAGCCAGTACAGCGCGTTCTGTATGAAGTAGCGCCGCACGCAGGGCGCTTCGAAGTCGATCGAGGCGCCCCACGGCGTGGGTTTCGTCTGGTCGAAGAACTGCGAAGCATATGCGGCCAGATAGTTGCCGCTGGGACCGAAGTGGTTGTAGACCACGTCGACGAAGACCATCATGTCTTCGGCGTGCGCGGCGTCGATGAGCGCCTTGAGCTCGTCCACCGTGCCGTAGGCGCTCTCGGGCGCGAACGGCAGCACGCCGTCGTAGCCCCAGTTGCGTTGCCCGTCGAACGTGCCGATCGGCATGAGCTCGATCGCGCTCACGCCGAGCTGCGAGAGATAGGGCAATCGCGCGCGAACGCCGCTGTAGCCGCCCAGCGCGCCCACGTGAAGTTCATAGATCACCGTTTCATGCCAGGGCCGGCCTTGCCAGCCGGTCGTCCGCCACTGGTACGCGCGCGGATCGACGACGACGCTCATGTCGTGGGGCCCGCCGGCCTGCGCGCGCGAGGCAGGGTCGGGCACGCGCCGGCCGTCGGGAAGTACGTAGCCGTATCGCGTGCCGGCGACGCACGGCACGGTCAATTCGAAATGCCCGCCCTCGTAGGCATGCATGGCCATGGGCGGCTCGCTCTCGATGGCGAGTCGCATGGTGCTCGCATCAGGCGCCCAGATGCAAAAGCGCGCGGTGCCGTCTTGCTGCAACGCGGCGCCGAAGGGCAGGGGAAAAGCGTGTGTCGTGGTCATGGTGCGCATGGGTATGTCGAATCATGGAGACCGGCGGCGAGCTCAGGTGGCGGCCGTCGATGCGTCTTGCCGCCACCGGCCGGTCACCACCATGGCCGCGTGGGCTTCGATCTGCACGCCTTCGCCCTCGAGCGGCGTCGAGGCGCGCGAAGGATCGGCGGAATCCAGATGCAGGAGCCAGTCGCCCCCTGGCGGCGGCCAGCGGAACAGCAGCGGCACGTCGGCCGCGTTCATCATGAGCAGGGCGAGATCGATGCTGCCGTCCTCGCGCCGTGCCGCGCGACGCAGCACCAGGGCGCGGCCCTTCTGGTTGTGCCAGTCGTCGTAGGAGAGCTGCAGGCCGCGCTCGTCCCACCATGAGGTAGGCTCGAACGGGGTGTTCACCGGTTCGCCTTCGTGAGCGAAGCGCGTGATGCGAAACAGTGGCAATTCGCGGCGCAGGGCAATCGCTCGCGCGGCGAAGTCGGTCATCGCGACATTGGCGGGCTGGGCGGCGCGGCGCCAGTCGAGCCACGAGACGTCGTTGTCCTGGCAATACGCGTTGTTGTTGCCGCGCTGGGTGCGGCCCAGTTCGTCCCCGGCGAGCAACATCGGCGTGCCGCTCGCAAAGAGCAGCGTGAGCAGCAACGATCGCTGTACGCGCTCGCGCACGGCAAGGATCCCGGGATCGTCCGTCGGGCCTTCCACGCCCCAGTTGGCGCTGAAGTTCTCGCCCGCACCGTCGCGGTTGTCCTCGCCGTTGGCTTCGTTGTGGCGCTCGGCGTATGCGGTGAGGTCCGCCAGCGTGAAGCCGTCGTGCGCGCTCACGAAGTTGACCGAGGCCCACGGCTTGCGCCAGCGCCGCGCGAACAGCCCTGCGGAGCCGAGCAGGCGCTCCGCGATGTCGGGCCGGATCCCGTCGTCGCCGCGCCAGAAACGGCGCACCGTGTCGCGGAATTTGCCGTTCCATTCGGCGAACCGGGGCGGGTGCTGTCCGAGTTGGTAGCCGTCCGGCCCAATGTCCCATGGCTCGGAAATGAGCTTGGTGCGCGCGAGCACCGGGTCTTGCAGGATCGCGTCGAAGAAGCCGGCCCCCGGATCGAAGCCGTAACCCTCGCGCCCGAGCGTGACGCCAAGATCGAAGCGAAATCCGTCGACCTGCATCGTCTCGACCCAGTAGCGCAGCGAGTCCATCACCATCTGCAGCACGCGCGGATGCGACAGGTTGAGCGTGTTGCCGCAACCGGTGTCGTTGATGAAATATCGCTCGTCGCCCGGCACGAGACGGTAATAGCTCGCGTTGTCGAGTCCGCGCCACGAAAGTGTCGGTCCGAGCTCGTTACCTTCGCACGTGTGGTTGTAGACGACGTCGAGGATCACCTCGATGCCGGCCGCATGCAGGGCGCGCACGGCGCGGCGCATGGCATCCATGCCGCCATTGCCGAGATAGGCGCCCTCGGGCGCGAAATACGCGAGCGTGTTGTAGCCCCAGTAGTTGCGCAACCCGCGGTCGACGAGAATCCGGTCGTGCAGAAACGCCTGCACGGGCAGCAGTTCCACGGCCGTCACCCCGAGCCGGTGCAGGTGGTCGATGAGGCGCGGCGAGGCGAGAGCCTCGAAGGTGCCGCGCACCGGCTGGCGCAGGCCGTCCATCTGCATCGTCAGGCCTCGCACGTGCGCCTCGAGAATGACGGTGTCGTCCCATGGCGTGTGCGGACGCGTGTCATGACGCAGCGTGTCCGGCGCTTCGACCACGATGGCTTTCGGCATGGCCGGCGCGCTGTCGCGTCGGTCGATCGACAGATCGGCCTTGTGCGAGCTCACGCGGTAGCCGAACAGCGCGTCGGACCAACGGACCTTGCCGAGCAACGCCCGGGCATAGGGGTCGAGCAGCAGCTTCGCGGGATTGAACCGATGGCCTTGCTCCGGCGCATACGGGCCGTGCGCGCGGTATCCGTAGACCAGCCCGGGGCCGGCGCCGCGCAAGTAGCCGTGCCAGACCTCGTCGGTGCATTCCGGCAGCGGCAGGCGCTTGAGCTCCTTTCGCCCGCGCTCGTCGAAGAGGCACAGGTCGATGCGCGCGGCGTTGGCGGAGAACACGGCGAAGTTGACGCCAAGACCGTCCCACGTTGCACCAAGCGGTGTCGGAAGCCCGGGCAGCAAGGGTTCGTTGAGCGTATGCGGCATCGGCTATTTCTCCGGGGTCAGGACCAGACAACCCAAGGGGGGCAGCGTGAGCGCGAGCGACGCTGCATGGCCATGCGACGGGACGTGCTGCGCTTCGATCCGACCGCCATTGCCGACGCCGCTGCCGCCATAGCAAGATGCGTCGGAGTTCAGGACTTCGCGCCATGTCCCGGCAACGCCGACGCCCACGCGATAGTCATGACGCGGGATCGGCGTGAAGTTGATGACGACGAGGCAAACGTCGCGGTGCGCCGCGCCGCCAGCGGGTGAACCGAAGCGCTGGTAGGCCAGCACGCTGTTGTCGCGATCGTTGCCGACGACCCACGCGAAGCCGGCGGACTCGGTGTCGAGCCGGTGCAGGGCCGGCAGTTCGCGATAACAGCGGTTCAGGTCGCGCACCCAGCGCTGCACGCCGCGCCCTGCGGGATCGTCGAGTTGCGACCATGCGAGCGGGGCGTCGTGATTCCATTCGGCCGGCTGGGCAAATTCGCCGCCCATGAAGAGCAGTTTCTTGCCGGGGTGCGTCCACTGGAAGCCGAAGTACGCGCGAAGGTTGGCGTGCTTCTGCCAGGCGTCGCCGGGCATGCGACCGATCAGCGAGCCTTTGCCGTGTACGACTTCGTCGTGCGAGAGCGGCAGCACGAATCGCTCGGAGAACGCGTAGACCAGCCCGAAGGTCAGATCGTCGTGATGGTGCCGCCGGTAGACGGGGTCGCGACCGATGTAGCGCAGCGTGTCGTTCATCCACCCCATGTTCCATTTGTAGTCGAAGCCCAGTCCGCCTGAGCTCACCGGCGCGCTCACGCCGGGCCACGCGGTCGATTCTTCCGCGAACAGCGCGGCGCCCGGGGCCTCCTGGGCGACGCGCTCGCTCAGCGCCTGCAGGAACGCAATGGCTTCGAGGTTCTCGCGTCCGCCATAGCGGTTCGGCACCCATTCGCCCGGGCGGCGGCTGTAGTCGCGATAGAGCATCGACGCGACCGCGTCGACGCGCAAGCCATCAGCGTGAAAGCGGCGCAGCCAGTCGAGCGCACTGCCGATCAGGAAATTGACGACCTCATGGCGCCCCAGGTTGTAGACGCTCGTCTTCCAGTCCTGATGGAAGCCCTCGCGCGGGTCGGCATGCTCGTAGAGCGCCGTGCCGTCGAAGTGGGCGAGCCCGTGTACGTCGGACGGAAAGTGCGCGGGCACCCAGTCGAGGATGACGCCGATGCCCGCGCGGTGCGCCATGTCGATGAGGCGCGCGAACGCCGCCGGATCGCCCAGACGCGCGGTAGGCGCGTAGAGGCTGAGCGGCTGGTAGCCCCAGGATCCGGCGAACGGGTGCTCGGTCACCGGCAGGAACTCGATGTGCGTGAAGCCCATGTCGCGCACATAGGGAATCAGACGCTCGGCCAGCGTGTCCCAGTCGGCCTGCCGCCCGCCGTCGTCCCCGGCCGGCAGCCACGATCCGGCATGGACTTCGTAGATCGACACGGGAGCGTGCGGCGCGACCCGGCGCGCTCGCTCGGCAAGCCACGCGTCGTCGTGCCAGACGAACGGCGCGCCGGGAGCGACGCGCGAGGCCGTCGCCGGGGGCGGCTCCGTCAGGCGCGCCATCGGATCGGCCTTGAGCGGCAGCACCGCACCGCCGGCCGTGCGCACTTCGAACTTATAGCGCTCATGCTCGGCGAGCCCGGGGATGAACAGCTCCCACACGCCGGCGTCGTGACGCAGTCGCATGGGATGACGGCGCCCGTCCCAGCCATTGAAGTCGCCCACGACCGAGACGCGGCTCGCGTTCGGCGCCCAGACGGCAAACCGCACGCCCGGTACGTCGTCGATGGTCATGATGTGGGCGCCCAGACAGTCCCCGATGTGCCAGTGGCGTCCCTCGCGCAGCAGATGCAGGTCGAGTTCGCCGAGCAGCAGGCCGAACGCATAGGGATCGGCGGTGACCTGATGCGCTTCCTGCCAGTCGATATGCAGCCGGTAGCGCGGCGCGGCGGGGCTCGTCCGCCCGCCATCGGCTGCCCGGGGAAGTCGCGCGGCAAAAAGTCCATCTGCGTGCAAGCGCTGCATCGGTACCAGGCTCGTCTCGTGCGCCGTCGACGGCTCGACGGCAGCGTTGAGCGCGCCCGGCAGGAAAGCGCGAATCGTCCACCCGTCGGCTTCCCGGTGCGGGCCGAGAACGGCGAACGGGTCGGGGTGACGCGCCTCGACCAGCGCCCGGACGTCTTCCTGCGACATCGCCGATGCCGGGGCCTGAATCACTTCGCGGCCTTCGGCGCCGGCCGGCAGGGACGGGGAGCGAGGCTGGGCGGAACTCATGCGGCATCGCTCCCGGCGCCGTCGGGCTGACCGTCGAGCAGACGGCTCACCAGGGTGTCGAAGCCGGCGAGCGGCATCCACAGCCATGCGGGTCGGTTGGCGCACTCGTAGACGATTTCGTAGGCGGCTTTTTCCAGCAGCATCGCATCGAGCAGTTCACGACGCCCGAACGTCTCGGCCAGCCGCGGCGCGCCATAGGCGACGGCTTCGGCATACGCCTCCAGGAACGCCGCGCTCGCCTGGTTCATCACGCGCCGGAACAGCGCCTCGCGCCGCGCGAGCATCGGCGCGGGCAGCGGCTCCTCGGTGCTGGCCACCGAGCGCCCCACGTAGTCGAGCGAGCGCAGCAATCCGGCCACGTCGCGCAGCGGGCTGTTCTTCTCGCGACGCACGGCGACGTCGCGTGCCGGCTCGCCTTCGAAGTCGATGATCACCACGTCGCCCGGCGTGACCAGCACCTGGCCCAGGTGGAAGTCGCCGTGCACGCGCTGACAGATCGTGCCGGCGCCGTGTTCGATGAGTTCGGCCAGCCGTGCGAGCACCGCGTCGCGCCTGCCGAGCAACGACGCGATCGTCGTCGCCTGCGCGTCGCCCTCCTGCGTGCCGCCCATCGATTGATGGGCGTCGAGCCGCGCGAACGCCTGCGACACCATGGCCTTTGCGTTGTGCGCCCACCGCGCCAGCACCGGCGCGTCGGCTTCGGTGGGAGAAAACGCGGCGTCGCCCGAATCTTGCGCGAGCACGAGATGCATCTCGCCCAGGCGCTTGCCGATCTGCCTGGCGAACTGAAGGTATGGTGCGGCTTCGTCGCGCGTTTCGCCTGCGCTCACGTCGTCGTGAGACAGCGCCTCGGTAAGCCGCGAGAGCGTGTCGTATGCCCAGTTCCAGCCGTTGCCCTGGTTCTCGACGAAGCGCTGCAGGATCGCGAGCGTGTGCGGGTGGCCCTGTGCGTCGCGGCGGCGGACTTCGCCGAGCCACTGCGGCGAATTGGCGAACCCGCGTTCGCTCAGCGCCCGCAGCATCTCGGCTTCCGGGTGCACGCCCGGGACTACCTGCCGCACCAGCTTGAGCGCGAGAACATTGCCCATGGCAAGCGAGCTGTTGGTTTGCTCGACGGCCATCCACTGCGTGGCTTCTCCCGGCGGCAACGGTTCGTCCGCGAGGACCGGAGCGCTCTCGAACTCGAAGGTGCCGAAGTCGGCGGCTTCGCCCGCGCCCTCCACCGGCTGGGCCGGCAGATTCACGTTCGATTGCATCAACGCGGCAAGCGCCGGGCCCAGCGCCTCGCTGGAAAACGCGTCGGTCAGATAACCGATGCGTCGGCCGCGCCGCACGCGCGCCAGCGCCAGTTGCACCGGTAGCGCCCGCATGCCGGGCTGTTCCCAGATGACCGTCAGCGGCAGCAAATAGGTTTGCGTCTGCCGCTGCCCGTCGGCGTCGATTTGCACTTCGACTTCGCACAGCCACAGCGGAGCATCCGATGCATCGCCCTGTGCGAGCGGCGTCACACAGGCAAGGCGCGTCGAATGCAGACGGGCGTCCTTGGCGGCAAACCACCGGCGGCGCGGCAGATAACGCGGCAGGATATTGCGCGAGAGGGTCTCGCACGTGCTCGTATCGAGCAGCGACGCGCCGGCGCGCCACACGAACGTCGTGAACTCGGGCAACTGCTCCGACGCTTCGTCATTCCAGCGCGGTGCTTGTGTCGCCTCCACCAGTTCGAACCAGTAAAAGCCATAAGGCGGCAGCGTGAGCAGGTACGTCAACTGGCCGACGGCCGGGAAGGCGGTGCCGCCGAGCAGCTCCACGGGCGTGCGGCCGGCGTAGCGCGAGAGGTCGAGCTCCACCGCCTGCGACGCATGCGAGAGGTTCGCCACGCACAGCAGGGGCGCCTCTTCGTCGTACTCGCGCAAGTAGGCCAATACCTTGCGATTGGTCGGATGCAGGAACTCGATGCCGCCCCGACCGAACGCGCGTCGCGAGCGCCGCGTGGCGATGAGGCGACGCATCCAGTTGAGTAGCGAGTGCGGGTCGCGCGCCTGGCTCTCGACGTTTACCGACTCGTAGCCATACAGCGCGCCCTGAATCGGCGGCAGCGTGAGTTGCTCGGGATCGGCCCGGGAGAAACCGCCGTTGCGATCGTAGGACCATTGCATGGGTGTGCGCACGCCGTCTCGGTCGCCGAGATGGATGTTGTCGCCCATGCCGATCTCGTCGCCGTAGTAGATGACCGGGGTGCCCGGCATGGACAGCAGCAGGCTGTTCATCAGCTCGATACGACGCCGGTCGCGCTCGAGCAACGGGGCGAGGCGCCGGCGGATACCAAGATTGAGCCGCGCGCGGCGATCGGACGCATAGACTTCCCACAGATAGTCGCGCTCGCTGTCGGTGACCATTTCGAGCGTGAGCTCGTCGTGGTTGCGCAGGAAGATCGCCCATTGGCACGACTCGGGAATCTGCGGCGTCTGGCTCAGGATATCCGTGATCGGGAAGCGGTCCTCGCGCGCGATGGCCATGTACATGCGCGGCATGAGCGGGAAGTGGAACGCCATGTGGCATTCGTCGCCGGCACCGAAGTACTGCTGCACGTCCTCCGGCCATTGATTGGCTTCGGCCAGCAGCAGCCGGTTGCGGTACTTCGCGTCGAGGTCGGCGCGAATGCGGCGCAGGATGGCATGTGTCTCGGGCAGGTTTTCGTTGCTCGTGCCCTCGCGCTCGACGAGATAGGGCACGGCATCCAGCCGCAGCCCGTCCACGCCCATGCCAAGCCAGAAGTGCATGACCCCCAGCACCGAGCGCAGCACCTGCGGGTTGTCGAAGTTGAGGTCGGGCTGATGAGAGTAGAAGCGATGCCAGTAATACGCGCCGGCCGTCGGCTCCCACGTCCAGTTCGAGACCTCCGTGTCGACGAAGATGATGCGCGTGCCTTCGTATTCGCGTCCGGTGTCGGACCACACGTAGTAGTTGCGATGCGACGATCCCGGTCGGGCGGCGCAGGCGCGCCTGAACCACGGATGCTGATCCGACGTGTGATTGATGACCAGCTCCGTGATGACGCGGATGCCGCGCGCATGCGCTTCGGCGATGAGGCGCCGGACGTCGGCAATGGTGCCGTAGTCGGGATGCACGCCGCGATACTCGGCGATGTCATAGCCGTCGTCGCGCCGGGGTGACGGGTAGAACGGCAGCACCCACAGCGTGTCCACGCCCAGCTCGGCAATGTAGTCGAGCTTTTCGATCAGGCCGGCGAAGTCGCCGATGCCGTCGCCGTTGCTGTCGTAGAACGACTTGATGTGCAACTGGTAGATGACGGCGTCCTTGTACCAGAGCGGATCGTCGCGCAGGGCCGTCATGCCGAGCCGGGGTTCTCGTTTCATGGGGTCTCCCCGGAATCGGGATGCTCGCGCCAGGGCCGCACGGCCCAGATGCCGTAGGGGGCGTGCGGCGGCAGGTGAACGTGTTGATGTTTGCCTCGCCATACGAACTGCGTTCCGTCGAGCAGATTCTCGGCCTCGAGCGCCGCGTCGTCGGGCAGTTGCCAGCGCCAGAGCGGCAGTTCGATCGGCGCGTCGTGCACTTGGCCGGCATCGAGATTGATCGCCACGAGAACGACGTCCGAACGCGTCGGCGTGGCCTTCTCGAAATACAGGACGTGGGGATCGCCGGCATTGAGGAACGTGACGCCGCGGTGCGTCTGCAACGCCGGGTGCCCGCGCCGTATGCGGTTGAGCACGGTGATTTCGCGCACGATGTTGCCGGGACGGTCCCAGTCCCACGCGCGGATCTCGTACTTCTCGGCGTCGAGATACTCCTCGCGCCCGGGCAGCGGCGTCGCTTCGCAGAGCTCGAAGCCGCTGTACATCCCCCAGAGGCCGGACAACGTGGCGGCCAGCGCCGCGCGCGCCAGATGCACGGGGCGCCCGCCGCGTTGCAGGTGGTAGGGGTTGATGTCCGGGGTGTTGACGAAAAAGTGCGGGCGAAAGCAGGCCGCGATCTCGGGGCGCTGCAGCTCCATCAGATAGTCGGTGATTTCCCCCTTGGTTTCCCGCCAGGTGAAGTAGGTGTACGACTGCGAAAACCCGATCTTCGCGAGCCGGTACATCAGCTTCGGGCGGGTAAAGGCTTCGGCGAGAAATACCGCGCGCGGGTGCGCCGCGCGCACGGAGCCGATCAGCCACTCCCAGAACGGCAGCGGCTTGGTGTGGGGATTATCGACGCGAAAAAACTCGATGCCTTCGCCAATCCAGAACAGCACGATGTCGCGCAACGCGAGCCACAGCGCGGGCACGGCGTCCGGCGCGTAGAAGTCGACGTTGACGATGTCCTCGTACTTCTTCGGCGGGTTCTCGGCATAGCGCAACGACCCGTCGGCGCGCCAGTCGAACCAGCCGGGATGCTCGCGCAGCCACGGATGATCCGGCGAACACTGCACGGCGAAATCGAGCGCGATGCGAAGCCCCTGGGCGTGCGCCGCATCGCGCAGGCGCCGGAAGTCGTCGATCGTGCCGAGCTCGGGGTGAATGGCATCGTGACCGCCGGTCTCGTCGCCAATGGCGTATGGGCTGCCCGGGTCGGTCGGCTGCGCGTCCAGGCGGTTGTTTCGTCCTTTGCGGTGCGTGCGGCCGATGGGGTGGATCGGCGGCATGTAGAGCACGTCGAACCCCATCTCGGCTATCGCGGGCAGCCGCCGGATGACGTCGTCGAACGTGCCGTGCCGGTTGACGTCGCCGCTTTGCGAGCGCGGAAACAGTTCGTACCAGCTCGCGTATCCCGCCTCGGGCGGCTCGGCGTCGAGCGCAAGGGCCGGCGAGCGCGCGGCGAACGGGCGGTGACGCACGGCGGCCACGGCCTCCAGCGTGGCCGGCGCGCTCAGCGTCGCGTAGGCGATGGTCGGGTCCTGCGACTCGCCTTGTTTGGCGATGGTCTCGAGCGTCTTGCGGTGCTTCGCGACGCACGCCTGCGCGGCGATCTCGCGCAGGCATTCGACGCCTTCCCGGATTTCCAGCGCGACGGGCTGCCCCGCATCGCGCTTCTTCGCGACCTCGATGCACCAGTTGACATAGGGGTCGCGCCACGCCTCGACCAGGTATTCGTACCGGCCCAGCCGCGTCGGGCGGAACTCGCCGCGCCAGCGATCGTTGCCGATCGGCACCATCGGGGCTTCGCGCCAGGTGTTCGAATCGAGCGCCCGCCACCGCAACACCGCGCTCGGATGCGCATGACCGTCCGTGAAGACGTCGGCGTAGACGGGCACGTTCTCGCCGACGACGGCGCGCGCGACGAAGCGCCCGTTCTCGAGCGACGGCACCACGTCCTCGATCACGACACGCGAGTGCGCCGCCGCGTCGCGCACGGCCCGACGATCCTGCTCGCTCGCCGCGCCATACCTGGCCTTCGGCCACGCGTGGCGCGACACGCTGCGATCGAGCGTCGCATGCCAGATGCGGACTTCACCGGGCGCCAGCGTGATGTGCGAGAGCGTTTCGGGCTCGCCCGTGGGGTTGCCCTGCGAGTCGAGCGGCGTGAAACGAACGTGGCCGCCGTTGGCGCAGGCGGAGACCGGCAGGCTCGCCGCTCGCGTCAGACTGCGATTGACGGCGACGATACGGCTGTCCTTCGCATTGGGTACCTGCTGCGTCAGGACGGTGACGGCAGCGTCGGCGCCGGAAAGGCATCGTAGTACGGCGGGCGCGACAGGCAGTTCGTGCGCGGGCGTCTTCGCCGGCGATGCCCGGCGGGCCGTCTGCGCGAGCCGGCGGTTGCCGGCGCGGACCGTCTGGCGGAAGTCGATTTCCTGGGCCGGTGCCCCGGAGTCCGCAGCGTTCGGCGGCGCCACGCCGGGCACTTCCCGCGCGGCATGCGCGTGGCCGAATTCCATGCCGGCGGGCATGAGAATGCCGTCGCCGAGCTCGAAGGCCAGTTGGAGCGCCCGTGCGCATTCGAGCACGTTGTGGCTGCGCGCGACGATGTCGCCGGACGTGTCGAAGGGGTCGCCCGCCAGGGCGATTCGCCACGCACATTTCGCCAGGTCGGCATGCTCGTCATAGAGCCAGGAAGCGCGCATGTCCCACCAGCACGAGGACAGGAATACACCATCGAACCCGGCCGAGGCCACGGCGCTCATCTGCTCGCGCGAGAGTCCCGGCGTCCAGCCGAACCATTGCAGCGCGGGGTAGTGGCGTCGCATGTCGCCCAGCAGACGGTGCCACGCCGCGGCGGGCCGCACGTCGAGATGGTGCAGGCAAAAACCGTTTACGCCCTGTGCGGCGAGGCAGTGCAGACGCGCCGCGAGCGGGTCGGAGGACGGGCTGCGCGTCTGCGATCGAGCCGTGGCGTTGGCTTGCGGCGCGCTGAGCGGCGAACCGGCCGGGCGCGTGGGATGCGCCAAGTTCGATGCGCTTTGGAGGCGGCGTGGATCGGGCGGGGCGTCGTCGTCAGTGCTCGCGCCGGCTTCAGCGCCCTCAGCGCCCTGAGCGGCGCGAAACGACGCCGCGCCAACGTCGGCACTGATCGCGACGTCGAGCGCAATGCCGTGGCGGCGCGTCGCACGCAGATATTCCGGCAGTTTGTCGTCGCACGTCGTTTCGTCGATCAGCAGGCGTGAGAAGCCCAGCGATGCGACGCTCTCGACCAGCGCGGCCCAGGCGTGCGGCGCGGGCAGCGGGCTGGCCATCAAGGCATAGATTCGCGGCGGCCCCATGCCGACGGCGATGTCGGTCATGGCAGCCGGAACATCAGCCGTGGCGCCTTGGCGCGAGGGCAAATTAGACATTGCAACCGACTCCCGGGCTCTCGCGAGCGTTCAATGTCGTCGGTAATGCAAGTTCTGTGCCTTGGGTGTTGCCAACCTTACCGCCACGGGCAGTCGCGCAGGGCCGCGGACCGCTCCGGTGGCACCGGCGCTTATTGGCATGGATTTGTAGAAACTGCGACCGGCGATCTCCCAGCTCCCAGCTCCCAGCTCCCGCTTCCGGCCTCCCACCTCCCGCCTTCTACGTTACGGCCGCCGGGAAGCCTGAGGGCCCGACCCCGCTCAGCCCGGCCGGGCGCCACGCAACCGCCGGCGATTGAGCAGCAGCGGGATCGCGCCGACCACGATGCCGCCCATGCCGACGAGGTTGGTGACCCAATCGAACGTCGGAACGCTATAGAGCGCGATGAAGAACAGGAAAACACCGCTCGCCACAGGCCACACGACGTGCGTGATGGCGCGCCATGGCGCGCGCCACGGCTGGCGTGTCAGCACCTCGCGGTAGTACCAGCCGCAGGCAAGTCCGGTCAGCCCGAGATAGAAGCAGATCTGGAAGCCGATCGCGGTGATCGAGTCTTGCAGGATGACGTTGATCGTCGGCAGATACGACGACATCAGCAGCAGCGCGAGGCCCGTGATCCAGATGAAGAAGATGGCGACGTGGGGCGTCTGCCAGCGCGGATGCAGACGCGCGTAGCGCTGGTGCAGGGCGCCGTCGCGGCTCTTGGCGAACAGTGTCCGCGTGAACTGGAGCATTTGCGTCTCGACCGTACCGACGGTGCTCAGCAGCACCGCGACGATGGCGACGTAACCCCACGTTGGGCCGAACAGCTTCTCCGCAATGGCGAAGATGATGTTCGTGTTGTAGTGCTGGATCTCGGCGTCCGACAGGCCCAGCAAGGTCACGACGATGAATACGAGGAAGAACGCCATCAGGAACACCATCGACCAGAACGCGGCGCGCCCGGGAATACGGTTCGCGTCGCGTGTCTCCTCGCTGAGATTCATGGTCACATCCCAGCCGTAGTAGAAGAAGATCGCCACCAGTGCGCCATTGGCGAACGACTGCGGCGTGAACGCGAGCGGCGAGAACCATTGCAGGGAAAACGGATGCTGCGCCGCATGCGGGAACACGACGAGGCTCGCGACCAGGATCACGAGCAAAATGACGCCTTCGGCGATGGTCATCAGCACCTGCACGTAGCTCGTGAGCTTGATGCCCTTGACGACCACGGCGCTCACGAACGTGAGCCAGGCAGCAGCGATCAGGGTGACGTAGTGCACGTTGTTCATCAACGGCCGATCGAAGATGAGCAGGGTGGCGTTGGCCGCAGGGATCATGGCCGAGACCATGAACACGCAACAGAGCACCAGAAGGGCCCAGCCGGCGAAAAAGCCGAGCGTCCGGCCGAAGACCATGCTGACCCAGGCGTAGGAGGTGCCAGCGCTCGCCAGCGCGCGGTTCATGTTGATGAACGCGTAGGCGATGCCGAACATGATCAGCCCGCAAACCAGGATGCTCGCCGGCGAGAGCGTGCCGGCCGTGCCGATGATGGTGGATGTCGTGATCTCGATGCTGTACGCCGGCGCGGTGCCGGCAACACCCATGATCACCGACTCGACGATGCCCAGCGAATCGGCGTTGAGCTTCGCAGAAGGATTCATGGCGCGCGACTCGTGGTTGACATCGATGGATCGACTTTTACTCCGGGCCGAAGGCACGCACAAGTGGGGGAATGCCGTGCCGGAAGGAGGAGGGCAGCCGCCGCCCGGATGGCGCGACGGTGGGACCGCCGGGAACAGGGAGGAATATCGGGAATGTCGGGCGGACCGGGGGCAGAGTCACTGCATCGAACGCGAGAGTCCCATTAAATCAATGACTTGTGGCGCCGCATGGGGACGCGGCAGAATAACCCTCGTATTCCGATTTACGTGGTTTGCGTTGCACGGTTTGCGTGGTAGACCGGTTACTTTCCCTGGAGAGGTCGAAATGAGCACCTATCAGATTGCAGTCGTCGTCGGAAGCCTTCGCCGTGATTCGATCAATCACAAGCTGGCCAATGCGCTGGTGCGTATGGGGCCGCCGGAGTTCACGTTCAAGTTCGTGCAGATTGGCGATCTGCCGCTCTACGACCAGGACGACGACGGCAATCAGGCCGATGCCGTCAAGCGGCTGAAAGCGGAAATCTCCGCCTCGCAGGGGGTCATCTTCGTCACTCCCGAATACAACCGGTCGATGCCCGGCGTGTTGAAGAACGCCATCGACCATGCGTCGCGCCCTTATGGACAGAGCGCGTGGGCCGGCAAGCCGGCGGGCGTGCTGGGCGCGTCGATCGGCGCGATCGGCAGCGCGCTCGCGCAACAGCACCTGCGCAACGTTCTGGCTTATCTCGATATGCCGACACTGGGCCAGCCCGAAGTGTTCATCCAGGTCAAGGAAGGCTTCTTCGACGCGGCCGGCAACATCAGCAACGAAGGCACCGCCCAGTTCGTGAAGGGCTGGATGGATCGCTACGTGTCCTGGGTCAAGGCACACGCGAAGGTGTGAGCCGCCTCGGCCGGCACGCCAGCGCGCCATCCGCCAGCGCGCCGTCTTTTCCCGTCTCTTCCCGCTCGGGTGAAGTGCCGAGGTGCCGGCGTCTCGAGATACCGAAGTCTTCGTGGCTATCCCGCAGGGCCGCGCCACACGCGAAAATACATGAGATTCGTTGTTGCAACTTACGGAACGGAAGGCGATACCCGTCCACTGGCGGTACTATGCCGCGCTTTGATCGACGCCGGTCACGAGGCCACGCTGCTTGCCGATCGCTCGACGCTTGGCGCGGCGACGGCGCTAGGCGTGCCTTCGGTGGCGCTGGCCGGCGACATCAAGGGCGTCATGACGCCGTCGGTGGGCATCTCCAACGTGGTGGCCGGCGAGCGCGGGTTCTCCAACATGGCGAACGCGCTGGCGCACATTGCCAATACGCATGCCGAAGCATGGCTTCGCGAGATCGTGACGACCGGCGGCGGCTGCGATGCGGTGATCGTCTCCGGCCTGGCGGCGTTCGTGGGGCTTTCGGCGGCCGAGGCGCTTGGCGTCAAGGCCATCGGCACGGGACTCATTCCGATTACGCCGACGTCTGAATTCGCGTCGCCGTTCTTGCCGCAAGGCATCCCGCGATTTCTGCATGCGGCCAGCCAGCGTTTGGTGAACCAGATGCTCTGGCGTGCGTTCCGCAAGCAAACGAATGCCGCGCGCGCAGCCGTGTGCGCTCTGCCGCCCAGGCAGTCGCTCTGGACGGACCATCCGATGCTCTATGGCATTTCCCCGACGCTCGTGCCGCAGCCGCGTGATTGGCCTGCCAATGCGCACGTATGCGGGCAGTGGGTGGCGCCGTGCGGCGAATGGACCGCGCCGGCGGCGCTCGCCGAGTTTCTGGCCGCCGGTGAGGCGCCGATCTACATCGGGTTCGGCAGTATGGCGGGGTTCGATCAGAAAGCCCTGCTCGCCGAAGTCGTCGCGGCCGTGGGCGGACGCCGAGCGCTGTTCTATCCGGGATGGAGCGGCGCCGATACGTCCGATACGTCCGATACGTCCGCTACGTCCGATAGGTCCGCTACGTCGGCGTTGCCCGCGAATTTTCACGTCATCGGCAATACGCCGCACGACTGGCTTTTCCCTCGGACGTCTGTCGTGATCCATCACGGCGGATCCGGCACGTCGCATTCGGCAACGCGGGCAGGGGTGCCATCAGTCGTCGTGCCGTTTGCCGGGGACCAGCCGTTCTGGGCGGACCGGCTGCGACGCGCCGGCGTCGCCGCACGCGCCGTTCCCGGCCGCAAGTTGAAGGCGTTCGCCTTGGCCAAACAGATCGAGTTCGCCGAACGGCCTGCGACCCGGGCGCTGGCACGGGAACTGGGCGAGCGAATGCGGGCGGAGACCGGGGTGCGCCGTGCGGTGGCGCTGATTCACGAGCTGATGCGCGCGTAACGTGTCGCCATTGCTCTCGTCATGGGTCTCGTCACTGGAGTCGTCATTTGACGGTGTAGCCGCGGCCCTCCATGCAGGCGCCGTAGGCGTGCCAATACGAGTCCATTTCGGAGGCCTGCGCATTGTGCGCCGCTTGCGCCTGCGCCGCGTGTTGGCGCCGGGCTCGTACACCGCCGGCGAGCGCACCGGCGGTGGCGCCCACAGCCGCCCCGTGCCCCGGATCGCCGTGAGCCACGTCCCCGATGATCGCCCCTGCGGCCGCGCCGCGCGCCGCTCCCCCAACGCGCGCCCCGGTCGGGCCTGCCGGCGGCGGGGCCTGCTGCGCGACCACTGCCGGGTCGATGCCCGTATTTTGCTTGGCCCATGCGTAGCAAGCCCCGTCGTCACTGGACTGCTTTTCGGCGCTTTGACCGTGGGCAGGGTACACCGCGGGCTTCTGCGCGAAAACCGGCGCCGCCAGCGAAAGGCCGATCAGAAAAATGGTGAACTTCATGACGATCTCCGGTAGTTGGCAAGCGCGAGCCCTCGGTCAAAACACCAGCGTTGCCGTTGCCATGAACGTTGCCGTGCTCTTCAGGCGGTTCGTGGCAGTGACGGTGGGCACCCAGCGCGCGGAGAAGGACAACGGGTGCTTGCCGTCGAGCTTGGTGTCGTAGGTCACGATCGGCCCCATCGAAAAATCGTGCCCACGAAAGCCGTTCAGTCGGTCCGCGGTCGGGCCGCTGTCGCTGCCCAATTGCTGCGTCGTGCCCATGACCAGCCCGATGCCCAGGCCGTTCGAGAACTTCTTCAGGCCCATCACATCGAGCGTGAAGAGCGGGGCGTTTTGGTAGTCGGTGGCAGTGTTGCGCGTGTAGAACTGCACGCCGGCCACAACGTCGAATTCGAGGTTGTACGACGGTACGAACTTCGTATAGGCGACCTGCGGAATGAAAGTCCAGTTGTTCAGGCTGGTGTTGGCGAGCGCGTTCGCGTCATAGCGACCGGTCGGCGCCCATATCGCGACGGAGAACGACATGTGGTCCGTCGCGGAGAAGTGATAGCCGGCGATGAGCGGGGTGAATGTGATATCGAACAGGTTCGACGCGTTTTGCGACGTGGTGGCCGACGCGTTGCCCACGCCAAGATTGGCCGTCGCCTTTGTCCAGAGATAGGGCAGCGTGAAGCTCGACGCGAAGTTCCATGCGCCGGTGCCCGTATCCCAGGTCTTGAGCAGCGTTGCCAGCGTAAACGACAGTTTCCCGTCGAGCCCCAGCGACGTCTTGCCGGCAATCGGCACCTGGCGGCTGCCGCCGATGTCGCCATCGAAGTAGATTTCGGCGAAATTCACCGCCCATATCGGCTCCGGCGAGACGACGCCGGCGTTCGGCTGCACGCCCGTACCACTCCCGTATCGAGTTCGAGCGCGATGGCAGGGACTCCAGCCTCCTTGGTTAGGGCGACAAGCGCATCGGCTTCCACCCGATTCGACTTGAAAGTGAAGATCGTGCGCACACCTCGTGATGCCAATCGCAATACGGTATCGCGACCGATGCCGCGACTTCCGCCGGTGACTATGGCCACACGAGGGGCAGCATCCTTTGCAGTTCGTGACATATTTCCCTTTCCTTTCACAACGTGGATGTGAATCAAGATTAGGGAGCGAACCGGACTTGTTGAATACCGAAATTTGTCAGGTTTTTGCCTATTAGTGCTTCGGCGGGGTGCTTCGGTGAGTGCTTCGGCGGGGTGCGCCTGATTCCATTATTTAACATAATGTACATTATGCGAATGATGAGCATCGATGCGCAGCATCGTCTGGCGGGGCCGCCGGCCCGCTTCGCGTCTTTTCGGTAAACTGTCGGTCTTTCCGGGCCGCTGCGGCGCCCGCCGCGATCGCGCAATGGTTGCGCGCCGTTTTACCGTCTTCCCATGTCGAACACCCACGAAATCCGTCCCGGTCAGTCCATCGAGCTATTGAAGGAGCTCCACATTCTCACGCGCGACGGCAAGATGAACCAGGACAGCCGGCGCAAGCTCAAGCAGGTCTACCATCTGTTCCAGTTCATCGAGCCGCTGCTTCAGGAGGTCAAGGCCGAACGCGGCCGTGTCACGCTGGTGGACCATGGGGCCGGCAAGTCCTATCTCGGGTTCATCCTCTACGACCTGTTCTTCAAGGCGCTCGCCGACGACTCGCACATCTTCGGCATCGAGACGCGTGAAGAACTGGTCAAGACATCCCAGGCGCTGGCCACCCGGCTCGGCTTTCCCGGCATGTCGTTCCTGAATCTGTCGGTCGCCGATTCCATCGCCTCGCCCGCGCTGCCGCCGAGCGTGGATGTCGTCACCGCGCTCCACGCCTGCAATACCGCCACCGACGATGCAATCCGTTTCGCGCTGGCCAAACAGGCCCGCCACATCGTGCTGGTGCCGTGCTGTCAGGCCGAAGTCGCCAGCGTCCTGCGCAAGCACAAAGGCAAACAGCTCGCCGGCAATCCGCTGACGGAAATCTGGCGCCACCCGCTGCACACCCGTGAATTCGGCAGTCAGGTCACGAACGTGCTCCGCTGCCTGCAACTGGAAGCGCATGGCTATCAGGTCAGCGTCACCGAACTCGTCGGCTGGGAACACTCGATGAAAAATGAGCTCATCATCGCCCAATACAAGGCTCTGCCACGCCGCCGTCCGGCCGAACGCCTCGAGAGCGTGCTGACCTCGCTCGGCCTCGAAGAACTTCGCGAGCGTTTCTCGACCGCCCCCGTGGGCGCTGACGACGCTGCCCGCCCCGCCTGACGCCGTTCGAGCGCCCCGCCCTGACAGGAGCAAAACGCGCGACGCCCCCTGTCTGCTGGGCAGTCGGATGCGCAATCGATTGGCAGTTGGGTCAGCACTTGCGCGGCGACGCCGGCTCGCAAAGCCCCGGCACGCCCTGACAGCAGTTTTCGGTGAGAAAGCCCACGAGCGCGTTCATCCGGTCGATGGAGGCGCTATAGAAAATGTATCGCCCTTCCTGCCGCGACGTAATGAGCCCCGCGTGAGCCAACTCCTTGAGGTGAAATGACAGCGTGGCGTTGGGCAGGCCGAGAGCTTGCGCGATGTTGCCGACGCTCAAGCCGTCCGGGCCGGCCACGACCAACAGACGGAACACGGCAAGCCGGCTGCCCTGAGCAAGCGCGGCCAGGGCTTTGACGGCGTCGGTATCATTCAAGGTGATGCGCCCTCTGTCCAATGTTCCCATGAGTGTTTCGATATTTCCGGAATTCTAAGTCATTCCGTTGCGGCAGATGAGTGACAAGCGCCGAGAGTTCCGCCAGAATTCCCATCGGCTTGTCCTGGCGAACGCCCGGATCGCCGGTCAATTAGTTTGGCGTGCCAAGTCCGCAGTGCAACGAACCCCTCTGCTCAAGGCTTACGACATGTCACATCCCGTCTTTCTCGAGAGTCCGCCCTGGCCGCGCATGCCGGAGGGCCGTAAAGGCGAATTGCCGACTTACTTCGGGCGCGGCGGCCCGTCGCTCGAAGCCAATGCCGGAATTCCGCTGTTCTGGCGCGTCCTGTTTGCGCCCGAGGACATCCGCTTTGCCTACGTCATCGACGACTTCGACCCGCAGGACCAAGCCATCGAGATCGAGGAGTTTCTCGAAAACGCCTCGGAAGAGGAAAAGAATGCCAAGTACCCCTATCTGGTAACGACCAAGGCGCAGGCGCTCGAGCGCGCCGCTCGTCGTCGCGATGCATTGATCGCCTTGCTCGACGAGCGCTACGCCCCGATCTACGACGCCTTCGTCGACTACGTTGCGTCGGCTTACGGCGATTATGTCCTCGTGCGCACGAGTGGGCTGCCCGACGTGACCGACGCCACAGGCTGGCTGACAGCCGAAATGGAGCGTGTCGCCACACTCGACGGCGGAAAACCCGTCGATGCGGGCTTTTCGGAAGAAGCCGACGAACTGCGCCGCGCGCGGGACGAGAGCGCCGTCTGGCAGACGACCGGCGTGGGCGACCCGCACGCAGCAGTCCATCCGTGGCCGAGCAAGGCGCTCATCGAGGTCTTTCCCGCCTGCGCTCCGCGTCCACGCCGAGAAGCGAGTACGGCGGCAACTGTTCCGGCAAAAGAAAAGCATCACTACCGTGACACGAATCGGCTCGACAAGATGCTGGAATGGGTCGCGGTCTTCGCGTTCGCCGGCGCGTTCCTCGGTACCTGGGTCGCCACGCATTCGGTCTGGCTGTCAATCCTCGCGACCGTCGTCGTGACCGCCATCTGCGTGTGGATCATGCTGCGGATCCGGCGCACGGACTAGCGAGGCAAGGCCGCCCGCGATGGCGGCCTTCTCCCAGCCGTCTCTCGGCCTTCGCTTTTTTCAGTCTGCGCCGATCACCGCATTGAGGCCGACGAGCTGGCGAAGTCGCTCGACGGCGGCGTTTCGCTGGTGCACCGAGCGGCATGCCTGCGCTTGTGCCGTCGCGTCCGTCGGACACACGACGTCAACAAGCGCCCCCTCGGCTGCGACGAAATCCCGCCAGCGGGCGTCGGACGCGCGCATGGCGCCGCGCGAGGCCGCGGGCAATCGGCGCTGAATCGCCGAACTGATGCTCGCGATATCCTCGTCGTAGCGCGCCACCGCCTGTCCCGCGCAGCGGCCAATGGCCTCCATGTCGGTCAGCGACGCGCAATGGCCGCGCTCGAACGCCATGCCGCGCTGCGGCACCGGCCCGCCGCGTTCCCCGCGCACGATGTTGGCCGGCGGCAGGGGGCCCGCCAGATCGGCCGCTCCCTTTGCCGGAGCCCCGACGGCCGCGACGTAGCGAGTCAGCGCCTGAGCCCGACGCTGCGTGAGCGTCATCACGTCATTCGCGTTCATCGGCGCGTACACCGTGCCCCGTGCCGTGGCGTATACGGCGCCGATCAGTCTGATATCGGCGTCCCGGCTCGCGAGCCATGCGCGCTGCGCCCTGACCAAAACCGGTCTCGCGGCCTCAGGCAGCCCGTGCTGAAGCGCCCGGTAGCTGACGTTCAGTCGTGCATCCCACGCCTGCGTTGCCCTGACGATGCATTCGTCCTGTCCGCTCGTGGACTGCTGGGCCGGGTCGTCAAGGCACTGCGAGAGATGTCGATCGATGTCGCCCTCGGCGCTGAGGGGCGGTGGCGAGTCTGCTGCACGCGCTGCACAGACCGCGAAGGTCAGGCACAGTGCCAGTGCGCGAAGCGGTTGCGTCAAAGGGCGTGTCACGGTGTCTGTCGGTAGCCGGGAACCCCTGGATTCAAACGCGCGCGGCGCGAAAAATCAAGCATCAAGGATCAGGCATCGGCCCGGCGGCCCCGCCCTGCCACCTTGTCCGGCCATCCCTCCCTGCCCCCTGGATAGAGGGCAACAAGGTGCGGCCGGCTCGGATGAGACTCGTGCGGCAGTGCGTGATAGCATTTCTGCTTTATCGAACCGGTGTGTGGCGTCCTGCGCGATCGTCGCAACTTTCGACACCCCGACACCTCGACACCCCGACACCTCGACACCTCGACACCTCGACACCCCGACACCCCGACACCCCGATATCCCAGATATCCCAGATATCCCAGATATCCCAGATATCCTGGATATCCTCCGATTTCCCCCCGACATCCCTCGATACCGCCGCATGTCTCCAACCGCCCGCAAACGTCTCGCTGCATGGCTCGGCCTGGCCGCCATGTGGCTCGCGATTTGCGCGCCGGTCGTCAGCCAGTGGCTCACGGCGCATCGGGCCGGGCAGGCTCATCTGCTCGACGTGGCGCTCTGTGCGGTAGACGGCGGTGCGCCGCCGCTATCGCTGTCGTCGGCCGCCGCGCTACACACGCATGACGGCGCAGGCAGTGCTCACGCCCCGCATGCGACGCACGACAGCCAGCACGACCTGTGCGGTTACTGCTCGCTGCTTGCCCACCATCCCCCGCTCGTGATGCCTGCGCTCGCGGGCCCCGTATCGTTCGCATGGATCGCCCGCGCGGGACCGGCGCCCGATGTCCGCCCCTTCCCTGCCCGCCTCGCCTTCACGCCGCCTGCGCGCGCGCCTCCCGGGCTTTCCTGATCTCCGGTTCAGTCCGACGCCGCTACCGCGCCTATCGCGGTGACGGTGTCGCCTTCATTCATCGCGTTTGCGCCGCGCCCCGCACGGCTGCCGTGGCACCGGCCGCGGCTTTGCCAGTCGGCCGACGCAGCGAGCCGGCCGCATTCCAACGGCACTCCAACGGTGCATCGGCGGCGCTCCAACGGCGCAAGAAACGCGAAAAGAGACGGAAGCCTCGCTTCATGCAGATCCCAATTTCCCAGGCGCGCGAAGCGCAGCCGGCCGCGGCGGCCGGTCAATACCGAACCCTGTGGCGCTGGCACTTCTATGCCGGCCTGTTCGTCATGCCGTGGCTCATGGTGCTTGCGGTGACCGGCACCCTCTACGTGTTCCAGCCGCAAATCGAGCCGTGGCTGTATCACGATCGCATGGTCGTCGCGGCGTCCGATGCGCCTCGGCTGGGCGCGCAGACGTTGATGGAACGCGCGGCCGCGTCGCTGCCCGCCGGCGCGCGGATCAGCTCAGTCGAGGTCGATCGCGACCCGAAGCGCAGCGCCGAGTTCATCTTCCGCCTGCCCAATGGCGAGCGTGAGAGCGTCTATGTGAATCCCTATACCGGCGCGGTGCTGGGCACGCTGAGCGTCGAGCATCGCTTCATGAAGCAGGTGCGGGAGTTGCACCGCGCGCTTTTGCTCGGCAAGCCGGGCGCACTGCTCATGGAGCTGGCCGGTTGCTGGACGCTGGTGATGCTCGCCACGGGGCTTGCCCTGTGGTGGCCGCGCGGCAGCGCCACCTGGACGAATGCGCTGAGACCTCGCCTGCGGCTGCGCGGCCGTCCGTTACTGCGCAATCTGCACGGCGTGGCGGGGCTGTGGCTCGCGGCCGGAGGCCTCGCCTTCGTGCTGACCGGACTGCCGTGGTCGGGGTCGTGGGGCAAGCAGTTCAAGGCGCTTGCCACGCAGGCCGGCATGGGTTCGCCGCCCGGCGCATGGGGTGAAGCGCCGGTACGCTCGCAGATTCCCGCGAAGGCGATGAAGATGGACGACCTGCCCGTCGCCCAGATTCCGTGGGCCGTCGGCAACACCACGGTGCCGGTGTCGACGCTGCCGGCCAGCGCCGCGGCGCCCCTTCGGAGCACGGCACACGGCGACGCCAGCAGCACGGAGTCTTCGGAACACGCCGACCACGCCGACCATGCCGACCATGCCGGCCATGCCAACGCGGCGGACGCCGCAGGCACGGCGCCCGCCACCCTGCACGCCCAAGGCGCGCTGCCCATCGATCGCGTCATGGCGATCGCCGCGAACCTCGGCGTGCGCAGCGGCTACAGTCTGGTGGTCCCGTCGCGCGCCGATGGCGTCTACACCGTGTCGTATTTCCCCGCGGACCCGCGCGAGGAGCGCACGCTGCACATCGATCAGTACAGCGGCAAGGTGCTGCGCGACATCGATTACGACGCCTACGGCGCCGTTGCACAGGCAATCTCGTATGGCACGTCGCTGCACATGGGCAAGTATTTCGGCGCGGCAAATCAGTGGCTCTGCGCGCTGATCTCGATGGGGTTGTTCGCAATGGCGGCCACGGGCGCCGCCATGTGGTGGATGCGCCGCCCGGCGCGCTCGCTCGGTGCGCCCGCACGCGCCGCGGTGAAGCCGCCGATGCGCGGCTGGCTTGCCGGTATGGTCGTGCTCGGCTGCGTGTTCCCGCTAATGGGCGCGAGCATGCTGCTGGTCTGGCTGGCGGACCGGCTCGCCTTCGGGCGGCGTTCGCACGCCTGATCGCCGTCTACGCCGCCGGGCGCTCCCCGACATAGGCGGCTCTTGGCCGGATCAATTGCGTGCTCTCGCGCTGTTCGCGCGCATGCGCGATCCACCCGATGGTCCGACCCAGTGCGAAAAGTCCGAACGCGGCGCCCAATGGAAGGTTCAGGTGGCGCCGCACCGCGACGAGCGCAAAGTCCAGTGACGGACGCTGGCCGACGAGCGCCTCTGCCGCATCGACCATCGTCTGCCATGCCGGGTGCGCCGGCAGGATTCGCGCGAGCATCGCGCTCGCCCGAACATCCCCGGCCGGGTACAGGTGATGTCCAAACCCGGGCAATGTCTCGCCGCGCGCGAGCCGCTCTCGCATGCGCGCGGCGATGTCCGTCTCGCCGAGTTCGTCCCACATCGCCTCGTTACGCGCGGTGGTCCCGCCATGGCGGCCACCGGTCAACGCTGCCAATCCCGCAATTACCGCCGCGCGCAAGCTCGCACCGGTCGACGCGACGCAGCGCGCCGTGAAACTCGACGCGTTCAGTTCGTGATCGGCGCACAGTACGAGCGCCATGCGGATGAGGTCGGCGCCTTGCGCGTCGCGCACACCCCACGCCTGCGCGCATTGCTCGTGAATCGGCGCGTCGCCGGGCCGCGTGCCGAGCAGACATGCCGTCATCAGCCGCAGCAACGCCGCACTGCCTTGCGCCACACGGACCGGGTCACGCTGCCAGATGGCCGTGGGCGCGTCGTCGCTCACGACCGTAAACGACGGCAACAGGGCTTCTTCCGCGCGAGTACCGCGAAACCGTTCGAGCAGCAGCACCGGCCAATCCGCCGCGAGGCGATCGCCGTCTAATCCCGAAAACGCCGATGCCTCGTCGCACTGCCACAACCATGCCGCCGCGGCCTCGACGGAGGCCGACCCGGCCATGGCGAGCGCGTCGCGCCCCCGGTAGTAGCAGCGGCCGTCTTCGATCAGCGTGATGGACGATTCAAGTACCGGCATGCCCCAGTCGAGTGCGGCCTTGGCCACCTCCTTCGGCTTGCGCCCGCGCGTGCGCTGCGCGGCCAGCCGCTCGACTTCGGCGGCCCGGTAGCGGCGCTCCCGGTGCGTCTTGCCCGGCTCGGCGTGCAGCAGGCCACGACTCACGTAGGCATAGAGGGTCGGCAAGGAGATTCCCAGGCGTTCGGCAGCCTGGGCGGCGGTGAAATATTGCGTCATGGCGGGCAGGCGTGGCGCTGGTCGCGAAAAAGATTGATTAAGATAATCAATATTGACAATAAAATCCATCGGCATAAGCTTCAATGCGCCGGCAGTCTTGCATCGCGACTCACTGCGATGCCACGTATCGATTCATTCGAGGACTTTCCATGCCTTTCGATATCTGCCTGCCGCCCGACGCCATTGCGCTTGCCGATGACACGGGCTTCGTCGCGCCCTATTTTCGAGCGATGCGCCACGCCGTGGCCGCCGCAAGCGCCGCAAGTGCCGCGAGTGCCCCGAGTGCCGACCACGCCGCCCACCGCCTGACGATCAGCGGACGTGGCGCGTTGCCGTGCGTCTTTCCTTTCACGGATTTCGCGGCGGCGGCGATCGCCTGCGCGACGCTCGGCGTTGCCGGACTCGCGACAGGCGCAGGCGGCGACTTCGGTCTCGACGAGCGAGCTGCGACGCCCGACGTGAACGTCGACCGACGGCTCGCGTCGTTCTGGTTTCTCACGTCGTTGCGGCCGCAAGGCTGGACGTCGCCGCCGCAGTGGGATCCGATCGCCGGCGATTACCGCGCGGCCGACGGCTGGATTCGCCTTCATACGAACGCAGCGCATCATCGGGCGGCGGCACTCGCGGTACTCGGCGTGGACCCCGATCGCCACGCGCTCACACGCGCCGTCGCCATGTGGCAAGCCGACGCCCTGGAAGCCGCCATCGTCGGCGCCGGTGGCTGCGCGGCGGCCATGCGCACCCTCGCCCAGTGGGACGCGCATCCGCAGGGGGGCGCCGTGGCCGCCGAGCCGCTGCTGCAATGGGAGACGTTCGACGCCGGCGCAGCCGGGATACGAGATGGCGGGGCCAATTGGCGGCCGGTGCCGGCGCGCCCGCTCAGCGGCATTCGCGTGCTCGATCTCACGCGCATCCTGGCCGGCCCGAGCGCGACGCGGTTTCTGGCCGGCTTCGGCGCGCAGGTGCTTCGCGTCGACCCGCCCGAGTGGGACGAGCCGGGCACCGTGCCGGAAGTCGTTCTCGGCAAGCGCTGCGCGCAGCTCGACCTGAAGCGGGCCGAAGGCCGCGCGGTGCTCGAGGCGCTGCTGCGCGGCGCGGACATCGTCGTGCATGGCTATCGGACGGATGCCCTCGAACACTTGGGCCTCGGGGCGGCGTGGCGGCGCGAGCGCAATCCCGCGCTCATCGACATCTCGCTTAACGCCTATGGGTGGCAAGGTCCGTGGCAAGCCCGCCGCGGCTTCGACAGTCTTGTGCAGATGAGCTCGGGAATCGCCGATGCAGGCATGCGCGCTGCCAATGCGGATCGGCCGGTGCCGCTGCCGGGTCAGGGCATCGACTATGCGACCGGGTATCTGATGGCGGCCGCCGCGGTGCAAGCGCTGGCGCTTCGGCAAACCCGAGGCGTGGGCGCCACCGTGCGCGCCTCGCTGGCGCGCACCGCGCGACTGCTGGTCGCGCATCGCACCGGCAATCCCGCGCCGGCGCCGCTCGCGCCGGAGACCGGCGCCGATCTTGCGCCTCGCATCGAGGACACGTCCTGGGGGCCGGTGCGCCGCGTGGCAACACCGATGTCGATCGCCGGCACCCCGGTGGAGTGGGCGCTGCCGGCCATGGCGCTCGGTACGGCCACGGCACGCTGGCCGTGATCGGCACGCCCCGCGGTCACGGAGGCCAACCGACGCGCAACGGCTCCGTGCTCAGTCGGCCGCGTGGCGCCTCCTGGCGTGCCGAGCGGCCGACAACCGGCGCTCCGCCTGGCTGAGCAGCGCCGAGACGTCCACGGGATCGTTGGCAACATCGGCGGCGTCGGCGCTTGCCGGAATGGGCGGCGGCGCCATCGCAATGCCGAAACTCGCCTTCAGCGGCAGGCGTCCTCCGCCGTGCGGCAGTGTGAACGCCGTCGCTTCGATGCGCCCACGCAACAGTTGCGCGAATTGCTGCGCGCGCGACTCGTCGAGCACGCGCGCGAGAATCACGAACCCGTCGGCCCCCAGCCGCGCGAGCAGGTCACCCGGCTGGCAGGTGTTCAGGCACACGGCGCCAACGCGGCGCAGCACATCATCGCCCACGCGGTGGCCCCACGTCGCGTTGATTTGCGTGAAATCGTCGATGTCGAACTTGATCAGCGCCACCGGCCCCTGCGACGACAGCGCGCACAGCGCACGCGCCCGGCGCTCGAACGCCCCCCAGTTCATCAAACGCGTGAGCGCGTCCGTATCGGCGCTCATTTCCAGCTCGCCGAGCAGCCGGATGCGCTCGCGGCGCAACTCGATCAATTCCACGGCGTTCCGTCGCAGGACATGCAACGCGTCGAACACGGCACGCACCTGCGGGCGACGCGCCGCCGCACGCTCGGGCGGCAACGGCGCGTCGAGATCGCCCTTCGCCAGCGCGTCGACGAATTGCACCGCAGCCTCGAACGGCTGAACGACGCTGCGCCGGAAGTTGCGCAATGCCACGAAGATGACCAGCACCAGCGTGACTTCGACTACCGCCGTGAGGATCAATGTGCGCCGCGCCCGCTCGCGCTGGGCCTCGACCTTGCGCTTGGCCAGCGCGAGCATGCTGTCGCGCAGGTCCGTGATGGCCCCCATCGTCGGCACGTATTGGCTCGCGAACTCGGCAGTCGTGAGCCGTGCGGGGGGCGCCTGGCTGGCGAGCGTGCGCACCGTCGCCACGTAGTGCAGTCCCGCCGCGAAGTATCGCGTGTTGAGGGGCGCGAGGGTCTGAGGGCCGAGCTCGGACGGCTCGACCACACGGGCGGCGATCATCTCGCGCAGTTGGTCGATGCGCCCGAGCGTTCTCTCGATGGCGCGCTGGTCCGCTTCGGTCAACGCCTTGCCCGAGGCCAGGGCCGCCGTGAAGTGCGAGCCGAGTTGGCCGGCGTATTCGCGCAGTTCGGCCGCGAGACGCGCCAGGATGATGTAATGAATCGCATCGGGCGCGCCGCGCGCGACCACGTCGATACGCGACGCCGCCACCGGCATGAAGTCGGCGATGACGCGCACCATGCGATCGACGGCGTCGCGCACGGCCGCGTCGCTGCGCATCTGGCGCGGACGCTGAACGAGCAGATCGACGTTGGCGCTCGCGGCGGCAAGTGCCAGGCGCGCCCGCTCGATCGCGCGCAGGCCTGAATCGCACTGCTCGCAGCCGTCGGCCGAGAGCGCCGCGAGCAGTTCCTGGAGACGGGCATTGGTGGCTTCACGGGCGTCGCGCAGCGCAGCGACGGCTGCGTCCGGCAGTGGCAGGTCGGCACCGAGCACCGCATTGGCCGGCCCCCGCTCGGCGGACGCCTTTTCCATCGCAAGCAAGGTGGCGCGCAGTGCGTCCAGCGCGACGTCGGCATCGCGGGTGCGCTGGTAGGTTCCCCATGCCCATGTGAGCAGCGCGCCACACAGCACGGCGACAACCGCGACGACGGCGAGATTCTGCACACGCAGGCGGCCCGTGTGCGAGGCGGCAGACAGTAACTTGCGCTTCATTGAGGATCACGCCGCTGGCCAAACGGCAGGCACTCCTGGTGAAGCCGTCGCGGACGATCGCGGCGGCGGCCATGCGCGATGCGCAGCGCGGCGCCCGGACGCGGCGGCCACGCTCAAACGTCAATGGCGCCGGCCGGCGGCGCCATTGGAAGAGGCGCCATTGGAAGAGGCGCCATTGTCGCACAACGGGTCGCCCGGGTCGCCTCGTTTGCCGGGCGGCGCGGCCGGCCCGGGGCCGCGGACCGGCGGCCGGCGCCATGCCTTGCCGACGGCCCCGCTTCGCACGTAGCTCGGCGACCACGTCCGCGCCGCCGGCAGCGGAAAGGCTCATGCCTGTCAACGGCCGGGCCCGGTGGCGCGTTTAACGTGAGAATCGACGCTTCGCGCGCGAGCGAGCTTGCGGGCGTCCGTCATCGTTTTTCGCCCCACCCTAGGCATTCATGGTGTTTTCTCTCAAGATTTCGCGGCTCTCGAAACTGACCGGCCGTGTTCGCGCTCTCGCAACGCTCCCCACGCTGGCGGTCGCCGCGGTCCCGCTGACCGTCGCCCTCGCCTCCCATACTGCCCATGCCGGCACGGTGATCGTGCTCGACTCGGGCGCGGCCCAGCTCTCGCTCATCGATCAGGCCTCGCACAAGGTCGTCGGCACCATGCCCACGGGCAAGGAGCCGCATCACCTGATGATCACGCCGGACAAGCGTTCGCTGATCGTCGCGAACTCCGTCTCGAACAGCCTGATGTTCCTCGATCCGAACACCGGCAAGCTGCAACGCCAGGTTGCCGACATCGACGATCCCTACCAACTCGGCTTCTCGCCGGACCGAAAGTGGTTCGTGACCGCGGCGCTGCGGCTGGACCGGGTCGACGTCTATCGTTATGACGGCGAGAACGTATCCGTCGTCAAACGCGTTGCACTGGCCAAAACGCCGAGCCACATGACGTTCTCCTCGGACAGCAAGACGGTCTTCGTCACGCTGCAGGATTCGGGCGAGCTCGCCGCCATCGACCTCGCGACGCAGACGGTGAAATGGCGCATGCCGGTCGGCAAGACCCCGGCCGGCCTGTGGATGACGCCTGGCGACAAATACCTGCTCGTCGGCATGACGGGCGAAGACGATGTGGCCGTGGTCGACTGGCGCGCACAGAAGGTCGTCAAGCGCATTCAGACCGGGCGCGGCGCGCACAACTTCCGCTCGCTCTCGGACGGCCGCCACATTGCCGTGAGCAATCGCGTCGAGAGCACCATCAGCATCCTCGACTACGAATCGCTCACCAAGGTCGCCGACATCACGGGCCTGATGCCCGGCCCCGACGACATGGAACTTTCGGCCGACAAGCGTTATCTGTGGGTGACGTTCCGCTTTGCGCGCCATGTGGGCGTGATCGATCTGAGCACGCGCCAACTGGTCGATCGCATTGCGGTGAACCGCTCGCCGCACGGCATCTTCTTTGCCGAGCGCGCGCCTGTTCTCTCACCGAATCCGGATTGACAGGGTCGCCCGAATGATTCAGGAAGCGCTCAACTTCGTGGATAACGGCATCAGCGCCGTACAGACGCTCATCTATGTCGATGTGGTGCAACCGCTGCTGTTCCACTTCAACCTGATGGGCTATGACGACGACATCTATGACGCCCTGTACTGGGTGCTCATCGGCGTGCTGCAGATCGGGGTGACATATGCGCTGCTGCGCCCGCTCGAGGCGCTGCGCCCCGTCGAGCAGTGGCAGGACCGCCGTCAGGTGCGCGCCGACGTGATCTATACGTGGATCGCCAAGCTCGGCATTCTGAACCTGCTGTTCTTCGTGGTGCTCCAGCCGGGTTTCAATGCGCTGCAGAGTCAGATGGTCATCCACGGGCTGCCCGCCATCGACCTCGACGGCCTGTATCCGGGCGTGACGGACAAGCCGCTCGTGTCGTTCCTGCTCTACCTGATCGTGCTGGACTTTGCCGGCTACTGGTACCACCGCTGGCAGCATCGCTTCGGCGTGTGGTGGGAGCTGCACGCCGTGCACCATAGCCAGCAGCAGATGTCGCTGTGGTCGGACGATCGCAATCATTTCCTCGACGACGTCATGCAGGCCGCCTTCTTCGCGGGTATCGCCCTGTTCATCGGCGTGCAGCCGGCACAGTACGTGGTGCTCGTGGCGCTCGGCAACTTCCTGCAAAGCGTGCAGCACGTCAACGCCCGCCTGCCTTACGGTCCGGTGCTCGAGCGCGTGATCGTGAGCCCGACGTTCCATCGCCGCCATCACGCGATCGGCTACGGTCACGAAGGTACTCGCTACGGCTGCAACTTCGGCGTGCTCTTCCCGTGGTGGGACATGCTCTTTCGCACCGCTTCGTGGGAGCGCACCGTAGAGCCGACCGGCATCCGCGATCAACTTCCGGCGCCCCACGGCCGTTCGCGCCGCTATGGCACCGGCGTCGTCTCGCAGCAGGTGCGTGCGCTGGGTCGCATCGCGCGCCGGCTTGCTCCCCGCCGAAGCACCGTCTGAGCCCGGGCGGGATCAGCACAACCCAGGCGCCGGCGCTGCTGGTATTCTTCGGCGCTGACACTCGAAAACCGACTGGCACGCTGCGCCAACCGGGGACGCCGGCAATGCCGCGCACGTTCGTCTGCCGGTAAACGCCCCCGGTCCGCCCGTTCGATCGACCTCGCCCGCCGCGGGTGGCGCGTCGGACACGGCGTCCCACTTCTGCTGATCATGGTGCAACTGCAATCCCACGCCGGCGAGGCGCTCGCCGGCCCCCACATTGCGTGGTACGTCTACGTGCTGCGCTCCTGCCTTGCGCTCGTCGTGCTGGGCGCGTGCGCCTGGGGCGCGATGGCGCTGACCTATCGATGCCCCGGCCCCGGCTTCGTGCGCTATGGGGTCGTCGCGCTGTGGGTGCTGCTCGGTATTGCCGCCCTGCTCGCCCTGTGGCGCGTGCGGGCCGGAGCATCGCTCAAGGGGTGGCCACTGGCCTTCACGTTCGCGATGATCCTCCTTCTCGGCTGGTGGCAGACGATCCGACCGTCCAACGACCGCGAATGGGCTGCGGACGTGGCGGAGATGCTCGATTCGCGGCAGGACGGCACGCACGTCACACTGCATAACGTGCGCAACTTCGCGTGGCGCAGCGAGACCGACTTCACGCCCCGTTGGGAGACGCGCGAGTACGATCTGGACAAGCTGGTCAGTGCGGACCTCGTCCTGTCGTACTGGATGGGGCCGGCGATCGCCCACACGCTGGTTTCCTTCGGCTTCTCCGACGGCAGGCGCGTGGTGTTTTCCATCGAAATCCGCAAGAAGCGCGGCCAGAAGTTCTCGGCCATCGGCGGGTTCTTCAAGGACTTCGAAGCCACGCTGGTGGCCGCCGACGAGCGCGACATCCTGCGCGTGCGCAGCAACGTGCGCGGCGAAACCGTCTACCTCTACCGGCTGAACATCCCGCCCGCGCAATTGCGGCGCGTCTTTGTGGCCTATCTGGAGCGCGCCGCGGAACTGCGCCGCGAACCCGCCTGGTACAACACGCTCACGAGCAACTGCACGACCATCGTCTTCGAGATTGCGCGCCTCATCGCGCCGGGCCTGCCGCTCGATTACCGCCTGCTACTCTCGGGCTACTTCGCCGAGTACGCGTTCGATCAGGGCGGTCTCACCCCGGGCTTCACTTACGCCGAGTTGCAGGCGCGGGGCAACTTCGTCGCCCGGGCGCTCGCCGCGGGTGACGCCCCCGACTTTTCCGCACAGATCCGGCAGGGCGTGCCGGGCGACGATCCGAGGGTGACGCCGTGAGCGGCCGCACGATCCTGGCGGCGTGGACGCGTCGCGCCGCGCGGGTCGCCGCCGCCGCATGCCTGGCCGCGCTTTCCGGCTGCGCCATGGTGGAAGTCCGCTCGCTCGGCCCGGAGCAATACATCGCAATGAAGCGCGGCGACATTCTGTCGACCAACAAGCTGAGCGCGGCCACCGACGAAACGATCCGCGTCGCCGGACTCGACGACACGATCTGCGCCAAACCCTCGCTCGACTGCATCGATGCGCTCGGGCGTGCCGGCGAAATCGACAGCGACCGGCGGCTTGCCGCCATGGCCGAGATGGCGCTGCAACTGGCGATCGCCCAGACGCCCGCCGGCGAGCGGCAGTGGAACGACGCCCAGTTCGATCTGTGGCTGCGCGCGGCGCGATACTCATACGCCTACCTTTTTTATGGCGACCGGCCGTCGAGCGAGCGCGCGTTCGAGGACCGCCAGACGCAGGTGCGCGACTATTACAACTACGCGGTGCAAACGTTCTCCGTTGCGCTGTTTCGGCGTGTGCAGGCCACCGGCAGCGACAAGATCGCGGGCTGGACGCTGCCGGTCGATGCGAGCAGCGTGCGCTTTGCCGAGAACCGCACGCGTCCGCGCGAGGTACTGCCCGCTTCGACGCTGTCGTTCGCCGGCCTGCGCAGCCCCTACCGACGCGACGGCTTCGGCGCGGAACTGGTCGCGGTGCTCGACGAGAAATCGGCCGCCGAGGCGCTTGTGGCCGACGCCGGCCGCACGCCGGCGCCGCGCGGCGATGCGTCGACCGGCCCGGACAGCGATGGCGTCTATTCGACGCCCGGCGGGCGAAGCAGCGGCGCGCGCAATCTGCGCGAGCGTCGGGCATCGCGCGACTTCCGACGCGCCACCGACCCCGACGCCGGGCCGATGTTCAGCGAAATGCCCTCGCCGTCGCTCACGTTGCTGCTGCGCTTTGACGGCAACACACGCGACGAAATTCTCACGACGCACGTCGCCACGCTCGTCGTCTATGACCCGTACCGGCAATCGTCGGTGGAACTGCATGGCCAGACGGTGCCGCTCGCGGGCAATTTCACGGCTGGCTATGGCTTGTGGCTGGCCCGCTCGGGTTTTGCCGAGCAGTCCCTGCGCACGTTGTTCGGCCGCGACCGCGGCATCGATCGCCCGCACATTTACCTGATGCAGCCTTTCGATCCGGGGCGCCGTGTCATCCTGATGCTGCATGGGCTCGCGAGCAGCCCGGAAGCGTGGGTGAATCTGGCCAACGAGATTCAGGGCGACGCCACCCTGCGCGAGCACTTCCAGATCTGGCAGGTGTACTACCCGACCAATGGGCCGATCCTGGTGAACGCGATGGCCATTCGCAACGCGTTCGAAGCGACGCTAAAGCACTTCGATCCGGACGGGCAGTCCGCCGCCTCGCACGATGCCGTGATCATCGGCCACAGCATGGGAGGCGTGATTGCGCGGCTGATGGTCTCGCGCGCGGACGACGAGCTATGGCGAGCGTTCCGGGAGGACTACGACATCGATGAAGACCGCCTGGTCCGGGCGCGCGATCGCCTCGATCCGTTGTTCCATTTCAAGCCGGTGCCGCAGTTCGAGCGGGCGATCTTCATCGCCGCGCCCCACCGGGGCACGCCCTTCGCCCGCAACCGGCTGGGGCGCTGGGTTTCGAACCTGATCAGATTGCCCGTGACGCTGCTCGCCGGTCTCGACGACGCGCTGCACTTTGCCACGGGCGCCGAGGATGCGCCGTCCGAGGGCAGAACCCGCTACGTGCCGAACAGCGTCGATCAACTGCGCGACGACGATCCCTACGTGATGGCCGCCGCGAACCTGAAGATTTCACCGTCCGTGCAGTATCACTCGATCATCGCGCGACGCGACGCGAAGGGGCCGCTCGAGCAGTCGAGCGACGGCGTGGTGCCGTACCTGAGCGCACATCTGGCGGGCGCGCAATCGGAGCGCGTGATCGTCTCGGGCCACAGCGTTCAGGAGACACCGCAGGCGATCCTCGAAATCCGCCGCATTCTGCACGAGGACGTCGACGCGCTCGACCCGATTCGGGCGCCGGACCGCGCGGATCCGTTCGCGCCGATTGCGCCGGCGCCGCTCGCGGCGCCGGTGGCGCCCGCGACATCGCCCGCAGCCGGCGCGACGAAGCCCGCCGGGGTCACCCAGGCGGCCAAGGCAGCGAAGTGATCAGCGAAGTGATCAGCGAAGTGATGGCGTCCGCGGCGCGCCGGCAACGTCAGGACACGGCGTTGATCTGGATGTGATACACGCCCCACGGGCACAGCGTGAACTGTTCCTTGAGCGGCTTGCCGGCGAGCGCCGGGATCTTCGCCGGATCGTACACCGCCCACAGGGGGCCCAGGCCACCCAGGGCGAGCGGCTTGTCGTCGAGGTGTGTGGCGAGCAGGAAACGGTACTCGCGCACAGTGCCCAGCGTGGTCGCCACGACGTAGCCGTCGAGCGCCCGCAACAGCACTTGCGTGGCCGGGTTGGCCGGGGCGCCCGTGCTCGCGAGCACGTCGGCGAGCAGCGGGCCGCGCAGCGTATGGGGCTTCGCGTCGTATTCGAGGGTGGGACGGACCGTCCGGGCGGCCATGCGCGCGAGCATGCCGAAGTCAAACGCGTATGCCGCGTCGAACTGGACCAGCTGCTTGTGCAGGAGCTGGTCGAGCGCCGGGTCGACGGGGCCGCGGTTATGGCGGCCAATGGCTCCGCTCACCGTCACGAGCGGCGTGGTGGCTGGCGGGACTGGAGCTGCGGACGGTGCCGCGGAAGGTGCGGCAAACAACGGCGCGGAGGTGCCGAGCGCGAGCGCACCGGCCAGGAATTCACGTTTTTGCATGACGTTGGCGAAGACGATGAACAAACGGGGGCGGCACCACACGCAACCTGGCTGGCCGCATGCGGACGAACGCAGCGCCCCCGCCCGGTGGCGAGAGCGTAACACCGAAGCCGCGGCCTCGCTCATCATGAATAAATTTAAAGAGAATCATAAATAAGACCATTTTCATTCATGAAAGAGAGTCTCTATGATCGTCGTCACGATTTCACTCATCCGGCGGCAAGCGTCATCAGAGAACATGACAACGACACACAACCTGGGATTTCCGCGCATTGGCGCAAAGCGTGAACTGAAGTTCGGTCTCGAAGCGTATTGGAAGGGGCAGTCGTCGCGAGACGAACTCAAGGCGCTGGGCGTCTTGCTGCGTCAACGTCACTGGCAGGACCAGGCGGCGCTCGATCTGGTGCCGGCGGGCGACTTCGCGTTTTACGATCAGGTGCTCGACATGAGCTTCACGCTCGGCAACCTGCCCGAACGCGTGCAAGGCTTTCATGGCGATGCGCTGGACAACTACTTTCGCGTGGCGCGAGGCCGCTCGGCGCTGAGCGCGCAGGCCCACACCGAGTGCTGCGGCGGCGTGGCGGCCGGCGAGATGACGAAGTGGTTCGATACCAACTATCACTACATCGTGCCGGAGTTCTCCGCCGCCACGGTGTTCTCGCTCGACGCATCGCGTCTGGTCGACCAACTCGCCGAAGCGCGCGCCGCCGGGGTGAGCGCCAAGCCGGTCATCATCGGGCCGGTGACCTATCTCTGGCTCGGCAAGGCGAAAGACGACAGCGACAAGCTCGCCCTGCTCCCTCGCCTGCTGCCGGTCTACGTGAAGCTGCTCGAAACGCTCGCGGCACAAGGCGCGCAGTGGGTACAGATCGACGAGCCGATTCTGGTGACCGAGCTGAGCGCCGAGTGGCAGGACGCCTTCGAGACCGCTTATGCCGCCCTGGCCGTCACACCGATCAAGCGCCTGCTCACCACGTACTTCGGCGAATTGCGCGAGAACCTGCCGCTGGCATGCCGGCTGCCGGTCGACGGCCTTCACCTCGACGCCGTCAGCGCCCGCGGCGAAGTCGCCAAGGTCGTGGCCGCGCTGCCGACGGACAAGGTGGTATCGCTCGGGGTCATCAATGGCCGCAACATCTGGAAGTCCGACCTGGGCGCCGTGCTCGAGTGGCTGGAGCCGGTTGCGGCGGCGCTTGGCGAGCGGCTGTGGATCGCGCCGTCGTGCTCGCTGCTGCACGTTCCCGTCGATCTGGACAGCGAGCGCGAGCTCGACGCGCAAATCCGCTCGTGGCTGGCCTTCGCCAGGCAGAAACTCGCCGAGCTCAACGTGCTGGCTCGCGCCATCAACGAAGGCCGCAGCGCCGTGCGCGCCGAACTGGCGGCCAACGCGGCGGCCATCGCGAGCCGCCGGGCATCCCCGCGGGTGCACAACCCATCGGTCAAGGCGGCCGTCGCCGGCATCGAAGCGTCGCTGGGCCGGCGTCAGAAGCCCTACGCCGAGCGCGCCGCAAGGCAGGCCGCCAAACTGAACCTGCCCCTCTACCCGACCACGACGATCGGTTCATTTCCGCAGACGGCCGACATCCGCGCCGCGCGCCGCCGGTACAAAGCCGGCGAGCTCGACGAGGCCGGCTACATCGCCGCGATGCGCGCGGAGATCACGCGCAGCGTGCGCGAGCAGGAAGCGCTGGGCCTGGACGTGCTCGTGCACGGCGAAGCGGAGCGCAACGACATGGTCGAGTACTTCGGAGAGCAGCTCGAGGGCTATGCGTTCAGCCAGTTCGGGTGGGTGCAGTCGTATGGTTCGCGCTGCGTGAAGCCGCCCATCATGTTCGGCGACATCAGCCGCCCCAAGGCCATGACCGTCGAATGGATCACGTTCGCCCAGTCGCTCACCGACAAGCCGATGAAGGGCATGCTGACCGGCCCGGTGACGATTCTGAACTGGTCGTTCGTTCGCGACGACCAGCCCCGTTCGGTGTCGTGCTTGCAGCTTGCCCTCGCCATTCGCGAGGAGGTACTGGACCTGGAACGTGCCGGCGTGCGTGTGATCCAGATCGACGAAGCGGCCCTGCGCGAAGGCTTGCCGCTGCGTCGCGCGCAATGGCAGACGTATCTGGACTGGGCGGTGGAATCATTTCGCATCGCGGCCAATGGCGTGCAGGACGATACGCAGATTCACACGCACATGTGCTATTCGGAGTTCAACGACATCATCTCGGCGATTGCCGACATGGATGCCGACGTCATCACCATCGAGACCTCGCGCTCCGATATGGAACTGCTCGACGCGTTCGACTCGTTCCAGTATCCGAACGAGATCGGACCGGGCGTGTACGACATCCACTCGCCCAACATCCCGACGCAGGCGCATATCGTGTCGCTCATGAAGAAGGCCGCCGAGCGCATTCCGGCGACGCGCCTTTGGGTCAACCCGGACTGTGGGCTGAAGACGCGCCAGTGGTCCGAGGTGATCCCCGCCCTGCAAAACATGGTCGCCGCCGCGAAGACACTGCGCGCACAGTAAGGCGATGGCGGATGGCGCATCGCGCGCCGACGGCGCCTCACGACGGGCTGGCGTTTGCCGGCCCGTTCCGCGTGGACGGCGAGTGCCGCATCCTGTGATTCCCCCGCGCCATGCACGCTCGGAAAAATCTCACGAAACGACGCAAAACGCGCCGCGACGGCGCCAAAACGGCACGGACTCGCCGAGTTACATGAAAAACGCTTGCTAAGTATTTGATTAAAAGTCGCTTTGCATGGCATAGTCGCGCGGGCACACGCCGCCGCGCGCTAAGTTTCTCCTAAGTTTCGCGCGCTATCGTGCGCCCTTGCCGCCCCGTGGCGGCAAGGTAACGCGCGCGCGCCGGCTCGGTTGCGCCGCGAAGCATTCGGGACACCATGCGGATATTGCTCGTAGAAGACGACACCATGATTGGCGAAGCCATGGCGCAGGCGCTCAAGGACGCCTCGTATGCGGCCGACTGGTGTCGCGACGGCGACGCCGCCCTCGCGGCGCTCGCCGCGCACACCTACGACCTGATGCTGCTCGACCTCGGCCTGCCCGGCCGTGACGGCTGGGAAGTGCTGCGCGCTCACCGTGGCGCGGGCGGGCGCACGCCGATCATCGTCGTGACCGCCCGCGACGGCGCCGAGGACATCATCCAGGGACTGGACCTCGGCGCGGACGATTTCGTCGTCAAGCCGTTCGAAGTCGGGGAACTGCTCGCCCGCATGCGCGCCGTCATCCGCCGCAATGCCGGCGTGGCCGTTCCCGTGCTGACCAACGGCGCCCTCTCGCTCGACCCCGCCACCCACGAGGCGACGTATGGCGAGAACCGCTGCGTGCTTTCCGCTCGCGAGTACGCGCTGCTGCACGCGCTGATGCTCCGGCCGGGGACCATCCTGTCGCGCGACGCGCTCGAGCACCGGCTGTACGGCTGGGGTGAGGAGATCGAAAGCAACATGATCGACTTCCTGATCCATTCGATCCGCAAGAAGCTCGGCGCCGACGTTATCCGCAATATCCGCGGCGCGGGCTGGCTGGTTCCCAAGGCATGATGCGCTCGCTTCAGTCTCGTCTGGTCATTACGCTGTCCGCCTGTGCGCTGGGGCTGGCCGTCGTGGCGGGCTTCGTCTCGTATGCGGCCGCGTTCCGTGAAGCGTACCGCTTTCAGGATGATCAGTTGCTGCAGCTCGCCGCGCTCGTCGACACGCGCAACCTCACCGCCGCGGACACCGCCATGCACGGCCTGCCGCTTCAGGACCACGATTACCGCCTCACGGTGCAACGACTCGGCGGCACGTTTCCGGCCACGCTCGCCGACGGTTTCCACACCGTCACCACCGGCGGCCACACCTGGCGGGCCTTCGTGCGCACGATCGGGCCGTCGCAGCGCATCGTGGTCGCCCAACCCACGGAGGGTCGCAACGAGATCGCACGCAACAGTGGCCTGCGCACGGCCGTCCCGTTCGTTGTATTGGTGCCGCTGCTCATCGGCGCCATCGTGCTCACGGTGCGGCGCGCCTGGCGGCCGGTGCAGCGGCTCGCCGGCGAGATCGACAAGCGCCGCAATACCGACCTGCGCCCCCTCGATACGCGCGGCACGCCGACCGAGATCGAGCCGTTTGTCGTGTCGATCAACCGGTTGCTGGCGCGTCTGGCCAAGGCGCTCGACGAGCAGCGCCGGTTCGTGGCGGACGCCGCGCACGAGTTGCGCTCGCCGGTGACCGCGTTGGTGATTCAGGCCGAGAACCTCGATCGCGCGCTGGCGCCGGCGCCGCTCGACGCCGAAACGCGCAATCGTCTCACGCGGCTCAAGAGCGGCTTGCAGCGCACCCGCACGCTGCTCGAGCAATTGCTCACGCTGGCGCGCGCGCAGAACGTGCCGGTGGTGGCCGTCACGCCGCTGACACTGCTGCCGGCCGTGCATGAAGCGCTCGAAGACGTTTTCGTGCTGGCCGATCGCAAGCAGATCGTGCTCGATCTGGTGGACACGTCGCCGAATGTGCCGGGCCAGCCGGGACTGCGCGTGCTCGGCACCAAGCGCGACATCGTCACGCTGCTCGGCAATCTCGTGGGCAACGCCGTGCGCTATACGCCGGAAGGCGGCACCGTCTCGGTGCGCGTGTCGGCCACCGGCCCAGACGTGGCCATCGACGTGATCGATTCGGGCCCCGGCATCGACGCCGACAAGCGCGAACACGTCTTCGACGCGTTCTATCGCGGCAGCGATCAGCGAGAGCCGCGTGAGCACGGCGGCGAAGGCACCGGGCTCGGACTGGCGATCGTGCGCGCGATCGTCGACCGGCTCGGCGGCCGCGTGACGCTCAAGGACGCCAGCCTCACGCCACCGCGCGGACTACATGTTCGTGTCACGCTGCCGAACCCCGACGCCTCGCCGTCGGCCATCCGGCCGCCATCGCCCCTACCCCCATCCCGCTGAGCACCGCTCGCGGCCCTTCAGTTCTTCTTCACCTCAAAGTCCGGAAAGCCTCGCATCCATGTCCACACGCCCTCAACGTGACGCCGGGTTGGAACCCTGGCCGATCTCTCCTGCCGCCCTGCTCTGGCTGGTCGCCGCGTTCGCGCTCGTCTGGTTCGGCGTGCTCAACCTGCGCCATCTGATCCCCAGCGACGAAGGCCGCTACGCCGAGATGGCGCGCGAAATGCTCGCCACGGGCGACTGGGTCACGCCGCGTTACAACGGCTATCTGTATTTCGAAAAACCGCCGCTGCAGACCTGGATGAATGCGCTCACGTTCATGCTCTTCGGGCTTGGCGACTGGCAAGCGCGTTTGTGGACGGCGCTCACGGGCTTCGCCGGCGTGCTGCTCGTGGGCTACACCGGCCGGCGCGTATTCGGCGCGCGCGCGGGGTTCTTCGCTGCGCTCGCCCTCGCGAGCGCGCCGCTGTGGAGCCTGCTGGGCCACTTCAACGTGCTGGACATGGGGTTGTCGTTCATGATGGCGCTCGTGTTGTGCTCGCTGCTGCTCGCGCAGCGAGCGGGTCTCACGCACACGCAGACGCGCAACTGGATGTGGCTGTGCTGGGCCGCAATGGGCCTGTCGGTCCTCAGCAAGGGCCTGATCGGCGTGGTGCTGCCGGGCGCCGTACTCGTGATCTATACGCTGATATCGCGTGACTGGGCGCTCTGGACGCGCCTGCACATCGCCAGCGGGCTGATCGTGCTGCTCGCGGTGACCGTGCCGTGGTTCGCCGCCGTGATGGCGCGCAATCCGTCGTTCTTCGACTTCTTCTTCATCAACGAGCATTTCAACCGCTTCCTCAAGCCGGATCATCATCGCCCAGGAGCGCTGTGGTACTTCGTGCCGGTGCTCGCCGTCGGTTTCCTGCCGTGGCTGTCGATGTTGCCGCGCGTTGTCCCGGCCTCGCGCGCCTTGCCGCGCCAGCCGAACGGTTTCCGCCCGGCGCTGATGCTCGCGGTCTGGGCGGTGTTCATCTTCTGCTTCTTCTCGATTTCACACTCCAAGCTCATTTCCTATGTGCTGCCGGTGGCGCCCGCGATCGCGCTGCTGCTGGGCATCGGTCTGGCGGGATTGACGCGCGAGACGCTGCGCAAGCACCTCATCGTCTCCGTCGTGCTGTTCGTAGCCACGATCGTCACGGGGCTGGTGTTCCTCTCTCACCACTCGGATCGCCACAATCCGGTCGCGGCATACCGGGCCTTCACGTATTACCTGTACGCCGCGAGCATCGTCGGCCTGATCGGTATCGGCGTGACGCATTGGCTCGCACAACGCAGCACGAAGCAGGCGCTTGTCGCCTTCGCGGCCACGTGGTTCGCCTTCGCGATGATCAGCGGCTCGGGCCACGAGGCGTTCGGGCGGGGCAGCTCGGGCATCGATCTGGTGCCGGCCGTGCGCGCCGAGATGGACCGCCTGGGGCCGGACACGCCGTTCTATTCGGTGGGCACGCTCGACCACACGATGCCGTATTACCTGCGCCAGCCGATGATCATGGTGGCGGTGCAGGACGAGCTCGAATTCGGTATCTCGCAGGCCCCCGATAGCTGGATTCCGACGCTCGACAAATTCGCCGACGTCTGGATGTCCGCGCCCAAGGCGCTCGCGCTGGTGGACCCGGAGAAGTTCACGGTGCTGCAAACGCTCGGCCTGCCGATGAAGGTCATCGCACGCGACGATCGACGCGTGATTATCGAGAAACCGACGGACCAGGCGGGCGCAGCTTCGTCCGACGCCGGCAAATAACGCAGGAACCGGGAGATCCGGGCGCGATCCGCGCCGGCGGCTCCCACGGGACGCGCCCGCACGCCGGCAGGCGCGTATCCTCCTGATGGGTGAACGGCACCACAAAAAAACGGCCGGGGGCATCACAGCACCCTCGGCCGTTTTTCTTTTTCTTCAGGGACTTACTTGGCTTTCTTCTTGCCGTCCAGAGGTTTTGCGGGACCGACCGAAACACTGGCTTCAGCCGTGAGCATCAGGAATGTGAACGTCTCTTCCAGATACAGACGGACGGTGCTCGCCGTGTGCTCGAGGTAGCCGATCGACACATCCTGGCCGATGTGCATCTCGAAGTCGCCGCTGCGTGTCGAGACGATGCAGCCGCCGTCGATGGCCGGCGCCCAGATGATCTCGCCGCTCACGATGTGGCCGATATGCTCGAGAATCGGGTAACCCTGGTCGTTCGCTTCGGCCACGGCGGTGTAGGCGTCGGCGCCGAGCAACACGCTGTAAGGACCATCCACGCCCTCCAGGCGCAATTGCTCGAGCGCCTTGGCGATCACGGTCGGGTAGTCGGCGATGTTCTGCGGCAGCGGCAGTACCGGATTCGACGTCCCTTCGCGCACTCCCGTGATGCCGGCAGCCCGATACCCGTCGAAGATCGCACGGTCTTCGGCGTATGCGAGCTTGATGGCCGCGTCCTTGGCCGGTTGCCAGTCGGAATCGTTGGCGCCGCGCTCGACGTCGTCGATCGCTTCGCGCGAAAGCTCGAACGGCACGCGCAGCGCCACGAGCGGCATGACTTCGCGTTGACGCGCGCCCACCCCCTCGAGCGGCGCCTCGATGGCCTTCTGATGCCCCGTACCCACGCCGGCGAGTGCAAGCCCGCCCGGCCCCTTCACATCGACCACGCGCCGGGCCGCGACGGTACGCTTGAACGTGCGCGCCACTTCCTCCTCGATCTGTTCCCACGCGGCGTTCGAAATGGGCGCAAGTTCGCGATGCAGGTTGTTCATGCCTGAGAAACTCCTTTGAGCGATCCGATGTTCAGTGAGCCTGCCGACGTGTCGGGGCCCGCATTCGTAAGAGAAGAAACCGTGACGTCGAGCACCGGGCTCGCGCGCGTGGGCACCTGGGTGTCGAGCAATGTCTGGATGGCGGACGGGCCGGCAGCGGCCGCCGCCACCTCGGGGGTGCGCTCGGCAAGCGCCTCGAGCAGCGGCGCCGAGGGCACGAAGAACAGGCCGCCGGTGACCGCCGTGCTGAAGTCGAGCAACCGGTCGTAGTTGCCGGGCGGGCGCCCCACGAACATGTTCTCCAACATCTGCTCGATGGGCGCGGGCGAGCGGGCGTAGCCGATGAAGTACGTGCCGAACTCCGCCGAGCCGGGCCGCCCGAACGGCATGTTGTCGCGCAGGATCTTGATTTCCTTGCCGTTTTCCTCGAGCGTGGTGAGCGCGCTGTGCGACCAGCTCGGCTTCACGCCCTCGTCGAGTTCGACGTCCGAGAGCTTGGTGCGCCCGATGATGCGCTCCTGCGCCTCGATCGGCAGCGCGTTCCAGCCGGCCATGTCGTGCAGGTACTTCTGCACGAGCACGTAGCTGCCGCCCGCGAACTCGGGATCTTCGTCGCCCATCACGGTGAACTCCAGCGCCTCCTGACCCTCGGGGTTCTCGGTGCCGTCGACGAAGCCGATCATGGCCCGCATGTCGAAATAACGGAAGCCGTGCACTTCGTCGACGACCGTCACGGCGTCGCCCAGCTTGTTGAGCATGAGCGTGGCCAGGTCGAAGCACAGGTCCATCTGCTCGGCACGGATGTGCAGCAGCAAGTCGCCGGGTGTCGCCGGCGCATGGCGCTTGCCCGATCCGAACTCGCGAAACGGATGCAGCTCGGCGGGACGCGGTGCGCCGAACAGGCGATCCCAGGCGCTGTCGCCAAAGCCGACCACGCACGACAGTTGCCCCGACGGCACGCGCTTGCCGACGGAGCGAACATAGGCGGCCACATCGGCGCACCAGCCGCGCACGGTGGCATGCGCGGCCTCGTCGTCGCGCACGGTGGCTACGAGAAAGATGGCACTGCGGGTCACGGTGCCCGACACGGGCTGAGGTTCAGGGGGAGACGTCGGACGTTCGGTCATTGCACTCCTGCGTGTGGCTGAGGTTCTCGGCGCCTGCGCAGGCAGCGTCGGGTCGAACGGCAGACCGTAGGCTATCGGGCGGCGACTTTTGGTGCGTCAAGTTTATAACGCAACACACCGCAATATGCCACTCCCTTGCTCAACCTCGCGTGAAAAGCCTTGCACCGCGGGGTTTTGCGACCGAACAGCAGATTTCCGTCGATTTCGCCACACGGTCGCGACAGTGCTGCTTCACCGTCGCGGCCCACCCCGTCAGGCGCCGTGCCGGCCGTGGCCACCCATCGACTGCACGGCATGTGGCGCGAAGACGGTCAGCGTTTCACCCAGCGCCTCGCGCGCATACGCCGCGGCCACCGTCATCTGCGCCAGACGCGCGCGCAACTCCAGATTTTCCCGCTCGAGATGCTGCACCCGGCGCATCGCGTCGGCCACATCGGTGAGCGCTTCATTCGCCGGCTTGTGCCCCTCGGGCATGGCGTCCAGCAAAGTAATGGCGCGGGCCAGATTCTGTTCCAGTTGCTGGACCCAGATAGACGGGCCGCTTGCGGGCAATGGACCAAAGGCGGGCGCCGCGGGCACCTCGTACAGCGCGCGTGCCCGCACGATGGCCTTCTGCACCGTGCCGGCGCTGGGGCGACGCGTCACGCCCGCCTCCGCCATGAAGCGAAGATAGGTTTGCGCCCCGTAGACCCGGTGCGTGGCTTTCCACACGTCGACAAGAAACGCATTGAGAAAAGCCGGATTGTTATGGGGATTTGCCGCGTCCGCGCTGCGCGCGGCAGCCAGCAAAGCAGCGTAGGTTGCATCGTCGAACTTTAAGGCGGACCGTGCCATGGCGATCTCCGGATGCTTGCCGTATGGGGGGCGTCGTCCGCCGGCGGGCTATCACTGGCGACACCGGCGGCGCGACGGGCCAAGCGAGCGCGTCAGCAGCACCACAACGCTTCGTTCGCGTGGTGCGATGCGCGCGAGAGAGTTCAGCGCTTATCGACTGCAGGGCTCCGGGTGATCACGGCTTCGGCGCCGGCGCCGGCGTAGGCGGCACCCACTTGCGCTTGGCGGTGGGATCCTGCGTCACCGCCACGGCAACCGCTTCGGTGTAGTCGACCGTTACGGCATCGCCCACCTTGACGCCCTCGAGCAGCTTCGGATCCTCCACGACCACATCCACCGTGCGCGAGGGGCCGCGTACAGTGATGACGTTGGCCTTGCGGTCGATTTTCTGCACGGTTGCCACGACCTTGAGGTTGCGCGCGGCGTCCGCGGCCGGGCGCTGGCCCGGCGCCGCCCGGTCGGCGCCTTCGGTCTGGACCCGGCTGCGGATGCCGTCGCCGGGCGCCACGGAAATCGCAACGGAGCGCTCGTAGGCCACCACGACCTTGTCGCCCTTGCGCATCTGCTCGAAATTCTTCACATCGGGACCGACGATAAACGTCACCGGCTTGCCGTGGTCGTCCGCGACCTGAATGGTGCGATTCTTCGCGTCGACGCCGAGCAGCGTGGTGCGGAATTCAACCACACCCCCTGCAACGATCGGTGCCGGCCGGGCCGCGTCTTCAGCGTGCACTACGGTTCCCAACGACAACAGGCCGGCCAGAATCATGGCTTGCGTAAGCTTCATGGTGAGTCCTTTGTTATCGATGTACGCGACTCCCGAACCGGGGACCGCGACTTAGTTAATTATCCAAACTAAAACACCGGGACTACCGGTCCATGCATTTACCCGGGGTTTCCGCTGGATAGTAACAAAATAATTCTAAATCGCAATGAAAATTCGTTTTGCATGCAAAATATCAAATCAATCCTGCGTAATTAAAATTGTCCATTCCTCCCGGCTCGCCGCTCATTCGCCATCGATAAACGCATCGGAATGATCGTCGCGGCTTGATACAGATCAATATTTGCGCGCATTGATCGCCGAATCCAGTGTAATGTGGCCCGCCCGAAAGAAACGTTTTGTTACAAATATCATCTCGTTATTAGAAAGATTCTTAATCCATTCGGATGATCATCACCAACTTGAAAGTTTGCATTCCGAATTACTAATCTCCTTTTATGCGGCGCGCTGTGGCTTTGTTCGCGGCTGCACTTCCTGTGGAGGCCGCGCCCGCCTTTGCGCACTTCCCCTGGGGAGTGGTTGCGCGTCCGCCTAGCGTCGCGCCTGCACATCGATGTCGTCCCGTTCAATTCCGCTTCCGAATGAGGTCACACAGTGCGAATCCCGTCCCTACGACGCATTTGCCGAAGATTGCCCCGCCACCGTGCGCTGCTCGCCCTGATGGCCGGCGCGCTTGCCGCCGCACCGCCGACGCTGGCGCAGGTGCCTGCTTCGGACAGCGATCTTCCTGTGCAAGGCATGCCGGAAATGCAACAGGGCGCCGTAGACGCGCTCTCTGCCATGAGCCGTTACCTGCGCTCGCTCAAACGGTTCCGCGTCGAAGCGGACACGGTAACCGACGCCGTATTGAGTACCGGGCAAAACGTCGGCTTTCTGCACCGAACCGAGTTGTCGGTCCAACGCCCCGACAAAGTGCGCGCAGTCGTGACCGGGCAGACGCGTAATCGAGGTTTGGTCTACGACGGCAGGACGTTCACGCTGTACGACCAGACGCAGGGCAAACATTTTTACAGTCAGGCAAGCGCCCCACCGACCATCGACCAGTTAATTCGGGATATCGACGAGAAATACGGTATTGGTCTGCCGCTGGCCGATCTTTTTTATTGGGGGATGGACGCCGACGATGCCTCGCAGCTTCGGTCGGCATTGTTTATCGGACTCGACCGCGTCGGGGGAGAATGGTGCAACCACTATGCTTTTCAACAGCCTGAGCTCGACTGGGAACTTTGGATACGCACTGGATCGCGCCCCCTGCCTTGTCGATTCGTCATTACGGACACCACACAGCCATCTCGACCACGGCACGCCGTGAACTACCGCTGGGACGCCAATCCGACTTTTGCCGCCGACACCTTCACGTTCCGGGCCCCTGCCGGGGCGCAGCGCATTGAAATGCGTCCGCCCCCCGGGCCGCGAAGCGACGCACTCCCGGCAGGAGGTCAGCGATGAAGCCGCCGACCTCTCACGACCGCGCCCGAATCCGGGACAAGTTTGTCGCGCCGCGAATCACGGCTACCAGCCGAGCCGTTTGCCTGGTGACTGCGGCGGTATTCGCGGTGGCTTCCGGCGCAAGCCATGGATTCGGCTTCCATGGCGGCGCGCGCACTAGCTTGCACGGTGGTGGCTTCCACGGGGGCGCCATATCGCACGGCGGCAGTTTCGCGGGCGCCGGCCCGAGGGGTGCTCAACCCGCGCATACCCACGCGGGCGCGACCCCCAGTCCCGGCCCAGGGCCGCGGCCCGCTCCCGCTCCCGGCCCCGGGCCTTCGCCGAACCCGGGCCCACATCCCCCCGGTCCTGGCCCCGGCCCTGTCCCTGGTCCTGGTCCTGGGCCTGGACCGCACCCGCCGCCGGGCCCGGGCCCGGGGCCGCATCCGCCGCCCCCGCCGCCTCCTCCACCTCCTCCGCCCCCACCTCCGTATTGGGGGGGTGGTTGGTATGATCCGGTGGCGGCGGCCGTCACGATCGGTGTATCCGCGGCGATCATCGGTTCGACCGTTGCCTCGATTCCGCCCGGCTGCGTCAGCACGGTCGTCAACAATGTGGCGTATCAGCATTGCGGCTCGACGTGGTATCAACCGGTCTACTCCGGCTCCACCGTCCAGTTCGTCGTGGTCGCGGCGCCACACTGACCGAGACGATGGCGCGGGGCTTCGGCCCGGCGCCATCGTCCCGGTTCCGGCGTGCTTGTGAGGGTGACAGCGAGAACGTTATCCTTGCTTCATGAATCGCCGCATCCTCATCGCTCCCGAAGACGTCGAGCTGACCGCCATGCGCGCCCAGGGCGCCGGCGGCCAGAACGTCAACAAAGTCTCCAGCGCCATCCACCTGCGTTTCGACGTCATGCGCTCGTCTCTGCCCGAGGACGTCAAGTCTCGCCTGCTCTCGCGGCTGGATCAGCGCATCACCCAGGACGGGGTGATCGTCATCAAGGCCCAGCAGCATCGGTCACAGGAACTCAACCGCGCGGACGCACTGGCCCGTCTCCAGGCGCTGGTCGACGCAGCCGCCGTGCCGCCACGCCGGCGCATCGCCACACGCCCCACGCTGGCCAGCCAGGTGCGGCGCCGCGACGCCAAACGGGTGCGCTCGCGCCTCAAGGCGTCTCGCGGCAAAATCCGTGGTGGTGACGAGTGACACCAAAAGATAATTATTGTTATCTTTTCTCTTAAAAAGAGATCTTAAACTATCTTTTTATGGCAAAACCGTTTTCGAGATGCTAAGATAAATCATCATTTTCTCGAAAATGCACACGAACATGAGCTTCATGGAACCCCTTATCGCGGCGCGCAAGGACGCCGGGCTGACGCAGGCCGAGCTTGCCGACCGGGCCGGCCTATCGCGCATGACGGTGCAGAAAGCGGAATCCGGCGCGCTCGACCCGCGGGTGTCCACCGTGCTGGAAATGGCGCGCGCGCTCGGACTGGAACCCATGCTCGTGCCGGCCGGCCTGCGGCAGGAAGTCGAAGCCTTCCTTCGCTCCGGCGGCAAGTACCTTGCGCAGCCCAGTGGCGTATCCGCCCCGCCCTCCATCGTCGAGACGCTCGGGCGGCCGGATGCCGCCGCCGGTGCCCGCTCATGAACATCAAATACCTGCGTGCATACCTTCATCAGCCGGACGGCTCGCGCCGACCGATCGGCTACCTCTCACAGTACGGCGACATCCTGCGCATGTCGTTCGACGAAGATTACATTGCCGACGCGCAGCGCCCGACGCTCTCGCTGGCGTATCGCGGCGCCAATGAAATGGCCACCCGCGAGATTCTGGCCTCGCCGCAGGACGCCCGCCTGGTGCGCACCGACGGTCGCTGGCCGGTGTATTTCGAGAACCTGCTGCCGGAGGGCCACAACCGCGAACGGCTCGCCGCCGAGCGCCGCTGCAGCCCGGACGACGAGTTCGAGTTGCTCGCCGCCGCCGGCCACGATCTGATGGGTGCGCTGGAAGTCGAGCCGGTCCCGGCGCGCGAAGGCGTGCCGGACGTCGTGCACCGCTGGCATACCGCGCTCGGACTGGAAATGGTGGAGCCAGGTTTCGTCGATACGCCGGTGGAAGACGCCGCCTCGCTGCCGGGCGTCGTGACCAAGTTTTCGGCCATTCGCGACGGGCGCCGCTACATCGTCAAGCGCCACGGGCGGGCGGGTTCGGTCATCCTCAAGCTGCCGACCACGCGACACCCCGACCTCGTCGAGAACGAATTCACCGGCTACCGGTTGTGCGGCGCGCTCGGGCTCGACTGCGCAAAAGCCGAGATCATCTCGCGGCACGACGCCGAACTGCCCGAGCAAGTGCCCTTCGAGCACATTCTCGCGGTGCCGCGCTTCGACCGGTTGCCCGACGGGCGGCGCGTTCACATGGAAGAATTCGCGCAAGTCCTGCAATACCCGCCGCGCAGCAAGTACGGACGCGGCCTGGACGTCGATTACACAACGATACTGCGCGTGCTCGATCAGCTCTCCCGACAACCCGTGCGAGACGTGCGCGAGTTCCTCCGGCGGCTCATCGCTTTCATCCTGCTCGGAAACACCGACGCCCATCTGAAGAACTGGGCGCTGACCTATCCCGACGCCCATACGCCGCAGCTCGCACCGGTGTACGACCCGGTTTGCGTTGCCGCCTTCTTTCATGATGTCCCGCTCACGCAGTACGGCGTGAATCGCGCCATCGACAAGACGCTGCGCGCGTTTGACTGGAACGCTCTCGAAGGTCTGTTGAAAGGCGCCGGACTGCTGCGCGTGGGGCGCCTGATGACGATCGCCCGCGAGACCGTCCGCGAAGCGCAGTCGCGCTGGCCCGCCCTGCTCGGCGACGCCCCCGGCGCAGTCCGCGCCACGGTGCTCGAGCGGCTCAATGGTGGCGTCGCGCTCACGGCTTGAGCGGTTCCGCCCCCCCGTCGGACGAAAATATTACCCGGATGATATTGCACCTCCTATAACACCCGGGTAATATTAGTCGGTGTTGACGATTTTCGTCTGTTTCCGGAGTCCGCCATGACCGCTCATTCCCCCGGTTTCACCGTCTTTCGCGATATGCGCCGTATCGCGTCGGGTTCGCTCGCCGACGCCGCCATTGCTTACCAGCAAGCGACGATGGCCGACCCGAATGCGGCGGTATTCATCTTTGACGACCTGCACGGCGACACGCGCGACGTCGATGTGCGCGGCACGGCCGTCGACATCCGCGCCCGCTATGGCACACCGGCGCCGGCCGCGCCCGCAGGCGAAGCAGCTCCGGCCAGAACGCGCGGCCGCCCAAAACTCGGCGTCGTCTCGCGTGAAGTGACGCTGCTGCCCCGCCATTGGGAGTGGCTGGCGGGTCAGCCGGGTGGTGCATCCGTTGCCCTGCGCAAGCTCGTCGACGAGGCGCGCCGCAGGCATGCCGGACGCGACTTGCAGCGCCGCGCACAGGAGCGCGCATATCGCTTCATGTCCACGATCGCAGGCGATTTGCCTGGCTTCGAGGAGGCGTCGCGGGCCCTGTTCGCGAACGACCTCGAGGCGCTGGGCTCGCGTATGGCCGGCTGGCCGGACGATGTGCGCGCGCATGTGCTGCGCCTCGCATCCCCCGACGATCTCGTCGACGCGCCCGCATGAGGCCGCCCAGCCCAGGCAGGCGTCGCGTCTCACGCGGGCGCTACGCCGGGCATCGCCGGCTTGCCGGTATCGAGCGGTCGCAGGGGATCTCGGTGAGGGCGTGTTACGGCGCCTTCTGGCGCGCGTCGTACCGGGCCCAGGCGAACATGAGCATGCCGGCGCAGGAAAGCAAGGCGCCGACCCAGCCGGTCGACGTCCAACCGTAACCCGCCGTGATCGCCGCGCCGCCAAGCCACGCGCCGGCCGCGTTGGCCATATTGAAGGCGGAGTGATTGAGCGCCGCCGCGAGCGTCTGCGCCTCGCCGGCGACGTCCATGAGACGGATCTGCAAGGCCGGCCCGATGATGATAATCGTGCCGATGGCCAGCACGTTGACACCGGCGAGCCAGGGGCTCGACGACGTGAAGGTGAACGCGCCGAGCAGCAACGCCGACCAGATCAGCGTGCCGCCGATGGCGCGCATGAGCGACGCCGCCGCAACCAGACGCGGCCCGATGACGGTGCCCGCCACCATACCCACGCCGAAGAGTGCGAGGTAGAACGGCACCCACGCTTGCGGCACACCAGCCACCTGCATGAGCGTCGGCTTGATGTAGCTGAATACGGCGAACATGCCGCCAAAGCCGATCGCGCCAATGCCCAGCGTGAGCCACACCTGCGAGCTGCGCAGTGCGCTCAACTCGCGCAGCGGGCTCGCGCCGTGGGGCGCGGGGGCGTTCGGCACCCAGCGCCAGACCATCAGTGCCGTGAGCGCACCAATGGCGCCGACCAGCACGAACGCGGCCCGCCATCCCAGCCATTGGCCGAGACCGGCGGCAAGCGGCACGCCAAACAGCGTGGCGAGCGTGAGGCCGAGCATCACCTGCCCGACCGCATGGACGCGACGGTGCGAAGGCACGAGAGACGCAGCAACGAGCGATGCCACGCCAAAGTAGGTGCCGTGCGGCAAACCGCTCAGAAAACGCAGCCCGATAAGCGCCAGGTAGTTCGGCGCCAGGGCGCTGGCGATATTCCCGATCGAGAACATCGTCATGAGGGCGATCAGAAATGCACGCCGCGGCAGGCGCACGCCGAGCACCGCCAGCAACGGCGCACCGATGACCACGCCCAATGCGTAAGTGCTGATCGCATGACCGGCTTGGGGAATGGTGATGTTCAAATCCCGGGCGACGTCCGGCAGCAGACCCATGATCACGAACTCGCCCGTACCGATACCGAAGCCGCCCATCGCCAGCGCGACGAACGACAACCACACGGGAATGGACGATGGGGGCAAAGCTTCGGCTGCCTCGGCGGGCAAGACTTGGGGGGCACTCATTGGAATTCGGTGATGACAGCAGCAGCGCGAGGCTGCCAAGTTGCCGGTAGCGGCAGGAAAAAACGGCGGCGGGTGCTGCACGATATCGATGGCCGCGATAGGAGCATCCGCCATCGGGCGCCATCGGGCGTACCAGGCACCGCAGCCCGGTTAAGGACGGACACCCGGGACGCCCGGGACGCCCGGGACACCCTGTTAAGGACGCCAATTTTACGCCAATGGCCGAGATCTTGCCGAGCAGGCGCTGCAACGCAGCATTCACAACATTTCATGAGACATGAGGTTCACGGCGCCACGACGACCGACTTATCTTGCACCGCAAAAAAAAGCCGGCCCAGTGGGTGGGCCGGCAATCTACGGTTGCGCTCCGGATGCGGGTACCGGATGCAATCGTATTGGGGGTCGACGAAGCGAGGTGCGCGGCAAACGCCCGGCCCGGCATGGGGGCCGCGTCGTTCGTTCGCACTCCGCTCCGGAATCCGTCGTCAGTGACGATGCTTCTTCGCTCGCCACTGACCCGACGATTCATCCTTTTCGTAGTTCTTTTTCACGGCCGTCCATGCCACCTTGTGCGCGGTTTCCTCGCGCGACTCGTGCCCCCGCCGTTCGGCGGGTTCCTTGTATTCGTCCCAGGCGGCGTTGAATGCCTTGAGGTAAATCTCCTGTGCGTGTGCGGGCAAGTGGTTCTTGACGCTCGCAGGCAAATCACGCGTTTGGTGATACGGCATGACGATGTCTCCTTGCACGCAGCCCCTCGAATCCGGTTCGCGGGACATCCATGCAGTTCCGGTGGAGCAATGTCGAGCGGCGCGCAAGCCCGCGGTTCCCGCGGGCCGGCGCCTGCCGATCATATGTGCCCCATCAACACCAGCAACACGACGATCAGCACGACCAGCCCGATGCCGCCGGACGGGTAGTAACCCCACCCCCGGCTGTAGGGCCAGGCCGGAATCGCGCCAATTAGCAACAGAATCAGAACGATCAACAAGATGGTGCCAAGCATGACTTTCCTCCCTTGTCGCCTTGCCGATGCGGCGAGGCATGGCGCCGACGCAGTTGCGCCGCCCTCCCGAGTGCCGCGCGCCGGTCGCGCGCGACGTATTTACCCGGCGGCTTGACGGGCGGCTCTTCCACCGGCGGGTCCAACGGCCTGTCGGGCGGCGGTGCCGGGGGCGGTTCGTCCTCCTCGGGCGGCGACTTCGGCGGCGGCGTTCCAGGCGGCTTGCCCGGCTCGAACGGCTCCGGCAGATGCCCGCTCAGCCCATGGAATGGCGTCAGCCGGCAAATTTCGGTTTGGCTCGGCATGAGCAACGTCCCGCCCGGCTCAATGCCAGTAGGGGTCGACGGTGTAATAGGTATGCACCTGCTCGGCCCACTGCAGGTCGGCCATGCTCGGCCAGTGATCCTTGTCGAAGCCCGGCGCCTTCTTGAGGGCTTCCTTGTCGATGTCGAGAATGAAGCGCTTGTGCTCCACGTCGAGCTGCAAGGCATGCCACGGAATGGCGAAGAGCTTGTCGCCCATGCCGAGAAAGCCGCCGAACGACAGCACGGCGTAAGCGACGGTGCCGCGCTGCACATCGAGCATGATGTGCTTGACCTTGCCGAGACTCTCGCCGGCGGGGTTTACGACGTCCTCCGCGTCGAGCGAGTCGGCTGCCATGATCGACGGCCCGGGACCGTCAGGCAATTTGTGGCTCGCGCCAACGATACGGGCACCCGACTGCGATGAGGCGCCCCGCTGGGTATGCATGGTCATGGTTCCTCCTTCGTCCGGTCATGTCGCGGCGCGCAGCGCGCGCCCGCGACGGATGGCACGAATGCGGTTACTTGCCCGACACCTTGATGTCGTCCTTCACGTCGACAACGCCGTCGACGCCCTTGACCGTATCCACGACGAGGGTCTTCTGCGCCGACTGCGGCACCGAGCCCGTCAGGTGCACCACGCCGTTGCGCGTGGTGACGTGGACCTTGGTGGACGGCACGTCCTTCTTGGCGAGCAGCTCGGCCTTGACCTTGGCGGTGAGCGCCGAGTCATCGATCTTGCGACCGGTATCGCTCATGGCACCGCTCGCACCGGCGTTGTCGGCGATCTTGATGATGCCGCCCTGGTCCAGCGCATGCGCCGAAATGCCGGCGGTGGCGAGCGCACCCGCCATGACGAGTTTGAGCAGATTGGCTTGTTTCATTGATGACCTCCCGAAAATGTCGTCACATCGTTGGCAGTGTCTGCCGTGGGCGTCACCTTCAGCACATCCTGTGCGGCGCCCCTGCGACGAACGAGTCCTAGGTGATACATCCCCTCGCCCGGAGATGCCCGGCCTTGCCTGTCCGCCAGGTCCGGCCCGCGACGTGAATGCAGCACGCCCCGCGCTCCGGCCCCGCCGGATATTCGTTGACGCGTCCGATCGGCGTCAGATCTTGTGCCCTTCCTGGCTTTCGCCCGGGCGACTCATCGGTTTCTCGCGGCGCTCGTGCAACCGGTTGTCGACGCCCGTCACACCGGGAACCTTGGCGACAACGCTCTCCACGACATGCTGCATCGATCGCTCGGGCACGGAGCCGGTAAGCAGCACCAGTCCGCTGTGGACAGACACGTCGACCCTTGCGACGTCGAGATCGCGCGCATCGAGCAGCGCCTTGCGAACCGCGTCGCGCAACACCGTATCGTCTCCCGACGCACCGTGCGAGCTCGCCCGCACCGATGCATGCGCCGTATGCTGCGGTTGGCCGCGCACGCCGGTCTTCGCAGACCGACGTTCGTCGTCCTTGACCGCCCCGGGCCCGGCTTCGGCCGTCGAGAGCGCTGCCTGCGCGCCGACAGTGCCTTGCGGCCACTCCACGCGCCGCGATTGCGCCGGACTCGGCGGCGAAGGCACATGGCCCGCCGCATTACGGCCCGTCCCTGCATAGTCGTCGTGGGGCCCATAGCCGCTTTGCCGTCCGAACCGCGGGTGTTCGCCCGGGGACGCATTCCCGGGGCCGTAGCCGCTTTCTTCACCGTGGGCAATCTCCGGCGCATAACCATGGCTGCCGCGAGCCCCCTGATGGCCTGCCTCACTTCCCGTCCGGGTGTCGCTCGGCGCAGCGGACGACTCCCCGGACGACGCCTTCGTCGTGTTTTCGTTTTGCTGCGCGCCTCGCTTCGGGTTGGAGGCCCCCAACCATGCCGGGTCGCTCTGTTTGGCGGCCTGCGCCGTCTGCGCGTTGCGCATCGCGGACTGCCTGGTTTCGTGCGACGCCGCCGAATTCGTGCCGCCCGGCCCGTTCAGTGCGTCGGCTCCCTGCGCGCCGCCACCAACCGTCTCGGCATCGCCATCTTCATGCGTGAGTACGTGTTCCTCGTTCTGTCGGCCTTCGTCGGCCCCTTTCTTCGCTTCCTTGTTCACCCCTTCGTTCGCCGCACCGGCCGGCGATGGGGAATTGCGCTTCGCCATGACAAACTCCTTGGCTGCCGCCGACGCCACGGTTTCCGGCACTCGGCTTGTTGAAATCGATTGTAGATAGACGGGTTCGCCGGGCGAATCGGCGGAATCTGAAAGACGTGTAGGCGCATGCTGGCAAGTCGCGAGGGGGCGACGGAGGACGAGAGGTCGACCAGGGAAATCTCTTTTCAGTCGGGAGGTTACGGCACGGAATGAAGGTGATTTACGAGCACGCCGAACACCGACCGCGGCACAAGAACGCAGGGCCGCCGGCTGGCCGGTGGGACGTGTCCTACAGCCCGACGCTCACCGATCTCGCTCACCGATCTCGCTTACCGATCTCGCTTACCGATCTCGATGTGATCGAACAACTTGCGGAAGTATTCGATATCCACGGCCAGCGAGGCCACGCCGCCAAATGCGCCGTCGGGCCCGGCGGTGCGCCGGCTCAGGCCATGAAGTCCGCCGCCATGTCGGCGTCGGTGCGTGCCTCCAGCCTGCCGTCACGGCATGCCTTGCGAAAGACGTCGTAGTCGCGCTCGACCTGATCGGCGTAGCCGGTCGCGTAGTGGATCAGCGCCTCGCCGAGCCGCACGCCCTTGCCGACGTAACCGACCATTTCGGCCGCGCAGCCGCCCGCCTTCGCGTGCGCACGCGCGAGCACCCAGCCGCACAGTCCGGCGTATTCGCGGAATCCGTCGGCGCGAAAGAGCTCGAATTGCGCGGAGATCTTCATGTCACGCAGCTGACGCCCGTAAATGCAACGCCCGAACGGACCGCTGGCCCAGCCGAGAAACGCGTCGGAGGCCGCCTGCATGAGGCGCTGGCCCTCCACGACGCGTCGTCCGTCATGCTTGGGTGTCGTGCTGCGGAAATAGCGCGAGATCACCGACTTCGACGCTTCCTTGAACTGAAGAAAGAGAGGCTGGCCGTGCGCGTCCATCATGAGCAGCACCAGGCAGCGCGTGCCAACGCTGCCCACGCCCACCACCTTGAAGGCCAGATCTTCCTGCGTGTAGCTCGCCAGCATGCGCGCCCGGTCCACCGGCAGCGAGCCCACATAGCTCCTGTAGACGGGGGCGAACAGGGTGCGCCAATCACCCAGCCCCAGCCAGTCGTCCTCGGGGCCAAACAGCGTCGTGGCGCCGTGTACATGAAAGACGGTGGGCGGCGTGTCGCGGATCTGCCAGTGGTCTCCGACTTGCTGGGCGAACTTGGGCAGCACGTTCTCATGCGTGCGCCCGGCCGCGCGGGCGATACCCCGTTTCACGCCATCGCGCACCCGGTCCGTGCCGGCGAGCTCGAGCATGCGCTCAAAGGTGATCTGCTCGTGCCAGAGCGCGATCGTCGGCATATGGGCGTACTCGTCCAGACGCCGCGCATAGCTGTCGACTGCCGCGCGCACCATCTCCACGCCGAGACCGTCGCCGAAGCCGAATTGTCGAGCGGCGAGCACCAGGCTCGCGCAAAGTCGCTTCAGGTCCCATTCCCAGGGGCCGGGGGCCGTCTCGTCGAAATCGTTCAGATCGAAGATCAGCGTGCGCTCGGGCGTGGCGAAGCCGCCGAAATTGGCCAGATGGCAGTCGCCGCAGATCTGCATCGTGAGCCCGGTGTGCGGGGTGCCGGCGAGATCGTGCGCCTGAACGATGGCGCTGCCGCGAAAGAAAGCGAATGGCGACGCCAGCATGCGGCCGTAGCGCAGCGGCACGAGCGCGGCAACGCGCCCTTCGCTGCTCGTGCGCAGCAGCTCCACGATGTCGCGCTCGAGATTGCCGAGGTGAGCGTGATCGCCGCGCGGCACTTTCTGGCGCAACTGGCGTCCCGCCCCCACGCGAGCCTCGAACGGAACGACCGGAGGGACAGGCGCGGCGATCGCATCGGTGAGTGCTTCGCTGCCCGGGGCACGGGAAGACGACTTGGCGGACGACAACTTGAGAGACATGGCCGGCTCCTTATGTCTGGGACGACGTCTGCACGCTCGCCTGCGTCGGCGCCTGCGCCGGAGCGGGATACCAGTGCTCCGGCCGGATCGTGAGCGGCGAATCGGGCTGTTCTTCGAAATGCGGCGACATGATCTGTACGCCGTAGCGGTTGAAAACGTCCTGAATGTTCTCGTGCAGCGACGAAATCGCGGCAAAACGCGTGGCCGGATCGCGCAGCGTGGCGAACAGCTCATACTCCACGTAGAAGTCGGAGAGCGCCCGTTGCAACACGTATGGCGCCGGCGCCGACGCAACCTGCGGCGTACTCGCGGCAGCCTCGATGAGCATCGCATGCACTTGCCGCCATGGGGTGTCGTAACCGATGGTGAGCGTCGTACTGATCGCCACACCGAGGTGTCGTCCCTGCGTCGTGAAGTTGCGCACCGTCGAGGCCACGACCACCGCATTGGGGATCGTCAGCTCCTCTTTCGCCTGATTCAGAAGCTTGACCGAGAGGGCGTCGACGGAGATCACCACGCCCGTCGCATCGCCGATGGACACGAGATCGCCTTTCTTGAGCGAGCGGCTGTAGATCACGACCATGCCGCTCATCAACTGATTGACGATGCCGCTCGAGCCGAGCGTGACCATCAGACCGAACAGCACCGACAGCCCCTTGAAGACATCGCTCTGCGCGCCCGGCATGTACGGGTAGGCGAACGTGATCGCAAGGCCCCAGATCACGACCGACACCAGACGACGCGTGGCGCCCGCGGTCTCCGGATGCATGCCGGGGATGCTCAGACGGCCGCTCTGCACCGCGTCGAACACGTTGTTCACGAGGCTTTGCAATGCGCGGGTGAGCAAGAAGATGACGATCACGGTCATGACGCCGGGGACCGCCGCGGCCACACCCAGCCCGAAGCGGTCCACCAACGTCCAGAGGAAGTCGGACAGCCGCGTGGCCAGCGGCTCACTGACCGGGAATTGCATCAACGCGAAGATCAGGTACAGATAGGCAAACGCCAATGCCAGACATACCGCGCCGATCTGCACGATCTGGTGCACGAGCTGCATGGCCGAGCCGGTCCAGTCATAGGTGCGTGCGGTGCGTTGGAGAACGTGCTTTTCGAAAGCCGTCTGCAGGCGAGTCTCCAGCCGACTTCGCATGCGCCCCACACCGATCACCAGCAGCGCCAGTACGCCCGCGCCCAGCGCGCTGAGCGCGATCCCCCGAAGGATTGTCGGCCAATGAAGCTGGGCGCGGCGCGCCGCGAACGCCGCCTGAAGGCGCTGACGGACGACCTCGCCGGTCTCCTCGAGGGTGCGCGGGTCGCCCGGTGCCAGGTCGTCTGAGGTCAACGCGAAGAGCAGTCGGTCCTGCACCCGAAACGCAACGCCCGAAACGCCTCCCACGGAGACGTGCAACGCGTCCACCGGTGCGCCGAATGCGCTGGCCGGCAGGCCGCCGAGCGCCGCCCGGGCTCGTGCGGCCCGCACCTGAGGCGTCGCGCCGGCCAGAACCCCGCGAAACGTGACGATGGGGCGATCCATGAAGCGAAGCGCGACGCCATCCGGTCCTTCGGCCGCCGATGCACTCAGGTTAGGTGGCTGCTGCCCCGGGAGCGCCTCGCTTCCGTCTGTCGCAGCTACCGGCACGGCCGCCTCCGGCACAACCGAATCCGCCGGAAAACCGGGCGCAGCCATCCATCCACACACCACCACCAGCACTTGCAACAGCCTCATGCGAACGCGCATATCACGGCTCCTGCGGGCAAGTTGTTCATCAAGATTGAACGCGGCGCAAGGAAATCCCGCGGAAATCGGGCAAAATCGAGGGCTGCCAGATACCGCCATATAGGCTCCCGCCGCCCGTCTGTCGCGAGCGCGAAAGCGCAACGCGCTGTGGATCACCCGGGTTCCCCCGGAGCACCGTGCGGGTGCGTTGCGCACGCGACGCCGCCTGATTCGTCCCTGGCCGGGGACGCCGACGGAGGGCGGATATGAACGGATTATTCACTATGGCATGGGCAGTGTCGAGCGTCGGCGAGGCATGCACGGACATTGGCCGGTCCAATGCGCTCGCCCGGCCGGCAAGCCCAGCCCCCTTGTCGGAAAAATTCCGACACCACGCTCAACTATTGGCTGCCCATGCCGATAACCAGTTAAGCGGCACTTTTCGGTCGGTTTTCATATGTCCAGTACGTACAGTGGTTGGCTCGTCGCGTTATCGCTTGCGGTAGCGGTACTGGCGTCGTTTACGGCGCTGGACCTCTCGGGTCGCATCTATCTCCTGATTCACCGCGGCATGCGCCACGCCTGGCTCGCCGTGGGTGCCGCCGCCATGGGAATCGGCATCTGGTCGATGCACTTCATCGGCATGATGGCCCTCTCGCTCTCCCCGTCCGGGACGCGGCTCGACAACGCCTCGGCCGTGCCGCTCGGCTACGACCCGACCCTCACGGCCGCCTCGCTCGCCATCGCCATGGGGATTTCGTGGGGCGCGCTGTGGCTCGTCGCGAGCGAACGCTTCACCCGATGGCGCCTCGCCATCGCAGGCGTCACGCTGGGCATCGGCATTGCCGCCATGCACTACACCGGCATGGCGGCCATGAAAATGAACCCGGCCATCGAATACGATCCGCGCCTGTTCGCGGCGTCGGTGGCCATTGCGATTGTCGCGGCCACCGCCGCTCTGTGGATCGCCCGAACGCTGCGCGACGGCAGCCTGCGCTACGTCCTGGCCAAGCGCGTGGGCGCCGCGCTCGTCATGGGCCTGGCAATCACGACCATGCACTACACGGGCATGGCCGCCGCCAACTTCGCACCGGGCGCCATCTGCGGCGCGGCCGCCGGCGTCAGCTCGCCGTGGCTCGCATGTTGATCAACTCCCGTCGCGACCAGCGTCGCTTTGCCGTGCTGTTCATGGATCTGGACGGCTTCAAGACGATCAACGATTCGCTGGGCCACAACGTGGGCGACGACGTGCTGCGCGCCTTCGCAAAGCGCCTGCGCAAGAACGTGAACGGCGACGACGTGGTCGCACGCCTGGGCGGCGACGAATTCGTCGTGCTGCTCGGGGCGCTGTCCTCGCCCCAGGTCGCCGGTCGCGTGGCGCAGCGTCTGCTCGACGACATGCGCGACGGCTTGCGCGTGGGCGACCAGTCGCTGCACGTCATGCCCAGCATCGGGGTGGCGGTGTTCCCGGACGATGGCGAGAGCATCGACGTGCTGCTCAAGCACGCCGACACCGCAATGTACGAAGCCAAGCGCGCCGGGCGCGGCACGTTCCGCTACTTCGAGCCGCGCATGAACGCCGCCGCGCAGCGCACCTGGGAGATTCAGCAGGCGCTGCACGACGCCGAGCAGGCGCAATACTTCTCGCTGCACTTTCAGCCGAAATATCGCGGCGACACGGAAGCGCTGGCCGGCGCCGAAGCGCTGCTGCGCCTCACGCATCCGACCTTCGGCGAGCTCCAGCCAGTCGACTTCATCCCGGTGGCCGAGCGTACCGGGCAAATCGTGCAAATCGGTTACTGGGTGGTGCGCGAGACCTGCCAGCACATCAAGACATGGGATGCCGCAGGGCTTCCGCCCGTAAAGGTCGCGATCAACCTCTCGCCGCGCCAGCTGGCGCAGTCGTCGCTGGTGGAGAACATCGTGACGATCGTCAACGAGGCCGGCGTCGCCTGCGACCGGCTCATGTTCGAGATCACCGAGACGGTGGCGATGTTCGACGCGCAACACACCATCGACGTGATTCGCGCGTTCCAGGACCACGGTTTCGAAGTGGCGATCGACGACTTCGGCACCGGCTACTCCAGCCTCGCCTACCTGCAGCGCTTTCGTGTGAAGCAGTTGAAGATGGACCGGTTCTTTACCAATGGCCTCGACACTTGCGGCCAGGAGGGCAGTGCCGTGGTGTCGGCCATCATCGCGCTGGCCCACTCGCTCGACATGGATGTCGTGGCCGAAGGCGTCGAGACGGCCTCACAGCGCGAAGCGCTCAAGACCCTCGATTGCGACGAACTGCAGGGTTTCCTGCTCGGCAAACCGCTCACCGGCGACGCCTTCGCCCGGCTGCTCGCCTCACTGCCAGGCGTGCCGGGCGCCGCCGCCGCGCTGGCGTAATGGTGCGGCAGGCCGGCCAAAACCGACTGAAACCTGCCGACATCTGCCGGCACCTGCCGAAACGGCATTTAGCGCCCCGCACCTCCCGGCGCTTGGGCGACACGTCCGCCATCGGTGCCATCGAAGCTGCCGGGCGCCTGTCCCGTCGCAAATGCCGCGGCCTGCGCAAGACGTTTGCGCATCGCTTCGCTCGCGGCGGGCCCGGCCGACGGGATATGGCGCTTCGGGTCCAGCCGCACGCCCGTCACGGCGTCGACGACCACCGGCTCGACAGCCTGGCCGGTCTCGCGATCCACCAGTTGCGCCGACACCCCCTCCGGCGCGAAATGCCGGTTGCCCCACGCCAGCAACGCCCACAACACCGGGCGGAAATCGCGCCCCGCGTCGGTCAGCACGTATTCGAAGCGCGGCGGCCGGTCGCAATACTGGCGACGCTCGAGCAGCCCTTCCTCCACCAGCGCATTCAGACGTCGCGTGAGCATGTTGGGCGCAATGTCGAGACGGCGCTGGAAGTCGTCGAAGCGCGTCGTGCCATAGCCGGCTTCGCGCAAAATCAGAATGCTCCACCACTCGCCCACTCGCTCGAGGCTGCGCGCGATGGGGCACTGCATGTCGCGAAACGTTTTTCGTTGCATCAGGAATTCCTCCGCTCGAGAGCAGTCGGCGGGGCCGCCCCACCCTTGCTATTACCATGCAAGTGAGCATAAGCGCGTCGCCGAGGACAGGCAAGCCCATGTCGGTCGCCATCGCACCGCATCCCGAGCAGGCGAATTGAATGCGACCCTCCCCTCAACAAAATCAAACACTTAAAAATCATTCCTGACACAACGCATTTAAAGTGAATTCTGCTGCCAACGGCTCAATGGGCGTCCGCGCCGGGGGCCTTGGGCGGTGCAACCCGATGCATGAGCGGCACCATCAGCGTCACACACACGAAGATTGCCCCCAGCCCACCATAGATGTCGCCAAAGGTGATCGTCTGCGCCTCGCGCAATGTCAACAGCCACAGTTGGCGAAGCGCCGCCGTGTGCGCGTCGGCGACATCGAGCCCGGCGGCATTCATGCGCGCGCCTACGCCCGCCAGCCATGCGCCGAGCGCGGCACTGCCCTCGCCCATGCGCTCGGCAAGACGGAAAAAGTGCAGATTGGTCCGGTCATTGAGCACGGTCGTGCATACGGCGATCCCGATCGCTCCGCCCAGGTTTCGCATCAGATTGAAGAGTCCCGAGGCAAGACGCAGCCGCGCCGGCGGCAAGCCGCCCAGCGTCAGCGTAACGATCGGGGCGACCGCGAACTGCTGCGCCGCTCCGCGCAACGCCTGCGGCAGCAGAAGCTGCGCCGCTCCCCAGTCGTGCGTCATCGGCGCGAACTGCCACATCGACAGGGCGAACGCGCCAATGCCGGCCATCATCAACACCCGCAGATCGACGCGATTCGCGAGCATGGCGTACACCGGAATCGACAGTAGCTGGAAGATGCCGGTCGAGAACACGGCGAGGCCGATCTCGAAAGCCGAGAAGCCCCGCACGCGCCCGAGAAACAGCGGCGTGAGGTAGATCGTCGCGAAAATCCCGATCCCGGTGGCAAACGAGAAGAAGCAGCCGAGAGCGAAGTTGCGGTCCTTCAGCGCCCGCAGGTCGACCACCGGCCGGGAGTAAGCGAGGCTGCGCCACACGAACGCGATGCCGCACAGGCCGGCGAGCCACGCCGTCGTGCGGATGGTATCGTCGCCGAACCAGTCCCAGCGCGGCCCCTCTTCCAGCGTATATTCAAGGCAACCAAGGCAGACGGCCATCAGCGCCATGCCGAGATAGTCGGCCCCGCGCAGCAGCGACCAGTCAGGACGGTCGATGCGCACGAGCAGCGGCACGGTGACCGTCACGAAGATGCCGGGCACGAGATTCACGAAGAAGAGCCAGTGCCATGAGTAGTTGTCCGTGATCCAGCCGCCGATGGTCGGCCCGAGCGTTGGCGCCAGCGAAGACAACCCGCCGACCACGGCTGCCGCCAGCACCCGTTGCGGCCCGGTGAAGAACGCAAACGCCGTGGTGAACACCAGCGGGATCATCGAACCGCCAAGGAACCCTTGCAGCGCGCGAAACGCAATCATGCTCTGGATATTCCACGCGGCGCCGCACAACAGGCTCGCGACCGTGAAGCCCGCGGCCGACGCGGCAAAGATCCAGCGCGTCGACATCACGCGCGAGAGCCAGCCCGACAGAGGAATCACGATGATTTCGGCAATCAGGTAGCTCGTCTGCACCCACGCCGTTTCGTCGGCACCGGCGGACAACCCGCCGCCAATGTCCCGAAGCGACGCGGACACGATCTGGATGTCGAGCAGCGCGATGAACATGCCGACGACCATGGTGGCAAAGGCGACGACCTTCGCCTGCGTCGACATGGCGCCGGCCGAGAAGCCGTCGCGCGGCGCGGATGGGCTCACCGAATGCGAATCGTTGGCCGGCGGGTTCGGTTGACCCGGCAACTCCGGGGGCAGGGTCGCGGGCGCGCTCGCCGCCGTCGCAGCGCCCACGGCGCCCGATGATGAAGCGCTCATCGCGCGGCCACCCTGGCAGGCGCAGACGCAGTCGGTGCGGCCGGTACGACCGGTTTGGCCGGTTTGGCCGGTTTGGCCGGTGGGGCCGATTCGTCACGGCCGCCTGCACGCGAATCCACTTCCGCGGTGACCGACAGACCCGGGCGCAGCGTGCCGAGCCGTGCGTCGGCATCGTCGAGTTGCACCCGCACGGGCACGCGCTGGACGATCTTCGTGAAATTGCCGGTGGCGTTTTCGGGCGGCAGCACACTGAACTGCGCCCCGGTCGCCGGGGCGAGGCTCGCCACGCGGCCGTGGAACACCCGTCCGGGCAACACGTCGGCCTCGATCCTTACCGGCATGCCGGGACGCAAACGCGCGAGCTGCCCTTCCTTGAAGTTCGCATCGACCCAGAGGCCGTGCGCCGGCACGACGGATAGCAGTTGCGTGCCCGCGGGCGCGTAGGCGCCCACCCTCGCCCGACGGTTGCCGACAGTGCCGTCGACCGGCGCTCGCAACACCGTGTCTTCAAGATTAAGCCGGGCAATGTCGCGCTCGGCCACTGCCTGGGCCAGGGCCGCCTGTGCCTGCCGCTTCTGTGCGGCGATCACGTCGAGCTGACGCTGCGCCGCCACCGCGCCGGCTTCGGCCCGGTCGCGATAGGCCACGACCTGCTTGTAATCGGCGTCCGCCTTCTGCGCGCTTTGCACCGATACGGCGGACTTGGCAACGAGATCCTGATAGCGCACCTGATCGTCGTGCGCGCGACGTGCGTCGGCCGCCACTGCCGCCACGCTCGCGCGCGCCTGCGCGATCACCGCCGTCTGCAGCCTCGCGGCCGCGTCGAGATTGGCGAGCAACGCCTGCTGCGCCGCGACGGCACCCTCCGCCTTGGCGAGCGCTGCGCGGTAATCGCGATCGTCGAGCCGCACCAGTACGTCACCCGCCTTCACCGACTGGTTGTCGGTGACGAGCACCTGGGCGATGTAGCCCGGCACTTTTGGCGCCAGCATCGTCACGTCACCGCCCACATAGGCGTCGTCGGTCGATTCGAGATACCGCGCCGTGGTCCACCAGTAGACGCCATAGCCAAGGACGGCCAGCGCGGCCACGACCGCAACGCCGCGCAGCGCGACGCGACGCGACATGGCGCGCCTGGCGGCAGTGCCGCCCGCCGGGGCGACGCCCGGGGTGGAGGAGCTTGGAGATGTCATGAGATCAATCCTTCTTCAGGGAGGGGGTAATGCGTCGCAAGAGGGGTTGCTTTCATAATGGAAGTGAGTATAGAGTCGTAACTATTATGTTGCAAGTTACTTGATTCAGTTACTTAATTCACTGCCATGCAAATTACGCACTCGACATCTGCCACCCCCCGCCCACCTCTTGTGCGCCGCGCATGGCTGGCGTTGGCCGCGGCGACACTGACCGGATGCGCGGTCGGCCCGGATTACACGCCACCGAAGGCAGAGTTGCCGGAGCATTTCGCCAACGGCGCGCGACTGGCACAGCTCGATATGGCCCCGGCGGCACGTCGCCCCGGGCAGCAGGACCCGCAGCCCCCTGCCGCGCTCGACGCGTGGTGGATACGTTTTCAGGACCCCGTGCTCACCAGCATCGTCGAACAGGCGTTGGCCCAGAATCTCGATCTGCAAGCCGCCATGGCACGGGTCGCACAGGCGCGGGCACAGGCGCGCGCCGCGGGCGCGCAGCCGCTGCCCTCACTCGCGCTCGGCGGCAGCGTGACGCGCGAGCATCAGTCATTGGAAAGGCCGCTGGGTTCGGTAGCGCGCACGGTGCCGGGCTATCAGCGCAACTTCACGAACTACGACATCGGCGCAGGCGCGAGTTGGGAACTGGACCTGTTCGGTGGGCTCGCGCGCACCGCGCAAGCAGCGGCGGCGACGGCACAGGCGGCCGAAGCGCAGCGTGACGGGGTGCGGGTGAGCGTCGTGGCCGAGGCTGCGGATGCCTATTTCCGGGTGCGGGCGGCACAGCGGCGCCTTGCCATCGCGCAGGACCAAATCGAGACCGATACGCGACTCATGGAAATCGTGCGGCTGCGACTCAAGGACGGCCTGGCCACCGCACGCGAACTCGCACAATCGGAAGCCCTTCTGGCGCAAGCCCGCACGACGTTGCCACCATTGCGCATCGAGCGCGAGACCCAGCTCAACCGGCTCGATGTCCTGATGGGCGCCGCACCGGGCACCTATGCGAGACGCATGAGCGAAGGCACGCAGCGCGACGACACGCTAGGCCGCGCCATCATCGTCCCCGCGATCGCGGACGCGGGCGCGCCCGTCGATCTGTTGCGCCGCCGCCCCGACGTGGTGGCCGCCGAGCGCCGGCTCGCCGCGTCGAACGCACGCATTGGCGCGTCGCTGGCCGAGTACTACCCGAAGCTTTCGCTCTCGGGGGCCTTGGGATTCGAGACGCTGGCCGGCGGGCGCGTGCCCAGCGCAGCAACATTCCAGCCGCTCGCCACATTGGGGCTGCGTTGGCGGCTTTTCGACTTCGGCCGGATCGACGCCGAGCTCGCGCAGGCGCGAGGCGCCAATGCCGAGGCGCTCGCACAATACCGGCTGGCGATGCTACGTGCGACGGAAGACGTGGAAAACGCGATCGTGGCGCTCGTCGAGCTGGAGCAGCAGCGCAAGGATCTGATGAATGCCGTGCAGGCGCAGACGCGGGCGCGAGACAGCGCGCAGGAGGCTTACACCGGCGGCGCGGTAAGCCTTTATGAAGTGCTCGACGCGGACCGTCAGTTGCTGGCGGTGCGCGACGCCGATGCGCGTGCGCAAACCGACAACGCTCGCGCGGCGGTGGCCACGTTCCGGGCCTTGGGCGGTGGCTGGGAAGTCTCGACGCAGGCGCTGGCGCAATCGCGATGAATCGCGCCTCGGAGCGCGTTCGCACCGAAGGCCCCGCCCTCGACGTGCGAATTCGGTGCTTTGGCCCGGGCGCCATATCGAGTCCGGGGCCCAGGCGGGGTCGCGAAAGCCGCCGGGGCGCCACGCCGCTCCCGGCACACAACCTTCCGGGGGGTCATATCCGCCGCGCTTTCCGAAGGATCGAGGCCGCGCCGGGACCGGCGCTGCCGACGCGGCGCTTGCGACTGACCGCCATGTTGCGGCCGGCCGCCGCTGCCGCAGGCGACGCGAGCATCGACTGATACGTCGCGGCCAGCGCCTCCTGCGCGCTCACCTGCTCCCGCAGTCGCGCGATGACGGCATCCTGCAACGCTTTGGCCGAGCGCATCTCGTGTTGCGCTTCGGTCATGGCAGCCAACCCGGCCTGCGTCTCCTGCAATTCCCGTTGCAACTGCCTTCGCTCTTGCTGGAGCGATTTGACGGATTCGCGCGCCGCGTCCAGTTCCAGCATCCAGCGACGTTCGCTGGCGTCGGCGCGTTCGACCAGCTTTGCTCGCTCGGCGTCCCATTGCGCGCGGTGTTTCGCATGCGCCTCCTGCGCGGCCTGTGCCGCATCGCGTGCGGCGGCGAGCGCCTGGCGCGACGCCACGGCGTCCGCTTGCGCGTCGATCAGCAGCGCCTGCGCCCGACGCGCCTGGGCTTGCGCCTCGTCGCGCGCCTGCCGCGCATCTGCCGCCGCCGTCTCGGCAGACGTCACCCGTTCGTGCAACACCGCCCGCGCCTGTTCCAACGCTTCGCGCTGCGCCGCGAGCTCAGCGCCTCGCGCATCAAGCTCGGCCCGTTGTGCGGCCGCCTGCGCTTCCAGGGCCTTGTGCCCCTCGTGCAGCGCCAACGTCCAGAGATCGAGCGCGGCCCGAGCCACCGGCTCCGGCATCGCCGCGCCATCGGGAAGCGTCGCGCCCCCACGCGCCGCGCACCCCATGCCCTGCAGTCGGGCGCCCAGGCCCGCAAACCAGGCATCGAGATAGGGACTGACGGTATTGGGCGAGCCGCGCCCCAATTGCTGACGGATCCGCTCGATGGTCGGACGCTGCCCGGCCATCAGCAGCGCATCGGCCGCCGTCCAGACGTCCTGCTCCGTGATGCCTCGGCCGCCCTGTCGCGGCGACGACATCTGCGGATTCGAATTCGACGAAGGAAGCTGAGCCATGAACGAAAACTCCTTGATAGCGGGGCCGTTGCCAAATAACCCACGATAATGGAAGATTATCGCAAGCTATTTTGATAATACGTTATATTTTTTACATTTTACATATGAAATCATATGTTCGGTAAGCAAAATACGCCGAATGCGCTCTCGCGGGGATATCGGGCGCGAGATGCCTCGTCTCCAAGCATCACGCAGTCGCGCCCGCCCCGGCTTCTCGACCCGGCATCGCTCGATGCCGACGCCCGGGCCGCGGCGCAAGCACTCGTGCGCGAAGGCGAGTCGGTCAATACGCAGCAGAGCTATCGATCCGCCATGCGGTATTGGATGGGCTGGTATCGTCTGCGATATGGCCAGACGCTCGTCACGCCGCTATCGCCGGCGGCCATCGTGCAATTCGTCGTCGACCACGCGCAGCGTCAGGGCAAAGGTCACGGCAAAGGTCAGGGGCAAGACGAGCTGACGACCGAAATGCCGGCCGAGCTCGATGCCGAACTCGTCGCACAAGGGCTTAAAGCGCGCCCCGGACCGCCCTCGCTGGCAACGCTGCTGCACCGGCTGAGTGTCATCGGCAAGCTGCATACGTCGCGAGGTCTGCCCAATCCCTGTGCGGAGCCCGCCGTCCGCGAGCTGCTCGCGAAGACGCGCCGCGCGTATGCCAGACGCGGTGTCCGAACGGCCCAGAAGGACGCCATCACGCGCGAGCCGCTGCGCGCCATGCTTGCCACCTGCGACAACTCGCTGCGGGGCAAGCGCGACCGCGCATTGCTACTGTTCGCCTGGGCCAGCGGCGGGCGCCGTCGCTCGGAAGTCGTGCGCGCGACATGCGAGAACGTGCGGCGCACGGGGCCGGATCGCTACGTCTACACGCTGGCCTGGTCGAAAACGAACCAGCAAGGCGCAGACCTGCCGGAAAACGAGAAGCCGGTGACCGGCGCCGCGGGCGTCGCGCTCACCGACTGGCTCACGTCTGCCGGTATCACGCAGGGCGCCATCTTCCGCCGCGTGCGGCGTGGCGGGCATGTGGGCGAAGCGTTGACCGAAGCGGCGGTGCGCGACATCGTTCGCGAGCGCTGCGCGCTTGCCGGGCTCGAAGGCAACTTCTCGGCGCACTCGCTGCGGGCGGGCTTCGTGACGGAAGCGGCACGGCAGCAGGTGCCACTGGCCGAAACCATGGCGATGACGGGCCACACGAGCGTGGCCACGGTCATCGGCTACTTCCGGCGTGCCGACATGCAGCGCTCGCGCGCCGCCGACCTGATGGGAGAGGACGTCGGCTGCGGCGCGCACGCAGGGGCCGACGCCACTCACGGCGGCAGCCCCACTCGCATGGGATAACGCACGGGCCGACAAACCAATGACGGGACGCACGACGGCAGAACGGCAGAACGCCGGAACGACTCCCCGCCCTCGAGGGAACGACAGGACCGAGACCGCGCCTGAGCCGGGTGACGCCGATCGCTGGCCTGCATAAAGATGCATATTAGTGGTATCTTTTGGTGCGTTGCGCACGTATGCCATAGTGAACATACTGCGTGCTGTGACTGCTGCGGTTCCCCCCGTTTCCGAACACACCAAGGTGCAGATCGTCATGTCCAATTCCCATGCCGCCCAATCGCGCAATCGCGCCCTCATCGAGCGTTTCGGCTTGCTCGCCCCGATCATTCAGGCCCCGATGGCCGGCACGTCGACGCCCGCGCTGGCCGCTGCCGTCTCCAACGCCGGCGGTCTCGGCTCGATCGGTGTGGCGGCCATGGGCGCGGAAGCCGCGCGCAAGGCCATCCGGGACACGCGCGCGCTGACCAGCAAGCCGTTCAACGTCAATGTGTTCTGCCACGCGCCGGCCAGGCTCGACGCGGCGCGCGACGCCGCATGGCTTGCCTACCTGGCACCGGAATTCGCGCGCTTCGACGCGACGCCGCCGGCAACGCTCAGCGAAATCTACAAAAGCTTCGTGGTCGACGAGGCAATGTTCGCGGTGCTTCTGGAGGAGCGTCCGGCCGTGGTGAGCTTCCATTTCGGGCTGCCGTCGCAGGAGAAGATCGACGCCCTACACGCGGCCGGCATCACGCTCTTTGCCACGGCGACCAATCTCGCCGAAGCCAGGGCCGTCGAAGCGGCCCGGGTCGACGCCATCGTTGCACAAGGCTACGAGGCCGGCGGTCACCGCGGCCGCTTCGAAGATCTTGGCGATGGCGTGCCGAGCGACGACGAACAGCTCGGCACGCTCGCGCTCGTGCGGTTGATCGTCACGCACACGTCGGTGCCGGTGATCGCGGCGGGCGGCATCATGGACGGTGCCGGTATCGCAGCCGCGCTCGCGCTTGGCGCGCAGGCGGCACAACTCGGCACGGCGTTCGTGGCCTGTCCCGAATCGTCGGCAGACGCCGCCTACCGCGAGCGCATGACGAGCGCGCAGCAGCCCCGCACCGCCCTCATTCGCGCGATTTCGGGACGTCCCGCCCGCGGCTTCGTGAATCGCCTCTACGAACTGGAACAGGCGGCCGGTCGCCCCGCACTGCCCGCCTATCCCGTGACTTACGATGCGGGCAAGGCGCTCAACGCTGCGGCCAAGGCCAAGGGCAACGGCGACTACGGCGCGCAATGGGCCGGACAGGCCGCGCCGCTTGCCCGCGCCATGCCGGCGGCCGAGCTCGTCGGCGTGCTACGCACCGAGCTGCGCGAAGCGTTCGGCTCGCTGCGCGAACTTGCCGCCACGTTCTGACCGGCCGGACGACGGGCCGCAGCGCGGTGCGAGGGGACAAGGCTCGACGCGCGCACCTCCCTTGCCCCGGAAGCACGACGGGCAGCCATGAGGCTGCCCGTCGTCATTGGCGGGCCGCTCGCGCGCCCGTGACATCTCAGTGACCGCCGCCGCCCAGATACGCCGCGCGCACGGCATCGTCGTTGCGCAGGCGCTCGGCCGGGCCGTGCACGGAAATGCGCCCGTTCTCTAGCACATAGCCGTAGTCCGCAACGCCAAGCGCTGCCGCGGCGAACTGCTCGACGAGCAGCATCGTCACGCCCTCCGCCTTGAGATTGCCGATGATGCGGAACACTTCGTCGACGAGAATCGGTGCGAGCCCCATCGACGGCTCGTCGAGCAGCACGATGTCCGGGCGCAGCATGACCGCGCGCGCCATGGCGAGCATCTGCTGTTCGCCGCCGGAGAGCGTGCCCGCCAGTTGATTGCGGCGCTCCTTGAGCCGCGGAAACAGGTCCATCGCGCGCTCGAGGTCCGCGGCCACGTCGCCGCGGGGACGGCTGCCCGTCAGGCGAGCAAAGGCCCCCAGCCGAAGATTGTCCGTCACCGACATCGTCGCGAACACACGCCGGCCTTCGGGTGAATGCGCCAGCCCGAGCTTGGCGATGCGATGCGAATCGAGCCCGTCGATGCGCTTGTCGCCCAGCGTGATTTCGCCCGACGTCGGCTTGATCATGCCCGACACCGCGCGCATGGTGGTGGTCTTGCCCGCCCCGTTCGAGCCGATGAGCGTGACGACCTGACCGCTCGGCACATCGATGTCGATGCCGTGCAGCACCTGCACCTTGCCGTAGCCGGCCTGCAGATTACGAATGGAAAGCATAGTGGTTCCGTTTGTTCGTCGTTGCCGCGCGAGGCAGCGCGAGGCGAGCCGTCGCGCGTGTCGTCAGTGCGCGGTCGATGCGCCACCCAGATACGCTTCGATCACCTTCGGATCGGCCTGAATCTGCGCCGGCAGCCCTTCGGCGATCTTCTGCCCGAAGTCGAGCACGGACACCGTCTGGCACGTGCTCATCACCACGTCCATGTGGTGCTCGATCAGAATGACCGTGATGCCATGGTCGCGGATCTTGCGGATGATCGCGAGCAGCTCCCGTATATCGGGCGCCGTAAGACCGGCGGCCGGCTCGTCGAGCAGCAACAGGCGCGGATCGAGCGCCAGCGCGCGGGCGATTTCGAGCAGACGCTGCTTGCCGTAGGGCAGATTGCGCGCCTCCTCGTCGGCAAGCGCCGTCAGCCCCACGAACTCCAGCAGTCGCATGGCGCGCGCGCGAGCGCCGTCCTCCTCACGCTTGTAGCGCGGCAGCCGCAGCGAGACGTCGACCAGCGTCGAATCGAAGGTGTGATGCAGGCCCACGAGCACGTTCTCGAGCGCCGTCATTTCGCCAAAGAGCTGCACGTTCTGGAACGTGCGCGCCACGCCCGATAGCGCAATGTCCGACGACGTGCGCCCGGCCAGCGACTGTCCGGCGAACTCGATGCTGCCCGCCGTCGGCACGTAGATGCCCGTGAGCACGTTCATCATCGTGCTCTTGCCGGAGCCGTTCGGGCCGATCAGCCCGTGGATCGTGCCGCGCCTGACGGTGAGGTCCACCTGGTTGAGCGCCTTCAGGCCATCGAACTGCATCAGCAACTGGCGCACCTTGAGCAGCTCTTCCGGCCCGCTCGCCGCTGCGGCGAGCACCGGATCGGCGCCGCCGGCGCTCGCTTCGTCGACCTGGGTCGCCGACACGGTCACCGTGCGGCGGCGATGCAGGATGCGTGAGCGCAGAAAGCCGATAATGCCGTCGGGCAGGTAATACACGACGAAGAGGATCATCAGGCCGAAGATCGTCAGGCGCCAGTCCGTGATGCTCTCGCGCCACCACGTGACGCCGGCCAGAGCAATCGTGCCGACGATCGGCACGGCTGCCTTGGCGAGCGTTGTGCGCGCCTTGGCGATTGCCGCAACGGCGACGACCGCCGTCACCGCCGCGATCACCGTCGCGACGATGCGAAAGACGCCGATGTCGTCGAGCAGCTGCGGCAGCAGCACGATGATGGCCGCGCCCAGCAGCGAGCCGCTGCGCGTCTTGCGCCCGCCCATGATGACCGCGAGCAGGAACAGGATCGTGAGCTCGAAGTTGTACGTATTGGGCGAGATGTACTGCTCCGAGTAGGCGTAGAGGCTGCCCGCCAGGCCGGCAAACCCGGCGCTGATCACGAACGCATACACCTTGTAGCGGTACACCGACACGCCCATGCAGTCGGAGGCGACCGGCGAATCGCGCAGCGCTTCGAATGCGCGCCCGAGGTGCGACTTCAGGATACGGTGCGCCACGAGCATGCTCAGCAGCAGCAACACGGCGACGAGCCAGTAGTACTCGACTTCATCGATCGGATGCCCGCCGATGAGCGGCTTCGTCAGCTTGATGCCCAGCGGCCCGGCCGTGAGGAAGTCCATTTCGTTGATGAGGATCTGGATGATGGTGCCGAACGCCAGCGTCACCATGGCCAGATAGGGGCCGATCACGCGCAGCGCCGGCAAGGCGAGCACCGCGCCGAACGCCGCCGTGATCAGAATGGCGGCGGGCAGCGCCAGCCACAGCGTGAGACCCAGTTTCGCGAAGAATACGCCCGCCACGTAGGCGCCGATGCCGAACAGGCCCGCGTGGCCCAACGACACCTGCCCGGTGTAGCCCACGACGATATCCAGCCCGAAAAGCAGGATCGCGTAGATCATGATCGTCTCGATCATGTGGATGTAGTATGGATTGCCGACGGCTAGCGGGAAGCCGAACAGCGCCACGATCGCGAGGATCGCGGCGAGTTTCGTGCCCACACGCAGGCCGCCGAGATCGCGGTCCGCGCGAGCGGTGGAGGTCTGTGCGGTCATGGTTACACCTTCTTGATGGCGGTCTTGCCGAACAGGCCCGCCGGCTTCACGGCCAGCACAAGCAGCAGCAGCACGAGACCCGGCACGTCCTTGTACCCGGTCGAGAGATAGAACGCAGTGGTGGTTTCGGCCACGCCGAGGATCACGCCGCCGACGAGCACGCCCATGCCGCTCGAGAGCCCGCCGATGATTGCCACGGCAAATGCCTTCAAGCCGAGCACCGCGCCCATCGTGGCGCCCGTGAGGGTGAGCGGCGCCACGAGCACGCCGGCGAACGCGGCGGCCATCGACGAGAGCGCATACGAGAACGTAATCACCAGGCTGGTGTTGATGCCCATCAGGCCGGCGGCGTCGCGGTCGTTGGCGGTCGCCACGACGGCCTTGCCGTATATCGAACGCCGGTTGAAGAACTCGACGGCGGCCATCATGAGCAGTGCGCCGGCGACCACGAGCAACTCCATCGGCAGCACGTTGGCGCCGACGAGCTTGACCGGCGCTTCGGGAAGCGGTGACGGAAACTTCAGATCGTCGCGGCCCCACACGTTCTCCGCGACGTTGCGAAAGATGATGCCCAGCGCAATGGTGGACATGATCCAGCCGAACTCGGACTTGATTCTCAGCGCCGGTTTGACGCCGATGCGCTCGACCAGCGCGCCTTGCACCAGCCCGAACAGGCAGACGATGGGAACCATCAGCCAGTAGTTCAGACCGAGGGTGTCGACCAGTGTGAGGCCGACCAGCGCGCCGAGCATGAGCGCTTCGCCCTGGCCGAAGTTCAGGGTGCCGGACGTCGCGAAAGTCAGTTGGTAACCGAAGGCGATCACGGCGTAGATCATCCCCAGCGCGATACCGCTGTAGATGAGTTGAATCAGGATGGTCATGCGTTCCTCTCTCGCGAGTGCGAGCCTACGAGCGATGCACGGGAGGCATTCGGGACGCTCGCCTTGCGCCGGTCCCGCGTGCCGGCGCAAGGCGTCGGGTATCGATACGGCGCGTGCGCCGCGCCGCGCTGCGCCGTCATTGGCGCGCGGGACGCGAACGACACGCGCCGTCGTTCACCCGTCATGGCTGCAGGATGCAGCGCTGGATGGAAATGCGGCTTACTTGCTGGCCGTCTTCTCGCGGACCTTGCTGCCGGCCTTCAGATCGCTGTCGTAGGCGTACACCACGCGACCGCCCTTCACTTCGCCGAACACCGGAATGTTGGCGGTGATGGCATCGTGATCGTCATGCGTGAAGGGGTGGTCGTAAGTCGTGACCACGCCCTCGACCGGCGTCTTCAGGTCTTCCAGCGCAGCGCGCACCTTCGGGCCGTCCGTGCTGCCGGCCTGCTTGATCGCCGCGGCGAGCAGGTAGATCGAGTCGTAGCCCTGCGCCGCCGAGACCGCCGAGTCGATACGGTTGTTCTTCGGCTTGAACATGGCCAGATAAGCATCGATGAACGCCTTGCGCTTGGGCGTGTTCGGCTCCTGGATGAACGTCTGGGGCATGCGCGCACCCTCGCCGTTCACGCCCGAGTTGTCGATGTAGTTGGCCATCGCGAGCGTCCAGCTGCCGACGATCGGCAGCTTCCAGCCGAGCTTGGCCATGCCGTTGGCGATCTGCGCCAGTTCCGGGCCGATGCCGTAGGTGAGGATCACGTCGGCGCCGGCCTGCTTGGCCTTGAGCAACTGCGCCGTCATGTCGACGTCCTTGATGTTGAACTTCTCGACGGCGACCGGCGTGATCCCCTTCGACTTGAGCGCCTTTTCAAGATCCTCGCGGCCGAGCTGACCGTAGTTGGTCGAGTCCGCCAGGATCGCCGGCTTCTTGAAGCCGCGACGCGTGATCGCCTCCTCCACGATCATCGGCGCCTGGATGCTGTCCTTGGCCGAGTTGCGGAAAACGTAGTTGTCAGGGTACTGGGGCGGCTTGAATTGCTCGGTAATGACGGTGCCCGTGGCCACGTTGTTGAACACCGGAATCTTGGCGTCCTGGTAGAAGCGCTGCGAGGCGAGCGCCACGCCGGTATTGATGTAGCCGACCGTGGCGACCACCTTTTCCTTGTTGATCAGTTCCTGCGCGACTTGCACGCCGCGCTCGTTCTTGGCTTCTTCGTCGCGCTCGACGAGCACGATCTGACGGCCCAGCACGCCGCCGGCCTTGTTGATTTCCGCGGCGGCCAGACGCACGCCATCGCGCATGGAAACGCCCATCGACGACGAGCCGCCGGTAAACGGGCCGGACACGCCGATCTTGATCGGATCGGCCGCGATGGCCATGGAGGCAGACAGCGCGAATGCCACGGCGCCCGCCATGAGCTTGAATCGGAATTGCATAAGGGTCTCCTTCGGTGCGATGCGTTTCGATATGACGCTTTTTTACTGCGATTTCCTGGTGTCGCAGGCCCTGCCGTGGGATGCGCGACTCACGGGTTGTCTTCCCCGTCTGCACCGCCCCGGTCTTGTAATTCGTGTCAGGGCGATACCATCAAGCACGCGTCGAACGACCAACCTAGCGCGCCGATTATGTGATCGCTGAGTTTCGCCCGCAAAGGCGGGAATACCCCTATCGGCACGGGGGTTTGCGGCCCGTCATCGCGCATTGGCGCGGGTTTGCGGAGGGTTTTGGCGGCGCGCGCCATGTATGGCGCGTGTCCGGAGATCGGCACGGAGTGCCAAAGAGTTCGACTTGAAATGCGGGTCGTAAGGGAGATGTAAGCGACGGCGATTAGTCGCCCGGCGCGATCACTTCGCGGGCGCCGTTACGGCCCATCGGGCTGACCAGCCCGGCGGTTTCCATCTGTTCGATGAGACGCGCGGCCCGGTTGTAGCCGATGCGCAATTGACGCTGCACCGCCGAGATCGACGCACGCCGCGAACCAAGCACGAACGCCGCCGCTTCGTCATAGAGCGGATCGGCTTCGGCGTCGCCTGGCGACTCGCCGAACAGATCGCCCGGGGCCGCCTCGGCCGGATCGCCGGCGAGGATCGCTTCGTCGTACTCGGGCTCGCCGTATTGCTGCCAGTGCTGCACCACGCGATGCACTTCGTCATCGGCCACGAACGCGCCATGCACGCGCTGCGGATAGCCCGTGCCCGGCGGCAGAAACAGCATGTCGCCCTGGCCGAGCAGCGACTCCGCACCCATCTGATCGAGGATGGTGCGCGAGTCGATCTTCGACGAGACCTGGAACGCCACGCGCGTCGGAATGTTCGCCTTGATGAGGCCGGTGATCACGTCGACCGACGGGCGTTGCGTCGCGAGAATCAGATGAATGCCGGCCGCGCGGGCCTTCTGTGCAAGCCGTGCGATGAGTTCCTCGATCTTCTTGCCTGCCACCATCATGAGGTCGGCCAGCTCGTCGATCACCACCACGATGAAAGGCAGGCGATCGAGCGGCTCCGGGGCGTCGGGCGTGAGCGAGAACGGGTTGCCGATCTTCTTGCCGGCGGCCCGCGCCGCGTCGATCTTCTCGTTGTAGCCAGCCAGATTGCGCACGCCGAGCGCCGACATCAGCCGGTAGCGCTTTTCCATCTCGCCAACGCACCAGTTCAGTGCGTGCGCGGCCTGCTTCATGTCCGTGACGACCGGCGCGAGCAAATGCGGAATGCCGCCGTAGACCGACAGTTCCAGCATCTTCGGGTCGATCATGATAAGGCGCACGTCGTCTGGCGTGGCCTTGTACAGCAGCGACAGGATCATGGCGTTGACCGCCACCGACTTGCCCGAGCCGGTCGTGCCGGCCACCAGCAAGTGCGGTGCCCGGGCAAGATCGGCCACGATGGGCTCGCCCGTGATGTCCTTGCCCATCGCCAGCGCCAGGCGCGAGCGGTGCGAGTCGAACGCCGGCGCGGTCAGGATCTCGGACAGGCGAATCATCTGGCGCTGCGCGTTCGGCAATTCGAGGCCCATACAGGTCTTGCCTGGGATCGTCTCGACCACGCGAATCGAGGTGACGCCCAGCGCCCGGGCCAGATCCTTCATGAGACCGACGACCTGCGCGCCCCGCACGCCCACTGCAGGCTCGACTTCAAAACGCGTGATGACCGGGCCGGCCGACGCACCTACCACCGTCACCGGGACCTTGAACTCGGCGAGCCGCTGCTCGATCAGTTGTCCGACGGCGGCGAGCGTCTCGTCGGATACGACGTTCGCCACGTCTTGCGACGTCGCCGGACTGAGCAGGTCGAGCGACGGAAGGTCGTAGGCGATCGGCTCGCGCGGCGTTGGCAGCTCGCGCGGTGCGTCGGCGGTAAAAGCGGCTTCGCGTGGCGCCGTCGTCGGCAATGCGCCATACGCTGCGGCGTCCGGTTCGGCGCGAGCCCAGGTGCCGTCGGCGCGCAAAACGTAGTGCGGTTTGGTGGTCGATCCGCTGGCTTGCCCCGCGGGTTCATCCGACTCGGACGCGCGCCCGGGCGCGGTCTCCGGTGCGCACACGGTCGCCGCCGCCACCGTCGCCGGCTCTTGCACTTGCACGCTCGCCAGCACATCGGCGAACAGGAAGGGGCGGCGCGCGGCACCAGCCGGTTGTCCGGGCGGCGGCGCGATCAACACCATTGGCGGAACGTCCAGCACCTCCGCGCGCGCCCGCGATTCGGTCTGCGCCGCTTCGCGCAACTGGGGCGTCTCGTCCACGGCGGGCGCCGGCGGTGCTGCGTGCGCAGCGACATGGTCGGCCGCCTTCGCGATGGCGCTGCCGCCCACGACGGTCACCGGCGCTTCCATTGCGGAGGACCACTCGCGCAAGTCACGAAGCAGTGCTTCGGCTTCCTCGCGCAAGGCGGCGAGCGCCTGCATCCTCGCCTGTTGCGCGACGCGCGCGGCTTCCTGCTCGGCGAGCATTGCCGGCGTGGGCGTTGATGGCGCAGCGTCAGGCGGCTCGTCGGGCGTTGCCTTCGGGGACAAATCGAGCGGCGAGAATTCCGCGACGTCGGACGTGAGCGGCGATGCGGCGTCCATCGCGGACCACGAGGCTGCGCCCCGGATCGGTGGCGCCTCGGGCGAACTCATGCCGTCACTTGCCACGCCCGGCATGCCGCCATCAGCGGCCAAGAGAGTATCGCGAGAAGCCGCGGCGACGACCGATGAGTGCGTCGCGACGGGCGACGCGCCACGCGGGGGCACATCCTCCAGCCCCAGCTGCGGTTGGCGGAACGGGCTGTGGACGATCGTGCCGCGCAGGTGGGCCGGGGCCACCCCGACCGGGCGGCGATGACCGGGGGCGCCGTCAGCAGTCGACGTCAAATGCAGAGCGCCGCCGGATGCCGGCTGCGTGGCGTCACCGACTGCCGCGACCGAGGGCTTCTGCGCCGTCAGCGAAGATGTGCGCTGGGCGGTCGGTGCGGGCATGGCACGAGGGCCGGAAGCACTGGAAGCACTGGAAAGGCTGGAAGCCGCGGACGCGCCGCGTCGCGCTGCCGGACCGCGCGCGTCTTGCGCGCGCAGACTCGGCTCGGCACGGACCCACTCGGGCGCCGTGATCGTATCGCCACGCGCGGTGCGCAACACATAGGCGCCACGCGGCAGTACGGCGCGCGCGCCTGCCGTGGCATGGGGCGAAGCGGCAGCCGCTGTTGCCGCGCCGACCGCCGGCGCAGCCGCACGTCCGACAGCGGGCTCCCTCCTCGCCACACGCGCCGCGCCGGCGCGCATGAACGAAGGTTCGGCGCGCGGTGCGCCTCGCGTAGCGAGCGGCGGCGGCTGCATCGCATCGAGCCGCGCGCGCTCTTCGTCGGTGAGCTTCCAGCGCGGCTGCGCGGCAAGCCCGCGCCGGCGGGGCGTTGCCCCTTCGGTCAGATGCCCCGCGTTGTGATGACCCTGCCCCAACGTTGGTGTGAACCGCTCGCCGCGTTCGCCACGCTCGTGTGGCCCGCCGAACGACAGTTGCGACATTTGCGACAGTCCCCGCACCGGTTCACCGGCACTGCCGGCAAAACGCGTCTCGTAAGGGGATTCGTCGTCATCGTCCGCCGTGGGCTTCGCACGCGCGAACATGCCCCACCACGTGGTGCCAAAGACGAGCGGAAGAGAAAAGAGAAGGACAACGCCGGCGAGGCCCATGGCGAGCGTGCCGCCGAGCGCCAATTGCAGGCCGTGGGCGAGCGACTGGCCGACGCTGCCGCCGGCGGTGTTGCCTTCGCCGCCCGTCAATGCGGCCAGCGTGGCGCTCGACACCATCGTGAGCGGCACGCCAAGCAACATGCGCAGGGTGCCGGGGCCGAAGAGTCGAATCTCACCGCCAAGCAGACCCCGGACGCCAGGCCAGCACAATGCCAGCAACCAAAACGTCGACAGTCCGAACCAGCCAAACCCCATAATCGCTCGTGCTTCAGGAAAACCCGGAGTGCGATTGTAGCAGGTAGGCCACCGCCGGGCGGTCCGAATGGCGCGATCTGACGCGGTCTGGCGCGGTCTGGCGAGATTTGGCGCGCTCCACGACTGACGGACCAACGCAGCGGCCGGCGGCAGACCGAGACCTGGCGCGTCGTCAGTGCGTGCCGGTCGGGCGCAGCATGGGCGACGCGGTGCCATCCGCACCCTGGACCATTGCGGGCGACACGGCTTCGCCGGGCACCACGAGGCTCAGATTGCGGCGGCGCAACGAACGCCAGTCGACCTTCGGGAAGATGTCCTCACCCAGCGCGCTCACGCGCGACAGGTTCTCGACGCGCACGCCGCGCGCGCGCAGCACCTCGGCGGCATGCCGGAACGACGGCTCGATCAGGCTCGCGAATTCGGCATCGAGACGCGTTGGCGCCCGCGTCTGCATCGTCTCGTAGAAACGCGGCGTGTGCGCCGCGTCGCGCAGATCGACCCCGTGCAGATACAGCTCGGTAAAACCGAGCCATGTGGCCACTTGCAGCGCGAAGTAGGCTACCGTGCCACCGTGAAAGAAGCCGTTGTCGATGTCGAAGCTGAACCCGAGACGCCCGTGCTCGCCGAAGAACGCCGCGCTCGCCGCCACGCGCGCGTTGGCGCGCAGCGACGCGGGCGTGCGCGCGGCTTCGAGGCCGCGTTTGAAGATGTCGTCCACCAGATAGAACCGACAGCCGAACGCCGACGGCGGATACCTCTCCAGCAGCCGCGCCAGTACCACCGGCGTGACGAACAGCACGAGATCGCGCGCGATGATGCGGCGCGCCAGGTCGGGGCGCTGCCTCACGAAGCCTGCGTCGAGAATGCAGTAATAGTCGAACTTGACGGGCGCGCGATCAATGAGCGCAATGGCCCCGTTCACGCCCATGACGTGATGCATCGGCAGCGCTTCATAGTCGATGTCCGCCACCGACGGTCCGCTCGCAATGATATGGCACGGCGTCTGACGCAGGCGTTGCAGGTCCGCGCGCCGCGCCAGCGGCACGGGGCGTCCGCGCCAGGTGAAGCGCTCGATGGCCCCCACGCCATCGCGCTCGATTCGCGCATGCGGCCACAGCCGCTCGTTGTGCCGCCACTTCGCCGTATGGCTGTAGCGATACGCGAGTTTCAAAATAGACGAAATCATTGTCGTTCTTTTGGTTAGGTGTTCCGGTCGCGCCGCAGGCGCCTTCCGGATGCCCGCGGTCCTAACCCCGTTGCTCGTCGCGTGTCTGTGTTTGGCCGAGCGGCCGCGGGCCGGTGCATCGCCGCGTTCCCCCTGAACCCGGCTGCAGCCCACGGCGCATGGGGACATGGCCCCATCACGTCGATGGTCAGATTCTGCCCCTTGGCATGCCGAGGGACAAGATTTATTCCAAATGGAAATCTTACGTCAGGTTACGCTCCGATGTCGGGGCAGGACATGGGGCTTGACATGAAAAAGCCCCATTCGCGGGGCTTTGCGGGCATTGCACCCGTCAGAATCGATAGTGGCGGCCGGACATCGAGAAAGAGAGCATTGCGAAAAATGCGGACAATACAGCCGAACGTTGCGCATTCCCGAGCATGGCGGCGGAGTGCGCCGGGCGCCGGCTCCCCTCAATGCAGGGCCGCCCTGCCCCCCGCCCGCGGATAGAACGCCTGACCGAGCTGCACGAGCAGCGACGCGAGTGCCGGGTCGCGCACGAAGCTGGCGGCCGAATCGGCAGTGAGAATCGCCTCCGGGGTCTGCGGTCGCGCGATGAGAAAGCCCTGGACGTAGTCCACGCCGAGCTCGGAGAGCGCTTCGAGCGTGGCGGCGTCCTCCACCCATTCGGCCACGCTGCGAATGCCCAGATTCTTGGCGAGCGCGACGATCGCCTCGACGATGGCCAGATTGGCCGGGTGCGCCGCCATGCTCTTCACGAAGGCGCCATCGATCTTGATGGCGTCGACCGCCAGGTCCTTCAGATAGGAGAACGAGCTGAAACCGGCCCCGAAGTCGTCGAGCGCGATCCGCCCGCCCAACTGATGAATACGATCGACGAAACGCCGCGTGTTGTCCAGATCGTGCAGCGCCACGGTTTCGGTGATCTCGATGCACAGCAGCTCGACCGAGCGTTCGTGCGCGGCCAGCGTGGCGAAGATGTCGCGCACGAAATGCTCGTCGTTGAGCGACGCGCCCGAGAGGTTCACGCAGACGAACTGCGTCTTCGCGAGCCGATCGCGATGCGCGTCGATCCACGCCAGCGTGTTCGTCAGCACCCATTTGTCGATCATGCCGATGCTGCCGTTCTCCTCGGCCGCGCTGATGATGCGTGAAGCGGGCACGATGTTGCCGTCCGAGTCGCGCATGCGCAGCAGCACCTCGAAGTTGAGCGACTCGCCCGGCGAGGCCATCTCCATGATCGGCTGCATCTCGAGGAAAAGCGTATTGGGCGCAAGGCCGGCGTCAAGCGCGTCGATGAGCCGAAGCTCGGCGAGCCGCTCGCGGAACGCGGCCGCCCCGCGCTCGTAGACGACCAGGTCGCGCCGGCTCTTCTTGGCTTCGCGGCACGCACGATCGGCCGACGAGATGGCGTCGGGCACGCGCATGTCGGTCGTGAGCTCGATCACCCCGGCCGACGCCCGCACCTGGAACGCCCGCTCGCCGATCTGGTACGGCTCGCCGGCGATGGCGTCGACGAGCCGGCGTGCGATCGCGGCCGCCTCCTTGATCGTGGCGTCCCGGAAGACGACGATGAACTCGTCGCCGCCCGTGCGCCCTACGCTCTGGTCGGCGGACAGCCTTGCACGCATGCGGTCGCACGCCTGGCGCAGCACCTCGTCGCCCGCGGCGTGGCCGAACAGGTCGTTGACGAGCTTGAAGCGGTCCAGATCGAGGTAGGCCAGCGCGGCGGGACGTGCGTCGGACAACGTGCGAATCGCCTCGCCGAGCGCCTTCTCGATACCGCGCCGGTTCGATACGCCGGTAAGCGGATCGTTTTCCGCGAGGTAGCGCAATTGTTCCATCGTGCGGGCGCGCTCGGTAATGTCCTGCAGCGAGCCCTCGATGCGCCCGTCCGCGAAGATCGCCTTGACGAGATAGCGGCTCGTGCGTCCGTCGTCGCGCGGCAACGAGAGAATTTCCAACTCCGACTCGTCGCTGTGCTGGGCAACGTCGAGCAGCATGCGCCATGTGCTCTGGCCGAAGAACTGGTCCCAGCGGTACGTGCGGGCCTCGATATTGGGAATGCCCAGCATGGTGTGCAGCGCCGCGTTGCCGCGCACGAACACCCCCTGGTCGTTGAGCGTGAAGAGCCCGACCGGCGTCACGTCGTAAGCGTTACGCAGCTCGGCCTGGGCCTCGAGCTTGCCCTGATGCTCGGCGCGCATCTGCTCGGCGATCGCCAGCGCCGCCATCAGGCTCGAGAACAATGCCGCGGTCACGCTGTTGAGCGCCGAGGATAGCGCGCGTGCGTTGAACGCCGCGGCGATCACCTCGGAGAACGTGGCGAACAGCACGATGGCGAGCGACGCGCTGTACCACACCGCCACGCGCGAACGGGTGATCACGAGAATGCGCGCGAGCAGAATCAGTACGATGACAATGCCCAGCGCGGCCACGCTCCACAGCACCGGGATGAAATGCGCATACGGCAGCGCAATCGCCGCGCAGCACAGCACCACGCCGGCCCACTGCAGCACCATCACCATCCAGCGCAGCCCGATGCGACGCAGCTCGCGCTTGAAGAGCTGCGTGAAGAGCGAATATGTCAGCACGTAGTAGACGGCGAACGTCGCCTTGCGCACGAGCGCGTCCCAGTCGGTCGGGATGGTGCGCTCGAGCCACTGCGTATCGGCGCCGAGCGAGTTCGCCGCGAGGCGCAGGTTACCGATGAGCCAGGCGGCGAACAGCACGTACAGCCATTCCTTGTTGATGATGGCCGTCACGAGCACGAACGCCGAGAGCGTGAGCAGGCCGCCTTCGAGCAACCCGTTGCTGCGCTGGAATTCGGTTTCGGAGACTCGCAATTGCGCGGCAGGCCACGCCACGAGGGTCAGATGCGCCGGCCCGGAGAACGTGCCCTGGCAAAGCAGGCCGACGGGCGCCGTGAGGTGGCCGAGATCGATGGCAAAGCCGGCCTTGGAGACGCGAATCGCCCCGCTCACGGCGGCGCGATCGGCGCGCCCGATGGCCGGCGCCTCGGGATCACGCCAGCAGGCCAGCGTCTGCGCATGGCGCGAAGGGAATTCGACGACCGTGTGCTGATCGCCGCCCACCGGCAGCACGTTCACCCGGAACCACACAGGCGCTTCGGAGAGCTGTGTGCTGAATTGCGAGACGGCGGGTGCGCGTTCGAGCGAGTTCGACACCATCGCGGGGCCGAACGTCGTGGGCAAATCGTTTTGCGCCTGGAAGGTAAGCGGCGTGGCGCCGCGCACGGTGAACTGGCTTTCCTGGAACAGCAGCACGATACCCGAGAGCAGCATGATGGCTGCAGGCACGGCGTACAGGGAGATGCTGCGAAAAAGTTCGTCGAGCCTCGTGGTGACGCGCCAACGCCTGCGCGAACCGGAGAGTTCTGCCAACTCGTCGGTGAAATCGTTCGAATTGCGGCCGTGATGGTCACGCTCGTTGCCGAGTTCCCCCGCCATATGACTCGTCTGCCCTTGTCTCGTTGGTCGCCCCCGCGTTTGTCGCCGGGCAAGGCGGCGGTCCTTGCCCGCCTTGCCGGCCGGGAGGGCCCCGTCCCGTGCCGCCGGTCGACCCGGCGGACACGGGCAGGTATTTCTCTCCCGTCTTGCTCGCTACCGCCGTCGCTGCAACCACCCAACCCTGCGCACGACGGGATAACGTTATTTCCAATAACGGCATCACACCGCCAGGCTGTAGCCCGATGCTACGCATCCTACCGCGTCGGCACCAAAAGATAAATCCCGCAAACGCGCGCCAACACTGGATTCGACCGGGGCCGACGGTTCCGCAAGCGGTGCTCCCAGGCGCAGGTCCGGGTGATGCGTGAGGCACATGTAGTCGAAGAGCGGGTGCCCCGCGGCCTGCCAACGCGAACGTGCCTGCGCGACGTCGAGCGCCAGCACGCGGTGCCCAATGCCACCCACGTGCGCCATCGGAATGAGCGCCTGCGACGGAAACACGTCGACGAACATCAACGCTTCGTACTGCCGGTGCAGCGGCGGACGCGCCGTAATCACCATCCAGTCGATGCCGCTGAGCATGCAATATTGATAGAACGCCTTGAAGAGCGCGGTCTTGACCACACGCCCCACGGCCCCGGCGGCTACGCCCAGGCGCGTGGCCTCGGCCAGTGCCGCGCTGTCGAGCCAGTCGGGCAACGGCGCGGAAGCTTCCAGATGCAGCGGCTGATAACGGTTCGTCTGAATGCGCATGGTGCCGATCACCGCCCCGTCCAGACGCGCGCGCGCCACCAACACGACAGCGCCCGGCTCCCGATCGCTCGGCTCGGGCTCGCTCAGCGTGGCCGCGAGTTCGGGCAGATGGCGGCCATACGCCGCGCTGCGCATCGCCGCAGCGTCGCGCAGCGCGGCCTCATCGCCGGCAATCGTGATCACGAACGGCAAACGCTCTTCACGCATGCCCGCCGTCGGCAGCGCTGCGCACAGCGCGGCCACATCGACTGCTGCCGAAGGGGACGTGCGGTGAGGTTGACCGTGCGAGCGGTCCGCTTCTGTCATCGACAACACATCCGAAGCTTGTGAAAGATCAAACATGATTGACACTCCTTAGAGTCAAAAAAGAGGCTGGTGCCACGCGCGGGCTGTCTCGCCGATGCGTCGCACCATTCCTTTCTTGATCCGCCGGGGCAATGTGTCAAGTGCTTATTTTTGCTAGCTTTTTCACACTTCCGAGATCTTCGCTCGCCCGTCTTTCGATTCGCCCTGCCAACCGCCGGGAAACGCCCGTCGCGCCGGGTAAAACCGCGTTTTTGCCCGGTCGCCGGTCGCCCGGTGTCACCTATTTGCCACAGTTGCCGTTCGACGAAAGACTCTGGCAAAATAATAAACCTGTTTACTAATTTGCCGGCCCAAGGGTGTTTTTTCCTGCTTTCTCCAGCTTTGTCCCGGCCCCGGCACGAACCCGACATGCCGAAAATCGATTGGTCATCCCGTTTCGGCACGCTGGTGCACGACGTGGCCCGCGTTCATTCGCGGCTGTTCGACCGGCGTGCCCGCGGCAACTTCGATCTCACGCGCGCCCAGTCGCGCGTGCTGGTCATGCTGCACCGCTACGGGGTTCAGACGCAGGCCGAACTGGCCGAACGCATGGAGTTGACGCCGATGGCGCTCGTCAGACTGCTGGACCGGCTGCGCGAAAAGGGGCTGGTGCGCCGCGAGCGCGATCCGAAGGACAAGCGCGCCCATCTGCTGTATCTGACAGACGCCTCCGAGGCCAAGATCGACACGATCGTCGCCTTTGCCAACGTCACGGAGCGCGAGGCGCTGCAGGACCTCACGCCTGCCGAGCGCGCCGAGCTCACCCGCCTGCTGGGCAAGGTGCTCGCGAATCTCACGCGCGCCGAGGCCGAATGCCCCGCGCCTGAGCGGCGTCTCGGGCAGACCGATCCGGAATAAGGCCATCGCGAGGAGACGACGGACGGCGCCTGCGCACCACGTGCGCCAACGGCATGGCCGCCGGGCGCGCGCAAAAACAACGGCAGCGACCACGACAACGACAACGACAAACGCAAGGACCACCAGAGGATTCGCCGTGTCATCCCCACAAACCACTGACGATCCGGGCAGGCATCGGGCGCTCGTCAGCGTATCCGTCATGCTGGCGACCGTGCTTCAGACGCTCGACAGCACCATCGCCAACGTTGCGCTGCCGCACATGCAGGGCAGCCTGTCGGCCTCGCAGGACTCGATTACCTGGGTGCTGACGTCCTATATCGTGGCCGCGGCCATTGCCACGCCGCTCACCGGCACCCTGTGCGCGCGCTTTGGACGGCGGCGCGTCTTTCTGTGGTCGGTCGCCGGCTTCACCATCGCCTCGGCGCTGTGCGGCATGGCGCAGTCGCTCTCGGAGATCGTCGCGGCCCGGCTGCTGCAAGGCATTTGCGGCGCCGCCCTCGTGCCGCTCTCGCAGGCGACGATGCTCGACATCAATCCACCGCACAAGCACGGCTCGGCAATGGCGGTGTTCGGCATGGGCGTGATGGTTGGCCCGATTCTCGGCCCGTCGCTCGGCGGCTGGCTCACGGACAGCTACAACTGGCGTTGGGTCTTCTACATCAACCTGCCGATCGGGCTCATCGCGTTCCTCGGAATTGCCGCCTACCTGAAGGAGCCGCCCGAGCAAAAAGCGGGCAAATTCGACACGCTCGGGTTCGTTACGCTAAGCCTCGCCATCGGCCTGCTGCAGTTGCTGCTCGATCGCGGCGAGCAGCAGGACTGGCTGAACTCGACGGAAATCTGGCTGGAAATGCTCGGAGCCATCGTCTGCTTCGCCTATTTCGTGGTCCATACGTGGACGGCCGGCGAGCACTCGTTCTTCAATCGCGCCCTGCTACGGGACCGAAACTTCAACACGGGCGTGGTCTACATCTTCGTGGTCGGCATCATCCTGTATGCCACGCGCGCCCTGCTCCCTCCCATGCTTCAAAGCCTGTTCGGCTATCCCGCGATCCTGACGGGCCTCGTGACAGCGCCTTCGGGCGCGGGAACGATGGCGGCGATGCTGGTCGTGGGGCGCCTCGTGGGCAGGGTCGACGTGCGCTATCTGCTCGGCTTCGGCTTCGCGTTGACCGCGTACTCGCTCTATCTGATGGCTGGCTACTCGTTGACGCTGAGCCCGTCGGACATCGTCTGGCCTGGCGTGATCCAGGGCTTCGGACTGGGCTTCGTCTTCGTGCCGCTCACCACGGTGACGTTCGCGACACTGCCCGGCACGCTGCGCGCGGACGGGGCGGCAATCTACAGCCTGTCGCGCAACATTGGCAGCAGCATCGGCATTTCGGTCGTGCAGACGCTGCTCACGCAAAACATGCAGGTCAATCACGCGCAGCTCTCGGAGCACATCACGCCGTTCACCCAGGGGCTGGAGAGCTACGCACAGACATATGGCCCGGCCGCGATCGCCGCGATCAACGCCGAAGTCACCCGGCAGGCGGCGATGATCGCCTATCTGGACGACTTCCGCCTGATGATGGGGCTCACGGTCCTCGTCATGCCGCTGCTGCTCTTCATTCGCTTGAAAAAGAAAGCGCCCGGCGAAGTCGACGAAATGGTGCACGTGGCGGCCGACTGATTCGCCGTCCGGGTTCGGACCGGCGGCCTGCGGCATGGGCGGGCGAGGCCGCCGTCAGCGCATGCCAATCGTCTCATGCCGGGCCACGCGAGCGCGGCGGGCCGGACTTGCGCGGCCGGCGGGGTCCGCGCGGGCGCGGCTCGATCCCGATGCGCGGGTCGCCCGCCAGGACCAGCGCCACGGCGCGCTGTGCGACCGCCTCGAAAGACGGATCCGACTGCGGCACGTACAGCCACTTCCCCAATACCGGATGCGCACGCAGCGCCGGCATCTCCCGGATCAGCGCCGCATGATGCACGTGAGACGTGCATACGAGCAGGCCGTCCCACGGCGCATCCTTGTCAATCACGGCGAGGCACTGCAAGCCGTTCAGGTACGCCGCGTCGGCGCCGAACATCCGCTTGTGAATGTACGTCTCGTTGCGCTCGAACGCATCGAAGATCCAGAGAAGCGAATTACGAATGGCGGCAGGCATCGGCGCGAAGGGTTCGGATGTCAAGAGCGCGGCGACTGAAGTCGACGACGCCATTCTATGGGCGCAATGTCCGCCGGGCAATTCCGGTATGGCGCCGGGAGTTGTCCCGATATTTCAATCGGCCGGCGTCTGGCGCACGCGTGTCGGGCCTGCAACGTAAGGATTTGAAAGATTTCGGCAAAACCATTATTTTTGACGCACTCGGATGCACCCGGCGAACCGCAAACGCCCCCCAAATTCTCTGGGAGTCCAACATGCAGACTTCGCGCGTCGATGTTGAGCAGGCCGAATCGCTACGCTGTTCATTGCCCCTCAAGCCGCTGATCGTGGCGCTTTCGCTTTGCGTGATCGGTCAAGCACGGGCCGCCTGCGACAACACGGCGCCCGCGAGCGGCACGACCGTGACCTGCACCGGCACCGACGGCGCCGTCGCAGCGCAAGCCGGCAGCACGGGCGTGACCGTCAACGTGGCGCCAGGGGCCACCGTCTCCTCGACGCGCAGTTCGCCCAATGCGGCCACTATCTCGGTGGACACGGCGAGCACGATCACGAATGCGGGTGCCATCGACCTCACCGGCACGAGCGCCAGCGGCCGCGGCGCCGCCATGCTCGGCGCGAACGACGGGAACACGCTCGTCAACACTTCGACAGGGGTCATCACCACGACGGGCGCCTCGAACGACGGCATGGCGAGCAACGGCAACGGCGGCACGCTCGTCAACCACGGCGCCATCACCGTCAGCGGACCGAACGCCTTCGGCATGACCGCAGCCTGGGGACAGTCGTCGGGGCTGGGGCTGAACAGCGCGTTCACCAACACGGGCACGATCACGGCAAACGGCTCGGGTTCGCGCGCCATCAGCGTGGTCGGCGGGCAGAGCACGGTGACAAACTCCGGCACCCTCGTCACGACCGGCGGGACGGCGTCGAACCGCTCCTTCACCGTGTTCATGCAGGGCAACAACAACCAGCTCACCAACAGTGGGTACATCGAGGCGCGCGGCGTGAGCAGCGACGCCGTGGTGTCGAACACCGCGCAAGGCTTCACGTCGTCCATCGTGAACCAGGCAGGCGGGCAGATCATCAGCCGGCAGGGCTTTGGCGTGCGAACCGTCAACGGCACCATCTCGATCACGAACGCGGGGCTCATTCAGAGCGACGCGGGAACGGCCATCGCCATGAATGCGGCGGCGCGCTCGAACACGCTCACGCTGCAAACCGGCTCGCAGATCATCGGCACCGCCGACGGCGGCGCGAGCGCCGTGAGCCGCCTGATCCTGCAGGGCACCGGCACGGCGAGTAACGCCTTCGTGAACTTCGGCACGCTGCTCGCGCAGGGCGACAACTGGACATGGACCGGCAGCGGCAATTTCACGACGGCACAGCTCCAGAGCGGCGTGCTGGACCTGCGCAGCACACTCGGCGGCGCGGCGACCACCGTCGCCTCGGGCGCCACGCTGACCGGCACGGGCACGCTGGCAGGCAACGTGACCAACGCCGGCACCGTGCACCCCGGGGACGGCGCCGGCAACGGGACATTGACCATTGCGGGCGGCTACACCGGCCAGAACGGCACGCTGGCCATCGACACGGCGCTCGGCAACGATGCCTCGCGCGTCGCTCCGCTTACCGTGAGCGGCGGCGCCATTGGCGGCAGTACAACGCTCGTGGTGAACAACCTGAACGGCCTCGGCGCCTTGACCACCGGCAACGGCATTCCGGTCGTCAATGCCGTCGGCGGCGCCACGTCGGCGGCGTCTGCGCTCACGCTGGGCGGGCCGGTCAGCGCCGGTGCCTACTCGTACTTTCTATACAAGGGCGGCACGACGCCCGACAGCACGCAGAGCTGGTTCCTGCGCTCGACCGTCCCCGCGGCCACTACCGCCACGGTGCTCGACCCGGCCAGCGGCCAGACGGTCAGCACGGTGCTCACGCCAGTGGCGGCCAGCGGCAGTCCGGCCGTGGCCGCCGTGGGCGAAGCCCCGGCGCCGATCTATCGCGTCGCCGTTCCCGTGTACTCGGAAATGCCCGAAGTCGCGCGAGCGGCCGGCTTCGCGCAGATGGGCACGTTCCACGAACGGCAGGGCCAGCAAGGGTTGCTTACCGAAAAAGGGTGGCTCACCAGCGGCTGGGCCCGCGTCTGGGGCCAGACGGAACAACTGCGCGCGAAGGGCGACGTCTCCCCCCAGTTCGACGGCAACATCGGCGGCGTGCAACTCGGCCACGACCTCTTCGCTCGCCGCACGGACGGCGGCCATAGCGACCACGTCGGGATTCTCGGCGGATGGACCCGTGCGTCGGGCGACGTGCAGGGCTTCGCGCTCGGCACGAAAGACATGCACACCGGCTCGCTCGGTCTAGACATGTACAGCGGCGGGCTGTACTGGACGCATGTGATGCCGGGCGGCGCGTACACCGATGCAGTCTTCCTCGCCTCGAGCCTGCAATACGAATCGAGGCCGGTCAATGGCGTGAACCGCAGCACGCATGGCACGGGGCTGGCCGCGTCGCTCGAGACAGGTTGGCCGATCGCACTCACGCCAACGCTCTCGCTCGAGCCGCAGGCGCAACTCATCTGGCAGCGTCAGTCGCTCAATGATCTGAGCGACGACGTCTCGACCGTCTCGTTCGCCAACACGAATAGCTGGCTCGCCCGCGTGGGCGCCCGGCTCGAAGCAAACTACGACGGAGATCGGGGATTGTTGCGGCCGTATCTGCTGTTCAACCTGCTGCACCGTTTCGGCAACGACGGGCGCGTGGTCTTCGGCGGCACGACGCCGGTCGTCACCAGTGCCAACAGTACGGCCGCGCAATTCGGCATCGGCGTGGCGGGACGCTTTAATCGTGCTGCGAGCGTCTACGCCACCCTCGCTTATCTGACGCAGCTCGACAGCACGCGCCAGCAAAGCGTCTCGGCTACCCTGGGTCTGCGCTGGACGTGGTAAGCCATCGGGTTCGCACGGCGCGGGCTCATCCGCGGGCGGCCGTGCGCAGCGATGACGCCTCCGGGCCCGCCTCGTGCATTGGCGTGACGGTCCCCGGCGGCATGACAGTCTCCGGCGTGTAGCGCATGCAGCGATTGCGGCCGGCCGCCTTGGCCTGATACAGCGCACGGTCGGCGCGCTGCACGAGCGACGCCAGCTCGCCACGCGAACGCTCGTCGCATGCGATGCCGATGCTCACCGTCGCTCCCACCGCCTCGCCCTGCACGGTACGCGCCGCGCGCTCGAACGCTTCGCGCACGCGCTCCGCGATGGTCTGCGCCTCGGCCGCGCCCACGCCCGGCAAGAAGAGCGCGAACTCCTCGCCGCCATAGCGCCCGAAGATGTCGTCCGCCCGCAATTGCTGGGTGGCCGTGCGCGCGAACAGCAGCAGCACCGTGTCGCCGAACGGATGCCCTAAGGTATCGTTGATCCGCTTGAAGTGATCCAGATCGAGCAGCAGCAAGGCGACCGGCGAGCGCGCGGCACTGTGCCTGCGCATCTGCTCACGCGCCAGACGCGTGAATTCCGGGCGGTTGTATGCCTGCGTGAGCCCGTCTCGGGTGGCCGCGCGGTGCAGTGCGATCTCGGAGCGCTCCTTGCCGAGCGAGACCATGAGAAAGCTGGCGACCACGATCAGCACCAGCATTTCGGTGGTCGCGACCTGGGGGCCGAACCACGCGAGAAAGACGGGGTCGGCCGGACCGAGCCAGACCAGCGCGACCGCGCGCGCCGTATAGAACGCACCATGCAGCACGGCGACCACGGCCAGCACGATGCTGCTCGGCAGGCGTCGTCCGGATGCCTGCCAGAACTCCCTGGCCGCCATCAGGCTGTAGAGCGCGAGCAGCGCGAAGAACAGCACGCCGCCGCTCCAAGCGTCGAGCGGCCGGGCGAACAGCCATGTGCCCCACAGCAGCACCGCCGGGCCGCCAAAGACGGTCACCCATTGCACGCTGCGCGCGTAGAAGCGGCGCGCGCCGCTCCACACCATGGCGAACGCGAGCGTCGCGACCGCGTTGCCGAGCGGATACAGCACCGCGAGCCGCGAGCTGCGCGCGGCAAGCAGATAGAGCACGGGGGAAAATGTCGCGAGCAGGAAAGCGAGGCTCCACCAGCGCGGAGACTCGGCCTCGTCGCGACGCAGTGCGTCGAGCATGAACAGGATGCCTGTCGCGATGCTCAACAGGAAAGTGACGAACTGCAATGTCGGCAGGTCCAGCGCCGGTAGCGACAAACCAAGAGCCATGCTCCATCCCCCGTGCGCATACCCTCGCCCGGGCGCGGCGGCCCGATGCGCAATGCGCGATGTGAAGTACGGGGAAGGAAAACCTGCGCGAGACGACGGCGGTTTGGCAAGGCGGGTCGGAATGTCTGGCAGTGACTTGCGCGCCGATGGCGGCGCACCGTGTGGCCGCCCCGGTCCGGCCATCGGTTTCTCTGAGGAATCTCCAGCACATCGTGACCGACGCCGCGCCTTCCCTGCCGCTCGCTAGTCGCGAGCGGCGTTGCGCGCCGCTGGAGTTCCCGGAATTCAACCCTGCTCCCTACCCATGCGGCGGGATTCTAGCACGCCACGATGAGAATACCGGCCGCCCCGGGGTCGGCAGACGCTCCGAGCGGAAAACACCCCGCAACGCTGCCGATGTGCCTCACATGTCCTGACGGCGCCGCGCGGACAACGCGCCGGCCGTCTGGATGACCAGATCGGCGAAGCGTCGTTCGTCGCGCCCGGCGTTCCAGCGCACACGCGGCACCGCAATGTTGATGGCGCCGATGGCGCGTCCGTCCTGATTGACGACGGCCGCCGCGGTGGAAATGTCGCCCATGAAGTACTCGTCCTCGGTATGCGCATAGCCCTGCTTGCGAATCCTGGCGAGGCGCTCCTTGATTTTGCGCGGGTGGGCCACGGTCGCGGGCGTGAACTGCACGAGATGGGTCCGCCCGAGGATATCGTCGATCTCCTCTTCGTCGAGTGTCGCCAGCATGGCCAGCCCCGGCGCCGTGCAATAGGCCGGCAGGCGCGAGCCGACGATGACGTTGGCATTGAATACGCTGCGGCTCACGATACGCAGCACGAACACGATATCGGTGTCGAGACGCACGGTGAGGTTGGTCGCCTCCTCCGTTTCCGCCGCGAGTTGCTGCAGATATGGGGCCGCGCGGCTCACCAGCTCGTTGGAGACGAGGTAGTGATAGGTGAAGTCGAGCAGTTTGGGCGAGAGTTCGTATTTCTTGCTCTGGGGATCCTTGAGCAAATAGCCGAGCGCGGACAGCGTGAAGGTAAAGCGTTGCGCCGCGCTGATGTCGAAGCCCGTGGCGGCGGCGATTTCGGAGAGCGAAAGATGGCGCTTCGAGCCGTCGAACGCAGTCAGCACTTTCATCGCCTTTTCCACGGACTGAACGTAGAGCGTGGAATCGGCAGGCGAACCGGACGCCGCCGGGACGTCGACAACGGCGGCCGCTTTGGCGCGGGTGCGAGGTGTTTTGGTGGTGGCCACAGTAAGGATGAGATTGGGGCGGGCGGTTCCGGATTATCTCATAAACATAACCATCTATCTTTATGCAATAAGATCGAAGTGACTCATCGTCGCGAGGCCATTCGGGTCTTCCCCGCCATGCGCCGCCGCCCTGTCACCCACCTGGCCGGAGCGGTCGCCCCTTCGCCACTTCGCCACTTCGCCACTTCGTCCCTTCGCGCCGCTCGGGCGCCGCGCCGCTCGCTGTAAAAAAGAGGCCTCGCGCGGGCCACCCGCTGCCCCGCCGGCCGGCCTCCCGTGCCCGTTACTCTGGTGACTTTGCCGAGGCCGCATCCCAGGCCTGCGTCGTGTCGCGCGACAGCAAGTGCTTTCGAATGCGCTCCGACGGCGTGGTCTCGAAACGTGCCGTCTCGCGATAGTAGCGCGGCCGCTGATAGCTGGCGAGCTTGTCCGCCGCCCATGCCGACAACGCCGCCCACTCGAGCGCCTGCCCTTCGCGGAATTGCACGTACAGCATGATGTCCTGCTCGCCAATGTCGCTTGCCACACCGATCGCCGCACACGCCGCCACCGCCGGATGACGCGCGAACACCCGCTCGATCTCCCACGCGGACACGTTCTCGCCGCGAACGCGCATGCTGTCGGTGCGGCGGCCGATGAATACCAGGCTCCCATCCGCGCTGCGCCGCGCACTGTCGCCCGTGAACAGCTTGCCATCGCGCAGCGCCTTGGCCGTCGCCTCCGGATTGTCGAGATAGCCCGGCAGGAACACCCCTTCCACTTCGCTGGACAACACGATCTCGCCCGGTTCGCCGTCGGCCACCGGGGCGCCGTCGTCATCGAGCAATTCCAGCGTCAGCCACGGCAGCGGGTGACCGATGGAGCCCGGCACGTCGGCGTCGTTAAGCGTCGCGAAACTCGAACACTCGGTCATGCCGTAACACTCGCGCAACGCGCACTGCAGGCGCTCGCTCGTGGCGCGCCAGGCGCTCGCCGAAACCCCCGCCCCCCACGCCACGCGCAGGCTGTTTCGCGCCGGCTGCGCTTCGCGCGGCAGTTGCATCAGGATGTCGAGAATGCCGCCCAGATAGTGCAGATGCGTGGCTTGCGCCGCCTCGCACTGCTGCCAGAAACGACTCGCGGAAAATCGCTCCGCGACGTGCATTTCGACATCCGCGAGAAACGGCAGCAGCAGCATTTGCGCCCCGCCGATATGGCACAGCGGCTCCCACAGGAACAGTCGGTCGCCGTCGCGCGCATCGGCCACCTGCAAGGCCGCCTCGCTCGCAATGCGCATCATTCGGTGCGTGAACAGCACGCCCTTGGGGGCGCCGGTCGTGCCCGACGTGTAGATGACACACAGCACGGACGCGGGCGTCACCTCGGCCGCGCGCGGCACGGCGCCCGCGAAGGCGCCGGCCTGGGTCATGACCTCGGACAGCATGCGGCGCACCACCGTCGGGCCGTGATGTCCCGGCTGCCGGGTGGCCAGCGCCACACCGGCGTCCAGTACCTCGGAGAATGCCGGTTCGGCGATCAGCAGCTTCGGCTTGGCGTGCCCGAGCAGATACTCGATGCCGTCGCCCTTGAGCCGCGTGTTGACAGGCACCCACACGAGTCCCGAGAGCATCAGCGCATAGATGAGCGCCACCTGGGCCGCGCTGTTGCCGAGCATGACGGCCACGCGATCGCCGGGCACGAGCCCCTGCGCCGCCAGCCATCCCTGCATGGCGCCCACGCGTGCGGCCATCTGGCCGCGGTCGATTGCCTCGCCCTCGAACACGACGACCGGTTTGGCCGACGTGCCGCGCAGACCCGCCATGAGCAGCGGCACGACGTCGAGCCGGTCGCCCTCGGTCCGCTGGGGAAAGTACTGGGTATAAGGATGTGAGGCGTAAGGATGCGAGGCGGTTTGCGCCGCGTTCGGCATCGGGGCGGTCTGTGCGCCTGTCGGCGCAACCCGGGCAACATTGGACATGGACATACGGAATTCCGCGGATATCAATAGCTCTTGCGTTTGAAGATCGAAGACAGCCAGACGACGAAGGCCATCAGGAATACCAGCGACGTCGCCACGGCAGCAAGCGTCGGCGTGACGGCCAGTTGGATGTCGTCCCACATCTGCTTGGGCAGCGTGGTGTTGATGCCGCCGGACACGAAGATGGCGATGGTCAGATCATCGAACGACACGATGAACGCGAACAGAAAGGCCGACCCGAGACTCGCCGCGAGCAGCGGCAGCAGCACGGTGCGCACCCGCGTGAAGGCCGAGGCGCCGAGCATCTTGGCGGCATCGTCGAGTCGCCAGTCGAAGCGCTTGAAGCTCGCCGAAAGCGTGACCACCACGTAGGGAATCGCCAACACGGTATGGCCGATGACGAGGCCCGCATTGGTGCCGGCCAGCTCCCACCGGGCGAACAGATAGAGCAGTCCGACGGCCACCACGATGCGCGGCACGATGAGCGGCGCGATGAAGACGGCGAAGAGCGGCTTGCGCCAGCGCGACGGCAGGCGCACCAGCGCCAGACTCGCCCCGAAGCCGAGTACGAGCGCGAGCGCGGCCGTGGCAAACCCCACGCCGAGCGAGCGAAGCAGCGCGGCTTGCCACACGCTCGACTCGAGGAACGCCACGAACCATTTCAGCGTGAACAGTTGCGGCGGAAACGCCACGAACGATTGCCGGGTGAAGGCCAGCGGCACCACGAAGGCAATCGGCAACACCAATGCCAGCACGATCACCCAGGTGTATGCCTTCAGGCCGACATCGCCATGTGTGCTCTGCGCCCGGCCATGCGTGAACGAGAGCTTGCCCGCCAGACGCCCGAGCGCCATGAGTACCGGCACGAGACGGCCGCCCTGCCCGCCGCCGCGCCGCTCGGGCGCCTCGCCGGCAAGCGACGAGAGCCCCACCACGCGGTCGTAGACGAAGAACACGACGATGGAGCACAGCAGCAGCACGGTGGAGAGCGCCCCGGCGAATCGCAGATCGAACAGCTCGAGCACAGAAGAAATGACGAGCTGTGCGACCATCGACTCGCGCGGCGAACCAAGCAGCGCTGGCACGATGAAGAACCCCAGGCTCGTGATGAAGACCAGCAGCCCGGCCGCTGCCGCCCCCGGCCCGGAGAGCGGCAGGAACACGGTGAAAAAGCCGGTGGCGCGGTCGGCGCCGAGCGTCTGCGCCGCCTGTACGAGCTGCATGTTGATGCCGCGCATGATCGGCAACATCGTCATGACGGCAAGCGGCAGCATGGCGTGGACCATGCCGATCAGCACGCCGGTCAGCGATGGCGCGAGCGTTCCCGCGCCATCGAGCAGGCCGAGATGCGTGGCGACGGCGGTGAGCAGGCCGGTCTTCGAGAGCAGCAGCATCCAGGCATAGGTCTTGACGAGATAGCTCGTCCAGAACGGCAGCACGATCCACAGCAGCCAGCGCTCGCGCGAACGTGCCGACAGGCGCGCCAGCAGATACGCCACCGGATAGCCGAGCAGCACGCTTAGCGCCGCGGTGAGAAACGCGATCCAGAAGGTGGACGCGAGCACCTTCACGTACACGGCTGAGTGCGTCATCCGGGCGAACTGTGCCATCGACAGCACGCCGTCGCCGTCGTACAGCCCGCCTTGCAGGATTTCGACGACCGGCACGATGAAAAACACCGCGAGAAACAACAACGCGGGCAAGGCCGGCAACCACCGGGCCAGATGCTTTGGCCAGGTAAAACGGGCCCCCGCCTGAGGCAGGCGTTGAACAAGCCACATGGCAAATACTCCAGAAGCTAACGACTTGGCAAATTTCCGCGAGGCAACGCGCCGGGATCTCAGCGCGTGAGCAGCGTGGCGCGCGCGTGATCCCATGCGAGCCCCACGCGATCGCCCACACGCGGGCTCAACTCGCGCGGACAGCGCACCGTGAAAGCCGCGCCCTCCCCGTGCGCTGCGTCATCGGTGCGGGGCGAGGCGTCCCCACCGAGAGAGACGATCGCGCGTGTGTCCGAACCGAGGAAGACCACTTCGCGGATGGTGCCGGCGAGTGCTCCTTCCTCCGGCGAGGTCAGCCGCGCCGCCTCGGGCCGCACCAGCAGGCTGGCCTCACCCGCCGACGGCAGGTCCGCGCCCGGGCCGACCGGCACGAGGCGATTGCCTACGCGCAACGCCACGCGGCCGTCGGCCGTTCGTTCCACTACGCCGTCGAGCAGGTTCGAGTGTCCAAGGAAGTCGGCGGCGAAGCGCGTGGCCGGCCGGTCGTAGAGCTGTGCCGGCGTGCCGATCTGCTCGATGCGCGCCTGGTTCATCAGACAGATGCGGTCGGAGAGCGTGAGCGCCTCGTCCTGGTCGTGCGTGACGTAGATGAACGTTGCGCCCAGTTCCTGATGCAGACGGCGAATTTCGAGCTGCATGTGCTCACGCAGCTTCTTGTCGAGCGCACCGAGCGGCTCGTCGAGCAGAATGATCGACGGACGGAACGCGAAGCAGCGCGCCAGCGCGATGCGTTGCTGCTGACCGCCCGAGAGCTCGGACGGCAGTCGCTGCGCGAACGCCTGCATCTTCACCATTGCCAGCGCCGCGTCGACGGCCGGCGCGAGTTCGGCGCGCGGCAGCTTTCGCATGCGCAGCCCATACGCCACGTTCTCCCAAACGCTCATGTGCGGAAAGAGCGCATAGCTCTGGAACACCATCCCGATGCCCCGCTTGCCCGGTGCGTCGTGCGTGGCGTCGCGCCCGTCGATGAGCAACTGGCCGGCGCTGGGCTCGACCAGCCCCGAAATCATCTGCAACAGCGTGGTCTTGCCCGAGCCGGAGGGCCCGAGCAGCGTAAGAAACTCTCCGGCCGCGACCCGCAGATCGGTCGGCAGAAGCGCGGGGGTCTCGCGATAGGTCTTGGCAAGACCGACGGTTTCCAGTTTGGTACTCATGTTCTGCTCATCCTGCTCCGGTGACGCGCGACGACTTACGACAAAAGCCATGCGTTGAAACGCTCAGTGGCCTTCGTGCGGTTCTCGGCCCACCATTGCGGACTCGGCAAACGCATGCCCTTCAGGTTCGCAGGCGCGGTCGGCAGCAACGGCGCACGGTCCTTCGGAATGGCGTCGAACGCCTTGAGGTTGGTCGGGCCATACGCAAGGTCCTGGGTAATCAGCGCCTGCCGCGCCGGATCGCCGCAGAAGCGCACGAACTGACGCGCGAACTCGGCGCGCGGCGTGCCCTTCGGAATGCCCCAGCCTTCGATCGAGTACAGGCCCTGGTTCCAGACGATCTTCACCGGCGCCTTGTTGTCGATGGCCGCCTGGGCGCGGCCGTTCCACGTCGACATCATGTCGACCTCGCCGCTCTGGATTGCCTGCATGGCCTGCGCGCCCGACGTCCACCACAGATTGATGTGCGGCTTGATGCGATCGAGCGACTTGAACGCGCGATCGAGATCGAGCGGATATAGCTTGTCGATGGGTACACCGTCGGCCATCAGCGCCTGCTCGAGCGTGTCGAGCGGGCTGCGGCGCAGCGAGCGGCGACCCGGGAAACGTTTCACGTCCCAGAAGTCGGCCCAGGTTTGCGGCGCTTCCTTCGGGAATTTGTCGGTGCGATAGGCCAGCACGGTCGAATAGACGTCCACCCCGAGCCAGTCGGCCGTCACCGCCTCGGGCATGATGCCGGGGAAGTCGCCCGCCTTCATGCCGACGGGCTCGAGGAAACCCTTCGATTCGAGATACGGAATGTCGGCCGAGAGCGTGAGCGTGGTCACGTCCCATACGAAGTTTTTCGTCTGCACCATGGCCGCGAACTGCGCCACCGGCTGCGAATCGCGTGCCACGCTCACCACCTTGATGCCGGTGGCCTTCTCGAACGGATCGTAGAACGCGCGGCGGTAGGCTGCGGTGTAGGGACCGCCGGGGTCGGAGACGATCAACTGTCTTGCCTGCGCATGCGCGAGGCGCGATGTCGCCATCGGCAACGCGCCGGCGAGCGCGGCGGCGCCGGCAAACTGCAACAGGCGACGGCGGGACGGATTTTGCGGGTCGTGCGAATAGGACATGAGTAACTCCGCTAACGTGTGGACAGGCGCGACAGGCGTGCCCGGTCATGGTGAGCGCCGCGCGTTGCCGGCTCGGCGGCCGGGATGCGCGGCGAGCCGCCGCTCGATGGCGGCCCTGATCGTCAGGCGCTGGCCGTGCCGCTCCTGGCCGCGCGCTTGGCAAAGAACTCGGCCATCATGCGCGCCGGCTCGCCCGACTCGTAAGACTCGCGCTGGATGCGCATGCCGGCCGCGATAGCGTCCTGGAACGTGCCCTCGGTCATCTCGCGAAAACGCTGCTTGTCCAGGCGCATCGCCACCGGCGGCTTGCCCGCCAGTTCGGTCGCCACCTCCAGCGCCTTCTCGAACACCTTGTCTTCGGGCACCAGATGGTGGATGAGCCCCAGGCGATGACATTCGTCGGCATCCATCAGGCGGCCGGTGAGCGTGAGTTCGATCGTGCGCGACAGACCGAGCATGTGATTCATGATCCACGGACCGGTCGTGCTCGCGATGCCCGCGTTGATCTCCGGCTGCCCCATGCGCACGCCCGGGTGACCGACGCGAATGTCGCCCAGCAGCGCCACCTGGAACGCCGAGCCGGCGGCCGTGCCGTTGAGCGCCATCACCAGCGGCTTTTTCAGGCTGCGAATCACGTCGTAGTAATGCTCCCAGCCTTTGATCCATTCGATCGCGGTGTCGCCGTCGAAGTGCTTCGCCTCGCCCAGGTCCTGCCCGGCGGAAAAGGCGCGGCCCGCGCCGGTCATGATCACGGCGGCCACGCCGTCGTTGGCGTTGTAGCGCTCGAGCGCCGCAATGATCAGTTCGCGCATGGCGATGGTCCAGGCGTTGAGCGCCTGCGGACGATTCAAGGTGATCACCGCCACCTTGCCGACCTGCGTGAAGAGGACTTCCTGCTCCGTTTGCTTTGCTGTCTCGCTCATTTGAACTCCAGGGGCACGAACGCGTGCGTTGAAAGACGATCTTGCGACCATCGCAAAAATCGCTAAATTTTTATCTCAGTGCAATAACTATTATTTGAGAGCAATATAGTTATTTCAAAAAAACGGCGCAAGCCGATTCGCTTCAGGGTTTACCTCAGGCGGGTTGCACCTCGGGCGCGACGAAAAGGCGGCGATGCTCCCGGTGGACTGGCGATGGAGCGCGCTGGACTGGATGGGCGGGGGATCGGGGCGAGCGCGGACGACGTCAGAAAGATGTCGGCGCGAGGAGGAGCAGAAGCAGAAGGAAGAGCAGAAGGAGGGGGATCGCGCGACGAGACGTCAGCGAAAAAACGCGTTGCGGCGCCGGCGCGGCCGGCGGCCCGGACAGAACGGACAGAACGGACAGAACGGACCGAGCGGACGAATGAAGGAACGGGCGCCGGCGGGAGATCGGGATGGCGACGCACCGCGGGTGCGGCACGTCACATGACGCAAGGCAGCGAGTCCGGCGTTGCGCTCCCCCCTACCCGGCCTGGTTCTGTTTGCGCATGCGTTTGATGGCCTGCAACTGTGCGACGGCCTCGGCAAGCTCGGCTTGCGCCTTGGCGTAATCGATGTCGTCCGATTGCTGCTCGAGCAATGCCTTCGCTTGCTCGCGCGCGCGTTCGGCACGCGCCTGATCGAGACTGTCGGCGCGCATGGCCGTATCGGCGAGGATCGTGACCCGATCGGGCTGGATTTCGACGAAACCGCCCGCGATGTACAGGAACGTCTGCGAGCCGTCGGCCGCCTCGATGCGCACCGTTCCCGGACGGATGCCGGTAAGCAGCGGCGTGTGCCCGGGCAGCACGCCGAGCTCGCCCGCCGTGCCCGGCACTTCGACGAAGCGCGCTTCGCCCGAGAAAATCGAGCGCTCGGTGCTGACGACGTCCACCTTGATCAATGCCATGCGTATCACTTCTCCCGGCAACGCCTCGCGGGCGTTACCATGCTCATGCCTGTTTCACGGCGCGCCGGCCCTTGCCGGCGCCGTTTCGCCACGAATGCGCCGCCGGGCGCTGCCGATTTCACAGTGTACGCGGCGGCGCCACGCTCAACTCGGCCGCCATCTTCACCAGCGACTCCCATATGGGCGCCGTCAGATCGATGTGATCGTGATGTTTCCTGCGATTATCCGCTTCGTATTCGCCCGGATACTGCACGCGGTCGAAGCCGGGCTGCGGCGGGCACGACGTCAGGTACTCGATAAACGCCTCGACTTCGTGCGAGCGCCAGGTGGCCGAGAAGTCGACCTGCGGATTGAGCACAATGGCGAACATGTTGTTCGTGGCCACGCCCGCGCGCGGGTGTTCCGGCTGAATGGTGCCGCCGCCCGAGAGCACGCCGGCGAGCAGTTCCGCCACGATGCCGAGTGCGTAACCCTTGTGCGCGCCAAACGGCAGCAGCGCGCCGAACGGCTCCGTGAAGAGCGTGTTCGGATCGGTCGACGGGTTGCCGTAGCCGTCGATGAGCGATCCCGGCGGCGCCGGCTTGCCTTCGGCCGCCAGCACGCGCGCCTTGTTGATCGCGATGGCGCTCGTCGCCATATCCACCACGAGCGGCGGACGATTGTTCGGCAGCGGCCCGGCGAAGCACAGCGGATTGGTCGTCAGGCGCGGTTCGCTGCCGCCATAGGGCGCCACCATCGGCTGCCGGTTCGTCACGTTGGTAAACGCCATGAACACCAGCCCCTGCAACGCGGCCATTTCGCCGTACTGGCCCATCCGGCCCAGGTGATGGCTGTTGCGCAGCGTCAGGATCGACACCCCCTTGTCGAACGCGCGCGCGATCGCATGCTCGAGCACGAACTTGCCCACGTGCTGGCCGAAGCCGCGATTGCCGTCGTAGAGCAGCAGGTTGCCTTGGTCGGTGAGCACCGTGGGGCGGCCGGTCGGATTGACCTGGCCGTCTTCGAGCACCTTGCGATATGTCGGCAGAATGGACAGGCCATGGCTGGCATAGCCGACGCGATCGGACTCGACCAGATGCTGCGCGACGTCCAGCGCAATGTCCTCGGGCACGCCCTGCGCGAGCAGCAGTTGCTTGCCGAAATCGGTGGCGTCTTTCAGAGGGATACGCATGATGGCTCCTTTTCGATTGCCATGACTCACAACCAGCCCAGCCAGCGCCAATATGTCGCGCCGAAGAGCAGCAGCATTGCGTAACCGATGATCGTGACCACGATGCCGACGCGCGCGAACTGCTTCGCGGTGAAGGTGTCGGTGCCCAGGCACACCATGTTCTGCGGCGCGTTGATCGGCAGGATGAAACCGAAACTCACCGTGAAGCCGAGCAGCATCGTCATGCCGAGCCGGTTGAAGTCGCCGGGCAACGTCTGCAGCACCGAAATGAGGATCGGCAGCATGGCCGAGGTGAGCGCCGTCGCACTCGCGAAGCCGAGATGGATTAGCACCAGGAACGCCGACAGGATGGCGAAGACCCACAGCGTCGAGAGCGAGTCGAGGCCGGTTGCCGCCACCACGTGATTGCCGAGCCACTGCCCCGCCTGCGTGGTGAGGAGCGCGGTGCCGAGACTGATGCCGACGCCGAACACGATCACGGTGCCCCAGGGAATGCGCGACTGCACGTCCTTCCAGGTCATCACGCCGAAGCGCGGTAGCATCAGCACGACCAGACCCACGTAGGTCACCGACGTGGTGTCGAAGCGGTGCAGCTTGCCCTCCGTCGCCCAGAACAGCAGCAGGCCGATCGACACGGCAAGCAGACGCTTCTGGGCGCTCGTCATCGGTCCCATCTCGCGCAGTTGCGCCTCGACGGCCTCCTTGCCTCCTGCGATGGCGTCGGCCTCGGGCGGCATCATTCTGAGCACGAGCACCACGAGAATCACCGACATGATGATGGCCCACGGCGCGCCGGCCACCAGCCATTCCGCCCAGGTGATTCGGGAGCCGAGCATCTTGTCCATGAAGCCGACGGTCAGCAGGTTCTGCGCGGCCGCCGTCTGAATGCCAATGTTCCAGATGCTGGTGGCCTGCGCCACGATGATCATGATGCCGGCGGCGATGTTCGAGCGCCTGTCCACGCCGAACGCGGCGATCACGCCCATCATGATTGGCACCACGCACGCGCTGCGCGCGGTGGCGCTCGGCACGACGAGCGAGAGCAGGATGGTCACGGCGATGGCGCCGACCATGACACGGCGCGTACTGGTGCCGATCCTCGAGAGCGTGACGAGCGCGATGCGTCGATCGAGCCCGGTGAGCGTCATCGCCGCGGCGATGAACAGCGCGCCAGCGACCAGTGCGAGCGCCGAGTTGGAAAAGCCGGCCAGCGCCATGCTGATGGCGCGCGACGTGCCGTATTCGACGCCGGGGTCCTGCACGGTCGGCGCGGTGCCCACGAGAAACGCCATCAACGAGGTGATGATGATGGCGCTCGCTTCGTAGGACACGGCTTCGGTGATCCATACGACCACCGCGAACGCGAGAATCGCGAGCATGCGATGGCCCGCTACGGGCAGGTCGTCCGGCATGGGAATCAGCAGTACGGCGATCAGGACGATCGCACCCGCCATCAACCCGATGGGAACCGCTTTCTTCTGGGGAGGACTTTGCACAGAGACTTCAGGCGTGCTCATAGGGGGCTCCAGAACGGATTGGCATGCCGGCAGTCGGCATGTCTTGATGAGATGCCACGCTTGAACTGCGGGTTAATCCTAACCGCATCGGTCCTGGCGAAGCAAGCGTGGAACAGACGACCGGGTCGAAAGCACGGCCGGCGCGACACGGCACACCGCGCGAGGGCGTGGCGGGGGCCGGGCAGGCGTGGGTGGGAGTGCGGATGGGAGTGCGGGTGGGGGGCTGGCAGGCAGCGCTGCGCCGTGCCGCGACCCGGGCGGCGCAGACGACGCGCCGGCTCGGGCGCCCCCGGCGCTCGAGCGAATCGAACCGGCTTAGAAATGGAGTCCGAAGTACTCCGGGGCGCCGGCAAACCACTGCGGGCTCGACACGTTGGTCGCGAGCGCGTGATGCCAGACGGTCTGGTAAAGGCCGGTGAGACCCGCCCGGGGTCCGGTGATCAGTCCCGGTGCCGGATGCGCGACACCCGCATTGCCGAGCGTGCCGTTCAACGTCCGGCCGCTCACGATGATCGGCTCGGCCGCCCAGGCGCCCGCTTCTCCGAAGACGTCGTGCCACGGCGCCGGCGCGGCGCCGACGAGTGCAGGCGGTGGAGACCCGGGCGGCGCGAAGGCCGGCGCCCGGGCCGCACGCTTCGCGCGCGCAGCCCGGGACGGCCGGGCACCGTGCGTGACGCTGGCCGCCGTGGGCTTCTTGATGACCGGCGACCCCGGTGAACCCGGAGTCCCCGGCGGATTCGCGGCATGTGCCGATGCCGGTATCCACACAGAACACAGCAACGCCAGCGCCATCATGGCGCCCATGAGGCGGGAGTGCGACTTCGTCATGACAACCTCGAGTGCCGGCGGTACGTCCCGCCTGTATCGCCCTACCTGCAGCAACTTTCGGGCCACTCAGGACAACCCTTTGATTCGTATGCACTTCCAACCTCACCGTTCGTGTCATGCCGGAGCGACGCCCGCGAAGTGTTTCAATTTGGAAACATCGACGTGCCGAGATGCCGTCGCAGCAATACGCCCTGAACGGCCTCGTGTGCCACCCATGCGCGCCGGGAAACACAGATCGACTACCGACGCCTTCGATTCTCTGCCTGCACTCCCTGCGGGGCATTGATGCGCATCAACAAAAGCGCACACCCGTGCGAAAACCCCGATTGACGAATCGGATCACGGACGAAAGTCGCAGCGCCGACCCATGCCGTGTAAGGAATTTCGGGAACGACGATCGGCGCAGTCCGAATCCTCGACGAACCGGCCGGCCGAGCCGGCGCGGCACGCCGCTCTCTGGCACAATCGCTCAACGTCAGCCATGGCGGCGCACTCGCGTCGAGGCGCGCACTCGTGCGAGCGAGCGTGGTGGGCCGCCAGACAACAAGGAGTCAGCAATGCCTCAGTTCGATGTGGATCTTTTCGTGATCGGCGCCGGTTCCGGCGGCGTGCGCGCGGCGCGCGTGGCGGCGCAGTACGGCGCGCGAGTAAAGGTAGCGGAGGAGTATCGCGTGGGCGGCACGTGCGTCATTCGCGGCTGCGTGCCGAAAAAGCTGCTCGTCTACGCGAGCCGGTTCGCCGACGAGTTCGAGGATGCCGCCGGCTTTGGCTGGCAAGTGCCCTCGCCCGCCTTCGACTGGAAGACGCTCATTGCGAACAAGGATCGCGAAATCGCCCGGCTCGAAGGCATCTATCGCACCAATCTCGAGCGCGCGGGCGCCCAACTCATCGAGGCGCGCGCCGTCGTCGAGGGCCCGCATACGGTCGTGCTGCCGGCCACGGGCGAGCGCATCACGGCGCGCAACATCCTGATCGCCACGGGCGGGCGTCCCGCCGACCAGCCGCATTTCGTGGGACGCGAGCACGCCATTTCGTCGAACGAAGTCTTCCATCTGGCCGCGCTGCCCGAGCGCATCACGATCATCGGCGGCGGCTACATCGCGATCGAGTTCGCGGCCGTCTTCGCGGGACTGGGCTCGAAGGTCACGCTCGTGCATCGCGGCCCGCACCTGCTGCGCGGCTTCGATGAAGACGTGCGCACCACGCTCGAAGCCGACTACAAGGCGCGCGGCATCGAGATCCTGCTCGAGCGCACGGTAGCACGGGCGGACAAGGTGCAGGACCGGCTGCGCGTGACGCTGTGCGACGGTAGCACGCACGAGACGGATGTACTGCTCAGCGCGGCCGGGCGCGTGCCCTACACGCAGGGGCTCGGGCTGGCCGCGAGCGGCGTCGCCCTGAACGAGCGCGGCGCCGTGATGGTCGACGAGTTCTCGCGCACCAACGTACCGTCGATCTTCGCCGTGGGCGACGTGACCGACCGCGTGAACCTCACGCCGATGGCGATTCGCGAAGGCCAGGCGTTCGCGGACACCGTGTTCGGCGAGCGGCCGACGCGCGTGGATCACAAGCTGATCCCGACGGCCGTCTTCGGCACGCCGGAGATCGGCGTCGTGGGTCTCACGGAGAGCGAAGCGCGGGCGCAATATGCGCAACTCAAGGTGTACAAGGCGAGCTTCCGCCCGCTCAAGGCGACCTTGTCGGGACGGCAGGAAAGGACACTGATGAAGTTGCTGGTGGACGGGGCGACCGACAAGATCGTCGGCGCGCACATGGTTGGCGACCACGCCGGCGAGCAGGTGCAGTTGCTCGGCATCGCGCTGTCGATGGGCGCGACCAAGGCGGACTTCGATCGCACGCTTGCCGTGCATCCGACGTCCGCCGAGGAGTGGGTCACGATGCGCACGCCCGTGGCGTGAAAGGGGTGGAGTCCGCGCCGCGTCCTCAAAAGGGCCTGACACCGGACACCGAAGCACCGGACCGCCGAACTGGCCTCAGCGGCCGAGCGGCACCTCACCGGCCGACGCCGAGCGCGTGCCGGGCACAGGGGGGTTGCTCTCGCCGCGATACGCGAACACGACGGAAAACTTGGTGGCACCGCCCTCATTGCGGCCGGCCGCGTGAAACAGACCGCTGTGGAACAGGACGACGTCTCCCTGAGCGAGCTCGACCTGCCTGCCGCGAGCGACGAGCGACTGATTGTCCGGTTCGTCCGGACGAAGGAAATCGAGCGCGTCGAGCTGGTGCGGCTGGAGCTGTTCGCGATGCGAGCCCGGGATGAAGCGCAACGCACCGTTTTCGCGGGTTTCCGGCCCAAGCGCGAGCCACACCGAGACGAGCGAATTGTGCGGAAACGACCAGTAGCGGATGTCGCGATGCCAGCCAGTGGCCGTACCGAAGTGCGGATGCTTGGTCATCACGCAGTTATGGTGCGCCAGCGTGAGCACGACGTTTTCGCCGAAGATCTGCGCCAGCGACTCGACGAGGTCCGGGCGCGTCGCCCAGCGGCGCAATGTATCTGCCCGGTCGTAGGCCTTGAGCAGGCGCCGCACGGTTTGTCCGCCTTCGGCCTCGCGCGAGGCCGGCGCGCCGGCATAGCCCACGTCCGCCTCGAATTCGAGCGGCCCCGACGCCGCTGCCAATTGCGCTCGCGCGTCGGCGAGCATGGCCTCGCACTCGGCCTGCGCGACATAGCGCGGGAGGATCAGATAACCGTCGTTACGGAACGTGTCGAGTTGCGATGCGGTAAGCGCCATGGCGGTCGGCGAAGCAGGCGGGAAATGGCTGGTTGGCGAAAGATTCGACGATGAAACGGTGGACAGCGTGATCACGCGGCCGACTCAGGCAGCGCGTTTGCGTCGTCGGGGCGCAAGCTCGGCGGCCGGCTTGGGGTCGGGCTGCGGCACGTCCGTCCCCGGCAGCGTAGCCTGCGGGTTGCCGGCAGGACGCGGCGTGTCGACTACGCTGCGCAGACGGTCCAGTTCACGCGTGAGTTTCGCCAACTGGTATTCGAGCTGGCAATTGCGGCGGTACAACGTGCGCATCTTCTGGCTGAGCGCCTGCGTCTGCGTCCAGTACTCCGGATACATGACGAATCGCCCATCCGGACGCTCGACGACGCCCAGCCCGCTCTGTCCCATCACGTCGATGGTCTCCAGCGCGTAGCGTCGAACTTTTTTTACCGTACCTGCCGCCATTGATTTCCTACAGTCCCTGCCTGAGAGAGTCAGGCGCGGCATTTTGCCACGAATTCGGCCCGGCCGGGCGGCAAACCCGCGCCGGGCCGGCTATTTATTTTCGGCCGTCGGCCCCGTGCGGCGGGGCTGTGCGGCGGATCTGTCCGGAATAGCACCCGATCGGCCGCCTTTGTGCCGCCATCGTCAGGGCTTCGGCGTCTTGCCCGTGTCGATCGACACCGGGTCGCTTGCCGGAAACGTCTCCTTGAGCCCCTCGTCAAGGCGCTTGCCCTGGGCGGTGCGCGACGCGGGCACACGCTTGGGTTTGTCGACGCCAATGGAGACCGGGTCGCTTGCCGGAAACGTCTCCTCGAGCCCTTCGTCGAGGTCGCGTTCCACTTCGTCTTCCTGCTGGGGACGCTGTGGGCTGGGCTTGCGGGTATCGCTCATCAAGTCCTCCGCTGGTGAAGGTCACGCCCGGTGCGCGACCGTTCCCCACACTATACCGCGAGCAGCGTACCTCGGCGTGAGCTGCCGGCGCCGCCGCTCAGGAAACCGGGCCGGCGGGCGCCAGGCGTTCGCGGTGGCGGGACAGCGCCTCGCGCACGAGCGCGTGCATGGCGTCGGCGGCGGGGGTGTCGGCCATCGCCAGAATGTGGGCGCGCATGCGCGGGTCCCAGAACTTGCGCAGATGCGCAGCGACTTCGGCCACCGCTTCCTCGCGATCCGGCAGGGACTCGAAGAAGTCGGCAATGCGATTGGCCATGCGCACGAGGTTGTTGCCGTCCATCGGAAATCTCGCTCCTGGGGGTTATGCTGCCAGCGTTGTCAGCGCTATCCGTGTTCTCGGTACTTGGGAGCCGGACTCAGCCGCCGCGCTCAAGCGCCGCACCGCCGGTATAGATGACGCATTGCTCACCGCGCACGAAGCCCACGAGCGTGAGGCCGGCAGCGCTCGCCGTGCGCACGGCCAGGGCGGTGGCGGCCGACACGGCGGCGACCATCGGAATGCCGACCTGCGCGGCCTTTTGCACGATCTCGACGCTGGCCCGGCTCGTCATCAGGACGAAGCCGGCGTCCAAGCGTAGATCCTGCCGCGCGAGTGCGCCAATGAGCTTGTCGAGCGCGTTATGGCGCCCCACGTCCTCGCGCAGGCACAGGATTTCGCCGTGCGGCGAGCACCACGCCGCGCCATGAACGGCGCCGGTCACGGCGTTGAGCCGCTGATGCGCCGCCAGACCGGCGTGTGCGGCGGCCAGCGCCGCGTGCGAAACCCGCAGCGGCTCGCCGGCCGCCGGCAACGGGCGCAGGACCTGATCGAGACTCTCCGTGCCGCACAGGCCGCAGCCGGTGCGCCCGGTCAGGTTGCGGCGGCGTTCCTTGAGGCCGGCAAAGGCGCGCGACGACACCTCGAGATGGGCGGTGATGCCCTGCGTCGTTGCCGAGACGTCCACGCCATAGCATTCGCGGCGATCATTCAGAATCCCTTCGGACAGCGCAAAGCCGACGGCGAAGTCCTCGATGTCGGCCGGGCTCGCGAGCATCACCACGTGCGAGATGCCATTGAATTCCAACGCCACCGGGACTTCCTCCGCGAGCTCGTCGCTCGCGTGTTGCCAGGCGCCGTGCCGAAAGCGACGCACGTCGAAAGACGCATGCGTCGTGAAACGCTCGGGGTCGAGCGCGGCAGGCGCCACGTCGCACGAGGCGCCCACCGCGTTCATGGTGCTCATGGTCCCCGCGAGCCCATTGCCGTGCGGCTCGCCATCGAGAAAAGTGTCGCGACCGGCGGCCCGGTCGCGCAAGGGGTTGGACATCGTCAAACACGGACTCCGGAAAGCGCCGCCCTACTTCGCCGGAACCGGCTCGGAGGGGTTGCGGGCCGCATCGAGCAACTCGAGCTGCTTGCGGTTGAACGTCGAATATTTCGCCTGCCACGCGGACGGCTGCACCACGGGCAGCACCTGCACCGCCGTGACCTTGTACTCGGGACAGTTGGTCGCCCAGTCCGAGTTGTCGGTCGTGATGACGTTCGCTCCCGACTCGGGAAAGTGGAACGTCGTATACACCACGCCGGGCTGCATGCGCTCGCTGATCGATGCGCGCAACACCGTCTCGCCCGCGCGGCTGCGAATGCCGACCCAGTCGTTGTCCTTGATGCCGCGCTCCTGAGCGTCGTGCGGATGGATCTCGAGCCGGTCCTCGTCGTGCCAGTGGACGTTGTGCGTGCGGCGCGTCTGCGCCCCCACATTGTATTGCGAGAGGATGCGCCCCGTGGTGAGCAGCAGCGGGTAGCGCGGTGTGACCTTTTCGTCGGTCGGCACGTAGCGCGTGATGATGAAACGCCCCTTGCCGCGCACGAAACCATCCACGTGCATGATCGGCGTGCCCTCGGGCGCCTCCTCGTTGCACGGCCACTGCAGGCTGCCCAGGCGGTCGAGCTTCTCGTAGCTCACGCCCCGGAATGTCGGCGTAAGCCGCGCGATCTCGTCCATGATCTCCGACGGATGCGAGTACGGCATGTCGTAGCCGAGTCGCTTGGCCAGCGCGATCGTCACTTCCCAGTCCGCCATGCCCGGCACCGGCGCCATCACGCGGCGCACGCGCGAGATACGGCGCTCGGCGTTGGTAAACGTGCCGTCCTTCTCCAGGAACGTCGTGCCAGGCAGCAGCACATGCGCGTACTTGGCCGTCTCGTTCAGGAAGATGTCCTGCACCACGATGCACTCCATGGCCTGCATCGCCGCGGCCACATGCTGCGTATTGGGGTCGGACTGGACGATGTCCTCGCCCTGGCAGTACAGCCCCTTGAAGCTGCCGTGGATCGCCGCGTCGAACATGTTCGGAATGCGCAGCCCCGGCTCGGCCTGCAGCGTCACGCCCCAGGCCGCTTCGAATTCCCCGCGCACCAGCGAGTCCGCAACATGCCGATACCCCGGCAGCTCGTGCGGGAACGACCCCATGTCGCACGAGCCCTGCACGTTGTTCTGCCCGCGCAGCGGATTGACGCCGACGCCCTCGCGCCCCACGTTGCCTGTCGCCATCGCCAGGTTGGCAATGCCCATGACCGTGGTCGAGCCCTGTGCATGCTCGGTCACGCCCAGGCCGTAGTAAATCGCCGCATTGCCGCCTGTCGCGTACAGGCGCGCCGCGCCGCGGATCTGCTCGGCGTCCACGCCTGTCACGACGGCGACGGCTTCGGGCGAGTTCTCGGGCTGTGCCACGAATTCGCGCCACTGCGCGAACGCACGGTCTTCGCAGCGCTCGGCGATGAACGCCTCATCGAGCAGTCCCTCGGTGACGATCACGTGCGCAAGGGCGTTGATCATCGCCACGTTGGTACCCGGGCGCAACGGCAGATGGAACGCCGCCAGGATGTGCGGGCCGTCGACGATGTCGATGCGCCGCGGATCGATCACGATGAGCTTCGCGCCCTCGCGCACGCGGCGCTTGAGCCGCGAGGCGAACACGGGATGGCCGTCGGTCGGGTTCGCCCCCATCACAAGAATCACGTCCGAATGCTCGATCGATTTGAACGTCTGCGTGCCGGCCGACTCACCGAGCGTCTGCTTGAGCCCGTAGCCCGTCGGCGAATGACACACGCGCGCGCAGGTGTCGACGTTGTTGTTGCCGAACGCCGCGCGCACGAGTTTCTGCACCAGATACGTCTCCTCGTTCGTGCAGCGCGAAGACGTGATGCCGCCAATGGCGTCGCGCCCGTACTTCGCCTGAATACGGCGAAATTCCGAGGCGGCGTAGTCGAGTGCCTCGTCCCACGACACTTCGCGCCACGGGTCGGTGATCCGGCGGCGGATCATCGGCTTGGTGATGCGCTCCTTGTGCGTGGCGTACCCCCACGCGAAGCGGCCCTTCACGCAGGCGTGGCCCTCGTTGGCGCGGCCGTCCTTGTACGGCGTCATGCGCACGACCTCGCCCCCCTTCATTTCGGCCTTGAAGGCGCAGCCCACGCCGCAGTAAGCGCACGTCGTCACGACGGCGTGCTCTGGCTGGCCCATCTCGATGACGGTCTTCTCCTGCAGCGTCGCGGTCGGGCACGCGGCCACGCACGCACCGCACGAGACGCACTCGGAGTCCATGAACGGCTGGTCCTGACCGGCCGAGACGCGCGCCTCGAAGCCACGCCCCGAGATCGTGAGCGCGAAGGTGCCCTGCGTCTCCTCGCAGGCGCGCACGCAGCGGTTGCACACGATGCACTTCGACGGATCATAAGTGAAATACGGGTTTGACTCGTCTTTCGCGCTGTGCAGATGGTTCTCGCCGTCGAAGCCGTAGCGCACCTCGCGCAGCCCCGTCACGCCGGCCATGTCCTGCAGCTCGCAGTCGCCGTTGGCCGCGCACGTCAGACAGTCGAGCGGGTGATCGGAGATGTAGAGCTCCATCACGTTGCGGCGCAGCGCCTGTAGCTTGGGCGATTGCGTGCGCACCTTCATGCCCGGCTCCACCGGTGTGGTGCACGACGCGGGATAACCGCGGCGTCCCTCGATCTCGACCAGACACAGCCGGCAGGAGCCGAACGGCTCCAGTGAATCCGTTGCGCAGAGTTTGGGGATGTTGACGTCGCTGCCCGCCGCGGCGCGCATGATCGACGTGCCGGCCGGCACGGTCACCGCCTGACCATCGATCTCGAGCGTGACGCTCGTCTCGCTCTGACGCAGCGGCGTCCCCATGTCCCGGTCGTGGCCCGGCCTGACGTATGCGTTCGGATGAATCATGTGTCGTCCTCCCTGCCCGCGCCGATGCGTCAGGCGGCTTCGGCGCATCCGGCGCCATCGGGCAGACCGAAGTCCGCCGGGAAATGTTCGAGCGCCGAGCGCACCGGGAACGGCGTCATGCCGCCCATGGCGCACAGCGATCCCGAGACCATCGTGTCGCACAGGTCGTGCAGCAGCTTCACCTGCCGCGCGGAAGTGTCGCCGCGGCGGATCCGTTCGATCACCTCGACACCGCGCGTCGAGCCGATACGGCACGGTGTGCACTTGCCGCACGACTCGAGCGCACAGAACGCCATCGCGTAGCTCGCGAGCCCCGCCATGTCCGCCGTGTCGTCATGCACCACCACGCCGCCGTGGCCCACTACCGCGCCGAGCGCGGCATACGCCTCGTAGTCGAGCGGGACATCCCATTGCGCTGGCGGCAAGTAGGCGCCCAGCGGGCCGCCGACCTGAATGGCCTTGGCCGGACGACCGCTCGCCGTGCCGCCGCCGAACTCGTCGAGCAAGGTATTGAGCGTCACGCCGAACGCCAGCTCCACCAGTCCGCCGCGGCGGACGTTGCCCGCGAGCTGCACCGCCAGGGTGCCCTGCGAGCGACCCACGCCGTATTCGCGATAGGCCTGTGCGCCATGCGCGAAGATGAATGGCACGCTGGCGAGCGTGATGACGTTATTGATGAGCGTCGGCGCACCGAACAGGCCGCGCAGCGCGGGAATCGGCGGCTTCGCGCGCACCACGCCGCGCTTGCCCTCGAGGCTCTCGAGCAGCGCTGTCTCTTCGCCGCAGATATAGGCGCCGGCCGCTTTCGCCACGCGCATCTCACACGGTCGGCCCGACCCGAGCACGTCATCGCCGAGCCAGCCTTCGCGGCGCGCGATGGCGATGGCGGCCTCGAGCGCGGCGATGGCGTGCGGGTATTCGCTGCGCACGTAGATGATGCCCTCGCTCGCCCCGACGGAAAGCGCCGCGATGATCATCCCCTCGATCAGCACGAACGGATCGCTCTCCATGATCAGGCGATCGGCGAACGTGCCAGAGTCACCCTCGTCCGCATTGCAGACGACATACTTGCGCGGCGCCTGTGCGCGGCTCACCGTGCGCCATTTGATGCCCGCGGGAAACGCCGCGCCGCCGCGCCCGCGCAGGCCCGAGTCGAGCACCATCTGGCACGCGGCCTGCGCGTCGAGCGCCAGGCAGGCTCGCAGGCCCGCGAGGCCGCCGTGCGCCTCGTAATCGGCCGGATCGAGCGGATTCGTCACGCCAACGCGCGCGAACGTCAGACGCTGCTGACGCGCAAGATAGGGAATCGCATCGACCACGCCCACGCACGCCGGCAAAGCGGCGCCCCAACTGCCGTCGGGCGTCTGTCCGGACGGGACTTGCGCGGCCTCTTGCACGGCGCGCGCCGGCCATCCGCCGTCGAACAACGCGCTCACCTGAGCGGCCTGCACGTTGCTGTAGCCGATGCGCCCTGCCGGCGTCTCGACTTCGACTAGCGGCTCGAGCCAGAACAGGCCGCGCGAGCCGTTGCGCACGATATCGACCGCGACGCCGCGCCGGGCCGCTTCCCTGGCGACAGCCGCCGCCAGCCGATCGGCGCCCACCGCGAGCGCGGCCGAATCGCGCGGAATGTAGATGCGGTACGTCGTGCGTGCGCCGGCCTCAGACATGGGCGCCCTCCGACTGATGGACGGCCTCGGCCAGCAAGGCGTCGAAGCGCTCGGGGCTCACACGGGCGTGCAGCTCGCCGTTGATGGTCACCGCGGGCGAGAGCGCGCACTGCCCGAGGCAGTACACGGATTCGACACCCACGCCGCCCCGGGGCGCGCCATCGACGCGCGCGCCCGTGCAGGCCTCGACGTGTGCGACGAGCGCTTCGCCATCGCGGCTGCGACACGCTTCCGCGCGGCACACCTGCACGACGGTCGCCGGCGGCGGCGCGGTGCGAAAGTGGTGATAGAACGTGATCACGCCGTGGACTTCGGCGCGAGAGAGATTCAGCGCGGCGGCGATGGCCGGCACATGGGCCGGGTCGACATAGCCTTCGCTGTCCTGCAGGGCATGCAGCAGCGGCAACAACTCGTGAGCGCGGCCAGCGTGGCGAGCCAGCAGCGGCGCGAGCGTCGCATGAGGGGTAGACACCATCTCGAACGTCTCCTGGGGGCGAACGGCGGCTCATATGTTCTACATTGCATATGATGACGACACGTTTCTGGGGGCTCGGCACTTAGGACATTAGTCCAAACGGCGCGGCTCAACAAGCCTCGTGGAAACACCGATGGCATCTCATCTCCCCGATTTGCTGCGCGGCAGCATGCCGGCGGGCCGCGAGCGGCGCCGACCGGGCCGTCCGCCCAGCCTGTCGTTGTGCGTAAAATATGCAATAAAAAGCATATGAAAAATGTCAACCCAACGAGGGGAACGCCTCCGACAACGACGTCACGGTTCCGGTTTCCGCTTCGCTGTAGCCGGGAATCGCGTGAACGGCCTGGCGGTATTGCGCGCTTTGCAGAATCTCCAGCAATCCCCGCACGTGCGCGGACTCTGCGGCGCTCTCCGGGAACATGAGGCAATAGCGCTCGGTGAGGATGGGAATGAAGTCGAGGCCGAACTGGCTTGCTGCCGCTTCGATGGCGAGCCCGGCGTCGGCGCGCCCGCTCGCGATATAAGCGGCGACGGCGGCATGGGTGAATTCGATGTTCTCCGCCCCCGCGACGGCCGCCGGGTCGATGCCGTCGCGCGCGAGCAGCAGATCGAAGATGATGCGTGTGCCCGAGCCGCGCTCCCGGTTGGCAAACCGCGCGCCGGTGCGCGGCAGATCGGCCAGCGTGCGAATGCCCAACGGGTTGCCGCGCGCGACGATCAGGCCGAGCCGGCGCGAGGCCACGTCGGCGACGCGATACGCCTTGCCTTTGAGCAGCGGCATGTACTGGTCGAGCACCGGCTCCGCGAGCGCGCCGATGGGGACATGGAAACTCGCCACTTCGCATTCGTGCTTCGCGAGCGCGGCAATCGCCTCCATGCTGCCGCGATAGCTGACGTCGATGGGCAGTCCCGCGCGGCCCGCGAACTCGACGAGCGCTGCCACGGCGAGTCCGTGACTGGCGAAGAGCCGCAACTGGTCGGCATTCTGCAGGAGAAGGTCGTCGAGTTCGCTCTGCAACTCGGACGCCATGGTCTCCAGAAGCGGCCCGAGCCGCGCCTGCAAACGCTTCTGTCCCCACAGCAGGCGCTGCGCGAGCGGCGTGAGCACGGCCCCGCGCCCGCGCGCCATCGTGAGCAGCGGCGCCCCCATGAGCGTCTCGATCTCCTTCACGTGGCCCCAGGCCCCTCGGTACGACTGGCCCAGCGCCTGGCTCGCCGCCTGCAGGTTGCCGTGCAGCTGCACCTGCGAGAGCAGCGACAGCACCTTGTCGAGCGGCAGGTCGTTGCCGTCGTGTCGCAAACGCAATTGCGGAGCGATGGAGATTCGCTTCATGGGCTCACCTTATATGTTATTAATTGCATAAATAGATTTATGCAAAATCCTGATAAGATGCCAAAAACCCTGATTCAACAAGCTTGCTTGCATCAGCATCCTGGCGAACATACCGTGCAACACTATCGAATTATGCATTTATTTGCCTATTAGATGTCAATCGGTGTGCTTCGCTGCCGTCATTTCCGTTCGAACCCGTCTCATGTCAGCCCCCAAGATTGCGCCATACGACCGCCCTGCCGGCGGCTGGGGCGCGCTCAAAAACGTCGCCATCCAACTCGTCGCGCAAGGCATTCCGCTCAAAGGCGCCCGCACATTGCTCAGCGCCAACCAGCGCAGCGGCTTCGACTGCCCCGGCTGTGCCTGGCCCGACCGCGAACACGCCTCCACGTTCGAGTTCTGCGAGAACGGCGCCAAGGCGGTCGCCGCCGAGGCCACGAAGCGGCGCGTCACACCGGCGTTCTTTGCCGCGCACAGCGTGACCGAACTGCTCGACTGCGACGACTACACACTCGAAGGCTACGGGCGTCTTACGCACCCGCTGCGCTACGACGCCGCCACGGACCACTACGTGCCTATCGCGTGGGACGATGCTTTCGCGATGATCGGCCGGCATCTGCGCGCACTGCCCGACCCGGATCAGGCCGCGTTCTACACCTCGGGGCGAACAAGCAATGAGGCCGCGTTCCTCTATCAGCTCTTCGTGCGCCACTACGGTACGAACAACTTCCCCGACTGCTCGAACATGTGCCATGAGCCGACGAGCGTCGGCTTGCCGCCGGTCGTGGGACTCGGCAAAGGCACCGTGACGCTCGAAGACTTCGAGCAGGCCGACACGCTGCTGCTGTTCGGCCAGAACCCCGGCACCAATCATCCGCGCATGCTTGGCGAGTTGCGCGAAGCCGCGCGGCGCGGCGCCACCATCGTTTCGATCAACCTGCTGCACGAGCGCGGCCTGGAGCGCTTCGCCGATCCGCAGAGCCCGGCCGAGATGCTGAGCCTTGGCGGCACGTCCATCAGTGGCCACTACGTGACGCCGGCGAGCGGCGGCGACTTCGCCTTCGTAAAAGGCATGATCAAGCACATACTCGAGCGCGATGCGCAGGCGCGCGCCGACAGTCTGCCCGCGCTGCTCGACGACGCCTTCATCGCCGAGCACACCCGCGGATTCGAGACGTTCGCGGCCGACGTGCGTGCCGAGCGCTGGGACGATCTGGAGCGCGCCGCAGGCGTGTCGCAGGCGCAAATGCGTCGGATCGCCGACGTCTACCTGCGCGGCGAGCGCGTGATCGCGACGTGGGGAATGGGCATTACGCAGCACAAGCACGCGGTGGAGACCATCCAGATGATCGTCAATCTGATGCTGCTGCGCGGCAACATCGGCCGGCCGGGCGCCGGACTGTGTCCGGTGCGCGGCCACAGCAACGTCCAGGGCGATCGCACGGTCGGCATCAACGAGAAACCGTCGGCCGCGTTTCTCGAGCGGCTCGGCAAGGCGTTCGATTTCGACCCGCCGCGCCGGCCGGGGCTGGGCGTGGTCGACACGATCGCCGCCATGCTCGAGGGCCGCATCAAGGTCTTCATCGGCATGGGAGGGAATTTCGCGATGGCCACGCCGGACACGCCGCGCGCCTGGGAAGGCCTGCGCCGCTGCGACCTGAGCGTGCATGTGGCGACGAAGCTCAACCGCAGCCACCTCGTGCACGGGCGCGACGCGCTGATCCTGCCGTGCCTCGGGCGCACCGAGATCGACATGCAGGGCGGCGCGGTGCAAGGCGTGACGGTGGAGGACTCGATGAGCATGGTGCATCTGTCATACGGCATCAATGCGCCCGCATCCGAACATCTGCGCTCGGAGCCCGCGATCGTGGCAGGCATGGCACAGGCCACGCTGGGCCGCGGTCCGGCGGGGCGCGACGACTGGCATTGGTTCGTCGAGGACTACGATCGCATTCGCGACGGCATTGCCGCCACGTTCGAGGACTTCGCGGACTTCAACCGCCGCGTGCGGCGCCCCGGCGGCTTCCGTCTCGACGTGCCGCCGTCGCAACGCCGCTGGCTCACTCCCAACGGACGCGCCAATTTCACCACGCACGCCCTGCCCCGGGAGTTGCCCATCGATGTGGCGCGTCGGCACGCCGGCGCGCGCGGCGCCGACGTGTTGCAGTTGGCCACCATTCGCTCGCACGATCAGTACAACACGACGATCTACGGGCTCAACGACCGGTACCGCGGCGTCTTCGGGCAGCGCCGCGTCGTCTTCGCCAACCCCGAGGACCTCGATGCGCGCGGGCTGCGCGCCGGCGAGCGAATCGATCTCGTGGGCGTGTGGGACGACGGCGTCGAGCGGCGAGCCGAGGACTTCCTGCTCGTGGCATACGACATCCCGCGCGGCAGCGTCGCCGCGTATTACCCGGAGACGAACGGCCTGGTGCCGCTCGACGCGACAGCCGACGGCGCCGGCACGCCGACGTCCAAGTCGGTGCCGGTGCTGCTGGAGCGGCGTGGTGGCTGAGCAGCACGCCGGATCGCGCACCGCGGCGGCGCCAGACAGCAGCGCCGATCAGGCGCCACAGATCTCGCCCCCACAGATCTCGCCCCACAAATCTCACCCACCTGCTGCAAGCGCGGGCCGAAGGCCGCCATGAACGGTAAGGCGCTGCAACGAGATTGACATAATTCCATCCCGGCTCGCGACATACACTGCCGTTGCTGCCGTGACGGCCCCTTCCTGCACGGTGCAGGAAGGCGGCGAGTCGCGGCTATCCCGCCCGGAGCCCCCATGGAGAATGTCGTCGCGCGTCCGACACAGATCGATTCCGCCACGTCAGACGCGGTTTCCCTCAGCCCACATCCACTGCATCCACCGCACCATCCACCCCGGACGCCGTCCGGCGCCATGCCGCCAGCGTCGAACGGCCCGCAGGCACCGCGCGATCCGCGAGGCGGAGATCGCGCCGACGCCTCCGCCTCGCTTGCACCCGCTTGGTGGCGCCACAGCCGCCCGTCGCGCTGGAACCCGTGGCTGATCGCTCTCACGGCGCTGGCCGGCCTCTGGCAATGGTTCGGGCTCGGCTGGGCGCTGCGTCATTGGGGCGATGCCGCCGCCTGGACGCTGCTGCCCATACTGCTGCTCACGCCAATGCACTGGGGCCTCGTCCACGAATCGATCCATGGCCAGTTACGCCTGAAGGCGCGCGCCAACGAGCGGACCGGGCGCATGCTCGCACTGCTGCTCGGGCTGCCCTACGAAATCATGCGCTTCGGTCATCTGGTGCATCACCGTTTCACCCGCCAGCCGTATGACCGCCCCGATATCTCGACGCTGCCCGACCATGCCTCGACGGCGGCACGCGTGCGCGCATGGCTCGGCTATCAGTCGCGACTGCTCGGCGGCATGTGGCTGGCGGAGTGCTTCGCGCCGCTCGTCGCCTGGGTGCCGGCGCGCCGCTTGCCGTCGCTGGCACTGAAGGCGCTCGGCAGCGATGCGCAGGATGAGGACGTGCGTCGCCGCGCGGTGATGTTTGCGTCGGACCCGGTACGCCGCCGGCGCATCCGGCGCGAATTCGCGGCACTGCTCACTGCGCTTTCACTGGCCCTGTGGGCCTACGGTCCCTGGTGGCCGGTGTTCGTCGCGGCATTCGCGGCGCGCGGCGTCTGGCTGTCGATCGCCGACAATCTGCCGCACTACGGCGTGGCAATGGACGAGCCGGCGCGCGCACGCAACTTCCGGGCGTCGGCCTTCACACGCGCGCTGCTGCTCAACCAGCACCTGCATCGCGTGCATCATCGCTATCCGACAGCCCCCTGGCACCGGCTGCCAGCGATCGACGCGGCCGAGCCCAGCCCCGGCCCGACGATTCCTTACTGGCGCGCCATCTTCCGCCAGTTCGGCAGTCCCTTGCCGCCCGGCACGCTGGAACCGTCCTGCGCGGGTCCGCTCGTTGGCCAACCCGCCGGAACTTCTGTTCATTGACATCCGACGGCGCCTTGCGCGCCGTTGCCCCCGAGCGCTCCCGAGCGCCCCGGACCGCCCCGGAGCAGCCTCCGAGCTGCCCAACCAGGCCGCCTCACACGGCGACTCGCGGTCGGGTATTTCGGAAAACTCCCAAATCATGATATAAATGCGAATCGTTTGCGTTAACAATAGCGTTAACGTTTACGTCCTCATTCGCGGGATCCGACTTTCAGCGACTCACAAGCATGTTGATTGCATTGGCCATTGCACTGGCATGGCTGGCAGGCGGCGCCTGCTACCTCACCTCCGAGCACCAGCGCCTTCGTGCGCAACGCCTGCCCGCGCAACCGGCGCGGGGCCTCTCGCTCGCCGCGGCCCTCGCCTGCCTGGCGTGCTGGTGGCTCGCGGCCGGGCCGTCGGCCGGCATCGCCGCCGCGATCGCGTCGCTGTGCTTCGGATTCCTGTTCTGGCCTTACGCCGCTGGCGGATGGCACTGGCTGCGCGGAGACGCCCATGTGGAGTAGGACCATCGCAGGCCTCGTGCTGGGGTTTCTCGCCGCGATCGCCCTGTGCGGCGCCGTGGCCTATCTCACCCCCGCCGGCTGGCATACGGCCGTCATCCCCGTCATCGCCCTCTTCCCGCTCGTGTGGCTCGGCCTGTTCGCCGTGGTGTACGCGAGCCGTACCGCCATGCGCGCGTGGGTCGGCCTGGGCGCCACCACGCTCGTCGCATGGGCCGCGCTCCTGGCAGCGCGCACCGTCTGGTAAGGATCGTCCGATGCGCGCGCAAACCCTGCGTCAATACCTGAGCGTTCATACGTGGGCCGGCATCGTGGCCGGCTTCGCCCTGTTCGTCGCCATGCTCGGCGGCGCCCTGACCGTCTTCCATCACGAGATCGAACGCTGGGAACAGCCGGCCACGCGTCACGCGCCGCTCTCGCTTGCCCAGACCGAGCGGCTCGCCGAACTCGTCCGCGAGCAGTACCCGGCTGCCCGCGAACAGATGGGCGTGGTGCTGCCCAACCACTCGCCCACGCCGTTCGCCTACTGGCAGCAGCCCAACGGCGAGTGGATGCAGGCGCGGCTGAACCCGAGCGCCGGCGCCGACGCGCCGTCGCTCACGGTCGGCAATGCGCGTCCCGGCCTGTCGGGCACTATCAACGCGCTGCACTACTCGCTGTCGATCCCGGACTACGGGCTGTATCTGATGGGCGTGGTGTCGCTGTTCTACGGCATGGCGCTGATCTCGGGTGTGATCGTGCATCTGCCGCGCCTCACGCGGGACATCTTCGCACTGCGCCCGGGACGCAATCTCAAACGGTTCTGGCAGGACGCGCACAACGCCATTGGTGTGTTGAGCCTGCCGTTCCATATCGTGTTCGCGCTCACGGGCGCGCTGCTCTGCCTGAGCCTGCCGTTGATGATGGCGTTCAACGCGGTAACGTTCGAGAGCCGGTTGATGTCGCAGATTCCCCAGATTACGGGATCGGTGCCGGCGAAGGTCGCCCCGGTCGAAGGCAGCCCGCTCGATCTGAAAACCCTGCTCGCGCGCGCCGAACATGCGGCCCCCGACATGGAAACGACGGCCGTGGCATGGACGCGCTACGGCAAACCCGATGCCGTGGCCGAGGTCTACGGCGAGGCCGGCGATTCCCTCGGCGTGTTCGCCGCCGTGGCCTTGCGTCTGAACGACGGCGCCGTCGTCGGCCAGCACAGCCCCGGTGTGCGCGATGCGAACCACGCCGTGCTGAGCATGATTTACGGCGCGCACTTCGGCAACTTCGCGGGCGACGCCATGCGTTGGGTGTACTTCGTCCTCGGACTGATGGGCGCCGTGCTCGTCTACAGCGGCAACCTGCTGTGGCTCGAGTCGCGCCGCAAGCGCAACGCGGCGCTTCAGCCGGCCAACCTGCGCTGGATGGCCAAGGCGACCGCCGGCGTATTCCTCGGCACCTGCCTGGGTATCGCCGTCGCCTTCGTCGGCGCGGTGCTCGCGCCGGGCACGACCTCGATTTCCGTCTTCGTCGGCACGCTCGCCGTCTCGCTCGCGTTCGCGGCGCTGTGCGCACCCGCCGTGGCCGCCACCGGCCTGCTCGCCTCGACGGCGCTCGCATGCCTCGCGATCCCCGCCGTCGATGCCCTCTTCACTCCGGACAACCTGCTGCGCACGATGGCGGCCGGCGACTGGGTGCTCGCGGGCGTGGATCTCGTGGCGATCGCCTGCGCCGCCGTCTTCGCGTTGTTCGCGCGCGCCACGTGGCGACGCGCGCGCCTGGGCGATCCGAACAGCGTATGGGCACATCCGGACGCGGCGCGCTCCGCAGCCGCGGCGCACGCCACCGGCGACGCCGACGATGCCTGCCGCGAAGCAGGCGCCGCGGCACGCGCC